>JBAQNR010000001.1:0-3547 GCA_049304035.1 Microgenomates group bacterium
TTGCCGAACGGTATAGTGCCGAAGGATATCGGGGTCATTTCGATATCGATATGATTGCCACAAAATACAATCAGGTGTTTGTGAATGAATCGAATACGCGAAATACAGGAGGGACGGATGTATATAAGATGGCGCTTGAACTTATCGGAAAGGATTTCATGTCTGATTCATATGTCATCAGCAGAAGTAAATATCAGCTTAATGAAAAAAATAAACATAGCCTTGCTTCCATACTGAAAACTCTTCATCCCATTCTGTTTGACAAAAAAACTAAAGAAGGAGTCGTTATTAGCTCTGAAGTTATTATCCGTCAAAAGGAATTAATATATATAATATTTGGAAACACAAAAAGACGCGCATATCAAATTGAGGCAGAAATGCAAAGATTACTTACCAATGAACAATAAAGACACCTATTCTCTCTATATCTATAATCCAATCGAGGACGAGTGGCCACTCATATCTTCATTCCCCCTCTATAAGCAAAAAAAATATATTAAAAGCTCAAATCGATTTGCAGATTGCTATTTATTTGCAAATGCCCTTCTTCCCTCTTTTACTCTTGTCACTCCAATTCCATTAAGCGATACATTCTTATCATACTTTTCTGATTTATCCGGTTCTGTTTGCACCATCATGACTCCTCGCTTAGCTTCCCCTTTTATTTGTGAAAATATTTTACTTGACACAGATATTTTTAATCAGTTGTTAACTGAATCAAAAAAACATGGAAGCATCACTGTTTATGCCTATGCAATTTCTGCCCAGTTATTTAAATTAATCCATAGCCTAAAAAATGCTGGTGCAGTAGTACACCTTCCTGAAGCACCTCTGGAAAAAGATTTATGGACCGTTGGACATTTTGGAAGTAAGTGTGGATTTCGAAATTCATTTCCACATTTAATGCCAGACGGTGCTGTGCATAAGACTCAGAAAGAAGCGCTCACTGATGCTGTAAATCGATTTAAATCTGGAAGCGGTGTTGTCATAAAGACAGATCGAGGCAATGCGGGTCAAGGAGTTTTTATTCTAAAAAAAAGTAAGGATGTTACGGATGTAACCATCCACAGTGAGATAAAAAAAATATTTGCTAAGCATCCTTATCTCAAAAAACATTCTCTTGTTGTTGAAAAATTTATAGATTCATCTAAGGAGAAGAAATGTCCATTCCCCAGTATTGAATGTTTTATCCATCAAGATGGGCGCATTGAAATTCCCTATTACTGCAATATGATCGTCTCCTCCGAAGGAGAGTTCTACGGAATGGAAATGCATGAAAGCGTTTTCACGAAAAAAATCAAGGACGCAGTTTTAAAGATCACCTATGAAATCGCAGAAGAGTATAAGAAAAATGGATATAGAGGACGGTTCGATGTCGATATGATCTGTGATGGTAAACAAGTATATGCGGACGAATCCAATACAAGGATCAATGGAGGGACAGACACCTATATGATCGTCAGAAAATTACTGGGCAGGTCATTCTTCAAAACTCACTATGTTTTTGCTCACTACTTATCTCTTCCCACAAAACATAACTATACGTTAGACACCATTCTGGAAGTATGTAAGCCAATTCTCTATGATAAAAAGACAAAACGTGGATTGATAATTAATTCGGGTTCTGTTATCTCATCTGGAGGGTTTTCATATATCATCATCGAAAAATCAAGAACACTTGCATTTAAAATGAATGAGAGACTCAAGGTAATACTTTCAAACTGAAGACTCTGATTGAGGTGTATGAATAATCCTCCAATTAGTTTCCTCACCTTTATTTTCATTGGTAATTTGGATAGTGTTCATATCTGGGGTGATTACGGTTGTTGCCATTGTTATTACGCCATCTCCCTCACGATATATGGAGCTATCTGATTTTGTGTTAAAAAGAAGCACCTTCTTTAATTCTTCCACAGTTTCTGTGGTGACTATTGCATCTTTTATTGCGGCACATCTTTGTATTGTCAAATTTTTTTCTGAATTATCCTCAGATATGGATAAGGAACCTAAATAGTGGTTCGTATGAACAAATCTATTTGATGTTTGAATAAACTCAAATTGTTGCGCGTTGGATTCAATACAATATAAGTTATTCTTTACCAAAAGAGTATGACAATAGCCAGATGCTCGCCTGGTTGTATCGAAAATAGTCCTAATCGCTTCTATAGAATCCGCTCCTGCAATGGCACGTGCAATGATATTTTTTGGCACACCGACTTGAATATTGGCGTGATGAAGCGTATTTATTGTTTGGATTATTCCAGATGAATTCATGCTAACAGTCTCCCCTCCTATCATGAATGGGCACGCAAGATATGTCATATTGTTTCCTGAGATGGACTTGCTCACCATGAAATAATACGTGCGCATCATACTTTCTTGGAAACCTCTCCAATAATCATCTTCATTGTGTCCCACAATCCACCCTGAGCCTGTTTTTATGAAAACTGATGAACATTTTTCATTATATGTTCCTTCTATTTCGTCTCTGCAATTAAATGCCCACACTCTCTCCAGCGGCATTCCTATGCCATCTGCCAACCCCCTCATCTCTTCTATAAGATATGGAAAATATTTCTGAGTTGCCGCAAGGTATGGCGAAGACTCTTTGATGAGTATTTCCCAAGGAAGCTCGGGAACAAATTGACGATAAAACTCATGATGCAAATCTTTTGTTGCCAAGCCAATTTGTTTGCCTGCATCATAATACGAACTTGTCTTTATTTGTAAGAACTGCATAGTATTACTATATACTTTTTTGTCAATGTTTTTCACCCAACGTTAAACAGAGATGTGTTTCACCTTAATAAACGAAAATATAGGTCTTGACATTTCACAATAATGCGTAATAATTGAATATCTTTCAAAACAAATGAAAACCGATCAAGAAGATAAACCACCTACCAAGGCATTATCAAATAACACTCAGAAAAAGAAACATAAAAATGGTCGAAATTGGGAACAGCTTCTTGTATACATCTATAACGTAGTCGAGGATGAATGGTCATATATTTCTTCAATCACTGATAAGGAGGAGCGACATCAAGAGATAGAACGAGACAATAATACTGCGGAGTGCTATCTATTTGCCAACGCTGATAAAGATGAACTTCTTTATATATCGCCTAAAACAATAACCCCTTCTTTTAAGCTTTATTTCCAAAAACTAGTAGGAGCTCAAAGGATTGAGGTTATGGTTCCGAAAAAAGATTCGGGGCTTATCTGTAAGGATCTATATAACGACACCATAACGTTTAATAAACTTGTCACAAAAGCTAAACGGTACAAAAAAATTGTTATTGTCAGTTATTCAACCTCGCCGCAATTATATGAATTAAGAGATAGACTGCAGAAACGTGGACTAACGGTACAACTTCCTGAAGCACCTGAGGTGGATTGTTCATGGACAGTGAACTTTTTTGGCAGTAAATCGGGTATCCGTCAACTTGCACAACAGAGCACTGCACTTGAGCCTGACTTTATCATGCCGGAAGGAATTATTTGTGTTGGAAAGCTTGATGCAGCCCGTATCGCAGCGAATAAATAT
>JBAQNR010000002.1:0-37270 GCA_049304035.1 Microgenomates group bacterium
GTTTTTTTTAAGAGTTTGATCCTGGCTCAGGATGAATGCTAGCGGTGTGCCTGAGATATGCAAGTCGAGCGCTTCTTTGACCGCAAGGTTGAAGAGGAGCGGCGGACGGCTGAGTAATATATAGGAATCTGCCCCTTAGTGGAACATAGCTCCGGGAAACCGGGGGTAATTTTCCATAGTATCTCGCTCTGCGAGATTAAAAGCCTTTACCGGTTGCTAAGGGATGAGCCTGTATCCTATCAGGTTGTTGGTAGAGTAATAGCCTACCAAGCCTATGACGGGTAGCTGATCTGAGAGGATGATCAGCCAGAGGGGGACTGAGACACGGCCCCCACTCCTACGGGAGGCAGCAATCAGGAATAGTCGGCAATGGGCGAAAGCCTGACCGCGCGACACCGCGTGTAGGATTAAGGTATTATTTATCGTAAACTACTGTTGGAGGGGAAGAAGATCGTCGTAAGACGGTTTGACGGTACCCTCCGAGAAAGGAGCCGCTAACTGCGTGCCAGAAGCGTCGGTAATACGTGGGCTTCAAGCATTATCCGGTTTTATTGGGCGTAAAGGGTCGTGTAGGCGGTTTGATAAGGTATCTTTGAAAGCTCGATGCTCAACATCGAGTTGGGGATACAACTGTCATGACTAGAATTTCTTTAAGGGTAATCGGAACTCAAAGAGGAGTAGTGAAATGCGTTGATACTTTGGGGAACACCAATGGCGAAGGCAGATTACTGGAAGGAAATTGACGCTGAGACACGAAAGCTAGGGGAGCGAAGCAGATTAGAGACCTGCGTAGTCCTAGCCGTAAACGAATGTCTGCTACCTGCATCTTCATTGTGCCGTAAGGTACGATAAGGTGTGGGAAAGGTAACCCGTTAAGCAGATCGCCTGGGGAGTACTGCCGCAAGGTTAAAACTCAAAGGAATTGGCGGGGAGGCACACAACCAGTGGAACATGTGGTTCAATTTGATACAAACCAAAGAACCTCACCAAGTCTTGACATGCTAGCGTCCAGTTTCCTGGAAACAGGGAATGTTCGCAAGAAGGCTAGCACAGGTGCTGCATGGCTGTCGTCAGCTCGTTCCGTGAGGAGTGCCCTTAAGTGGGACAACGAGCGCAACCCCCATCTTGTGTTAAATTTGTCACAAGAAACTGCTCCGCCTTTGGCGGAGAGGAAGGAGGGGCAGACGTCAAGTCAGCATGGTCCTTATGACTTGGGCTACACACATGTTACAATGAAGGAGACAAAGAGTATTGCGACACTGCAAAGTGAAGCAAATCCCTTAAACTCATTCTCAGTGGGGATTGGGGTCTGAAACTCGACCCCATGAACGCGGAATTGGTAGTAATCGCAGGTCAGTCACACTGCGGTGAATACGTTCTTGCCTCTTGCACACACCGCCCGTCAAGCCAACAAAGTCGAGTATATCTGAACCCCGATTTATCGGGGGAGGATACATCCGGCGATGGGGGTTAAGTCGTAACAAGGTATCCGTACTGGAAGGTGCGGATGGATCACCTCCTTTCTTTTTTTTATCTTCGGATAAAAAGAGTACTGTTTTGGTGTGGAGACCAAAATGGTATTTCCGTTCTTCGTAAACGGATAAAATAAATCCTAGCCCGTTTTTTGACATCAAAACAACAACTTTTAGCAAACATACAAACTACTTCTACGCTATATAATACATTCGCTTTGCTTAATGGTATTTCGCGCGTATAAAATATGACGTGAAAGATTTAAGAATATTTATGAAAGTATCTTTACGCTCTGCAGCCAGGAAGTTATTGTTTTATAGTACATTTCCAACCATTCCGGACGAGATAGAGGATGATCTGAGTCAGAAATGATTGCTAAGGTCCTGTTTATGTTTTGTTCACTTGCTTTTATATATAACTTTGGCGTATCAAACACTTCCTCATCATGTTCAGATTCGACAATGAGAAGGTGATTTTTATAGTTGAAAATTGCACGGAGTGCCTTGTTTGATTCAACAACCTCAGTTCTGCTTCTAAAAATATCTGGGTTCTTTCGAATAAGTTCGGCGGTTCGTAAACTAAAATCCGCATCTGGATATAATGCAGGTTGAGACAAAATCAAATAATCAATTTGCCTCAATGAGGATGCTATTGAGCTTAAATACCCCCCATAACTTTTTCCCAATAATATGCATGGGGCGTTATTACTTCTTTCTTTGACATAATCTATCGCAACGAGCACATCCATCAAGTGTTCTTTTCGTGAATAATCCTCAATTGAATATCTGCTATCTCCATGACCTCTCAAATTTATGGCTAGACATAGAATTCCTCTATTTGCGAGTTGCTCCGCCAGTTTCAAATATTTTTTGTTCTTACTTGTCCAGCCATGACAAAAAACCATGCAAGCAACAGTGATACATTCTGGTTTGAAGAGCTCTCCGGTGATCACTTCACCATTTACGGGAATCTCAACATGGATTTGCATGAAATTTACTTTAAATCTATGCTCCTGAGGAATTTTTTGAACTCATCCTTTGTTTCGTCATGTTGGAGTGCAAACTCGATGACGGTCTTCAGATATTCAAATTTATTTCCGGTATCATAGTAGCGGCCATTTTCAATGACTACTGTATAAACTGGGATTCCTTCGTTCTTTAAGAGATTGATTGCATCAGTTAGCCAAATTTCTCCCCCTTTGCCTGGAGTAAGTCTTTTGAGAGCGCTGAAGATATCTGGAGGCAAGATATAGCCACCATGTGTTGCGATATTCGATGGTGCCTCATCAGGCTCAGGTTTTTCAACGATTTTTTTTATTTTATGTACATTTCCTTCAACATGCTCAAGTTCTGCAATACCATACCTCTTAAGATCTTCTTTATGTTCTATCTTAACTCCAGAAATAACGATCCCCCCATATTTTTCGTAAACATCAATCATTTGTTTTAAACGAGGTGGTTTTGAGTAAATAAACTCGTCTCCCCACAACACCGCAAATGGTTCATCCTCTATAACCGGTTCTGCTGCAAGTATTGGAGTTCCATTTCCATAGGGGCCTTTTTGTCTAATATAGATAAAGTTGGCCATATCGGATATCTTCCGTATTTTTTTCAGGATAGCTTCTTTGTTCCCAGTCATCAAATTTTTTACCAAATCCTCATTGGGAACATCGAAGTGGTCTTCAATCGCTCTTTTGTTCGCACCAGTCACAATGATAATGTTCTCAACACCAGAATGTACGGCTTCTTCCACGACATATTGAATGACTGGTTTATCAACAACTGGCAACATCTCCTTAGGCATTGCTTTTGTCTGAGGAAGGAATCGAGTTCCAAAACCAGCTGCAGGAATAACGACTTTTGTGATTTTCTTTTTCATAGGAATGATTACTGAAATTTAATGGATAATGTTTGAGTCATCTTGAGAGTACCACCAATAAAGGCTTGAACTACGGCGGTACCAGGAGTGGTTGAAGTGAGGTTTACTGTCGCCTTTCCCTTTTCGTCAGTTGTGATTTCACTCATATCAAGCGTCCCAAGCGACGAATTTATCGTAAGTTTCTGATCTTTTACGGGCATACCCTTATCACTACGGACAAAGACGTTGATCATGCTCTTTGAGGTGCCATCTGCTTTGAGAAGCAATGGATAGGCGAATAGGAGTGAAGAAGTTATGCTCGGGGCATAATCTTCCTTGGCACGAGTAAATGTGACGAGCTGCTTGTTCAAAAGGACAGCGGTTGCAAAGGTCGTAAACAGAAGAAAAAAAACAAGAAGTAAACCTCCGAGTCGTTTATCCATAGTTGCCTAATTATATCATGAATTAGCGTTGTCAATAAACACATCTGTAGGACTGAAAAACGGCAAATACATTAACCCATATCCAGATAGTGGTATACAATTAAAACATATCGTGTTTCTTGACAAACCAAATTACTTTTATATCCCATATTTAGGTTGATGTACATATGTAATATGTATTGTTGTATAATACATATTGAAAGTGCGTTCTAAGTATGTAATAGTAAGAGAATAAGCAACATATACATATGCTCTATTTTTCTGAACTAGACAAGAAAAAAGTTGTGACAACTGACGGCATATTCATCGGCTATTTGGATGACATTATCTTTTTATTAGATAACAAACCAAAAGTAACAAAGATAGTGGTCGACTTCCACGGACAAAAAACAATCATCAATGCGGATGCCGTCCACAAATTCAATTCCATCGTACGAATAGCCAAATTCTATACCCAAGCGGAACTTGCAGAAAATGAACTGTTTGTAAAACGAAACATTCTCGATAAACAAGTCATCGATATTTCTGGAAATAAGATCGTTCGTGCAAATGACGTCATCATCCATGAACAGATAAATTTATCGAGCCATCTGTATGAATGTTATATTTCGGGTGTAGATATCGGTCTCATTGGCATTCTCCGGCGTCTTCACGTTGAAAACGCGATGACCAAGGTTATTCATTTTTTAGGTGTAAACCTCGTATCCAATTTTCTTTCATGGGCAGATATTCAACCGCTTGATTTGGCAAGAGGCAGCATCAGAGTGAAGAAGGAGGAGACCAAACTGCAAAACATGAGGCCGGAAGATTTGGCAGATCATCTTGAACAAACGAATGAACTCAACATAAAAAAATTCCTCAGACTCCTCGATAAGGATTTTGCAGCAGAAGTCATAAGCAACCTAAATATTAATTATCAGCGCGATCTGTTCAAGAACTGGAAGTCGGAGAAAGCTGCAGAAATAATTGAAAAATTAGATACCGACGTTGGAGCGGATATTCTTTTTACCCTATCAAAGAAAAAAAGGGATGAGATATTGAAATGTATGTCGGAAAAAAAGCGAGAACTTCTTCAATCTCTGCTTTCCATTACCAGGACCCACATCGGTAAACGAATTTCTACGGAATATATCGTGGCAGAGCCAACAGAAACACCAAGGGATGTATTCAAAAAACTAAGGAAGAGTGCATACGAATATGAGTCGCTGGATTATATATACATATTAAATCAGAAGAAACAATTGATTGGCGCATGCAACCTTCTTGAGCTTCTTCAGCAAGATGAAAACACTCCTCTCTATAAATTCATGTCCCAAAACCTTATTGAAGGATATCTGAAAACACCGCTTGAAATGGTCGTATACAAAATTATTAAATATAGACTTCACGCACTACCGATCGTAGATTCAAATAAGCAATTACTAGGGATTATCCCTTTCGATAATATTTCCGATATTATCGAATCAAAATTTAAGGCATGACATGAGAAAATATTTTAAGCTCAAATTCTGGATATATTTCCTGAGCGTAATTGGTCCAGGATTGGTGACTGCGTTTGCCGACAACGATGCCGGAGGTGTCGCTACCTATTCTGTAGCAGCAGGGAAGTTTGGATATCAGATCTTGATCACGCTTATTCCCATCACGGTTGTTTTATTCATAACACAAGAGATTGGTGTAAGGATCGCCCTCGCGTCCGGAAAAGGACTCGCTGATCTCATCAGGGAACGATTTGGTATCGTCACTTCTTTTTTCATGTTGATTCTTGTATTCATCGTTAATTTTGGAGTAATACTCCAAGACATGAGTGGACTCAAATCAGCGCTTCAATTGTTCGGATTCGATTACAGGATCTATCTTCCCTTACTCCTTATATTTCTCTTTGTTTTTCTCGTCAAATCTTCCTATAAAAAAACAGAGCGTCTTTTTTTTATCCTCATTCTTTTCTATTTAAGCTACCTTTTTTCAGCTATCCTGGTAAAACCAGATTGGGGACATGTATTCAGATCGATCGTTATCCCCCAGGGAAAAATGAGTTTTGACCTTATTTATACTTCCGTTGCCGTCTTGGGAACCACTGTTACTGCATGGGGGCAATTTGTCATCGCAAGTTCCGTTAAGGATAAAAAACTCACTGCAAACGACATGAAAATTTCCCGCTTCGAAGTTGTCCTCGCATCAATAATCAGCAATACATTCACAATGTGCATGATGGTTGCCGTCGCTGCAACCATTTTCACATTGGGTCTTCATATCGGAGATGCGGCCGAAGCATCAGTTGCGATACGCCCACTAGCCGGCAACCTTGCCGGTGTTTTATTTGGATTCGGATTGCTTGTCGCAGGTTTCTTAGGATGTGCAATCGTCCCCCTTTCCACAGCATATATGTATTCCGAGTTATTTGGATATGAAGGCAGCTTAGATCAAGGGTTTCACAAAAGCAGATTTTTCTATGGTTTTTTCATTTTTCAGATTGTGCTTGCAGCGTTGTTCGTTATGCAGCCAAAGTTTTCACTTTTTCAAATCACTTTGTACGCAGACTTTCTCAACGGGCTTATCCTGCCGGTCATATTCTATTTCCTTTATCGTTTTGCGAATAATCCAGACATCATGGGAAAATACAAAAACACCAGAAATCAAAACATCACCCTTATTTTGTGTGGTATAGTTGTATCTCTTGCAATTGTCTTTGGACTTGTAGGAAAAATTTTCAATTTATAATATTTTTTGTTCTATGAAAAAATTAATCGTTGTCGCAGACTGGGCTCATGATTCGCTTACCAACCAAGAGGTCCGTACAGCAGTCGAAGGATTTGTAAAAAATCCAACGGGAACAAACATCACATTTGTCTCATCAACGCCATCAACGCTCCACACATCATATATCCTTCAGCAATTGGTCCGCACAGAAGAACGCTATGGACTTCCTTCACAAACTGTTTTTTTCCAGAATACAGATCCTCGCATCCAAACAAAAGAGGGAGTAGAACAAGCAAAAGGAGCTGAATTCATCGTCGTAAGACTAAAGTCAGGAATATTCCTTTGTGGCCCAAACGCAGGATATGATTTCTCGCTCCTGAAACCAAGCATTGAGTATGTTTATCGCTACCCAGGGCTAGACAAGGGAAGCCAATTCAGATCAAGAGATCTGTATTCAAGAGTAAGTGCTCATTTGATGGATGAAATGGAAGACGAGTTGGACTTGGAAGAACAACCATCCAACTGCATACCTGAACTACGAGGGTTTTTTGTCGGACATATCGACAATTATGGGAACATAAAAACAACAATAACCCATGAGGATATGAAGGGGAAATATAAGATTGGGGATTCCCTTGAGATAACATTGAATGATGTAAAGAAAAAAGTTACTCATGTAAGTAACCTGTTCGGTGGAACTCCTGGACAACTTGTGATCTATCCTGGATCATCTGGCGACCCAAGTAATCCATATATGGAAATATCCGTGTGGAGACACTTTACTGAAAAAGTTGCAACAACAGGCATTCATGCATTTGATATGCCACGACCGGGGATGGAAATAGAGCTAAAATAATAATTACTAAACTCTAAAACCTAAAAATATATATGTAGCGTTGTACTTCGTTTATGATGTATATCATAACAACTTGAAGATTTTTTTTGGTTTAAAAATTTAGGATTTGTTTGAAGTTTAGATTTTAGAATTTAGGATTTAAATCTTGTAGGGAGTTTCGTGCTTGAATGCATTTTTCTTCGCAAATTCAATTATTTTCTTGGCATTTGTGAATCCATCCTTTATTATTTGATCTTCTGTTTTCTTTTCGTCATAATACCTCCAAAGTACTTCATCCGCTTCCTTATAACTAAAACCAAATTCTCCCTCATCAGTTTGACCACTCCATAAACCCGCAGTCGGTTGTGCTTCCAAAATGTTGTTTGGTATTCTCAGATATTCACCCAATTGAAAAATGTGCGTTTTATAGAGATGGGCAATTGGCTCAATATCCGAAGCTTCATCACCGAATCGAGTAAAATAGCCCAGAAGTTCTTCTGTTTTATTTTCAGTTCCACATACAAGAGCATTTAATTTTTTTGCATAATCGAATGCTGTAATCATTCGTAAGCGAGCCATAATATTCCCCAAACGAAATGGGTCTCCTATTTTAAGGGTTGATTGAATCGATTCAACCATTGGCTTGATTGAAACGATATGTAGCTGTGTATTTTTGAATTGCAGATAATCAAAGATGGGAAGAAACTCATCTGCGTATGACGTTTCGTAGGGGAGATGAAGAATGGTGATACTCTGTGGGCCAAGAGCTTTAGTAAGAAGGTATAAAGATACGGTTGAATCAATGCCTCCCGACCAATTCATGATGGCTTTTTTCTTGCCGGTTCCAGAAAAGGTTTTTTGTAAGAAGGCGATTATTCTATCGCTTTCCAGCTGAGGATCTATGGTTTTCATATTCAAATAAACTACATCACTTCAAATATAACTTATTTTCATCAATATATTTTTTTACCGTGTTCCCAACTAGAGGAATGATTGGATATCCTTTCTTCACACGTTCTCGAACATGTGTGGATGAAACTGTACTTACTATCAGATTTCCAGAAAGGATAGTTATGTTTTTTGGAATTTTCTTTACGCCAAATGACTCACATGCCCGTTTTTCAAGCGTTTTAAAATCGGTGTCTCTAGGAAATACTATCAGATTATGATTGCTAACAAGCTCTTCCCAATGATTCCATAAACGGAATGTCGGAAGGGCATCAGACCCGATGATCCAATAGAAGTCATCCTTCGGATACTGCTTTTTTAATAGACGAAGTGTATCGATCGTTCTACTTCTTTTATTAAATTTTTCTTCAAAATCAGACACAATCAAATCTCCATGGGTTCCCAACTTTGCCATTTTATACCGTTCCTCATAGGGAGTTATTCTTTGTAACTTATCAGGAAATTCTGGAAAGTAAGAGTAACAGACCATAAGCCATACCTCGCTCATCTTGAGTTGTTCCCTTACCTGTTGGGCAACAAGATAATGGCCAATGTGAATTGGATCGAAGGCCCCTCCAAGTATCGCAATTTTCATATACTATTCTACCAAACATCATATGTATATTAAGGGGTTTATGAACATTGGTCTTGACACGGTATTTGGCTACATATACAATACACTCATATCAAGAGAGATAGGAAGAGATCTGGCTCGCTAGCAACCTATCCGACAACCGATTTGTCATCTTCGACAAAAACGGTGCCACAACCAGTCCGCCGATTAGGCGGATATGATTAGCCACTATGGGAAAAGGAGAACTCGCAAAACGTATCGGTTCTGAACCCCTTCCGATTCATGCTGTAAGTGAACGGGACTTACTTACTTCAATTGCATGCAATGGTTTCAGGAACGAATTCTATCTCAACTCTATCCGAAGGACACAAAGCAGGATCGTAAATAATGAAGGAGCCTATGGTATAGATCAAACAGCCACGATCATGTCGAAGGAAGGTGAGATGTATCGGTTGCATTTTGTTACCGACAGAGACAATCGCGGTATTCTGTTAACCGACCTGTCAAACAAACAAGTTGTCAGTAAGGTCATATTGAGAGATCGACATAACGACGGCAAACTGGAAGCAACTCCTCCTCAATATCTACAAAGTATCAATCATGTCGATGAACAACATATTCCAGAAAGATCAAAGGAAATTGGCTTTACGACATGGAGCTATTCTAATCCCGGAGATATACAGGAACCCGGTGTCCGTTCTGTTGAATTATCGATCGTGTCTTCAGATCCTCAACAAGCTCTCTTGGATAGGCTCCTTAAAAAAAATAGGTTGTTCGTGAATCCACGTGAACTTGCTGAATTCATCGACAACCCTTTCGCATATATCCCTTTTGAGGATGCAAATGAACAGTCAATCAATTTGTGGTGGAAATATTGGTTCCAAGTTGTAGATAGGGGAATGCGAGGAAAGGCAATTCCTCAGCCTGGACAAACATCTCAAAGAGGATTTGAAGGATTTTTTTCAAATACGCTTGAGGCAACCGAAAAGATAGCCAAAGCATCGGGATACACACATCTCACAGCTGTACCGACATGGACGTATGTGTGGCATGCATTCATTGAGCGTGGTTTTAAGCCGGTTGATGTCGGCCAAGCAAATGAAACAACCGCATTCCTTGACAGGATCGCCTCCATAGCGCTTCCTAATGGCGACAAATTGTCCACTTTATCACCAAAACATCCACTAGCTTCCTGGTTGGCTGTTGCGCCATTCGTACTCCAGCTGAACACTGAATTCGTTCCACATCTTGGAATTGATGAAGTCAGAGAGGAGCGATTCAGATATATATTCGAGCAAATCAAAAATGCTGTACAATCTGATGAAGGTGTCAAAACATATCCGCTGGCACCTGGCAAAAATTTGTGGCTTTCAAAAAAACTATAACCATGAAACATATTCTTGAATATAAAAAAAAGTTGAATACATGTGCAGAGCTAGGATGGCAGGAAGTCAAGACGACCGACTATATTGCCTCAGTATTGAAAGATGCACCCCTCAAGCGTGGATTCAGAAAAGGAAATACAGGCTTGCTCTATAAGGTCGGAACCGGCTCCGAATCGATACTGTTGCGAGCAGACATTGATGGACTTAAAACTGCTCAAGGCATTAAGCATACCTGTGGACATTCAACTCATATGTCTGCCCTTATCGGCGCATACCACTATGCAAAATCTATCGAGAAGAAAATCAGTCAAGCTGGTAAATCCCTATATTTTTTATTCCAACCTGCTGAGGAATCCTTTCCATCAGGAGCGCAAGCTTTTGTGAACGAATGCGGCGATATTGTCAAGCAAATAAAGCAAGCATTTACCATTCACGTATTTCCTAAATTGAAATTAGGTGAAATTGGATTGCAGCCAGCGGTGGTTTGGGCACGGGGAGATTATATGGAAATCCGAATAAAAGGGAAGATGGTACACATAAAGGATAATCTCGATGGCATAGATGCGCTCTATGCTGCTTCTTTACTCATCCAAAAAATAAAATCTATCCAAAAAAATCATCCTTCTCTCCGGGTCGGCATTGGTGTCATTGAAGGTGGTCGACAGGCGAATACGGTGGCAGATTTCGCACTCCTAAAAGGAGATATCCGATTGAAAAGCGAATCGCAACAACCGCTTATTAAGTCATTACTGAAAAGGATGTGTGGTGAAGTTGAGAAAAAGACCGGTGTCCAAATCGAGCTTTCTTATTTCGATGGATATCCCACAGTCAATAATGATCCCTTGCTTACAAAAAAAGTCACAAACGATTTAAAAAGGCAAAATACAGAATACACACTTCTGGACAGAGGCCTATTCACCTATGGCTGTGAAGATTTTGCATATATATCTTCCATTATCCCGTCTGTCACGGCATTTATCGGAACAGGGGATATATATGATCTTCATGAAGAAAACTGCACGATTTCCGATGAAGGAACGCTGGTTGCGTATAATTATTTCAAATTCATAATCGATAGGTTTTCTCAAAGTCAATAACATCTTGCAAATCATTGAGCCCACTGTTACAATATATAGCTATGGAAGAAAAAACAAACACAAAAGAAATAGAAAAACTTTTTGAAGTTGGGGCACATCTTGGCCACAAAAAGAACAGACTTCATCCAAAAGCCCGAAAATATGTCTATAAGATGGTAAATGGCGTCGCAGTAATCGATCTTACCCAAACTGTCGTTCAGCTTCACACAGCACAACAATATCTCAAACAAGCCGCAAAAGAAGGTAAAAAGCTCTTGGTCGTAGGCACAAAAAGAGTTGCAAGCCAATTCATTCAAGAAATGTGCAAAGAAAATGATATTCCACACATCACGACAAAATGGATGCCAGGTCTTCTCACAAACTTTGAAACACTTTCCAAAAATACGAAGAAAATGCTTGATTATGAGGCTGGAAGGAATGACGGATCATGGGATCAGTTCGTAAAACACGAAAGAACAAAGATGCAGAAAGATCTAAACAGATTGAAAAGACTCTATGGTGGAATTGAAGGAATGAAAAAAAGACCAGATATTCTTTTCATCATTGATATCAAAAGAGAGAAAAATGCACTCAAGGAAGCAAAACAGAACGGAATTCCAGTGATCGCAATCACAGATACCAACACAAATCCAGACACAGTCGACTACCCAGTAGTCGCAAATGATGATTCTCCAACTTCATCTCATTATGTCGTGAACGCAATCCTTTCTTCTTATAAAGTGGAGGCAGAGGATGCAAAGAAAACGGAAAAGGCTCCAGAGAAGAAAACAGAGCCTGCTGAAAAGAAAGTTGAAAAGGTTGTAAAAGAAGAAAAGAAAGAAGAAAAAAAACCCAAAAAGGTAGCAGCAGCTAAGAAAACGGTAAAGAAAGAAGAAAAAGAATAAGAAAAGGAGACTTGCCAATTTATCATTTTCAATTTACTCCAATATGGCTATAGACATGTCTAAGCTCAAAGAGCTTCGTGAAAAAACAGGTGTTTCTTTTGCTTTGTGCAAAAAAGCACTCGAACAAACAAACAACGATATTCCATCCGCAATAAAAAAACTGCAAGAACTTGCAGGCGCAAAAATTGAGGAGAAATCAACGAGAGCAACATCCGCTGGAGGAATATTCAGTTACATCCACCACAACAAGAAGATCGCATCATTGGTTGAACTCATGTCTGAAACAGACTTTGTATCCGGTAATGCCGACTTCCACACATTTGGAAAAGAGCTGGCACTTCATATTGCATCCATGCCTGCAAAAGACAGCGCAGAACTTCTTGAACAGGAATATGTGCGTGATCCAAGTAAGAAGATAAAGGATCTATTGAAAGAAGCTGTCCTTAAGTTTGGTGAAAATATAAAGATAGGCAAATTCGTTCGTTGGGAACTCGGCCTATAAAGCCAATTCTTAATTTGGAATTTAAAATTTGAAATCAATTTTAAATTGATTAATAATTGGAAATTAAAAATTTCAAATTAATGTAATATGGATCTCACACAATTTAAATCAAATCTTCAACAAACAGTTGCGGCACTTAAAGAAGAACTTAAAGGCATTCGCACAGGAAGAGCAAATCCAGCTATGGTTGAGGATTTGGTTGTTGAGACATACGGTGGATCCACAACGCTCAAATTAAGGGAACTCGCAACGATTACAACAGACGGGGCAACTGCACTTCTTATCGCGCCATTTGATCCTTCAACGATTCAGGATATCGAAAAAGCTATCCTCAAATCTCCACTGGGTGTAAGTCCTCAAACACAAGGAACACGCATTACGGTCCGCATTCCTCCTATGTCACAAGAACAAAGAGATAAGTATGTAAAATTGGTCGGACAGATGGTGGAAGAAAAAAGAGCAATAGTACGAAACCACAGAGATGATATACGAAAAGGAATCAAGGATGATTTCGAAAAAAAGAACATAACTGAAGACGATAAATACAGAGTTGAAAAGGAAATTGACACGCTCACTCAAAAAGCAAATGAAGATTTGGCGACAGTCAAATCTGCGAAAGACGCAGAACTTCAAGAAGTCTAAACTCAATCGATCTTCCAGTGTATAATGTATTATCTTTGCATAATAATAATCATTATCGCCATTACGAACTATGATCGGACTTATTTTTTTTATCCTAATCCTCAGCTTTCTTGTTTTGATCCATGAATTTGGCCATTTCATTGCAGCAAAAAAAAATGGAATCCGTGTCGATGAGTTCGGGATCGGTTTTCCTCCAAAGCTATTTGGCGTCAAAAGAGGTGAAACAGAATACACAATAAACGCCCTTCCACTCGGTGGTTTTGTAAGATTATTTGGGGAAGAATATCAAGAAATAAAAGACTCCAATTCTTCGATAAACAATAAAGCATTTGCGTATAAAAAGCCGTATCAAAAGGCAATTGTCATTGCTGCGGGAGTCATCATCAATCTTCTTTTCGGCATTCTTGTCATGTATTCACTTCTAATATCGCAGCAATTCAAGTCGGATCCGCTTCCTTTGCTTTTCCCTCATAAATTTGCATTCGGTATACAGGAAGGAAGGGTCATGACAACACAGCTAGTAAAGGGTTCGCCGGCTGAAAAAGCAGGTATAAAACCTGAAGATATCATTTCTTCCTATTCGATAGCTGCAGATCATACAATTACTCGTTTATCATCAGCGCAACAACTTATCAATGTAATAAAGTCATCTCCAGGAAAAACAATATATCTGGAAACGCTCAATGCAAAAAATGGGACAACAAAAACGGTTGCCGTGGTTCCACAATATAACAAAGAACTAAAACGTGCAATCATTGGTGTCAATCTTATCGATGCCCTAGTTTTAACCTATCAAACACCAACTCAAAAAATATTCTCTGGTTTCCTGCATTCATATAACGTACTTGAATACAACTTCGCCGCTATTGGTCATCTGATTGGAATATCTATCAAGCAAAAGAGTGCTGCTCCTGTTTCCGGAGCTGTTTCAGGCCCAATAGGAATATATAGTGTTGTCCAAGATATGGTGCAGACATCTGGAGCTCAACTGACCAGAAATATATTAAACCTCATGGCCCTGCTTTCTTTATCACTTGGCGTCATGAACATTCTTCCATTCCCAGCATTGGATGGGGGACGGATGGTGTTTGTTGTTTATGAATGGATAACGAAAAAGCAAGTCGATAAGCGGGTGGAGAACATAACGAATCTAATAGGATTCATGTGCCTCATGGCCCTTGCAGTGTTAGTGTCGATAAATGATATTTTGAGACTTATCAAATGAATTTGAAAATTCAAATTTGAAATTGCGGTGTATACTATATTATGGAAAACACCTATAAAAACATAACCGTTTCTGGAAAAGTAGCAGTTGGTACAACAACGCTTTCGCGAAATCTTCAGACAATCTTAGGATGGCAACATATAAATGCTGGATTCATCCAACGTGAGTATGATCGTATGCACAACATCCACGAAAACATGCAGGGGGCAACTTCTCGACCGGATGATCACGAGCAAAGTATTGAGGCTATGGCAAAAAAAATGCTTTCAGAACAGGAACATCTTGTCTATGAAGGATGGCTTTCCGGTTTTGTCGCAAAAGATATTTCAGGAGTCCTAAAGGTGCTTGTTATCTGTTCACATGATGAAGTGAGGGTGGACCGTGTCATGAATAGAGAAAATGTCAGTGTCGATGACGCAAAGAAATGGATCAAACAACGGGAAGGTGAAAATATTGAAAAATGGAAAAAATTATATGGTGATTACGATTTTTGGGATCCAAAATATTACGACCTTGTTGTCGACACCTATGGGTGTGGACCAATGGAAAGCGTAGGGAAAGTGCTAGATAAATTGAAATACAAATCGGGATTCAAAAAGTAATTCCTTTTGTCATTCCCGCACATTCGGTTTACTCAGTGTAAACTCCGGCGGGAATCCAGACGAAAATTATCTCTATGTATTCTAAAATCACAATTTCTGGCAAAATTTGCACAGGTAAATCATCAGTCTTCAGAAAACTGCAGGAAACGCTAAACTGGCCGACTTTTTCTTCAGGCTCTTATTTCAGGGAATATGCAAAATCACACAAATTGATTTTGAATAACGCTGAAGAGCAGACAGATAAGCTCACACACACAGTTGATGGCATGGTAAAAGAGATGCTTACAAAACCTGGAAATCTTCTCCTCGATGCGTGGCTTGGAGGAATATTAGCCGAAGGCACAAAAGATGTCCTCAAGGTGCTGTTAGTGGCAAATGATGATATCCGCTTCAAACGGTTTGCCGAGCGTGAAAACGTATCGCTGAGTGAGGCAAAAAAAGAGGTTCTCCTGCGTGATTCCAGTTGGTTTGAAAAAGTAAAAAAAATCCATAAAAGATCTGACTTTTTTAATCAGGAAAATTACACGGTTGTCATCAATACTTCTTCCAAAAATGTAAATCAAATTGTTGAAGAAATACTGGAAAAGCTTTCATAACAGTCTAAATTTGCAATCTACCAATAAAATCTGCTATAGTTTGCAAAAGAAAATGCAATTTGAGAAATATCGGGGACCAATAACAAATCGAGGATTGACCACATTGTTCAATAAAAGAGATGGAATCGATTCTATTGGCAATCTTGAATTTCTCCACCTTACACTTCCCGAACTTTATGGAAAAAAATTACTTAATGTCGGCATTGGAGGAGGTAAGGCGCTTGAACATGCACTTGAACTTGGACTCGATTGTTGCGGGCTTGATATTGTGCCATTGATTGACACTTCAGACCTTCCACTTGATAGAAAATCTACAGTTGAAGAGCAGGTAAGTGAGTTTGAACGAGTGAGATCTTTATATCCAGAACGAGTAAAGATTGTTGATTTTTGTACACCTCACATTCCTTATGATCCAAATGAATTCGATGTTGTTTTTTCTGCAGTTGCACTTCCAGACTATGCTCGAACAGAAAGAGAGGCATCTATTTCACTCCTTAATATGATGAAACTAGCTGCAGAACAAGTTGTGTTCCATTGTGGATGGAATCCCTCAATATCGGAAAACGGATTAGTTGCCTTAGGAAATGTTCCCGGTTTATTTATATATAGAATGAAGGATTTTTTGGACGGAGTTGGTGCACAAACAGGAATTACATATAAACTCATTTCTTCGCCTAACTCACAGACAAGCCTCACCACTATCATCTCCATCAACACACATGATAAAGACAATCAAGCTTTCCAAGCCATCTATGATGAGTTTACTTTCACTAGTCACTAACTACTAACCACTGTATAATACATTGTATGCGCTACTCAAAATTATTCGGAAAAACTGTTCGTGAAGCACCATCTGATGCTTCCATGGATTCCTATAAACTTCTCCACAGAGCCGGCTATATCCGTGAGTCCACAGCTGGCAGATTCTTTTTCCTGCCACTTGGTATGCGCATGCAACAAAAAATAATGAAAATCGTCAAGGAAGAGATGGATAAGGCTGGAGCACAAGAAATGGTTTCTCCTGTCCTACACCCACTTGAACTATGGAAAGAAACAAACAGAACAAATACAGCTGGTTTTGAACTTATGAGAGTAAAAGACAGAAGAGATGCCGAATTTGCTCTCGGTGGTACGGCCGAGGAGATGTTTGTAGATGTGGTACGCAAATTCCAAATAAGCTATAAAGAAATGCCGTTTAACATCTATCAATTCTCTTCAAAATTCAGAGATGAGCTTAGGGCTCGTGGTGGACTTCTTCGTGTCCGCGAATTCATCATGAAAGATGCGTATTCCTTTGATATCGACGAAACAGAATTCAAAAAAGAATATAAAAATATGTGGGATACATACTCACGTATTTTTGAACGATTAGGACTTAAAACAATAGTCGTTGAGTCTGATGGAGGATATATCGGAGGAGACTATTGTCATGAGTTCGTCGTTGAATCGCCGATCGGCGAAACGAACTATTTGACGAATGAGGATGGGTCATACAATGCCCATGAAGAAGTTGCAACCTTCGACCGAGAAGATATAAATAGTAAAGATGAAATGAAACCGCTTCAGGAAGTAGATGCAGTCCGTGGCACAACTATGGAGGACGGTGTTAAACTTCATCAAATGCCTCTTTCACACCAAATCAAAGATGTTTTGTTTGTGGATGAAAATGGAAGATTCATTCTTGCCGTACTCCGCGGGGATTTTGATGCAAATGAGGTGAAGCTTAAACATGCGGTCAAAGCGGTGACGCTTCGCCATGCAACCGCAGAAGAAATACGGGAAAAGCTTCATTCTGAACCGGGATTTATTTCACCAGTAAAAATTCATGAGCTTACCGAAAAAGGGGTTTCACTTATTGTTATTGCTGACACATCTCTTAAAACCATCAAGAATGCATATGGTGGTGCAAACAAACTCAATAGGGATTTACTGAATGTAAACTATGGAAGAGACTATTCGCCAGATATGGAAGCAGACATTGCAATGGGAAAAGAGGGGTGCATGAAAGACGGGAAAAAATTATTCATGAAAAAAGGGATTGAGGTAGGGAATATATTCCAACTCGGTTACCATTACACGAAGCTGATGAAAAACGCCCTTTTCACAGACAAAGACGGAAGTGAAAAACCATATTATATGGGATGTTACGGAATCGGCATTGGAAGAACTCTAGCAACGATCGTAGAGAAATACCATGATGAACGAGGAATGACGCTTCCCCTGCAAGTTGCACCATACGCAGTACATTTGATCGCTATCGGAAAAGATACGGCTCCATTTGAAAAGGCTGAGTCGCTTATGAAAACCCTTGAAACGAAAGGCATTGATGTTTTGTTTGATGATAGGACCGATGTTTCACCGGGAGCAAAATTTGCAGATGTAGATTTGATAGGAAGTCCATATCGCCTCGTTATTTCACCAAAAACGGGAGACCAAATTGAGTTTAAGAAACGAGGAGAGAAAGAGACAAAGTTGGTTACGACAGAAGAGCTATTAAAACTGTTAGTTTAATTTATTTGTCATTCCCGCGAAGGCGGGAATCCAGACTAAAATGCATTATTTTACATTGTCAATTATCGACTGGATCTCCGTCTTCACGGAGATGACACAGGTAATGTAGACAGCCATATCTTATGAAAACGATCGTCACACACATTTTTCCCGACTTGGATGCAATAAGCAGCGTTTGGCTTCTCACACGCTATCTGCCTGATTGGGAAGATGCCAATATAGTTTTCACCCCACAACAGGAGGATTGGAATAAAATCAAACCAGACTCTGACCCAGATGTTTTATACTGCGATACCGGTTTTGGAAAGTTTGACCATCATCAAATCCAAGAACGAACTTGTGCAACAAGACGAGTCTTCGATTATCTGATTACGCACCGCCATATCCATGCCAAAGAAAGCGATGCGGTTCTTCGAGTCGTTGAGTATGTCAATGATATTGATAATTTCGGGGAAGTGAACTATCCAGAACCAACCGCAGATAGATACGAATTCTGCCTTCATCAATTGATAACAGGACTTCGAAAAAAGGGAGTGCAAGACAGCGCTCTTGTACATACAATCTTTCCCCTTCTTGATGGGGTAGTGCAGTTGTTTATATATAAGATAAAGGCGGAACAGGAAATAGCGAAAGGGTTTATCTTTTATTCAAAGTATGGCAAATCGCTTGCGATGAACTCATCAAACGATGAGGCGATGAGAATAGCTCAAAAAAAAGGATATTCACTTGTCGTCATGAAGGATCCTCAAAAAAAGACAGCTCGGATAAAAACGACGCCATCCCCAGAGTTAGATCTGACACCTGTGTATGACAAAATCAAGAAAGTGGACCCAAAGGGGTATTGGTTCCTTCATATTCTTAAAAATATGCTGTTGAATGGATCATCAAGGAAGCCAGATGCCACTCCAACCCCGCTTTCACTCCAACAACTCATTGAAATAATTAAGGAAGTGTAATACAATATACTCTGGACTTACTACTTGAGTTTAAAATTTCTAATTTTAAATTTCAAATTAGTGTTTATTATATTAAGAGGGGGGTGTATATATAATGGTTGTTATTCAAAAGAAAAAAGGAGAGACAAAAGACGCTATATTCCGAAAATTTTCTCGCATGTTCATGGACGAGAATATTGTTGATGAGTTAAGAAAAAAGCAATATTACAAAAAGCCTTCTCTCAAAAAGAGAGACGAGGCTAAAGATCGTATTCGCATGAGAGCAAAAAGAAGAAGATTAGCATTATCGCCTCGTACCCAAAGAACAGGCATGATGCATCACGCGAGATAATAAACTCTATGATACGCATCATCACATCTTCTCGATATCTCATCGACAGAAAGGACGTTCGTTTGATGGCTGAAAAGACATTGAATGAACTGAAAGTCGATAGTTCTTTATCGTTGCATATTGTTTTTATTGGAAAAAATAAGATGCGCTCGATCGCATCAACGTATAAGCATGAAGATGTCGCTCTCCCTGTTTTGGCTTTTCCATATCGGACGGACCCACACATGGATGAGCCGCTCCTAGGTGAGATATTCCTCTGCTATCCACAAATAGTCCTTTTGGCTGCAGAAAGAAATAAGAGGTTAAATCCAATGATCAACGAACTTCTTGTGCATGGAATAAAAAACCTCCTGAAATAAAGGCAAAACACTAAACCCTAAAATCTAAACCTTCAACAAATAAATACAAGATTCCAAATCTTTAAAAATTTAGCAAGCTATTTGGGATTTAGAGTTTGTTTAGAGTTTGGTGTTTAAAGTTTAGTATTTAAAATTTATTTAGTGTTCAGATTTTAGAGTTTAGATTTTGTTATAATGGTTCCTATGTACTATCTCAAATATCGACCTCATACAGTCGCCGAACTCGATAACACAGCACCTCGTGAAACAATATCTCAAATATTAAAAGGCAAAACGCTTCCCCATGCGTTCCTCTTTGTTGGCCATAAAGGAACCGGAAAGACTTCAACCGCCCGAATCGTTGCGAAAGCAGTCAATTGTATAAACAATGCGTTTGCGAAAAAAGGAGAATCAATTGAACCATGCAATATATGTGATCATTGTAAAGCAATCGACAGATCATCCTTCTCAGATGTTGTTGAGATGGATGCCGCATCCAACCGTGGCATAAATGAAGTCAAAGAACTCATAAAAGAGACATCTCTTTTGCCCATGTCAGGAAAATATCGCGTATATATAATCGATGAAGTCCACATGATAACAAATGATGGTTTTAACGCCCTTCTAAAAACCATAGAAGAACCACCAGAAACCGTCATCTTTATCTTGGCGACGACAAATCTTGAAAAAGTGCCTAAGACGATCCAGAGCAGATGTGTATTCGTCCAGTTTGGGAAAGCGAAAGAGGATGAAATCGTACATATGCTCACCCGTATCGTTTCCGCTGAAAAATTATCCATACCCAAAGAGTCACTTGATATTATATCCACTCATTGCGACCAGTCCTTCAGGGACGCAGCAAAAATATTAGAGGAATTGTCACTTTCAGGAGACATGAGTCCTGAAAAAGTACTTGCAAAGATTGGTATTCGATCAAAGGTCACGTTATATGAACATGTACAAAAAAAAGAGAAAGAGAAAATATTAGCGTGGCTTAATGAATATATACAGAATGGGGGGAACTGCCCACTTTTGGTGGAAGAACTTCTGTCTGACCTACAGTATCATTTATTAGCTCTTCACAAACTCACGGGAGAATCGGTTTCGCCGCTTGCATTTTCCATGAAGGAAACCATTTTCTTGATGAAGCAGATCAATGAGGTATATGGACTTATAAAACTAAGCCCATATCCCATCATACCTCTTGAAGTGGCTCTTCTCGAATACTGTGATACAATGAGATAATAACAAATTTCTAATTTGAAATTTTAAATATTTAAATAATTTAAAATTGATTAAAAATTTTAAATTTATAATTATAAATTAATCTTATACCTATGTTAGGCGGACTCGGCGATATACAAAAACTACAACACCAAGCACAAAAAATGCAAGCAGCTCTTCAACAGGAGACTGTCACTGTGGAAAAAAATGGTGTCAAAATCACGCTCAGAGGTGATCAGCAAATATTGGGCGTAGAAATTGATGGAATCATTGAAAACAGAATCGCAGAAGCGGTAAATGAGGGAATAAAAAAAACTCAAGAACTTGCAGCAAAAAAACTTATTGAGATATCTCAACAGGGATAATTGCTTACTGTATAATAAATTTAATGAAACTATTTTCTGGCAGCGCAAACCCCGTTCTTTCGCAAAAAATTGCAGATAAATTGGGCGTCGCTCTTGCTAAAGCGGAAATCGTGCGTTTTGAGAACTCAGAAATTCGAATCCATATAGAAGAAGAAGTGAAGAATGAGGATTGTTTCGTAATCCAACCAACAGCAAACCCATCAGACACACATTTGATGGAACTCTTCTTTTTTTGTGATGCACTGCGCAGACAAGAAGCAAAAAAAGTATTTGCAATAATCCCATACTTCGGATATGCCCGCCAAGATGTACAACACAGGCCAGGTGAGTGCGTCTCAGCTAATGTGGTAATTCGATTTCTTGAATCAATCGGCTTCTACAAAGTCTACGTCATCAACCTACACGACGAAGCAACTGAAGGTGTGTTTTCAATACCTTTCAAAAATATCGATGGGTTCCCAATACTAGCAGAGGAAATAAAAAAATATATCGGAAATGTGACATCAGAAACAGTTGCTGTTGTCTCTCCAGATCATGGGGGAGTAGAACGAGCGCGAAAGTTTGGGGACGAATTGTTTGGTCATACAGAACATGCTATTTCAGTTGTCGAAAAAAGAAGAGACCTTCAGCATATTCATCAAAGCAAAGCTCTTGATTTATATGGCGATGTTAAAGGAAAAATAGCCATATTAGTGGATGACGTGATAACTTCAGGCAACACTCTTATGCATGCAGCACAGCTGTGCCTTGATAGAGGAGCGATAAAAGTTCTAACGGCAGTTATCCATCATGATTTTGGACCAAAAGCACCAGGTGAGCTCCAAGACTCAACAATCGAAAAAGTCTTTACAACAGACACCATCGCACTCAGAGATGATCAAAAATTCGAAAAACTTGTCGAAGTATCCGTTGCAGAAATTTTGGCAAAAGTAATCAAGGAAGAATAAGTCTATCTCCAGATTCTGTCACTCGTAATTTCCCCCGTCAGTACTCCTTTATTCCCAAACAATACAGGGACAAGGGAATAAAGATGCGTGCTGCCGGGTACCCTTTACTCGTGCCACCTGTTCCTCTAGGTGTATAAATCGAAGCAATGAGTAGCAATATGCCATACACGTGACATTTATGCGGTGGAATATATTGGGGTAGGTGGAGATTCAGAAGCATAAGACGTCACTGCTGGCATATGCTACGGATTGATAATACAATATTAGAAGTTCTTCCTGTTCTCCATCGCCTTCCCGAGAGTTCCATAGTCCGCATATTCCACACTTGCTCCCATCGGCAATCCATAAGCAAGCCGCGTGACTTTCATTTCTGGATTTTGAGTTTTTATTTTCTTTTGGATATACATCGCCGTTGCTTCTCCCTCCATATCAGGATTCGTAGCAAGGACAACCTCGCTGACAATATCTTTTTCCTTTTCCAATCTTTGGATGAGCTGTTCTATGAATATGTCATCCGGTCCGATATTGTTGAGCGGGTCTATTCTTCCATGTAGTACATGATAAACACCAGTGTATATCCCACCTTTTTCGAAGGACAATAAATCAAGAGGTGATTCGATAACGGTTATGATTGAATGGTTTCGTCTAGTATCTTCACAGATTTTACAAACATCTTTCTCGGATAAATTCATACACACGGTACATCGCTTCGTCTTTTCTTTCAATTCAGCAAGTTGTTTTCCAAATTCTTGAAGATCTGAATTGGGCATACGCAAAAGATAGAGGGCAAGTCTATTTGCGGTTTTCTCCCCGATGCCGGGAAGGCGCTCAAAAAATAAGGCGATTTGTTTTAAGCTATCAGGAAGCATATGTGTTAAATTAATCCTAAATCCTAATCAATAAATCCTAATCAAATCAACACAAAATATCAAACTCTAAATAACACTTACCGTTTAGGATTTCCTAATTTTAGATTTGTTTAGTGTTTAGAGTTTAAAGTTTAGAGTTTTATATTTCTAGTGTTTCAACTACAATGAGTGGTTTTCTTCCTTTTTGTTTGTAAAAAAAGTTCTCAAGTTGTGAAATGATGCTTCTTTTTACTTTGGTAAACTCGCCGGTTGGGGCACTATTTGGTTTCATAGCTGCCTCCACAACTCGTGTGGCTTTCTCAAATAACTCAGATTCATTTTCCTGGAAAACGAATCCCTTAGATACAAACTTTGGACGGGTCGCCAAACGAGATTGCTTATCGACTGCCAAGAAGCAGATCACCATTCCATCAGATGAAAGGGTTTTTCTGTCTCTCAAGACCATGTTTCCCACATCACCGACACCATACGCATCAACATAGATGCTTTTTGTATCGACATCTGCACCGTGTTCTGCTTTTCCTTTCTGGAAAATCATTGTATTACCTTCATTCAAAAGAATTACTTTATTTTCATCGAAACCCAAACTTCCAGCAAGCGAACGATATTCCTGTTGATGGCGAATCGTTCCTCCGATTGGAATAAAATAAGCTGGATTTGTAAATCGCATCAGAAGCTTGAGGTCTTCTTTGTTTCCATGGCCAGAGGCATGCAACTGTTCTGCAATGTCTGAGTAAATTACATGTGCCCCTTGCAATGAAAGTTCTTCAACAAGTGCATATACTTCGCTTTCGTTTCCTGGAATAGGATCGGATGAAATAAATACCACATCCCCTTGTTTTATCTTGATGTTTTCATTCTGCTTGTTTGCAAGCTTCGACAACGCAGATCCATATTGCCCTTGGCTCCCAGCAACGATAAGACATACTTTATTTGCCGGTAGTTGCATTACTTCTTCTTCCTTCCCTAAGAACTGTCCAGGAATTGGGAGATAATTGATCTCCTTTGCGATTCTCGTGTTATCTCTCATCGAGCGTCCTAAGAAAACGATTTTTCTGTTGAATTTTATTGCCGCTTCAACGCACTGTCTGATTCGCGAAATATTGGAAGAAAATGTCGTCATGATGAATTTTCCTTTTGTTTTTCTCATTTCATCTTCAAACGTTTGACCGACGATTGCCTCAGACTGTGTCAATCCTTCTCGTTGTGCACCCAAACAGTCGGATAACAAACATAAAACTCCATCGTGTCCCGCCTTGGTGATTCTATAGAAATCTGGTGGGTTTCCGTATACTGGTGTTGTATCAAGTTTGAAGTCTGATCCGTGATACATTGTTCCAACCGGTGAGGTAATAAGAATATGTGTCGTATCAGGTATCGAATGAGTTACAGGAATGAACTCAACCGTAAACTCACCGAATTTATACTGCTGGCCATATGCAATTACTTTCAGATCAAGAGGCAAATTGAATTCCTTGCATTTATTAGCGACGAATGCTGCCGTTAATTTGCTTGTGAATACAGGTGGTCTGCCGAGATCCTCGTAATGGAAGGGGACTGCCGAGATATGGTCTTCATGTCCATGAGTAAGGAGTATCGCCCGTATCTTGTCCAACTTGTCTTTGAGATAGGTGATATCGGGAATGACAAAATCCACTCCCAATTCCTTTTCATGAGGAAATCCTATACCGCAATCGACAATGAGGATATCCTGAATGACATTGTCTTTCGACAACTCATAAACGTACATATTTTTGGTGACCCCCACCACACCACCCAAGGGAATAAAACGAAGTGTATACATAGCTTTTTTTGTTTAAATTATTAGTACACTCAGTATACAACATCGAATGAAAAGTGGTTCCATTTAAATTCTCATTGTTAATCGTTTGAGATTCAGTATTTGTTGTTTTGGACTTACTTAAAGTTTAATGTTTAGAGTTTCTTTTGATATACTATATCTATGACTACAGGAGTGCGAGTTACCGAAAAAAAAATACGGAAGCAGTTGGATCTCGTCATGGATCCTGAGATGAACATATCCATAGTTGATTTGGGTCTCGTTTATAAGGTGACAATAAAAAAAGATTCCAGTATCCATATACTAATGACACTCACAACGATGGGGTGCCCACTTTTTGGTGTAATCGAGGAAGATATATATATGAAACTCAGTGATCTGGATATCGAGCGCAAAAATGTCACGATCGAAATGACGTTCGACCCCCCTTGGGACATGACACATCTTACTCCTCGCGGAAAAGCCATGCTGGGGATCTGATGTATACTGATGATATGGGCGTAAAAAAAATAATCCATAATGCATTTGAACAGGTCCGTGAGGTTGGTGCAAACGTGGTTAAATCATCCGCCAAACAAGTGACGGAAACGTTCAGTCCCTGGGACATGATTCGAAACAGCTTCATTGAAGGAGAAGATCATTTACAAACATCCACACCGGAACAAAAAAAGGACGGAAAGAACCACACTCCTCTCAATTTTAAACAACTCCATAAAGATTACGCCAATCAGGATGAACA
The DNA here is from genome assembly GCA_049304035.1 of Microgenomates group bacterium. Lineage (GTDB taxonomy): Bacteria > Patescibacteriota > Microgenomatia > UBA1406 > GWC2-37-13 > JAKBEU01. The sequence continues at coordinate 25,845 of JBAQNR010000002.1, forward strand.
AAAGATAAAACAGATGACGAGTAGATTATTCAATATGGTTCGCCAAGACGATAAGCGAGTAGTCCAAGAGAAACAGAATATGCAGGCACATCAAGAAAGAGAAGGGGTATTGCAAACCAATGAAAAGCAGCGAATACTTATCGATAAGCAAAACAAGACATCCAACTCCGCCATTCCGCAGGGAAGAACAGGAAGAGGGTCTGCACTCTCAAGAAAAAAACGCAAGGCTACGGAGCCACAACCTGCGGAGACGAAGCCAGCCTCAAGCAAGCAGTAGTTGCATTGTTGTATAACTTATAGTATACTACTATAAGTGGAAACTACTCGAACAGAATCAACCCCTAGAACAACCAGAAAAAGCCTGCGAGCGCTTGGGCTCATGGCGTTATCTACGCTTGCTTGTCGAATGACAGACTTTATGTTCACCGATGATCCGCTCATGAATGTAGCTCGAGGTGGAGCAGGAAGCGCTCTCCTAATGGCAGAAATATTTGGAACCAAATGGATTAAAAATGCACTAACAAGTGATACTGATATGGGTAAGGCTGTGGGAAAGTTGGCATTATCTGTGGCTGTTCCGCTTATGGGAGCTGCACTTTCTTATGAATATCCCATAGCAAGTTATGCACTTTTCTATGTTCCAATTCTAAGCGCCTTAGCTTGGGGTATGCGTAGAGATTAATGTATTAGCTCACAGTCACTCCGGCCGCCTTCATAAACTCCGTAAACTGCACCCTTGCCTCTTCAATTTTTGCCTCATTAAAGGTACTTTCTGCAGCTTTCTGGAGCGTGTCGTTCAGGTATGTTTGGAACGAATTCACATCGGTTATTCCTTGTTTCGATAAATATTCCGTGCCGCATACATCATCGTCAAGAAGCTGGTTGAACGCATCATTTCTCGCCTCTTCGAATTTCTCAAGACTCACTTTTCCATTGAGCATACCATCCCACGATTGGAGGACTTTATTGAACTCAGTGAGCGTCTTGGTCGTCACTGCCTCGGATGCATTACCAGCAAGCAGTTCTCCGACTATCGCTTCCCTGAATTCCGCTTGCGCCTGGCATGGCATTTTCCTACAAGTATAAATACCCACCGTTCCCTCTTGGATATAGCCGATTATCCCCATGCTCTTTTCCGGGTGCTGATTCAGCAAGTTAATCTTTTGGCTTGCAAATGATTTTGAGTGCGCAGTCCTAAACTTGATGTATCGTTTATATTCTTTGTCATCAGGTTTGAAATTCGGCGGAAGCGGAGAGAACATGCTTCCCGGAGTCGAATAGGAAGAAATACCCTTATTCACTGTCGACCCAACTGCCACTATCGGTTTTTCGTACCGTCCAACTATCGCTGCAGAAACCAGTGAATCAGAATGACTTCTCTCTGCGCGCTTTTTTGCGCCGTCGTATCGTTGAAGATATTCTTGCACAAACTCCGGGTGTATTCTGCTTGGATCCTTTTTCCAACCTTCGAATTCACGTCGCAATCTGACCAGGAGCGTCGTAATTGGTTGAACATCATCAAACCTGTCCCCATGTACCTCATACAGTTCAGACTTTGATTTGTCACCTGCATGCAGATGATGGTAAGTGTCTACGCCATTCGCAAGTGCAAGGATAAATGAACGAGTGAATGCAGGAGACAACACATCAGGTTTGGTACCAGCTTCTGCAGGTTGCCCTCCCTGATTAAGGACCAACTTTGGATATTTGACACCCTCGTCGACATGTGTCGCTCGGCCCTCAAGCGCCGGGTATGTATTTCCATCGGATTCGGGCAAACTGAAAATTGACTCTGGCTTACTAAAGATAACGGGTGAAGGGCTGATCTGAGATTCTGAAAGGGAATCCAGCACGTGTTTGGCATGGGCTTTTGCCTGGATCCCATCAAAACGTGTGTGATTATATCTCACTACGGTTTTCACCAAGCCATCCTTCCTCATTTGTCTTTGGTCGATGAGGACCGCTGCTTGATGGGAATCGACGACAAATAAGCTTTCCGGGCTCGCTTCGCTCATTTCATCATCAAGATAATCCTTGACATTTTTACTGTCCTTTATTTGAATTAGGTAATCTCCCCACGTGACTTTTTTCTTGGAAAACAACTTTTTTTTACCTTTCTCCTCGAATCCATAAATATGTTGATAGTTTTTGTCTTTGAGTCGGTTCGGTGAATAGCCGGTGAATCCAAGTTGTGCACGCTCATGCATCGATAGACTGTTGTTTTGTGCGTTCGTTATCTCAATATCTTCTGATTGTTGTATCGCAAGTTGGATATTTGCTGCAAGTTCGCTGGGCGTTATGTCTTCATGGACTTTCACACCTACTTTTCGCATTCTGTTCTCACCAAAAAGCAATGTGAAGTTTACGGATTTACTATCTTTTGGACGATGTTGTTGGAGAAGTGCGGTCATAGTCTGCAAAACCAAATCATTCGCCCGCACGCCTTCTGCAATCTTTAACTTCTCCTCAAATTCAAATCCCGATGCTTCCGAGACAAGGAATGAATCCCTTACTCTATTTGCATATTCTTTCGTAAACCTATTCGAGTATTTCTTATATTCTGGATCATTGGCAAGCGCCGACTCAGTCTTATGAAACTTCGCCAATATTTCTCCTCTGCCAAGTCGTAGATGCATTCCTTCAGGGACGGCATCGTTTATCGCGGATTGTCTCTTTGAGAAAGAAGCGAAATTTGCCCATTTCTTATACTTTATTCCGGCATCAAGAATAAACTTGGGCACTTCACTCAAGAATGTCTTTTCCTCCTCAGGTGTGAAAAATTGGAAATCACTCCATGTCGCATCAAAATCCGCCTGGATCTGATCTGCTCCCGATTTATAATCTTCTTTTTTTATCTCTCTTTGTTTCTGATGGAGTGTGTTCCTATGGATGAACTCGCCCCTTTCTTTTGCGACCTCCCGGATCCTATGGGTAATTTCGTCTTGTTTGCCTCGCTCCAACCGGAGGGTTTGTAGGGCCCTTTGCAGTTCCAGACATTGTTGGTCGATCTGTGCGCCAGAATGCGCATGCTGAATCGCCCCAACACTCTTATAATATTCACCAATCACATCAACTCCATAGGTTGCCATTTCGCGTGCTATGCCAAAATATCTTCCGACTTCTGGAGGAGTCATTATATCTGCTCCTGGAACAGGCTCGGAAAGGGAAAAAATGGATGTGTTTGAAGTTCTGAAATATGAAGATGCTCCCATTTCCCGTAGAATCCCTTGTCTGACCAATAAAACTTGTGGCGTATACATATGCTGGCGTTCATCAAACCATGCATCCTGAAAATCTATGCCATTCGTTTTTGCGAAAAGGGAGGAGATGGGAAGATCATGCTTTGTGCTGCTGAAATCCCGTATGGAAATATCCGGTTGGGTATCGATGTGTTTTTTGGTTTTGTTACGCTCTAAACCAACCAAATTATCCAGCATTGTATCAATCGTATGTTCCTCACCTTCGGTTACCGTGTGACCGGATCCGTAGATCCGCTGTACCCCATGGCCAATTTCTCTTCTTGCCATCACACATGACTCAACTGCCATTTCCCTGATGGGATTCTTTATGGGTGTTTTGCCTTGGATGATTTCACCTGAGTGTCCTTTTCCTTCACCGTTTCGTAACGCCATATTTCTTATTCTATCAAAAAACATCGCCTGCGTTTGCTACAATACAGGTTGTAACGGGATGTAGTTCAGATGGTAGAACACGCGGTTCGGGACCGCGAGGTCGCGGGTTCAAGTCCCACCATCCCGACACTTATTTTCAACATGTATAATAGGATATGCAGTTTTCTGTTTTGACTTATAACACACTCCTCTTCGATGCAAAACGCGGTCTAGAATCCATATTCAAAAAGTACACTCCAGATATCATCTGTCTCCAGGAGATGGATACGGATGACAAGAATATCAATCAGATAGAAAAATTAGGATATGACCTCGCAGATTATTCAAACGGTTTCATTAAATTCGGAACTGTCTATGGGGTTGCGACATTCATCCGTCCACATGCTGGGAAATGCACGAATTCAAAATCCATAACCCTTCCTCGTGGGCTTGGAGAAGCGATCGCTTTCATTCTGCGCGTATTCAAAACACAAAAAAAGGATCGTACTGTCTTGAAAACGGAGTTTGCCTTGGGAAACGAAAAACAGAAAGTCCTTGTCTACAATATCCATCTTTCTGCACATGGGACAAACGGTATCCGTATCAAGCAACTCGAACGGACACTCAGCGATATCAAACGGACCAACGATGTCCCGACAGTCCTTGTCGGCGACTTCAATTATCCATATGGGAGGAAAAAACTAGAAGAATTGATGACGAAAAATGGGTTTTCCGAAGCGACTAACACAATCGCATTCACAACCGATGGAAAACTTCTTTACTATACATTCGTTGAAAAATTCCTGATGAAAATATTTCAATTTTTCTTAGGAAAAGAAAATAAACTGGACTACGTATTCTATAAAAACTGCAAAGCTTTGACGACCGTCCGGATCAATGCAAACTACTCAGATCATTTTCCGCTCCTGGCAAAATTCGAAGTGTAACGACACAAAATCCTAAATTTATAATTTTGCATTTATTTGTTTAGAGTTTAGTGTTTAGTGTTTTCTTAGTATAATGTCCACATGCGACTATATAACACACTCTCCCGCACGGTGGAAGAATTCAAACCAATCGTTGAAAAAAAACTTTCATTCTATGCATGTGGACCAACTGTTTATGATTATGCGCATATCGGTCATATCCGCGCATATGTTTTCAACGATACTCTTCGGAGATTGTTTGAGTACAAACAATACGATGTCAATCATGTCATGAATATCACCGACGTCGGACATCTTTCAGATGACGCAGATTCAGGCGAAGACAAGATGGAAAAGGGCGCCCGCAAATATGGAAAGACCGTGTGGGATTTGGCAAAATACTATACCGACTTCTTTTTCATGTCAATGGATGGGATGAATATTCTGCGTCCAAAAACCGTCTGCAAGGCAACGGACCATATCCAAGAAATGATCTCTATCGTAAAAACGCTTATCGAAAAAGGACATGCATATGAGACGAAGGAAGCTGTTTATTTCGACATTTCCACATTTAAGGATTACGGCAAACTTTCAGGACAAAACAGTGAGGATAAGATGAAAGCGGTCCGAGACGATGTTTATACGGATCCCGAAAAAAAACATCAGGCTGATTTCGCCCTCTGGTTTAAACGGGTGGGAAAATTCAAGGATCATACAATGCATTGGGAAAGCCCATGGGGAGATGGATTCCCAGGATGGCATATCGAATGTTCTGCGATGAGTATGAAATATTTGGGAAAAACAATTGATATCCATACGGGAGGGATCGATCATATTCCCGTCCATCATGAAAATGAAATCGCACAGTCGGAGGCAGCTAATGAAGTACCGTTTGTACACTACTGGATGCACTATCATTTTCTGCAAGTTGAAGGACAAAAAATGAGTAAAAGTTTGGGAAATTTTTTTACGATTGAGGATATTAAAAAAAGAGGGATTGAGCCACTGGCTTTCAGGCTTCTTCTTCTTCAATCACATTATCGACAACCGATGAATTTCACATGGGAAGCATTAGAAGGTGCGAACGAGGCATATAGAAAGTTGAGGGTGGAAGCAAAGAAACTCAGGGATGCAGTGATTGAAATGCGTGACTTTATGCCAACATCAAATGAAAATGGTTTCATGTCCACGTTTCATGGATTTCTTGAGAATGATCTTCAAACTCCACAAGCAGTTGCAGCTTTGTTTAACATGCTCAAATCTGACATTCCCCAAGAAGAAAAATTATCATACATGACAGATGTCGACAAGCTCCTTGGACTTGCATTAATGAGGGAAGACAAGGAAGTGGAGATCCCAAAAGAAGTAATTGAATTAGCACACTTGAGAAAACAAGCAAAAATTCAAAAAGAATACGAAAAGGCGGATTCTTTCAGAAAACAGATTGAAGAAAAGGGATATAGGATCGAAGATGCAAAAGGGGAATACACCCTAAAAAAACTCTAAACACTAAACTCTAAAATCTAAACAAACTCCAAATCCTAAATCTTAAACGTTATTTATTATTTGGTATTTTGTTTTATTTGATTAAGGTTTAGTATTTAGGATTTAGGATTTAGGATTTTTTCCTTTGGCTTCTGAATTAATATCTTCTTATTCACTTCCCATACGCAGTAAAAAATAAAGAAGAAGAGAGTGATGAAGGGAAATTTAAGAATAAGCATTTCAAACAACACAAAAATACCTGCAGCATTGCTGAAGACTAATATAAGACCAATTGTGTCCCAGAATTTTTTGTCCATACGACAAACAAGTTCTGGCGTTCATTGGTCTAATCAAGAAGAAGAGACTATACCTATCGACTGCCAAATCAACTAATCAAGATTCTTATCTAATATAAATATTACAAATCGTTCACCAGTGCGCGTACTCGAATCCGAATGTACACTGATTACATTTGTATTTGTATATTTTTCAACTATTTCCGTAAGATCATCTACTATTGATTCAAGTATCGTTGTTCTCAAATGCTTGACCATTTCGACCCCTTTGCTTTTTTTTAAAAGAATATGTTCATAAGGATGGGTGTTTCCTTTGAGGCGGATCAGCACCATGTCATGGGTTATGTAGGCTTTCGATTGTCGGGGACCAACACCAACCGTTTCAGCATAAAACTGAGTTATTTCTTTCGCTATAGAATCTTCCATCTGGCCACGAGTCATACTGCCCATAGTATACACAATATATATGTAAATATAAAGGCCTCTCTGCAAACCTCCGAGGTTTGCAGGCACATATAATCCCGATAAACTGTGTCCACTGAAATACAAACCCTGTATAATAGACTATATGAAAACCATTCAACCTCGCACACTCAAAGGCTTTCGTGATTTTCTTCCGGAAGACATGAAAATCAGACAGCGCGTAATCTCACTTTTTAAACAAGTGTTTGAATCATTCGGCTATGAACCCCTTGAAACACCAACTCTTGAACACGCAGATATCCTTTTAGGGAAGTATGGTGAGGAAGCAGAACAACTCATCTATCAATTTGAAGATAGAGGTGGTCGTAAAGTAGCTATGAAATATGACCTCACTGTGCCCACATGCCGCGTTGTTGCGCAGTACGGTGATAAAATCCCTCTTCCTTTCAAACGCTATCAAATTCAACCAGTCTGGAGAGCGGACAACACCCAAAAGGGAAGATTCCGTGAATTCTATCAATGCGATGCAGATACAATAGGCTCACCTTCTATGATTGCAGATGCAGAATTTATTCAGATGGGTCTTGAGATCATGAAAAAGCTGGGTTTTACCGATTTTTATGCTCGAATAAACAATAGGAAATTTATTGATGGACTTGTTCAATATGCTGGAGCGACTCAAGAACAATTCTATGCAATCTGCATTGCAATCGATAAATTGGAAAAAATTGGACTTGATGGTGTTACCGCTGAAATGGAAAAAAAAGGTGTTGCATCAGACGTTATCAAAAAAATCATTGAGGTCGTTTCGCTTAAGGGAACAAATGAAGAGTTGATAAGTAAACTTTCAGAAATGATGAAAGCGATACCAGTTGCACAAGAAGGTCTGTCGGAACTCGCATTAATATTCTCATACTTAAAAACAGCTGGCGTACAAGAAGAACTCTATACATTTGATCTTTCCATTATTCGAGGACTTTCTTACTATACAGGTCCAGTATGGGAGTTTACCGTCCGTGATGGTGGTGTTGGTTCAGTTGCAGGTTGCGGACGATATGACAAACTTGTCGGTCTTTATTTAGGGCGCGATGTGCCTGCGACAGGCGGATCTTTCGGGATTGAACGATTGTTTGAAGTGATAAAAGAACGGGGACTTCTGAAAGATGAATCGAATAAAGAAGAGCTCGTCACCATTTTTTCGCCTGAACTAGCAGAGCAATCATTTAAGCTTGCTAACGATCTGAGAGGAAAAGGTAAAAGCGTCATATTGTACCCAGATGAAAAAGCAAAAATCGAAAAACAACTCAAGTATGCAAATAAAAAAGGAATAGAAACCGTATACATTCTTGGACCAGAAGAAGTAGAAAATAAAACTGTGAAAGTTAAGAATATGAAAACAGGAGAACAAAAAGTACAAAAAATATAAATCCTAAACACTAAACCCTAATCAAATAAAACAAAATAGTAAACAACAAATAACGTTTAAGATTTAGGATTTGGAGCTTGTTTAGAATTTAGAGTTTAGTGTTTTTTATCAAATTATGTTAATCAATCCAAACGTCGCAATTATCGAATCACTTCCAGGAGTTGGAGGAGATGAAAGCAAGCTCTGGATGCAAGAGCTTCTTATGTCGTATTTCAAATACGCACAAAAGTATAAATTTAAAGTAAGTTATTTGGAAGATAATATCGCAAAAATCCAAGGTGAAAACGCATTTGCGCTCTTTAAACACGAAACGGGAGTTCACAGAGTACAACGCATCCCAGAAACTGAGAGAAAGGGAAGGATTCATACATCAACATGTGTAATAGTTGTTCTTCCACAAATAGTCCAGTCTGCTATCAAAATAAACCCCGGAGATATTGAATGGCAGTTTTTTCGCGCAGGAGGACATGGCGGACAAAACGTAAACAAGGTTTCAACAGCAGTTCGTCTTATCCATAAACCAACAGGAATCGTGACAACGGCAAGTAGAGAACGCCAACAGCTCGCAAACAGACAAATAGCATTAGATTTGCTTTCAGCAAAACTGTATCAGCTCGAAGAAGAACAAAAACGAGGCGCAACACAATCATTTGTCCGCAATATAGGAACTGGAGAGCGCTCAGATAAAATTCGAACATACCATTTCGCACAAAACAGATTGACAGACCATCGTATTGGAAAAAGTTTTCATAATTTGGAAGACATCATTGGAGAAGGGAAGTGGGAGAAGGTATTTGAGGCAATTCAGATTGCCAAACTCGCATAAAAGAGCTATACTTGACACTTACTAAATAGCTATGTTCACATCCCTAAAACATCGACCATTCCGTATGTTCGCCTCTGGCGTTTTCGCATTCCAAACTGGATATGAAATGCAAAACGTGGCTCTCTCGTGGTTCATGTATCAACTTACGGGGTCTGCCATGTCATTGGGTCTCATGGGTTTGGCTCGTGTACTTCCTGTTTTTATTTTTGCATTATATGCGGGGCACACGTCTGACACCCGTCCTCGGAGAAGAATTCTTATTCTTACTAATACAGTTCTATTTACCATTTCATGCATCCTCACAATTCTTGCGTTCCTCCATCTCCTTTCACCAACTATCATTTACCTTGTCATTTTGGCCAACTCAACGGCGCTTACCTTTGCTTCACCGGCAAGCCAAGCATTCTTACCCGCCCTCATGCCTCGAGGCGATTACCAGAACGCAATCAGTATTAACTCAATGGGATATAAAGCCGCTATGGTTATGGGGCCAGCGCTTGCGGGATTCCTTATTGCACGTGCCGGAGTGCCCACGGTACTGGGACTTAATATTTTTTGTATCGGGTTTTATCTGATGAATGTCATCCGCATCGGCCGCTTCCCACAAGAACTTTCAAAAGCAACTAAGGGCAAACTACACTCGATCAAGGCCGGTCTCCGTTTCGTAAAAAATTCACGACTCATATGGAGTTCTATGCTTCTGGATTTCTTTGCGACATTTTTCGGCTCAGGGATGACACTCATGCCTGTTTTTGCTGCTGATATCCTAAAGGTGGGGCCAGAAGGCCTTGGTTTGCTTTATGCCGCTCCATCAATCGGTGGCATAATCGCTGGGCTTTTGTTCTCATCCCGAAAACATGTGAAGAAGCAGGGCTATATATTGATGGTTTCGGTATTGTTTTACGGCGTAAGTACGATTTTATTCGGTATCTCAAATGTGTTCGTGTTTTCGCTCATTATGATGGCAATCGTCGGCGGTGCGGATATGGTCAGCAGTATAATCCGGAGCACGCTACGCCAGATGGTTACACCAGATCATATGCGGGGAAGAATGGTTTCGATCAATATGATGTTTTACCTTGGGGGACCGCAGCTTGGCGAAGTCGAGTCTGGCATCCTTGCCAGCCTTATTGGAACACCCTATACCGTCGTTATTGGTGGCATTGCGACTATACTAGCGACAATATTTTTCACGTTGCGAATACCAGAGTTGCTTGAATACGAAAGCTAAAATATTTCTTATTTGTAATTTATGAACGGTGTGTTATAATTAATTTTCATTGATTATTGAACCTACTAATATGAAAGCACAAATTCACCCACAATATTTCGCTGAAGCAAAAATTGTTTGTACTTCTTGCGGCGTAAACTATACAACAGGATCAACAAGAGAATCTATTCATGTCGAAGTTTGCAGCAAATGCCACCCATTCTATACAGGTGAACACAGATTCCTTGATACAAAGGGTAAAGTAGAAAAATTCAAGAAGAAACAAGAAGTGGCAGCAGAATTCAAAGCAAAGATCGCTTCCGCAAAGAAAAAGACAGATGACAAGGGTGAACGAAAAGTAAAATCACTCCGAGAACTCCTTGGAGAGGTGTAACTGCTTGTTTTTACTCTTTCAATCTGATATACTAGAGAAATCATTTCGACTCTAGGATGACAATTAGTCTATAAATTAAGTTATTAATTCCTAGAATATTTTGCCTACGGGCAAAAAAGTGATAACCCATGACCAACTCAAAAAAACTCTCTCAACTGTCCACTGTTACTGACTTTCTTAAAAAAGCAGACAATTTTGCGCTTTTTAAATTCGAAAAAACAAAGCATATTGCTCTTGAAGGATTGAGAAAAGAACTTCTTAAGGCAGGAGCACGTGTAAAGGTCGTAAAAAACACCGTTCTCTCAAAGTCAATCAACAAACTCGCAGCAGAAAAAGAATATGCAGATATGAGACCTTTGCAGAAAATGACAAAGAATCTCAAAGAGAACACAGCTGTCATCAGTCTTGGAAAAGATTGGTCAAACGGAATGAATGCATTCGCAAAAGTAGCTAAAACAGATGCAACAATCGCATTCAAACTAGGATTTCTCGATAAAACGTCATATGATTCAAAAGCAATGGATACGATATCCAAGCTCCCAAGCAAGGGCGAATTAATGGCAAAGATTATCGGAAGCATGAAGAGTCCAACATCACGATTTGTACGTGCTTTGAAATTCTCAACACAGAAATTTGTTATGGTACTGAACGCAAAAGTACAAAAAGGATAAGCTGGAAATCATTATTATTTTTACCATACCTAAAGGAGGTGATACACAATGGCTGAACTCACAGAAAAAATGCAAAAATTGGCAACAGAGATCGAGAGCTTAACAGTTCTTGAAATGGCTGAACTTGCAAAATACCTCGAAGATAAATTCGGCGTAAC
>JBAQNR010000003.1:0-178124 GCA_049304035.1 Microgenomates group bacterium
TTAATAATTTATTTTGCAGGTTTAGCTGCTGCAGCAGGGGCTGCTGTTTTTCCCTGCTCTAACTTTGCCCAGACTTCTTTCTTTAATGCGCCGACTGTCTTTTTCTTACCTTTCTTTGTACGTGCATTTGACTTTGTTCTTTGTCCGTCAACTGGGAGCCCTCTCATGTGTCTGATACCTTTATATGAAGCTATTTCTTTTTGTCTCTTTATGTTCTCACCAACTTCTTCACGAAGATCTCCCTCTACACGATATTCTTTTTCAATAATCGCAGTAATCTTTTTTAGCTGCTCTTCTGAAAGGTCCTTCATTCGTTTTGAAACATCAATGCCAACTCGCTTAAGGACGCTTGCTCCATTGAACCAACCGATTCCATAGAGTTTTGTAAGTCCGAAAAGTACCTTGTCTGTGTCTGGTATGATTATGCCGAATAAACGAACCATAAAAAATATCGTAAATAAATAATAATCAATTATCCCTGTCTTTGCTTATGCTTGGGATTAGCACAAATGACATATAATTTGCCATTTCGTTTTACCATGCTGCACTTTGCACATCTTTTTTTCACCGATGATTGTATGTTCATTTTTTTGAAAAAAATTAAACTCTATAAATAATTCTTCCTCTCTCCATATCATACCTGGAAAGCTCAAATTTCACTTTGTCACCAGGTAATATTTTAATATAATTTTTCCTCATCTTACCGGACAAATAGCACAAAATGATCTTATCGGAATTAAAAACCTTTACCCGAAACAGGGTATTAGGAAGGTTTTCAAGAACTTCCCCTTCCAAAACAATAAAATCACTTTCTTCCTTCATAAAAAGTATATTGTAACATACAATTACGTCAAAACCAAGGTGTTTTTATCAGTTATGGCGACCGTATGTTCAAAGCAGGCCGAAAGTGCCTTATCTTCAGTAATTATAGACCAATCATTGCCTTCTTCATAGGCTATTTCTGTACTCTTCCCCATGGAGTATATAATCTCCAAGGCAAGCACCATACCAGCACGTAATTTCATTGTTTTTTCGATTGGTTTGGCGGAATATCCAGGAATGAACGGATCTTCATGTAATTCTCTTCCGACTCCATGCCCGGTGAGCTGTCTCATGATTGCGTATCCAGCACCGTTCACCTTTTTCTCTATTGCCGCAGAAATATCACCGATTCTCTTGCCGATCACTGCTTCTGCTATTGCCAAATCAAGTGCTTCTTTCCCAACCTGCAAGAATAAGTCTTTTTCAGGAGTCGATACTCCCCCAACCATCATAGTGATTGCGTGGTCAGTATGAAATCCTTTGTAAAAGGCGCCTATGTCAATTGTAAGCATATCCCCATCCTTTAATTTGCGATCAGATGGAGGTGTGTGTACGACCTGTTCATTAATTGGGATGCAGATTGCCCATTTATACCCCTCAACTTTATTGAAGGAAATGTCCGCATCTTCTTCACGAATGAACTCTATTGCCTTTTTGTTGATGAAATTCGTTGTCACGCCAGCATGAACCTCAGGAAGCAGTTTCTGCATAACTTTCTTAAGTTTTGCTCCACATTCCTTCATTATCTCTATTTCTCCAGGTGTCTTGTATGTGATCATAAGTTAGGAAGAAAAATAAATCTGACGATATACCGACTCAAGCTTGTCGTTAAAATCCTCTTTTGAGAAATTGTTTTTAACGACGAAATCTGCGAATGCTATTGTTGGTCCCATGTTCGTACCAAGTAGTTCATTAATATCTCTTTGTTCACCGAATAAATTTTTTCTATATTCTCTGTGGGCAGCACGGTGATAGCGGATTTTTTTATCAGCATACACATTAACTATAAAGATCCGTGTGTGTTTCATGTTTTCTTTTAGGAATGTATATTCCTCCCATGACCTCATTCCATCGATAACAATGATTTGATTCTTTTTTAATTCTTCATCCAATTTTTCCTTATTAAGAAGGGCTAAGGCCTTTTTTCCATATTTTTCTCTCAACTCTTCACGGACTTTTTTATGGACTTCTTCCGTATGTTGCATTCCTTCACGGTCAATATAATCGTTTATGACTTTTCCAAACGAAATAACTGGGAATCCTTTTTCTTGAAAAAAGGCAGCTGCATCAGTTTTTCCAGCGCCTGGAAGACCGACGAGTGCGATAATCGTTTTTTTTGGCTTCCATTCAACGATCTCGTTATCAACAAGTGCCTTTCCAAGATTTTCCAGGATCTGTTTATTGACATCCTCAATTTTCATCGTTCCATCGATGTCGATGAGTTTCCCATCCCGTTCATAATAATCGATGACCGGATCGGTGAATGTATGGAACATCTTTATTCTTTTCTTTATTGCTGGAAGAGTCTCATCCTCTCTTGTTTCATTTCTATTGATGAGGCGCCATATGGCTTCTTTATCTGAAATTCGAAGATAAATCACTTTATTAACGTGATTTTTGAATTGATCTACCTGTTTTAACGTACGAGGGAATCCATCAAGGATATACCCTCTTTTATATTCGGGACGAGAAAGATAACTATTTACGATTTCTATCGTTTTTTCATCTGGTACAAGCGCACCAGAATTTATAGTTTCTTTGATGTAACGACCAAGTGTGGTTTTTTCTTTAGCTATTTCACGAAATATATGACCCGTCGATAAATAAGGAATTTTAAAAAGCTTCGAGAGAATATTTCCCTGTGTTGATTTTCCTGATCCTTGTATACCTATGAGTACAAATTTCATAAAGATTTAGTCTAATTTTTTTCGTTCCTTGTGCGCAACTGGCTTTCTACATTGATTGCAATATTTTTGCAGTTTCAATGGCTCAGTTGTATTGACTTTATTTTTCTGTGTAACATAATTCTGTTTACCACATACTTCACATACCAATCCGACAAGCACGCGAGATCCTTTTTTTGCCATAGTATTCTGTATGAACTAATAATGTTTAGCGAACAAATTTATCGTAGCTTTTCATGACGAGTTGAGACTCCATCATCTTGAACGACTCAAGGACAACGGATACAACGATCAATATGCTCGTACCGCCGATCACCAATCCGGAAATACCAGTTACGGCTGAAAGAATGGTAGGCATGACTGCAATGAGTCCAAGGAAGAGCGCTCCAACACTGGTGATTTTGTATAACACCTGTTCAAGATACTGCTTTGTGGCTGTTCCAGGTCGAATTCCAGGAATGAATCCACCTTGCTTTTGGATTTCCTCAGATATTTTTTGAGGGCTAAACACAATGATTGTATAGAAAAAAGTAAATCCGATGACAAGAAGGAAGTAGAAAATATTATAGACCGCACCTGATGGATTAAACGTGACAACCAAAAATTTTGCGACTGCAGCAATGACCGGTTGTTTTGAATATTGAAGGAAATTTCCCACGAGTTGAGGGAATAATACGAATGAAACCGCAAATATGATTGGGACAACCCCAGCTTGGTTCAATTTCAAAGGAAGATAATTTGTCGCTCCTTGATATACCTTGTTTCCTTTGATGCGTTTTGCATAATAGACAGGGATTCTGCGGATTGCCTCATTGATGAATACGACTGATGCGACTACCGCAACAGAAACAAGGATGAACACGATGAAGTTGATGATCATCTCCGAATTAAGTGTTGTCGCTGTCTTTCCAAGGATCACGGGAACTCTTCCGACGATACCGGCAAATATGATAAGAGATATACCATTTCCCATTCCGAACTCAGATATAAGTTCACCAAACCAGACGAGGATGAATGTTCCTGCTACTAAAGTGAATATAAATGAAAAGAATTCAAGAGGAGATAGATTACCGATAATGCGTTGATTTTTAAGAAGAACGAATATTCCAACCGCTTGTACTATCGTGAGTGGAACGGTAAGGAATCGAGTATATTGGTTCATCTTGAATCTTCCATATTCCCCTTCCTTTGCAAGCTGTTCAAGAGGAGGAAAGATTACCGAAAGAAGTTGTAGGATGATGGATGCATTGATATATGGATTCAATCCTAATGCCATAATGGAAAAATTGACGAGCGTGCCTCCTGAAAAGATATCCAAGAGCGAAAGGAATTGGCTTTGATCAAACAAAGCCTTCAATTTTGTGAGATTGATTACTGAAACAGGAAGAAAAGCGAATATACGGAAAAATAAGAAAATTGCAAGAGTGAAAAATATCTTTCTTTTTAGCTGTTCATCTCGCGCAAGTAATCTTAATTTTTCGGCAAGATCTTTCATACAGTGACCGTTCCACCGGCTTTCTCAATCATAGCTTTTACCGATTGAGTAACTGGTAAAGTAACTGTCAATTTTTTTGTGATCTCACCTTTCTTTATGAGTTTGATCTTCGTATTTTTTGCTTCTGGATCGATCAGATTTGCTTTTTGTAAAGCTGCGACGTCAACTGTGGCTCCATCTGCAAATACATTCAACTCTTCTGAATAAACAACGTATTTGTTCAATTTTTTACTGTAATTTCTTCCCTTTCCACGAAGAAGTGGAAATTTTTTCACCAATCTACCCTGTCCACCTTCAAAGTGCAATGGGATAGTAGATCGTGCCTTCTGATGTCGTGTTGTTCCTCGTCCGGATTTGGAACCTTTTCCGGTTCCAATACCTCGACCGACTCTTTTCTTAACGCCACTTACTAATGCTGGTAAAAATGATAGAAATGATGCCATTGTTACTTTGTTTCCTTCGCAACTGATAATGCTCTTGGTTTCAACATTTGGATTGCCTTCATGATAAGGTGTGTGTTAACGATCTGATTTCGTGATCCGATGATCTTTCCAGATACGTTATATACTCCTGCAAGATCGAATATTGTGCGGATTACACTTCCAACCTTCAAACCTGTTCCTTCTGGTGCTGGTTTCAAGTAGACGACTCCAGCCTTGTATTTCAAAAATATCTCATGTGGAATTGTTCCTTTGTATACAGGGATAGTAATCATTTTTTTCTGTGCTTTTGTGAAGGCCTTGCGGATAGCTTGAGGGACTTCTCTTCCTTTTCCCATTCCAACTCCAACTTTCCCTTTTCTATCACCGACAGCGACAACGGCGACGAATGTAATATGACTTCCACCTGTTATCTTTTTGGTGACTCTCTTGATAAGTAAAATACGTTCTTCTAGCTTTTTTTCTTCAAAATGATCTGCCATACAAACAAAAATAATTATTAAACCTGTATACCGGCCTCTCGAACACCCTCAGCAAGCCGTTTTACACGACCCAAATAAGTATATGCACCTCTGTCAAAAACTGCCTTTTCAACTTTTTTCTCTTTCAATAGTATACCTAACTTTTTTCCTGTTTCGAATGCTTTCTCTGCTTTTTTTCCTGTTTCAATCTTCTTGCTATGTGCTGAACATATCGTTTTTTCAGCAATATCGTCAATCGCTTGTACGAAAATATATTTACTTGATCGAAAGACAGAAATGCGTGGTCTCTCTGCTGTTCCGATGATGTTTATACTGACTCTTTTTTTTCTTCTAAGAGTTCTGTTTGTTGTTACGTGTCTCATATGCGTTGCTGATTATGCCGCCTTGGCTTTCTTTCCTGGCTTAATTCTTAACTTTTCACCTTCGTATTTGATTCCTTTTCCTTTATACACGTCTGGTTTCTTAAGCATCTTTATTTTGTGTGCGACCTCTCCTACCAGTTGCTTGTCGATTCCACTTACGATAACCTTCGAGTTTCCGTCAACGGTAAATGTTAGTCCAGGTGTTTCTTTGTAAATGACTGGATGTGAATATCCAACCTTAAAGACAAGGTCTTTTCCCTGCATTTTTACGTTAAATCCAGTTCCGACAACTTCAAGTCTTTTTTCCCATGATTTTTCAACACCGATGATCGCATTATCAATCAATGTTCTTATTGTTCCATGAAGTGACTTTTGATCTTTTGTATCGTTTCTTCGTGTGACATTATATGTGTTTTGCTCTGTTCCTTTTTCCAATAAGACTCCTTGTGGAAGTGATACTGAAAGTGTTCCACCTTTTCCTTTGACTGTAACAACATTCCCCTCTACTGTGAGTGTTACTGTTGCAGGAACGACTAGTGGTTTTTGTCCAATTTTTGACATAGTATTACCAAATCTTAAATAATAATTCTCCACCCAATTTCTCTTTTCGTGCTTCTCTGTTGGTTAAAATTCCTTTTGGCGTTGATAAGAATGAAACTCCCATTCCATTCATGACGGACTTAAGATCTTTGTATGAAATATATTCTCTTTTTCCCGGCTTTGATACGATTGCGACATCAGTCATTGCTGGAACACCTTTTGTGTATGCAAGTTCAACAGTGATTGTCTTTACAACATCACCTTCAACTGAGTAGCCTGCAATATAACCAATTTGTTGCATTTTCTTTAATATTGACTCACGATACTGTGAATGAGGACACTCACATGTTTCATTTTTTGTCATGTAAGCGTTTTTAATTCTTATTATCAAGTCAATTATTGGATCGTTCATCATATATATATTTCAACTATTAAGTTTTATCAGCTGTTCTCTTTGTAATTTTTCCATGCCCCTTAAATGTTCTGGTTAGGGCAAATTCACCAAGTCTGTGACCAACCATTCCTTCTGTGATGAGTATTTCAATATGTTTTCGTCCATTGTGCACACCAATCTTATGTGTGACAAACTCAGGTGGGATCTGGGATGCACGAGCCCATGTTTTTAAAACACTTCTATCTGAACCTTTTTTTTGTTCCATAACCTTTTTCATAAGGTTCTCATCGATATAAGGGCCTTTTTTCATTGATCTAGTCATAGTGCATTACCAAGAAATCTTTTTAACTCCAGGAATCTCTCCTTCTAACGCTCTTTTTCTAAAGCATATACGGCATAATCCGAATCGTCTCATGTATCCACGAGATCTTCCACAAATTTGGCATCGATTATGATTGCGGACCTTAAATTTTTGTTCTTTCTTGAATTTTACTTCATCTGATGTTTTTGCCATAGGTGGTTATTTTTTAAAAGCAACTCCCAATTTTTCAAATAGTAATCTTCCTTTTGCTTTATCTTTAGCTGTTGTGACGATTGTTACTTGAAGACCTCGAACTTTATCAACTTTATCGTATTCAATTTCTGGGAATAATGTTTGTTCTGTCAATCCGAGATTTAAATTCCCGTGAAGATCTACTGTGCTTTCTTCAATTCCTCTAAAATCTCGAAGTCTTGGAATAACAATAGTAACAAGTTTCTGAATAAAATGATACATACGTGCACCACGTAATGTCACTTTGACGCCGATAGCTAGTCCTTCTCGAATCTTAAATGCTGAAACTGATTTTCGTGCTTTTGTGACAACTGCTTTTTGTCCTGCGATGATACTTATTTGTTCCTGAATCTTTGCGATTGCCCCTTTATTGGTGACGGCTTCTCCAGCACCAACATTGATGACAACTTTCACAAGTCGTGGAACTTCATTCACATTTTTATATCCGAGCTCTTTCATGAGCGCCGGCTTTACTTCAGTTTGAAAAAATTCTTGAAATGACATATGTATTAGATAATGCTGTTGCATTTTTTGCAAATGCGTTGCTTTTTTCCTGCTTCAACTTTATAACCAACTCGTACATTTTTCTTACATTGAGGACAGACAAGTGCTACTTTTGCGATATTCAATGGTCTTGCGACCTCTACGATACCACCTTTTGGCATTTGTTCGCTCTTTCTTACATGTTTTTTATACAAGTTTACTCCAGCGATAAGTAAGGAATTTTGTTTTTCATACACCTTTTCCACAACACCTTTTTTTCCTTTGTCTTTTCCTGTTTGTATTGTGACTGTATCGTTCTTTTTGATTTTCATATTAATACATTTCCTCGGCCAAACTTGCAATCTTTTTGAATCCATTATCTTTGACTTCCTTAGCGATTGGTCCAAAGACACGGGTTCCTTTTGGATCTTTATTATCCTTCGCTTGCAAGATAACGCATGCGTTATCGTCAAAGCGGATATAGCTTCCGTCTGCTCTCTTATATTCTTTATGTGTGCGAATTACGACAGCTGATAACACTTCTCCCTTTTTTACTTGACCAAAAGGAATTGCTTCTTTAACAGCAATGTTAACAATTTCTCCGACATATGCATATTTTCTGTTCCCCTTAAAAGGCATGCCGATCATAATAGCTTTTTTTGCACCGCTATTATCCGCAACTGTCAGAACTGTTCTCAGCTGTATCATATCTGTTTATTTCTCTAACTTTTTAATAACTGTAAATCGTTTTTGGCCAGACATTGGGCGATTTTCCTGCATTTCGACAAGGTCTCCTGTTTTGTAAGCTCCCTCTGCATCATGTGCCTTATATTTCTTGTGTTTTGTGATTACTTTGCTATATTTTGCATGGCGGAATTTTCTTTCTACGGAAACGACAACCGTCTTAGTCATTTTATCTGAAACCACTGTTCCTACTAGAGTTCGTGCCATAATTATTTACTTCTTTTGTTGTAACGCTGTCAAAAGAACTGCTAACTGCTTTTTTTTATTTGGGATGCTATTCGTATTTTTTTGTGGTGCAACTGACATCTCCACATTCAATTTGGCTATTTCAAGTTTCAATGCTGCAATATCTTTCTTTAATTCTTCCGCTGTTTTTTGGCTGACTTCCTTCATGTATTTGCTCATAGTAATTCTTTAGTGACAATTTTTGATCTAACAGATAGTTTCATAGAAACAGCTTTCAACACTTCTCGTGCCTCTGGAATTGGAAGACCGTCTATTTCAAACATGATCTTCCCTGGAACTACTGATGCTACGAAATAGGCAATATCTCCTTTTCCTGCACCCATGGTCACTTCTGGTGGTTTTTTAGAAAATGGTTTATCAGGAAAAATGCGAATCCAAAATTTTCCGAGTTTTCGTGTTGCACGTGCAAGCACGACACGAACGGACTCGATTTCTCTATCTTTTATCCATCCTTGATCCATCGCTTTAAGACCAACTGATCCGAAAGCAACATTTGCACCCTTCATGGCGACTTTTCTCCATGTTCCTCTAAACTGCTTGCGATATTTCTGTCTTTTTGGTGCCAACATAGTTATTTACAAATCCAAACTTTTATTCCAACATATCCAGATTTCGTAAGGGCTGGGTATCGAACAAAGTCAACATCCTCACGGATTGTTGAAGTTGGGATACTTCCTAAAAAGTATTTCTCTCTTCGTGAAATTTCTGCTCCGTTGATTCTGCCGCCAATTTGAATCTTTACTCCCTTTGCTCCTGCTTCCATAACGCGATCCATTGTATGGTGTATTACTGCTCTGTGTGGGAATCCTTTAACTATTTTTTCTGCGACCATTTGAGCAACATAGTATGCGCTCAAATATGGTTTCTTTACTGGTTCTATCTTGATTTCGACCTTTAATTCCTTGTTTGGTTTTTTATCAAGGTCAGCGACGATGTATTTCTTCACTTCTTCAAGACCTTTACCGCCTCGTCCGATAATCATACCTGGTTTTACAGCATAGATTATTGCTGAGATCTTTTTTATTGCTCTTTCAATGTCGATATGAGTCACTGATGCAAATTTGAATTTAAGAAGAAGCTTCTCACGAATCCTGATATCGGAAATGAGTGCATCCTTAAATGTTTTTTTGTTACTAAAAAACCATCGAGATGTCCATCCCTGTGAGATGCCTACCCGAAGTCCTTTTGGATCAACTTTTTGTCCCATTTATTATTTTGCTTGTGCTGCGGTCTTCTTTTTTAGGGAAGGTTTTTTAGCAACTTTTAATGTCTTTTTCTCTGCTGTCTCTTTTTTTTCAGTCTTTTTTTCTTCTTTTTTCTCACTTAATTTCGCTTCATTACTCTTACTGAGTCCGACAACAACGTGAATATGAGCAAATTGCTTTCTATATGGTTTTGCTGTCCCTCTTCCACCTGGATTGTATCTTCGTAATGAATGTCCTTGATCTACTTTCAAAAGCTTAAATTCTAGCAGATGAGCATCGATCTGTAAAGTCGCTTTCGCATTATCTACAGCTGATTTGATTACCTTGTAAAGAATCAGGGCTGATTTCTTTGGAGAATAAAACAGATGATCCATTGCTTGTGCTGGTTTCATCTTTTTTACTCCATCCAAAAGAATACGTAATTTCTTTGGTGTTGTATGAACGTCGATTACTGATGCTTTTGCTTCCATATTATTTGACTATAAATTTATTACTCCACTTAACTTTATTTCGTGTTTTTGTTCCTCTTGCTGACTTACCCCATGGTGTCTTTGGATGCATACCTTCTCCGGTTCTTCCTTCTCCACCACCGTGTGGATGGCTTCGAGGATTCTGAGCTGTACCACGGACTGTTGGTCGGACACCTCTGTGTCGACTTGCTCCTGCTTTTCCTAATATTTCATCTTTATGTTCAATGTTGCCAAGCATTCCGATTGTTGCATATGCTTCTCCGAAGCATTTTCTTACTGTACCTGATGGAAGCTTTACGTGTACGAATATTCCTTCTTTAGCAACAACCACTCCAGCTGTTCCAGCCCCTCTGACAAGTTTTGCACCTTGTCCAGGGAACAACTCAAGATTATGAATTTCAATACCGATTGGGATAAGACGAAGTGGTAGTGCGTTTCCTGGTTTTATATCTGATTTCTCACCAGCATAAACAGCATCTCCGACTTTAATCTCATTTGGTTGTAAGATATATCTTTTTTCTCCATCTGTATATTCGATTAAACATACGTTTACATTTCTGTTTGGATCGTATTCAATTGACTTGACTACACCTTCCATATCCCGTTTGTCTCTATTGAAGTCGATCATACGGTAATATCTCTTGTGTCTTCCACCTTGATGGCGAACAGTTATCCGACCAGCATTGTTTCTTCCAGAATGCTTCTGTAGAAGTTCTGTAAGTCTTTTTTCTGGTCTTATTGATGAGGTTTTCATATCAGTAATTCAAATTATGCTTTTGGAAACAAACTTATTGATCCTTTTGTAACAGTAACGTAAGCAACTTTCCTATTTGCGTGCAACTTTGGTACCATTCGTTTTCCAACTCGTTGTACTTTTCCCTTGCGAACGACTACTCTGATTGACCCGACAGTAACACTATATATCGTTTCTACTGCATGTCGGATTTGATCTTTTGTTGCAAGTGTTGCCACCGTAAATGCATAAACATTTTTCTGTGCGAGTGTTGTTGCCTTCTCTGTAACGACAGGAGACTTTAAAATTGTGTTGCTCATTATTTTGTAAACATTTGTTGTAATGATTTAAAAGCTTCTGTCACAACCACTATATGTTTTGCATTTAGGATTGAGTGAACATTGAGAGATCCCATGTGTGTACTTTCGACATGTGGAATATTCCGTGCTGATTTGATGAATCCTTCTGCTTTTGAATCGGTAAGGATGAAGAGTGTTGATCCTTTTCCCATATTTGCTTTTGTGAGGAATTGAGCAACCGTTTTTGTTTTTGGAGTTACTGCGTTCACATCGGATGAAAGAACTGAAACAGCTCCTTGCTGTACCTGATGTGCAACAGCGCTTAATAATGCACCTTTTCTTTGATTTTTTGAAAACTCAAGTCTGTGTTCCTGTGGTT
Organism: Microgenomates group bacterium; assembly: GCA_049304035.1. Classification (GTDB taxonomy): domain Bacteria; phylum Patescibacteriota; class Microgenomatia; order UBA1406; family GWC2-37-13; genus JAKBEU01. The sequence goes on from JBAQNR010000003.1 coordinate 11,552, forward strand.
TTGGGCCGCCAACTACACCACCGCCCTTAAAAAGAGGTGCTTTGCGTGAACCGTGTCGTGCATTTCCAGTTCCTTTTTGCTTATATATTTTTTTTGTTGATCCAGCAACTTCAGCTCTCGTTTTTGCTGATGCGTTTCCTTCTCTTTGATTTGCAAGGAAAACACGAACATACTGAGTGAGAAGTACCTTATTTGGTGTATAAGAAACAAGCTCTTTAGCAAGTTCCACAGTCCCAGACTCAACACCATCAAGTGTGTATTGTTTAACTGTGATTTCTTTTTTTTCTTTTACTTTTTTAGATGCTTCCATATTCATTATGAAATTCTTTTAATTCGAATTAATCCACCGATTGCTCCTGGCACGAGCCCGCCAACGACTATGCTTGTTTCAGTTGATTCGACGACTGGAAGATTCTTTACTGTCACTGTTTCACTTCCCATTCGTCCTGCCATTCTTTTTCCTTTGAAAACACGTCCTGGAGTTGTAGACATTCCAATTGAACCTGGAGCACGAAGTCTATCCGATTGTCCATGGGTCTTTGAACCACCTTTGAAGTGGTGTCTTCTCACGACTCCTTGGAACCCTTTTCCTTTTCCGGTTCCAGTGACGGAAACCATATCTTCCAATTGAAACAATTGGTTTGGTTTTAATTCTTGGCCTACTGAAACGACAACATCACCGAAAGCGATGGCTTTTTTTCCTTCAACTTCAGAAACGGTGAGCACTGTTGGATCAAATCTGAATTCAGAAATATGTTTTAGTTGTTTATCAACTTTAGCTTTTTTAAGAAGGCCTTGTACAGGCTTTTGAATGTTTTTTCCCTCTTTAAAACCGACGACGATGGCATTATAACCATTTTTGTCAGCGAGTTTAATATCAAGAAGATAGTTTGGGGCTGTCTCTATAATAGTAACTGCAAGTCGGGAACCGTTTTTGTCAAATCGTTGTGATTGACCTTTTTTGATACCTAAAATAAACCTGTCCATAGCGTTAAATAACTTATCGGACACGTGGAAAAAAAATATCCCCTGCGGACAAGGGACATTTTTCCTATCCGGAACTTTGTGATTATATAATATAAACCTTCTATTATCAAGCCAAAAATTACATCTTCACTTCGACTTCTACACCGGCTGGAAGCTCTAGATGCATTAAGGAATCAATAGTCTGATTTGTTGGGTTCAATATATCGATCAATCTCTTATGAGTCTTCAATCCGAAGTGCTCACGGGAATTCTTATCGATAAACGTCGCCTTATTCACAACAAACACTTCAACCTTTGTTGGGAGTGGAATAGGGCCCATGACGGATGCACCTGTTCTCACTGCTGTGTCAACAAGTTTTTGACATGTCTCATCGATTATACGATAATCGTAAGACTTCATTTTGATTCGAATTCTTCCTTTTGGCATAGTGTAAAAGTGCTCTTAAATAGTCCCTCTATTATTTAATAATTTTTGTTACAACTCCAGCTCCAACTGTATGTCCACCTTCTCGGATAGCAAATTTCAATCCTTCTTCCATAGCTACTGGATAAATAAGCTTTCCGGTGACTTTTACGTTGTCTCCTGGCATAACCATTTCAACTCCTGCTGGAAGAATCACTTCTCCGGTAACATCGGTTGTTCTGACGTAAAATTGTGGTCTGTATCCATTGAAGAATGCTGTGTGTCTTCCACCTTCATCCTTTTTCAAAACGTAAATCTCTGCTTCGAATTCTGTGTGTGGCTTGATTGTTCCTGGTTTTGCAAGAACTTGACCTCTTTGAACGTCTGCTTTTTCGATTCCTCGGATAAGAATACCTGTGTTGTCTCCTGCACGTGCTTCATCCAATGTTTTCTTGAACATTTCAATTCCTGTAACGACAGTTTTTCTTGTGTCTTTAAGTCCGACAATCTCGAGTTCTTCGTTGAGTTTCAATATTCCTCTTTCAACACGACCTGTAACCACTGTTCCTCGTCCTTGAATTGTGAAAACGTCTTCAATAGGCATAAGGAATGGCTTGTCTGTTGCTCTGACTGGCTCTGGGAAGTATGTATCAACTTGGTGCATAAGCTCTTCAATCTGCTTTATAGCTTCTGGATCGTCCTGAAGTGCTTTTAATGCTGAACCCTTGATGACTGGAACCTTGTCTCCTGGAAAACCGTATTTTGTAAGAAGATCTCTTACTTCCATTTCAACGAGATCAAGAATTTCCTTGTCTTGGACCATGTCAACCTTATTGAGAAAGACGATGATTGCTGGAACATTAACCTGACTTGCAAGTAAGATGTGTTCTCGTGTTTGAGGCATTGGACCATCTGGAGCGGAAACAACAAGAATTGCACCATCCATCTGTGCTGCACCTGTGATCATGTTCTTGATGTAATCTGCATGTCCTGGAGCATCAATATGTGCATAGTGACGAGAATCTGTTTCGTATTCTGAGTGATGAAGATTGATGGTGACGCCACGTGCTCTTTCTTCTGGAGCCTTATCAATATCTTCGTATTTTAAGAATTTTGCTTGTCCCTTTTTGGAAAGAACGTAGTGAATTGCTGAAGTGGTTGTGGTTTTTCCGTGATCCACGTGACCAATGGTACCGATATTCAAATGAGGTTTGTTTCTCTGAAAAACACCGTCTGCCATAGGAAATATAATAAAAATTAATAAAGAAAAATTCTCACTTCAATAGATGAAGTTGTAATTTTTTTCTGATTCCTCTATCATAAAACGTATGATGATAAAAGTCAAGGCCATTTTGAGAACTCTCATAAACTCCTTCATCCCTCAAGACAAATATTTTCCCAAAATCCTACACATACGTATTATGTATTCTTTCAAGTATTATATCAGCATATTAAGCATCCTGACACTCCTTCTTGTTGTTTCTTTAATGAGTAAGTATCCGATATCCTCTATTTCACAATATAAAGAGTCTATTATCCAAAGTGTTGCGGCATTTCCTCGGGACATCGAACTGAAAATTCACAAGGGAGAGTTGAGTACCAATAGTAATGCCCCTCTTTTCCTTTGGGTCAAACACAAGGATAAGCCATTATTCGTCTTTATGGCTAATGCACGAGAGATGTCGCCCCGTTTTCAAAATCCGATTCCGTTCATCTTTCTGAAGAAAGATGGGTTGCAGGTATCGTTCAGGCAGTTCCATCAACTGTGGACATATGATCCAACAGCAAACCAGATCATATCTCGACAACAGATCCCATATTTCATATCGCAGATAAATTCGTTTTTTCCATATGCGGTATTACTCTATTGTATAAGTATGCTCATCCTTTTTCCTTTGGTTTTCATGGGTTTCGTGACCGGCGCAATTATTCTGGCCAGCACCCTCACCTATTTGATTTTCCGCACCTATTTCCTTCGTATACACTATAAAAAATGCCTTCAGGCGGGTATGCATGGAACACATATACCACTGCTGTTCACAGCCGTCCTTCTTTACCTGTTTCCTTTTTCAACACGTTGTATGCCGATCGTGTTCGCCCTGTTTTTTGTGTTCACTCTTGTGTCAACGTTTGAGATGTATAGTAAGGAAGAGCCTCATCATCGCAGAGGTCGATAAAAATGGGATCGAAGATGGCAATACTCGCAGTCTTTATCGTCGCAGGTCGTATCCCAAAACGAAAGGCTCAGGACGGAATCTCTCATTTCGTGAATTTTCTGGATAAGCGCTTTGACTTCTGAATCATCGATCGAGAATGACTCTTGCCTTATCTCCCCTTCAAGGGCGGATTCAACGAATTCAATCACACCTTCCGCCATTTTGTACTGTCCCTTTTTATAGAGCGAAAGAAGTAGTTTATAAAATACAAGCTGTCTATAATAATCTCTGTTCTCGGCTTTTGTCCCTCCAAGAAGCGCATTCCTGCTTTTTGCTTTTCCCGTTTTGAAGTCATACACGACAACTTCGTGGTTATTCTTAAGCACTATCATATCTATCTTTCCATTAATAGATATGTCAACATCAAGGTAGATATTGGGAATCACAAGTTCTGATTCACGATTAACACTCCAGTCTTTCATCCGCTTTTGATAATATGAGCGGATTATTGCCGACCCGTTTTCCGATAACCGCATAAGATCTTTTTCTGATGCGGAATAATTCTGTATCGACTCTTTAAAATACTGGAGGAGTTTTTCTTCATCCCATGGGTTGTTGTTTTTCTTCTGCGAGATATACTCCCTGATTGTTTCATGTACTGCTGTCCCCAGTAACAGATAATACCCTCTTGTGTCCGGAAGGCGAATCAAATTGCGGAATACATAGCGCCATGGACAGGTAATGAAATTATTCAATGCGCTTACCGATATTCCGTTATGGATAAAGAGAGTGCGAATATATGTTTGCATTTCTTCTTTATCAAACGAGTCTGGTTTTTGCTTTTGAGGAGAAAGACCGGCGATAATTCTTTTTTCCGCTCCGAGCGGCAGTTCGATATGCATATCGGAATGAATGTATTCTTTTGGAATCTCAAAAATGAATCGTGATGGCAGTTGTTCCTTGCCTTCCTCATTTTGAGAACTGTGCGTAAGGAACAGCTGTTTTTTTGCACGTGTTATCGCAACGTAAAACAATCTTCTTTCCTCTTCTATCACCTCTTCCTTTTCTGTTTGCAGCTCGGTGCGGGAAAGATATTTCCATGGAAGATGGATAAGTGAAGATTGACCTCTCGTGTTTCCCCAATATGAGTCTGTTGTCTTAGGGATAAAGACATATTCGAATTCCAGACCCTTTGCCTTGTGTGCGGTGGTTACGAAAACGCTTCCCATCTTCCGTTTGGCGACCTTGATATGGGGAGCGATTGCATGTTCTTCAAGCAAGGCCAAATACTCCAGATACTGCTCCAGTGAAAGTTGATGATTTTTCCTTTGCAACTCCTTGATGTCTTCATACAAAACATGTAATTTTTCGAGGATCGAAAGTGCATTATATTCTTTGAGAATGCGCTCCATAATTCCCGATGTATGGAGGACTTTTATGAAAAATTCGTCAATGCTTTCATTTTCAGAATCTTTTTTCCATTGTATCAACGAATCAATCGTTTGGATAATATCTCGAGATGTTCCTTTCGTTTTTACGAACTCCCATAAGGTCTGCTTGTGTTTATGTGCTCCTTGAATGAAAGTAAATACATCGAGTGGATTTATATTGAAAATATCCATCAAAAGAACCCGTGATACGGATGGGTCATCGCCAACGGAATATATCGCCTGTAACAATGAAATGATTTTCTGAATATATCTATCCGAAAATACAGATTCATCAGTCGACAGTATTGCCGGAATATTATTTTTTTCCAAAATAGATGCGATAGTAAGAAGATCTGTATTTTTTCTGAGAATAACGGCCACTTGCTCGAAAGGAACTCCTTCTTTGTTCAGCTTCTGGATATGCTGGGCGATTTCAAAATATTCCTGATGAGGATTGCTGTACTTCATAAACTCAATTGCCACCTCAGGATACTGTGCTTTTGCAGCCAAATGCGTTTTTCCGGAAATACTGTGCGTGTTGTTTTGTATGACCGCATGTGCGGTGTCAAGAATCTTTTGGGTCGATCGATAGTTTTCTTCAAGATGAATAAGAGCTGCCCGGGGAAACGTTTTCTTGAAATAAAGGAAATTCTCCAGAGATGCTCCTTGAAAACGGAAGATGGACTGCTTTTCATCTCCAACGACAAACAGATTGGGGAAATCGTCAATACTGCATATATATTCAATAATGGTGTTCTGTGCATTATTGGTGTCCTGATGTTCGTCCACCAAAATATATTGGTATGTTTCGCGAATTTGGGAAAGGAATTCCTCACTCCTTTTGAAAGCTTTTATGACTTCTATTATCATATCGTTGAAGTCATACAACTTTTTTTCCTGCATCTTCTGTTGATATAGTTCAAATACCCGTGCAAACTCCCTGTTTTTTTCGATATGTTTTATTTCGTCCAGTGCGAACCCCTTCATTTTCCCTTTATATTTCCCTTTCGTATTGATGAGATCATCTCGTTTTTCAAAATCGCTCTTCCATTTTTCAACCGCTTCTTTGAATTGGTCGGGGCTCACTCCTTCTTTTTTTAGCGATGAAAGTGCAGATCGAATGGGATGAAAATAATATGCTGGATCACCTTGTGGACGAAGATAAGCAAACGCCTCACTCTCGATTATCTCTTGGATCATCTGGATTTCCTCCAATGCACTTATCGGCAAATAAGAAGCCAAATGATGGAAAATATCAAAATGTTTTTGGATAAGTTCGTTGCAAAATCCATGGAATGTATTTATGTGTACCCGAAATGCATCTGGTCCAATGAGAGCGCTCAATCGCTCTTTCATTTCTATTGCTGCATTTTCTGTAAAGGTAAGTGCAAGGATGTTTTCTGGATTAGCCTGCGTCTTCAGTAATATGTTTGCGATACGAAGGGTAAGGATTTGTGTTTTACCGGTTCCAGGACCTGCAATGACCATAACTGGCCCCTCAATCAAATCGACAGCTTTCTTCTGCTCAGGATTGAGGGTTTTGTAAACTTCGGAGAATGACTTCATTGCTCTATTATACTGCGGTATAATATCACATGCTAGCAAAACGCGAGTGTCATCCGTTGTTGGGAAGGGTGTTCGATCTTATAATCCCTGTATTATCGTGGTTCTTGATCACGCTTCCCCTGTGGTTATCTCCCTTTCATCCCGCTCTTGTTGCCTATTTCATAATCGCATTCGATCTCTATTTTTTATACAGCTGTCTTGAAACAGTCTATTACAGTACACTCTCTTATAGCCTATTGCATGCAAACGAAAAAGTACCGTTTCATTCCCTTGTAAAAGAAAATGCGAAAAAAACAAGTCTACTTACCCATTTTGTCATTATTCCAAACTACAAAGAACCATTGTACAAATTGAATGCAACACTCGACAGAATTGCTCAGTCTGATTATCCTTTCAAAAAAATAATTCTTGTTCTTGCATTTGAAAAAAGGGAAGATGATGCGCAAGAAAAAGCGCAGAGCATTCGAAACAAATATGGGTCGTTCTTCAATGACATCATTGAATCCTATCATGTTCTCAAATCGAATGAGGAAGCGGGAAAAGCAAGCAATCAGACGGCGGCTGCTCAAATTGTCTCTGCGTATTGCAGGGAAAAGAAGATAGATCCAAAAGAAGCGGTGCTTACTATCTGTGATGCAGACAGTACGCTTCCCGCAAATTACTTTTCCTATCTCACCCATTCATTCACACATGATGCCGATAGAATCTATCATTTCTACTGGGCGCCGGTACTGCTGTACAATAATTTCTGGCAACTTCCGGTCTTTATCCGTATACAAGCAACTCTCTCTTCTATCCTTCGACTTGCCTTTCTTTCTCAAAAGCATAACTTGATTCAAATATCGACTTACTCTGTGAGCTTATGGCTTATTGAGGAAATCGATTATTGGGATGTCGATATTATTCCGGAAGACTGGCATGTATTTTTGCAGGCTTTTTTCAAATATGGATCTCGTGTCCGGACCGTTCCGCTTTACACACTCATCGGAAGTGATGCGGTATTTGCCGGATCGCTCCTTAAAACATTCAAATCGCGCTATGAACAGGAAAAACGATGGGCATGGGGAGTAAGTGATATCGGATATGCACTCAGGCAATCCGTTGTAACCCCTTTGATTCCATGGAGTGAAAAGCTGAAAAAAATCATTTTCATTTCAAAAAACCATCTTCTCTGGCCTGTTTCATTTTTCATCCTTACCATCAGCGCCTCGATCCCTCCCCTTATCAATCCTGCATTCAAAAATAGCGTTCTTGGCTTTATTCTTCCACAACTATCAGGTTTTATCCTGACCATTTCGACATCCATGATCGTCGTTTATATTTATATCGATATCCATGTCCGTCGGAAAATGAATGTCGATACGCCGCTCACTTCGCTACCTCTCATGTTTATTCAGTGGTATTTCTTACCGGTGATATCTTTCCTCCTTTCTGCTCTTCCCGCATTGGAATCCCACACTCGAATTATTCTGAAAAAGAACATAACATATAAAGTTACTGAAAAAATATGATGAATGTATTGTTCACACATACACCATTGGTTTTTTTGGTAGCGAGTTTTTGGCGGGATGAAGCGTTTTCTTATCTTCTGGCGCGGATGCCAATCATTTCTCTTTTGTCGACGACTGCTCATGATTCAAATCCCCCACTGTACTATTTGCTTTTAAAAGCGTGGATGTTTTTCTTCGGAAAATCAGAGCTTGCTCTGAGATCTCTTTCGCTTATCTTTTATTGGGGAACGGTTTTTTTCATTTATAAGATACTCCATGAACATTTCAAATTTTCACCAAGAAAATCGCTTGCATATCTTCTTTTCGTACTTCTTAACCCACTTCTTCACTACTATGCTTTTGAGGCGCGAATGTACAGCATGATCGCTTTTTTCGGAGCAGCACTGTTTTATTACCTGTTGAAAAAAAATTACAGATCTTACGCAGTGGTGGCATTCCTTGGACTTTTTACCCACTATTTTCTTGCGTTAGTTCTCCTCTTCCATGTGTGTTATGTTTTTTTTATCACGCGTCATGAATTCAAGTCATTCATTCGTCCTCTCCTGCGCCTGTTCGTCTGGTATATCCCATGGATGGTGATCGTTTTGCTTTCAAGACCGCCAGTGGGAAACCAGTTCTGGATAGTCTCACCTACGTGGAATGAGATATTCTTTGTACCGGCAATAATTCTTACCGGGTTTGAAAAGAATACATGGATGGAATTTCCTTACTTAATACATGTTTCTCTCGTTCTGTGGGGTTTGTTATTATCTTCTTTATATTTCGCTTTTCATGCGAACAAAAATAACAAGAAAGATCTGATTCTGTTTGGGGGGTGGGCAGTGTTGATCCCACTATTTGTTTTTCTTATTTCTTTTTGGAAACCGGTATTTCTTCCTCGTTATCTTATTTTTTCATCTGTCGGCATGACGCTTTTTGTTATCTGGGCGATCGAAATGATCGGTAACAAATATATTCGTGTTGGGATGCTTTTACTTATTTCAGCGATACTTGTCGTGTACTCAAACGGCCAGATACTAACACGCGAAAAAGCTCCTCTCAAAAAAACGTTTGCATCTATCCGGAGCAAACTGTTGAAGAATGATGTCGTGTATGTCACGAATGAATATGATTTCCATCCGGCACAATATTATTTGCCCGATACAAGAATATATATTTACAAAAAGACATACGAAGAACTCCCTTGGTATGTCGGAAAAGTGCTCATACCCAAAGAGAGTATACAGTCATCGCTTCCGACATATCCATCCCGTGCATTCATTTTGAGTGACGGAGTGTACACGATCCAATCATCACGGTAATGGAAATCGTTTTGCCATTGTCCGTACCTCTGCTCGAATCTTCTTGATCGCTGGATTTTTGGCAAGCATGCCGTCGTATTTCTTGAATAACAGAAGGCGTGATTCTTTGTCGCCTGGTAATCGGTAATCCTTTATTTCCGCCAAAACTCTTCCGATGAATCCGCCGATTCGTTTCATGTCGCTTACTTTCATACCACGGCTGGTGGCTGCTGGCGTACCGAGTCGTACTCCAGAAGGATAGAATGGGCTCGATAGTTCGCCAGGAACGGTGTTTTTGTTCAATGTCAATCCAACTGCATCAAGCGCTTTCTGCATAAAAATTCCTGCCCCAGGACCCATAAGTGGAGCCAAATCAACGAGAATCAGATGGTTTTGGGATGTTCCGCCCACCAACGTCATTCCTTGTTTTTTCAGTTCATCAGCTAATGCCACAGAGTTCTTTACGATCTGGTTCGCATACACGGCAAATTGCTTTGTGGATGCTTCTGCAAGTGCGGCTGCAATTGCAATGGTTTGATTGTCGTGAGGACCACCTTGCAGGCCAGGGAACACCGCCTTGTTGATTCTGTCTGGTAAATCCGGGTAGGCATCAAGCCCTTTTTGAGTCACCATGATCATTGCGCCACGAGGGCCACGAAGGGTTTTATGAGTTGTAGTAGTGACAATATGCACATATGGGACCGGGCTTGGATGAGCTCCCCCCACAATGAGCCCTGCAATATGGGAAATATCCGCAGCCAAAACCGCTCCAACTTTCTCTGCAATCTCGCTGAACTTTTTATAGTTGAACTGTAATGGATGTGCTGTTGCACCAACCCAGATAAGCTTAGGTTTATGTTCTAATGCAAGTTTCAATATTGCGTCATAGTCAAACAGATCCTTGGAAGTTGGATCCACTCCATATTGGTGGCTTACATAGAAAATACCTGTTGCCGATACGTTGTGTCCGTGGGTCAAATGGCCTCCTGCGGTCAGTCCTTGCCCCATGATGCTGTCTCCTGGTTTGCAAACGGCAAGATATACGGCCAAGTTCGCTGGAGAACCCGAATACGGCTGGACATTTACGTAGGGGACGCCAAATAGTTTTTTTGCGCGTTCTTGGGCAAGGCGCTCCACCTGGTCGACAACCTCGTTTCCCCCGTAATATCTCTTTCCGGGATATCCTTCTGAGTATTTATTAACGAATTCTGTGCTTAAATAGGAGCGGACTGAGGCTGATGCGAAATTTTCTGATGGGATGAGTTCTATCCCTTCCTTTTGTCGTTTTTTTTCTGTCTTTACTAATGTGAGAAGTTGTTTGTCTATCATGGATTCATAAAAAAATTAATAATAAAAGAGGTGAGTAGGAAGATTTTTTTATGTCATGCGCAGATATTACTGTATTTTTTTTCCGAGTGCAAGAGGATATGGAGTATAATATGCATATCCTATGATTGGATTACTCATAAGCTCAAATCTTGTAATGGTGGTGACGTATCTCGTTAAGATGCGCTCTATCCCACCTCAAATACCACTTCTCTATTCTCTTCCTATCGGTGAAGATCAGCTTGTTGAATGGTGGATGATCTTCACTATCCCCTTTCTTATGAACGCCCTGTACATGATAAACACCATCGTCCTCAATAAGTTTTTTCCTCAAGAACAGTTCGTGCGCTCTTTGATCAAATATGCAAATACAGCAATTATCATTATCGGCACCTATATATTTTTACGTGTACTGTTTTTAGTTTCATAAATCACCTATGGAATTTATATTAGCCTTCAGTATTGCCGCCTGCATATCCTATCTCCTGACGCCGCCTACCATTTATATTGCAAATAAAATCGGTCTTGTGACAGATAGCACTGTGCGCAAACATCCTGCCCACACCCATATCGGTATTGTTCCTCGGGGAGGCGGAATTCCTCTGTTCATTGGCTTTCTTTTCACATCCCTTTTATTTGTAACATTGAATAAACTGTATATTGGAATAATCATTGCAAGCACACTCACCGTCATCATCGGCCTCCTTGACGATTATTATGATATTTCGCCCTACTATCGATTCGGGATCAATCTTCTTATCTCGGGGCTCGTCATCGGCTTTGGGCTCGGCATCCCTTTCATATCTAATCCATTTGGAGGAGTCATTCGACTTGACTCATGGAGGATCACTTTCGAGCTTTTCGGCAGACATTCGATACTTCCGTTTGCAGATATTCTTGCGCTCATCTGGCTCACTTGGATAACGAATATGATCAATTGGAGCAAGGGTGTCGATGGGCAAATGCCAGGATTCGTTGCGATCGCTGCCCTTTTTTTAGGGATCCTATCCCAACGATTTATTGCACATGATGTCTCAACGACAAACGTGCTGTTCTTTGCAGTCATCATTTCTGGAGTCTTTACGGGATTCCTTCCATTCAATTTCTTCCCTCAAAAAATCATGCCGGGATATGGAGGTGGGGCACTTGCTGGGTTTTGGCTTGGTGTTCTTTCCATTCTTTCATTTGGAAAAATAGGAACATTCATTGTCGTGTTAGCTATCCCCATGTTGGATGCTATCTATACTCTTATCAGACGTTTGAAAAAAGGTGTTTCCCCTTTCAAAGCGGATCGAGGTCATTTCCACCACCGATTGATGGAACTAGGATGGGGGAAGCGAAGGATAGCAGTGTTTTACTGGCTTATCACGGCACTTCTCGGTTGTGCAAGCTTGTTCCTGTCTGGGTTTGAAAAGCTTATCGCATTTATGCTTGTCGCATTTCTTCTTGCGCTTTTTTTCATCGTTATTGATAAAAAGAAACGTTCATGACAAAGCGCTACTTCATCCACACATTCGGCTGCCAACAAAACGTTGCAGACTCTGAGCGAATCGCAACTTACTGCGAATCTGCCGGAATGAAAAAAGCCGCGACAATTGAAGAGGCGAATTATGTTGTAATCACCACATGCATGATCAAAGAGTCCGCGGAAAACAGGGTATATGGAATGGTGAATAATCTGATTCCATTGAAGGAAAAAAAGTTGACAAAAGGCGAGGAATTCATAATAGTAATCACGGGGTGTATGACGGGGATGGCACACCGGGATAAATCAGGCAAAATGATAAAAGAGCTTCGCCGAAGGATGCCGGCTGCAGACCAATTTATTCCTCTTGAAGAAATAGGCTTTGAACTTGCACCGCTGCGACAAGATAGTCTTACCGCCCTTATCCCCATCTCAAATGGATGCAATAATTTCTGTACATACTGTGTGGTTCCCTATACAAGAGGACGCGAGGTGAGCCGGGCATTTGAAAATATCGTCGCAGAAGCGCAGACTGCGTTTGCCAATGGCTTTAAAAAAATACAGCTCCTTGGACAAAACGTGAATTCATATGGATCGGATATCGTGTTAGCGGGGAAAAAACAACAAGAATTAAAGCCGGTATACGTAAAACATTTGGGAAAACATCGTATCCCCACTCTTTTTCCTCATCTACTTGAGGCAGTGGCGAACATAGGTTTCGATGAGGTGAGTTTCATGTCAAGTAACCCCTGGGATTTTTCAGAGGAGTTGATTGACACAATTGCACAGCACAAAAATATCACCCGCACATTCCATTTGGCTGTGCAGTCTGGGGATGATGCAGTCTTAAAGCGGATGAATAGATGGTATACCGCACAGGAATATATAGATTTATATAACGCCATCAAGAAAAAAATGCCAGAAGCCCATGTGACGACAGATATCATTGTCGGATTTTGTGGTGAAACTGAAGAAGAGTTCCAGAACACCGTAAAGCTCTGCGAGACAATTCATTTTGACCGTGCATTTATCTCCATCTATTCAAATAGACGAGGCACCCATGCATACAAATATATTCCAGATGATATCCCCCACGCAGTGAAAGATAAAAGATGGAAAATGTTGGACAAAATGGTTAACGGCCAATTCTACAAAAGCAAAAAGAAATGATAAAACTGATCATGTTCGATTGGGATGATGTCATCATCCTTGGATCGAAAAAAGGGTATTACAACTGCTATCGGGAAACGCTTTCAGAATTGGGAGTGACCCTTGATGAAAAAGAAATGGATATCCGCATCAAAAGAAAATGGGGTCAACCGTTTCGGGAAGAGCTTCGAAGTTTGCTTCAGGAAAATACATCTCTTCTAGATGAAGCATGTGATATTTTTTATAACAAGAAATTCCATGGGGAGGCGTTCGTCAAAGAACTTGAGGAAGTGCGGGGAGTGAATGATCTGCTGGTGCGACTAAGCAAAAAATACAAGCTCGCTGTGGCGACCGGGAACCAAAGGGAAATGATTGTTGAGAAAATGATCCCACGGTTTAGAATTCCGGAAGTCTTTTGTCAAATTGTCACTTCTCATGATACAAACATTCCCAAAGAAAAGACGAAACCAGACCCGTATATGCTCAATATTATTTTGCAAGAACAGGGAATAAAAAACAGCGAAGCACTCTACGTTGGAGACGCGGAAAATGATATGCAAATGGCTCTCAATGCGGGTGTTGAGCCAGTTGCAGTACTCACCGGTCATCTGTCACAAAAAGAAGCCGAGTCTCTTCATATAAAACATATCCTTTCCGATGTGACGAAAATAGAAGGGATTTTATAATCTTCAATTTGTTATACTTCAACCATGGCACATTCTGCAGAATTCGCTCGTCATCAAAATATGGCTCGAGTAAGAACACATGAAATCACCCGTCTTCCTAATGAGAGCACAATACTTCGTGAAGCAATGCCAGGAAATAAGGAAGAGGTTGCTCGTCTTTTTAAAGCAGAAAAAAGCCCATACATGTTTGAGGTTGTGGGAAGTGTGGATGATCTCAATCAAGACCTAAATGAACAAAAAGATTGGATGCAGAGCATGAAAGATCGCCCAACAGTCACCTTCAGGACCGCGGTGGATGCTAAGACAGATAAAACAGCTGCTTGGATTCGTGTTGATCAAGGGACTCCCGGAGAAGAAGTTTCAGAAGAACGTGCACGCTACGCCCGATTGCTTAAAAAAACTCATTCCAAAGAAACGCTATTAGACGAAACGCCCGATCCCTGCGAAATCGCATATGCTCCAGTGCCCGGAAATGAACATCTTATGGCAAGTGCAATTCGAAACACCTGTCACCTTATTGAAGCCCGAGATAAAAAGGATGGATTATGGAGCGACACCGATAAAAACCTGAGACGACCAGTTGTGGTATTTGAAGGCGACTCGGAAGTTGGCCAATTTTCTCGTGATGCACTTTTAGCAGCTGGATTTGAGCTCAAAAGTGGCGATAAACTCATCAACTACGATAAAGGTGAAGCCAACGATACAAGAATGTATGTGTTGAACTGGGACAAATTTTTACAGATCAAAGAGGGGAGAAAGGTTTCCCAAAATCACACGCCTTTGGATGTCGATAGAGTTGCTCGACTTGGCCAAATACGGTCAGCGATCAGTGCTCTTCGAAATGAGTAAATTCAATTAATCGAGCATTATTTACAGCCCCCTTTCGTAGACGATTTTGCACTCACTTCCCCTCTCTCCAATCAAAATAAATTTATTTTTTTCATAAAAGTGATGTGCGCGCTTCATATTCGTATGGGTATTGAGAGTGATTTTTGCATGCCCCACTTCTTTTGCGAAAGCAAGGGCTGTGTCTAGAAGTTTTTGCCCCAAGCCCGTTCCTCGATATTCTTTTAGTACAAACATGCGGCGCAGTTTTGCTGTATTCTCTCCTCTATCCAATATCCCCACAGTCCCCACCACTTTATCGCCATCAAGCGCAATCCAAAACCTGCTTTTACCACTATAGACTTCTGGGATTTTCTGCAAGTCATCGTCATCAATTGGTAAATCGTTTTTTGCAATGACTTCTTGATCTAATAAACAAGCACCGACAAGATTTATCACTTGGCTTTTATAGGCGTCTTTATATTCTGTAATTATTATTTTTTCGTTTACTTCCAAATGAGCCATATTTAATTTAGAAATAATTATGTATTGATAGTAAGTCCAATATTATATGAATTCTCGTATACAAAATTGTATACTTCAAATCCTTTCATCTCACAATCTTTTTCTGTATATGTGGGTTCTGGTAATTTTGAAAATAGCAAATCTGAAATAGCAATTTTTACTCCAGATCTGTTTGTTTCAAAATCTCTCCAATGGGGTACTAATAATGGTTTGAGATTCGTAAGTAATTCGTGTGCAGTACTTTTTATTTTTGATACCTCATCCGGATTGAGGTCTTCTTTCACTAATAAATCAAAGATTGCCAATTCGTCCTCGTTTAATCCTTCTTTTACACCACGCTGTTCCTCTTCGTTTAAATCTTTAGCAAGGGCTATTAAATCGTCAAATAATTGATCAACATCATGCGCTCCGCTGTTATATTCTTGTAATAAGGAAACAAGACGTTCCATAAACTTTGCTCTTTTTTTATTTTTTCTTACCATTTCTTCAATTTTCTTTTCAAGTTCATCCGCCATCGCCTCAACTTGTAGATTTTTATTATCAAGTTTTGCGAAGAAAGTATGTAAAGCGTCAGCGTCAAGGATGCTTAAATCCTTTACCTTCTTATGTTGAGAAATAACATATTCTCCAGCCTGAATTGATTTATCAAGTAAATCTTCTAAGTCTTTTTTTACTTGAGAAACATCAATGCTTTGAGAACTTACATCTCGAATTCGTAAGGCAAGTACTCGTATAGCAGTCACTTCTTTGTAATAATTTTCTGCTTCTGGATCTGGTAATACAGATCGGAAAACACTCTGTAATTCGTTCGCTAGATTCAAAAACTTCTTTTTCTTTTCCTGCTCTCCAATTATTGTATTAGCATGTTTTTCTAGTAATATTAATTTCTGATCGCTTGGAGCTTGTAGTAGTGGATCAAGATTGATCTGTTCATTTAGTAAGAATTCCCTTACTTTTTGGAGTGATTTTTTCAAATCATTCAAAAGTTCATCCTTACTTTTTATTATGTCGTCTTCATCTGTTCCACTCGCAGCATATAATGCCAAAGCTCTTTCTATATTTTTAAACACACCAATATAGTCCACGATGAGTCCATTCTTTTTATCCTCATCTGCCACACGATTAGCACGGGCAATAGTTTGCATGAGCGTATGATTCTTAAGTGGCTTGTCTAAATATAAAGTTGAGAGATTTGGAACATCAAAACCGGTAAGCCACATTGCACAGACAAATATAATTCTCAGATTGCTATCAGCTTTTTTAAACTTTTCTTCAAGGTCTTCTTTCACTATTCGTTCACGAATTGGCCTTACATCAATTTCAAACTCTTCCATGTCAGCAACTTCATTTTGATTATCTCCTAAGCTCACCATTACCGCCATGTCAACATTTTCATGTTGTTCTAATTTAGTCAATATCTTTTCATGTTCTCTCTCATCAGTAGTTCGTGACAAATCCATACGAAGTTTTGCAATATATCGATCCCATTCTTTTTTTACTTTGTCAAACATGCGAAACGTAGTTTTTTTATCAATGGAAACAACCATCGCCTTTCCATCATATCCCCGCCCAACATAATGCTCTACGATATCACGAGCTATCGTATCAAGGCGATCGTCACGAGTAATGATTTCATAAAAAGTGGAATATTCTTGCTCTAATCTTTCTTCTTCGTCTTCATCAAGATCGTATCGATCCATAAGTTGGCCTAATTGTTCTTCAAGATTTTCATTAACATTCTTTAATCGTGGAACACGATTCTCATAATAGAGCGGCACTGTAGCACCATCTGCTACTGATTGTCCAAAATTATAAACAGAAACATATTTTCCAAAGGTTTTTTCTGTTTCTGCTTCGCCGTCCGCCATTAAAGGGGTACCTGTAAAACCTATGAAGGATGCTTTTAGGAGAGCTTTTCGCATATTTAGAGCCATGTGATCATATTGGCTACGATGTGCTTCATCAGTCATCACAATAATATCTTCGCGTTCTGAAATTGCTCCAGGAATATCCTGAAATTTTTGAATCGTGGTAAAAATCTGTCGATGATCTTGAGCGAGTAAATCTTTTAAGTGTTGAATGCTTTCTGCATGAACTTCTAGTTCATGGATTACACCCGCATTAACAAAATTTTTATATGCTTGTCCATCAAGTTGTGTTCTATCTGTCACAATAACGAAGGTGAAGTTGCTAGAGAGTTTACGAAGTGCTTTTTGACAAAGCCAAATCATGGAATATGATTTTCCAGATCCTTGTGTATGCCAAAAGACACCCAATTTACCATCAAGATCCTTTCGATTAATTATATTTTCAAACGCTTTATTAACTCCTAAATATTGAAAGTAGCGAGGAAGAATCTTTTTAGCTTCGCCTCTTGACTCATCAAATAGAATATAATTCTCAAAAATATCAAGGAGTCTTTTTTTATCACAAATTCCTCGTAATATTGTTGCAAGGTCAGTCTTTGGCTTATCTTCTTCATTATCTATTTTCTTCCACTCATTAAAAAACTCAAAGGGAGCAGTAAGTGAACCAAATTTATTTTCGATGCCATTGCTAATAATTATCCCCATGTTGTACCAAAAAAGTTTTGGAATCGCTTTTTTATAATCTCGAATATTGTCTCGATATGCATCTACTAAGTTTTTATGTGATGCTTTAAGCTCTAGGAGAAGGAGAGGAATGCCATTTACAAAGAGAATTACATCAGGGCGACGAGTATACATTTCACCCACTACCCATAATTGAGAAATTGCCAAAAAATGATTGTTATCTACATTTTCAAAGTCAAAAAATCGTATTTTTTCATCTTTTGTCTCTCCGTTTTCTCGGATGACTTGTACATTTACTCCATCTTTTAAGAGCTTATATATTTCTTGATTGGCTTTTACTAAACTTAGGTTTGATCGATCACGAGTAATAGAATCAATTGCTTGAAAAAGGGATTCATCTGTTAGATCAGGATTAAGCCTCTTAAGAGCCGGAAGTAAATATTTTTTTAGTACAATTTCCCCACGATTTTCTCGCCCAAGTAATAAGTCAACCTCATCCTTGTAGGCATTGATATGGCAGGCAGTGTCACCCCATATTCCCTTGATAAGTTTAATTACTGTTTGTTCAACTAAGTTGTCTTCGTTAAAAGGATTCATAATTATTTTTTAGCTTTTTCTTTATCTTGTTTCTTTAATTTTGCTAATGCTGTTATTTTTGAAAGTCTATCTTGTTTAGCTTTACGTACAACATACCAATCTTCTATAAGTTGCTCAATCAATTCTATTAACAATTGCGCTTCATTTGGGTCTACATCAACTATAAGATCAATGTCTTTTTCCATATGAGCACCAATATTCCCAACACTCCTTACAGCGTTTATTGCAGCAAAAACATCTACGTCGACTTTTGGTTCAATTGCGTCAATTTCATCTTTCAATCTACTTTTACTTACACCAAAAAAGTCACGAATCATTCCTTGTAGACACCTTCTTGCAAGAGTTGCGGAAGCCTTTGGACTTAAATCTCTTATTCGACATGCTTCATAATAATCCTGTCGTATTGGTTTAGGAATATATATAGGAAGTACCTGGGCTTCTGATTCTGGAAGTAATTGCCAGTTTTCATGTATGTTTTTTGGTTGCCAATTCCATTGTGTTGCTTGGTTATTCAAAGCATCTGTTAGTGTCGCTCTGAGTGTTAATTTTCTACATTCAGGATTTGGACAAGAGATTGCGTGTATGTTAAACCCAACCTGACCCAAGGTTGATTCATTAGTATTAATATGTTCCCAGTGAGAAAACTGATCGGGTGAGGTTATTGTTGAATGATGTGAGCAATATTTGCATACAAAGTTACTATTTGCCATATTGATTTTTATAAATTATTTCTAACGAATGAGTGGCTGGTTAAATTGGTAATCATTTTTAATTTCAGTAAATCAAGATAATTAAAGATGATCATAATTTTATGAATTTGCTAAATTGACTATGGCATTTACATGTTCAAATGATATTGCCATAAATATACCTGAATTCTGCGGCCCTTCAGCGACTACCCCAACTATCGAGCCTGTGTTTTCTTCAACAACTGGAGAACCGCTATAACCTCCCACTACAGTCCCAGAAATTTGTATATTTTTTCTTATTCCATCAACCCTTTTGTCTATGCCGATTACCCCTTCGCTATACGTTGGTTGATGGACTTGATTTAACAAAAAATTTCCCAATGGATATCCTGCCCATAAGACCCTTGTTGCCACCTTCTGATAATTACTAATTATCTTCAAACCGGTGATGGGCACATAATCGAAATTATCGATGATTTTTAAAACCGCAAGATCATGTTGATTGTCTACTATCCCAATTGCAGTTCTAAAATATTTTCCTTTGTATCCGATCACTAGTAATCCTGATGACTCTATAGTCGGAGTAAGTAAATCATTCACAACATGTGCGCATGTTACAAGAGTCTTTCCCAAATCGACAAAGAATGCTGTTCCAAGTATGTTGAGTTCATCAGAAAATATTCTTCCTGACTGTGGATTAAATTTTGGTTTGAAGGTCCCAACAGATACAACATTATTTAAAAGTTGTTCTGAATAATCGGATTTTTTTATTTGATTAGTTTTTTTTGTCATAAGATTGGTTTTTTAATTGCCTTTTCCCAGTAATTATCTGGGGAATTAATATATCTCTCAATTTAATAAGACAAATATTTTGTTCTTTGAGACGTTTAATTTGTGTAAGTGTTTGATTTACTAATTTATCAAAATATTTTGCCAGATAGGTAGTAGGCTTTAGAACACTTATTGCTTTTAAAAACTTAAAATGTCGCGCATAACTATAATCCTGCAGTCCAGAATTGAGGACTGTAAAATAAAGTAGACTTTCCGGCATCCTATCCAAATCACTTGTTTTTAGCAATTGAGTCCCATCAGCCCCACATGCAAAATGAAAATTACAATATTTAAAACAACGAGAATGATCACCAAAAACAATCAAGTCTTCAGTATAAACTGAGTCTTTGTTTTCAGTATATCCTGCAATAAAGCTTCTTCCTTGATCAACAACTGGAAAATGTCCCATTTGTTTATATTCTGAAACTTGAATCTTTATTTTCCTCTTCACGTTTTTCAATAAACTACCTATCTCTACAACCTCCCAACCCTCAGGTATCATTTTATATTGAGCCTTACCATTGCCCATTTTAACCTGCTTGTAACCAGGAAATTTAAATCCAACAAACCACTGAATGTAAAGAAGTTGGGACATTTCTTCCAGAATCTTTATTCGCCTTTCATTATTTCGGATTAAATTGTCATATTTTGATAGTAGTGAACCAAGTTGTATTTGGGTTGGCAATTCTGGAATCAGAGTCTCATATTCAAGTATTGATTTAATATCTGCGCGCTGTCTTCCTGAGGCACCTGTCATACTAATTTCTGCTGTCTTGTTGATATCATCTAGTAATAGAAGATAATATATATAGTTTGGATCAGATATGTTTTCTTTGCATCGAAAAACGAATAATTCTGTTGAGCCAAATCCAATATAATTTGCTTGAGTAATTTTTTTATTCTGCAAACACGGTGTAATTCTCGCATATAAAGTATCACCTGGTAAATATCGAGATCCTGTCCCTGTGTATTTTTTTATCACATATTTCCTTGCAGACTTACTAGATGACGATATGTTTTCCATAGCTAAAAAAGGGTATTCCCTATTCATCTCCAGGTGAGTTTTAGGAGTCCGTTCGACAATATCTTCAATTTTTTGTTTTGACCAAGTATTCATAATATTCTTTTCCAATCTTCTTCAATTTTTTGTTCCAATTTATGAGCTTCCTTTGTTAATGATGAAAATTCTAGCATCAATTCTTTCACTCGCTTTTCAAATTCAATATTATCAATGGGTTTTTCAACAATTTCCACATATCTTCCAGGATTTAAAGAATAGTCATTTGATATTATCTCTTCAATGGTGGCAACTTTACATCTACCTTTTATATCGTCGTATTTTTTGGAGCCGTCTTCTCCTCTAAATCTTCTGGCAATTGAAGCTATTTCTTGAATTTGTTCCTCAGTCCATGTGCTATGAGCACGATCTAACATCGTAAATATATTTTGAGCATTAATAAATAATACTTTGTCCTGTCTCTTAGAACCTTTTTTGCGCTTATCAAAAAACCATAGTGTACAAGAAAGCGTAGCATTCATAAACATATTGCTACCTACTGAAATAACCATATCCACCAATCCCGCATCAACCATTTTTTTGCGAATTTCTTTTTCAGCATTTCCTGCATCACTTGCAGAATTTGCCATGACAAAACCCGCTCGACCTTGAGGGTTGAGGGCACTTGCAAAAATTTGCATCCACAGATAATTAGCGTTGCTTATTTCTCCCTTACCAGTAATAGGAAGTCCAAGATAATATCGAGGATCGCCCTTTATTTTTGCAGGATCAATGATAATTTGTTTATTCTTGTCTTTTCCTTTTACGTTGAATGGCGGATTTGCCAGAACAAAGTCAAATACTCCGACACTATTAAAAGGATCAGAATAAAACGAATTTACCTCGGCGATTTTTCCTGATAATCCGTGAATCGCAAGATTCATTTTTGCTGTTCGAATGTTACTCGATCCTTTTTCTTGACCATAAATTGCAATTTCATTCATTATTTTTTCTGTTTTTGCATGAGCTTTTACAAAATTTGCTGATTGTACAAACATTCCACCGCTTCCACATGCAGGATCTAATATCTTCCCATGATAGGGCTCAATTATTTCTACGAGAAGTTTGACAATAGATTGTGGAGTAAAAAATTCTCCTCCCTTTGCTCCTTCTGAACGAGCAAACTCACCCAAAAAGTATTCATAGATTTCACCAAAAGCATCACCCTCAATATCATTGGGGATTTGATTAAAGTTCTTAAGAAGTGTGATAAGAATCTGACTATTTTCACCAGGAATTTTATGAAGGGATGTGTAATCTTGTGGAAGGACTCCTGCAAGATCAGTATTCATTGCTTCTATCTGTTTCATCGCTTCATTGATAGCTTTTCCAATATTTTCACTACCTGGAAGACTCATAAGGTGTGAGTAAGTAGCAATTTCTGGCAGAAATAAAACGCCTTTTGACTTGTAATCATCAGGGCTTATTGAACGAACACGAGTGGAGTAAACCGCCTTACGTTCAGCAACAATTCCAGATTGAATTTTTTTGAAACGTACATCTGCAAATTTCAGAAAAATAAGTCCCAAAATTGGTTCAGAAATTTCATTTAGTTTAAGGCCAGAATTTGCTCGAAGTTGTTCTGCAGCAGCCCAGAGCCGCTCATGAAGTTGTTTACGATTATTTGTTGTCATATCTTCCCATTTTACTCCTTTTCTCTCAAAATCTCATATTTAAACTCTTACAAATCCATAATTGTAGCTTGAGCCCTTGCAAACCTCGGAGGTTTGTAAAATGGCCCTAGCTTGTTTTGCATTTTTATATAAATGTAATATAGTGAAGATATGGGTACAAAAAAGACATATCCAACAGAAGAAGCTATAGTTTTAAAAGAAGCGCTTGAGAAAAAAATGATAAAAGTAGAACTTGAATATAATGATGGATATAAACATGTTGATTTATACTTACCAGATGCAAAAATAAATATAGAGGTAGATGGACTTCACCATTTAATGGATCCTGCACAAATTAAAAGAGACTTCACAAGAGAATATTATTCAGAACGATCTGGTTATCATACTCTCCATATCCCAAATATTATTATCAAGGATCAAATTCATCTAGACAAAATAGCAGATGCAATTGCATTGGTAGTAATGGAAACTAAACTAGAAAAATTGTCGAAGAAAATTAAATAATACTTCTTTGCTATACTTGTTTTTATGAAAAAGGTTGAATGGCTCCTGTGGAAAGTGTTTTACGCTCTCATCTTCGTTATCGGAATTAAAATTGTTGGAGATTTGTCTGGGTTGGAACTGGAAGAAAGCAATAATTGGTTTCGAATTGTTATGTATTCCCTTCCGGGCATCATCCTCGTTCTCCATTCTATTTTGACGCTGTCAGCGCCACGCGCTTTGCTTTTTGTATTACTAGCATCCGGCACAGGGGCAGTCATGGAATATATTGGGCTGCGAGACGGAGTGTTTTTTGGAGGGCACTATATCTATAAATCACAAGCAACATTCTATACAGTTCCTTACGATGTAATTCTCTATTGGTCGGTGTTTATTTATACAGGATATTCGATAACAAATTCATTTTTTTATTGGCTCAAGAAAAAAAGACCAACAGTGAAAACCGGCGCATTTCTATTACTCATTTTCACAATCCTACTTGACGGACTCATTGTCGTAGCTCTTGACCTGTTTATGGACCCAATTGCAGTAAAGTCTGGTGATTGGACTTGGCTTGAAGGTGGCCCATATTTTGGCATTCCTATCGGTAATTTTTTGGGTTGGTTTTTTGTTGTTGTTTTTGCAATGGGAATATTTAGAACGATAGAATATTTCTTTCCCCAAAAAGAGATGAAATTTGACAAATCTGTTTACATTCTTCCCGTTGTTGGATATGGACTGCTTGCCGCAACATTTGCTTTCAAAGCTGTTCGATACGGCATGATCGAACTTGCTCTTATCGGATCACTTCTGATGTTTCCCACAGTCATCTTTAATTTATATCTCTACTCAAAATCAAAGCGATGAGCCGTGCAAACCTCGGAGGTTTGTAAAATGGCCTTACACACCCCGGAGGTGTGTGGGCAACTATGGAAATTCTAAGTATTGGTTCTTTTTCTGTTTTGTCGCCTCCCGCTTACGATATTGTTTCTGATGTTTCTTCTTTAGCAAATCCAGTGCGGTTCTTGAAGAGAAATGTCCTCCTGTTTTTTCTGAATGTTTTTGTGCTCCTTGAATGACTGAGGCAAGCTCAGGTCCATGTTTGATTGTTAATTTCTTCTGCTCTTGTTCTTTGATCATCGCCTGTATTGACTGTCGTATGGCAAAACCACTCGCTTTAAGTGGGCTTTCAAGCGTTCCCCCTCGTGCAACGAAGGCTGCATTTGTATCTACATGGCGCGTTGATGCGCCCTCTTTTAACGCGGTGGCCAAAGATGGCATTGCCCAAGGAGTATCTGGAATGAGATCTTTCAATGGCATGTGCGCAAGTGTATCAAGTGGAATTGGGGCGCCTTTTGCAGGACGATAGCCATCTTGCCCGGTTTCATCATCATAAAAATACACAAGCCGCACCATGTTCATATACCCGAATGCAACGAGGCCACCCGCCTGATTCAGATGATGATGGCGTTTAAACGGTTCTTTAGTGAGCTCAACTGCAATGCCTGCCATACACGGCTATTCTACACTTTTTTGTTGTTTTATAAATAGAATACCGAATCCCGTGTTGGGGCACGTGATGACTGAATGAATGAGGGATTTTTGTTATAATAAACCCATGAAACTATTTGTCACGGGTGGTGCTGGATTCATTGGCGCGAACTTTGTGCTCTACTGGATGAAGAAATATCCGAACGACACAATAATCAACTTCGATAAGCTTACCTATGCCGGAAATCTTGAAAACCTGAAAGAGGTGGAAAAAAACCCCAACTACACATTCGTGCAGGGCGATATTTGCAACAGCGAATTGGTGAATGAACAAACAAA
The DNA here is from genome assembly GCA_049304035.1 of Microgenomates group bacterium. Taxonomy (GTDB): domain Bacteria; phylum Patescibacteriota; class Microgenomatia; order UBA1406; family GWC2-37-13; genus JAKBEU01. Next base: position 36,531 of record JBAQNR010000003.1, read on the forward strand.
GAATGTCGATATCATTGTCCATTTTGCCGCAGAAAGCCATGTGGATCGCTCCATCATCGACTCCTCCCCTTTTATCCAAACGAATATTGTGGGGACACATACATTGCTTGAAGCAGCACTCAAAAATAAAATCCCTCGATTCCATCATATTTCAACAGATGAAGTGTTTGGTGCTCTTCCGCTCAACTCTGAAGAGAAATTCACCGATAAAACACCCTATAATCCCCACAGCCCCTATTCAGCCTCTAAAGCTGCATCGGATCATCTGGTGCGAGCATATGGAGATACATATGGATTGCAATACACACTCTCCAACTGTTCCAACAACTTCGGCCCATATCATTTCCCTGAAAAATTGATCCCGCTTGCGATCACCAACATCATTGAGGGGAAGAAAGTTCCTGTCTATGGCGATGGCCTCTATGTGCGGGATTGGCTCTATGTGCTTGATCATTGCGAAGCGATCGATGCGATCATAAAAAAAGGAACCATCGGGAAAACATATCTTGTCGGTGGACTGACCGAAGATATAGCGAATATTGAAGTGATCAGGAAAATCCTGTCCCTTATGGGAAAAGACGAATCGGTAATTGAATATGTGAAAGATAGACCAGGGCATGATAGACGCTATGCGATCGATTGGTCGGCAACACATACTGAACTCGGATGGAGTCCTCGCTATTCATTCGATCAGGCACTTGCTGCAACAATTGAATGGTTTAAGAATAATAAAGACTGGTGGCAGCGGATAAAGAACGGTGAATATAAGAATTATTACAAAAAACAATACTCTTCATGACAACAGTTGCACTTACCGGCGCTAATGGTTTGGTTGGTTCAAGAATTGTCGAACTACTGAAAGACAAATTTACATTTGTTTCTTTTCCTCAAACAGAAATGGATATTACGAATAAAGACCAAGTGAATGCTACCCTTTCGAAAACAAAGTTCGATGTTTTCCTGCATTTGGCAGCATATACGAATGTCGCAGGCGCTGAGACAAATAAAGAGTTGGCGTATACGATAAATGCCCAAGGGACAAAAAATGTATTCGAAGCCACCAAATCACTGAACAAGAAATTCATCTATATTTCCACGGATTTTGTGTTCGATGGAGAACATCCGCCTTACAGCGAGCTTTCAATTCCGAATCCGCTTTCTGTATATGCACAATCAAAATATGAAGGGGAAAAGATCGTCTATAACAATGCAATGATTGTCCGCATCGCCTATCCATATCGGGCACAGTTTGAAGAAAAAAAGGATTTCTTCCGCACATTCAAATGGCTCATCGAACAAAAAAAACCAATGAATATGATTGCGGATTCTCTCATGACACCAACGTTTGTGGATGATATCGCAAACGGTCTCTCCCATCTGATCAATAATTATTCACCGGAAATATTCCATCTTGTTGGATCTCAATCATTGTCTCCCTATGACGCCTGTGTTATGATTGCAAAGGTGTTCGATCTCGATAGTTCACATATCGGAAAGACAACGTTGGCGGAGTACATTGTCGGCAAAGCGCCGCTCCCCAGATTGGCACGTATCGTTTCAAAGAAAAATACCTTTTCTCAGATGAGTTCGTTTGAGGAAGGATTATTACGAATTAAAGAACAACTTCAAATCATATGACGATCTCAATTGTGGGGCATGGATATGTCGGTCTTGTTTCCGCTTGTGTGTTTGCCGATTTTGGAAACACGGTTTATGTTATCGGACACACTCAAGAAAAATTAGATCGCCTGCAAGGCGGAGATCCGATCATTTATGAACCGGGGCTCAAGGAAGTCCTTGAAAAGAACAACAAGGCAGGAAGACTTATTTTCACGACTGAGTACGAAAAAGCAATTTCCTCATCGGAAATTGTATTCATTACGGTTGGCACCCCCCCAAAAGAAAATGGAGATGCTGATTTATCCACGGTTCTGTCAGTTGCTGAAAAAATCGCAAAAAACCTTTCTTCATCTCATTTCACTGTTGTCTCATGTAAAAGTACTGTGCCCGTTGGAACCAATAAAAAGATCGAGCAAATCATCAAGGAAAATAAAAAAACAAGTGTCGATTTTGCTGTTGCTTCCTGCCCAGAATTTCTACGAGAAGGAAGCGCACTTCATGACACATTTCAAGCGGATCGTGTCGTTATCGGTTCTGAGTCCCAAAAGGCAATTGATCTTCTGCTAAAAATTCACTCCCCAATTCCGGGTAAAATGGTGGTGACCGATTTGGCATCCGCAGAACTCATCAAATATACATCAAACTCAGTTCTCGCAATGAAGATATCATTTGCAAATCTCATTTCATTTTATTGCGAAAAAACAGGTGCGAATGTTGAACTTGTTCTTGATGCTGTTGGATTCGATCAACGCATTGGGCGAGTTTTCATGGATCCTGGGGCTGGATATGGTGGCTCCTGTTTCCCAAAAGACGTTAAGGCGCTTATTTCGACAGGAAAAGAACTGAAGATAAACACTCAACTGCTCCAAGCGGTTGATGATATCAATGAGAGAGCTCGGATGAATTTGTTTGAAAAAATCATTGCCCATGCACCAGGAAAAAATATTGCTGTATGGGGTTTGAGCTTTAAACCGAATACGGATGATATCCGATTCGCTCCATCAGTCGACATTATCCGTGAGCTCTTGGAGAAAGGATATACTCTAACTGTGTATGATCAGGAAGGAATACCAAACATAAAAAAAATATTTGGCGATAAATTGACTTATGCTGAGAATGCATTGTCTGCAATTAAGGATGTCGATGCGCTGGTCATTCTTACTGACTGGAATGAATTCAAACAAGCTGATTTGAAGACGGTCCGGGAAAACATGAAACAACCAGTCATTTTTGATGGCCGGAATATCTATGATTTGAAAACGATGAAAGACTTACAATTTACCTACATTTCAACAGGAAGAGAGTCAATTTTCCACTCATAATTATGCAAATTGTCATCACAGGTTCGGCCGGATTTATTGCTTCTCATTTGACAGAGCATCTGTTGTCTCTTGGTCATAGCGTGATTGGAATCGATAATTTTATTACGGGAAGCAAAAAAAATATCGAACACCTTCTTACAAATAAAGCTCTTACCTTTATTGAACATGATATTATCGATTTTGATTACGCAACAATAGAAGGACCTGTGGATGTTGTATTCCATTTAGCGTCTCCTGCATCGCCTATCCAATATAAAAAGTATCCGATTGAAACGCTTGAGGTGAACTCCATCGGAACAAAGAAAGCGCTTGAGTTTGCGACAAAAAAGAATGCGAAATTTGTATATGCATCAACTTCAGAAGTATATGGAGATCCACTGGTTCATCCACAAGTAGAATCATACTGGGGGAATGTCAATCCAAACGGTGTACGTTCTTGTTATGATGAGGCAAAACGGTTTGGCGAAGCGATGTGCATGAGTTTTGTCCGAAAGTACAAAACCAATGTACGGATCGCTCGTATTTTTAATACATACGGTCCAAGAATGGATATCAATGATGGACGGGTCGTATCAAATTTTATTGTTCAAGCATTGAAAAACGAACCGATAACGCTCTATGGTAATGGGATGCAAACGAGATCGTTTTGCTATGTCTCCGACTTGGTTCTCGGGCTGACTGCGCTTGCGACAAAAGATGTTCCGAGCGGTGAAGTGATCAATCTCGGAAACCCGAATGAAATGACCGTAAAAGATATCGCAGAAAAAATCAAATTACTCACCAACTCAAAGGGAGAAATCAGTTCAAATCCTATTGAGGCCGATGATCCGCAAAGAAGAAAGCCAGATATAACGAAAGCAAAACAATTACTTGATTGGGAACCACACATATCAGTTGATCAGGGGCTCACCTCTACAATCGCCTATTTCAAATCCATCCTATGAGAAAAGCAGTGATCGTCATTCCAACATATAATGAGCGAAAAAATATCAGACAACTCATTGAATCGATTTTCGCCACCACTTCCTCCATCCAAAATTGGAATGTGGAAGTTCTTGTTGTGGATAGTTCTTCTCCAGATGACACGCTCTCAGAAGTCAAAGAGGTACAAAAGAAATTCCCATCCGTTCACTTTATTGAAACAAAAAAAGAGGGCTTAGGCAAAGCATATATTTCCGGGTTCACCTATGCAATGGAACACCTTAATCCATATGTACTTTTTGAAATGGATGCAGATTTGTCCCATAATCCAGAATACATACCTGCATTCTTAAAGAAAATTGAGAAGGGAGCAGATTTTGTTATCGGCTCACGCTATATTGCCGGAGGTTCTATTCCTTCAAACTGGGGGTTCCATAGAAAATTGTTTTCAATCGGGGCGAATCTTTTTGTCAGGCTTGGCTTCATGCGCCTCACTATAACAGACTGGACCGATGGCTATAGAGCGATTAAAGTATGGGTAATTAAATCCGCATTATCACATGTGAGTTCTTATTCGGGATATGTCTTTCAAGTTGCCCTTCTTGATCACGCAGTTAATCAAAAAGCAACTGTCACAGAAGTTCCAATTCAGTTTGTAGATAGAACCGAGGGTGTTTCAAAAATAAATTCTATTCAATACATTCTTCAAACATTCTTTTATGTGCTAACACACTCATCATTCATCAAATTTATCATAACGGGTTTTCTTGGATTTGGTGTTGATTTCAGTTTTGCATACCTCTTTATTAATGTGTTTCACATCGCAAAAACATCGGCAAATATGTTGAGCGCTGAAGTTGCAATTATTTCAAATTTTTTCATCAATAATTTTTGGAGCTTTAGACATAAAAAAATCACTGGGGGAATTTTTGGGTATGTGAAAAAATTTATCTTATTCAATCTCGTCTCATCTGGATCGATAGTCATTCAAGGAGTAGGGCTTGCGATATTGCTCAATGTATTTGGAGATCAGGGAATGCAATGGATTCTCTACAAAGTGCTTATCATCGCTTGTGTGATAATTCCTTATTCATACATCTTGTATAACAAGGTCATCTGGAAGAAGTAATACGCTTCTTAATTAATTTTTTTGTGCGTATTGATCCGAGATCCATCCTTCTTTTTGTCCATCAATACGGATCTTGAACCAACCCGTTTGTTCTTCAAGGAGCTCAAAGCGTTGGCCAGGATTAACCCGCGCAGATTCCGATCCGGCAAGCGTGGGTTCATCGCGGACACGCAACCAACCGGTAGGGGTATCAAGTATCTTGACGGTATTGGCCGGCTCCTTAAGCTGGGCCGCCGACGTTGCTTCAATAATTTTATCTGGTACGGAATATTTCGCTTTTTGACTTGGGTCGATCGCAAGCTTGATGAATGCATGTAGATCAAACCCAGGAGTGATTTTTATCTTCTTTGATCGCTTGCTGAACCCTGGGCTGAATACGGACAGTTCATGCATGTCTGCGGTTATATTATCTATGGTCATGGGGGATATCCCTTTTTCATCATTATCGATATAGACCAATGCTCCTGCCGGTTCAGTTTGAACCTGCATTCCGCCTTTTTTGTCAAACATCCCTCTTTTTGTCACCCAATAGACATCCGCCCACGAAGCGATATCTGTGCTTTCAAGTTGGACATCCACATGGGTCAATGATCCTGTGTACACCGATACTTTTTTTTGCCATGAAGCAGCACCTGTCGCCACCCCATCAGGGACTATTTTAAGCATATACTCCCCTTCTTTGAATACGTTTTCAAACGGTGTGTTTCCCTTCATCACATTGTCGATAAAAACAGCTGCACCAGGATGAGATGCAACGCTAAGCCGGCCTTCTTTTTTTGAAAGGATGGAAAACAATAATTGCACGACAATAAAGATGCAAAATGCTATTGTGAGTATACCGATGAGCTTAAGCTTTCCTTTCATACTCACTATTGTAATTCTTCCTGTGCTTCATAACAAGCTCTATGTGTGATATAATGAGTTCATGTTATTTCATACTTGTGCCGATTTATTGAGGCGCCTCTCATTGGGAGGGTATGATTGCATGAGGTAAAAACTCCATTTTCATCATACTCTACCCCCGAATATACCGGGGGATTTTTTTTATATATTACTTTTTTTACTATGATTATTTCAGAAAAAACACAGCATTCAGAAAAACGCCCATATGGGTTTCCGCAACCAACGATACATATTGATGCTCAAACATCTCCGATATTGATCGGTGTTAAGGCTGAACAAGAATACGATCGTATGGCTGTCTCAATGGGGCTACCACAAGATATCGCTTTAGTAAACCACCAAATGAATCAAGCATATCTAGACTATGCAAAACAGGTCCTTGGTATCCCATTGCCTCAGATTATTCAAATAAATGACGTAGGTACCGGAACTTTGACACGAGATATTCTTGCGCAAGATGAAGTCATGGCTCAATTACATGAACTTGTCGGAAAAGGATATAAAATGCAATTTTTCAACTTCCTTGAAGATGAAGTAAAACTTGCACAGCAATTTAACGAAAATCCAACCTATGCGGCAAATCTTGGAGAATATTTAAAGCTTGGCACAAAAACGGGGTTCCGTGATTTCTGTAAAAAACATCATATTCCCATACCTCAAGGTGCAGTTTGTCAAAATGAAAAAGAGATGGCACAGGCAATAGAGGAAATAGGTGCAGATTTTTTTATCAAATCTGATGAGGGTACAGGAGGAGCGGAACTAGGAAGCAATGTCGAGATATCATATGGACAATATGCTGCTTCAGATAAACCCAATTACCTTAAGGAAAAAATGGCTCAACTCGTTCCTGCTGAATGGCCATTTGATGTACAAAAAAAACTTGAAAACGTGATGGAAGGCTCACTCCACATATTCTTAAATAATGATGGATCTGTTTATCTTGATCCAGTAGTGTTTGGACAGTTTGCACACGAAGGAAGTTATAAGGGTGGACATTTTCCAAATCGCCTACCTGCTGGTTTTAATGAAAAGATGATGGCAATTGCTGATAAGATTACTACTGCATTGAAAGAAGAAGGAGCAACAGGTATGCATTGTATGGACTGTCTATATAATCCACAAACTCATGAGATTTCATTTATTGAGGACAACACACGCCCTGGAGCACTTGATTTTATTCATCATTTTGTTTTGAAAATTGCTGATGCTAACAAGCTTAAGAACCCTCATTGGTATCATTATCAACTTCCTATAAAGGAAATTGCAGGACGCGCCGTTCCATTTGAAGAAGTTCAGGCAATTCTTGGAGATCAACTTATTCCAGGTGATTCTTTTGTTGCGATAAGCAATCCAAACGTGCTGGCATACGGGTATGATTTACATCTAACTGGGATATCTGGAGGAAAGAACGGATCATCCGACCAGGCGCTCATTGCATATCAAAATGCAGTCGAAAAACTTAAAAACTATTTTGGGTACAAAGGAACGATTGCTATTCCACAATATGAAGCGTAAGGAGGGTTGTCTTTTCGTTTATTTTAAATTAATATATGTACACCATGATTGAAGACAAAATTATCCAAATAATTCAAAAAGTCGTGACCGATTCATTTCCTGAGTTTACAGGAGGGGTGCAACTTTCCACTCCCCAACTCCAGTTTGGTGACTTTTCCACCAACATTGCCCTTATTTTGGCAAAAGTTGCAAAGAGGAATCCAATGGAGGTTGCTGAACAAATAAAAAAGGATATTGTTCTTGATGAAAATATTGAAAACATCCAAGTACTCAAGCCTGGGTTCATCAATATTTGGCTTTCAAAAAAAGCGCTTATTGCCCCACTTGAACAGGCAGTAAACGGTGCTTTTTCCATTCCCTCTTTTCACTTTGGAAGTGAAAAAAAAGTTATGGTGGAATTTGCACATCCCAACACGCATAAACTATTTCATATCGGCCATTTGAGAAATATCTCAACGGGAGAATCTGTTGTGAGACTGCTCACTGCAGTGGGAAACAAAGTGATCCGCACCAATTATCAGGGGGATGTCGGGCTTCACATCGCAAAATGCTTGTGGGGAGTACAACAAATGATCAAAAAGAATGGTGAAGAAATGTTTGACGCACTTTCCCTCTCTGACAAGATAAAACTTATTGGGAAGGCATATTCAGAAGGACAGACAGCATATGAGGCGGACGAAAAAGCGAAAGCGGAAATAATCGAGATAAACAAAGAAGTGTATTCACCGGAAGATTCACTCACAAAAAAGTTATGGCTCAAAACACGAGAGTGGAGCATTGCTTATTTTGAAGAAATATATAAACGTCTTTACTCACGTTTCGATCGCTGTTATTTTGAAAGCGAAGTCCACGAGCAAGGCCTCAAAACATCCAGAGAACTACTTGCAAAAGGAATCCTTGAGGAAAGTAAGGGCGCGGTCATTTTCAATGGAGAGAAATATGGCCTGGACACAAGAGTTTTTATCAACAGTCTTGGATTCCCGACATATGAAGGGAAAGAGATGGGGTTGGCCGCAAAGGAATTCAGTGATTTTGGCACACTGGATAAGTGTATCCACTGTGTCACTCCTGAACAAACGAGTTTTTTCAAAATAACATTTAAGGTTGAGGAGTTGCTTGACCCTAAGAAGTTTGAGGGCAAACAATACCACCTAGCATATGAATGGGTGAAGTTGAAAGATGGAAAAATGTCTTCACGGACTGGAAACGTAATAGAAGCATCATGGCTCCTTGACGAAATCAAGAAGAAGATTCTTGAAAAGTTCAAGAATTCTGAGGATACGGTGGAAACTCTTGCTGTCGCTTCCGTAAAGTATTCATTCCTTAAAAATGCCACCAATTCACAAATTGCTTTTGATATTGATGAATCTGTTTCTCTAGATGGGAATTCAGCTCCTTATATTCTTTACACATTCGTAAGAACACAAAGCATTATTTCGAAAGAAAATGAAAATACAGGAGCATATCCACAAGAAATATCTACCGATGAAAAACAGATGATGCGTCTCATTTATCAATATACCGATAAAGTGCACAAAGCCGCATCGAGCTTGTCCCCAAATATTATTGCTGGATATCTGTATGAATTATGTCGGGAATACAACCTGTTTTATCAGAAAAATCCTATTTTGAAAGCGGAAGCTGACCAAAAATATATTAGACTTGTCATAACCAAAGCTGTCGGATCCATTATTAAACATGGATTTGACCTGCTTGGAATACAAACGGTTCAAAAAATGTAAAATTAATCTGTCATCCCGATGAAAATCGGGATCCAGAAAAAAACGTGTTGCGTAGATTCCGACTTTCGTCGGAATGACGCAAGAGTTTGAGTTTTGATTGAGAATTTTAATTTATTATGGCATATTTTATTTGTTCTTCCTGTAACTATGGAGCAGCTTCTTGGATTGGTAAATGTCCTGGATGCGGTGAGTGGAATACACTCATGCAAAAAAAGGAAGATGTCCAACATGCACAAAAAAAAGCTACGCCAACACAGTTCTCTTCATTGAAGAAGATAGACAAGTCAAAATCCAATAGGCAGTCTATGGGAATGTTCGAATTCGACAGGGTACTTGGCGGCGGGCTGACTCCTGGAGAGGTCGTCCTCCTTTCGGGTGAGCCTGGTATCGGTAAGTCAACTCTTCTTCTCCAGATAATAAAAAACAATCTGGCAATTTATGTGTCGGGGGAAGAGTCTCTCGATCAAGTTCAACATCGGGCAGAGCGGTTACATGCTGAAATAGGTCATATATTGTTTTCCGATGAAGCGGATATAGATAAGATTCTATCTGGAATAGACTCGCAAAAAAAGGCACGGCTCGTCATACTTGATTCTATCCAGACACTATATACACAAGATGTCGAAACACCTCCCGGAAGCATAAACCAGATAAAAGAAGTGATGAATAGAGTCATTCCATTTGCAAAAAAAAGCGGGATCCCATTCCTTGTGATCGGACATGTGACAAAAGATGGTGATCTTGCAGGACCAAAAACACTTGAGCATATGGTCGACTGCGTCCTATCGCTTGAAGGTGATTCTTCCTCTCCATTCCGCATTCTCCGTTCTTCAAAAAACCGTTTCGGATCGGTTGATGAAATCGGTGTATTTGAAATGAAGGAAGATGGACTACATGAAGTGAATTCAGCAACGGCATTACTGCAAGAAACTTCAAAAAAAGAGGTCGGAAAAGCAATCGTAGGAATCTGCGAAGGTAATCGACCCATGTTTCTTGAAGTGCAAGCACTTGCAGTCCCAACAACGCTCTCCATCCCCCGCCGCGTTGCAAAAGGAATAGATTTTAATCGTGTCCAGCTTTTAATTGCGATTGCAAAAAAATATCTCAATCTTAAGTTGGATAGTTACGATATATATTTCAATGTGGTTGGTGGTATACGGATTACATCCCCATTGGCAGACGTAGGCATTATTGCAGCTCTTTATTCTTCCGTCCTGTCAAAGACAGTCAAGGTAAATACTGTATGTATCGGTGAGGTCGGACTTCTTGGTGAAATACGGTTTGGATATTTGGGTAAAAAAACTGTTTCTGAGGCGAAACGCCTTGGTCTTCGTCCGATGGATCAAACACAAATGGGTTCCATCCTTGACCTGAAGAATATTATTGCGTCTTCTTAAATATCTTGTCCAATTGCGTTTTTTTTCCGTTTGCACCCACAACCTCTATGGAGAGAACTGTGTTTTTCTGTTTTAATGGAAGAACGTATTCAAAAATACCTTCCTTATTCTGATACACCCGTTCCCCTAATATCGTAACCATCGCTTCTTTTTCTGTTTTTCCGACAATTGTTATCGTCGACTCACGTTTAAAAACGCTGGTCGTTGGAGACAATATCTCAATCTTCGGAGGCGTGATATATTGATATAACTGGAATGAAAAATAAAAAATGAATAAAATACCCAAAAGGATGAATCCCGTCAAGATCGTTTTTTTTGAATCCGAGGACATATAGTTTCCTGAGATACGTTCTTTGAATCGTACATCGTCCTTTTTTTCATATTCTCGTCTGAAGAAGGCGAGTATTTTTTGTTCATCGAGCGAAAGAAAGCGTGCATAATTTTTCAATATGCCCATGATGTAAATCTTGGAAGTGAAGATATTCCATCTATCTTCTTCCAAAGCTACGATAAATTTCTCTCGAATTTTTATATGTTTTTCAACGTCACGAAGTGATATTTTTTTTCGCTCTCTGGTATTTTTGAGAAGAGTTCCAACGGAAAGCATCTTATATTCTAATACTAAATAACATATATAACGAAACGATGCATCCTATACGAATTGCGTGTGCTGTGGATTATTCTTTAACACGTTCTCCGTATTCACCAGTCTCAGGATTTACTGTAATCATGTCCCCAACTTTTACAAAAAGTGGGACCATCACTGTTACGCCTGTTTCCACCTTAGCTGGCTTTTTTGCACCTGACACTGTGTCCCCTTTAATTGCTTCCTCTGTTTCGATAATCTTGAATTTCACTGATGTTGGAGGTCTCATGGTAAGTGGCTTATCGTCATACATGTATACATAATACGTGTTCCCCTCTTTCATGAATTTTGCTACGTCACCGACGATATCGAGTTGGAGTGTATATTGATTAAAGCTTCGTTGATCCATAAAAAAGACATTTTCTTGATCTTTGTAGAGATATTCCATTTCAATGCAGGAAACATCAAGGACTTCAACCGATTCATTTGATTTGAATGCGTATTCGAGAGTCTTATGTGTAAGAAGATTTTTTATACGTGCTTTCATGAGTGCTGAACCTTTTCCGGGAGAATAGAAATCAGCTTTTTGAACTTGCCAAATTACGTCGAGATGACGAATAAATTCTCCTTTTTTTAACGCACCGGCATTTGTCCTCATGATGATGAAATAATAGTAAATAGTAATTGACTTGGCTTATTATACAAAATTATGTCCCGGAAGAGAACTCCTTTTGTAAATCCGCGAGGAGCTGATGGGCTTTGTGTGATATTTTTTCAGGGATTTCAACTGTATAAACAACATATAAATCGCCTCTATGGGATTGTTGTGGATATACGATTCCACGTCCTCTTAAACGGACGGTCGTCCCCGATTTGGTGCCAGGTCGTATACGCAAAGTTACTTTTCCATCAAGCGTTTCAACACTCACCTCACCACCAAGTACAGCCAATGGGAATGTCACCAGTTTCTCAACATAGACATCCTGGCCTTCTCTTCGAAAATGGGCGTCAGGTCGGACATGAACCAATACATCAAAATCGCTAAATCTAATCTTCATTCCATCGTCGACCCCTGCAGGAATTTTCATTGAATGTTTTTTCCCTTTGATCACTGTTTCTTTTTCAACTCCGTGTACGGCTTCATTGAATGAAAGTTCTATTTGATATACATCTCTTCTTTTCCTTGTCCTACCCCCGGAACCGCCAAAACCGAAGAATTGTTCAAAAATCTCAAATGGGTCTGTCCCGCCAAAATCAACGTTTTCAAATGGACTTTGCCCTCCATAGCTGGATGAGTAGGTATAGTTAAATGGTCCTTGTTGTTGACCTCCTCTTGCCCCACCAAATCCACCTTGTTCGTATGCATCTTTTCCGAATTGATCATATTTTTCTCTTTTCTGTTTATCAGATAGAGCTTCGTATGCCTTATTGATTTCTTTAAATTTTGTAGCAGCTTCAGGAGACTTATTGCGATCTGGGTGCCATTGAAGAGCCTGCTTTCTGTACGCGGCCTTTATTTCAGAGTCAGATGCTCCTTTTTTAACACCTAGTAAATCGTAATAGTCCATTTTGAGATGATTAATATGTAAAACAGATGGGACGATCAAATGATCGCCCCATCTTATTGTTCGCTAGTTTAGCTTACGACCTGTCCTTCTTCAACATCTTTTTTTGGTTCTTCCTTTTTTGCCTCTGCGCCAGCTTCTCCAGGTTGATTTGGAGCAGCGTTAGGGGCTTTGTTTTCTTTTTGATACATGTACTGTCCCACTTTTTGCAGCTCGTCTGACAGTTCGTTTACCTTTTTCTCGATCTCTTCTTTTGTCCCCTTTTCATATACTTCCCGCAATTCTTTTATTTTCTTTTCAATGGACTCTTTCAATTCTTTTGGCACCTTATCGCCAGCATCTTTCAATGATTTTTCAGATGTGTAAATAAGATTATCCGCCTTATTCTTTATTTCAATTTTCTCTTTTTCAGCCTTGTCTTTTTCCGCATTCTCCTCTGCCTCTTTTTTCATTTTCTCAATTTCTTCCTTGGTGAGTCCTGTTGAGCCGGTTATCTTGATCGCTTGAGTCTTACCTGATGCTTTATCTTTTGCTGTTACCGTAAGTAACCCACTTGCATCGATGTCGAATGAGACTTCAACTTGTGGAACTCCTCGTGGTGCTGGTGGAATTCCATCAAGGATAAATCGACCAAGTGATTTATTATCTTTAGCCAGCGGTCTCTCACCTTGCAAGATGTTTATCTCTACAGATGTTTGATTGTCCGCAGCTGTGGAAAATATCTCCGTTTTCCCTGTTGGAACTGACGTGTTTCTCTGGATAAGTGGGGTAGACACACTTCCCAGTGTTTCAACTCCCAATGTTAGTGGTGTGACATCAACTAACAATATGTCTTTTCCGCCGACATCTCCAGCGATTACTCCTGCTTGAATTGCCGCACCTACTGCAACCACTTCATCTGGATTCACTGAACGGTTTGGATCTTTTCCGAAGAATGTCTTTACAACTTCTATCACCTTTGGCATACGTGTCATACCACCGACCATGACAACCTCATTGATATCGGACACTGACAATTTCGCATCACTTAAACACTTCTTCACTGGTTCCAGTGATTTTTCGATAAGATCACCAACGAGTGATTCAAGTTTTGCTCTTGTCAACTTCATGACCAAGTGAAGCGGACCTTCTTTTCCTTGAGTGATAAATGGCAAGTTCACTTCAGACTCCATCGATGATGAAAGTTCTATCTTCGCTTTTTCAGCAGAATCTCTCAATCGTTGTAACGCTTGTGGATCTTTGCGGAGATCGACATTATTCTCTTTTTTGAATTCATCTGCGAGATAATCGATGATGACCTTATCGAAATCGTCTCCTCCTAAATGCGTATCACCATTGGTTGATTTCACTTTGTAAACGCCTGATTGTGCATCAAGATCCAACTCTAATATCGAAATATCAAATGTACCACCACCTAAATCGTATACTGCTATTGTGTGCGTATTTTTCTTGTCTAATCCATATGCCAATGCAGCAGCTGTAGGCTCGTTTATGATACGGACAACTTCAAGTCCGGCGATTTCTCCTGCTTGCTTTGTTGCTTGGCGTTGTGCATCATCAAAATATGCTGGGACTGTTATGACAGCCTGGGTAACTGTGTCACCTAGATACTTTTCCGCATCTGCTTTGATCTTTGCAAGAATTTTTGCAGATATTTCTTGTGGACTAAACTGTCTTCCTTGAACCTCGACAACAGCCATATCATTCTTTCCAGCTTTAACGGTGTATGGAAGCCATTTCATATCTGTCTGGACAGATGGGTCAGACAACTTTCTTCCAACAAGACGTTTCACTGAATATACTGTCGATTTGGAATTAAGAACCATCTGACGTTTTGCCACATCTCCGACGATGTTCTTAATTGGATCAACGATGGAAGGAATGACATTTCTTCCTTCAGTCGAATGAATAACTTTTGGTGACCCTCCCTCCATCACTGCCACACATGAGTTTGTCGTTCCGAGATCAATCCCGATTATTTTTGCCATAGTATTTTGAATTAATAGTAATTAATAATAGTAGCTACCTTTTTTATGATTTTTTTGAAACCGTAACCTGTGCAACTCTCAATATCTGTCCGTTAAATGTGTATCCCTTCCGCAAAACGGCGATCACAATATTGTCTTCTTTCCCTTCTTCCATATTGATTACTTCAGCAGTGTTTGGATCATACTCCATATTCAACACTTCAATCTCTTCCAATCCTTCATTTTTCAATAGTTTGTAAAATGTACTTTTGACATGGGCTAAATTCTTATCGCTTAAAAAGAGCTCTGCTCGCTCCAAATCATCAAGAAACGTCAGTAATTTCAGCATAAGGCTCTTGTTCGCATTCTTTGTCCATTCAACTCGTTGGTCTTGGATGCGTCTTTCAAAATTTTGGTAGTCTGCGATTGCGCGCAGATATTTCATTTTGTATTCCTCAACCTGCGCTGCTCTTTCCTCGCATGACTTGCATGTTTTGTCTGATTCACACGCACATTCGTCGCCTTCTTTTTGAACAGTCTCTGCGACTTCAGTTTCTATTGGTTTATCTGCCTGTTTTTCTGTGGTATCTGTTTGTTTTTGCATAGTATTTTATTTAACTTGATCAAGTCCAAATTTCTGCTCTTTCATAATCCCTGAAAGAAGTTCTGAAAAATATTTGACTTGCGGTGCGATTAGGTCATAATGCATCCGCTTAGGTCCCACAACACCGATTATCCCCTTCACATTGTTTGAATTGAATTCTCCGAATATGCTGGCACACGAATCGTAAATCGGATCGGAATACCCCTCATCTCCCAAGACAAAATATATGTCATGGCCTTCTACCGTACCAAACTTGTTGAGGAGTCGTTCCCAATACTCAATCTGCTCCAATTGTTGGAATATTTGTCTTTCTATTTCCCTGTTGATAAATTCCTGAATCGATAGCAAATTGGCAAGCCCGGCGAAATAGATATCTCCTGTGTTTGTCGTAGCTAGTGAAACCAAGCCAGTCCTTTGAGCGAGCACGCGTGTTGCTTGTGTCAATAATTTATGCATTTCACTTCGCTCATCCCATACGCTGTTTTTGTATGCAACCTCATCTGCCGTCGACATCTCTTTCTGTTTCATGATCTTATTGATATAAAATCTGAATCCCTTTGGGGATGGTATTCGACCAGATGAAAAATGAGATTTCATGATATAACCCTTCTTGGCAAGCACCACCATTTCATTCCGGATCGTAGCTGGCGATACGCCAAGCTTGTACTTCTTTTCAAGTATTTCTGAACCTACTGGTTCTCCAGTTTCTGTATGTTCCTGAATAATTGCTTTCAATATATCTATCTGTCGAGCTGTTAGTTCATCCATAGGGTTTATCATTCCGAAGTCCATAATTATTGTGGACGAAGGATGATTAGCAATAATATACCAACTCTGCTAAATTAAGTCAAGAGGTATTTTTGATATACTTGGGACATGTACGAAAAATATATATCCATACTTTCTGTCGGAGCCTTCATTTTCAATGAGAAATATGAGCTCCTTATAGTCAAAAAGTCCCCCAATGAACAAATTGATGCAGGACTTTGGACTATCCCAGGAGGAAAAATATATCCTCAAGAACATATCCTAGTTGGATTGAGCCGAGAAATCCTTGAGGAGGTTGGGCTTACAATCGACCCTCCACAGTGGATTGGGGAAGATGTTTTTCAGGATCGTGATGCCATGTTCCATGCTGAGCATTTTATGTGCAAGACGCACACCACTTCAGTTGTGCTTGAAAAAAAATTAACGGAATATAAGTGGATTTCTGGGCTACAAGATATCGATGGTCTTCCCTTCGCAGAAAACATAAAAAAAAGAATAATAGAAATCTTTACTAAAGAATATTTCCCTTTATGGAAAAAGCAGTCCACCTCTTGAATTTGAAGGGCAATGTCCTTGATTCACTTCTCTATCCCGGGAACAAGAAGCATCTTATCGTATTGTGTCATGGTTTTGGCGGATGTAAGGACGACTTTGGGATAAAACAACTTGCCATATCCCTCAATAAACATGAATATCCCACATTTATATTCGATTTCACCGGTCAAGGGAAAAGTGAAGGAAATGCTGAGTTCGATTTGGAACAACAGGTAAACGATTTGGAAGTTGTAATAGACCATTTCAAAAAAAATTACCCTCAAATCACGATACTCGGAGGAAGTATGGGAGGACTCATTTCAGCACTTGCAACTATAAAGAGAGCCGATGTTGACAGCATGATTTTAGTGAATCCATTTTTATATTTATTTAAAAAAGTAAGTTGGAGGGATACGAAATATCTTATCGGAACAATAGTGTTGTATCCATTCAGCAAAAGAGTGAGATCTATATATTCCTCCTACTTTGCATATTTTCAACCAAAAAAGTTGAAAGCGTCAACTCTTATTATTGTCGGTAAAAATGATAAAAGAGTGAGTCCATCTCATTCGCATCAATTTTTTAATGACATAAATTGTGAAAAAAGACTCATTGATGATGACGAAATCGATCACGAACTTTCAAAGCAGCGGTATGTAGATATCGTTACAAGCTATATTATCAATTGGCTACAAACAAAATAATGCCTATGAAAATCGGCGCCCATCTTTCCATTGCTGGCGGATATCATAAAGCCCTGGAAAGAATTGATGCTATCGGTGGCAATTGTCTACAAATTTTTTCTGCATCCCCTCGAGGATGGAATAGGGCAACTCTCACTGACGAAGCAAAACAACTTTTTTTGGAAACAAGGAAGAAACTGGGGATTAATGAGGTTTTTTTCCATGCGTCCTATCTGGTTAACCTTGCAGATGAGGAACGAATCGGTGAAGAATCAAAAAAGTCGCTGATTGCAGAACTGAATATCGCTTCCCAACTGGAAATAGTTGGAAGTATTGTCCACACCGGATCTTTCAAGGGGAGCCCCCCTTCTGTCTGGAATGAAGAGGATAAAAAATACAATGTTCTTATCCGCAATATAAAAGAAATATTGGAGAATACTCCTCATAATACGTTTCTCATTTTGGAAAATGCAGGAAACAAAAAAATTGGTCAAAATATTGATGAATTAGCCTCAATTATCCGAGATGTGAAGAGTGATCGACTCAGGGTATGTCTTGATACATGCCATCTTTTCTCAGCCGGATATGAGCTTTCCAGTCAAAAAAAATTGGAGGATTTCTTGCATGAGTTTGAGAAAAAAATTGGACTGACCAAACTTGTAGTTCTTCATATCAATGATAGCCGAGATCCTTTTGATTCAGGAAGAGACCGGCATGAGAATATCGGTCAAGGTACATTAGGAATGGAGCCCTTTGAGTTATTGGTAAACAACAGCAATACAAAAAATCTCCCATTTATTATCGAGACACCTGGATTTGACGGAAAAGGACCAGATAAAAAAAATTTGGATATACTAAAATCACTCGTGTAAGGTAATTGTTATCTCGTGTCATTCCCGCGAAAGCGGGAATCCAGTGAGCAATTTACATTATTTTGTATTAAGAATTTATAGTCTGGATCCCCGCCTTCGCGGGGATGACGAACGTAGGGTATAATTGAAATAATGAGCAAATTACCATCCACTGTTATTGAGTTTATGAAAATAATCCGTGAAAACGGATACAAGGTCTATATTGTGGGTGGAGCTGTCCGTGATTTACTTCTCAAAAAGGATATACTCAACTGGGACTTCACAACAGATGCGACACCGGAACAAATCCAAGCATTATTCCCGGATAATTTTTATCACAATGTTTACGGCACTGTCACCGTTAAGTCCGATACCTTTCTGTTTGAAATTACTCCCTTCCGGAAAGAATCTGGATATGAGGATAACCGTCACCCAACAACTATTGAGTGGGCAAAAACATTAGAAGAAGATTTAGCTCGCAGAGACTTTACTATCAATGCGATGGCTTATGATGGTGATACAATCACAGATCTATTCAACGGGAAAAAACACATTGACGAAAAAATGATTATTGCCGTTGGCGATGCAGATAAACGGTTCCAAGAAGATGCTTTACGTTTGATGAGAGGAATTCGATTCGCTTCACAACTCGGATTTCTTATTGAAACAAAAACAAGAGATGCGATGACACGCAATGCAGAACGTATTACATCAATTTCTGGGGAAAGAATACGAGACGAACTCTTAAAGATATTGGAAAGCGATCATCCATCCGAGGGATTCCTTTTTCTCAGGAACACGGGCATATTAAAACATATCCTTCCTGAGTTGGATGCCTGTTTTGATATCCCTCAAAAAAGCCCAAAGAGACATCATGTTTATGACGTAGGAACTCATCTTATCATGGCACTCAAGGCATGTCCTTCAGGAGATCCAATAGTGAGATTTGCTGCGGTTATGCATGATATTGGAAAAGTAGATACGTTCCATAAAGATGAGGAATCGGGTTTAATCACGTTTTACAACCATGAAGTTATCGGGACTATACAAGCAAAAAAAATAGCTGAACGACTTCGTCTATCAAATGAACAGAAAACAAAATTCATTCGATTGATTGAATTCCATCAATTCACGGTTTCCGAAGATCAAACAGATAAAGCTGTCAGAAGGTTTATTAGGGAGGTTGGAAAGGAATATGTTCAAGACATGCTGGACGTTCGTACGGCAGACCGAATTGGTTCCGGATCCACTCCGACTTCTTGGCGATTGGATCTATTCAAAAAAAGAATTGTTGAAGTTCAGAAAGAGCCATTTACCGTTAAGGATCTTAAAGTCAACGGCCTTGATGTGATGAAGGAAAAAAATATTCAGCCAAGCAAACAGGTCGGTGATATACTGGACGACTTGTTTGAAAAAGTAATTAATAAGGAGCTGGAGAATGATCGAGATGTGTTATTGAAAGAGCTTAAAAAAGAGTAGATCCTATTTCATTCGCAATAATGGTTTCTTCTCCATGTCCGGGGTGCACTATTACCTCTTCCGGAAGCGCCGAAAGCTTCTTTAATGAAACTTTCATGTCGGCCTTATTGCTGTATGACAGATCAGTCCTTCCAATCGCACCTGCAAATAGTGTGTCACCGGTAAAAATAACTTTTTCTTCAGGAAAATAAAAACAAACACTGCCGGGAGTGTGTCCAGGGGTTTCAATTATGTTCAATGAGAAACCTGCAATTTTTAATGTTTTGAAAGAAATATATTTTATTTTTGATGGAGGTATAACTATTGGTTTATGACCAAGAAAATGTTCTGCAGTATCTTCCAGACGATCAATCAAGAACTGGTCTTTTTTGTGGATATAAAATGGGACAGGGATTCCCAGTTGAATCTCTCCTACCGCCATTACGTGATCAAAATGACCATGTGTCGCTAAAATACCCACAAGGGTTAAGTTTTGTCTTTGCACTTCTTCTAACAGAAAACTGGCAGCATCACCGGGATCAACAAGAAGCGCGTTCTTATCTTCCTGGATAAGATAACAATTTGCCTGGAGCTCTCCTACTGAATAGGGATATATCCTCATTTATTTTTTCGTTTTTCAAGCAAAATCAATATTGGAGTTGCAATAAAAGGCGACGAATACGTTCCGGTTATCGTTCCAATAAGTAATGTCGCTATGAAGAACCGAATGGTTGCTCCACCCATCAAAAGTAGAGAAACCATCATGAAAATGATAGTCAACGAATTGTTGAGTGAGCGGATCATCGTCTCGGTAACAGCTTTATCTGCAAGTGACGCAATTGCAGAGGTGTTTTTTGAACCACCGATATATTCACGTATTTTGTCAAAAATGACGATAGTGTCGTGCACAGAAAATGACATTGTCGTGAGGAGAGCCGTCACAAACATCAAATCAAACTCAGCTCCAAAAAATCTTGAAAGTAACGAATACGAACCGAGAACAACGAGAAAGTCATGAACCATTGCGAGTACCGCCGCTAATGCATAATTGAAGCCCTTGAAAGAAAAACTCATATAAATGAGGATTCCTGCAATCGCAATCACTGCGGCGACAATCGTTTTTTGCCCTGTTTCTTTTCCAAGTGTTGGTCCAACTGTTTCATAGCGAAGAACTTGAACATCGCCCTTACTCATTTTTTTGATATCGGTTTGTATCTCTTTTTCTTGTGCATCAGTAATGGCGCTTGTTTGAATATGGATGGTTTTTTGTTGGACATCAACATTTACTATTTTTATCTTTCTTGTAGTGATGCTTTTTTCTATTTCACTCTTAGCAAGAGTGTTTTTTACTTTATAAATAAGTGTTGAACCTCCTGTGAAGTCTATTGAAAACCTATACCCATAGGTAAAAATTGAGACTAATCCGGCACCAATAACAAGTGCTGATATCAGTGTATATAACCATGTATATCTATGAAAATGTATCATGTTTATTTGTTCTTATAAAATGTTTTAATAAGCTTTTGCGTTATAACAACACCGGTAAACAAGCTTGTTGCAACTCCTATACCGAGAGTGAGGGCGAATCCCTTTACCATGCCAAACTGAGGAAGGAAATCCCAATTAAGTGGATTAAATAAGATAAATGCGACAAGCATTGTTGTCATATTTGCATCCTTGATTGCATCCATCGCTCGCCCGAAGCCAAGTCGAATTGCGGTTTGGAAATCCTTACCCTTTCGTTGCTCATCTTTAATTCTTTCAAAAATTAAGATGTTTGAGTCAACAGCCATACCAATGGATAAAATAAATCCCGCTATTCCAGGAAGCGTGAGGACTATCGGAATTGCTCTGAACAAGGCGAACGAGATCATTCCATAAAGCGCAAGAGCGATAGTTGCAATCGCACCTAGTTTTCCATAATAGCCAATCATAAATATACAGACTGTGAGCAGTCCTATACCACCTGCAACGACACTTTTTTGAACATCCTCTGCACCAAGGCTTGGTCCTATATTTCTCTGTTCAATAAGTTGTATTGGAAGTGGAAGTGCTCCTGAGTTTATTGATACGGCAAGTTTTTTTGCTTCCTCAACCGTAAATGATCCAGAAATCACGGCATTTCCATCGGATATTTTTTGTTGCACTGTCGGCGCTGAAATAGGAAAATAGTCAAGAAATATCCCTACGGGTTTTCCAACGTTTCGTGCTGTTATCTCTTCAAATAATTTTGTTCCAGCAGTGGTAAATGAAAGCGACACTTGTGGTTTTCCATCTTCTTGATTGAATACGACTGCGGCCTTCTTTACATGCTTCCCTGTCATTCCCGTATCCTTATTCAACCGTTCAAGAAGCGAGGCGGTTGTTGCAACTTTAGGATCAATTGGCCCCTCTTCAACAAAATGAAGTTGTGCTGTCTGTCCTATTAATTTGACAGCTTGGGACACATCTTCTAATCCAGGAAGGTCTACCGAAATCCGATGTTCAGACCCAACCTTCACGTTTTGGACTAAGGGCTCTGATACACCAAAAAAATTAACGCGTTTTTCGATAATATCTCTCGCAGATGCAAGAGCGTCGCCAACATCTTCTGATTTTATCCCTTTCGTATCAACCTTAAAGACCATATGGCTTCCACCCTTTAGGTCAAGCCCCAACTTTGTCTTGAATTCTTTGTTGATCTGCATCCCAAAGAACGTTGTTTTTATCGAGAGCGGATTTATTGTGAAGTTTATTTTTGATTTGTTCACGTTGAAGCGCACTGGAAGATTTTCCGGCAAACACAATCCCACTAAAATAGCCAATAACACGATATATACAATAGTTCGGGTTTTCATAAGTTATTTCATGAGTTCTTCTTCAGAACCGCAAATCATAATTTTTGGAGTACGGAGGAAACGGCCGAGGAATGGATCATTATTTCTTTTTCTGAATACGAACTCATCTTCCGTCATGACTGTGTAATCTATCTGTCTTCCCGTCACCTCTTCCATGTGCTTTATAAATGCTTCAACTTCAGGAATGATGATGGTTCCGACAAGCAAGAAGAATACTTCGTCTTTCTTTATGGGAACTTCCCGTATATATTTGAGTGAAAGTGATGCAAATTTTATTTTGCCAAGCCGTGGTGCATTTTCATGTAATGCCTGAGGGAATGGACTCATTTTCGCAAAAATACGTAAAAACTCCTCATAAAACATATATCCTTTATTGAGGGTGTAAAAGGATTTATTCAGTCTTTTTTCCTTAAATACTATCTTTGCCTTTTCGAGAATATCAAGCTCACGCTTTACAGCATTCACTTCCTCATTCACTGTTCTGACGATATTTCTCAAGTAGAACAATTCAGTATGATGAGTATAGAAAAGCTCAAGTATTTTCCTGCGCGTTTTTGATGGTATTACTGCTGAAAGCATAATTCCAAAGTTAATATGTAACAGTATTACCAATTGGTTGGATTTCAACAAAAACCTTTCCCTTTACCAAACTTATTTCTTTATCGCTTTCATCATACCACTTCATACGTGATTCTGGTGTTTCTTTTTTCCATGTTGCCTTTATGCTTTTTCCATTCTGGAATACAAGAGCATCCCCTTCGCCTGTTAGCTGATAGAGAATGTGTCCGCCTTCATATCCATCATTTGCCGGGCTTTCTTTAGCAAAAACTGCAATGATGTTTTTTGCATCTAATGGTTTATTTGTATTCTTATCCAAGTGTAGTTTTCCACCATTCGTTCTGAAGTAGGTATTTTTCGTTTTGTCATATTTCCACACGACAGAGAAGTCATTTGCAAACGAGTTCCAAAATCCCAACTGTATTTTACTTACTGTACCTCTTTTTGTGACTTCTGCATCATCGCTAAACTTCCATGTTTCAAAGGTTTTGTCCCATGAGACATCATCGCTATCAACATTCGTGAGTTCTCGCTTCAACTTTGCATAATCCCACAATTTCGCTGTCGATGTATAAACCGTGTGCTCTGTTGCGCGATCTGGAAGTCGATCATAATCTCTCCAATAGTATGGAAACGGAACGGAAAATTGATTCATGTCATTGTATGATCCCCAATCCAGTTTTTGAACCAATCCCAGTGCATCAGCTTTTGCACCATTTGCACATCCAGATCCACTTTCTGGGTCACAATTAGCACCGCCGACATGTCCATATAATGGATACTCACCATACTCCCGAAGCATTGTCATAAAATGGACACGGGCAGATCGCACTGGTCCGACAAACGGGGCATCTTGGCAATAGAATACTGCCAAAAATCGAGTGATCCCACCTTCTGCTACTGCCTCATACACCACATCAGCTGATGATAATCCTGATTGTGGACGGGCTTCAACATGGTTTTCAACCATTATGCCGAGAGGTCTTCTGGTGACCCATTTATCTTTTTGTGCTTTTGTCATCATTCTTCCATTGATAGGACATTGTTCTGTTCGTGGTTCCGTCGATTCTTCTTCGATTGCTGTTGCTGGTTTCTTTTGAACCACAACTTTTTTTGAGTTTTGTACCGCGCTCGTTACACCATAACTCAACCCAAACGAAACAACCAATATAAGAAGAACCAATCCAATACTTTTTTTAAGTTCCATACAAATTCAAAAAATTAATAATAATTATGCTGCTGTACGAATTGCTTCCCGCTCTTCTGCAGAAAGTTCATACCCATCACCTTTTCCTTCTTTAATTTTTTTTGCATATACACGGACACCTTCTGAAATATACACAAAATTGAGAACAAGTCCTGTGTTCAATTCGTTGAGAAGTGCGATTACAAAACTTTTTTCACCTTCTGTTTTTCCCAATGCATAAAACTGAACCATCCCTATTTTACGATATGCATGATGAGATGCAAGTTGGAGTTCCGTTAATTTTTTTTCAAGCAGTTGTTGCTTGTTTTTTCCCTTTTCAGCCTCATTTAGGAGGATATCGAGTAATGTGTCTAGTGAGTGTACTCCTGATCTTTTTATCAAATTTCTGTAGTGCGTTCGGAGCTTCAAGACAATAAAAGTAACAAGTACCAGCCACCCGAAGAGAAAGGCCAAAATAATATTTGTGAGCATTCATTCATTTTATCCACTTTACAAAGTGCTGTCAATATGATTACAATTACTCCATGCCTAAAAGAACACGGCTACAAAAGCTTCGCAGTGAACAAAGGACTCAGGCTCATTCAGTTGAGCAAAAAGAAACTGTGGTATCGACCATCGCATTAGACCCACATTTTAAAAAAGACTTATTGAAAAGTGTTGCACTCGCCGCACTCATTACCATGTTTGAAATCGGATTATATTTTGTATATTATCAGCGAGTTTGGGAAAGGAGGTGAATATAAACCTATGTCATCAATGTATTGTGTAAAATGTAGAGCAAAAAAGGAAGTTGCTAATCCAGAAAAAGTTACCATGAAAAATGGTAAACCAGCAATGAAAGCAAAATGCCCAGATTGTAGTACAGGAATGTACAAAATCGGAGTAAAGTAACTTTTATATCATCCAAAACAAAAGCCATTCTGTAAAAAGAATGGTTTTTGTTTTATATAAGGGGAAACTCTTCAAGGACGTGGTATTTCCTTCCTTCGCTGTTTTTTACACTCGCCATCAAAGCAAGAGATTCAACTGGATATGAAATCTCGACGGGCGTCCTATCTAATAATTTTTGGAGTAAAAAGTACTGTTGTTTTGAGGAATACGGTGCATGACCAATTGCTGTATGGAATATGAAAGCTCTTTGCTTTACAAATGTCGGGTAGGTCGTTTCAAGTGAATCCACGATATCATCGATCTTTTTTTCTCTTCTGTATTTCATATGGAGCACTAAGTCATGCGCTTGAAATAGTCCAAGTCCTAATCCATACAAATGAAATTTTTCTTTATCAAAAAGAGTTGTCTTAATTGATTCAGTTAATTTCTTCACATCTTCAACCTCACCAAAAAACTGGACAGATGAATGATATAAATCCGGATGTATCCATTTAAACTGAGGATATTTTCGGATAAGCGGTATGATTTGTTTATAAAGTGATTCTCGTTCTGTTTGTGGAATATTAATCCCTAAAAATAGGCGCATAGGTTATAAGTTGTGAACTTGAAAATGATGATAAATAAGGAACTTCATAGGTGGTGCCATGTACCATCTGCGCAAACTCTTTCTTTCTCCGCACTTGTCTGTCTCCAGAAGTATAGGCAATAATCTGTGGTTTGATTTTCTCTACTATAACACGATAATCTTCATTTGGGTCATTGAAATATGGCAATAGGACAACTAAATCGACATATTCTAATGCGGCCAATATCTCACTTCTTTGCTGTTGGGTATGAACGGGCTGCTTTTTTTTAACCGATGCGATATACTCATCAGATTCCAAAAGAACAATGAGTTTGTCCCCTGCAGACCGTGCTTTCTGTAAAAAAATGTGGTGACCATAGTGGAATATGTCGAAGCAACCCCCCACCAACACAACCTTTTTTTCTGGCGTTTTTGGAAGTGAATCGAGGGATGCAAGGGGGACGATTTTATGTTCAAAATTCATTGTACAATTATACTATATGAGCGGTGCTCGATACATTTCTGAACAAACTACAAGTAAACAGCGTGCGTTGATTGTAATCGAAAACGCCAATGAATTTTCAAAGGCACTTAAATTACATCTCATGAAGCATGACATACAAGTGTTCATCTCTCCGCATATCCCAGAAGATTCCCACTTTGATTTATGCTTTATCGTTTCTCATGATGGAAAGATAAAAAAGTCCATCGCTCGTTTTCCACTTACTCACATCGTTTTTCATTCGCATAAAAAGACGATAAAAGCATCTGTGCCTCTCCCAAATCAGAAGATAATTCATGTTCTTGGTGACGACACCTATGGCATTTCACAGATACAGACAATTATATGGTTCGCCATTTCCGGGAAACAGCATTCCCCTGTTTTAACGTTAGAATCCATAAATAGGCAGTCACCAAATAAAAAAATTATCACTCTCCCTCATAAAAGAAATATCTCATCATTCATAAAACATTTGTTCCAACGATTTATTATCACTCTTCTTATAGTTACATGTATCACATATCTATTCTCCTTTTGGGTTCCGCTTTCGATAGCAAGTTATTTTTCGTATAAATCTGGAACCTATTTGCTTGACTACAATTTTGGAGAGGCACAGAAAAAAAATGAACAAAAGGAGCGATTTCTTTCGATTGCAACTCTTTTATACAAGCCGGTCCGTCCACTCTATCTTTTGTTTTCGCTCGCACAGTTTTCCGATGATTTATTTGTCGTCAACATAACAACAACCAAACTCATTCCGGTGATTGGTTCACTAACATATGAGGCTCAACAATTGGCAAAATTGGTCATCCAACGTCCAAGAAATGAGCTTACGGCACGTCAAGCAAGAAGCCATTTCGATAAAACTCTCACGCTCCTGGAACAATCCGAAGAATATATTCTCACCATATATCGGAAAATTCCTTCTTATCTCATCCAGCCTGCGTTGAAAGATAAATTCCAAAAGAAGATTGCACAAATGAGAAAAATGAAAAAAGTATTCACACTTCTCCCGGATCTTCTTGGTGAAAAGGAAGAACAGACAATCCTCCTCCTATTTGCAAATAATATGGAACTTCGTCCTGGAGGTGGATTCATTGGATCGTTCGCTATAGCAAAAACACGTTATTTTGGCCTGCAGGATTTGCAAATACTTGATGTGTACGATGCAGATGGCCAATTATCTGCACACGTTGAACCACCAAGCCCAATTCGAAATTATTTGAATCAACCACATTGGTTTTTACGAGACAGCGCATTCTTTCCTGATTTCTATGACACATATCAACAGGCGACTTTTTTTCTGCAAAAAGAACTTGGCATGAGTTCGTGGAGTGGCGCAGCATTGATAACCACCTCTGGAGTAAAGAATATCATCGGCGCTTTCAATGAACTACAGATTCCTGATTACAATGAAAAAATAACAAAGGATAATTTCTACATTAAAACCCAATATTTTGCCGAGCATGATTTTTTCCCCGGCTCCACACAAAAGAAAAGTTTTCTATCTTCCGTCGTTCAACAGCTTCTTTCACAAGCTGAACTCGCTGATCCACTTTTATTGAGCACAGCGATCGTCGAGGGATTCGATCAAAAAAATATGGTCTTGTTCATGAATTCGCAATCTTCCCAAAAAAAACTTGATGAACTGTACTGGAGTGGAAGGCTTGCAACTCCCTTCTGCCCTGCTACGGCAAAGTCAAATTGCTATGCGGATTTTCAGTTTCCACTTGATGCCAACCTTGGTGTAAATAAAACAAATTTTTTTGTTGATCAGACATACGCTACGAAAACTGTCATTGATGATTCCGGTCTTATCAATACCACGGTCACTATCGATTATGTTAACAATTCGCTTTCGGAAGTGTTTCCTGGAGGGACATATAAAAATTATTTCCAGATACTTCTCCCCGCCGATTCTCAACTGACGACGTTGCTTGTTGATGGAAACAGGCTTCCTTCATATGACTCCCAGACTGGCAAAAACAAAGTAATTGGATTTCTTATGGAGATCCAACCTCAAGGAAAAAAAACCGTTTCACTTTCATATACCTCCTCCCTTCGTTTCAAAAAAGGAAAAGCAATATATCAACTTGTCATCCAAAAGCAGATAGGTGCACAATCCCACGATGTCAATTTTGAACTTCAGCTTCCTGAATCAATCCATCTTTTAAACACTAATTTTTCTCCCCTTGTGAAAAATAGTCAAATCCTCTATAATACGGACTTGTCGACCGATCGGGTCTTTTTTATTGAATTATTGAAAGAATAGCTATGAAAAAAGCACAAACAGAGAAGAAAAAAATGATTCTTGAAGCACAGTTAAGAACAGTCTTTGGGAAAAAGAATAAAAATCTCAGAAAACAAGGACTACTTCCTGGGAACATTTATGGAACAAACTTTCCATCCCAAGCTGTATCAGTCAACTATATCGAATTTAAAAGAACATATCGTATTGTCGGAGAAACAGGTATCGTTTATGTCAAGACCGAGAAAGAAGAAGTCCCAACACTCGTTACGGCATTGCAAAGAGACCCACTTGAGGGTCTTCTTCTCCATGTCGACTTCCGTAAAGTTGATCTGAACATAAAAATTGAGGCAGAGGTACCTTTGACGTTCGTAGGTGTTGCACCTGCAGCAAATGCTGGTGGAGTTATCCTTACACAAACAGACAAAGTGACAGTTGAGGCGCTTCCACAAAACATTCCTCATAACATCGAAGTTGATTTGTCAGAATTGAAAGAAGTGGGTAATGAAATCAAGGTGTCACAGCTTCCAAAGAACGAGCTGTATGTCATAATGACAGACGCAGAAAAGGTTCTTGTTTCCGTAGCCGCACATAAAGAAGAAAGTGTCATTGCTGAAACAACCGCTGCAGCCGCACCAGAAGTGTTAACAGCTAAGCCAGAAGGAGAAGGCGAAGAAGGAGCCGCTGCAACTACAACACCAGCAGAACCAGCAAAAAAAGAGGTAAAGAAGGAAGCTAAAAAAGAATAATTTTGTTATAAATAGACCATATCTATGACAGTTGTAAAATCAGAATTTTTGCTTGCACTCAATCAGGTTTCTGCAGAACGCAATATCCCTGCGGAAGATGTTCTTCTTTCAATTGAAGAAGCTCTTGTTGCAGCATATAAGAAAGAGTATCCTGAGGCTGATAAAAGCGAAAATATATCTGCAAAAATTCATAGATCAACTGGTGAAGCTCATCTTTTCGAAGATGAAAGAGATATAACTCCACCTGGATTTGGAAGAATTGCTGCACAAACTGCAAAACAGGTCATTCTCCAAAAGATCAGGGAGGTCGAAAAGAAGACAGTCGTACAACATTTTCAATCCCATATCGGCTCATGTATTAAGGGACGAGTGATTCGATTTGACGGATATAACGCCTATTTTGATATTGGAAAAGCTGAAGCCATCCTTCCTAAGGAAGAACAGATTCGTCAAGAAGAATACTCTGTCAATTCAAGCTTTACTGTCTACATCAAAGAGATCGGAAATGACAAATACGGAAACCCACGAATAGTCGTCTCACGAAATGATGTTCGCCTCATCGAGGAGTTATTCAAGCGTGAGGTTCCTGAAATCGCCAATGGATCGGTTATCATAAAAAAAACCGTTAGAGAACCTGGTGAACGAGCAAAAATTGCCGTTTCAACAGGTCATGGTGCAGTTGACCCAGTCGGCGCATGCGTCGGCCAACGAGGAGTTCGTGTTCAAACAGTCACCGATGAATGTGGTGGAAAAGAGAAAATAGACATCATTCTTTGGAACGAAGACACAAAACTATTCATTATTTCTGCACTCTCCCCTGCAAAGGTCTCATCCATCGAACTTGATACTAAAGCACGCAATGCTAAGGTGACCGTTGAAGAATCGCAAGCTCCTCTTGCTATCGGAAAAGGTGGTATAAATGTCAATTTAGCATCACGGCTTTCTGAATATACTATTGATATCATTCAGATCCCGAATACTACTCCTGCAACAAACAAAGAGACTGAAAGTAAAGAAGCAGCTGGCTAACTATTAATTATCTTTATAGTTTGATATGATGAAACCACGTCCTCCTGTCGTAGCAATTCTCGGCCATGTTGACCATGGAAAAACAACGCTCCTTGATTATATCCGAAGCAGCAGAATTGCCGCAAAAGAACATGGCGGTATCACACAAAAAATTGGTGGATACACAGCAAAAACATCGATAAAGGGGTATCCAATCAATGAGATTACATTCATCGATACTCCTGGTCATGAAGCGTTTTCACAGCTTCGAGCACGTGGCGCAAACGTGGCAGATATTGTCCTCTTGATAATCGACGCCAAAGATTCTCTCATGCCACAGACAATTGAATCCATTTCGCACATTAAAGAAGCAAATGTACCGTGCATTGTCGTTTTGAATAAAATGGACCTTCCTGAAGCAAAGCCAGAAAAAGTCAAGAATGATCTTTTGCGTCATGGTATCCAAGTTGAAGGAAAAGGTGGAGATGTGCCTGTTGTTGCAATTAGTGCAAAAACAGGAAAAGGTGTTTCAGATTTACTGGAAAACATCCTCTTTTTAGCAACTGATAAGAAATTGGAATATGACCCACAAGCAGAACTTGAAGCATATGTCATCGAAACAAAAAAAGATAAACGAGGTGTGGGTGTAAGTATCGTTGTGAAAAATGGGACTCTTTGTACAGGTGATGTCATCTATGCAGGCGGCGTAAAAGGAAAAATAAAATCAATCACAGATGATATGGGTGCGCAATTAAAGGAGGTCGTCCCTTCACAGGCATGTGAACTTCTTGGTTTTGAGACAGCTCCCCCAGTAGGCTCAGCTATCTCCCCACGAGATATGGCAGAAAAGAAAGAAGCGCCTCAAGCAGCTCCACAAAAGGTATTTAATTCTCAATCATTTTTTGCAACTCCCGAGAAAGAACAAAAAAAACTCTCAATTGTCATCAAGGCTGATTCACAGGGTTCTCTTGAAGCACTCGATGCCATTCTTTCCGAAAATCCAAATATCGAGATTCTGTTAAAAGCGGTTGGCGACATCTACAAATCAGATGTATTTTTGGCGAAAACAAGCAAAGCAATCGTCATCGGCTTCAATGCCAAGGTTGACCAGGAAACAAAAGACGTGGCTAAGCAGGAAAAAGTAATAATCAAACAATATTCCATTATCTATGAATTGCTTGAAGAATTGGATGAGGTTGCAGCCCTTCTCCAGGAAAAAGAACAACAGGAAAAGAACCTCAAGGGCGAGGCTAAAATCCTTGCAACATTTACAATTGAAGGTGAGAAAGTGTTCGGTTCAAAGCTCTCTAAGGGTAAATTCGAGCTTGGAGACATGCTTGAAATCCATAGAAATGACAATATTATAGGAAAATCAAAGATTGTATCTCTTCAAATCCGTGCGAAGAAGGTTGAAGAGGTCAAGAAAGAGCAAGAGTGCGGACTGATACTCTCTCCTGCACTTGACATCCGGGTAGGTGATGTGGTAAAATGTATCCTATAATATGTTTCCAAATACAAATACCACTCTTCCAAAAATCGTTGACGTCGTTTCAAAAGGTGTAAATGGAGTCGTTGTACTCCCAAATAACCCTACACCAGATGCGATTGCAGCGGCAACTTCACTCTATCTTGCACTCTTGAAACTTGGAAAAAACGTCACTATCATAGCCTCATCTGCCGTAAAAAGCGATCTTATTGCCGCAGATAAAATACAACAAACCCTTTCAGTTGGAGGTGATAATCTAGTCGTTTCATTCCCTTATGCAGACGGCGCTATAGATAAAATTGATTACCATATCCAAGGCGACAAGTTCAATCTTGTTATAGCTCCAAGATCGGGCTTCCCAAAATTGAACCCAGAACAGGTATCTTATTCATATTCTGGAGGAACATTTGATTTCCTTATCGCCGTTGATGTCCCCAACCTACAATCAATCGGTACGTTATATACAGAAAATCAAACGCAGTTCCAAGGAAAGGAAATAATCAATATCGATCGACACCTTACAAATGCCTTTTTTGGCACCATCAATTTCGTGAACAAAACGAGCTCCTCAACGAGCGAATTAGTGTACAAGGTATTGAAGGAACTTTCTGTTGAAATCGATAAGGATATTGCCACAAATTTATACTCAGGTATTGCAGCTGCAACAAATACATTCACATCATATTCTGTCAATGCGGAAACGTTTGAAACTATCGCTCTTTTGTTGAAAGCGGGAGCAGTAAAGAAAGCTCCTCCTCAACAAGCTCAGTTCAAACCACCAACATTTCCTTCAGCGTTTAATCCACAACCTCAGGCTGCTCCTCAAGTGAATGCTATGCCAGTTGTGTCTGGAAAAATCGGCGGAACAGAACGACAACAAATACAGACAATCTCAACTGTCGAATCTCAGGAAAGCCAATCAAAGGAAGGTGCACAAAGCCCACAAGATTGGTTAAAACCAAATATTTTTAAGGGTGGCGGTTTGGTCTAAAGGTGCTACAATGGTTCAATGACAATAGCCGACATCATTTCACATCTTCTTACTCAAAGAGGTATAACTGATAAAGAACAGTTCCTTCATCCTGATTTCCCCTCTTCCCTTTCGTTGGAAAGCATTGGTTTTTCAAAAGAAAAAAAAATCCTTCTCACTACCCTGGAGCAGATAAAAAAAGATAAAAAGACCATTGTCGTTTATACTGATTACGACACAGATGGAATCACCGGGGGCGCAATATTATGGGAGACACTCCATCATCTTGGATTCAAGGTTTTCCCATATGTCCCTCATAGACAATCGGAAGGATATGGATTTTCAAAAAAAGGGATAGACAATGCAATTCAGAAATACCATCCATCCTTATTCATAAGTGTTGATCATGGAATCAGCGCAAGAAAAGAAATCGATTATATCAGTGAGAAAGGAATCCCAGTCATCGTGACCGATCATCATACAAAACCAGAGGATCCTCCGACGTCTGCATTGGCGCTTTTCCATTTCCCCGCAGTTTCGGGAGCTGGAGTAGCGTATCTTGTATCTCAAGATATTGCGCGTCACTTCAAAATGGAAAAGGAGTTGTTTACTAAACTTTTTTCAATAGACCTTCTCGCTCTCGCTTCCCTTGGTATGGTGGCAGATCTTGTTCCCTTGGTAGGATGTGCCCGCATGATCACATATCATGGCTTAAAGGCATTCAGTAAGAGTTCTCAGCCAGGAATTCGCGCCCTCCTGAAAGTTGCCGGACTCGATGAAACGGTTGTTCTTTCACCATATCATCTTGGGTTCGCACTTGCTCCACGGATAAATGCCGTAGGAAGACTTTCTCATGCAATTGACGCTCTTCGTATGTTGTGCACAACAAATTCTATCCGAGCTGAAGAACTTGCTTTAAGCGCAAACCACCATAATGGCATTCGCCAACGAATGGTCGAGTCTTCAGTAAAAGATGCGCTTTTATTGTTTGAAAAAAACAACCTTCCTCGTATCCTTGTTGCGGTAAATCCTCAATGGAATGAAGGAATAATCGGTCTTATTTCGTCTAAACTGACCGAGACATTTTATCTCCCATCAATTGTGCTTACAAAGGCTGAAAATGGTTGGAAAGCGTCTGCTCGCTCCATTTCTGGATTTGATATTATTGCGTTTCTCCGTTCCCTTGATATGTTGGAGCACGTTGGAGGTCATCCTCAAGCCGCAGGATTTTCCGTCTCGGATGAACAAAAAGACATACTCATCGCTAAGATACAGACCCTTTCGAAAGAGCTTCCTCCGTTTCCTAAGAAAGAACAACGTGTCGACCTGATTCTTCCTCTTGCATTGGCAACTGAACAGCTTGCAACTGAACTTGAGAAGTTGGAACCATTCGGTATTGGAAATCCAAAGCCAGTATTCCAAAGCGAAGGGATTATTGGTGGATTTCAAACGATGGGAAAGACAAAAGAACATATCCGTTTTACGTTTCTTGATATCGAATCTCAAGCGAAGAAATTGGAATGTGTCTATTTCTCACCATCTGAAGAGCAAAAAAAATTAATTTCCCAACAAAAAAAGGTCTGCCTCAACTTCACACTGGAGAAACAAACATGGCGTGGAGTAACTTCCGTGAAAGGATTTATAAAAAGTATCGTTACTTAAAGTTTCTTCGCGCAAATTCTCGTATCGCAATATCTTTGTTTGGAATAATTGCTGGCCGTATAACGGCGACTTTTAAGCTTTCATCCCCAATCTGTCGAACCTTCCTTCCATCATCGATCATGGTTGAAGCGTGGATAAGTGCCGGAACTTTACCTCTATTGCGGCCGACCCATCGCACCGTTGTTTTATCTGTCTCGCTTAAATCAGGTGGAACTTCTATCATCCGCCACTTTGCTGGCGCTTCTGCCAGTAGTGCTTTTTGATGGGTTATAACAAGAGCATCAGGCGGTGCATCATCATTGATCAAACTTTCTCTTGTATATACCTGGTCAAACATCGAATATACATCAGGAAACGTGCTTGCAATATATAAAGGTCTAAAAAAGAATGCAGCAGTATAAATCGCCAACATATAATCACGCGCTCTCAGTAGACCTAATAGATCCACTGTTTTATTTATGATCTCCGCAGATTGAATTGTTTCAGTAGTCTCACTTTCACCAATAAAATTAAAGAGGGTTTTATCGAGATCGACTCCAATACGTTTTGGGTTAAGTTGCAATCGTTCAGTCATAGGTCTTCTGGTGAATTAGAGCTTAGTAGCTCTTGTTTATCCTCTTTCAACTAGGTATTATACATATACTATGAAAACTGTGTACATTTCGGACACCCCAACTCTTGTCGGTAAAGAAGTTGTGCTCTATGCATGGGTAAATACTGTGCGAGACCATAAAAAAATCGTATTTCTTGATCTTCGCGATCGAAGTGGCATCGTACAAGCAGTTGGTGGAGAAGATTGTAAGGGACTTTCGATGGAAGATGTTGTTGAAGTAACCGGTCTTGTGAAAGAACGCCCAGGCAAGTTGGTCAATGCAAAAATCAAGACAGGATCAATCGAAATTGAGATAAAAAAAATAGTCATCCTGAACAAATCAAGTGCAATGCCCATCCCTGTTACGACAGATGGATATGAAATAGATGAGGAAGCACGACTCAAATACAGATACTTAGACATGCGTAGGCCTCGACTAGCTGCAAATCTTGCATTCCGTTCCGTATTCATACGGGAAATCCGTGAGTTTTACTACAGGAATGGCTTTATTGAAGTTGAGACGCCAATTCTTTCTGAAAGTACACCTGAAGGCGCTCGAGACTTCATTATACCTTCAAGGCTCCAGCTAGGAAAATTCTATGCACTTCCACAATCTCCTCAACAATATAAACAGTTGCTTATGGTTGGAGGAATTGAAAAATATTTTCAGATTGCTCGTTGTTTTAGAGATGAAGATCCTCGTGCAGACCGTGCATATGGAGAATTCACACAACTTGACCTTGAAATGAGTTTTGTTGAGCGGGAAGATGTTATGGCACTCACTGAAAAAATGGTGATTGAGGTATATGAAAAGCTCAATATCCCCATCAAACAGAAGCCATTCCCCCGCTACACGTATCAAGAAGCCAAGAAACAATTTGGCGCCGACAAATTCGATTTGAGAACTGATGAGGATAAAAAAAATGGTATCCAGGCATTTGCATGGGTAGTTGATTTTCCATTTTTTGAAAAAACAGAAGATGGCGGTTGGACATTCACACACAATCCGTTTTCAGCCCCACTCCCGGATTACAAAAAGCAATTGCTTGAAAAAAAAGACATTGGAAGTATTCTTACTTCCCAATACGACTTGGTCTGTAACGGCTTTGAGGTAGGAGGCGGAAGTATCAGGGCTCATGAACCACAGGTTCTCAAGACTGTTTTCGAGATTATGGGATATTCAGAAGAAGATATCCAATCGCAATTTGGCCATATGCTCGAGGCGTTTTCATGGGGGGCTCCACCACATGGTGGAATAGCTCCCGGCATTGACCGCTTGCTGACATGTATCCGTGGAGAGGCAAATTTACGAGAGGTAATGGCATTCCCGATGACGAGTGGCGGCAGAACGGCTGTTATGAATGCTCCTTCAGCCATTCCAAATGCCAAACTCAAAGAGTTGGGAATAGCAACGACAATTCCTGATACAATGAAGAAATGACATTGTCTCGTATTACTGTCTTTTTGGCCTTCACTTTTTTGTTGTTGTTTTATCCTGGCGATTATTGGATAACAAAAGTCTTTTCGAATAAAGGACTATGGCAGGAAAAACAAACAATGCCATTTGCTCTTCATCCTATTCCTGAAGTGAAAAAATATGCCCCTTACCCACTTATTTCAGCTGAAGGTGTTTACATTGCGGATTATGCTTCGTTTACTCCGATCTTTGAGCGAAACAGTAAGATGAAATTTTACCCCGCCTCAACGGCTAAAATCATCACAGCATTAGTTGTGGCAGATGTGTTCAAACCAACTGATGTGATTGTCGTAACGAAACAGATTACGAAGGAGGACCAACCCGACTGGCAACTCATGGGATTGGTCAATGGTGAAAAAATAACGATAGAAAATCTTTTGTATGGAATACTTGTACATTCGGCCAATGACGCTGCATTTACCCTTGCGAATGCATATGGGTATGACAAATTTATTGAAAAAATGAATGAAAAGGCAGCTGAACTCGGGATGACCGCCTCCCATTTCAAAAACCCAATCGGCATAGATGATGCAGAACAACTCACTTCACCATATGATCTCGCCCTCGCAGCACGAGCATTACTAAAGAATAGTTACTTAGCAAAATTTGTCTCGACAAAAGAGATAATCATTTCCGATACGGATTATCGTTATTTCCATAAACTCAGTAACGTAAATAAACTGCTTGGTGAGGTGGTGGGAATAGGAGGGCTTAAAACGGGATATACGGAATTAGCAGGACAAAATCTTGTTAGTTTTTATAAGAAGAACGGCAATCAATATATTATTGTCGCACTCAAAAGCCTTGATCGTTTTGAGGACACGACTATTCTCACTCAATGGATCGATCAGTATATCGACCATATCTCCATGCCGTTGAATTAAAGCTGGGTTTCGTCTATGAGGTATTTCTCGGAGACAGCGGGAACATAGGATACGAAGTTGTCATCGCCAAGAAACACATATACGGGCTGATAGTAGTCTTGATATACATCCGGGTCAAAATATCCAAGGAACATTTTCTTTATCGTTATATTTTTCTTTCCCGAGCCTTCTGAAACAAGTATACCATTTCCTGCCAATAGCTTCTCATATGCTCTTTGACCAGAGATAAGAGGATACACGCCGATTTGGGTGGTCGACGTTTCAAAGAAGCGCACCTGTGCGCTGATCACCTTTGCACCGCTTTGATTAGGCATAAGCATTACATAATTCTGGCTATTAAAATACGAGGGTGATACAGCGGGATACTGGGCGACATCTGGTCGGTAAAAATCTATTTCTATCATATTGGATTCCTGAGGGCTATCTATGATTCCTGCTGTCGAGGATTCCTTGTCATAATACATAAATACCGGATTGGTTTTTCCCATAGCTAGGTCCTGTGGATATCTGTCGATTGATTTTAGGAAGTTGATCGCTGTGTTTTGAGCGGCCTCCTGATCGGGTGTTTCAGCACCATTAACCAAATCTGTATCCTTCCTGAAGTCATAATCATATCGAAAGTTATACGTATTGATATCTATGGACAATTTTTGCTTGGAGTCTTGGAATATCGCCTCATTGTTTACGAGCTTGTGTTTGACAACTTCTGTGTCAAAACCGAGTGTTTTTGCCATCAAATATACTTTTGGAAGATAATC
Source organism: Microgenomates group bacterium (assembly GCA_049304035.1). Lineage (GTDB taxonomy): Bacteria > Patescibacteriota > Microgenomatia > UBA1406 > GWC2-37-13 > JAKBEU01. The sequence goes on from JBAQNR010000003.1 coordinate 74,490, forward strand.
GAACTGAAATTTCGCTGGGGGGAACAGAACGACTTTTGCAGTCGCCGTTGCCGTGATTGGTTGTCCCTCAATGGTATCCAATGTGAAGGAAAAGCCCGCACTTGTTGTTGCTTCTTTCTTTAAAACAAGAGGTTTAATCTGTTTAAAAACCGGATCGATTGTGAGGACTTCCTTCTGGTTAAGCGAGAATAAAAGAAAGAGAAGTTTGATCGAGTAGACAAAGATCAAAAGGACGACAAATGCGAATGCGACAAAGGGTAAAAATTTCCTGAAATAGTACGAAAGCTCTGTGAGAGACATACTATCATGATATCAGTTATTCTCGGCAACAATCAAGTAGCTTCCCCACCATTCCACTCATTTTTCCCAAAAAGCTTTTTCCTTTTTCATCTGTGTATTCGATTGGTTTTTCTCTTTCTGGTACTTCTATCTTTTTCATCTCTTTTGTGTCGACAATTCCCAAATTCAATGCCCACATCATGTTGTATAAATTATATGAAGTTCGAAAGAGGTCATACGCCTTTTCTGTCTCGTTATTTTTTAAAGCTTTTGTTCCCACTTCCATGACGCGCATTGAAGCTGCAAGAAGATGCTTGCTTATGCACCAGACTTCACCCTCATAATCTTTTATCATCATTTTCATCAAGCCGACTCTCATTTTTCGAACCTCATTGAGGAGTTCATAATATTTTGAATGTCCTGTCTTTCCTGCTGAAAAAAAGAGATGTTCCTCAATTGAGATAAGATTCATGACGCCGATCGAAAGATCTTCTCCTGAAGATAAGTCGAGCTTCTCCCCTTTCTCCATTTCCTTAACTTTATTCATGAATTCTTTGAGTTTTGCATCTTCCATAATTATGAGCGAATATTTTTAATGAGTACTGCGAATATTCCGGTTGTTATGATCAGGAATACTAATGGGACTATCACTTTCTGGTAAAAAAAGAGGACTTTACCATTATTGTATTTTCTGATGAGTTTGTCAGCTCCGATGCCAAGAAGCCACACGATCATTCCTGAAAGAAGGCCCACCAAGACTTTATCAACTCCCAAAAAAGTTGTATGCTTCCCGAACATCTGTTTTGTTCCCGCCAAATAAGCAATGGTTGAAGCATACATGATCAGGGTCCATATCAATGGATTCTTAAGAATCTTTGGTTTTTTTACAAATGACACAAACCAGAAGGAAATGGCTGTATTTAATCCGGATATCCAGAGAGCAGTCAACAGATTATCTATCCCAAGCTTTTTAGCCAGAAACAACCCTCCCCCAACAGTCACAACACAAACGGGACATTGAGCATAAACAGATGGTATAAACATATGCTAGTAGTGTACCAAATTATAAATATTTTTTGAGAGTTTCTACGGAAAGTTGCATTTTCAGTTGTTCCTCTTCAGAAAGGGGTAATTCTATGATCCTTTCTATCCCGTTTCTTCCAAGGACACAGGGAACGCTTAGCGAGACCCCTTTATGGCCATACTCACCGTCTAATGTGATGGACAAAGGATATACACGTTTTGCATCTGTTAGGATCGCATGAATAAGCTGGTTGATGACGACCCCAATCGCATAATACGTCGCTCCTTTAGCCGCAATGATCTTATATGCTGCGTCTCGTGCTTTCGCATAAGCCTCAAGCGCTTTGTCATGGGAAAAATCTTTCATCGTTGCGAGAAGTTGCCCACCGACGTTTGCTGAAGATAATGTTGGAAAGGAGCTGTCGCCATGTTCTCCTAAAATATATGCATGAACACTTTTTGGATTTACATGAAGACTCTCAGAAATATGGAAGCGAAATCGAGCGGTATCAAGTGTTGTACCGCTTCCGAACACACGTGTTCGAGGAAGTTTCGACAAAAGAACTGTTTTATAGGTGAGAACATCAACCGGATTTGTCACCATGAGAATGATGCTGTCTGGAGCATGTTTCACGATATCTGGAATAATCGACTCTAAAATTGCGGTATTTTTCTTGACAAGATCAAGTCTCGTTTCTCCTTGCTCTTGTGCTGCACCGGCTGTAAAAACGACAATATCTGAGCCAGCAAGTTCTTCCGGTTCACTTCCGACTGTTATATGTGTTGTCCCCAGAAATGAGAGGCTATGCATAAAATCGAGCTGCTCACCGATAAGTTTGTCTTTATCCCTGCCATACAACATGATCTCTTGTGCTGTATTTTTAAGATACATGGTGAATGCGGCAGTTATCCCTACACGTCCAGCTCCAATGATTGTTACCTTCGTTTTTTTACATGCAGGAAAAATAGCATCCATATTTTCATTGTACCATTTACTCCACACGAAAGCGTAATTATTTGATAAAATTACTCTCTGATACCAGAGGTACCCAAGTGGCCAACGGGGGCAGACTGTAAATCTGCTGGGTTTTCCCTTCGAAGGTTCGAATCCTTCCCTCTGGACACTTCGACAAGCTCAGTGCTAGCCCAAGGTTAAAATTCAAAATTAACTATGTGGTTTGTATATTTGCTTCTTTGCAATCAGAAAACTTTTTACGTAGGAATCACTAATGACTTAGGAAAAAGGTTTACCCAACATAAAAATAAAGAGTCAATTCATACAAAACAGTTTTCTGATATACAGATAGCCTATTGTGAAGAATATAAAACAAAATATGAAGCTGCTGCTCGTGAAAGGCAACTCAAGGGCTGGTCACATGCAAAGAAGCAAATGTTAATCGATAAAACTATTTACGACCCACATTGCACTGAGATTGATGAAGTATCGAGAGAATCTTGATGAGAAACATGTGAGCTTGTGGTGAGCGAAGTCGAACCAAATCCTTCCCTCTGGACTCATACAAAAAAGGCGCCGAATGGGCGTCTTTTTTTATGGAATACGGAAGGATGAGAAGTTTACCCTGAGCGATCCCGAGCGAAGTCGAGGGAGAGTCGAATGGGAATCCTTCCCTCTGGACTCACAAGAAGACACCAAATAGGTGTCTTTTTTTCTTATTCTACCTGAAGAAAATTCTTTCAAGAATGATGTAGCTCATTTTCTAACTTCTGAATATTCTCAAATACCATTGTGTGGTCTATATATTTCATTAGGTTTTTCTTCTCCAACTTTGAGATCTCGTTACTTGCAGTTTCTCTGGCAACTCCTACTAAATTTGCTATATCTTGCTGAGTAAAATAATGACTGACTACAATTCCATCACGTTTATTTTCTCCAAAATGTTTAGCAATGTACAATAATATTGAAATGACCCTTCGATATGCATCAGTGAATACTAAGTTCTCAATTCGTGACAAAGTTTCTGTGTAGTCTACCATTAAACGGTTTATTAGTTCGAAGAGGAGATGCGGTTTATCTTTAATAAAGTCAATCAATTGCTCTTTTGGTGCACGTATTACCTGTACTTCTGTGGATGCCTCAAACATATAAATATTGGGTACACTGCTTAAAGCCCAAATTTTGGGAAAATATTGAATTGGTTTTAGGATATGGATTGTAAATTCCAAACCAGCTTTGGAAATGGAATATTGCCTTACATATCCTTTTGTTAAACAAAAAATACCAAGAGGATTATCATCATCTCGAATGAGTACTTCGTTCTTTTTATACGTTCGAGTGGGAAATTGCTTAAAGAAAAGTTCAAATTCTTTAGTTGTATCTATAGTGTCCATAATCTTGCATTTTATACTAATTATATAAGTGCAAGATAGTATTGCAATACAATTTAAATTGTAAAAATGGGTTTGCTGCTCAACTGGCTCAGGCTGCTAATTTAGCAATGTCCGAAGCAACTTAACGGATTTGATTATATTTTTTAATACTATTACAATATTAGTATTAGTACTATAATTCAAATATGATATTGCTTATTTGTTTTGCCTTTCTTGCTGGAGTGGTGACAATACTATCACCTTGTATTCTCCCCATTCTTCCCATTATTCTATCGTCAACCATTGGTGGAAAAGATACAGGCAAAGCCCGACCAATTGGAGTGGTAATTGGTTTTATAATGAGTTTTACTTTTTTTACTTTGTTTCTTTCTACAATTGTAAAAATAAGCGGGATATCTTCAGATGTGTTACGTACTGTTTCTGTTTTCGTAATTGCAGGACTAGGCATTTCCCTTCTTATCCCAAGATTCCAACAAATCATTGAGGAGCTATTTTCAAAGTTATCCCGATTATTACCGAGAGGTAATGTAAAGCCTGGATTTGGACCGGGCCTTTTGATAGGGCTATCGCTTGGTCTTTTGTGGACTCCGTGTGTAGGCCCGATACTAGCATCAGTTATATCGCTAGCGATTTCTGGGACAGTTACTCTTGATGCTTTTATTATTACGTTTGCCTATTCGATTGGAACAGCAATCCCGATGTTTTTCATTATGATCGGTGGACAAACGATGCTCCGAAATATCCCTTGGCTACTCGCAAATACAACATATATACAAAAAGCTTTTGGAATACTTATGATAGTCACTGCAATTGGTATTTTCTATAACGTTGATCGTACTCTTCAGACATATATTCTGACCAAATTCCCACAATATGGGGTTGGTCTTACGAAATTTGAAGATAATGAATCCGTTCAAATGGAGTTAAAAAAAGTAGCTCAACAAAAGAATGCAGACAAAATAACTATTGGGAAGCCTCTTCTGCAAAAAAGTCCATCGGCACCAGATATTATTCCTGGCGGTGTATGGTTTAATTCAAAACCACTTACCCTTTCAGAACTTAAAGGAAAAGTTGTAATTATAGATTTTTGGACATATACCTGCATAAATTGTCAAAGAACGCTGCCCTATGTAAAAGAGTGGTGGAAAAAATATCAGGATAAAGGCTTAGTTATTATTGGTGTTCACGCGCCAGAGTTTGAATTCGAAAAGGATAAGAATAATCTTGCGAAAGCGATAAAGGATTTTAAGCTCACCTATCCGATAGTCCAAGATAATGACTTTTCTACCTGGCGAGCTTATGACAATCATTACTGGCCGGCAAAATATATTATCGACAAAGATGGATTTATTCGGTATACACATTTCGGAGAGGGAGAATATGATAAAACAGAGGAGGTTATTCAGGAACTTCTGAAAGAGACTGGGGTATCGATAGTATCTGCTCCCATAAATAATCCACAGGCACGAACATTTGGCCGGACCCCAGAAACATATCTCGGATACAAAAGACTTGATTATTTTTCTTCTCTAGAACAAATTAGGCAAAATGTGTCAACATCCTATACTATGCCGGCAACAGTTCCTGAGAACACCTTTGCTCTTAAGGGTAAGTGGACCATAACGGAAGATTATGCTGTTCCGGAAAAGGGATCGGAGCTTACATTTAGTTTTGATGCAAAAGAAGTATTTTTAGTTATGAAAACAACGGGGAAACCCGCACTTATTTCTGTTTATATTGATAATAAGGTTCAAAATTTTGGAGAAGACAATATAAACGGTGTAGTGATGGTTAATTCAGATAAGCTTTATAAACTTATTCTGCTACAAGCACCTGGAAAACATATTTTGCGCCTCGAATTTAAAGATGCAAATGCACAGTTATTCGCATTCACATTTGGATAAATTATATGAATCAATTAACGGCGGAGGAGAAAAGAATAATTATTGATAAGGGCACTGAGGCTCCTTTCAAAGGTGAGTATGTAAACACCAAGGAAGCTGGTATATACATTTGTCGTCAATGTGAGGCGCCACTCTATAATTCTAAAGATAAATTTGAATCTTCATGTGGTTGGCCAAGTTTCGATGATGAGATTAATGGTTCCATAAAAAAAACTTTAGATAAAGACGGAATTCGAATGGAAATAACCTGTATGAAGTGTGGTGGACACTTAGGACATCTTTTTAAAGGGGAAGGGTTTACCGAAAAAAACCTTCGACATTGCGTGAATTCAATATCAATGAAATTTATTCCAGGCAAATAACTCTATGATTAAAACTATTGTATTGGGAGGTGGCTGTTTTTGGGGAATGCAAGATCTAGTGCGAAGGCAAGAAGGTGTCGTGCGAACAACTGTCGGATATTCAGGCGGCATGGTTTCAAATCCAACATACGACAATCATGAAGGTCATGCAGAAGTAATTGAGATTCAATACGATTCCGAGAAAACATCGTTAAGGAAGTTGCTCGATTTCTTTTTTCAAATACATAATCCGACAACTCTAAACCAACAAGGAAATGACCGAGGGACATCCTATCGCTCGATAATATTTTATAACGATGACCAAGAAAAAAAAGAAGCTAATGAAATGATTCAAATTGTCAACGATTCAAAACGTTGGAAAGATCCAGTAGTCACAACAGTGGAGCCCTTTGTAAAATTTACAAAAGCAGAAGAATATCACCAAGAATATTTATTAAAAAATCCTGGAGGCTATACTTGTCATTTTGTTCGTTTTGGTAGTTACTTAGAAAATAAGTGAAGAGGCAAAATATTATAAAAATAGCACTCGTAGTAACAGTCGTGCTTATTAGTATGGCTTTGGTACAGGTTGTAACAACTACAAGTAAAATAATTCCAGGAGTAAAGAATGATGACTACTGGAGAAGTGTTTTAACAACGGAGCAATATCACATTCTTCGTGAAGCTGGAACAGAAGCGCCATTTACTGGTATGTTCAATCATGAATCGCGAAACGGAACATATTTTAGCTTCGGGTGTGATAAACCACTATTCAGGTCAGAACAAAAATTTGATTCAGGTACTGGATGGCCAAGTTTTTGGGCGCCAATTTCACAAGATTCGATTGTACTGAGGAAAGAGAAAGAGGGGGACGACCGAATTGAAGTATTGGATACATGTGGAGGACATTTAGGTCATGTCTTTGATGATGGACCACCTCCAACGGGAAAGCGGTATTGCATGAACTCCATTGCTCTTCGTTTTGTGCCAGATAAAAAGTGATTTTCCCTATTTAGTATATTTACAATACTAAATTTGAGCACAAAAGGTTCTAACACCCTCGATTGCTCTGGATTCACAAGAAGACACCTATTCGGTGTCTTTTTTTTGGACAGAGTAATAGATAATACTTATTACTATCTGCGTGAAATATCAATATAAATACAATATAACCCAAAAAACAAATCCAACTCCTAAAACGGTCGTTAAAGTTGAAATGAGTTGATATAGAATATATATTGCATCATTGCTTAACTTCTTAAATCCAAAGTCATCAGGCCTATATTGTTTCATCCAGAATTGATGTGAAAACCAATATATCATCTCCCCAAATCCCCTAAGTGAAAAAAAGACGCCATATATTAAAAACATAAATTTGAGAGAAAAGAACCCAAGAATGCCAATCATGATGAGACCGGGAATGATGATTAGCATATCTCCTTTCACATATATAGTTAAAATGCGAAGAAGTGGATGTGGATTACTATAAAACCAATTATTTGAGATATCTTGTATTGTTTTCATTATGAAAGTATTATATATAACCTCCTACTTTATTTTTAATATAAAAGTGATTGGATATTATCAACGGCACATCTTATATGGGTGGCCGCCGTTTCAGCCGAGCATTGATATAATGATTTTATATGTCGCAATATAAACATTCTTATAGTGACTCAAAAACAATTAACAAGTTTGGTGTGAATATAACACTCTATAACATTAACCAACCAGGAGCAAATATTGTGTACGAAGAGGTAAAAGAAGGTCATTTTGAAGAGTTTTCAAATACAGTGAGTACCTGTATGTGGTTCATTATTGAAGGAAAAGGGACGTTTGTTATCGATGATGAAAAAACCGAAGTTTCATCTAGGGATGTTGTTGTTGTGCCCCCCAATAAAAGAATTCATTACTTTGGAAATATGAAGATGCTTCTCATTACAACACCCGCATTTGATGCTAAAAACGAAAGACATATCAGAGATGTAAGAAAAGAAGAAAGCCCATATTTTAAGGATGTGGTTTGAGTTATTGTCCAAGGATAAATGTATTGAGAACCTGCGCAAGCCCATCTTCTTCAACACTTGGTGCGATGTAATCAGCAATCGCTTTCAATTCTGGGACAGCATTACCCATTGCGACCTTGAACCCACAAGCCATAAGTAATGGAAAATCATTATAATGATCCCCTATCCCAATTATCTCTGCTGTGGATATCTTCAGTAGCTCAGCCAATTTTATCACTGCGTGTTGTTTAGTCGCTTCCCCGGAAGAAATATATATGGCATTGCATTGTTCCCCAAGATCACTGCTTGTTTTCACTATGTGGAGATTGTTAAATCTGCTTTGTAATTGATTCATCAGATCATCTGTCTGCTTAAGGGGCAAATCGAGAATAATAAATTTACGAACCTCATCATCTTTTGGTAGTTCTGTAATATTATGGAAATTGTTATTTCTGCAGGAAACCCTATATTCCTTACTATTGCTTACCACAAATTCCAAAAGCTCTCTTGAAGTATTCCTCTCAATTACAAAGTCAACTAATGGTTGATTTGATTGAGGATCATAAATCGCAGCCCCATTATCGACGATAATCGGTGATATCAGTCTCAAATCCTTAATAAGATCCTTCACTAACGAAAATGGCTTCCCAGTTGCGATTGAAAAAAAGAATCCTTTATCCTGAGTTTTTTTTATCGCATCTTTTATTTCGGGAGATGGGGATGATTTCAATGCGACCGGCGCAAGTGTGCCATCTATATCGGAGATAATCGCCCTATATTTCATGATAGATTATAACAAAATATTTCCTGCCTTAATTTATCTGAATTTACGTAAAAATTTGCATATGTTGTATCTGGCCAACTCCAATATCAAAGACTCATTGTTAAAACGGTCGTTGGAATGTGCCGATCTCCTTATATTTAATATTCAAATTAATTGTTCTTTTCGAAATCTCATTTGTGATGATTTCAACATATTTTTGTGAAATTAAGTTGATATTAACCACATCAATGTCTGCAAATCTTGTGTATCCTGGATTAAACATTTCTTTGAAATTCATAAAAGGATTATTAGATCGATCGACTGTATTTTTTAATCTTTGAATATCTTCTGAAGGCTGATCTGCTTTTATTATTGCGATATATAAATTCCGGAGGTCTTTACCTCCAAGAAACTTATCGTTATCTATAACAACTTCTCTTATATTATTGTACGGAATTTCTACTGTTCTACCTTGAAAACGTTCAATATATGAGACCACAAATGAAGAATCCCCGAATAACAACTTAAACTTCTTCCTACTGATAAATAAGTACACTAATACAAAAATAAGTAGTATGAATATCAAGAAGCCAATTACACCCCCATTGTACCCATTCAAATCGAATGAAATCAGAAGCATAACGACTATCGGCAAGATGAACATCTTAAATGTAGGGTTATATGGTTTTATGATGTTTTTGTTCTGCATGCTATAAATATTTAATCTATTTGAGTCAGTATAACAAAAACATAGCTATAACTCGCACATAGAATTTTCTCAGTATCGTATGCAAAAAAATACTCTTAAAGTTTGTGGGAACACGAATACCCTGTAAAAGGGTAAGTATTTTTTGGAAAAACGACGTTCGAGCCTGTTTTCATATTAAATAAGAGTATACTTGTGTCTATTAGCCCCCTCTTATTACTATGAATATAGATCGGACCAAGGAGTTTGAGATTTTTTATGAGCAATTTTCTACACGTGAATACAAGAAGGGCGAAAATCTCATTCGCGCGGACGACAATCCTCAAGGTATATTTTGTTTAACGAAAGGATATGTCCGCCAATATACCATCTCCAAAACCGGGATTGAATTGACTCTTCAAATCCTCAAGCCAATTACCTACTTCCCTCTTATCTGGGCAATTAACGGAGCACCCAATATTTATTTCTACGAAGCATTGACTGCAGTTGAGGTAGGACGAGCTCCAAAGGAACAAGTGGTCAATTTTATTAAAGATAAGCCCACTATTATTCTCGAACTCATGAGTAAGCTCCTGGGAGATTATGCGGAAACGCTTTCTCGCATTGAGCATCTTGTATTCAGTGATGCCTATCGAAGAGTCATCTCTGTGCTTCTTTATATAGCTAAACATTTTGGTGAAGCAACAAAAGATGGAGTGGTTGTTGACCATCGTTTCACGCAACAAGATATCGCAACTCTTGTGGGAGTTGCCCGGGAAACGGCAAGTATTGAGATGGGTATGTTAGAAAAGAAAGGTCTTGTGAAGTATATTGATCATTCAATGATATTCAAAAATATAAAAGGCCTTGAATCTGAATTAACTGCTGACGGCACAAAATTGTAATCTCGCTCACACTCTTCTTTTAATCTCTATTGGTAAGACGGTATTCCTCACATTACATCATATTTCATCACCTAACTTTATACTTGCGATATATGACAACACAAGAAGAAGTGACGATCGTAAAAAACCAAACTCCTGTAAAAGTAGTTAAAAAAACGGTAAAACAGATTGAACCAGAAGTGGTGGGAGAAGCACCCCAGAAGGTATATGAAAAAAAGAAGACTATTTTACGGTCGAATCAGATCATATGGTATATCTTAGGATTTATCGAGGTGTTGCTTACTTTTAGATTATTTCTTAAAATGCTTGGAGCTAATCAATACGTCGGATTTACGAGTTTTATTTACTCCATCACCGCCCCTCTTGCGCTTCCATTTAGTGGAGTAGTGGGAATATCGGCAACAGGAAGTTCTGTCCTTGAATGGTCAACGATAATTGCGGGAATCGTATATCTTTGTGTCGCTTGGGGATTGGTCTATTTATTAGATATTATCTATCCAATTACACCGAGAGACATAGAAACAGAATGAAAGTTATACATTTATTAATAAATTATCAAATAATATGGATGATCGAAAAATGAACAAACAAGATGAGGTAAAGGATGGTATTAATCCGATGGTTGTCGCTGTCGCAGGTGCAGTCGTTGGAGCAGGAATTGCAGTTGCTGGTGCTGTACTTTCCGATAAAAAAAACAGGGAGAAAATCGTAAAGACTGCAACAACAGTAAAGGATGATGTGACAAAATATGTAAAAAAAACACAAAAACAAATTGAAGAAGAGAAAGAAATGCTCGAAAAAAGAATTCTAGCCGACAAGATCAAAGTAAAAAAAGTTGTCGCTTCAGCAAAAAACTCACTTGATAAGACGACAAAAGAAGTTAATAACGCAGTCAAATCACTATGACCACTATTGTAAATAGTCCAACACCAACCAATGATTCAGGTGGCTCTGGTTTCTTGATAGGAGTTATAGCGATTATCGGATTTGCAATACTGTTTATATACTTTGGGATCCCAGCCCTACGCAATATGGGGCCTATTCAGCTGAACGTCCCCGCACCTCAAGTGGTAATGCCAGAAAAGATAGATGTGAATGTGAAGCAGTCAAAATGATGAATATTATCAGTTACTAAATTTATACCTATGGGAATATTACTTTGGATCATTTTCGGAGCATTAGCCGGATGGATTGCATCCATCATCATGAAAACAGATCAGAGACAGGGCACTGTTTCTGACATCATTATGGGAATTGTCGGATCGATCGTGGGTGGATTTATCATGAACCAGCTTGGCCAGTCTGGAGTCAATGGATTTAACCTATATAGCCTTGCAATTGCAGTAATCGGCGCGATTGTAGTGATCTATATCGGGCGAATGATTAAAAATAGATAAACCGGAAATGGGGATAATTCAATTCAAACAGCCACTCCAACAAGAAGTGGAAAGTCTTAAGAAAAAGGTGGAAATACTGGTACAGAAAGAGGAAGTGCAATCCGTGAAGATTGTTGAGGTAAAGAAAGAGGCAAGCAAACACCTTGTTGCAGAGCTTGTCAAAAAGTCAAACAGGATTCTTACCTCTATATCAACACATCGATTTCCTTTTGATTTTTTTCCAAATACTATCAATGTGGAAGAAGGAAGAGTGACCGTCATCATAAGAACATTTTTTCTTTCGTCCCAAGTACACAGTGTTGATATCAAGGACATATCTAATGTTTTTATCAATATGGCTCCGTTCTTTGCACAGTTGGTTATTCATTCGAAGACATTTGAGGCAAATGAAGTAAAGATACGTTTTTTATGGAAGAATCAAGCGATATATGCAAGAAGAATCATCGAAGGATTAAGAATTTTTGAGGCGAAACAAATAGATACATCTATATATGGCAAGAAGGAACTGCTATTGAAACTTGAAGAGCTTAGCACGACTGAAATTGTTACATAAAAATTATAATTTAATTATTAATCAAATATGAGTATTTCATTTTCAAATTTAACTCCGGTTACCTCAATAGTGTTTGGCGTTTTAATCCTTGTGTTCCCAAGGTTTCTGAATTATTTGATTGCTGGATACCTTATTCTTACAGGAATTATTGCGCTTGGTATATTAAGATAACTCAAAAAAAATAACGTTATTAAAAATTTATAAAACAATATGTTGATTCTCATCTTATCTTTGATTGTTGGATCGTTGCTTGTATACATATCAAAATATAATTTTCAGCCTGTGTCTGTTAATCTGGGATTTACCGTCTTTTCAGGTATCCCTCTTTTTTACATTATCGTAGGTTCTCTGGTTATAGGACTTGTGCTTTCATATCTTTTTTCATTGATCCAGTCAATTTCAACATCATTCATACTCCATGGAAAAAATGTAGAGATCAAAAAAAACAAAGATGAGGTTCTTGAGTTGACAAAAAGAGTCCATCAACTTGAGATAAAAAATGAGAAATTAGGAAAAGATTCCGGAATTGAACCAGGAGACAGAAACGCATTATGAAAACTATATTAGCTCAAATATGGAAAGCGCTCCACCTTCCTAAAGGAGCTCAGTTATTTGCAATGCGGTTCATGCAGGATCAATTTTTAATTGGTGTTACTGGAATCATATTGAACGAGAAAAAAGAAATTCTCCTTTTTAAACATACATATAGAGCTCATGCGTGGAGTTTACCTGGTGGATATCTCAAATCAGGAGAACACCCTCGAGAGGCTCTCGAAAGAGAGATAAAGGAAGAGTCTGGCTTAGTAGTAAGTGTCGATGAGTCACTTAAAACACGCACCGATCGGGAAACGGCTCGTCTTGATCTCTGTTATACAGGGATACTGATCGGTGGAGATTTCATTCCGACTCATGAAGTATCTGAATATGGTTTTTTCTCTCAGGATCAACTCCCCCTTCTTCGGACCAACCAGGTACTTTTAATTAATGAAGTTCTGAAATCATCAAAAAAATAAGTACTTATTATGAAAATCCAGATATAAGATTTCAAACCATAATCCAGGATTATTCTACTTGAAGTCTGCTATTTGAGTTAAATTCCCCGTCTTGATATCAAAAAAGCCAATACTGGATGATCTTCCAAGGGATGTGGGTGCACCATCACCATTCCCAAATTCAACAACCAATGTTGGATTGCTATAGCCAATTACTCCTCGCATCTCCCCCAATGCATTGCCAGTTCCCGATATTCCTTTATACACCGTTCCACCTATATCAATATTTCCTTTTAGTATTACTTTTTCGCCTGAACTTAACCTGTAGATCGATATGAACCTTCCTCCGCCATAGGTTTCACATTTACCCGATAAGATAATATAGCCAACTTTATCCATCAGGCTCCCATCCGAGCCACTCTCGTTATTCACTATTTTGTAGCTGGTTAGAAAACATCCGGGTCCACTTTTATCAGCATTGGAGCTCATTGGGTTAATAAGCTCTTTTTGGACTTCAGACGTTACCAAGTAAAATGAAAGGCTCCTATGAGTGTCAATCTTTTTCTCAACTTCCACCAAATAACCGCCCATAGCTTTTTTATCATTTCTTAAAGGAATTGGAAACTGAAATGCCCTTTTGATGGTATCTTTGGACACTTGAATTTGAAAATCTGGAAATTTTGAATAAATTTTTGAAAGAAAATACTGTTTATTATCTGAATAATCTAATAGAGAAGGCGTTGGTGATGGTGATGGAGACCCAGATTGATAGCCTCTCAAATCTGCAATCTGATCTTTTAAATTTATATTAGTTTTGATCTCACTCTTCAAACGAATACTAGTTTTTTGGAATTGGCTGAAGATTATAAGAAGTAGTATTCCAAGAACCATACTTAGTCCTGTGAAAAAGAGGATGATGGGCTTCATTTTATCGAAATTAAGCATGTATTTTGATTATATTATATAAAGCAAAGTATAAGGCACTTGATTAATTTATTACTAATATACAATTTTGAACAGGAATACCAGGAACTGAAGCCTCGACTATGACATTACCAGCTTCTTTATAAACATTAAGTCCATCGGTCATCGTGAGCTCTGGCCATTCATCCTGCTCCCATAATGGTTGGCAAAATTGGCGTTGTAGTGCAAAAGGGTCAAAGTGTACTATTGACATATTTCTTCACCTCCTTTCGTATCAGCAGTAAGATAAAGAGTGCTAATTTGTCAAGAGGAATTATCATGGAGCATCAACTGGTGACTTGCGCTTAAAAGACACTACTATTTTGATAAAATTACGGCATCACTATGAGAGTTTGGGATATATCACCTTCGTTTTTATGCCGTCAACATTTACTTGGAGAACATCGTGAATTACATGCGATATGGTCGGTTATAACAAAAAAGAAAAAAGGATATTCAAGACATCCTGAAACTATTCGTTGGATGGGAAAACTGAAAGCACTGTACATCCGTCATCAAACATTGGTGGTTGAAATGCACAAAAGAAATTATACCCATAAAAGCGATTTGCCAATCAAATCCGCTACAGGAAATAAAAAGCAGGATATTTTTATAAATACCGTTGAAGAACAGATTGTGATACTGAAAAAAAAGAACTGTTCTTGTTTTAGTTTCGAGGTGGGAGAGGTATAAAAATACTAGTACGTTTTTTATACTCTTCAAAATCCCTTCTTCCTTCATACTTTTTTTCAAGAAGTGGAATGCCAGATACAAATAAAATGAGAACAGTAATTGTTATCGGTCCAATGATCGTAATAAACCCAAGCGGAATTGATAAAGCGATGATGAATATCCCCCACCACTGAGTTACTTCTCCAAAATAATTTGGATGTCGGCTATATCGCCATAGACCGGTCTCTATGAGTTTTCCTTTATTTGCCGTATTAGAAATAAAAGCCTTAAGCTGCGCATCACCCGTTGATTCAAAATAAAAACCAATGATCCAAACTAATAAACCGATGAAATCAAGAATGTATAGACTATTATTTGCCTGATTATGAATAAAAATAACAGGTTGGATTATAAGAAATAAGAATAGCCCTTGGAGTAAATATACTTGGAAATAGGATCGCAATAAAAACCATTTGCCCCATTCTTTTCGCCACGCGGCATATCGATGATCTTCATGTTTATTTAAATTACGCTTATATATGTGCCAAGCCAAGCGCACACCCCAAATGGTCACCAATAAATTGGCAAGTAGTCCTCGAAGTGAGACTGTAGTCAAATACAGACCCATCCAAGATATTAAAATAAACCCCAATCCCCAAGCAATATCGGCAATATCATTTCGTTTTTTTACTACTGAAAGAATGAACCAACCAGACATGTAAAATAATAGTGCTATCGCAAGAATAAGATAATAGTTCATTGTCCGATTTTAATAGCTATAAAGTAAGTAGCAACAGAAACTGCTGCAGATACAAACATGCCCCAAATCAGATCTACTATTGTAATAATGAGTGGCCAATCCTTTACTGTTGCAAGATTTGTGAGATCGTATGTTGCATAGGTAACGAGACCAAAAAATAAACCTGCTAAAAGTGCATTTGTCCAGATCTTTTTATCAAGAGCGGGAGTAATAACAAAAAATACAAGACCTGCAATAAATATAAGATAAAAAATTAAAGCTGCCCAAAGATTGGGATTTTTTGCCATTAAATATCCAAGATGTTTTGCATAAAAATTTTTAGCTATCAAAGTGAGCCAGACTGCATCAATTCCTAAAAAGACAGTAAATGCTATTACGTATAGTTTTATAAACATACTATTTATTTAAATAGGTAATTGTTAACTGCAATACACTTGCAAAGCTTACCCAAAACAAATATGGAATTTGAACATATGTTATCCATTTAGTATGAGGATATATGGCAACCATCGACCATACTAACGTTCCGAAGACAAGGAGAATATCAATCGCTGCCAACAAGTTATTTTTTAACCCAAACTGCAATGGAGTAAAAGCAAAATTGAAAATAAGGTTTAGGATAAAAGGAATGACAACGATGAAAGGGATTTCTTTTTTCCAGCCCATCAAAAATACCTTGCCAAATGAAGTAATAATTAAGACATAAAGAACAGTCCACACAGGCCCAAAAAGCCAGCCCGGCGGTGACCAAGACGGTTTGGTAAGTTGAGCGTACCAATTATATGTATTATTCATAAATTTATATATAACTATAGTATATAGTAATCACCAACACTCCATAGATATGAGTTTGAAAAAATATCGATAAAAACAAATCAAAATCTATACAGTCTTAATATAAAACTTGCGACTATTTCTTTTCATCAAGATCAACTTTCTGATAAATTCTGTTATCAATTTCCAATGAATGTGTTCGTACAGGTGACCAATAAGAAAATATATCATTTTATACGGAAGATATAGATATCCAGCAATTTCCTTAAATCCTAATCTACTGATTATTTTTTGAACAGCAATATTCGTACTACTAATAAACATGTTTACATTGGAATATTCAGATACTATCTTTGTCAGAAGTAATTTTCCATACCCTTTTCCATGATGTTTGCGAAGAAAAACAAGTGGTCCCAACTTTACCCATCTGCCTGTTTCATAAACTGCACATATACCTACAAAGCTGCCCGCTTCTTCTAAAATAAATGCATCTTTGTATTTTTGAAATCTTGATTTTTTTACATATATCAAATCTGGATAGAGTTTTATATCTTCCATCAGTAAATCGATCTCAGTTTCAGTCAATGGTCTTCTAACAATATTTATGCCTTGCATTCAAAAATTGTAGCAAATTTACAATTTATAAGTTGTTTTTCATCAATAGAATTCTCGTTGTGGAAGTATAAAAGGTTTGAATTGAGCTGATATAATTGGTGGATCTCTATTCCCTATTGCTCATTTACAAAATGATAAAGGATATTGAATAGTTTTATACAGACAAATGAACAATCAAATTTACATCCCATTCCTACTCACACTTCTTGCTGGGCTATCTACAGTTGTTGGAAGTATGATATTCCTCTCTCATAAATTCAGGAAAAAAGAACATATTGGATTTTTTCTTGGATTATCCGCTGGTGTTATGATTTATCTCTCCTTTATTGAATTGCTCCCCTATTCAATAAAACATATCGGCTTTTTAAGCACTAACGTATATTTTTTTATTGGAATAATCGTCATGGCACTTTTGGATTTTTTTATACCTCATAATTATCTAGAGGAAAAAATGTGCCGAACAGAAAATGTTGTTGATAGAAAATTACTCTCAACGGGATTTATGGTGACACTTGGCTTAATTATTCACAATATCCCAGAAGGCATTGCTGTTTTTTTAAGTTCACTTACCGATATAAAACTTGGGATGCTACTTGCTATTGCAATAACGATACACAATATTCCTGAAGGTATTGCAGTCGCCGCTCCTATTTATCATGCAACTTTAAGTAAAGCTAAGGCGATTAAATATGCTTTTATTTCAGGAATGGCAGAACCTATTGGAGCGATTGCTGCCTATTTTCTACTTAAACCGTATCTAAACCTCGGTATCCTTTCCTATATATTTGCTCTCGTTGCAGGAATTATGGTTTATATAAGTTTTGATGAGCTTCTCCCTGCTTGTTTTAGGGATGACTATGGGCATCGAGCAATTTTGGGAATTGTTATCGGAATGATAATTGTTTCCTTAAGTCTAATCTTACTTTAGATAATCTATATCACTATCTCTTTTTCTTTTGAATAACAACATCGACTGATATACTTGTACATAGTATGAATTCAATCTCAATATTATTGGCTCTATTGGCCTTTGTTGGATGGGGTCTAGGAGACACAATTAGTATTGCTCTATTTCGAAAAAATGATCCGGCTGTTATTACTTTTTTCAGTGGTCTTTTACGTCTCTGTATTTGGTTGCTTCTAGCTCCTCTATTTTTAAGTGGATTAGGCGCTATAACATTGATCCCATTATTATTCAATCTTCTTGCTGGACTTGGATCAGGGCTTGGATATTATTTTTATGGGAAAGCTGCACAACGAACCAACCCCGCTCTTGTAGCTGCAATTGGTGGTGGATGGGGTGGATCAGCCCTCATCTATTCGCTTCTCTTCTTTAAGGAAACTCTTTCTATTCCACAGTGGATTTCAATTGCCTTGATTTTTGTTGGATTATTTTTAGTTACTTTTAATCTCGATTGGTTTAAAAAAATGGATAGAAAAAATAATAGGGGATTTCTCTATGCTTTTTTTTCTTTTTTGGCATGGGGGGTTTGTGGAGCGTTTCTTAAAATACCTGTTGTCAGTTATGGATGGTATTGGACTTCTGTTATTATGTTGATTCCCTATATACTCGTCCTTTTCCTTACGATGAGAAAACGGGAAAATATATCGCCGTTCAAGATAAAGGATGTAAAACTGTTTATTGTTATAGTAATCGCGACCATTCTGGCCGACTTAGGATATAACAGTAGTTTCCATTTTGGAGGAAACATCGCGATTGTTGGGACAATTGCTGGTTCATACGCCACACTCTCAACTGTCCTTTCTTATTTCATATATAAGGAACCCCTGACAAAAAAACAAACAATAGGAATCATAATTGCGCTTATTGGAATAATCTCCACCTCATATTTTTCCTCACTCTAAATTGGAGTTGTTCCTACATCCAAATAGCCGCGCCTTTTGCGCGACTATTTGGCCGTGTAACGTTAAACATTAATCCTCATCTTCATCGGATCTGTTTGATATATGAATATTACTAGTACTGCTAAGTACATTCTTTTTTCCGTGTTTTACCTCGACGTGTTGGGTCCCGCTTAATTCATTTTCATGTTCATCTTCGATATGACGAACTTCATGTGATTCTTCCCTATCATTATCATCATCTTCATGTTCATCATGTCTTTGTGGAGCGGGAGAAACTGATGGAGTAACGGTTGGAGCTACTGTTGGTACAACTGTCGGATCCAGTGTTGGTGCCACCGTTGGATCGGCTGTTGGGATTGCTGTTGGACTAGTTGTTGGAACTGTTGTACCAGCTGGCAACAAATATTGTGCAATTCTTGATACATCTGTCCCATGCATTGGCTGATAGACCGCGGTCATATCAGTACCACATGTAAATATGTTTCCTCCTGTGTGAGATGTTTGTAATGGTGAAACATCATACTGCTGTCCAAAAATTGTAACAATGCATGGTGCCACCGCCTCAACACTAGACGCCGTTGACGCAAGTTTTAACCCAACGGCCGATGTAATTATAAGCGCAATAACTCCTGCTGATAGTTTTTTTATAAATGATCCTTCTGTTCTCATAGGTATAGAAAATAATTAATAAAATAAAGAAAAACTAATAACAAATGCATGATAACAACTGATAAATTAAGAACGGATTAAGAATTAAAACCATCAAATGGATTACCGTTCATGGCCGGATCAAGTAATCGTTGAAAGCTTTTGTAAAGCCTGCTGAAATACAGCAAATTAAAATGGATTCTCATCGTTGTAACTATAATGAAGAGAGGATTAAGAAGGGATTAAGGGGGTGAGTAAGCAGAGAAGTTATCTGTATCTCTTTGGTATTTCACATCAAGATACAGACAACATTCTTTGTTTGATTGTTAAATTATCTGTCTCGTCTAAAAGAATTGCTTCTTTCTTCACGAGGTCGAGCTACGTTAACTACCAATGTTCTTCCATCAACTTCTTTATCATTCATGTCGAGTGCTTTTTTTGCGTCTTCAGCGTTTTTGAAAGTCACAAATCCAAATCCCTTTGATCTTTGTGTTTCACGGTCCATGATGACCACTGCTTCAGTTATTTCTCCAAATTGAGAAAATAAATCTCTTAATGTGTCGTTGTTGATTGCCCAAGGTAATCCTGCTACGAATAGTTTGTTTTGATCCATATTGTAAGTCACCCCCTTTTATGTTTTATGTTAAATGTGTTTTCACGAATGGAGTAGATTATGCAGTCTCTGAGCTCTATTAGGAAATTAATACTATGAGTATACAGTATTGTATCTGAATATGCAAAGACATACACATAACCGGCATAATGTTGCATATTGCCTATTTAAGACTATAATTAGCGTCAGCAAATGAAACTATCAACAAAAAAAGAACATTGCTTGATGTACGTGTGTAATTTCTGTAAAACTGAGATCAAAGCATCAAAAAAAACAGAGATATATTATCGCAGTAGTTGGATTGATGGATGTAATAACTGTTTCGCACTCTCGATAAACCCAGAGACCTCCAAAGAGTTCCAAGCAAAAGACTACTAGTCACCGCCAGCTTCCCTTCAAATAGGGTATAATTGTACATATTAAAAGATATAGACACTCCAACAATCGTTTTCTTAAGCACGTATCCACCTCGTGAATGTGGAATAGCAACCTTTTCTCAGGATCTACTTCATTACTGTCAGCAATTTCTTGGTTCTTCGGTTACCTGTAAGGTTGCGGCATTCAATCTCACCTCATTAGATACTCACAACTACCCTCCAGAAGTTGAATGGCAAATTGATCAAAACAATAAAAAAACACATGCCAACCTTGCTAAAGCAATTAACCATAACACTCACATTTCTGGTGTCATCATTCAGCATGAATACGGAATTTTTGGTGGAAAAGAAGGGGTAAACATCTTAACCTTTATGAAAACCTGCAAAAAACCGATGTTGGTCACTTTACATACGATCCTTCCTTTTCCGACAGATGAAATGAAGGAAGTTACAATAAAGATAATCGACCTTGCCGCAACAATTGTTGTTCTCACCGCAAAATCTAAGGAGTTGCTCGAAAACATATATCCGACCTCCGTGGGAAAAGTTTTTATCATTCCCCATGGCATACATCCAGTGCCGTTTTCTCTTTCTCGTGAATCAAAGAAGCTCCTCGAACTAAAAAAATACACAGTCTTGAGCACATTTGGTCTTCTTAGCAGTGGAAAAGGAATTGAATATGTTATTAGATCTCTTCCAAAAGTAATCAAAAAAAATCCCTCAATTCTATATCTGGTACTTGGACAGACTCATCCTGTCGTTGTAAGAAATGAGGGTGAAAAATATCGTATAAAATTGTTGCAGTTAATTACGAAGCTTGGACTTGAAAAACATGTGAAATTCTATGATCAGTATCTAAGTCTTCCAGAACTTTTCGAGTTTTTGCGCGCGACAGATATATACATATCCACTTCCACTAATCCAAACCAGGCTGTAAGCGGTACATTATCTTATGCACTCGGTGCAGGAAGAGCTGTTATCAGCACTCAATTTGCTCAGGCAAAGGAGATTGTTAGCGATGAAATAGGAAGGCTCGTCCCTATTAAGGACTCCGATGCGATCACACATGCCATATTGGATTTACTGAGTAATCCTGAAAGGCTTAAACGCATGCACCAAAAAGCGTATGAAAGCACGCGATATATGTTGTGGAGTAATGTTGCTGAAAAATATATCAGTCTTTTGAGCAGAACGATAATCCCAGAGATAAATATTAAACACCTCCATGCAATGACTGACAAATTTGGACTGTTTCAATTTGCATCTTTGAATACCCCAAATCATGCATTCGGATATACGTTGGATGATAATGCCCGCGCAGGAATATTATGCAGCTGGCTTGCGAAACAAACATATACAAAAGAATTGGAGCAGCTCATGAAAATTTACCTTACGTTTATTCATACATGCCAGTCGGAAAACGGATCATTCATAAATTATATTGACCATAATAAAAAAATGCCTACGGATCAGAATAATAGGGAAGATTTGGAGGATACTCAGGCAAGAGCACTTTGGGCATTAAGCGAGATAATGAGTAATAGTGTTCTATCTGTAGAAACCAGGGATTTGGCAAAGTCGCTTTTTTTGAAAAAATATAGACATATGCCAAACTTTACCCATTTGCGAGCTATGGCGTATGCGATCAAATCATATGCACTCGTCCAAAACATACTTCCAGAATTCCGTGATGAATTGAACAACCATATACAAACATATGCGGGGATATTGATGAATTCACTAACGAAAAATACGGAGAAAACATGGCATTGGTTTGAAAGCCATCTGTCATACAATAACGGAATACTTTCAGAAAGCTTGCTGATAGCTGGACAACATTTGAATAATTCAACCTACATAGACGGAGCGTTGTCTTCTTTGCAGTTTCTAATAAAAAACACATTCATACAAAATACATACATGCCAATCGGACAATTAAATTGGTATAAGAAGAATAATATTCGAAGTGAGTTTGATCAACAACCTGAAGATCCAGCTTCGATGATTTCAGCACTTGTTCGTGCATACAAATTTACGCGTAATAAAGAATACCAAAGGTTTGCAGAAATTTGTTTTAACTGGTTTCTCGGAAAAAATAGCCTCAACATATCTTTGTATGACAAAAAAACTGGAGGCTGCTATGATGGTTTGAGACCGGATAGCGTGAATTTGAACCAAGGAGCCGAATCTCTCCTATCATATCTCATGTCGAATTTATTAATCAGAGAACTAAATTAAATGAAAATTTTACAAATAAAAAATATTTTTCCCAATGTCACCGTTGCTCGATATAACCTTGCGGTTTGGCAAAAAGCACAAGGAACATCTCTTTATTTCATTGGAAGAGAAGTCGTCCACGCAGGTACTATTGGAGAACCAGATACAGGAATCTTAAAACTTTTTGAAGTCGGAGTAAATGGAGAGATTATCCAGGAGAAAATAATCTGGAAGCCACTCTATGATGGTATAAACTTAGAAGATCCACGCGCATTAGAATTACCCAATGAAAACTTGATAATCGGTGTTACGGCCGTATTAAGAGATAAAATGGGTCGCCCTGTTCCTTTTCCTGCTATCGTAAAAATTGATTCAATAAACTCATGGAATGCGGAATTACCACCATTTCTCATTATTGACACATTTGGACCTGGAAAAAATCTTACACCGATTGACAATGTCACATATCTCTTTCGTCCTGAGACAAACCAATACCACCATAAGCTACTTGTATTTTCCCTTCATTCGCAAATTCCTGAAAAACTGTGTGATATCGAATTTCCATCAGATCTTCCTTGGGCCTCATGGAAAATTGGAACAACAATGCCGCCAATCTGGTTATCACCCAATGAAGCTCTTCTCATAATCCATGGCATGTCAATGGAAATGGTTAATGGAAGAGAAAAGTACATCTACAGTATCGGTCGTGCAAAGCTTACACGCAAACAGAATATATTCCAAATACAAGTTGCGCCTGAGCCGATTCTGACACCTGATAATTTCCTTAATAGCGATGGTTTACCCATGGTCGAAGAACTGCATCCTGAACTGCGACGGGTTGTCTATTCTTGCGGTGGAATAATAAAAAAAAATGCGAAGGATACCCTATCACTATATGTAAATGTTGGAGACAGAAGTACGTTTGAAGTTGGGTTCTCACTGGAGGAACTCAAGAAGGATCTATTTTATTGAAATAGTTGTCTTATTTCCTGGATATCCCCCGTCTGAGGTAATACAGCGCCGGTCTGTTTGAACATGCCAACTATCGCCCAAAAACTCAACAACCCAAGAATCACCGTAAGAATCAAGGATATGATCCCTGCCCGAATATCTTCTTTTGTCCCATTGGCAAAAAATAGATATTTGAAGAAATAATATAAACCTATTGGAGGCAAGAGGATGCTTAAAACATATGCCTTCATATATCCCTCTCTTTTTTTTATATCCTTTTCTTTTTGGTCGATTTCAAGTAGTGCTTGGAATGCTTCTAGGTTTTTTTGTGGGGCAATGGGAGGTATTTGAGTGTCTATCATCATGTTCATTATAGTCCACCTTATTGCTATAATTGTCCAATGTCACCTTCACTGATTGGCACACTCGCATTATTTATTGCTGCACTCTTGTATGGCTCTCAAAATATCGCAACACGTATCACGGGCATTTCATTTGGGCCATTTTTGAGTACTTCATTGCGAGCGTTAGTTGTTGTATTGGTTCTCATTTGGTTCGTAAAATGGAAAAAAGTTGAAGGAAAACATTGGAAATGGTTTATTCTCCGCGCCCTAGGAAATGTCATTGCAACAACCGGTATTTTTGTTGCGGTAAACAAAATGTCAGTGGGTGCAGCATTATTTTCATTCTATGCAGGATTGATACTATCTGGCGGAGTTTTTGGCGCCTTGTTTTATAAAGAAAAAGTTACTATGGTAAAAGTTGTCGCACTCATATTGACGGCAATCGGGCTTTTGTTTATTTATAGTTACCAATCTGCGCTGGTCTTCAATTGGTACTTCGTCATTGCAGTCATCGGTGGAATTGGAGGTTCGTTATGGAGTGTTTTCTCTCGGCCGATTTCAAAGACATATTCACTGCCCCAACTCGTTGTTCTCGACAGTCTCATGGTGGTTGTTATGGCAGCAACAATATCATTCCTTTTGCATGAATCTTGGCAAACGGTTCAAATCGATACGCGCCTTGCCGGTGTTTTTTATCTTGGGCTTACCCAAGTATTCACAGGTCAGCTTGTTGCTCGAGGATTTAAAACCGTTGATGCGCAAGTGGGGAGTATGATCTTGTTGAATGACTCCGTAGTTGGAATGTTGCTAGCTTTCATCATTTTCCATGAAGTAGCTCCCCTTATGGTCATCATCGGTGGTATGTGTGTTTTCTTGTCAACGATTATTCCAGCAGTTCTGGAACATAAAAAATCATAATAATATGGCCAATCAAGTCAATCCTGATGTTGTCTTTGCTGCAATCAGCAATTCTGCTGTTTCAATCATTGATGTTCGGACTCCCGGGGAGTTTTCAAAAGGTTCAATTAAAGGAAGTGTAAATATTCCTGTTGATGAAATAGCAGAAAAAATAGAAGCATCAATATCCGACAAGGATAGGCTTATCTATCTCTATTGTTTAAGCGGTTCAAGAAGTCAGATGGCGGCCGATATTCTAACAGATTTGGGTTACACGCACGCTTTCAGCATGACAAACGGACTCCTTATGTGGCGATTTAAAAAATACGAACTTGTTTAAAGAAGCATTATTTTTTCTTCTTTGCAGCGACTTTCACACGAGCAGCTTTTGCTTTTTTTGAACTGTCCTGTCTTTTTTTAAGACGGCGTTCGCTTTCTCTCTTTAATGCAGCGGTTCGTTCTTGTTGTTTCTTATTTATTTTTTCCACTTCAATTTGACACTCTTTATTTGGGCAAGCAGTTTCGGTATTAATGATAATGGAGCTATCAACCTTCTCTTTCCATGTTCGAATGATGATACGTTCAGTACCGCAGCGAGAACAGTAATTACCTACAGCTTTTTTCATAAAATAGTGCGTTTATTATACCATATATCTCAGGTATAATAAACCACAATGATAGTCGCTGTTGGTTCGACAAATCCCACAAAAATATCCCCAGTTGAGGAGGTGTTTAAGACTCATTTCCCAAAAGCAGTGATAAAAGGTATCTCAGTGCTTTCTGGCGTATCAGAACAACCCATGTCGATAGATGAAATGTATCTAGGAGCTCTTAACCGAGCTCGTAACGCATTAAAAAACGTAAAGAATGCAGAATATGGCGTTGGAATTGAAGGTGGATTGCATAAGCATATTTTCGGCTGGTTTGAACATTCCATTGTCGTAATAGTAAACAAAGACCAAGAGGTGGGAGTTGGCGCATCGGGTGGATTGGTTCTCCCAGAAATAATCATGGATTCTATCCACAAAGGAAAAAATCTAGAAGAGGCAATTGATACCCATTTTAAAACGAATAAAATCGGAGAAGGAATCGGAATGTTCGGCATTTTTACAAAAGGAGTTGTTACCCGATCAGAAGGTGTTAGACATGGTGTGGCATTTGCACTCGCACGGTTTCTCCATAATGAGGTCTATAAAAAGAAAGTGATCTGATTACTTGTTATATTTCTTATATAGTTCCAAAAGATAATACATCGTTCTTTTTAGGAAATACATGACGTGCTTGATTTGATTGTACGATTCTCCATATCCAAAGTTTTTTATGGGACGGAATATATCCATCTGCCCCGCATTGTGAACAATGACTATCTTCTCCCCACTTAGCTTATAAAACACTCCCTTTCGTAAACGAAACCCCGCATAGGAAGTGCTCATCATGAAGTTGTATTTGGAATCAATGAATTTTACCGAGTCTCGATATAGATGGTAATTCACGATGATTTGGTCTGGACCAAACTCTGATTTGTCACGTATAAGCCGCTTCATTTCATCGCATAACTCAATGAACTTGTGTGCTGGTGCAAAAATAACTCCTGCGTTTATGACCGGTTTGTTTCGTATGACGCGCCAGATCTCTCGCTTCACTTCCTTTTCAAAATGATTAAACACGAACCATTTATAAAAGAGGATGCGCTTCCCTAAGGGAGCAACGCGAAAACAATCTGTGTGAGCTGTAAATACTGGTGTTAGATCTCCTTGAAAAATGACGTCACCGGAATCAACGAATAAAACCTGATCATGTGGATTTTTTTTTAAGTAAGCCGCTGCATCAAAAAACCGTTTATTGACTATATGATATTGTTTTGTGCCTTGCAAAACGGTAGCTCCATTTTTCTTTAATCTATCACTTTGTTCCTGTGTTAGTCCATAGTCGATAACTATAACATCCATATTCCGAAGATTGTTCGTATCATTAAGTGATCGGAGCCAATGGTCTGCAACAAAATCGCCGACTTTTGCATTCGCGGCGGTTATTATGGCGTTTTTCATTTTTTTCATTATACTGTAATCTGGTATCGTTTGGATAATAAGTCCGATTTACTCACAAAAAATATCTGGTAAAATGACATATTAATTTACATATTGTTTACATACATTACTTGTTATAACAAACTAACTATATGAAAGCACTTTTCGGCATGTCTCTTGCGGCACTTGGCGTTGTTTATGGAGATATTGGAACTTCCCCACTCTATGCGGTCAATGAAATTTTCTTTGGCCATGCACGCCATGAACTGGCAAAAGGCGATGTTTTTGGAGTTATTAGTATTATTTTTTGGGTCCTCACTTTGATAGTTGCAGTTAAGTATATATCGATAGTTATGAATGCCGATAGTTCTGGAGAGGGTGGAGTATTCTCACTCTATAGTCTTGTAAAAAAAACTAAAGTAGATAATAAATTCACGAAAATATTAATCACTCTTTTTATCATTGCATCGGGCTTACTGCTTGGGGATGGAATAATTACTCCAGCTATAAGTGTAGTGTCAGCAGTTGAAGGGATAAAAGTTATCACATCTTCCCTTTCGGCATATGTTGTACCAATTACAATTGTGATCATCACTGGCCTATTCATGATCCAACAATTTGGAACTCACAAAATAGGAAGCTTGTTCGGACCAATTATAACTGTATGGTTCGTTTCAATAGGGCTCATCGGGTTAAGTCATATCGTTGCAAATCCATCCATTTTACAAGCGCTCAATCCTGCCTATGCATTTCAATTTTTCATGAATCATGATATACGTACGATTTTTGTCGTTCTTGGATCGGTAATGCTTGTTATTACCGGAGGAGAAGCCATGTATGCCGACATGGGGCACTTTGGAAAAAAACCAATTCGAATAAGTTGGTTTAGCCTTGTGTACCCTGCACTTGTAATGAACTATTTCGGTCAGGGCGCGTATATGATCTCTGGAAAAACTATAGTTGCGAATAATATTTTTTATAGTATGGTTCCGAAAACACTGCTTTTTCCAATGGTTATTCTTGCAACATTGGCAACTATAATCGCATCACAGGCTTTGATATCCGGCGCATTCTCGCTTATTTCTCAAGCAATTTCACTCGGATTGCTTCCTTTTGTGAAAGTAATTCACACTCACAAGGATCATCATGGTCAGATTTATATTCCAAGCGTAAACTGGATGCTCTATATTGGTGCTGTTACACTGGTTCTTTTGTTCCAATCCAGCAGTAGACTTGCCTCAATTTATGGACTTGCTGTAAGTGGCGACATGTTCATCACATCATTAGCAATGATTGCCGTTTCACATTATCTTTGGAAATGGTCCCTTCCAAAATCGCTCCTTATCTTTGTTCCACTCGCATTGATTGATTTTTCCTTTTTAAGCTCGAATTCATTAAAGCTTCTTGAAGGTGGATATATCCCGTTAAGTATAAGCATTCTTGTTCTTCTTGTTATCCAATCATGGCAATGGGGTCGATCATTTGTCGGAAAAGAATATGATTCATATAAAAGAGGGAAAATAAGCGATCTTATGAAGATGAAACATGATAAAACATATCCAGAAATTCCAAAGTCGTATATTTTTATGACGCCTCGAAAAAGATCTGAATTGGATGATATGCCAACACTCATGCAAATTTTTATTGATCGTTATGGCGCACTTCCAAAGCATATTATTTTTCTCACAGTACGAATCGAAAAAACTCCATTTGTTGAAAAGACTAGCAGATACTCAATAACAAATTTTGGAGCAGTAGGTTGGGAGCACGATACACTTGCCTCAGTTATTGTTAGATTTGGATTTATGGAAGACCCAAATGTTGAAAATGTATTACAAGATTTGGCAAATCACCATGAGATTCTTATTGATACCGACAAACACAAATGGCTTATTGAAGTGATGCATGAACGAGTATATGTCAATAACGTACAAGGTTTCTTTGACAGATTAAAAGCCAGCGTATTTATGTTTATTTCTCAATTTGCGGATACTGCTGATCATTATTTCAAATTAGGAGATAGTGAACCTTTGGCAATTGAGGTTGTCCCGGTAAAGTTGAAATAATGATCACATCCGTTCCTCAAAAGCATACGTCTGCCATCGAAGAGCAAGAAAGAAAAAAGTCACTGCAATGAGTATGTCGACCACATACGTATATTGAATGTTGTGAAAAGTGAGAAAAAAGGGATTATAAAATAGAGAGAGGATAAATAGATAAAAAATAATCCATACTGCTTTGACTTTATTTGAAACATAAACTCCCCCAATAAGAAATAAGAAAAGCACCCATTCGATGATCACTTCACTAACAAAAAAACCCCTCGTTGATGAAATAAGAAACAAAATGGCGATAAGAAGTAGATAGTAAGTCACATATGTATGTTTTTTCATTCAAGGATATGTATTTAAATAATAACTATCTAAGTCTACGAAAAAAGATATGACTCACCTGAGAGTCACAATGAATCACGGTTTAACGATGTGTTTGCGAATGTCCGGATTGATGAAGAATACCTTGTTGCGATATTCAATGAGTTTATAGTTTATCCTCTTATTTATTGCTAGAACCGCATCATACACTTTTCTTGTGTTGATCTGCTCATTATTATCGCCTATCTTTTCCAAGAGTTGATCGTATTCCCATTTTTTATCAGGCTGTGATAACAAAGCATTACAAATATAATATTGATGGGATGCATATGGAATGAGATATGGCCGTTCATTCATATATAAGATGTTGTCTTTTTTGTTGAATGTGATTTTAGTTATTATATTTTTTTGATTTGCTTTATTATCTCCAGTATTGGCTCCATTCCTTAGAAGAATAAGTATTGTAAAAAGCACCAATGGAATGATGATTATGATGCTTATTCCTAATGAAAACAGAACATAGCTCCTTAATGTTTTTCCTATTGGATCAATAAGCTCGCCGGTCAATATGATCCCAATCGGTGAAGAGCTTGAAGTGATAACTCTTGAGACAATGTAATATTGCTGTTTCGATTTTGTATCATATACAGATCTCTCACCGCTTAATTCTATTTCTTTGGAAAAATAACTTGGATCAATGAATGTGGGAACTCTTCCATTATTTAACAGAACATTATTATATTTATCTACAACTTCAAATGAGTATTCATAATGAATATTCCTTATATCTAGACCTTGGGTATTAATCTTATTATTTTCAACGCTCAATGAAGAAAAAATAGACACTAAGTTCTCCTCCAATTTTCTATCTATATCTTCAACTTGATATTTGTCAGGATTATAATATGACACAACAACGACACCTAATGCGACATGGTTGTTAATAATTGGTCGTGAGAGAATTCTCCAGGATTCATTCGTAACGGTATCAATTGTTTGAGGTGTGTTGAATTTTATCAAGTGATTGTAATCAGATGTATCAAGTATCCCCTTAATCGGCTGACTTCTTTCAATGATGAATCCGTCGTTGGTCACAATATACAATGGATTGGGAAATCCACTTGATCCATTTGGATATGGCGTAAATGGATCGGAATTATATCGTGACGTATCCCATTTGCCGTTTTTATAAGTAAGATCTTTTTCTATACGGATTGTCAAATCTTTAAGTTTCTTCCCAACTTGTTGTAGTGATGTCTGATAAACAAACGTATAGCTTAGTGTTATTTGAAGTAGGGATAAAAAAAGAATGAAGAAAAAAAGTTTACCAATTATGCGCCAATGTGTGTGTAAATATGGCATAGCTTTTTCCATCCATCAATAATTCGTCTTAGTATATCATGGCCATGTTTCTATTGCAAAGAAGCTCTAAACCTCAATATTAAGTTTAAATAAATGATCTTACATATACACTGGTATAATTATTATATATGTTTGATATACACAAGATGTTTTCCTACCTTAAAAAACACTTTACCGTCTTTGACGTCCTGCTGCTTGGGGGGATAAAAATCCTCTATCTCGTTACTCGCATATATAATCTCAAGCTTCTTCCTATCTTTACTGATGAGGGAATATATATACGTTGGGCAAAAGTTGCATGGCATGATGCATCGTGGAGATTCATCTCTCTCACCGATGGGAAGCAACCTCTTCAAACTTGGGGAACGATTCCTTTCCTGAAGTTATTTCCCAATGATGCGCTCCTGGCAGGGAGACTATTTTCCGTTATGACAGGAATGATCGCTCTTCTGGGGTTATTTGCTCTTCTTATTTATCTCTTTGATAAAAAAACGGCATTTATCGGTGCATTTCTCTATGTTTTTTCTCCATATTTCCTCTTTTATGATCGTATGGCGCTTGTTGACTCGGGCGTAAATGCAGCGTTTATCTGGATAATTCTTTTCACAGTCCTATTGGTCAATACGGTCCGGCTCGATGTTGCGCTTTTGTTTGGAATCGGGGCAGGAATAGCGCTCCTCACAAAATCTACCGCACAGATGTTTTTGGGGGTTTCATTTATAGCCTCCCTTTTCTTGTTTGAATATAAGAAGAAAAAGGCCAGCGGTTTTATGAGCTATCTGTTTTTATGGGGAATCGTATTTGCCCTCTCGCAAGTAATTTACAACGTCCAGCGATTGTCACCCTATATGCATTATCTTGCTATGAAAAATACGACATTCGTGATGACATTCAGTGATTGGTTACGACATCCATTTGAGGTTCTTTTCTCAAACTTGAAGATCATTCCTTATTATGTGTTTAGCGAATCGGGATGGATTGTCGTTCCCTTCGCTTTTGTTGGATTATATTTCTTGTTAAGGAAAAATATCAGGTTGTTTTTCTTTTTTTCAATCTTGCTTTTCATTCCTTATTTTGGAATAGCAGCGATGACTCGTGTGTTATTCCCTCGCTATATTATATTTTTTGGAACGTTACTGACGATATTTACAGCTTATCTATTGGGAAAAATAAAGGATAACCGAATAGCTGTCGCTCTTATCGGCTTCATCATAAGTATTCTCATCGTCTTCCAGTTTCCTATGTGGACCGACTACACAAAAATCATGTTCCCTGATACAGATAAGGGTCAATATATCGTCGGTGTGACTGTTGGAAAGGGAATGGATGAGATAATCGCATTTGCACGGGAAAAATCAAAAGAGAAACCGGTCCGTATTATTGCTGAGGGAGATTTTGGACTTACCGGAGATATGCTTGATGTGTATGTCCGTCAGGGTGAAAATGTTTTTATCCAGGGATACTGGCCACTCAACAAGGAAGCTCTCTTGAAACATCAAGCAGATATCGGGAAAGAATATATATATGTTGTGACAGCTCATGAACTTGCCTATCCAACAGATTGGCCTATGAAATTACTGAAAACATACTACAAAAGCGGAAATGCGTCTGCTATCCAGCTATTTGAGCTGACCAAATAATATTTGAGGCCAAATATTGTATAATGAATGAGTGAAAAAAACACTCGTTTTGGCCTTGTTTTGTGGAGCAATCCTTTTCTTTCTGGGCCGAGAGCTGAACCCATTTAATCTGCGGTTTTTTACAGTCCATGATAATACGCAGGTAGCTCGCCTAAGCGAATTTGCATTCAATCTAAAGAGTGGCATAATTCCTCCCCGTATCGCTCCTCATTTTTCATTCAACTATGGAATTCCTGTTTTTAACTTCTATGCCCCATTCAGTGCATGGATCGGAGGGATATTGAGTCTTATCATATCACCAGCCATCGTCCTTAAGATTCTTGCTCTTTGCGGGCTTCTAGTCGGATTTATTTCCATGTTTCTTCTTGTCTCTTCCCTTTTCTCCTTTTGGCCAGGAATACTGAGCGCAACGGTATATTCATCGTCGTTGTGGATGGCGGTTGAGATTTTCATTCGGGGAAATGTCGGTGAGATCTGGTTTATGGCACTATTTCCTCTCGCCCTTTTTTTTATCTCGCATCCACACAAAAAAACATCAGTTTGGTTCTATATCTTAGGGAGTCTTACGATTGCAGCGACACTCACGGTACATAATGTACTATCCCTTATTTCACTTATCATCTTCGTTGGGGCTCTCTTTGTCATAAAGGAAAAAAAGAGAGCAATCACCATGCTTTTGTGTGGACTTCTTCTTTCTTCCTCATTTCTCATTCCGGCTCTTTTGGAAAATAATCTTACCTATGCAAGTGACATCGCCTCAAAAACCAAATATACCGATCACTTTCTCTGCACCTGGCAGTTATGGAGGGCGATGAAGTGGAGCTATGGAGGAAGCGGTATTGGATGTCTCAATGATGATATGTCATTTCAGGTGGGAAAACCGCACATCATGCTCGGTGTATTGGGAATGATTATTTTTCTTTATGAGTTTTTCAAGAAAAGGAAGATACAAAATGTGCTGGTATCATTTTTTATCCTTGCAATCGGTGTTTTCTCGGCATTCCTGACCCTCTCCTATTCAAAACCCATATGGGATCTCCTTTCTCCAGTGATGAAAGTGTTTCAGTTTCCATGGCGCTTTTTATCATTCCTCCTTTTTTCTTTGAGCTTTTTCTCCGCGTATGTATTTTCCCAAATCAAGATTGTGAAGTTCCAGGTAATCGGTGTTACCATCTGTTCGTTAGCCCTCCTTTTCCTTTCAGGTAAATTCTTCACAAATCCATGGCAGTATAGTCTTGGTGAATACTCGGAAATGTTTCTGACCGGAAAATACATAGAAAAAAAGGCAGCATACGAAATTCCAGAATACTTCCCACGCACAGGCTCGTACCAAGCTTGGAGAGCATCAGAAAAATTCGGATTGGATTCGAATATGGATAATATACTCACATTGGTTAATAGGCCATTTTTTAAGCAATACAAGATGATGAATGAGACTGTTGTCATTCCGCTTCACTATTTTCCAGTATGGAATATGCAAATTGGCACAATGTCAATTACGCCTACTCAATTTGACACTCTCGGACGTCCTCAGATAAAAGCTCCTATTGGCAGTATAATTACTGTCACATATAGGGAAACACCTATTGAAACAGGGGCAAATGTCCTTTCAGGGATAGGATTTATTTTCCTATTTCTTTTGGTTATAAATAAAAAAATATGGAAGAAACTCAATCATATCAACAATTAAAACGGAACAGTCTTGTCAGTACGCTTAGTCTGTTCTTCCAAAGCGGATATACCGCCCTCCTTGGGCTTGTGGCAAATCTTGTTGTCACTATATTATTGTCACCTGCAATTTTTGGAATGTATATCACTGTGCTTTCATTGATCTCCGTATTGAATTACTTTTCAGATATCGGACTCGCAGCCTCACTTATTCAAAAGAAGGAAACGGATCCAAAAGATTTCTCAACGACATTCACCGTTCAACAAATCCTTACGGTTAGTCTCGTGATGCTGGGTTTTCTGATCACGAACACCGTCATGCAGTTCTACAAACTCCCTCCTGAGGGGACATATCTGTATTGGGCACTCCTTGGAGGATTTTTCTTCTCTTCGTTGAAGACTATTCCATCCATTTTGTTGGAAAGGAAAATACAATTTCAAAAAATTGTCTTAGTCCAAGTACTTGAGGGTACAGTTTTTTACATCACAATCATTATCTGCGCTATAGCGAAATTAGGGCTTAATTCATTTACTATCGCTGTTGTTTTACGTTCGCTTGTCGGTGTCACACTTATCTATTATTTATCTCCTTGGACTCCTCAGTTTGGAATCTCCAGAGAATCGCTTCGTTCCCTATTAAAGTTCGGTCTTCCGTTCCAGGCAAGTTCATTCCTTGCGCTTTTTAAGGATGATCTGATCATGCTCTTTCTCGGAAAAGTCGTTGGATTTACAGGAGTGGGGTATATTGGATGGGCGAAAAAATGGGCAGAGGCTCCAATCAGAATTATCATGGACAACATTACGAAGGTCCTATTCCCAGTTATTTCACGCTTGCAGCATGATAAAGAAAAAATTGGTCAACTCATTGAGAAAATCATCTTTTTTCAGACAGCAATTCTTGCTCCGGTCATCTTGGGGATGTTGCTCTCTATGGAACATATTGTTTTCCTGATACCAAAGTATGCAAAATGGCTTCCTGCTCTTCCCATATTCTATTTATTTTGTTTTTCAGCCTTCTTATCGTCATTTTCTTCGCCACTCCTTAATCTGATTAATGCGCTTGGTCAGGCAAAAATCGTCCTTATTTTTATGGCCATATGGACCGTGATCACGTGGATCCTTACGCCTCTTCTCACCTATTTCTTTTCCTATTTTGGTTTTCCAATAACGGTATGTATCATTTCTCTCAGTTCAGTTCTCGTTGTACTTATCGCAAAACGATTTGTTCACTTTAGATTTCTCCACGCAACATATAAACCATTTCTTTCTGCGCTCATGATGGGTCTCGTTATTGGCCTTATTAAGCTTGTTGTCACACATCACCTGACTGCTCTTATCCTTTCAGTTCTTTTAGGTGGAACAACCTACCTCTCAACTCTTTATTTTGTATTTAATGTTAATATGGTAAAAGAAGTCAAGTTATTATTTTTGAGGAAATAATATGAAAATAACAGGAATAACCGTCGTAAAAGGAAGACCAAATCATATATATGCCTGTCTCGCATCTCTTGATAAAATCGCTGACGAAGTGATGGTTGTGGACATTGGCATGGACCAATCGCTTAAGGATGAGGTTCAGAAAATGAAAAAGATAACGTTTGTTGAAGAAGAACATGTTGAGTATATTGAATTAATCCGTGAACGAGTAAAAAATAAAGCCAAACATGAATATGTATTGTTTTTGGATGCTGATGAAGAACTTCCAGAAACGCTTATCAATGAACTTAAAAAGATCTATAAGAAACATGACGCAATTCAGATCCCGAGAAAAAATATGGTATTCGGATCATGGGTAGAACATAGCCGTTGGTGGCCAGATTCACAGGTGCGTCTTTTCAAAAAAACAGCACTCACATGGCCTACACAAATCCATAAACAACCTGTTGTAACAGGTGAAATTTTTGAGCTACCACTTGAGGAAAAATTCGCTATTTTGCATCATAACTATGATTCTATAGATGACTTCGTTCTCCGTATGATGCGCTATGCAAAAATAGAGGCAACAGAAAAAATCAATCAAAAGAAGGAATATCATCTGAAAGATGCAACAAAAGTAGCGATCTCTGAGTTTGTGGGCCGTTACTTCGCAGGAGAAGGATATAAAGACGGGATGCTGGGATTTACCCTTGCCATGCTCCAACTTTTTTATTCATTCCTTGTCTATTTTTACTATTGGGAAAAACGGAAATATAGCGCAGATATTGAAGAACCTGCCCTCAATATCAAACGTTTCTTTGCACAAGGACTTACTGAGGTGATCTATTGGAATCCCAAAAGAGTAACAGACAAGATATTAGGCGCCCTTCTTCGCAGGATGACCAAATAATCTTTTCCTGAAAATAATCAGAAGCCCAAGGATGGCAAGCGAAAAGAGACTGATAAAATCAGCTAGTAATCGAATCTTTGTCTCTGTGAATTTAACTACTATATTGTGCTTTCCTTGTGGGACTCTATAGGTGATTACCCCACGATAATTCATGTCTTGGAATTCAATAGGGACTTCTTTTTTATCAACATACACTTTCCAACCTGGGAAATAAAATGTGTTATCTGCCAATCGAACATCAGTTATTGAGTTTATTTCATACTCTCGCCATGAATTGCGCTCATTTCGTTTTATTATTTCTCCTTTGCCCTCTATGATTTCTCCCTTAACCTTCTTGATGGGATAACTTTGTGTTGGTCCTGTCCAGATAGTGTTATAAACTTGTGCGTATAAGTTGTCAATCGTAAATGTATATGTTCTTTTATTTTCATTTACATAGTTCTTTCCATATAGTTGCGGAAAACGAAATAGTGCGATATATATGATAATTCCTATGCCGATAGTTGTCTGTATATATTTATTCTTTATTTTCGAAATAAAGAGGGCGCATAGTAAAGGAGGTATCAGAATCAATCCCGTCAACATTCTCCATTGATGCTGGATATTCCCAAGCATTTTTATGTGTTCGTAGAAAAAAACTGAATACCTTGAAAGAAAGAATAAATAAATAAATAAAATGGCAAACAATAATGGACTAAACCACTCACGCTTACCGATCTTTCTCAAGTTGACTAGATAAATAAGAAAGGTCAGGCTAACTATTATGAGTTCTATTCCACCAAGATGTAGAAAATTTCCTCTTGTCGTTGTGTCTCCATTATAAAAATAATGCCAAGCTGGTTGAAGGAAATTTTTCATAGTAAGAAAGTGGTTTGGGAGAAATAATCCACTTTGTGTACCATAGTAAAAATACTTGAATTCGCTTAACAATGGAATGATGTAGTACCCAGAAATGCCAAGCGCCAAAAGAGTGCTCGCAACAAATATAAGTATATTTTTAGTAATGCCTTCTTTCTTCAAAAAAACCAAATAGAGATAATAAGGAGCTATGAGAATATACTGGACTAAAAATGCTATCGGATGCGTCTGTAATAGCAATGATGCAAGAATTATATACATAAACACATATCTTGTTTGATTCTTTTCAACCCATCGCTTTAATGCAATCAATATAAAGCCCGTATAGACATGTGAAAAAAATTCTGGAACCGCTCCCCGAATGAAGATATTTATTATTCTATATGGCGCAAAATTAAAGAGCAGGGCCCCAATAAATGAGCTCCACTTATCTGTGTATTCACGCAAAAATAAATAAACTCCACACATGCTCAATAGTGCTCCAAAAAAAATAACCATGTTATAGCTCATGAGTGGGTCATTGGTTAGGAAAATAAAAAGTGCTCCCAAATACGAGGTAACCTGATGGCCAAATAGTGGAATTGGCATACCATAATTAGCAAATCCATCTTGCCACCTCACCGGAAAGTCTCCTTGTGAAAGGGCAATATTATATTGTGCCATGTTCACTATGTGTGTCAGCCCGTCAAAAGATGAAGGTCTTGCTTGAAACAAAAATAAATCGAGACAAAGTAGAAGTGATATAATTGTCAGAATGAAGAACAAAAGGAAATCTACCTTTTTAAACATATCAACAATTCTACCATGGATTGTATTGTTTTTATTTATATGTCTCCTGTTTACGGTATTCCAACCACGTATCTCGGTTATTCTGTACCCATATATCCGCCAACAAAAACTCAATGCGTTCGTTAGAAATATTGATCTTAATGAATCAGTATCTGCACAAGAATTTTGGCAGTTTAGGGAATTTTATTACCCAGGACAAATAAAGATTGATCGAAATGGTTTAAAATACCACGCATTTTATTCACTCCCACCCCTTACTCATCCAAAACAGATACTGCTATTTAAATCAAAGTATGTGGAGAGTAATGAATATATCATTGATAAAGACACAAGTGAACTAGTCAAGATATTTTCTAAAGGAAAAACCCATAAACTTGTAGAATATCCTGATAGATTTGAACTATTTTTTATCAAACCAATTTCAGAAATGTCAATTACGAATGGATTCTTTGACTACAAAGATAAGGATAAAGACTTATTAAGAAATAAAGTCTGGATCGTTGCAACCAGGATATCTAAATAAAGATTCTCCTTTGACGTCAATCCACAATGAAAAATGCGTTGCGGAATGAATAGTCTGTATATCCCATTTTCTTTACTTGTGAACCCGACATCTTGGCATATTGTATTTCATCTAAACAGATGTCTGAAATTATCACCTTTGTTTTTACCATTGATTGGGTGCATTTTTCAAAAGCATAATTTTCATGTAGATAAGGCTCTCCTTTTTTCATAACCTCCTGCACTACATTTGCTTTCACCGTACTATTAAAAAAGATGTAACCGAAAAACATATCTCGTGGACTTGATGTGTAGATGGTGTATGGCTTATCTGATGAGTTCAAATAGTTTGGCAACATCCTTTCAGTCTCAAAATACATCTGGGACATTGTCCGTACCCTTCTGAAGTAAAAGTTGTACCCAAAGTATCCAAGCTCTGCGAACAATGAAACCCCAATTATTGAAATAAATGCATATTTGATCAACTTCTTTTTATTGCTGATTAAACCAAAAAGAAATTCTAAATATACATAGCCCATTGCAAACAAATATGAAAATCCAACCGTCGAAAGCATCGCGCGGATCGAGTAGCTGGGATAGCTCACATTGGCAAGAGATGGAATCAATCCAACCAGGATTAATCCCAAAATGTAAACATCATGTCTTTTACCATGCTTCCCAAGCTGCACAAATCCAAGGATAAATAAGATAATAAATGTGAGAAAAAACTGTCCCGAAAATGTAGTCGCATATAACGAGGAAGGATCTCCATTCCTGAATAAATATTCAAGGCTTATCCCCCCGAAGAAATTGTCTTTTATATACATTCCCAGTGCAGTTATTTTATTATCAAACAATGCCGCAACAGCTTTTGGGGCAATTGATGTGTTCCGTCTATAATCAATCTGATTGGCCAATTGGGTAAAATTCATGAATATCAAATCGCTTGATCTACTTTTCATGAGATTACCATCTATCTTAAGGCTGAGTAAAAGCAAGGTTATGCTGAAAAAAAGTATCAAACCAATATTGGGAATCATCCTTTTCTTTTCCCCTTTTATATTGAAAAATAATTCAAGATAGATCAATAAGAAAGGTATCAATGGCCTGAATCCATGATACGAAAAAAATGAGAGAAAGAAAAAAACAAAACTGGGAATTTTCTTTTCCTTTAAGTAACATAATATTCCAGCAAGAAGAAGAGGAAAGGCAACTCCTATCTCAAGAGCAAGTCGTGATAAATAAAATATACCAGGACTGAAGCAAAAAATTGTCGCTGTAATTAGTGCGATTTTTTCATCTTTCTTTATGAAGTTGATAATTTCATAAATCAGAAATGGAACCGATGTTGAAAGTAAAACAAAAAAGAGCCTTGATAGAAATACTGATTTTACTGGAACGAAAAGCCACCATAGCGCTGTCACATACATCGGGACAAAAGGCACATTGGGGTCAATCCCGGTGAATTCAAGAGGAAGTAGTTTTCCATAAAGATCTCTAGCTGTATGCGCAAGTGACCAGCCGGTTAGAAGGATGTCTCTTTCCCCTCTTAATAGTGAAAGCTGATCGAGGAATGGCAATTGGATCAAAAAGAAAAGAACCGCGATAAATAACACTTTTTTTCTCGTTTTAAAATAGCTGAACATAATATGGTTGAATAATTATTTCCTCATTTTTATAACAACTTCTGGATTTTCATAAATAGTTTTAAAACCATTAAGGGAGATTCTATCTTTAAAGTCAAGTTTTTTGATGTAGATATAGTTAACCTTCGGTACAAGATTCTCTGGGGACTTAAATTTAATTTCATCTATTCTTTTTTTTGAATCAACCCCCACGATAATTAATGCTTCCTTATCTGCAACATATTGTACTTTTTGTGTAAATGCTGAAACATAAGCCGTGGACTGAAAAGGTAAAGACAATACAATCCCATCCGGCATGGATTTGAGCTTAGACAGTGCGTTTAACTCACTCTGTGAGAATGATATTTGTCTCTCAAAAGCGAAGCCTATTTGCTCAATATTTGTTGGCAAGGTAAGTAATATGATTATGAATCCAATAATTAAAGCGGCTATTTTTTTTGAGCTAAGCACCTCATATAAAAATTTCGCTGCAAAATAGTTCATAAGAAAAAGTGTATACCCATAAAATTGGATCACATTCCACCACATCCCTTTTTGAACGAAGGTAAATATAAAAAATGTTGAAAGAATGATTGTTGTAAAAAGCACAATCTCATCCTTACTGATCTTTTTTTCAAAGACTTTTTTTAAGATGTAAATCAAACCTACCAATCGTGTTCCGTTATTTAGAAATATAAATAGCCCTACTTCAAACATCTCAATTGCAAACAGTCGAGGAGAATGGGGATTTACCGCTTGAAGATAATATCTTGCCTGGACTAGCTGAGGCATATAAAAGTGATCAGCTGCCTCGATCATCGGTCTTGCAAGTGCAAAAGGAGAGTATATAAAGATTGCTCCGGTTTTAACAGCCAAAAAAGGATTATAAAATAGAAGAATTGCCACACAGAACGATATAAAAACAATTGTTGAATTTATTATCCAATGTATATATTTTTTTTCTGAGAATATCCTCAATAGGAAATCCATTTCTATAAGAAAAATAAGCATTACCCCACCATATAATTTAAATCCTGTCGTCAAAAATAATAGAAGACCAATCATGAGAGTATTGAAAATACTTAGTTTTTTATTTTTGAGAAGAATTAATACCCCTAAGAACGGAAGTAGGGACACTGCATACTGCAGGTTCAAAAGCATTCTGCCAGACTGCATTGCCTGTGCATAAAAAAAGCTGCTTAATGATTTGGTGTGATAGAGCGAAAGAATATATGTGAATGAACTTCCAAAAAAAACAAAAAATAGGAAGCAAGCTATAAAGACATTCGACTTATTTTCTTTTTTTGCATATAGATAGGATAGATAGCAAAATAGTATAAAAAATAAAACCGGAATCAATTTAAAATAACTTACGAGCGCAGTAATGCCAACTTTCGTGAGTAGAAAGATAATAAGGTCGAGAAAGTAATTATATCCTTGAAGAGGTGTTCCGGCAAATATTGGCAATTGAAATGGAATTTTTTGGAAGGCGGTATTTGCAAGAGCCAGATGCCATAGCGAATCATGGAAATGCAATCCTCCGATATACATCCCACAACCGTCTTTTAAACAATAGACTGAACCGCTAAAAAAAATGACGCCTAAATTCGTGACCGCAGCGATAATATATATCAATGAAATTATTTTGTGTTGGGTAATCCACAAAATACATTTATTAAATGTACTTCTTATTTTTTGCATGACTTTCTAATAAAAACCGTGATTTCAATATGTAATATATCCCGTTTCCGCAAGTCTCTTCAATAATTCATCCTTATCTTTTATAAGAATATATACATCTGTCCTCATATTGAATGTTTCCGGACTCTTTAAGACGGTAAGCCCGGGAATCATCTCAAGAGCAATGTATTTGTCCTTCATCCAGTCGACAAAAAATGCGCCAAACTCCATCGCCGGAGTACCGAAAATTGAAGCTTCATGTTTGTACATGATCACCTTTGGCGGATGAGTTTCAAATTGTTTAATGAACTCGCTACTGAAATATTCACTTTCCCTGAATTGTGGAAGTAACGTCGGGAACTTTCCGGGAAGCTTTGCCCCTTTTACGAAAAATTCTTGGTGTGGCTCATAAGGGCCAATCCAATAGTATTCTCCGTCTTTCACGACATCATTGATGAAAAAACCTGTCGGTGCGTGGTCATAAATACTTGGCATTTTTTGAGTGTGGCGAAGATAAAACTTATTGTATGTATTTTCCAGAAGAAAAATGCCGGCAAAAATACCATACAGAACAACCAAGGCAACAAGGAACTTGCGGACCAACTCAAATGGTTCAAAAGAAAATTTGATATGTTTATATCTCCACAATAAAAGGAAAAAGGAAATACTTCCAATCGCTATAAAAAGCCCGGATTGATAGTCTGTCTCCCCTATTTTCATCAGGTTGCTTCGAGGAGCGGAAAAGGAAAGAATGAAGAAATAAATCACGCCGATAAGCGGCTTTTCAATCAATAAAAATACAAACAGCAAGAATGTCGATAGTGCTAAAACTAAATCTACTGGGAAATAGAGGTTGAACTCTTTTATC
This sequence comes from Microgenomates group bacterium, assembly GCA_049304035.1. Taxonomy (GTDB): domain Bacteria; phylum Patescibacteriota; class Microgenomatia; order UBA1406; family GWC2-37-13; genus JAKBEU01. Next base: position 117,100 of record JBAQNR010000003.1, read on the forward strand.
CGAACTAACAGTTGTATATATGTCGTGAAGAAATTGTAAATAATGGTAAGAGCAAACTTAATTGGATTGAAATATCTACCCATCGTATAGTTATCTACGTGCATATAGAGCGTAGTGTTATATACGAAATTTGAAATATAAAATTCCTTCCAGGAATTTGAGATGAATAGGTAAATCGCATATAATAGGAATGGCGCAGCGGATATGATGGTGAATCTAAGGAGATCTCTCCATGGATTCTCTCCGTGAGTACGGTTCGTGAATGATTTCAAAAGCAAAACACCGATCCATCCGTAAAATAAGAGAGCAATATATATGTAAGTAAGTGAACTGAAGATAAACGCTGCATTACAGAGGGACAAGAAAATCAGTGTTTTGATTGAATGTTTTTCCTGATAGCTTTCGGAAAAAAGCATCCAGAAGAGCGAACTGAAAAACAAGAATGCAATGCCATCCGCAATAAAGAGATGTGTCCAATAATACATCGTTATCATTGGATACAAAAGGAAAAAACCCAAAAAGAAAGGGTAAATATCCTTATTCCTTTTCTCCACAAACTTTCCGACAAAGTAAAGTGCTATGAATGAAAGTAGTCCCCATAGGAATCTGAACTTAACGAATGAACCGAATGAAAAAAGAAGGATCAATGCCGAAAGATACCATGCGCCAGGAAGGTGGTGATCAAAGAATTCTCGATACGGTACTTTCCCTTCGAGAATGAATTTTCCTCCAAGAATGTTCACAAATTCGTCTGGATAGGCAAGATATTGGGAGTTCACCAAAAACAATATACCGATAGCTGCAAGTAGGTAATGAACTGGTTTTATCTTTTTCAGAAGCTTGTTGATATAATTGAACATAATGAAAAGGAAACTTGCAATTGTTACCGTAATATTCAAGAATTATACCATTTTGGATGATTATTTTGCGACACTCAGCCAACAAACCGACACTGATTTCCATGTATTTGCCATTGATTTGACCCCAGAACCAAAAGAATATTCCTATCCTTCAAACGTCACATATATCCATGATAAAAACGGTGGATATGCCTATGGTATCAACCTAGGAATCAAAAGGGCGGTCGCTGAGGGATATGAACTGTTCTGCCCAATGAACTGTGATGTTACTGTCCGAAAAGATTTTGTTGAAAATGTAAAAAAAAGCATCGCAAGGAATCCAAATTCAATCATTGGAGGAAAAATATACTATTACCCGGGATTTGAATATCACAAGGATCGATATGTTGAAAAGGAGCGAGGAAATGTATTCTGGTATGCGGGAGGGGTGACTGATTGGGCAAATGTCTACACGACTCATCGTGGGGTGGATGAAGTTGACAAGGGACAGTATGAAAGAGAGGAAAATACCACATTCATCACTGGTTGTTTGATGGCTTATGATAAATCTGTTATCGATAAAATCGGCCATTGGGACGAAGAATACTTCCTTTTTTATGAAGATGCAGATTATTGTGCACGCGCAGCAAAAGCGAAAATATCATTAAAATACGACCCTTCTATTGTCATATGGCATAAGAGCGGCCAATCAACAAGCGGGGCAGCTTCATCTTTCCAGCAGAATTACCTGGATAAAAACCGTATGAGATTCGGACTCAAACATGCACCCTTCAGAACCAAGCTCCACCTGATGAAAAATTACATATTTGCAAACCATTAATATGAAAAAGGTCATCAGTAGGTGTATTTCTTATATTGTGGACAGGAAAATTATATTCATATTCTCCCTTTTTTTCTTTTTTTTGAGAATGCTCTTTCTTGATAAATATTTTTTTCTTAAAGATGAGCGCGACCTTGTCCTAACAGCCCTTTCCCTTGCTAAAACTGGTAAGGACCTCTATGGAACCACACTTCCTTTTGTATTCGATAGGATCTCTCCACAAGCACCACTCCTCGGTATGTATTGGACCGTGCCCTTTCTCTATTTGTTCAATATTTCATCTCCTCTCATTGGAAAACTCATCTATATGCTTCCCTCCTTGTTCTTTCCTCTTCTCACCTTTGAACTTATCTATTCGATAACGAAAAATAAGTCTCTCAGCCAAATGAGCGCCTTCATAACATCTTTTTCTCCATGGTTTTATCATATTGGAAGGCTTGGGATAGAGGCACATTTGGCATATTTCTTCTGCCTCTTAGGATTAACCCTCTATGTCAAGAAAAAAAAGATTACCGGAACTATTTTGTTACTCTTGAGTTTTTTTACCTATCAAGGAATACGCCCTTTTCTGTTTATTATCATCCCCTACTGTGAACTAGCGTTTTTCTTCTTGGAAAAGAAAAGAAATTTCCTAAAAACCATTGGTGCTATTGCGATTTTTTCTGCCATTATAGTAGGTGCTTATTTCATCAGCACAAAAATAGAACATTCGGCCCTTCGAGGAAAAGCAGAAATTATCCTTCTAAATAATGAAAAGCTATCAACTGAAACGGATTTTCTCCGCTCCATTGCTGATGCTCCTTTTTCCATGAGAGAGTTCTTCGATAACAAAATCACCATCATCACTGAATCCCTTACTCATAATTTTTTTAAAGGGATAGATTTTTCCTATCTATTTGCGACAGGAGATTATGTTGGAATCTACACCAACGGCATCACTGGTCAGTTTTTTCCGTTCTTAGTTGTATTCCTCATTCTGGGAATAGCGCTTCTCCACAGAAAAAACGAGCTTTCGTATTACATCATTGCCGGATTTACCATTATTGGACTCATCTCATCACTTATAAACAGTTACTCGCTTACCTTTTCCATACGCTCTATGTTCTCACTTATCGGGATTGGATTCCTCTGTGCATTAGGGATGGAGGGGTTATTTGTTTCACTGCAAAAAAATAATAGATGGGTATTGATTGCGGTTTTGATAACCCTTTATGGTCTCTCAACCGTTACATTCACCTATAAATATCTTTTCCAGAATTATAAACGGGTCAGTGAATCATTCTTTGAACAAGAACGCACTGCCGCAGACATAACAACACGATATCGCATAAAAACCCTCATTGCTTCAAACATCCATTCCCATCTTCTCAGTAACATCGCAACGAAAAAAACAGTTACGACAAAGACTCTTCAGGATCTTCAGGTTGAACTGAACAAAACGGATCTGTATAGAATAAATGGCACAATATATCAGCAGTGCAATGCAGCCGAAATTCATATGGTTGGAGGCAAATTCCCCCATTCGACCCTTATGGAAGATATATGTTTGGATGCCGAATCACGCTCATTTCTCGATCTAAATAAATCGGGGGTTCTTATAAAAGTCCTCTCTCCCACTTATAAAGATGAGGGAGTTGCCAGGGAAACTAAGTACTACTATTTCAAATAGGGCATTCAACTAATTCCTTTTAAAAATATAGGCGCTACCCTTGTGGAAGTGTAAGCTATATCTCCCATCATCTAATAGACTCTTCAATAATTTTCTTTCATCCTTAATCCCTAAGAAGTTATTGGGGTTTTGACCATCTCGCATATCCATGACGATATAGTTTGCAGGAATCTTCCAATATTCATCTCTTAGGATATACGAGTGTTGTTTTATAAAACGAACAGCCAGGTTATTTTGGGCTGCGACAGATTCATTCTCAGGAACCTTATCGACAAGTTGGTCAAGATATATAAATGTTTTCGTGTGTTCGTAAAAAGCTTTGTTAAACACCAATAGAAATGGCCCATGAAGAATAACACGGAACAGAAATGCACTGACAATAACTGTGGTTACTGAAATAAAAATAATGATTTTTCTTGAAGTCATTTTTTGTATTCGAGATAACGCCAACAATGTCCCAAATGCAAGCGTCGGCGCTATTTCAGCGCTGTAATGCAACCCTAAATCCCAACGTGTTGAACCATCAGATAAGAATCGTGCAGCGAAGTGAAATGCATATAACGGAAAAAATGAAAGTATCCCAAGTGGCAAAAATAAAAAGCTACCGAATGACAAAACAAGTGTCTTTATTTTTATTACCGGTTGAAAGAGATTGTGTAAATCTATTGCTCCAGGAAGATAATAGTATGGTCTACCGGAAAAATAGGGGATAATAAATTTGGTAGTCAGTAAACCATATATCAGAGAAAATATTATCACTGTTAAACCGATATCTCTCCACTCTTTGCGTTCAAATAAAACGAATGTTCCAATACCAACCCCCAATAAGAACAAACTTTCCTTAAAACCAAGCGTGACGAGAAAAAACAACAGAAATAGTTTTTTTTTCTTGCTCACAAAAAAATAATATGTTGCCATGAGAAATAATGTCATGACTGTCAATTCATGAAATTCTGTTATCACGGCATTCTGAAGTCCAACGAATAAAAAATACGAAGCCATTATCGCCAATGAAACAATTTCACTTTTAAGAAGAAGCAAACCAATTCTATAAAGGAGATAGCCGCTGAGAGCAACACAGAATGCTTGGGCTATTAGGAGAATTTCCTGTTGTGAGGTGATCCAATAAAGTGGAGTGAGGATGAATAGACTTGGATTGAAATGATCGGCAAAAATTATTTTGCCCGGAACTATGAAATGATCGATGATGGGGAGTTTGAATCGAGAAGCATTAAAAAGTGCCCGGCTAAAGATTCCAAAATCATAGTACCAGATATCATATTGCCAATAGCGCACCACACTCACTATTGATCCCATGATGAAATAACCAATTGTTGCAGCTACTGCAAAAATATTATGCGTGTATCTTTTTCTTTCTTTCATAGAAAAACACAATTCCTAAATAAATACAGTTTAAAATGAAGAAGATAGACACTATCTCCCTTTTCATGAATACCGTCTTTGCAGTCCAATCGCCAAATCGGATGAAAGGATAATATGAAAGCAATAGTCCAGCAAAAAGAATTGAGAACTTTTCTATAAACCCCCTGAAATATGGAAGAAAAACAAAGAGTGAAAGAAAATACCATGGTTGAATCTCCATTTTAAAACATAAATAAAGGATTAGGGAAATTTGGGCAATGAACAGAAATTTCAAATACAATTTATTTTGCTTCACGAATCCAAGACCGAGAATTGGAGCTGTTATATATTTTATCCCAACCGATAAAAGAAAAAAAATACGAGACCATATATGATATTTTTTTTCAAGCAAGTAAACACCGATAAGACCTAATGATATAGCTATCATATCGTTATGTGCATTTATTATTCCTTCAATGATGATAAGTGGATGTGTAGCAAAAAAAATTGCTTCCTTTTTATTTTTCTTGTTCAACAAATAAACCGCTAAGAAATACAAACTCCCATTCATCAGTTTATAGAGAAGGAATGTGATTGAAAACTTTCCCCATCCAAGAAATGAAGGTATTAATGTTAATGGAAGGAATGTGGGACCATATGGATAAGTGCGATGCGTCCAATGCATGAAGCGTGTCCATAAATCTCCTTGGAAATCAAGCGCCATAAACATATAGGGGTTTTTGCCATAATGAGTCAGAATACGTGCATCAAATAAGTAATTGAAGAGATCATGCGAAAGGAATGGATAGGAGATACAACCAATGACGGTGATCATGCCTACCACTAAGATAATGGAGATATGTTTATGTTTTTTTACAAGAATGAAGTGAAAAATAAATAGGAGTATCAAAAGTATCAAATAGGTAATCCAAGAAATATCTCTCCGATAATAGCCAAGATAAACCGCCCAATCACGAAACTGCACCCACAAGGGGTTTTGAAAGAAGGTAATATTTGGATCAATGAGAAGATACGAATAGATGCTGAGTGCAAATAATACAAGCCCATACAGCCATATAATCATGCCCCTCATTGTACCTGATAGCCTTGAAATATGCTAGAATAGAGTATGAAAAAAATGATATATGCAGGAATACTGTTTGTCATTTGTGCGCTTTTTATCTACTATAGAGCGCCCTCACTTCTTGCCCATTATGTCGCATATACCTATGACCAAGGACGTGACTTTATTGCAGGAGCAAATATTGTCCGACTACATAAAATTCCTTTCATTGGACCAACAACCGGCATAAATGGACTATTTCATGGATCTTGGTGGTACTACCTGTTAGCCATTCCCTATATGGTTTTTAACGGAGCACCTATCGGTTATTATTGGTTCAATTTTACAATTCAATTCGTCCTTCTCATCGTTCTCATGTTGTTCCTGAAAAAGGAATTTGGATCCCTCGTCTCCATCTTATTTGGACTCTTTATCACTGTTGCGCCGTACTTCACTTTTATGTCGCTTTTCGTGGGGAATAATAGCATGGTGCTCCCCTCACTCCTGTTTTTTCTCATCTTTAATTTCTACACATTTAAAAATAAAGTTCCCTCGTCTCAACTCCTATTTGGACTCGGAGTTTCTCTTGCACTCATCGGGGAATTTGAACTTTCATTCGGCATCCTTCTCGTTCCCCTTTATTTCATTGCGGTCATTATATTTAAATCACTCAGAACTGCAATCATCCGAAGAGGGGGCATTTTTTTTGCATTGGGTTTGACCGTTGGATTTGCTCCACGAATTCTTTTTGAACTCAAGAATGGATTGATGCAAACCAAAGTACTCTTCGGATTCCTTCTTCATCCAAAACTTTATAATAATCCAGCTCCCTACTTAAATCGGGTAAGTGAACGATGGATATTGTTCCAGGGATACTATTTTGAGATGTTTACCAACCGTTATTTTGGTATCGTATTTTTGGTAAGTATGCTGATATTACTCGGCTTAACCATATTTTCTATCATTAAGCACAAATCTAAATCACAGCCATTCTTCCTGTTTTGTGTCTACTTGCTCGTCGGCCTCTTCTTTTTTGCAACACTTTATAAAGACTTTTTCTGGAAAAATTATTATGAGGGAATACATTATATTTTTGTATTCGCATGTATATCTCTTGTTGGCCACCACTTGTATAAAAAATTCACCATACCGAAACGCGCACTCCTCATGAGTCTACTTATTGGCCTTGTCGGTCTCAGTATCCTTCATGTAAATGAGTCATCCAAGACCAAACCCCCATTTGATGGTCTACAAGTACAGGAAGCGGTGATAAACCACATAATCAGAAATCAAGACCAAAGCAAGGAATATTGCTTGAGAATATATGTGCCCGCCGTCATTCCTCATACATATGATTATTTGCTCCTTACAAAAAACATGCACCCAACAAGTGAGTGGGTAAGCGGAACCTGCTGGTTCATAGTGGAGGCAGATAGTTACCAGAAAAGGAGAGATGACTGGCTCATAGTTCATGAACCAAAAGAAAGCCACACCGTCGAGAAATTGATGATAAAAGATGTTGAAATTCGTTATTACAGAATAAGACCAAACAAATGAAGATGACAAAAAAAACCATCATTGTACTTTTATGCATCACATTTCTTGCACTTCTCCTTCGCATGATCAATCTGCAAGATAATATCCTTTTTGCATACGATCAAGCACGAGATGCCCAACGGATTTACAGCATGGTATATAAAGGGGATATTAAGATTGTCGGACCAGAGACAGATATACAAGGTATATTTAATGGCCCTCTTCTCTATTATTTTCTTGCTCCTATTTATTTTTTCTCTAATTTCAATCCGAATACTGCGGCATTTTTCTTTGTCCTGATCAATGTTGGCACGCTCTTTCTAGTCTATTGGGCAGCAAAACTGTTGTTTAAAAAAGAATCAATTGCACTTTTAGCCTCACTTTTTTGGGCAATATCGTATGAGCAGGGATTTTTTGCGCGCTATATTTCAAATGCCTCGCCCATGTCAACGACAACAACCCTATTTTTTATCGGACTTGCACTGTTCTTCCTGAAGAAAAAACAGTGGGGTCTCCCTTTGAGTGCTGTGGGTATTTCACTTGCTATCCATTGCAATTTCTATTTCATTTACCTCTTCCTTTTTTACCCGCTGTTTTTTTTCATATTCAAACAAAAACCCACAATAAAAACGATATTTATCACTCTTGGTTTTCTTGGCATCTTTCTCTCTCCATGGATCATAACTGAACTCAAATGGAAATTTATTGGCATCAGATCACTATTTGCATATTTCATACATCAAGGCACAACTGCGGTTACCGTCAATCCGCTTTTTTACATACCCTCTATTTTCATCCGATACTATGACCGTATATCCCAAGGAATATATTTCTCATTTATTCCAAGTAAAATAATTGGGTTTATCGTTGTTGCACTCGCTGCCATTTATATTTCCATCAAAAAGAAATCATCTGCTGGGGTTTTTCTTATACTCTGGCTACTTAACACACTTCCACTGTTTGCGTTCAAATCGGGAGTGCATAGTGTCGAGGTTATTAATGGAAGTGTATTTGTCCCTCTTACCATCCTTTTCGCCTGGGGATTAATAGAGTTGTCGAAAATAAAAAAATATCATATACACCTTATGTCGATTCTGTGTATTTGTGGCATTGTCGGCTATGGCATTTATACGTATACCGTAAATGGTTTTATCCCTCATTCACTTCATACAGGGGCCCCTTCTCTCCTCAAGAATGCCAAAGAGGCGATTGATTACACTTATCTGGAAGCAGGAAAAAAAGACTTTGCGATCTGCTCAATCTCTGAACCTTTATTTTTTAATACAGTTTGGTCATTTTTATATTCCACATACGGAAAACAAAAATATGGGTATCTCCCTTATTGGACAGGACAAAAACAAACATTTAATGAAAGCTTCATTCCCTATGCACAAAAAAAATATGAGATGAAATTTATCATCCGTGAGCCGATGCAAGGCATACCCGAACATGCTGTCGTATGTACACGTTATATTGAAGACACATATAATAAATATGTTTCTGATAGGGATTTTGGGTCCTACAATGTACAGGAGCGAAGAATAGTAAAAGGATATGAGAACATAAATCTTATTAAATATACAAGAAACCAACGAGAGGCGATTGAAGAAAGCATTTCACTTGTTCCACAATTTAGTTGCGATAATATACATGAATAAAATAACTGTTCTTATTCAAACCCATAATGAAGAGAGACATATTGAAGAGTGTATCGCCTCAGCAAAGCTTCTTTCGGATAGTGTTGTCGTTGTAGATATGGAAAGTACTGATAGAACAAGGGAACTTGCTGAAAGTAATGGTGCGATAGTGACCACGTTCCCCTTCTCATCATATGTGGAACCAGGGCGCGCATTTGGGATTGCGCAAATAAAATCTGAGTGGGTATTTATACTTGATGCAGATGAGCGGATGACCGAAAAGCTTGCATCTGAAATAAGGAAAACCATCATTGAGACAGACAAAACATATTTCAAGGTTCCCCGCAAGAATATGTTTGGAGGAAAAAAATGGCTTAAACACGGTGGTTGGTGGCCGGATAAGCAAATGAGACTCATAAAGCTTTCCGCATTCAAAAACTGGCCGCATGAAATCCATTCAACTCCACAGATAGACGGAGAGATGGGATATCTCAAGAATGCGTTTCATCATTATTTTCATGGCAATCTCGAGGAGATGGTAAAAAAAACGCTCATTTTTGAAAATATAGAATCTGATTTGCTATTTCACGCCAAAAAACAGGTTTCAGTTCCAACTTTTTTTAGGAAATTTTTTGGGGAACTATACAGACGCCTTTTCAAGAAACAAGGGTATCTCGACGGCAAAATTGGTATAATGGAAAGCGTTTACCAAAGCTATTCGAAAACCATTACTTACCTGCTCCTCTATGAAAAGAAAAACCGTCGGTCTGTACACCCCTTATCTTGACGTCATGGGCGGCGGGGAAAAGCACATCCTTTCTATTCTGAAGGTGTTTGATGAAGCGGGATATAATGTTGTGATTTTCTGGAATACCAATCTCAGTTTTGATATACAAAATAAATTGAAACTCTCCTTTCACAATCTTCGTTTCGATAAAGACCTTCGCAATATGACCTTCGTTGAAAAGGCAAAAAAAATAGCCCCTCTCGAATGGCTTTTTTATGTGACTGACGGAAGTTATTTCTTCTCCCCCGCAAAACAGACAGCTGTATTTTGCATGGTGCCGGATAAAAAACTGTATCACATGTCGCCAATCAACAGCATAAAAACGACAAATTCGCATTTTATCGCTAACTCTCATTTTACTGCTCAGAATTTGCACTCATGGGGTATCCGTTCTTCCGTTTTGTATCCATACATTTCTGAGGAACTATTCCAAGATACAACTCCCTACAAAAAACCAATGATCCTTACTGTGGGCAGGTTCTTCAAACATCTGCATGCAAAAAAACAGGATAAGCTCATTCAGTCATTCCTCAAATTCCATGAGATTCATCCGGAATATGAACTGGTCCTTGCTGGTGGCGTAAAAAAAGAAGATGAGGAATATGTGGAAGAATTAAAAAACGCATACCGCCATCATTCTGTACATTTTAGGACGAATATCTCATTTAGCGACTTACAACAGCTGTATAAAGACGCCTCATTTTATTGGCATTTTACGGGCCTAGATATAGATCCCGTTACCCATCCCTATCAGGTTGAACATCTCGGCATCACTCCCCTTGAAGCTATGGCTTCTCGTGCCATACCATTCTGTTATAACGCAGGTGGACCTCGAGAAATAATAGACAGTGGAAAAAACGGATTTCTTTTCAAATCTGAATATGAACTTCTGCAACAAATGAACTATGTGATAAACTCTTCGGTTCTTCAGACCCATTTGAGAGAATCCGCATACCAATTTGTTCACAAATCATTTCGATATAATACCTTTGCGCATCATGTTAGAAAACTTTTTTCAATCAAGTAAATGATCTCAGTCGTTATTCCACAATACAAAGGAAAAGAGAAACTATATAAAAATCTTGTAATCAATCTTCCTTATCTAAAAGAGTGCGAAGTTATCGTTGTGAACGATTATCCTGAGATCCCCTTAACTGAAGAAATAAAAAAACTTTTCCCTTCAATTGTTGTGATTGAAAATAAAAAAAATCTAGGATTTGCTGGCGCCGTATCGGTAGGAATTGAAGCTGCAAAATATCCATATATTTTTCTGCTCAATAATGATGTTGCCTTGAAAGATAACTCTTATCTTTCAGCACTTACGCATTTTAAGGAGGATGAAAACTTGTTCGCAGTCAGTTTCAAGCAGATTGAAAAAAATGGCGGACATGTGGGAAGGAATAAAATATATTGGTCCCATGGATTCTTCCGTCATAGCAAGGGAGATCCGGGAACCCATGGCGTTAACGGCTGGGCTGAGGGTGGAAGTATGATTTTTGAGAAGAAAAAGTATGATATTATCCATGGATTCGATACCCTTTATTCTCCATTCTATTGGGAAGATATCGACCTGTCATACAGAGCCTGGAAAGCAGGCTACACTATTCATTTTGATACTCATGTACTTGTCGAACACCACCATGAATCGACAATCGCCACGTATTTTCAAAAATCACGAATCGATACAATCGCTTATCGTAATCAATTGATCACTATCTGGAAAAACATTTCCGATTATAACTATTTGGGTGAACACATCTTATATCTTGTAAAAAACCTTTTTACATATCCGTTTAAGGGAGAAATGTCCTTTCTTAAGGGGTTTTGGATGGCATTGCTTCTTTTCCCTCAGATTGTAGCTAAAAGAAATCAACAAAAAAGATCGTGGAAGAAAACAGATAAGGAAATATTTCAACAATTTAATTAATATGAAAAAAATAACAATAGCGTCACTCATCGTCATTTCACTTATTTCATTCTTCTTGACAATAATCAATTTCAAAATCGCTTCCCCTCCTGCGTTTAATGCGGATGAAGCGGCATTTGGCTATAATGCATATTCACTACTGAAAACCGGCAAGGATGAATATGGCGCTGCCCTCCCACTTCGATTGAAGTCATTTGGGGATTATAAAATGCCCCTTTATAGTTATTTCTCTGTTCCTTTTATTGCACTGATGGGATTGAATGAATCAGGCGCACGCGCACTCAATGTATTCATCTCGTTGTTATTCCCACTTGCTGTCTATCTTCTTACAAAGGAATTGTTCAAGAGAGATATTTATGGAATCCTTGCTGCTTTTTTCAGCGCCATATCTCTTGGGCTCCATATAGTTGCGCGACATACACACGAAGCATATCTTGCTGCATTTCTCACAACGACAACATTTTACCTTCTCATCAGATTGTTAAAAAAAAGGACAATAATAACTTCTGTATTATTCTCACTTTCACTTCTCCTCATGCTTTTTTCATATCATCCAGGCAGATTGTTTGCGGGACTTTTTCTCGTAATGGCCATAATCTATACCTATCAAAAAAAACAGCTAAAAAAAGCAGCTCCTGTCTTCATCTTGATCATTTCACTTATTGCGCTTTTTAGTATCAGTGATGTTCTATATAAACCCGAACGCCTCAAAAGTCTTCTCTTCTTCTCAAGTGGTGGCATTCAACTTAAAGTCCAGGAATTGAAAACGGAGGGTGGATTCCGCTATCTCTATAATCCACTTCTTGTTGGATTGCGCGAAATAACATTCGAACACTTAAGTTACTTTTCCCCACAATTTCTTTTGCAAAATGGGGATTCGAATGATCGATTCGGATACAAAGGAATGGGACTCATCACGCCTATTGAATACTTGCTGTTTTTTGCCGGAATATATTTCATAGTCCGCAAAAGAGAGGAGTGGCGATATGTCTTATTTTTCATTCTCTTTCTTTCTCCCCTTTCAGCGTCTTTATCGTGGGCCGCATCGTCACTCACCCGCTCACTTTTTCTTCTCGTTCCTATTTCAGTTATAGCCGCATATGGAAGCGTTGAATTATTTTATTCATTAAAAAAACATTTGCGTTCCTATTTGATTATTGTCTTTGTCATTGGATTATTTGGTTATTTCTTGCTCACACAATGGGATTTCTATTTATTCCATTATCCAAAACGACTGACAACTATCAATAGTTGGCAGGCAGGATATAAAGAATTAGTCCAATATACTCAAAAGGAATACAAAACAACAGACACGTTTTATATAACAAAGGATTTAGGTATGCCATATATATTCCTACTGTTTTTCACACAGTATCCACCTGAAAAATATCAAAAACAGGCATCATTAACTGCAGCCGATGAATATGGATTCGGTCAGGTTGAGAGATTTGATAAGTATGTCTTCACATTCAAAAAACCTGGAGAAGTTGAGAATAATTCAACCATCATCGGATCAAAAGCGGATATGCAACAACTATCCCCACTTGAACAAAAAAAAGTCCAATATATTGAAGTGAACGGAGAACCGATGTTTGGGATATATAAGAAGTGAGATTTATTAAACCCTAAATACTAAACTCTAAATCCTAAACAAATAAATACAACATTCTTACTTGAAATGTCCTTATCACAATTACATATACCTTGCTTTTTTTAGTGTTTAGGGTTTATGGTTTATGATTTTTTCCTAAAGCAGTATCGGAAGACTCAAAAGATAAAGTGCATGGATGATGATCGGAACCATTGTATTCTTCTTCATAAGAAATGCCGTTGAAGTAGTTAGACTTAAGATGATGTTGAGCATCATTGTTTGCATTAGGACCGCTCCGTTTATTTTATCGGCGCTAAACAAGGCTGGGACATGCAAAAAAGAAAACAGAATTGCGGAAATGAGAAGAGATTGTGGAATATTTCTTGATTCCTTGTAAAAGCCATTGAATATGAATCCTGTCGATAGAATCTGCTCCAGTGCAGCTGCGGCAATTGACGCAAAAATCCACAATATCATTCCTGATGAGATTCCAGGAATTGCAACGCTCCCCCCTTTCATAACCCGTATAAGTAAGGCCATCACGACAAAGAAAGATCCTATACCTAATCCGAAAAGGATATCGGCCAATTTGTGTTTTTTTGTAAAACCTAATGATTCAAAAAGAGATGCCTTCTTGAACTTGGTAATGAAGACATAAAGAGGAATCAAAAAAACGAATGGCTTTGCAATGAATTCATCAAACCACATAGGAAGTGTTGAGTGAAAGGTTGCTCTGTAAAAACTCCAAATGATAAGGGTTATCGCCCAAACATTAAGCATACGCTGTGTAGGTGAAACCTCACTTTTTGTCATACCTAACTGTACCGCAGTAAACAAAAAATATCAACCAAATGAAATCTCAAATACTAAACCCTATGTCATCCCGAATTTATTTCGGGATCTCATGAAAACTCTAGATGCTGAAACAAGTTCAGCATGACAATTCATTCTACTGTTTAGACTTTTTGACTCATTTATGATTTGTTTAAAGTTAAGTGTTTAGAATTTTAACGTAGTTTATGCTTGTTTCTTCAAGAAGCTTTCAATCATGAGATCAAGATCTCCATCAAGAATTTTTTCTGTATTAAACTCTTCATATCCTGTTCTCAGATCTTTGATCAACTTATATGGGTGAAGTACATACGAACGAATCTGGTGGCCCCACGAAGCCATTTTTTCTGTCTTAAATCCTTCAATTGCTTTTTCTTTTTTCTCTTGTTCGATGAGCCATAATTTTGACCGTAAAATCTTTTTTGCAGTTTCTCTATTCTTGAGTTGTTCGCGTTCTGTCTGACAGTTAATTATTATATTTGTCGGTTTATGAATAAGCCGCACAGCAGTTGAGACTTTATTTACATTTTGTCCTCCATGCCCACCCGCTCTGTAAAACTGCCATTCAATATCCTCTTCTCTAATTTCAATTTCTTTGTCTTCGATAGACGGAAGGACTTCAACAAGTGAAAATGAAGTTTGACGAAGTTTATCAGCATTAAATGGAGACTGACGAACCAATCGATGGACACCGGCCTCTGCTTTTAGATATCCATAGGCAAATTGGCCGTGTACCGCTATCGTTACGCTTTTTACTCCGGCTTCTTCTCCATCAACTCTATCAACCATCTCATATGACCAGCCTCTTCTTTCAATAAAACGTGTATACATTCTAAATAGCATTGAAGACCAATCCATTGCTTCTGTCCCCCCTTGCCCAGCATGAATAGAAAAAACGGCGTCACCCTTATCATAAGGACCAGAAAGGAACATGAGTATTTCATACTGTCCTATGAGTTTTGCCGCTTCCCTCAAGTCGGTTTCTTCTATAAGAAGCTGCATCATCTCAATATCATCTATCTCTTTTTTTAATATTGAAATGCGTTTAAGAGTGTCGGCTGCTGTTTTTGGATTCCCCCAAAAATTTCCATCATACGTCAATTTCTCCAATTCAGAAACCTCTTGTTTTTTTGTAGGTAGCTGAGCCTTAGCAAGGATGTTATCAAGTTTTCTCTGTAGTTCCTCTTTTTCATTATCCATACGAAGTTCCTATTATATCACTCTATTTGAAGTCTTTTCCCACAGTTACAACAATATCCGCACTTTCTTTTTCATCAAGCACAGCTACTTTTACCTGTTTTGCAAATTCCACAAGCTCTGACATCACGAGGTTACCCAAGTATTCATTCCCCTTCTTTACTGCTACCTGTGTTACCTCAAAATCAAATGTATCCGCATTGCCGGTGACGATATCACTATACCCCTTGTCTTTCATAACCGTCTTTACCTCTCCCGCTTTTCCAGGAGTACCGGATCCATTCAATATTTTCACTTTAAGTGTTTCTTTTTTAATCTCAGGAGTCGGGGATGGAATTGGCGTCGGGATTGCGGTTGGCATTGGTGTTGGCTTTGCTTTCGCGATGAACTGTGGAAGCCTCATATTAAATCCGGCGGGTGATTGTGTAAGAAGAGTGATTACAAGAAATGATCCTGCGAATGCTGCAATAAATAAAAAGATTTCTTTAGAAATGCGAATCTTTGGTGTATTTACTCGTCCGAAAGGATTTTGTTTTGGTGATTGTGACATAACCGCAAGCGAAGGGCTAAATGTGTTTTTGAGAAGTGTAAACCCCTTATTTTCAATTGAAAATATCAAAGCTCCAAAACATACGTCAAACTGTAATATTGGGAACGGCTTGTTGTCCAGTGTCACCAACATCTTCAAATATTCGGCGTAAAAATGAGGCAATATGCGTTTGAGTGGATTTGTCCAAATTCCAATATCTTTTGTAAATGTATCTTGTCTAACGGATTCGGATAATGAGCCGGAAAGAATCAGTCTGTTTATTTTTTGATGCTTATCTTCATATTCTCCTCTGATTTTTTTGAATGGTTCTTCAACTCCCTTTCCTTTCTCGAGTTTTGCCGAGAAAGCCTCTTTCTCAAGAAGACCGAAAGAGTCGAAAAGATATGCACTTACCATATCTTCTTCGTATGATCCATACAAAATATGTTCTATCTTTCCTTTACGGAGTGTCTTCTCAAATAGTTTGTAGTATGAAAGTGTGTCGGGTAAAAGCGAAACGAGCTGAAGATCGACGAGTTGAAGTGTTTCTTTATATCCCTGTACCGATGATTCTTCTATTGCGAACAAACTTACGATACGTTTATCTTCACTTTCGGCACTGACAAAATCGAAATAGACATTGTCCAAGTGAGCTGGAAGTACTGATTTTGCCTTTTCCTTCATGAAGGATATGACTGCAGATGCGGCCATATCGTTTGAGACCTCTGATCGAGTAAAAAAGAAGGCTTCCTGAGGAAGGATGAGCGAAACTTGTTTTTCTTTTGTGGCACCCCCATTGAGATGGGAGACCACTTCTTTGATTGCTGAAGCAACGATATCGGTGTGAGCAACTTTACCTGCCTTTAGAAGCTGAACACTAAATTTCTTTTCTGCTTCTTGGACACTATACTGCCCCAAAAGTGATTTGCTTACATGAAGCACCTTAATTACATGTTGACCGATATAGATATAGAGCATACGTTTGTAGTTCCATTATAGTGTCAACATGACTAAAAAAGCAAGTAGCATTTGGTACAATGAGTCAACATGGAAAGCGCGATAGAAAAACTAAAAGAACGGATCGATATCGTAGAACTCATTGGTTCATACGTCCAACTAAAAAAGGCCGGCAGGAATTTTAAAGGTCTTTGTCCATTCCATCAGGAAAAAACCCCATCATTTGTCGTATCAGCCGATAGACAACTATGGCGCTGTTTTGGGTCTTGTGGGATAGGAGGAGATGCGCTCGCATTTTTCATGAAAATTGAAAATGTATCTTTTCCGGAAGCGCTTCAGGATCTTGCTCAAAAATATGGAGTGGAAATCGAAACACGCCATATCGATAATGCAGTTGCCGATTCAAAGAAACGGCTCATACTTGCCAATCAGCGCGCCGCAGAGTTTTACCACTATATTCTCACCACATCCCCTATTGGTAAACCAGCGAGGGACTATCTTGAAAAGAGAGGTGTTTCTGAAAAAATCATTAAGACATTTCAGCTGGGATATGCTCCATCGTCATGGGATTCGCTTTCACGGTTTCTGATTTCAAAAAAATTTACTTCGACTGAGCTTGTGGCATCGGGACTTGGTGTGCAAAAACAGTATGGAAGCTCTGTATACGATCGATTTCGTGGCCGCCTCATGTTCCCTCTTAAAGACCATAGAGACACTCCTGTCGGCTTCTCAGGTCGATTGCTTAATAATGAAAATCAGGAAGCGAAATATGTAAATACACCTGAAACAACGCTCTATCATAAAAGATCTATGCTTTTTGGTCTCAATATAACGAAAGACGCCGTAAAGAAAGAAAACAAAATCATTCTTGTCGAAGGAGAATTCGACATGATAACTCCTTACCAATATGGAGTCAGCACAATAGCGGCAATTAAGGGGTCCGCCCTCACAACTGAACACTTACTTCTCATAAAACGGTTCACAAATCGTGTTTTCCTTGCGCTTGATGCAGACAAGGCAGGCGAAGAGGCAATTCGTCGAGCTATTGAAGTTGCAGAACCTATGGGTTTCGAACTTGGTGTCATCCAGATAGAGGGAGGAAAAGATCCTGATGAAGCGATGAGGACCAATGAGATTGAATTCAAAAAGACATTGGAAAAACCAATTCCTGTTTATGATTTCTTGATGTCGTTATTTATAAAGAAATACCCACCCACCGATCCGTTTAACAAAAAACAGATAGGCGACGAAATGGCTCCTTTTCTATTCGGAATCACCAATCCCATTGTGCAATCATATTACGTAAAACAATTGGCAAAAGTGCTTGATGTAAGTGAAGAAAGCGCTGAAAAGGTTGTCCGTGCATATAGAAGAAAAAGATATGTTCCCTACCAAAAAAAAGAGGTTGTGCAAATAAAACAACAACGAGAAATAGTGTTACAACAATATCTTCTTGAACAACTTCTTCATTCACCCACACTGAAGGATTTGAAAAAAGAATTGAAACCCATTCTTTTTCCAGATGATTTTTCTGTACCTGCATATGGAAAGCTGTATTCGTCATTGGTCGACATGTCGCCTGACGAGGAGTTCAAAATAAACATATTTATCAAGTCGCTCCCCCCAGAAATCGCCTCTGTTGCTGACGAACTCTATCTTAAAGCGATTGCAGATGATGACACGACTTCGCTTTCACTAGTCCAAACGGCCCACGAAATAAGACGTTTTCATCTTCGAAAACAGCTAAAAGAGGCTTTAGGAAGCGAAACAGCCACAGGAGAAGAGGATTTGAAGAGACTTCAGAGCGAATTAAAAGAGCTGGAAAAAACGGGTTCGACAGTATAAAATAGGAGCTATGATAAAGCCAAAGAATCCAAAGACATTTAAGGAACTTCTTCAACAAGGTGAAGATGATGGTTTTATACTTCAAGATGATATCTTCCTGATTTGTAGCGAGCCTGAAAAACATATTGTTGAAATAGACGACTTTTTCAATGATGCACTCAGAAAGGGAATCGACATTTTTGAAACCATCTCCACACGAGAAGAGGAAGAGGTTCACAAGTCTGCTGAAGAAGTGGAAAAGGAATTGGAGCAACTGATCACCTCAAAACATGGTGAATCACTTGATCCGATCAAAAAGTATCTTAAAGAAATAGGAAAAACACCACTTCTGAAATTCGAAGAGGAAATCCAGCTTGCAAAATCATACGAAAAAGGAAGCGATAAGGCAAAAGAAAAGTTGATTCGCGCCAATCTTCGTCTTGTCGTATCGATCGCAAAAAAATATCTTGGAAGACGTCTTTCTTTCCTTGATCTTATCCAAGAGGGAAACAAAGGTCTTATTCGAGGAGTTGAAAAATATAATTGGAGACGTGGATTTAAATTCTCCACATACGCTACTTGGTGGATTCGCCAAGCAATAACTCGTGCAATCGCCGATCAATCACGAACAATCCGTATTCCAGTACACATGGTTGATCAAATCAATCGCTTCTACAAAACTCAAAGGAAACTGACACAAAAATTCGGAAAAGAACCAACGGTAAAGGAAATCGCAAAAGAAATGCTTGTTACGACTGATGAAATCGAAAACCTCATGAAGATTTCGCAACAGCCAAAATCACTTTCCACGCCAGTTGGAGATGATAAAGAAGCGACTCTTGAGCAGTTTGTGAGCGATCAATCTCAGCCGACTCTCTATGATAAAGTTTCAAAGGAACTTCTTAAAGAAGCAATGAATAAGGTGCTTGAAACACTTTCCCCTCGCGAAAAGAAAGTGCTTATTATGAGATTTGGGCTTGATGATGGAAAACCAAAGACATTGGAAGAAGTGGGAAAGGAATTTAAAGTTACCAGAGAGCGAATTCGTCAAATTGAGGCAAAAGCAATTCGTAAATTAAAACATCCGACACGAGCTCGTAAACTTAAAGATTTCCTTGAATAAGCCGAAATAAAGCCAAGACCGCTAATGCGTTTTTTTTGGCCTTCTAATAAGCTAAAAATATGTTTTTGCGGCTTATAAGCCGCTGTGTTTTAACTCATACCCTTCTATCCTTTGGCATGAAGGCCATGAAAGGAAATTTTGTTTACTTAAAAATCGGAATGCGGATTGCCTCTATTCGCAAGAAACTAAACATATCTCAAGATCATCTTTCTTTTATTGCGGATATGGATAGGACCTATTTGACACGACTTGAAAAAGGACGAGCTAATCCATCGATTCGGACACTTCACAAAATCGCACGGAAATTAAAGGTAAAAATGTCGACGCTTCTTAAAGATATATAGATTTTTATTCTGATAAATGGTATGCTGGTTACATATGAAAACATCAGGATTTATGCATTCATTGAATGCAGAAGAAACACAAAAAATGCTTCCGCTTCCCGTAGTTATCGTACTTTCAGTTATTGTTTTGATCGGAGGAACGATTGGCGGATACTTACTCGCAAACAAATCTACTAAGATCAACCTTAATTCCAGTTCACCGTCCGCTGTACAAACAGATAAGGCTGCTGGTGTCGTTGACAAAACAACATTTAAGGACAGTGCCGAAGGGATTTTAAGGGAGGGTGGAATAGATGGAGAAGGAAATTTTCACATAGAACGTCCGGGTGGAATTTCTCAAGACGCATACCTGACTTCAAGCACCGTTGATCTTTCCAAATATGTCGGCAAAAAAGTGAAAGTGTGGGGTCAAACATTCCAGGGACAAAAGGCTGGGTGGTTAATGGACGTCGGGTTGATAGAAATTAAATAAGAACTCATGATTCAATTTGAAAACGTCACGAAATCGTATCCATTAGGGACTGTTGCGCTTGATGACGTGTCATTCGCCATAGAACCAAATGAGTTTACCTTTCTTGTTGGGACCTCTGGAGCTGGTAAAACGACCATTCTTAATCTGATTCTTGGTGATCTGTATCCTTCAAGTGGGTCAGTGATTGTCAATGACATTGATATCTCAAGCAAAAAAAGCAAAAAAATAGAAGAACTCCGTAGGAATATCGGGGTAGTCTTTCAAGATTTTAAAATCCTCCAGGATAAGGATGTTTTTGAAAACATTGCACTCGGCTTACATATTCAAGAACTACCTCTGAAAAAAATCAAGACTGCAGTACGAGAGGTACTCTCGCTTGTGGGGCTTGAAGGTAGAGACTACTATTTCCCAGTCCAGCTCTCCGCAGGAGAACTTCAACGGGTCGCAATTGCCCGAGCTATGTGCGGTGACCGACAAATTATCCTTGCAGATGAGCCAACTGGTAATCTCGATCCAAAAACAACATGGGACATCATGAAGATTTTTAAGAAAGTCGAGGACCATAAAACAATTGTCATCGCGACTCATAACACTGACATTGTTAATAGTATGAAAAAGCGCGTACTTGTTCTAAAAAAAGGACGGCTTGCAAAGGACATGAAAAAAGGAGGGTATGAACTATGAAGAAAATGCTTATCGCTCTCCGCCGAACACCATATCAATCGCTCGCAGTCTTTTCGTCATTATTTCTCTCTCTTTTCCTATCGCTTCTCCTTATTTTCTGTATTAATTTTCTCTATGGACTTCTTGGATATGTCGAATCACGTCCACAGGTAACCATTTATTTCCAAAATGAAACAACAGAGACAAGTATCATGAATGTAAAAAATGAATTGGAGAAAACAGGAATGGTTGAATCCGTTAAGTATATTTCAAAGAATGATGCATTCAATCTCTATAAAGATTTAAACAAAGATAATCCCCTTCTTCTTGAAATGGTAAGCCCAGATGTGCTTCCAGCTTCCCTTGAGATATTTGCAAAAAAACCAGCCTACCTCCCCCAAATTGCAGATAGGCTTAATAAGGTCACCGGAAAAGATGAGGTTAATTTTCAAAAGAATGTTGTAGACAAACTTCTTTCGCTCACATCGGTTGTCCGTATGATGGCTCTTGGTTTCTTTGCATTCCTTATGGCGACGACAAGCATCATCCTTATGACGATAACTCATTTTAAGGTCACCCTACGAAAGGATGAGATAGAATTACTTCGACTTATGGGGGCATCAGCCGGATATGTCCGCAGACCATTTATGCAGCAGGCGGTATTCCTTGGATTTGTTTCCGCAACCGTTGTGTATGGGCTGTTTGCGACCATCTTATACTTGCTTTTCCCATCTATGCAATCATACTTGCGGGGGATTGAACAGTTGTCTGTCGATCTAGGTTCGTATCAGCTTATCGTTTGGCCAATAACTCCTCTCTATGCAGGAGCACTCTACGTCATATTGACTTTGTTTGGAATGGGAATTGCAGCGTTTGCAACATATTTCGCCACACGTAAATATCTTTCAATACAAAGAAGTTAACTATGGGAGTAAAATTCAAATCGCTCCTTATTCCTGCGTTTTTTATTTTTTGCCTTGCTTTTTTTATCCAAGGTTTTGACCTCCATTCTGAAGGAAGAACATGGGATGAGCCATTCAAAACAGACACGGGAATAACCGCAATCAACAACATCACACAAGGGAAATATAATTATTCGGATTGGTCTTATGGCATTGAACATCCACCAGTTGCCAAATATATATATGGATATCTCTATCTGAAAGACATAAAGACGTTCGATACAAGAAATACGCTTTCTGCAGAAGACACAAAATATATCCAAGACGGAAATTATTATGCAAGACTACAGGGGACAACTGCTGTTGTTTTTCCATATGACTATGTGACTCCTCGATTATTTTCAGTCATTTGCAATGCGCTCACTATCACGATAGTGTTTTGCATAACTCAACTGTTATGGGGAGAGCTCTGGATTGGCCTGGCTACATCAGTAGTATTTCTCAGCATTCCAAGATTCATTGCTATGGGAAGATTGGTGACATATGAATCGTTGTCTGGAATGTTGATGGCCTTTTTATTTTTATTATTTCTCATAGTCTCAAAAAAGAATACTATTGCGTTATATTGGAATGCACTATTTGGTCTTCTCCTTGGACTCCTTTTGTGGACACGGTATAACAATATATCTGTTTTCCTTATTTTTGCGGGATGGATTGCAATTTGGATCATGAGCAATAAAAAACACAGTATATTGTCTGGAGCACAGACAGTATTTCTATCTTTCCTATTAGCGGGAGTCCTTGGATTTATCATATGGCCATTTTTATGGATCGAATTCCCCCGGGGAGTGTTCGCGACGGTCTTCGAGCATCACACACGGACAATAGTTCCCTCCCTGTATCATTTGAAGTCACTCTTCGTAACAACGCCCATTTTCCATCTCATCCTCTTGTTGGTAGGAATTGTGTTCGCCATAAAAAAGAAGGACCAAACCCTGTGGTATGTTTTATGGTGGTTTTTTGGAACTGGAGTGTTTTTTGCAGTATTTTCTTCCCCTACTGGTGGAACTCGCTATATATATACTATATATCCAAGCATACTTTTGTTAATAGGGTATGGTTTAAAATGGTGCGTTCCAAAAAAACTTATCGCTGTTTTAGTTGTCGTACTCAGTCTGTATGGATTGTACACACTTACTTCCATCCACCCCTATTATCTAGATTACTATAATGGACTTGTTGGAGGAGTTGAGAATGCGGCAAAAGATGGATATGAGGTAAGCTGGTGGGGAGAAGGCCAAAAAGAAGCTGAGGAGTGGCTAAGAACACATGCAGAGACCGATTCAAAAGTAGCTCTCTTTGTTACACCGAAATATATATTTCCCCGCATTCGTAAGGATGTGAAAATATCGCCCTATGATACAGGTGCTGAAACGGCGGATTACATGGTTGTCAGTAGAGCCGATATGACTCGTTTCCTGAAACTAAATTCCAAATGGAAAAAGGTCTATGTCGTATCAGTGCAAGACGTGCCCCTTGTTTTTATTTGGAAGCGTATAAAGTAACATGGAAATGATCCGTAGTACCTCTGTATAATGAAGCATGCTCAGTCTGTTTAAAAAATGCATAGGGTTTCTTTTCTTCGTCTTCGTCATATTTATTGCCACACATTTTTCCCAAGCACAAAATACAGATCTCACGAATAAAATAAAAGAATACGAACAGAAGCTTGTTGATATCCGCAATCAAAAAAATACACTCAGCAGCCAAATACAACAGATGGACACGCAGATATCGTTAACGGAGCTCCAAGTCCAACGTTCTGAGCAGAAGATTGTCGAGACTCAAAGCGAGATCGAGAAGCTCGGATCAAGAATAGATAATTTGGACACCTCGTTAAATACGCTAAGTAAACTACTCCTTAAACAAATTGCACGCGGATATAAAACTCGATCTGTTTCCCTCATCGAACTTCTTTTTGAGGCAAAAGATATAAGTGAACTTACGAACAAAATAAAGTATCAACGATCGACTCAAAACAATAATCAAAAACTATTGGTGCAAGTACAAGAAGCGAAATCGAGCTATGAAGAACAAAAAGTCATACGCGAACAAAAAAAACAGGAACTGAATCAGCTGGTCACAAATCTGAATAATCAAAAAGCCTCTTTAAAAACACAGCAGGCACAAAAGGAACAGCTTCTTGCGGAAACAAATAATGATGAGACAACATACCAACAACTACTTGCACAAGCTGAGGCACAACTTAAAGGATTCGGTCGATTTGTGGCAAATCAAGGAGGATCTTCTCTTCTTTCTAATCAAACTGTCTGTGATGACTGGGGTTGTTATTACAATCAGCGTGATTCACAGTGGGGAGGATATGCACTCAATAATACCGGGTATACCCTTGCGTCCGACGGTTGTCTTGTGACATCGATGGCGATGGTATATACCCATTTTGGACACCGCGGTGTGACTCCACTTACAATCAATAGTAATCCATTTAATTTTGCATCCTATTATCCTGCATTCCTAAATAAAACGATTGTTGCAGATGGGACCACTTCAACCCGCATCAGTTCCTCTATCGATAGTGAACTAAGTGCAGGACGTCCAGTTATAGTTGGCATAAGTTATGATGGGGGACCGATGCCGGATCACTTCCTTGTTCTTATCAGCGGTTCAAATGGTAACTATATGATGAATGATCCATATACACCAAATGCACATAATATCCCATTTACAGATCATTATTCTGTGGGGAGTATTCGTGAAATTGATAAGATCAGCATGTAGTCACTAAGCGCTTTTTTTTACTTTCATAACGACCTGAAACATATGTTTTGTAGCATATAATCCGTTGCATGTATATTGTTTTCCCCACTTAATAAATATTGATGAGTTATTTCCAACTGATATTTGTTTATTTAATTATTTTTTTATTTGTGTATTCGCGTCCCACCTATTCATCGGTTATTTTGAACGAAGTAGCTATACAGCCGACGCAAACGGTTGAGCTGTATAATCTAGATTCCTCCATAAGTGCGGATATTTCATCTTGGTATATTGATGATTCTGGTGGGTCAACATATTTCACTATACCTTCAAACACTTTTATCCCTCCCCTTTCTTGTCTCGTGTTCAGTGGTGATTTCAATTTCAATAAATCGTCCAACGACACGATACGACTTATTAATAATTCAAGCCCTCCAACGACAGCCTCTGCTATTCTCATCGATTCCTATCAATATACAAAGGCGCCGGAAACCGACTATTCATTTAGCAGGAGGTCAGATAAAACATGGGAAGTCTTACCATCTTCATTAGGTTTTTTTAACGATACGCTTCTTCCCTGTATTCCAACTCCCACGCCGACCCCTGAACCAACACCTGCAGAAACAAAAACTCCAACGCCCTCTCCAGAACCAACTCAAATCCCCTCTCCATCGCCAACCCCCATTCCCTTAACGGATTACAACGCCATCTATTTATCGGAAGTATTTCCTTATCCTGATGTTGGTTATGATGAGTGGGTAGAGTTGTATAACGCAAATGATTATTTAGCTACTCTTGTTGATTGGTATATTGACGACAAAGAAAATAGTGGTGGTGCACCCAAACGTTTTTCACTCACAATAAATCCCTATGAATATAAGGTAATTGATATTTCCTCTGCTCTTTTTAATAACACTGGTGACACCGTTCGACTTCTCAATGCTGAAAAACAAGAAAAAGACAGTATGGAATACGGAACAGTTATACGGGGAAACAGTATTGGACGAATATCATTCGATGAAGATACCTATTGCGAACAAAGCCCATCTCCAAATATGCAAAACAATGGTTGTATTGAAATAATTTCATCCCCCACCCACACCCAATCACCAACAACGATCAAACCTACGGGAAATAAGACAACTACACAATCCACTCCTTTAATGAAGATTGCCACGAAAAATACGGCTCAAACGATTTCAAAAAAACAATCTTCGATACAGGCAGGAGAGGTGCTTGGTGAAATGACCACAAACAAAACTAACGCATTGTCTCCTGTTCCATACCTCTCCGCTGTCTCGTTTTCATATAGTGCTTTGACTATTGTTTCTCTCTTCATTAAAATGAGGAATGCGTAAGATTTTGCACTATATATATTATTGGCTTCCTCCGCTTATATGGATGGGGATAATTTATTATATGTCTTCTCAAAAAAGTATTGGGATGACACATAATAAAACAAGTGATTTCTTTGTTTTCAAGTCTCTGCATATGATCGAATACGCTTTTCTTTTTTTTCTTCTTTACAGAACTTTTGCTTCAATAAAAATGCGAATGTCGCTTCTCTATCCATTTTTTGTTGCCATCCTTTATTCTGCTACAGATGAGTTCCATCAACTATTTATTTCAACAAGGCAAGCAGCCCTTCGCGACATCCTTTTTGACATAGGAGGAATGGTTATTATGTATGGTATCATTAGGAATATACGGCTCGTACGTAAACTATTATGAATATCTTTGTAAGAAAACTTCGTCATTTTTTCATTCCACATGAAGAGAATGATTATCGTGCTCAATCGCTCCATACAAGCATGCTCTCAACCTATCTTGTCGTAGCGATCTTATTGGTATTTGTCAGCAAAAAGGTTCCTGCATTTTCAAATGTACTCGGAATTGCGACAGACATCACAGCGCAAAAATTGTTTTCGCTCACAAATGAAGAGCGCGCTAAGGCAAGTCTTCCTCCCTTGAAAGAAAACAGTGAATTGTCTCAGGCAGCAGAAAAGAAAGCAGCCCATATGTTTCAAAAGGATTACTGGTCTCATTTCGCGCCGGATGGAACAAGCCCTTGGGATTTCATAAAACAATCGGGGTATCAATATGAATTTGCAGGCGAGAATTTGGCGAAAAATTTTTTGTTCTCCAAAAACGTTGTGGATGCGTGGATGAACTCGCCCACGCACCGTGAGAACATCGTCCGGAAAGAATACTCGGAAGTCGGATATGCTGTGGTAAACGGCATGCTTAACGGCGAAGAGACTACGCTTGTCGTCCAGATGTTCGGGGCACCGCTCGTAAAAAATGAGACTATTCCGACAACTCCAAATGATACACAACCCATCGTTCAGCAAGTTCCTCAAAAACAAGAAATATTAGGTCTCACTCAAAAAAAAGAAGCTGGGGCTGCTGTAAATGGTAAACGCTTCACCTACAACCTCAATGTTCTCTTCATTGCCTTTATCGTATTAGCGATACTGCTTGATTTCGCTGTTGCGTCTCGACTCAACATCTTACACTTGAGAGGAAAGCATCTTGCTCATCTGCTTTTCTTGGGATTTATCAGTATTGGTATCATATTTATATTGAAACAAGGAGCGATTTTATAAGCCATATGCATCACATGATCCATGCAGCACAAAAGGAGCTAAAAAAACATCTGTTCGATTATCTACTTCTTTGTACAGGTGGCATCGTCTTTCTCTTATTCTTACGATTATTTCAAGGATATAGGACATACAGTTTTATGATTATTTGTCTCTTTGTTGGGTTTTATGTCTTCTGGGGACAGTATCATCATACAAAAACACAACGGGTCCGCTTGACACATGTAGTAGAATATATCCTTATTGGATTTACTATTCTGTTTCTGCTCTTGTTATTTATTCAACCGTAAAAAAATATGAAAGGAATAATACTTGCTGGAGGATTGGGAAGTAGACTATATCCATTGACATATGCGACCAACAAACATCTTCTCCCTGTCTATGATAAACCAATGATCTATTATCCCATCCAAACTTTGGTTAAAGCGGGAATAAAAGAAGTTCTTGTTATCGTTTCCGGACCTCACTCGGGCCATTTCATTCCGGTTTTGAAGAATGGTAAGGAATTCGGCGTCGATCATATTGAGTTTGCCTATCAGGAAAAACCTGACGGAGGAATCGCTGATGCACTTTCTTTAGCTAAGAATTTTTCAGATAATGGTCCTATTACCGTCATTCTTGGCGATAATACGACAGATGCGGATATATCCGGTGCGGTAAAGTCCTTTAAGAAAGGGGCGAATATTTTTTTGAAGAAAGTTCCCGACCCTAAGAGATTCGGCGTACCTCGTTTTGATGAAACAGATAAGGGTAAGATCCTTGAAATTATTGAGAAACCAAAAGATCCACCTTCAGAATATGCTGTTACAGGACTTTATATCTATGATAGCAATGTCTTTGAACTCATCAAAACATGTAAACCTTCGTGGCGCGGGGAGCTTGAAATCACCGATGTCAATAATGCATATCTTAAACGAGGTGAGCTTACTTGGGCAGAACTGAATGGGTATTGGCTTGACGCAGGAACTTTCGACACTATATACTTAGCTAACAAGTATTGGTCTGAGAAAAAAAATCCCAGCATTAAAAATATTTCATTTTCATAACTTATGGACACCATGCAGATCCTTCTCATCATCACACTCGGGACAACAACCGTATTTTCTGTAATCGTCGGCATCCAACTTATCCTCGTCTTGAAAGAATTAAAGAAGACATTGGGCACAATCAATAAAGTTACAGCTGGTTTTGAATCAATCGGCGTCGGCATGGAGAAAGGTTTTGAGGAGATTTCTGGCTTCATGAATGGATTCAAAGCGCTTTTTAAGCTGTTTGAGATAATTGCTCCAAAAAAAAATGACAAAAAATGAGCCAACAGCAAAAAATTTCTGGAATGGCTTTCTTGCAGGTGGTGCTGTAGCTGGCCTGATTCTCTATGCATTTGGCACAAAAAATGGTCGAAATGGCCTCAAACTACTTCTTTCCTTTTCTGAAGATCTTGATACGAATATACACAAAGTACTCACTCACACGACGCCTCAATCAACGAAAAAGGCAGCCAAACCAAAGGGCTCTATTTTAGAAACGGTCACGGCTGTCCTCGATAAAATCCAATATGCAGCAAAGAGCTCTTGACTTTTCGTTTTATATATTGTATAAATGAGAAGCTTTTCACCCCCCTGTTTTAGGAGGGATTGTTTTTGTTATCATAAAATTTTTGCCCCACACAAGACCGATGCGAAATCTTAAAGCCCAATCTAACTCCATGTCACAAATTTTCCTCGGAAAGGAACAAAACAATCTCAAGCAACTCGACTTGATCGAGATACAGAAAGACTCTTGGAACAAGCTCCTGGAAACAGAAGTACGAGAGATTCTTCAAGAATTTTTTCCCATCGAAGACTACACAGGAAAAAAATTCGCTTTATACTTCGAAGACCTCTATTTTGACAAGCCACGCTACACAATCGATCTTTGTTTTAAGAAAAAACTCACCTACGACTTCCCTGTTTATGTAAAAGTTCGCCTTGTTAATAAAAAAACTGGTGCTGAAAAAAGACAGGATGTCTATTTCTTCAACCTCCCAAAGATGACATCACGTGGAACATTCATCATCAATGGTATTGAAAGAGCAATCATCAATCAAATTGTCAGGTCTCCTGGTGCATACTTTACTGCAGAAATTGACAAGACTTCAGGTCTTACACTTTATAATGCTGAAGTACGCCCATATATCGGTTCATGGCTTGACTTTACAATCAGTAAGAATGGTACGATTGAAGGAAAAATCAACAAAAAGAGAAAATTCCTTGCTTCCGCCTTCCTTCGCATCTTCGATAACGAAACAACAACTGAAATTCTGGAACACTTCAAGGATTTAGACCAAACACTTCTTGATAAATACATTCTTCCTACGTTTAAAAAAGACAAGACAAAATCAAAAGATGAGGCAGTTCTCGAGCTGTATAGAAAAATAAAGCCAGGAGAGCCACTCGTACTTGAAAATGCATACGAAACATTAAACAGCCTCTTCTTCAACCACAGAAGATATTCCTTGGCAGATGTTGGACGATACAAAATGAACAAGAAGCTTGATTTAAATCAGCCAATTGATAAAGAACATCACATATTGTCAAAGCAAGATGTTATCGCTATTTTGAAATACTTAGTTCAACTCACGCTCGACAAAGGATCTTTTGATGATATCGATCATCTTGGAAACAGACGATTAAAGACAGTTGGAGAATTGGTCGGGACATACGGCATTCGTGTCGGTATGGTTCGAACGGAAAAAGAGATTAAGGAAAGAATGAGTCTTGTTCCATCTGACACATTCCCAACACCATCTCAAATCATCAATTCAAAACCAATAATCATGGCGATCAATTCGTTCTACAGAACGAATCAACTCTCCACGATTGTTGATCAAACAAATCCACTTTCAGAACTTGATAATCTACGAAGAATCACCGTTGGCGGACCTGGTGGAATTGAAAAAGAGCGTGCCTCCTTCTCAATCCGAGACATCGCATCCTCTCAATATGGACGCATTTGTCCAATCAGATCTCCAGAGGGTCCAAACATTGGTGTCGTGACCTATATGGCCATGTTTAGCAAGATAAATAAATATGGTTTCCTTGAAACCCCATATAAAAAAGTTGAAAAAACAACTGTTGGAGGAAAAATAAAAGCTCGAATAACAGATGTTATCGAATATATGCAGGCAGATGATGAGGAAAAGTTTTATATTACTTCCGATAGTGTTAAGGTAGACGAAAAAGGGTTTATTCTCAATGAAACCGTCGTAACACGCTACAAGGGTGACCTCGCAGAAGTACCAATTGAAAAAATTGATTATATTGATGTATCACCACAACAAGTTGTCGGTGTTTCAGCTACACTTATTCCTTTCTTGCAGAATGATGATGCTTCCCGAGCTCTGATGGGTACTCACATGCAATGTCAAGCGGTCCCATTGGTAAAGCCAAGCGCACCATTTGTATGTACAGGAACTGAAGAAAAAATCGCTCAATCACTTGGAAGAACAGTCCTCGCTGAAGAAGATTCCACTGTTGAATATGTTGATGCTCAACGCGTTACATTAAAAGGAAAAAGCGGTAAAGAATATGACTATAAGCTTGAACGTTTCATGCGAACAAGTAAAGATGTCATCTTTGATCAGAAACCACGAGTTGAATTAGGTGAAAAAATAAAAAAAGGTTCTGTTGTTATCGATGGACCTGCAACAAATGACGGAAAGCTTGCATTAGGTCAGAATCTCGTTGTTGCATACACATCTTTTAATGGACTCGGATACGAAGATGGATTCGTTATCTCTGAGCGCGTAGTAAAGGAAGACCTTCTTACTTCTATCACAAGTGAAGAATTTATCGCAGATCTTATCGATACAAAACTTGGTCCTGAAGAACTTACTCGTGACATTCCAAATGTCCGAGAAGAAGTTTTGGCAAATCTTGATAAAGATGGGCTCGTAGTCGTCGGTACAAAAATGAAGAGTGGAGATATTCTTGTCGGTAAAGTTGCTCCAAAAGGAGAAAAAGAACTTACTGCAGAAGAAAGACTTCTTCGAGCAATTTTTGGAGAAAAAGCGAAAGATGTTAAAGACACTTCCCTTCGAATGCCATATGGTAAACAAGGAGTTGTTGTTAACGTAGAGATTATTGATAGTAAAAGAGATCCAAATGAACTTGAACCAAGTGTTATCAAGAGAATGATCGTAAACACAGCAGAACTTCGAAAGATAACTATCGGAGATAAGCTTGCAGGTCGCCACGGAAATAAGGGAGTCATCTCTCGTATACTTCCAGAATGGGACATGCCTTATCTTGCAGATGGAACACCAGTTGATGTAATCATCTCCCCTCTTTCCATTCTTGCTCGTATGAATCTAGGACAGCTCTTTGAAACACTTCTTGGATTTATCGCTCAATCAAACAATTGGAGAATAGTTGCTCCAGTATTTGAAAAAATTGAGGAAAAATTCATCACTGAAGAACTTGCAAAATTGGGTATTCCAACCGATGGAAAAGTAACTCTCTATGATGGTAAGACAGGTAAAAAATTCGATAGAACAGTACTTGTCGGAACCGGATACATCCTCAAACTTATTCACATGGTTGAGGATAAATTCCATGCCCGATCAGTCGGACCATACTCA
Organism: Microgenomates group bacterium; assembly: GCA_049304035.1. GTDB lineage: Bacteria > Patescibacteriota > Microgenomatia > UBA1406 > GWC2-37-13 > JAKBEU01. The sequence goes on from JBAQNR010000003.1 coordinate 149,193, forward strand.
CTCGTCTCTCAACAACCACTTGGTGGAAAGTCACAAATGGGAGGACAGAGATTTGGAGAAATGGAGGTCTGGGCACTTGAAGCACATAGAGTACCAGCAACATTGCAGGAAATGCTTACCATCAAATCTGATGATGTACGAGGAAGAACAAAAGCATTTGAATCGATCATTAAGGGAATTGAGATTCCACAATCAAATGTTCCAGAGTCATTCCATGTATTACTCAAAGAATTGAACGCATTGGGATTATCAATTGATTACATCAAATAACCTATGGAGGAACAGTTTTTTCTAGACTTCAGCGGCCTTAAGATTCGTCTTGCATCCCCTGAAGATATCTTAAAATGGTCAAAAGGTGAAGTCACAAAACCAGAAACGATTAACTACCGCACGTTCCGTGCAGAAAAAGATGGGTTGTTTGATGAACGCATCTTCGGACCTACTAAAGACTTTGAGTGTTACTGTGGAAAATACAAACGAATTCGCTACAAGGGAATCGTGTGTGATCGCTGTGGAGTTGAAGTGACAACATCTGCTGTTCGACGCGAACGCATGGGTCATATAAAACTAGCAACGCCTATTTCACATATTTGGTATTTCAAAGGAGCATCAACTCCACTTAGTATCGTTCTTGATGTTCCTCCACAAGCGCTTGAAAAGATCATTTACTATGCTCTCTATCTTGTTACTGCAATCGATAAAGAATTGCAGAAAAAGACAATGCACACGCTTGAAGGTATGGCAAAAGAAGAGATCAAAAAGCTTGATGAAGAATATGAAGTAAAAAAACAAGATCTCAAGAAATCATTTGCACAGCAAATGGAAGTCGCAACAAAAAAAATCACTAATAAAGAGCAGAAAGAACTTGCAACTCAAGAAATCGATCTTCGTGAAAGAGAAAAATTTAGACTTCTTTCAGATAAATATATTGAAGATAAGTCTAAAAGAACAGCCTTCCTTGATCGAATCGTAAAAACAGTAAAAGCCTTAAAAGTAAATGACACTCTCGAAGAAGAGGATTATTTGTTCTTAAGAGAAAAGGATATCGAAGGGTTTGCAACTGTCGGAATGGGATCAGAGGTTGTTTATGATCTTCTTTCCACTCTTGATTTTAAGAAAATTTATCAAGAAACAAGTGAAGAATTAACTCGTGCAAAAGGAGAAAGAAGAAATAAACTGTTAAAGAAAGTCCGCATTCTTGAATCATTCCTGAAGGGAAATGTTCAACCAGCATGGATGGTTCTTACCGTTCTTCCAGTTATCCCTCCAGATCTTCGTCCAGTTGTCCAACTTCCAGGTGGAAAGTTTGCAACATCTGATTTGAATGATTTCTATCGAAGAGTTATTAATAGAAACAATCGTTTAAAACAGCTCATTGATCTTGGTGCTCCTGAAATCATTCTTCGAAATGAAAAGAGAATGTTGCAGGAAGCTGTTGACTCACTTCTTGACTTACAAAAGTCCAGAGGAAGAGCGCGCACACAAGGTGTCGCATCAAAAGTGCAAAAATCACTTTCTGATATCTTAAGAGGAAAACAAGGACGATTCAGACAGAACCTCCTTGGAAAACGTGTTGATTATTCAGGACGTTCTACAATTGCAGTCGGTCCAGAACTTAAAATTAATCAATGTGGTATTCCTCGTGAAATGGCAATTGAGCTCTTCAAACCTCATTTGCTTCATGAAATAATCGTTAGAGGGCTTGCACCAAATATTAAGAGTGCAAAGAATTTCCTTGAACTAAGAGAACCAGTCGTTTATGACATCTTGGAAGAAATAACGAAGGATCACCCAGTACTGTTAAACCGAGCACCAACGCTCCACAAATTGTCAGTGCTTGGTTTCTATCCAGTACTTACAGATTCTTATGTCATCAAGCTTCATCCAGCAGTCTGTGCCGGATATAATGCAGACTTTGATGGAGATGCTATGGGAGTCTTTGTCCCACTTTCAACAACAGCAATCAATGAAGTGAAAAGTAGAATGATGGCACATCAAAATTTATTGAAACCATCAGATGGTACGCCTATTGCCCTTCCTATCAAGGAGATGGCTTTGGGAATTTATTACCTCACAACACTTGATGCTCATTTTGCAAATGTTCCTGATGAGGAATTGTCTACATTCGCAAATGAAGATGATGCTGTTAGCACATATCACGTAGGACATATTCTTTTGAGAAAACCAATTCTTGTCAACATCAATGGAAAAGTTATGAAGACAAGTGTTGGACGAATTTTTGTCAATCAAAGAATTCCAGCAGAACTTGGATATATTAACGCAGATATACGAGCAGTTGATGTTAAAGATCTCATTGTGAGAGCAATGAAGATGTTTAATGACAATGAAAAGATAGGTGCTCTTATCGATGAGCTCAAGGAAGTTGGATTCTGGGGTGCAACGATGGCTGGAGGTCTTTCATCTTCAGTATTCGATTGTAAGATCATTGATAAAAAAGATGAAATAATTGCCGAAACAGAAAAGGAAGTCATGAAAGTGCAAAAGAATTATGAACAAGGATTCTTGACACTCGAAGAAAAGAAACGATACAGCAATAAATTATGGCTTGAAACAACAGAAAACCTTGCAACAAAGACATGGGATATTCTTGAAGAAGAAAACCCAGTCAAAATGATTATCAAGTCTGGAGGAGCTCGTGCTTCAAAAGAACAACTCAAGCAGCTTTCGGCTATGAAGGGACTTGTGGTCGATCCTATGGGAAAGATCATTGAAGTGCCTACGAAATCTAACTATAGAGAAGGGCTTTCAATCTTTGAGTATGTTATTTCAGCCCGAGGTGCACGAAAAGGATTGACTGACTCAGCACTTAAAACAGCTGATGCAGGATACTTGACACGTCGTTTGGTTGATGTTTCACACGACATGATTGTTCGAGAAGAAGACTGTACAACAACAGATGGACTTAAGATTACAACCTCAGATGATCGTGGAGATAAATTCAAAGCACGAATCAGAGGAAGATTCTTAGCACAAGATGCTCTTGATGAACACAAAAAAGTCGTGTTCCCAGCAGGAACAATGCTTGATGAATTTGCTGTTGAGGACTTGGAGAAAAAGGGAGTTAAAAAGGTCCGAGTACGCTCACCTCTTCATTGCCAATCAAAGTTTGGTGTTTGCCAGAAATGTTATGGAATCGATTTGTCAGTAGGAAAATTGGTTGATATTGGTGTTCCAGTTGGAGTCATGGCAGCACAATCCATTGGAGAACCAGGAACTCAGCTTACCATGCGTGTTCGACACTTTGGAGGTATCGTTATTTCAGACGTTACACAAGGACTTCCTCGTGTAGAAGAATTGTTTGAAACACGAACACCAAAAATCGTTTCACCAATTGCTGACATTGATGGAAAAGTGTCCGTCAAGGAAGACACAGATCGTGAAATGTATACAATCAAGATTGTTCCAGAGGATGCAACTCAAAAAGAAGAAGAATTTGTTGTTCCAACAATACAAAAACTAAAAGTAAAAGATGGCGATATGGTCATCAAGGGAACACAGCTTTCAGAAGGTTACCTTAACATACATGACGTCCTTATGGTTAAGGGATTGAAAGCAGCACAAATTTATCTCTTGAATGAAGTACAACAAGTGTACGAATCCCAAGGAATTGGAATTCATGACAAACATTTTGAAGTCATAATACGCAAGATGAGTGATAAAGTAACCATTGAAGATGAAGGAGATACATCATTTATTAAAGATGAGGTTGTTTCCAGAATCCGATTTGAGGAAGAGAATAAAAAAGCACTCGCTATCGGAGGAAAACCATCAAGTGGAAAAGTTTCCATATTGGGTATCACAAAAGCAGCAATTTATACAGATTCTTGGTTGTCAGCAGCTTCATTTGAACAGACAACATCGGTTCTAAGCAATGCAGCAATCAAAAATCAAACAGATAACTTGCTCGGATTAAAAGAAAATGTTATAATAGGCAGATTAATTCCTGTTACCAAGGAACTTATTGATAAATATTACGGTACATTTGTAAACACATATGCCAACAATAAACCAGCTCTTGAAACACAAGAGACAAAAACGAGTTAAAAAATCACGTGCAGCAGCACTTAAAGCGAGTTTTAATGCTCTCGATAGGCGCTATGTTGAAACGAATAACCCTTTGAAAAGAGGAGTTTGTACTGTCGTTCGTACAATGACACCAAAAAAACCAAACTCAGCTCTTCGAAAAGTTGCTAGAGTAAGACTTTCCAACAAAATGGAAGTTACTGCTTATATACAAGGTGTGGGTCACAATCTTGCAGAGCACTCGATCGTTCTTGTTCGAGGAGGAAGAGTAAAGGATTTGCCAGGTGTGAAATACCACATCGTTCGTGGAAAGTTTGATACTGCCGGCGTTACCGGACGTACTACATCACGATCTAAGTACGGTGCAAAAAAAGCAAAAGTAAAAGCAGCAGCAGCGTAATTATCTATTAAATATATATGCCTAGACATTCATACAAAAGAACACAACCAAAAAAGGATCCAGTTTATGGAAGTTTTGAAGTTGCAAAACTCATCAATTATCTCATGATCGGTGGGAAAAAAACAACATCACAAGCAATCGTATATGGAGTGATGGAACGCTTCAAAAAAGAAAATATGGAGCCAGTTGAAACACTTGAAAAAGCGCTTTCAAATGTGGCACCAGAACATGAAGTTAAGCCACGCAGACTTGGTGGAGCTTCATATCTTGTCCCAACAGAAGTAAGGAAAGAAAGAAGACTTTTCCTTGGTCTGACATGGATTGTTGATGCTGCTCGTGCAAAATCAAACAAAGAATTCCGCACATTCCAAGAAAAACTTTATACTGAATTGAAGGATGCCGCAGCAAACCAGGGACAAGCGGTTTCTAAACGTGCACAAACTGAAAAACTCGCAGATCAGAATAAAGCTTTCTCACACTTGAAGTGGTGAGCGACATGAAGCGTATAACTTGTAATATATAACATTTCGTGTTCTTTGTAGGGACACTGATGTTTTTTCTGTGTTACGTGTTTCGCGTTACATGTTAGATTAAATTAATAAAACTTATGGCTCAACAAGGTGTTGTTACAAAAAATCGCAATGTTGCATTAGATAAAATTAGAAATATCGGCGTTATCGCTCATATTGATTCAGGAAAGACAACCACAACAGAACGTCTTCTCTTCTATACTGGACGAACCTACAAAATCGGTGATATTGACGATGGAGATACACAAATGGACTGGATGCCTGCAGAGCGCGAACGTGGAATTACAATCGTTTCAGCCGCAACCACAACATTCTGGAAAGAATATCGTATTAATATCATTGACACTCCTGGACACGTCGATTTTACTGCTGAAGTAGAGCGTTCCCTTCGTGTTCTTGATGGAGGAGTTGTTGTGTTCGACGCAGAAGAAGGAGTACAAAGCCAATCAGAAACCGTATGGAGACAAGCAGATAAATATAAAATTCCTCGTATTTGTTTCATCAATAAAATGGACAAATTAGGAGCAGACTTTGAAGGTACAACTCAACAGATTACCGATCGACTCGGTGCTCATCCAATCGTTGTTACCTACCCTATCGGAAAGGAACAAGAGTTTACAGGAATCATTGATCTAATGACAATGAAGGCATTCATATATGATAAAGATGACAAGGGTGTTGAGTACTCGACAACTGACATCCCAACTGATCTTCAAACAAAAGCTGCTGAGATGAGAGCAAAAATGGTCGAAAAGATTGCAGAAACAGATGATGTTCTTATGGAAAAATATTTGAATGGAACTGAGATTTCCATTGAAGAATTAAAAGCTGCACTTCGAAGAGCGGTTATTGCGTATAAAGTAGTTCCTGTATACGCTGGCACATCACTCAGAAATAAAGGTGTACAACCAGTGCTTGATGGTATCGTTGAATACCTTCCATCCCCTGCTGATCTAAAAGTAGTACAAGGAATCAATCCAACAACAGAAGCACCAGAAGAAAGAAAACTCATCAATGATGAAAAATTTTCCGCTCTCGCATTCAAAATTCAACTTGATCCTCATGTTGGAAAACTTACCTATACACGTATATATTCAGGAACTCTTGAATCAGGATCATATATATATGATGTAAACAAGGGAAAAAGAGAACGCGTAAGTCGACTTATTCTTATGCATGCTAATAACCGAGAAGAAATCGATAAAGCGTATGCAGGAGAAATCGTTGCGCTTATCGGACCAAAAGAATTGAAAACTGGAGATACACTTGCTGATGAAGATCATCCACTTCTTCTTGAGCAAATCACATTCCCAGAACCAGTCATCTCACTTGCTATTGAACCAAAAACAAAGGCAGATCAGGAAAAACTTTCTTATACATTACAACGCCTTGCTGAAGAAGATCCAACATTCAAAGTGAAGGTAAACCATGAGACAGGACAGACAGTCATGTCAGGTATGGGAGAGCTTCATTTGGAGGTCTTAGTTGACCGAATGAGAACTGAGATGGGTATGAATGTAAATGTTGGAAAACCACAAGTTGCATACAAAGAAACCATCACAAAGGGTAACGTTGAACATGAGACAAAATATATTAAGCAAACAGGTGGACATGGACAATATGGCCACTGTGTCATCGTTCTTGATCCACTTCCTCGCGGAGAAGGATTTAAATTCGAGAATAAGATTAAGGGAGGAACTATTCCAAGTGAATTCATTCCATCAGTCGAAAAAGGTGTGATTGAAGCGATGGAAAAAGGTGTCCTTCTTGGATTCCCAATGACAGATATGAAGGTATCTCTTGTTGATGGAAGTTACCATGATGTTGACTCATCAGATATTGCCTTTAAAGTTGCCGGATCTATGGCACTTACAGATGGAGCAAAAAAAGCAGGACTTACCCTTCTTGAACCAATCATGAAGCTTGAAGTCACTGTTCCTGATGATTTCATGGGAGTTATTATTGGTGACTTGTCCAGTAGAAGAGGAAAGATTTTAGGTACGGATAAACGTGGTAAATCAACTATTATTCGTGGAAATGCACCTCTTTCTGAAATGTCTGGGTATGTCACAGTCCTTCGATCGCTTACACAAGGACGTGGAGTTTCTTATATAGAGCCATCACATTATGAGGAAGTCCCTCAAGGTGTTCTAAAGACTCTTATAGAAAAAAGTGCAAGTGGGAAAGCATGAAAACAGTAATCATTTCAGACGTTCATTTAAATCACCACTTTGATGAAAAGAAGTATCTCTTTCTTAAAGAGCTTATTTCTTCGTGTGATAAGATCATATTGAATGGTGATTTTTGGGACGGCTATCGTACGACATTCGACAAGTTCTTGGCTTCTCAATGGAAACAGCTGTTCCCTCTTCTTATAAGGAAGAAGGCTCTTTATTTATATGGAAATCACGATCAAAAAAGATATGGCGACAAAAGGGTATCTTTATTTTCAGTAGAACAAAAAGATAATCATGAAATAGCGGTGAACAAGATGACATATCATATTGAGCATGGGCATCTTCTAGCTCACTCTATAGACATAGAATATCCATTTATTCCCCGTTCATTACTTTATGTTCTTAACAATGTGGCACAAAGATTTGAGTATGTTTTTACCCATATCAATAGCCCTCACAACGTATTATTGAGACACATAAACTCAAGAACAAAAAAGAAATTGCGCGCTATGAAGTTTCCAAATTGGTATCTCTGTGGACACACACATTATGCAGAAATTGATAAAAAAAATAAATTCGCCAATTCAGGATTCATTCAATTCGGGAGAGCTTCTTATCTTATAGTAGACTCCTCTGGTCTTTCTCTTCAGATAAAAAAATATTAATGCTTTCTATAGTAAAAAGGTCATTGACAGAGTGAACGAATGTTTACTATACTAGTAAACGATTGTTCAATTTAAATAATCATTACCTTATTATCTATGAAAGACCGACTTTCCCTACTGAAGCAATTTTATAAAAAAAATTCACGTCTCCCTTCATACTCGGAGATGCTGAAGCTTTTTGCTATTTCCTCTAAAAATGCTGTCTTCAAGATCGTGAATAAGTGGATTGAGGAAGGATTTCTCCAAAAAGATCTTCATAATAAGTTGGCTCCAACTTCACGTCTTTTTGCACTGCCCTATCTAGGTGTTATTAAAGCTGGATTCCCTATTCTTGCCGAAGAAAATCGAGAATATCTCTCCTTGGATGATTACCTCATCAGAGATCCAGCATCTTCATTCCTCCTTAAAGTAAGTGGAGATTCAATGGAGGGAGTTGGTATCTACGAAGGAGATATTGTTATTGTTGAACGAAAAAAAGACGCATCTCTGGGAGCTATTGTCCTTGCTCAAATAGACCGTGAATGGACACTAAAAATACTCAGAAGAGATCGGGCAACACGACAGTATTATCTTGTAGCTGCTAATCCTAAATACCCAGCATTTTACCCTAACGAGGATTTACAAATATTCGGCACAGTCAAAGCTGTTGTAAGAAAATTCAACTAGCTAAATTTGAAGGCTGAACAGATGGCGCGAGTAAAGGGTACCCGGCAGCACGCATCTTTATTCCCTTGTTCCTGATTTATTGGGAATAAAGGAGTACTGACGGGGGAAATTACGAGTGACAGAATCTGGAGATTACCTATATTTATGTTTTCTCATTACTCCTGGCCCGAAGCAATTCTCCACATAGATGGCGATGCGTTTTTCGCTTCTGTGATGCAGTCCGTAAACCCCAGCCTTAAAGGAAAGCCAATTGCGACAGGCAAAGAACGTGGGATTGCGACCGCTTTTTCTTACGAGGCGAAACGGATGGGTGTGAAACGAGGGATGACATTTTATGAGATAAAAAAAGTTTGCCCATCCTGTATTTATGTAGAATCCGACTATGATCTATTTTCTCTTGTGTCTCAACGCATGTTTTCGATTATAAGGAACTATACCCCATATGTTGAAGAATATTCTATTGATGAGGCCTTTGCTGATATTAAAGGTATGAGATATATGCATCATAAAAGTTATGAGGAAATAGCTCTTTCGATTAAACGGGAGGTGGAGGAAAAGTTAGGCATCACTGTTTCTGTTGGGCTATCAATTACTAAATCGCTTGCAAAATTAGCCTCTTCTTTTCGCAAACCATCGGGTATGACTCCAGTGCAGGGAAAACATATAGAATACCTTCTCAAACAGTGCACTGTTCAAGATATTTGGGGTCTTGGTCCCCAAACAGCAGCCTATCTTCAGAAACAGAATATAAAAACAGCTCTTGAATTTGCCTCTCTTTCTGAAGAATACATCACTTCCCATTTATCGAAACCCTATCATGAGATATGGTCTGAACTTCATGGTAAAAAAGTATTCAAAATTGATACTCGCCCAAAAGACACATACAAATCGATGTCTAAAACAGAAACATTTACACCAACAACAAATGACAAAGAACTTCTCTGGGCTTATCTCTTTCGTCATATTGAAGATGCGTTTGGTAAAGCCAGAAAATACAACTATGTTGTTGGAAAGATATCTCTTTTTCTAAAAACACAACAATTTTCCTATCGGACAACGGAAATATCTCTCACACCTTCAACTGCCTATCCCCTTCTGGTAAGAAGTAATCTGAGAAATGCGTTTGAGCAAATATATAAACCATCTCTCTTATATCGGACAACCGGATGCACAATCAGCGCTCTTACAGATGCTATAGCCGTTCAAGACTCTTTATTTACGAACCAAGCACTGCAAAGTAAAACAAAAAATATATATTCAGTATTGTCATCGATAAAGGATATTAATTTCGGTACGTCTCTTATTGAAAAAAAGCGTTCAAAAAAGGAAGAGAAACAAAAGGTGCTTATTCACGTGGTGCAGTTAGGAACTTAATGGGGTAATATGTTAGTCAATGGACAATTATCGTGATCATGTTTCCTTGCAGTGCAATATGCCCTTCCATATTCTATAAGAAGATAAGTAAAACGAAGCCATTGCGATTGCGGAACAATCTTCATTAAATCTCTTTCTACTTTCTCAGGATCGTGGTTTGTAGAAAGTTTCAATACTCGTGCCAAGCGACCGACATGGGTATCAACCGCAATACCATCGACGACACCATATGCGTTTCCTAAAACCACATTGGCGGTTTTTCTTCCGACTCCGGGGAGCTGGAGTATTTCCTTCATCGTACGAGGTACTTCCCCATGATAAGTATTTTTTACAATAGAAGCGCTTTGTAAAATATGTTTTGCTTTCATGTGATAAAATCCAGTTGTATATATGTCCTTCTCAAATTCCTTTCTGTCAACCGTAATGTAATCATCCAGTGTCCTATATTTCTTAAATAAATTCACAGTCACTTTATTTACCTGTTTATCTGTACATTGAGCGGATAATATAACCGCAACCAAAAGCTCCCATGGATTACCGAAATGAAGCATTATCTTTGCTTTTGGGAATAATAGGTCCAACTTCCTTATAACTATATCTATTCGTTCCTTTTTTGTCATAGTGAATTATGCAATGGTGCCAAAATCATGATATTCTAAATAGATCCTTATCTTTTATAACAAAGCCCTCTTTGATCAGTTGTTCAAGTGCAGTAAACAATCGTTCATCTGTATATATTTTTGCTAGCTCTTTTTGAGAATAAGCATGTTCTAACAATAGGCGTAATATGCCACCTCGGATCTCTCTGATGGAACCTGCAAATTTTTTTTGCTTATTGTAATGTAAGCTTCTTTTATTCGGATTTTCACCTTGTTTAGCAAGAAAAGCTCCATAATCCATCAGTGCCCAATACCATTCACGAGGATTATTTTTATCAATTGTCTTTAATACTAATGTAAGGATATCCTTATCATCAACCTTTTTTTCTTCAGAGAAAAAATGATGGATGTATACCCGACGTATATTGGTTTCAATAAAGGGAACCGGCATATTAAATGCAAATGCAGCGATCGAACAAGCTGTTGCATATCCAATTCCAGGTAATTCGTCAAGAAGCTCTATATTTTTCGGCAAAGTATCTTTATATCTCTCCCCGATAATCAATGCGGCAGCCCTCAAGTACAACGCACGTCTATTGTAGCCCATTCCTTGCCATGTAGATAGTAACGTTTGTGTATCGGCGTGAGCAAGTGATTTGAAATCGGGAAAAGTTTGTAGAAAAAGAGGATATTTTATCAGCACACGTGCAACCTGCGTTTGTTGGAGCATAACCTCTGAAATAAAAATACTATATGGGGAAGTATCTATGCGCCAGGGCATAGGGCGTTTATTTGTTTTATAGAAATCCCAGACTTTCTTGATGAAGGTGTTTTCGCTCTTTTTCATGTTTCAATTTTACATCATGTTTTTCTCTCTCATACTCGCAAACCCCTCCTTTGTCACAATAACATGATCAACCACCTCTATCCCAAGTAACTCTCCCGCCTGAACGAGCCGTTTTGTTGTCTCTCTATCCTCATGAGAAGGGGTTGGATCATCGGATGGATGGTTATGTGATAATATAAGTTGCCCTGCATGATGCCGTACTGCAGGTTCAAAAACTTCCCGTGGATGAGCAATGCTTGCGTTTAATGAACCTATAGATATTATTTCTTTTTGGATCATCTGGTTTCTGGTATTGAGATAAAATACGACAAAATATTCTTTCTTTTTCTGTACCTCGTCTCTCATAAGGAGCCAGACATCTTTAGGCTTCAATATAAGTTGTGTATTTTTATTCCCATACAACCTATGACCCAACTCTAATGCGGAGCACAACGTGCTTATTTTTGCTCTTCCTATTCCCCTTATCCCATTGAACATTTCCGGTGTTATATTGCTTTTGTTTTTAACGATAAGAGAAGTAAGCTCCTCAGCGATTTGCGACGAAGATCTACCCTTCCGCCCAGTGCGGATAAGAAGTGCACAAAGCTCACCCATTGTGAGTCTTTCTGCACCATAAAGGTATAGTTTTTCTTGCGGTTTCATTTATTACTTAAGCCATTCTACGTATGAGCAACCAGTTGCGCTTCGAGTCTCCCTATCCCATCCACCGGTTGAACATTTTTTCATCCTTTTTCCTGTTGAGGTTTCCGTTTGTACCAGTTTTGCCCCACATTGTGGACACTCTTCATCAAGCTCTTCAATAGGCGCCTTCATCCACTCAAAATAGTTACATCCACTTGCGGTTTTCGTTTTCGCATCCCATTTTGATGTGGAACATTTCTTCATTTTTTTATTAAAACGTGTCATTGTTATAACGAGCGGTTCTCCACATTTTGGGCATTTCTCGTCTGTTGCCTCCGGCTCAAATGGAAGCCATTTTACAAAATCGCACCCTTCCGTTTGACGTGTTTCAGAGTTCCATGAACCGGTTGAACAGCGCTGTAGTTTTTTACCAGTTTTTGTTGTAACTACTTCTCCAAGAGCTGATCCACATTTTGGGCATTTTGCTTCGTCCATATGATAGAAATTGAATTAATAAAATAATATATACGATCTTTCATTGTACCATGTCCAACTTTCTTTTTTGCAACGGCTTATATGCTACAAAAATGGTGCTTTGGCGCCTAGAAGAAAGATTATTCTCTTATTAGCGGTATAACGCTCGTTTTAAGAGTGAAACGACTACAAAAAAAAGGATCGAGACTATTACTATAGTCGCTCCAGCGGGAAGATTTGCATAATATGATGCAATTAAGCCAACAAAAACGCTAATAAGGGCAATCAAAATTGATACAAATATACTTGCTTTAAATCCTTTGATAATCTGCATAGATGAAATAACTGGAATCACCATAAGAGCCCCAATAAGTAGTGCACCAACCACTTTCATGGCAACGGAAACAGTAAGTGCTATAAGCATCATAAATATATGATTGATGAGTCGTGTAGGGATTCCACTTGTACGAGCACTCTCTTCATCAAAAGATGTATACATGAACTGCCGATAAAAAAGGATAAGAATGCCGATTATGATTACTCCCAACGCCAAGATGATCCACACATCCTGTTTGGTCACAGTCGTGATACTTCCAAACAAATAGCTGAATAGATTGACATTGAATCCATTAGCGACACTGATGAGTATTAATGCTAAGGCGAGTCCTCCTGGAAGTATCATCGCAAGTATTGACTCTCCAGATATACTTTCGTTTGATCGTATTTCTTCTATGGCAAATGCGGTAATGACTGTACATAGAATAGTGGTTATGAGTGGATTTATTCCCAACAGAAGGCCAATTGCAACTCCAGTTAAAGCGACATGGGATAATGCATCTGCAATAAGTGAAAGTCTGCGAACCACCAAAAAACTCCCAATAAGTGGCGCGATCACTGCGACAATTATTCCTGCCCAAAAGGCTCGAATCATGAATTCATATTGGAAAAGATCAGTTATGAGATGCATCGTTATGGTGAGTATGAATAATATTACATGTATTGGTTTCGTATGGAATAGTCTTCTTGTCTAATTGCATTACACAGTGTACCTGATGGGAAATCGTGTGAAGATCGTGAGAGACCAACAAAAGTGTCAGGTGGAAATCATGATTCAACTTTTGCATAAGCTCGTAAAATTTTTCCTGCGTTTTGACGTCCACACCGACAGTTGGCTCATCCAGAATTAGTAGTTCCGGTTTTTTCACGAGCGCACGCGCAATAAACACTCTTTGTTGTTGACCACCGGAAAGTTCGCGAAGAAGTTTTTTCTTGAAGCTGAGCATATTTACTGATGTAAGAGCTTCATCGACCGAGGCATCATCTGTCTCTTCCATCTTGACGACCTCCTCAACGGTTATAGGGACATGTGAAACGGCAAGCCCAGCTTTTTGGGGGATATATCCAATTTTGTGCCAATCCTTAAATTTATTGATTGGAATACCGAAAAGCTTAACACTGCCTTTCTGTGGGGTAAGGACTCCCAAAATTATTTTTAATAATGTCGATTTTCCTGTTCCATTATGGCCAACCAATCCGACAAACTCTCCTTTTTCTATATTGATATTGACCCCATCAAGGACACTTATTCTTCCATATCCAAAGACAACATTTCGTAGGCTAATTATAGGAACGGTATTCATTATTGACACGCCAATGCAATTTGTAAATTCATCAGGTTTGCTCTTTGGACAGTAAAATAGTTTTTTCCAGCAATGACATCTTCTTTTGTCAGTCCTTCAAGTGGGCTGAATATAAGAGTCTGCGCTCCAATTTCCCTTGCGATCGTCTGCGCAATTGAAGGACTGACTAATTCTTCGAAGAAGATATATCTTATTTTCTTTATTTTGGCAAATGTAGCTACTTCGACAAGTGTTTTTGATGATGGTTCTTGCTCAGGCGAAAGCCCAGCAAGTGCAATTTCATGAAGTCCATATCTGCTTGCCAAGTAGCCAAATGCTTTATGCGAAGTCACGATATTTTTTTGCCTGCAGTCACTTAACTTTTTTTTGAACTCTAAGTCGAGTTCATCAATCATATCTGAAATCTTTTGGGCATTCGCAATGTACATTTTTAAATTGACAGGGTCTATTTTTATAAGCGTCTCAGTGATTATTTTTGCTTCTTTTTTATAAAGAATGGGGTCAAGCCATACATGTGGATCATTTTGGTCGCTCATGAGTGGTTGGCCGACTATAACTAGTTTTGTTTTTTTCGGATCAATATTCACTTTGATTTTATTTGCATATCCCTCAAGTCCACCACCATTTAATAGGATTATGTCTTGATTTTCTAGCTGTACGATATCACGCGTACCCGGTTCAAAATCATGAGGTTCTGCTCCAGGAGGTGTGAGATTGGTCACAATTACTTTATCTCCTCCGATTTGTTCTGCTAGAAACGCCAATGGATAAAATGATGTTGCAACCTTCAACTTGTTTGAATTGAATTGTTTTGAATTTGATATGTTCTTATTAAGGAAGAAGGCGATAACTATAAACACGCCTACGAATATAAAACCGGTAAAAGCATTTTTTATTGACATTTGTTGCAGATACCGAAAAATTCTAACGAATGGTTTTTTACTTTAAAATCCGATCTCTTTTGAACTTCCTTTAGGATCATATCCTCACACAGCTTCACATCTTCAACTTGTCCACAGTTTTCACAAACAAGATGATGGTGATGCTCACAGTTGGAAAGCTCATAACACGATTCTCTCCCCCCTAAATTTATCTCCTTTACGACGCCAAGTTCTATGAGATTCGCCAATATGCGATATATGGTTGCCTTGTCTATGGTGCTATTTTTTGATTGTATGGAGTTGAATATCTGAAGAACGCTTTGAGGTTTTTTTTGTAGCGCTTCCAATACTTCTTTTTTTTGTATCGTGATGCGCTGACCTCTTTTTTTTATCAAATCCAATATCGCTTTCATGTATATATTATTGCAAATCATTTGCAATAAGTCAAGGAGATATTGTTGAAAGGACCTCTTCCTTACTTCCGTTTATCACTAATACTTGGTCATTTCTAAGAGGAAGCACGTCAAATCCTTTTGCAATCCATCTATTCATTATTGTTTGAAATTTTATCTTATATTTCTCCTCTCCATAATGGGGATAGATAAGTTTGCTTATAAGCCCCATTCCCTTGAATGAGGTAAGATGCGCTATGCTTTTATCATCAAAATCCTCAATGTATTCAATTATTGGACATGCAAGCGCAGACCCAGCACTTGAACCAATATATATGATTCCTTTGTCTATGAGTTTTTTTGCAACATCTAGAAAGCCGCTTGTCTGCGCTTTCTCAAGAAGATAATACGTGTTTCCCCCACTTACGAATATAGCATCAACTGTGCTCAAAGCTTCATATAATTGTTCTTTTGTTTTATTTTTTATATCAATATCGACCATTTGAAAACCCATGAGTTTTAGTTTCATTTTATCGCCATAAAACCATGGCTTAACTTTATATGGATCTGCAGCGGTCGGTATAAATGCAAGCTTCAAATCCTTTGGCTTTTTAGGTAAATATGGCAGAAGAAGATCTGAGACAAATGCAAAATATGAGGCGAGAAATAATGTTCTCATTGGGATGCTATTTTAAAAAAATCAAATATATCAAGAATACCGTTTTCATCGACTGACTTTCCTATAAAGGAACGAGTATCACCTTTTGACTTAACTAAATTTTTCAGCTCCTCACTTGCGTTCCCCATCGCCCCAGCAAACCCACACGGTTCGATAAACTGCCAGTCACTTGTACTATCTCCAATTCCAAGCATTTCTTCTGGTTTGATCCCGACACTATCTGCTATCTCAAGGGCCGCTTGTTTTTTTGATATACCTTTTGCAGTAATTATTCCAAATTGATGTGGAAGTGCGATGGGATGAATACCCCAGCTTAATGTTAAATCACTTTGAAAAGGTATAAATAATTCTGTTAACCTTTTCTTTTCTTCTTCGTCTTTTGCGATTGGCATGATTTTAATCATATTTTGTTTTTCTGTTTCTTCAATAAGTGACTGAACAATTTGAGGAGCTCTTTGAAGAATGTGTTCATGCGTGTTTGTTAATTCGTTTTTTTGGTCTTTCTGAATAAAATAGTCTGTAAGCGTGTAAAACTCAGTGTACGCTCCATTAGCTATGTAATGCTGAATAACCTTTCTGCAAAGTTGTTTATCAATGAAATATTTTTTAAGAATAATATTGTCAATTGGGTCGATAACAACTCCTCCCCCATCTGTAATATGTAGATTATTCAATCCAGCATCATCGATGATTTTTTTTATAGAATAGCTCGGTTTTGCAGTACATAAAGAGACAGGAATTCCTTTCTGTTTTATTTCTTTCAGTTTATGTATTACATCTGTATGTGGATAGGGCGAATTGTATCCGATTTTTTCCCCAACTATGACGCCATCAACATCAAGTATTATTCCTTTTATCATATTTGTATTTGCAATTATTTTTTTCTATCAACTACTCCACCGATATATGAGGCTTCGTAAACTATTTTGCCATTCACACTGATCGTTTCCTTCCCGGAAAATTTTTCGATAGTTCCACTCCATATATTATGGTAATAAAGTTCCCCCTCTTTCATTTTTTCTGGCCCTCTAAATGGCGCGTCTTGTGGCATCTGTCTTAATGCTTTTTGTAGGACCGGATAGATTGTTTCAGCTGGCGTACCAGCTTCAATATATCCATAATAAACCATCATCCATACCGGAGAATCTTCATGAAACACAACTTCACGTCCTCCATATGGTTCACCCCCGAAAAAATTATCATGAAATTTCCATCCATTATTTTGATAGAGAATAGTTGTAGACCCGTCTTTCTCTTTAGTATTTAACGACTCATCGCCCGTGGAATAGGTATGTTTGTTCGCATCAATAAGAAAGGCACGTAGTTCTTCTAAATTCATTCTTCAATTGTAGCAAATATCATCAGATTCCAAGCATTGTACGCATCCAATGGTCTATCTTGTTATAATCGAGACACCAGTTTAAATCTTCCTTTTTGCAACACGGTGTTTTAACACCATAGTATGGACCATCTTCTAAGCCGTCTGTATTAAAGCGGAAAAGGAGCCCTTGATAATTTAAATTGGTTTTTTCTACATTAGGGCGCGCCTTAATCTTTTGAGAAATAATCAGCGGATTATATTCCTCCCCAATTTTCCATACGTCTACTGGACCCACCGATAACCAATGATTGAATACTCCAATGTTTACTGAATGGACGTTCTTGGTTAGAAGATATGTATGACCGACAACTTCTGAATCTAATGTGTCAATAAGATGTGTAAAACCGGCGTATCCATAAAATAAATCAAGGCATATTTTCATGAATAGTTGAGGATTTTGAAGTTTACATTTTGAATCCAGAAAAAATGTAAGGACAAAACGGGAGCCATCATCGGTTGAATTCCAGATATATTCGACTATGAGTGTTTTGAAAGGTTCGTGAGACAAATATGTGTTAATTTTTTCATCTTGAGGACGTCCTTCTATTAGTGGGATAATCCATGCTTCTTCGTATTTCCTATCCATTGCAAATTGAATTACATCGGGTTTGGTTGTTATTACTGCAGCAAGTTTATCTTTGAGAAGATACATAGTATCATTATACTAATATGGTAAAAACTATTGTGATTTCTGTCCTCTCAACCCTTTTTATCGTTGGTCTTATTGGCGGTGCATTTTATCTTGGCAAACAATCCTCTTCACAAGTCAAACAAGGAATTAGTTCCCCTTCATCAATGAAAGCAATCACACCTCCTACTCAAGAAAAAAAGGAGAGTGAGGTATCTCTTTTTAGCGGTAAAGTAAAGAAAATATCAAGTGATCTGAAACTTTTCAAAATCACTGACATCGATAAGGAAAATGATATCCCGGAAAGCATTGTCTATTATGAAGCCGGTGTGTTTACACGAGGCGATTTGAATGGATACACGAGAATCCTTGCGATTCGTCCGTCAGAAGGACCGGGACCAAGCATTCAATATATCCTTGCCACAAAAGACTATAAATCCTATGTACTAGATGATCCAATCAATGCGACAAAAAACTATCCTGAAGATGATTGGGACAATCCTTACATGTATTTAGATAAAAGCAAAATCAGCAAAACACTCACGTTCGATTCCGATCATACATCAACCATTTCACTGACAAAACCGTTTGCACTTATCAAACAAGATTCCGTTCTTCTTGAAAATAAAAAGACTGGTGCCAAAGATAAGTATGGAAATGACATATACATTAAAACACCTATTACAGAATATGAGCCATCGCTCTTACTTTCTTCTTTTAGCAGTGATTCTGTATTTTATGCAATGGGCACAGATTGGGGAACTGGCGAAGGATATAATGCAAAAGAAAAAAAAATTCTTGAGTTGAGAAAAAAATATCTTCATATGACTACCCTCGTTCACATCCCGGATTCAACCGGCCTTACCTACCCCTATATTCTGGCAACTCAAGACGACATTGATACATATGCAAAAAAATTAGCAGCATTTGAGCCAGAATTGATTGCGTTTAAAAAAGAGGTTTCGTTATATAACCAAAAAAAGCGCGCAGAATACCCGCCTTCCCCAAAATATATCCCATTCCCCGGGTTGAAGGTTGCGAAATCAGCGATCAATTTACCTGACGATTTTTATAATACATATGAGTCGGCATTCCCAGGCGCTTGTGGAGGGAATACGGATACGTTTATAGTGGATTCCATTGTCGATAGTGATTTGGAGCAAGTCACCTCCTCATCTGTTATCCCATTATTCGTCTTAAAAAATAATAAGCACTCTGTTTACGAAATTGCCTATAATGCAAAAGTTGGAACCGATGAAACAAACTTTAAATTGGCGAATGAAGGAAAACCTATGCCTACATTTGAATCATATGTCGCAAAACATCCTCTTCTGTTCTTTAAGGATGCATGGGGGAGATGGGGTGTTCTGGGAGAGTATGACATACAACTTATGGGAGGTTGTGGTAAACCAGTTGTATATCTTTATCCAGAAAAACCAACCAATATTCATCTATCTTTCACTACACCAATTTCTCTAGATACAAACATTCCCGCCTACAAGAATGGATGGTTTGTCCAGGCAGCACCAAACGGAACACTCACAGATTTGCAACCACAATATACAGACTGTGATGAAATCGATATAACTAAGTTTGGATCGGAATATGCACTCAACGCATGCAAGGATAATTCGTACCCCTATATTTATTGGTCCGGAAAAAGTCTTACTCATTCCTATCCAACAATTGATGGAGGATGGGTTATCTCAAAAAACCAGATAAGCTTATTTCTAAGTGATAAGTTGGCCCAAATGGGTTTGAATGAAAAAGAAATACGGGATATGACTGAGTATTGGGTACCGGAAATGAATAAAAAAAATACACCATATTATCGTATTAGCTTTATTCAAACAAAAGAAATGAATGATTTTATCCCGATGGATGTAAATCCAAAGCCTGATTCTATCATTAGGGTATTTTTAGATTATAAGGCGCTCAATACCAAGCCGATTCAAGAGTTGAAACCGCAAAACTTAGTAAGATTTGAGAGAAAAGGATTTACATTAGTCGAATGGGGCGGACTCAAATAATGAATTGCATTTTTATTCATTACTATACGTAATGAGTATGTAACTGTATTGTTGTGGCGCTTCAATTGATAACTGGAACATATGATTATTCACTTGCATTTGAATATTAGTTTGTATAAACTCACTCCGTGGCATCATCACGATATGAGACGAGAGATCTAACACAACTTCCAATTGAATCTTTAAAGGAGGGAGAAATTATTCTTCATGAAGAGGAAATTCAAGAGCGAATAAATGAACTTGCTGAAGATATAGAAAAACGATATAGAGGCCAGAAACTTATGTTGGTGGGGCTATTGAAAGGTGCTGATGTATTTATGGTTCACATGATGCAAGCATTATATAAAGCAGGATGTACAGACTTTGAAACAGAGTATATGCAGGTGCAAACACGGGGCGACAGTTTAGAGTCTAGCGGTGAAATACAAATCATCAAGGATATCCCTCCAGAAAAATTAGTGAATAAAAATGTACTTCTTGTCGACGATATTGCCGATAGTCTCACAACATTTTATGGAGTAGCAAATCACTTTCAGCCAAATGGCCTCGCCTCTTTTGCGACACTTTCGCTTCTAGAAAAACCAGCAAAACACAGACCAGATCTGGTCGGATTTCCGCTTGATTTTGTCGGATTCAAAATACCCGATGTATGGGTTGAAGGATATGGATTGGATTCTTTTGAATATGGAAGAGGCAATCCAAATATCGTAAAAGGGCCAACGCGTGAGGCGCTCGCATTTAAAGGATCCCAACTACGATAAATAGAGAAAATAACTCCAATATTTTTATTTGCGATTATTTCAACCAGTATCCGCGTCGTATGCTTTTTGTAAATCTGCAATCATTATTTTTTTCATAGAAAGCATGGCTTTTTGTACTCGGCTTGCTTTCTCTTTATTTGGGTCCCCCATCAATATGCCTAGTTGCTTTGGGACAATTTGCCAAGATACGCCATACTTGTCTTTGATCCATCCACACTGTTCGGCTTGTTTGTCGGCAGACATCTTATTCCAATAGTAATCGACTTCTTCCTGAGAATCACAGTTGATCACAAAGGAAATCGCTTCGTTGAATTTACGAAACGGCCCGGCAGTCATCAATGTGAATTCCTGTCCGAAGATGACCATTGAAATAATTTCCACAGACCCTGAGGGAGTATCATGAAGAACTGATGTAGATTTGATTTGTGCATTTTCCTTGAATACTGATTTGTAAAATTCAGAAGCCTCCTTTGCTCCTTTTTCGAACCAAAGAAATGTCGTTAATTTCATAGGTGTTTAAAGAAAATTATATGTTTATATATTACCCATATTGTATTAGTTGTGTCAAGTAGCTTCCCAATGCACAATCTAATATGTGATGATCGTATTTGGATCAGGCTTTCATCATGGTTAGGAGCATTTTGAATTTCTTGTTTGCTTTAAGTGCATGTGGCTCTCCTGCTGGCATGTGGATCAGTTCTCCTGCCTTTACAGTATTGAGAACTCCTGAAATCGTAATATCTGCTTCCCCATCAACAAGATACACCAATGCATCATAGGGCGTTTTATGCTCACTTAATCCTTGACCTTGTGCAAAAGCAAAAAGCGTAACGGTTCCTGATATATTCTTGAAGACTTCTTTGCTGACGATAGACCCTTCCTGATAGTTTATATGTTGATTAAGAGAAAAATGAAAGTTTATTGATTTGTTCATGTTTCCATTGTATCAGACAACAAAAAACAAGTTTCCAAATAGCACGAACATTTGGGTCGCGGGTAAATTCTGCTTTTAGCTTATGCCACCTTCAATAGTATCAATGATATTGAGTAAACTATACATACCAGTAGAGAAATCAAAAAACCATTTCTTATTTTTGCCAAGAGTCCAAATGTCGTTATCGCTAAGAGAATGGAAAACCGATCTAGCAATGACCTTTGCATCTGTCCCACAATCAAAGTTATCAAGACACCAATGAATCCTGCCAAAAAACCTCGGATAACGCCTCTTACGATTGGATTGTCTTTTATCCTTTCATGTATTTTCCCAACTATTATTATCAAAAAAACCGATGGTACACACATGCCGATCGTAGCCACAAATGCCCCCACAATTCCGGCTATTTTGTATCCAAAAAAAGCAGATACTATCATGATCGGCCCAGGGGTGATTTGACTGATTGAGATGCCGTCCCAAAACTGGGTTGGCGTAAACAAGTGAAGATTTTTGACGAAGGCGGCTTCAATTAACGGTATGGCGGCAATCCCACCTCCAAAAGCCAATGTTCCAATTTTCAAAAAAGATGAAAACAAAATCCATAATGGCTCTGAGATGCCAAATAGCAGGGCGGAAAAAAAGATAAGCGAAATCGATAAAATGGCCCATGCCTTTTTCCGCTTAAAAAATGGTTCATTTATCACATGCAAATCATGCTTTGCGACACTGAAAAAACCAGTAAACACATATAAGACTATTCCCAAGATTCCAGAAATCAGAATTATCGACATGATGTTTAAACCATAAAAAAAATAGAGATAAAAACAGAGTATTGAAATCACAATGCTCCGATAATCGATGATCTTTTCCCTAATGAAAATGGTTTTTCCAAGACTGAAAAGCGCATTAATCAATAAGGATACCAATAGGATATTAAGTGAATGAATGAAGACGCCGATATGTTGTATGTTTGAGTATCGGAAATAGAAGTCTGAGAAGAGAACGGTGATTACAAAAGTTGGGAAAATATATATGGTTGTTCCAATTATCGAACCGATGAGTCCCGCCTTCAAATAGCTAAAAAAAGCAATCAGATTAATAAGACTTGAACCTGGCAAAATCTGCGAAAGACTTAACACATGAAGGTATTTCCTCTCAGATATGATATTCCTTTTTGTCACATATTCGTTTTTGATCTTATCGATAACTGCAGCTCCCCCATATCCGGTCAATCCGAGATGAAGAGCGATCAAATATAGTTCTTTGTTTTTTTTGATATTTTGTATTATTTTTCTCATGAAAGGTAACAATATCCCGCCGTCACAAAAAGCTCAGTACCGTTGAATATCAGGATATTATATTATTCTGTCAATCCTTGCAAACGGAAGATTGAATAAACTTATTTAAATTTTAGCCATGACATACTGAGCCATTGCTTGTACTTCCGTTGGCGTTTGAGCATGTCTTTGAGGAGTGTAGATATCTTTACTTACCATTTTTGTTGAAAATTCTCTCCCCAAGGCCTTATCCATGAAGGGACCGTTTGATTTGAAGTATCCTGTTTCTTTGACGAGTTTGGGCTCATTCATACCTTCAGATGCCTCTTCAACTTTCCACTTTTGGCCCCTCCCTTTTCCTTCATTGTTAAGGGTCATTCTTGTCTCTTTTGTTGGTTGACCTGGAATTTGTTCTTGTCTATATATTTCTATATGATCAAGGTGGCCTTTTTTCTGTAATTCGCTAATATCTGGCGTTGATGCATATGGATTCTCAGGAGAATATGATGCATAATGCAAAACACCTCTAAAATGATCTTGATTGTTGTTGTTAGCTGCTGAGGGATTAGATGAACATCGTACTTCCCACCCACCTCCCGTATGAGCTTCTGACACTGTAAGATAGAGCCCCTTATTGTCATATACTTTTTCCATTGTTTGAGCAGCGACGGCATTTGCGGCTTTCAGATTTTCAGCTAAAATCCTCTGTGCCTCAACTCGAGACTTGAATGCTTCAAGCGCTTGGGAAGGAAGTCCTATTAAATCGTGAGCGGTTTCAGTGAGTGCCTTAAGTCGTTCTGGAGGGATCACCATTTCCACCGCCCTACGGAGGGGTGTAATTTCTGTTTGTGAAGCGTCTGTTTCTCTTTGGATATCATCAAGCATAGGTGTTAAGTATATTTTTAATCATCGAAGTTGCATCTTCCACCTTTCCCATTTTAACCAACGACTGGACTGTCTTAATGGACACCTCATCTTTTTGCATTTTTTCTATCTGGGCGCCATGCTTTACAACCACAGCCGATAATTCTGGATATGTATTTCCCAAAGAAAAGATCTTTCTTTCTAAATCTTCTTTTGTCAACGTATCTGGAAATTCACTTAGAATATATGTGGCAATTTCAGACACGCGTTCTTCAGTCGTTACATTGCTTTCCAATTTTTCAAGAATCGATCGGATAACTTCTTGTTGAAAGGAATGGATATAATCGATGACCATATAAATAATATTAACATTTTATGTTTCACAATAATTAACTTCACGTTACATGTTGCTCTGGGTTAGAATGGAATCATTCTGCCATATATAAATCAATTTGGTTTTTCCATTGAATAATCTTAAAAATAGAAGTAGCAGCAAGGGCGAAGCATTATTTATATGAGAAGCTATCATTACGACTTTTCCAGGGTCGGCTATATAGAATATGAAACGATGTAGGGAAAATCATCATAAAAACCAAGTGGATTTTTTGGCTCTATATACCAGAGCTGTAATGAAGGCTTTTTACCAGATCATCAAAGTCTGCATCGGCCATCCAGAAATTATGTCACGATAAAAAATCGTGCGGAGCACTCGGGTCTGGAACAACTTAGTCCTTATAGCTCCTTATCAAATTTTAACAAAAATAGAGGAATATAAATTGGATTTATGGAGATAATTGAACAAATTGAGCACCACGATCTAATAAGTCCTTATAAGTGATAATTTCTATTCCGTGAAGAGCGTGATTCATCTTTCTTAAGGCTTCCTTTTTAAGCGAGTCCCAGTTTGAACTATTACCTATTAATATATATGCACGAGGCTTCAATAAACACAATTCATATTTATATACAGCAAGCACATTTCTTTCAATCTCAAGTCTTAACCTATCGATTTCTCCCAAATAATTTATAACTTGTCCGATGGCCGAATTAGTTTCTGCTGTCCACTTCCACGCGCCAACATGACTTGTGTTCTGAATTACAACCTCATCATCTGGGAGTTTAATTTCCAATATATCTACAAATCCATCTAGAGTTGGAAATAAGTAATCAGGCATAATTCCAGCAAGATTAATTTTTGTTTTCTCAATCGGTTTTTGATAGTTTACACCGAATAACCAATTATGTTTATAAATCCAATTCTGCCATGAATCTGTGCCGGCGGTTTCAGCATACCCTCCAGTTTGAAGTCTTGATATCAATTCATTTACAACATCCTGCTTCTCATTCTGAATTCTTGCGTATGATAGTTTAGTAACTAAAGTGGGATTTGATTCTGCTAGACTAATCCAAACATCTTCATCGTATCCAGCTTCTACAAGCTTTTTTATGTAAGCGATTTTATTCTCATCTGTAATAATCACTGTATCAGGATCTACTACAGCATACTTATTCTCTCCATATTCAACTCCTTTTTGACGTAGTATTTTTGCTAGTTTGTAAATTGCCAAATACAATTGTTTTACTGCCTCAGTGTTTATATCTAAATTAATAGATTCCTTTTTCCCTAAGGTGCGTATATCAATTGCCTCATCTGGAATCCATGAATCATTTCTCGATTCTCTTCGTTGTCTTATTATTTTTCCTCGAATTCCATGACTGTGAATTTGTGCATGAAAAACAAGTCTCGACATTGGTTCTTCACTAAGAATAAAGTCTTCTTCAACTTCTGCAATTCCCGAACCAACACTTTTTGTAGTAATAATGCCATCCATGTTTAAATGCATTGTATCAAATATTAATAAGAGGGCATTTTAATATCTACATAGATACCATACGTGTTGAAACATCTAAACCCACTTTTATTTTTATGTTCACCTAATACTGAGCTATTTGTACTTTTTGTAAATTTCTTCCCACAAACACCACATTGGTAAACATACCTAATTCCAAAAGAATTTCTTTGTCTTCTCTGTGTGGTACCCCAAATACTTCTGGAAGTTCCTGTCTCTCGTAGGGGTTTATTTGGATCAAATAAATATCTATTCTCAGGGTGTTCTCCAGCTTTGGAAAGCTCAATCTGAAATCCCTCTCTTGGAATAAATTTTTCTGATGTATTTTCGATTTGCTCTACGTTTTGCGCAACAAAACTTCGTAGACCGGGAGGACTACTGCCGCCTGATCGATTATAAACGTACAAATATTCTCTTTCACTTCCATCTCTTTTTTGCAAAAACTTCAATGAGTATGGCTCAACTAATCTATCTGTACCCTTATATTTCATTTTTAATAAAGTTTGATTTCTTGCGGCCTCGATTATTGGGGTTCTTAACTCGGGACCAAAAAAGACAAAATCTCTATACCCGTTATCAGGAAATATGTCGAAAATATTATCAACATCTGATAAGAAAAGCTGAATTGCATCTTCTACTCCCATTTTCATCTGCTTGGCACATATAAGTGATTTGTCCCAGTACTCACGAAAGTATGATAGCGATATATTTTTTAATATATCTTTTAACATATGGGGATTTCGATCAAAAATAGTTTTCTTTATTAACAATCTGACCACTTCCTCTTTATTAAGAGAACCACCAAGCAACCTAATTGAATGTGCATAATCAAACAAATCTGGAGCATGTTGCCTTTGAAGGAGACACTTGAGTTTTGTTGCGATAATTTCTTCAAGTTTCATACATCTTATTTCACATGATATTGACTCTGAATCAGAATATGGGTGAATGAGTTTAACTAACTGTAAAGGAGCCAAAACCTTGTCAAATCTTGTAAGATCCATTCCAATCCTCAAAATCATATTACTTTCTTTACCATAAAAATCCTTAAAATATATCCGTGCCTCGTAGACCTTTAGGTCAGGAAGAGGCGCTTCGGTTTGTGTAAATTTTTCTTCAACTTTGTTGTTTCCCTTTTCAAAAATAATTGGCGTTTTGGTAGCAATATAATCGCATATCTTATTTATTTCAGATAACAATTTTTCTTTAGGAAGATCCGTCGGTATACCTAAGTCCAAGTCTTTTGAAAACCTTGTATTTTCAAAATATCCTTTTCTTAATGCATTTCCGCCCTTAAGAAATAATTGATCTTTTAATTCACTCTGTGTGAATAGGCCATATAATAACCAACCAAAAATATAGTCCTTTTGAACATTCGATGAATGAATTTCAAATTCTTGTGCTTTTTTTTCAATTTCTTCAGAGTTAATCATAGTTTGGAAAATATCATTACGATATTCCTCCTATTATATCCCTCTAATCTAGCATATTCACGTTTAAATTGTTTAAATATGTGGTTAGTTTATTATTTATATTCTCCAGGCCAAAAAGCCACAAATGCCACATATATAAAAAGACTTTCGCAGATGTATAATTGAGACGTGAAAAAGACAGCTCTCGCCAAAAGAACAAACTCATTAATAAGCAAGCCTGAAGAAGGCATCATTCTTTCTAAAAAAGATCAAAGCGAATACGAATTTATCACTATCTCACATAGTCAAATTCGCTCAACAGTTGAAGCTTTAACAGAAGTCATACAAACATATAAGGAATATAGCGAAACAGTTTCGGGAGTCATTCGAGAAGTTGTTGAAATACAGAAAACATTTGCAGAGCAATTACGTGGACTTTTTAGAGGAATTGAGGCTATTCGTGAAATGTCCATTCTTATTCAGATACCTGTAAAGCAAACTATATCCGACTTTAGAGGATTGCTTGATCTGACAGGCTATAATTATCTTCCGCAAGAGCAAGTTCATATTTTTGTTCAACCCAACACGTCATTTGAACATCAGAAGATTCTCCCTTCCCCCAAAAGAAAGATCGATCTTTCGCTTACTTCCGTTCAAATAATCGGTAATGGTTTTATAATTGAAGGAGAATATATACATGGAATAACTCGTAAATCGGAAAAGGGTCGACTTTTTGAACTCATGGTACGCTCTGACATAAGAGGGATTATTCCCGATGATCTGTTTAATAGTATTATGAATGGCTCTCCACTTGAAGTTGATGAAAGGGCCCGAAGTTTCGTCCTGAGGGATTTAAAGATTGCGCTTGCTGGTAACAAGTTAAAACTCAATTTAACAAGATATCGAGGGATACAAGCTTACCATGTGAAAAGTGTAACGAAATACATAAGAAAACCTAGAAAGGTAAAAAAGCTTGTTGCAGCAAGTAGTATGAACTAGTTCATACTACTCACATTCGTCCTCACATATCTTCTCACAAAACCACCCGTTTGATTGTTGTATGGCTCTAATTACAATTAAGCCATATGATTAATTCACTAGTTCCCCAATTAACCCACAAGATTGAGATGGTCCCAATAGACCGTCTCAAGCCGTATCCTAATAACCCTCGCACTCATACCAAAGCCGAGGAAGACCAGCTTACGGAGAATATTAAGAAGTTTGGTATGGTAATGCCGATTCTTGTCAATTCCGCTCCTGGAAGAGAAGGAATAGTAATTGGTGGAAATTTTCGTTTGGAGGTATATAAGAAGCTCAAAATAGAACTTGTTTCCGTTATGTATATAAATGTAGCGGATGAAGCAACCGAGAGAGAGCTGAATTTAAGGCTCAACCGAAATCAAGGGTCATGGGATTGGAATTTGCTTAAAGAATATGCAATCGATGACCTAATTAAAGTAGGTTTTGATGAAATTGATCTTGGTAAGTATTGGGATAATGAACTAGGAGTGGAAGATGACAACTTTGATGCCAAAAAAGCTATTGAACAGGTTATCAAAAACCCTATTGCAAAAGTTGGAGATCTATTCCAAATCGGAAACCACAAAGTTATTTGTGGCGATAGCACCGACCCTGCAGTTGTAAAAAGACTTGTAGGAGAAGAAAAGATATCATATATCAATTGTGATCCCCCATACAATATCAAACTAGATTACTCAAAAGGCATTGGAAATAATGGGCAGTATGGAGGGAAAGAAAAGGATAATCGGACAGATGAAGCATATCTACAACTCCTCAAATCGTCCC
>JBAQNR010000004.1:0-3372 GCA_049304035.1 Microgenomates group bacterium
CAGTGCATTCCTGAAACAGAAAAAGATATTTTTTTCATGTTAAATTTGTTTATAAATTATTAATTACTTTGTAATGAGTACCTTCAAGCGCAAGTATCACCTCATCTTTAGAAATAGGGCGAGAAGCCGTGATTGAAGTTGCTCCATTTTGTGCCGTAACATGTACTTCTTGTACGCCCTCAATTTTTTGTAATCTCTTAGAGATCACTTTCTCGCATGCCCCGCACGTCAATCCTGAAAGTTGTAGTTTAGTTGTTTGGACCATATTATTTTATTTAAATTTATAAATATTACTCGTCGTCCCCTAAAACTTATAATAGTTATTCGACAATAATTGTTCCTCTTGGTACTCCCATTGCACAGGTAATTGTGTACGATCCTGGTTTTGTTGGAGTAAAAGCTAGTGTGGTTGTTTTACCCTTTTCAAATCCCTGAGGTGTATTATCCAATCCTGGGATCATAATACTTCCCATACATCCCTGACCATCTTCTTTTGCCTCAATATCGAATCGTACTGGCGTTCCTGTCTTGACGGTGAATTTTGTTGGTTTAACATCCTCTGCAACTGTATATGTTGCTTTTATTACTTGTGTTGAGTTTTCTTGAGCAGCAGCAACTGGGGCGGTTTTATCTGCATCAATCTTTGCTTGTATTGCTGGTTTTGCTCCACACCCACATCCTCCACCACCTCCACTACAAGATCCGCCAGTGCTTGGAGGAATCGCTGCAGTGTTTACTTGAGTTGTGTCTGTAGAGGAAGCGGCAGGAGCTCCAGATTCATCCACTATGTTAAACACTCCACTATACATTCCCATGCTACAAGTGAATCTCACTTGGCCTGCTTCCGTTGGCGTAAACTCTATAATATTTTCTCCAACTTCTAGATTCTTACGAATACCTAATTTTGAAGATACAATACTTGCGGCACACGTAAAGGCGTCTTCTGAGGTGACGATCCATTTAACAGGAACTCCTTTTTTTATCGTGAAAGAATTGGGAGAGTATCCTGATGAGGTCTGTGTCATCTTTACGATTTGTACTCCATTTTCTAATGTTACATTTGGGTCATTTCCAGCAATCGAATTTACTTTTGGACTTATAAATGCATTTACATCAATTCCACTCAGATTAAGACCATTTGAAATATTAAATATGGCCATAAATATAACCACAAGTCCTGCAAATTTGAAAAAAGGTTTTGCAAAAGCACCTTTAACCATTGAGGTAAGACCACCAATTCCGAGAAGTCCTGGAGCAGTGCCAAGTGCAAATACACCCATTGTGAGCGCTCCTGTTATGGGGCTTCCACTACTGATGGCAAAGAGTTGCATTGCTTGAGTAAATCCACAAGGTAAAAAGAATGTGGATGCTCCCATGATAAATGAGTTTTTATGGCTATATTCTTTTTCTGATTGTTCTTTAATGCCAAGCGCTCTGCTTATTCCTTTGGGAAGTGTAAACTGTAATCCACTTAAGCGAGGAAAGATTTCAGTTAACTGTAATCCCATTAATACCATAACTGCACCAACTGCAACCGTGAGTAGTCCCAAAGTTGTAGTGGAAAGTTGAAAAAATGAACCTGCATAGCCAATAATGCCTCCGAGCACAAAGAAGGATACAATTCGTCCTGCATTAAAGAATAAATGTGGTTTGAATTTTTGCAATAAAGTTGCTTGTGGATGTTTCTCAACAAACCGAGCGGATGCAGCAAGTACAAGTCCTCCAACGAGCGCCATACAGGTTGAAACTCCTGCGGTTAGCCCAACAAGTAAAACAATTGGTAAGCTTCCATAATTACCAGCTCCTTTGAGAGAAAGATTAAATAACCCGAGGGTGTTCCCAATCATATAGAGAAGGGCAAGAATGAGAAAGGCATATCCTAGGTCAATATAATCCTGCATTCGTTTTGAGAACATGGGTTTTTGTTCATTTACCCCGATAGTGTATCCGGCATCACATACCGCTTTTTCTATCTTATCTTCTTCAATACTTCCTTTATAGTAAATTTCAGCAGTACCTCTTTTTTCACTGACAATTGCCTTTTTTACACCATGCAGCTTCATTAATTCATCTTCAATTAATATCTCACAAGATCGGCAATGCATGCCTTTTATTGGAATAGTTTTTGTGTTCATAGAGCTTTATAGCAATCAACTGTTAATAACAGCTCTTAGGATACAAAATGACATATGAAGAAAGTATGAAGATTTCCTTAGTTTTTGTTATTTCTTTTGTGGGTCTGATACATTCCCCAAGAATGGAGCACTATACCTACAATCATGATTATCCATATATATTTCTGAAAATAGTTAAAGAAGAGCATTCCCAATGAAAAAGCTATAAAACAAGCGCCAACTAATGAAATGAGCCATACTTCATATTTTGCTTTCATGATAATCATAATACTTTCAATAATTTTAACACCGCATAAGCACCCAAAAGAATGAGAATAATCCAGCAAGACCAATACAAAAATGTATTTATTTTCATTGATATTTTATGTTTAAATAGTGACTAAATCCTTTTCGGCACGCTTTAACAAAACAGCATTAACTGCAACGATGATTGATGATAGAGACATAAGTAAAGCTGATACTTCTGGACGAAGTGTAATTCCAAATTGGGGATATAAAATACCTGCCGCAATAGGAATGGCAAGTACGTTATAAATACTAGCCCACACAAGGTTTTGTTTCATTTTAGCAACAGTTGCCTTACTTAATCGGATTGCTCGTAATATATCTCCTGGATCTGATTTCATTAAAACAATATTTGCAGTTTCAATTGCCACATCAGTTCCAGCGCCAATCGCTATACCAATATCGGCTTGAGCAAGAGCAGGGGCGTCGTTCACTCCGTCACCTACCATTGCTACAAATTTGTGTTCTTTTTGAAGTTTTATTACATAATTTGCTTTATCTTCTGGAAGAACCTCTGCAAATATTCGATCTATACCTAATTGCTTCCCAATTGACTCTGCTGTTTTTTTGTTGTCTCCTGTGATCATCGCAACTTCTAGTCCCAATTCTTTCATTCTGGTAATCGCTTTTTGTGTTGTTTCTTTTATAGGGTCCGCAACAGCCACTACTCCACCCATTTTCCCATCAATCGCAATCAACATGAGGGTTTTGCCATCATTAAGCAACTTATCAATTTCACTCTGCAAAAGGGATGGATCGACTCCTCGATCCTTCATTAACTTAAGGTTGCCTACAAGTACATGCTTGCCTTCAACAACCGCCTCAATACCATGACCAGAAATAGAACTAAACTTTTCAATTTGAGTAGGAATAGTTATCTTTCTTCTTTCAGCTTCTTCAAGAATGGCTTTACTTAATGGGTGTCCCGACTTCATTTCAGCCGCTCCATCAA
>JBAQNR010000005.1:0-56631 GCA_049304035.1 Microgenomates group bacterium
TTGCCGAACGGTATAGTGCCGAAGGATATCGGGGTCATTTCGATATCGATATGATTGCCACAAAATACAATCAGGTGTTTGTGAATGAATCGAATACGCGAAATACAGGAGGGACGGATGTATATAAAGTCGCTCTAGAACTTATTGGTAAAGATTTTTTTTCAGACTCATATGTGATAAGTAGAAGCAGATTTGAACTGAATAATATTAAAAGGGCCACTTTTCCCGTCGTTCACAAAATACTTGAGCCGCTTTTGTTCAATAAAAAGACAAAGGAAGGCGTAGTGATAAGTTCTGAAAATATCATAAAGCAAAGGGAGCTGATATATATCATCTTTGGCAACACCAAAAGACGTGCTTATCAGATAGACGAAGAAATGCGGCACTTATTTTCTAAACAAAGTTAAATCTGCATATTATGAAAAAAATCACAGTAGCATTTCTATATAACGTGCGACATGTGTATCCTGATCCGAAAGTTCTTCGGACACAACTTGAGGCTGACTTTGATGACCCTAAAACAATCAGGCTTATCGTTAAACATCTAAAACAGTGTGGGTTTACCGTTATTCCGATCGAGGCAGATGAAAATGCATATCTTAAACTGAAAGCCAACAAACGTAAAATAGATATTGTTTTGAATTATTCAGAAGGTATCCATGGCCTTGATCGAGAAGCACATCTTGCAGCAGCATTGGAGATGCTCCAAATTCCCTATACAGGATCGCCTCCCCTCTCTCAAGCGCTCATGCTCAACAAAGCAAAAACCAAGGAAATACTAATTGCAAATAACATCCCAACGGCCCCGTTCCAACTTGTACACGACGAGAATGATCCAATAAAAAAATCACTACATTATCCCTTAATAGTGAAACCTGTGTCAGAGGGCTCAGGTGCAGGAATAACAAATAAGAGTGTCGTTCATAACGAAACCCAGCTTCGAGCGCAAATACAGTGGATTCATAAAATATTCAAAAAAGAACCTGTGATTGTTGAACCTTTTCTGGCTGGACCAGAATTTTCAGTTGCCATGATTGGTAATCCCCCAGTGATCCTGCCACTGATTTCTCCTAACCATTCACTTCTTCCCAAAGGGATAAATCCCATAGATTCGCTCGAAGTGAAATGGATCTTTGAAGAAGAAATAAGCAACAGCAACTATCTTATGTGTCCACCTCCGATTACAAAATCACTCAAGAAGAAAATTGAAAAAATATGTCTCAATACATGGAAAGCGCTTCAGATTAGGGATCTCTGCCGAATAGACATACGCTGCGATCTTAAAGGGAGGCCATATGTTTTGGAGGTCAATTCGCCCCCTGGCCTGATGCCTCCTGAAGTGTCCACCACATCCTATTTTCCCCTTGCAGCACGGACTGCAGGAATCGATTATAACGAGATGTTAAAGCTGATAATAAAATCAGCCTTAAAGCGATATTAAGCTCATTTCTTAGACTGAATTAACAGCTATATTCCTCGTCTTGAGTCGAAATGACAAGTTGGATATTGTTTGTTATAATTTCCTTTGTACTATTTGGGCGCGTAGTTTAATGGTAAAACAGTTCTCTGATAAAGAACAGAGCGAAAGTTCGATTCTTTCCACGCCCACACGTCAGCGTTTAGCTATTAGCCAATAGCTATTAGCAAATAGCTATTTTGGCCGCTTAGCTCAACGGTAGAGCGCTTCGTTTACATCGAAGATGTTGGGGGTTCAAATCCCTCAGCGGCCACACATTTTCTTCTTGCTTCTTCTCTTCTTTTCTTACATAATGAGTATAGTAATGAAAAAGGATGCGCTCCCCTATATTCGTCAATCAGTAAAGAACTACATCGAGGTAGTTGGGAATCTTATCGTATTCTTTCCCTATTTTTTTTCGTTCATCCCCCTGCTGAAGACGTTGTTCTACCCATGGAAACATATAGTCACAAAAAAAGAAATTCGTGGATTTTCCTTTTCCGAATATTTCAATAGATTATTATTAAATCTCATGTCTTCCTGTATTGGTGCATCGATGCGAATGTCTCTCATATCTTTCTTCATTCTTTTCGAAACGATATATATTCTCACGCTCCCGATAACGACGATTATATATATGGTATTTGTACTTCCTATCAATACCGTCTTTTTCCTAACTCAACCCACAGATGAAGAGGTTAAAGAAAAAAGAAAAAATGTATTCATGGCTTCCCATTGCCTTAAAGGTGAAAATACGCTTATTGTTTCTTCATGGTTTGAAGAGTTGTGGAGCAAAGAGAAAGTCGTGCAAAAATGGTGGGATAAAAAAACTCTCTTTTCCTATCCTCCACTTGCACGAGACTGGGCTGTTG
Source organism: Microgenomates group bacterium (assembly GCA_049304035.1). GTDB lineage: Bacteria > Patescibacteriota > Microgenomatia > UBA1406 > GWC2-37-13 > JAKBEU01. The sequence goes on from JBAQNR010000005.1 coordinate 2,329, forward strand.
GATATACCCCAACTCTAGACGTGTACGTCGAAGATCTTACGAGTTCAACATATCAATCAACGCCACGCCATATCGTTGGTCGCAAAAATGAGCTGGAAGAGATGCAGGAAGTCTTGAGTAAATCTGAGGAGGCGAATATTGTATTGGTCGGAGAAGAAGGAGTTGGAAAACGGACAGTTCTGGATGCGCTCGCACGACTTATATATGAAGGCCAAACCGGAAAACAGCTTGCATATAAGAGAATCCTTAAGCTCAATATGGAAAAAATACTCACGACATTTACCGATATGAAACAGCGTGAACAGTTTTTTGAAGAATTGATGGATGAGGCAACACAAGCAGAACAGGTAATCATTCTTATTGAAAATATCGATAAATATTGCGCGAGCAATGAAGGAAGGATCGACCTAACCGGATCATTTGAAAAATATGCACGTAAAAGTACTATCCAGTTTGTGGGAATAACGACACCTTTCTTCTATCAGAGATTCATCTTCTCAAATGAGAAAATGAATCGGCTGTTTACACGCATTGACGTTAAGGAGATCGCGAAAGAAGAAGCTTTATCGACGATACTCCACATAATCCCTCAATTTGAATTGAAATATAACCTCACGATCCCCTTTGAAACAGGAAAAGCCGTTATAGAGAAAAGTGAGTTTTATATTACTTCTATCCCATTTCCAGAAAAAGCTATTGAGCTTCTTGACCAAACAGCCTCACATGTATACACGAAACAAGAACAAAAGAATGCAATGAAGCAAAAAACGGTGGTCTTCCCAGAATTGGTCGATGTAGTACTCACTGAAAAGACGCATATTCCTACCCGAATGACCGATGATATGAGAAAAAAACTCCTGGCTCTTGAGCATCTACTTGAGGAACGGGTTGTATTCCAGTCAGATGCAATTTCCCAACTTTCTGCAGCTATTCGTCGCTCATTTATTCTCCTTGGAAAACGAAAGAAGCCTCTTGCGACATTCCTATTTCTTGGACCAACTGGCGTCGGGAAAACTGAAACCGCAAAAGCACTTTCATCTATTTTTTTTGGAAACGACTCTTATTTGACACGATTCGATATGTCCCTATATCAATCGAAGGATGACATAAAGACACTTGTCGGATCGTTAGAATCGGGCCAACCAGGGCTTCTTTCGAAAGCAATCAGAGAACTCCCCTATGCGGTTCTTTTGCTTGACGAATTGGAAAAAGCACATGCAGATCTGATAAACATGTTCCTTACCGTTATCGATGAAGGATATTTTACTGACGGATTCGGAAAGCGAGTCGATTGTAAAAACCTCATTATTATCGCGACATCTAATGCTGGAGCAGATTTTATTTATAAACAGCAGGGGGTACTTAATAAGCTTTCAGACGCTATTCAAGAACAAAATGTGATTGATGCATCCCAATCAGCAACAGCGAGTTTGATTGACCATCTTATCCAGAGTCATATTTTTTCCCCAGAATTCCTTAACCGCTTCGACGGCGTCATCTCCTACAATGCGATTTCAAATGATGCAATTATGAGTATTGCAAAAAAAATGTCTCAGTCCGTCCAAGATACTATTTTCAGTCTCTATCAAATCAAGCTCTCAATCAAAGATGAGACTTTACTCGCTGCAATACAGAAACATTACAATCCACGGTTTGGGGCACGCAATCTGGAGCATGTTGTCACGACCGAAATAGAGGATAAAATCGCAACGCTTCTTCTTGAAAAAAAAGTCGGGGAAGGACAAACGATTATTCTCTGACCTACACAAAGAAAATGAATGGCGTTTTCAATGAAATGTGCGTATAATGTCTTAAAATAATGAAAATATATTTTACAGCCTCGACATCAGGCAATGGGGATTTGACTCCATTATATGCGCAAATCATACGACTCATCAAGAAAAATAATGTGTCTTTGACATCTGGTGAACAGATCGTTTCTGCTCAGCTTTTAGACTTAGATAAAAAAATCACCTCTCAAGAGATTTACGAAAGGCAACAAAAAAGAATTGCCGAAAGTGATCTCGTCATTGCAGAAACATCCAAGCCATCTCACGGAGTCGGTGGAGAAATCGTATATGCTCTCTCCTTGGGCAAACCTGTTTTAGCTCTCGTTCACACAAAGTTTGAAGACCACATCTCCCCTATGGTTGCTGGTAACCCATCGGAAAATTTATTTATTGAATTCTATGAAGAAGATTCCATTGGAAATAAATTGAATGATTTCATTAAGCATGTCGAAAAGATTAAGAAAAGGAAGGGAAAACTTATTGTTATTGATGGTGGAGATGGATCAGGAAAGACAACCCAAGCACAATTCCTCGTTGAGTATCTGAAAGAGAAACAGATCCCAGTGAAGTATGTGGATTTTCCACAATACTATAAATCATTTCATGGTAAAACGGTGGCGAAATTTCTTAGGGGAGAATTTGGAAGTATGGATGAAATATCCCCCTATCTTGCATCCCTTGCTTATGCGCTTGACCGTGCCTCAATTAAGCGGGAGATGGATGAATTTCTTGCCCAAGGTGGCATTATCGTCGCGAACAGATATGCAACATCCAGCATGGCACATCAAGCCGCAAAATGTAAGACAGAAAAAGAACGCACTGAATTTCTCAAATGGATTTATGAACTCGAATACAAGGTGCATAAAGTACCAAAGGAAAACCTTGTTGTCTATCTTCATGTTCCTTGGAAAGAATCCATGGAGTTAACACAAACACGAGACGATAAAGCATATCTCAAGGGAATGAAACAAGACATTGCTGAAAAAGATCTTAACCATCGTAAAGCTTCGGAGGAGATGTATTTGATGCTTGCAAAAAAATATCGCCATTGGAAGACCATTGAGTGTGTCGAAGCCGGTCAACTACTTTCAAGAGAGGAAATCTTCAAAAGAGTCCTCGCGCTTGTTAAGCCAGTTCTCTCCTGACTCTCATAAATAATCAGATAGATTATATTTTTCTATGTATTAATCCGTTGGCCTAAATGTTGCACCATATCCGTATTCCTTTGTCCATTTCCTACTTGCTTTGAGAATGGTTTTTTTTGATTGACTGAAAAACATACTATAGAGATTGTCAAGAGCGTAAGGAAGATATCCACCTCTCGCAAAATAGACATCATTAGGTGTATCTTGGCTCAAAGGTCCATCCATTCTTTCCAGAGTATCATGCATTGGATGATTCCCATGTGAGTCTTTCCGTATATCATTTATGGCGCAATAATCCAGATTATTCAACTCAGCCCGCATTTTGTCTATCGTTGGTTGACTTATACCCTTTTCAGCATCGCCCATATCGCCCACGACATATATATTTCCATCTCCAGCAGCCAAACCCCTTACAAATCGTTGTTTATCCTCAGACAACATCTTTATAACCTCATCTGGCATGGTTATATAATTGGCATGTTGACGAGGTCCGCTTGGGAAGATCTGTTTTCCCTCACTGAGACCATAGGCCATATACCCAGATGTGATATGAAGCGGTATCTTATGTTTTCGCGCATATGCTCTCAATAAAAGAACTCCTTGTGCGGTTGAAGGACCATCAATAAGAACCTCCACACCTTTCCTCAATACTTCTTCATTTCCTTGACGCATCTGCAATTCAAGATAACTAAGGATGGAGTCTCCAGATGCTAAACAGTCGTCATGAATCCGGAGACCATAGTTGGGAGGGAGACTATTTTTAATAGTGGGAGAAATCGCTTCTATGATTGCCTGTTGATACTGTGCCCGTACGGATTCATCTGCAAATCCTTGATTTGCAAGTCTCATGAGATTCATCGCATATTTACTCGTTGACCCATGCAAGACAGTCAATTCAAAATTGCCAACAATATCTTTGTGTTCAAATGATGACCCCGCATCCTTGTCATTATTTAGGAGATTTCTTATATTCCCACTATCCTCACCAAGCTTATTAAGAAATATATCGGGCCTGATAACACTTCCTGGAAATGAGGCACTAAGTTCATGGGGAAATGTCACGAAAGATGTCCATTCCACCGCCTTACCATCCTCATCGGTAAGTGCGAGTTCAGTATGGACATCCTTGAATCTAATCGCTCCTTCTAGATTCTTTGGACCCTGTAGCAATCTGATTATCCTTTCACCCCGATACTCTCGCTGTGTTGGTTTTTCTTTCATCATTTTTTTGTTCAAATAGTTCTTTGTTTATTAATATCATCTCTTAATTTCATAGTTGCATTTTTTGCTGCAATTGCACAATCCTTTCCTCCTGAAGAAAAGATTATCCCCCTCGCTGAATTGATAATCATACCTCTTCCATTTTCGTCAATTCCAGCTTTAACTGTTTTTTCGACATCCCCCCCCTGTGCTCCAATTCCAGGGACAAGAAAAGGCATATTTTTTACCACTGCCCTTATTTTTTTCATCTCTTCGGGATATGTTGCGCCTACAACCAACATACAGTTGTTATTTGCATTCCAACGCTCAGCTATCACCTGTGCGACGTGCATATAAAGTGGAACGTCTCCTACCGATAAATCTTGAAATTCACCTGAGCCAGGATTTGAGGTACGACAAAGGATGATAGATCCCTTATCTTCCCTTTTTAAAAATGGTTGAAGGGCTTCTTTTCCCAAGTAGGGGTGGAGTGTTACGCAGTCTACTCCTAAATAGTCAAAGATGTATTTCACATATCCCTCATTTGTACTTCCGATATCTGCACGCTTTGCATCAAGAATTGTTACTACATCTGGATAATTGTTATGAATATAATCAAAGGTCATTTTAAGCTCTTTCATGCCCGCCTCACCTCTCGCCTCATAAAATGCACTATTTGGCTTATAAGCACATACGAAGTCTGTAGTAGCGTCAATAATGGCTTTATTAAAGGCAAACTGAGGATATCTCTCATTTTGTAGGTGAGAGGGTATTTTTTCTATTGCACTATCTAACCCCACACAAACCAGAGAATTATTTTTATCAATGATTGAATTGAGTTTGGAGTATATATTCATAATTTAATTTTATTAGCTTCTAAATATGCTATTACCTCATCATATTTTTTCTTTGAGATTTTTTTGTGATTAAGAAGGACTTTTAACCATTGCGTAAGAGTAAATACACAATGAAAATTATATCCTTTTTTTTCAATATTATCCCTTCCTCCCTGCTCTCTGTCTACCAATACTACAATATCCTTTATTTTTAACCCATTTTCTTCGAGAGGCTTTAATGATTCAACCTTTGAGAGTCCATTCGTTATCATATCGTCAATCATTACGACTTTTTCACCAGTATTATATGCTCCCTCAATAGCTTTTTTTGTTCCATACTCCTTTATTTCTTTTCTCATATAAATCCAAGGTTTATTGTTTATTGCGGCAATATTTGCAACAATTGGCAATGCTGTATATGGAAGTCCCACCATTCTTTTAAAACTCAATTTATTTAAAATAGCAACATATTCATGTGCAATTTCTTTCAGAACTTTCGGTGCGGAAACCAATACTCGAAGGTCAACATACACAGGAGTCATCAATCCTGATTTCATTTTAAAATTGCCAAACTTAATCGCATTAATTTTGAACATGTTTATCATGAGCAGCTCTCGTTTTGTCATATAAAAATATATTTAATTATTAATGGTTGTCTCTTTATCAAATTCTTCATCTGTTAACAGCTCTCTTTTAAGAACGACTTCTCGTAACGTTCTATTTGTTTCAATTGCTTCATGGACAATTTGTGAAACAGTGTCATATCCGAGACGTGGTGTAAGCATTGTCGAGTATGCAGTTGATCGTTCAAGTAATTCTTTTCCTCGCTTGCTATTTACCACCATCATTCCTATTCCCTTTTCTGAAAACAATTTCACTCCTGTTGCTGCTATTTTAAGCATCACAATAAGGGAGTCGACAATCGCAGGAAGCATCACTCCAAGCTCCATATGTGCACCTTCCGCTGCAAGTTGAATAGTCAGATTTCTTCCTGCTATTTGGTAATAGAGCTGATTCATTGTTTCACACACAATTGGATTCACTTTGCCTGGCATAATGGATGATCCAGGCTGGAGTTTTTTGAATGCAATCTCACCGATGCTTCCCCTTGGTCCGCTACTCATGAATCGAAAGTCTGTAGCAATTTTGGAGATATCAGTATAAAGCTCTGTAACTGCACTACTTAAAAAATGAAAGTCAGTATCTGAAGAAGTGCCCGACATGAGGTTTTCAAGTGGTTTTAACTCTTTTATTCCTGTTACTTTTCTAAGTTCTTTATACACTGCGTCTCTGTATGTCTTCGGAGCATTCGTTGCGTCACCTATCGCAGTCCCACCAATATTAAGTTCGTACATATAGTAGAGAGCTTCCTCGACTCTTTTTCGATCTCGTTTTATTATGTCACGATACGAGGCAAACTCAGCGCCAAATGTCGTTGGAACTGCATCCTGCATATGGGTTCTCCCCAATTTTTGATCTTTCTTGTGTTTTTTTGCCTTTTCATCAAGCGCTGCAATAAGCTGATTGCAATTTTTCAACAGTACTCTAGTAAGAGTGATCGCAGCAACTCTTAATGCAGACGGATTAACATCATTTGTAGACATACTTGCATTTACATGGTCATTCGCATGAGTGTTCGACAGTGATGCTATTACTTCATTTACATTCATGTGAACCGAAGTCCCAGCTCCCCCATGCAATGCTGGTACCACAAATTGATCATCGTATTCACCTGATAAAATCTCGTCGCATGCTTCTTGCATCCTGAGTGATTGCTCTTTCGTTACTTTCCCCGCTTTTTCATTCGCGCTAGCCGCCGCTTTTTTTATCATCGCCATTGCATAGATGAATTCTTTGTGGATAAGCGGATAATCAAATGGGAAATTCGCAACAGATGCCTTTGTTTGTGGACCGAACAGTATTTTTTTCATTAATGGTTATTTATTTGTTTGATTATTTTTAATTTCCTGTGCTAGATATGGGTTCCACATTGCGCCGGTTGCACTCATTACAACGTCCGCACCATTTCTCCTATATTCTTCATAGTCGTTCACACTTACGACCCCTCCAACGCCAACGATTTTATAATTGAGATTCAATTTCAGTTTTAAATCTTTAAGTCTTCCTACCATTTCAAGCCCCGCCCATTTAATGGGGGCACCACATACGCCGCTTCTGAGACGACCATTTCCGGGAAGCGCCTGTTCGCCCTTTTCATTGATTATTGCGGCGGCAATCGTATTAATAACGGAAAATCCCTGTACGATTGGCGCGAGCTCTTTCACAAATTGTGTGAGATACTCTTGAGACATGTATGCGCCCTTAATGAGAAGAGGAAGATTGCCGACTTCATTTTTAACTGCAGTAAGCACCGCTTTTGTCCTTTCCAGATCAAGACAAAGCACGTGTGCAGTTCCTTCATTTGGGCAACTTAAATTTGCCTCTATAACTTTCACACCAGTTTCCTTCAATAAGCGTGCGGTCACTACCCAATCGCTGATGTATGCATCTACCCCACCCCCACCAGTTCCCTGAAAACTTCCAATAACAAGCTGTCCCTTTTTTGCATACAACAGTGCATCTTTTAAATCTTTTTGCCAAATATCTGGATTCATTGAGGGTACTCCAAACGAATTGGTTATTCCAAGTGGTTGAGTGTAATTATCATCTCCAACTAGTGCCGTATTTTGCGCCATTTCCGAAGTAAGCTTATCCTTCACATGTACCGCAAGAACATTGGGAAGCGGATGACAAGGATACGCCCTACTCCTCACCGTCTTATATACTGGGATATCAAATCCTTTATCGAGTGCCGCTTTTACGAAATTTGAGTTAAGAAGTGGACCTGCAGGTATTCCAAAAGGTGTATACACCTTATTGCCGAAAAAATCATATGATGGCTCCTCTTTTTCTATTATGGTTTTCCCATCAGTAAAACCCCCAAATGGTCCCTTAGCATAGTTAACCTCATAGGACTTTTTTGGATCGTAAAAAGGTGTCGTCATCATAAAAATAAGTTGTAATTTTTTATAATATTGTTCCGGATCCAGGTTGTACCAACAGTCTTCCATTTTCAACAACTCGTTTCCCTTTCACATATACTTTTTTTACTTTTCCTCTTACCTTCCAACCTTCAAATGGAGACCATTCACACTTCGTCTTTAGATCAGAATTTGTAATAGTATATTCCTCTGCGTCATCAATCACAATTCTTGTTTTATCATCGATGGAAATGTTGAAAATTGAGGCTGGATTCGTGTAACAAAGCCTAATTATGTCGTTTATTTTTAATCTATTTTGAGATGCAGCCGTCAATAATAATGGAAGTGTTGTGTCTAAGTTGGGAACCCCATACGGTGGTGTTTGGGAATGCTTCTCAGCAATGGTGTGAGGTGCATGATCTGACTCAATAACATCAATTTCATTCAGATGATCCCATAAATAATCTTGATCCGTCTGTGTCCCAAGTTCCGGCTTCATAAGAGCAAATGTGCCTATTTTTTTAACATCACTGTTTGTCAAAAATAGATGATGGGGGGTAACACCACATGTAACAGGTAGTCCTTTTAATTTTGCAGCAAGAATCACACTGAGCTCGCTTTTTTTTGAGACATGGCATATGTGCACTCGTTTTTTTGTACGCTCGACTACATCTAAAATATCCGGAAGAATATCCTCTTCTCCATGAAGAAGTATTGGTTTTTCGCTTTCCCAGTGGGAAAAAATATTCTCGAGTTTTTTCTTATCTATCAGAAAATTTCCTGTAGTTTTGTTTAAATAAAGCTTTAATCCTTTGACGTAAGGCTCCATCAATTTAAGTTCTCCAAGGTTCTCACCGAGACTCCCTGCATAAAACCCAATGGAGCAAACTGTTTTCTTTCGTGCAATTGTAATTTTTTCTTGAAGTTTAGCTAATGTCGTTATTGGAAGTTTGTTATTGGGCATATCAAGAACAGCAACAAATCCACCTATTAGAGCAGCTGATGTCCCAGTGAAAAAATCTTCTTTTTCTGTTTGACCTGGGTCGCGCAGATGTACATGAATATCAATCAGACCAGGAAGCTTGATTAGGCTCATATGACATATTCATTCCAACTTTTAATTTGTAAATCTTTAAGTGAATATTTTTCAATGGCACGAATAAAATATCGTGTCGTTCTCATATCCGTAAAAAGCGGAATATTATTATCGATTGCGGCTCTTCTGATCAGATACCCATCACTTACTAATTTTTCATAAACCATGGGAGCCTCCTCATACTTTTCGCTAATATTTATCACAAGTGATACTTTTTTTTGTTCGATGACATCAACAACATTATCCGATTTATTTTCATATACTTTTTGCAAAACAGTTGATGGAATACCCTTCTTTTTTAAATAAAGATGGGTATTCTGAGTTGCGAATAAAGTAAATCCCATATTGTTCAGTCTCCAAATTGAATTTAGTAAGCGCTCTTTATTCGCGTCTCCCCCAATGCTTATCAAGGCTGTTTTTTCTCTGATGGAAACCCCTGTTGAATATATGGCTTTCAAGTATGCTTCTTCAGCAGTGTCTCCAAAACAGGCAACTTCACCAGTTGAAGCCATTTCAACACGAAGGACCGGATCAACTCCCTCAAGCCGTGCAAAGGAGAATTGGGGAGCTTTCACCACAACATAATCTGGTTGTGACAATTCCTTCTTTTGAGCACATCCGAACAAACTTTCAGCTAACAGTTCAGCGAAGTTTATGCCACTCGCTTTTGAAATAAATGGAAATGTTCGCGATGCGCGGATATTCATTTCGATTACATACACATCGTTTTCCTTTGCAAGAAACTGTATATTGAATGGGCCGGTTACATTCAAAGATTTTATTAGCTGTGTTGCGATTTTATGCATGGCTTTTTCCGTTTGCAGATATACTTGCTGTGCTGGATACATGACAGTTGCATCTCCTGAATGTACACCTGCATGCTCAATATGTTCACTTATGGCATAAACCATCAACTCACCTTTTTGGGCAACTCCATCGAATTCGATTTCTTTTGCTTCAGAGATAAATTGGGAAACGGTAATAGGATAATCCTTATTTAATAGTGAAGCTTTTGTGACGAATTGTTTTAATTCTTTTTCGTTATGACAGAGCGCCATTGCACTGCCGGAAAGTACATATGAAGGGCGGATAAGAACGGGATAACCAACTTTTTTTACGAATGAGAGCAATGATGTGAAATTTGTAAATGAATTCCACGCAGGTTGCTTTATCTTTAGGGTGTCTAAAATATGAGAGAAAATATTTCTGTTCTCTGCTTTATTGATGTCGACGGGAGATGTCCCAAGAACGGGAACATTATATGCAAATATCTTTTGAGAAATTGAGTTTGGGGCTTGACCACCAACTGAAAGAACGATACCTAAAGATTTCTCAAAATCATAGATATCTGTAACTCGTTCAAAAGTCAACTCTTCAAAATAAAGTCTGTCAGATATATCGTAATCCGTAGAAACTGTTTCTGGATTGCAATTTATAATAATGGATTTTTTTCCCTGCTTTTTTATATTTTGTGCGGTGGTCACGCATGTCCAATCGAATTCAACAGAAGAACCAATGTGATATGGACCTGATCCCAATACAAGAACCCCTTCCTTACCAAGTGGTTTTACATCGTTATGAGACCCACCATACGTCATATAAAGATAATTTGTTTGAGCTGGTACTTCGCCGGCAAGCGTATCTATTTGAAAGATAGAAGGAATAATTCCCCATTTTTTTCTTATATCACGTATTTGGAGCTCCTTTTGTCCAACCCGCTTCCCAATGACGCTATCACTGAATCCGAGCCTCTTCAATTCAAGCAGATTCACCTTATTTATTTCCTTGATTTTTTTTAATCGCTCTTCTGCCTCAACTATCGTTTGAATACCGTGTAAAAACCATGGATCAATACCGGATAAGGTATGTATTCGTTCAATAGGAACATCCTGTCTTATAGCCTCAGGAAGGGCAAAGATACGCTTTGGGGTTGGATGCTGTATACAATGAAGAGCATCTTTAAGGGTGATACTGTTATATCTTGAATCCGTTATCCCATCCGCTCCACTATCAAGCATGCGTATAGCTTTTTGAAGAGCTTCTTCAAATGTCCGTCCAATTCCCATCACCTCACCAACCGATTTCATACTACTCCCAATCTTTTCTTCCGCTCCCTTGAATTTTTCTAAATCCCATCGGGGGATTTTTACGACAATATAATCAAGTGCGGGCTCAAAGCATGATTGAGTGACTTGTGTTACTTGATTTTTCACTTCGTTAAGATTTTTTCCGAGGATAAGTTGAGCAGCAAGATAGGCTAGCGGATATCCAACAGCTTTTGAGGCAAGAGCAGAAGAGCGTGACAGTCGTGCATTAAGTTCAATGACGTAATATTCTACGACATCACCACGAGGATGGGGATTGAGCGCAAATTGGACATTACACTCCCCGACGATATCGAGGCTTCGTGCAATCGTAATAGCGGCGGTTCTGAGCTTATGATATTCAACATTACTGAGTGTCTGACTTGGTGCGACAACTATCGATTCACCAGTGTGAATACCCATTGGATCAAAGTTTTCCATATTACAGACAGCGATACAGTTGTCGCTTTTATCTCGCACGATTTCATACTCAACTTCCTTGAAGTGATAGAGATATTTTTCAACGAGAACTTGTGGGGCAAATACCAACGCATCTTGGGCGCGCTTTCTCAATTCCTCATCATTTCTTGCAATGCCAGATTTTTGCCCCCCAAGAGTAAACGCAGCGCGCACCATTACAGGGTACCCAATTTCTTGCCCAACCTGAAGAGCCTCTTTAATAGTCGTAGCTGTTTTACTTGGAGCAACAGATTGCCCTATTTTGTTTAGATGGGAAGCGAATTTTTCTCTATCCTCGGATAGAATAATTGACTGAATAGACGTACCAAGAATACTAATATTATATTTTTTGAGTACATGTTTCTTATGTAACTCGATTCCACAATTCAATGCTGTCTGACCGCCAAATGAAAGAACAATTCCATCTGGTTTTTCTTTCTTTATGACCTGCTCAACAAAATACGGTGTGATGGGTAAAAAGTAGACCTTATCCGCAAACTTTTCCGATGTTTGGATCGTCGCAATATTTGGATTAATAAGAATTGTTGTATGACCATATTCCTTGAATGCCTTTATCGCTTGTGAACCAGAGTAGTCAAACTCTCCTGCCTCCCCAATCTTCAAAGCCCCAGATCCCAAAATAAGAATTTTTTTCATATCATTTGTATAAACTTGTCAAACAACCACTGCGTATCAAAAGGACCAGGTGCAGATTCCGGATGAAATTGAACCGACATGAATGGAAGGGAGTTATGGATGATCCCCTCATTCGTTTTGTCGTTACCGTTGATAAACCACGGTTTGAATCCTGAGGGGATTTTTCCGATAGCAAATCCATGATTTTGTGTAGTTATATAACACTTATCGGTACCGATCAGTTCACATGGCTGATTTTGACCTCGATGGCCAAAGGGAAGTTTATAGGTATCTCCCCCACTTGCAAGCGCCAATATCTGATTTCCCAAACAAATACCAAACAATGGTTTCCCTTTTTTTAATGCCTTTTTCACAATTTCTATCGTTTTTTGCACCATTTTCGGATCTCCTGGCCCATTGGAAACAAGGATGCCATCATAGTCCATCCCAGATTCAATAAAGTCATAATCCCATGGAACTTGTATTACTTTTACATTCCTTTTTGTTAATTCTCGAATAATGTTCGCTTTTACACCGCAATCAATAAGAACCACTGTTTTGCTGTGCCTTTGCAAACCTCGGAGGTTTGCAGGCTCATGGACTATTATCCTTTTTGTTGAAACCATTCCCACTAAATTTTGGATATTCGGATCGATAAATTCTATTTTATTTTCGAATTCTATTTTCACTAGAGTGGCCCCTTCATCTCTTATTTTTTTCACAATAAACCGTGTGTCAGATATCTCAAGTGCAGGAATTTGCTCCTGAATTAACCACTCCGAGAGAGACATTTTGCTTTGAAAATGGGAAGGAAAATTACTGTAATGTGAAACAATGAGTCCACTTACCTGAATATGTTCAGATTCCCAGTGTTCTTTTCTTGGAACTCCATAATTCCCGACAAGTGGATAAGAAAAAGTAAGTATCTGCCCTTTATAAGATGGGTCTGTCAGACTCTCTGGATAGCCCATCATGCTTGTCGAGAAAGCTATTTCCCCCGCAACGCCTTTTTCATATCCAAAGCTTGTTCCCTCACAAACCGTCCCATCTGAGAATATCAGTCGTCCATTCATAATTATATTATCCGAGAATCAAACTTAATAAAGCCATACGAATATAGAGCCCGTTTTGAACCTGTTTTGTAAGATAGACAGAACGTGGGTCGATATCGACTTTTAATTCTATATCTCCTATTCTTGGCAGCGGATGCATAATGATCATATTCCTACTTCCTTTTTCTGCAACAAGCTGTGGTGTTATGACAAATTTATTTTTCAATAACTCGTATTCTTTCTTATCTGTGAATCGTTCTTTTTGTACACGTGTCCAATACCAAAAATCACATGTAGTTGGGATCTCACTTTGTTTCGTAATCTGAACTAGGTTTACCCCTTTGTTACTGATAATGTTAGTAAACGATTTTTCAAGTTTCAATTGTTTAGGAGATAATAGATAAATCGTGTTATTTTTATAAAGCGATAGGAGTTTCAATAATGAATGTATCGTTCTCCCATTGAGTAAATCACCTACCATAAGCCCAGTTAAACCTGATAGTTTTTTCGTTTTTTGATGGATAGTATATGCGTCTAATAGCGCCTGAGTGGGATGTTCACCTATCCCGTCTCCAGCATTAATGACGGGAATCTGAACTGCGCCAGCCGCTCTTGATAGCGATCCTTTCTCAAAATGCCTCATAATGACCGCTTGTGAATAATTTTGAAAAACTTGCATTGTATCTTCCAATGTTTCGCCTTTAACCGCGGATGATGTCTGCAAGGGATTCTGGTATTCAATCGTCATCCCTCCCAGTTTTTTAACTGCGGTAGCAAATGAACTAAACGTACGGGAAGAAGGTTCAAAGAAGAGTAATGTGACAACTTTTCCTCTCAATATCTTGCTCGTCTGATCAAAGGATGCTTTATATAATTCATCCGCTCTCTTAAAGATTTCTTCGATATATTTTGGTTGCAAACCGTCAATAGAAATGAATGGTTTATTCGTAAAATACGAGCTCTTTTTCATAAATATGGGCGAAAAAAAACCGCCCCTTTCAGGCGGTGGAATTTCTTAGAAATTTTTAATGATTTGTCGTATCCTCATTAAAAGGATATTTAACCAAATTAATTCCGCTTTGTCAAACTGAGTTTCGAAAAGAATGACGTATCGCACTAACAACCAACTCAATACCTAATATGTTTTCTCCACCATGTGGCAAGATTATATCTGCATATTTTTTTGTGGGCTCAACAAATGCCAAGTGCATCGGACGAGACATGGTAAGATACTGGTTCAAAGAAAAATCTAAGGTCCTCCCCCGTTCCTTAATGTCTCTGGTAATTCTTCTTCCCAGTCTCACATCCGCATCTGTATCTATAAATAGCTTGATATCCATCATGTTGCGCAATCGTACATTTTCGAACAAAAGTATACCTTCTATAAGTACTATTGGTTTTGTAGAAGTTATCCGTGTTGTCTTTGCCCGCGTATGTCGGGTAAAGTCATATTCAGGTACTTCAACACTTTTTCCCTTTCGCAATAGTTCTAACTGTTGTATGAGAAGCGTCGTTTCCAAGGAGTCTGGATGATCGTAGTTTGTCTTTTTACGCTCTATCATCCGTAAATGCGACTGATCTCTATAATAACTATCATGGGCAATGATGATACAGGAATCAGGAAAATATGAGGCTATTTTGGTTGAAACAGTGGTCTTTCCAGATCCTGTCCCACCGGCTATTCCGATAAATATGGGTCTCATGTGTGCCGGGAAAGGGAGTCGGACCCTTACGAGGTTACCCTCACTAGTTTTTGAGACTAGCCTGTCTGCCATTTCAGCACCCCGGCATACCAAAACAGAATGGAAGAATTATACCAAATATACCCATGCAAACTATCTGGATTTTTATGGACTCTTGTACTTAACTCAATATAAATGTGCTAGGCACTTGCAGTTTCACATAAATTCATTCATACTATGATTAAATGGAACGTAATACGATATCAAGGAAAATGGGAGTTTTTTTTGTTTTGATTGTTATTTTGTTGGCAATTATCGGTTCAGAACTCTATATTCTATCAGTTGTACGGAACATAAAACCTACTGAAAATACCCAATCAAGGGTGAAAATCACCCCTATACTTGATCCTGTCTTAAAAAAGAAAAATTTGCAAAATCTTTTTATCCGGGACATCCAGACGTATATTCAAAATCCTGCAAAAGAGGATAAGAAGCTCATCACAGTATTAAAATACAGTGGTTCAATTAAAGAAATTAAATTTATTGATCCAAATAAGGTCAATTTGACAGTCCAAGATGCCAACAACAAGGTCCTCCAATCGTTTACTGATTGGGATACAACAAGGTTTGCCGTATATAGAAACGAGAAAAATTCACTAATTCAAATCAAATTATCTCAATTAAAAAAAGGTGACTTAGTACAAATTCAAGAATTTGAAGAAGTAATAAAAGACTCTATGGTGATTGATGAAACAAAAAATCTTATAAACTATGTAGAAGTTATCATTCTTCCTTAATACATAATGAAGTTATCCTATCAGAAACCAATTCTTAAAATCAAAAAAAAACATCTTGTCTACATGAGAAGGAGTGATTCGTTCGGTCTTTTTGACTCTTTTACTTCTCCCCTACTTTCTATGTGCGTGAGCTGTGATAGTGAGGGTTGTTGTAGCTGTACAAATCCAGCAAGTCGTCAATGCTGTAGCACTTCAGGTTGTCCCTAATTCTTTCACTAAGCCCCTTCCATTTAAAGAGAATCTAAGCTTGTATATGACTAATTTGTTCTTTAGAAAGAACATTAAGGCCCTGAGACTGGTAGAAATATTTGTTTGATTGGCTATGAGCTCACTTAAAATAATTTCCTTTGCCTCAGAGCTATCCATTAATTCACTACTGGTATAAAGAGATTGCTCTAAAATATATATTTTCTGTATGGGAAACCCACAATAATTCTTTTTTATCCACGTCTGTTTGTCCAGAAAAGGTGTTTGAAAACAATAAAAATTACTATTTACTTTCCGGATAATAAATGAATCGTCTGCGAATGGAATATATGCTTTCCGCAACAACCGAATACATGTTGACTTGCCCCTCCCTGATGGGCCAATAAATAAGTAAGCACCATTGTTTTTGACCGATACTGCACCATGTAAAAAAAATCCAGATGATTTGTCCAACAAGTAGAACAATGCGTAGCGAATTAATTGGGTAAACTGTTCAAGACTGATACTGTAAAAAGAAAAAATAGAATTATTCTTTCCTGTCAATTTATAGTATTCGATATAATTCTTTTCCTTAAACTTAAGCACTTCAGATTGATTATTTTGTATGAAGTGAATAGTGAAATCTATCTTTTTATTTGTAGTAGGAAGGATGAAACCTTTATATGACTTTAACAGTTGTAGAAAAAATAATCCTTGTGCTTGGTGATATTCAGTCTCATGGAATACAAGTTGAAAGATATATCCTGCAATAGAGAGCTGAATGTTTTTCACCAACTACCCCCTCCACCACCTCCGCCTCCGCCTCCTGAAAATCCACCGCTAAACCCTGAGGAGTGCCCAGAACTTGAGCGAACTGGTGTTGCGCTATAACTGAATGTTTTGACTGAAGAATGGAGCCTGTTGGAGAAATAAACTGCATTGAACATGTTGTTATTATGCCCCACATACCAAGTTGGTTGAATAAGCGAAATATCTTTAAATCTATTTGCCCAAATCCTTTCAACTCCAAATGCAACGGCGAAAGGGAGTAACTTTTCAAACATCATTTGATTTTTTGCCTGGAACTCAAGTTGTCGTTCCTGAGAAGAGAGAAATGTCTTAAGCGACTTTCCAATACTTGCCTGCTGGGCACCATCTCCAGTTTTTGCAGGCATAAACTTTGCAAAAATAAACGCCACTATAGCAAGAATGATATTTCCCGTAAACAGTGCAACACCGCCCAGAGCATAATATTTCATGCGTGTAGCTTGCGGATCAGACTTAAAAAATCCATCCTTCACAACTTGCCTGTATAAGCTGTCCGTAACTTTCTGCATCTCATCACTTAGGTCTCTTCCTTTCAATTTACATTCATCTTTCCCATTGAAAAGTCCATCTAGCAGCTTTCTTTCAAATTCCATCAAGGAACTATCTGCACCCCATCCATTTTTTTTAATAAAGGTAAACTCCCCCTTCTTATCTTCCACGATCTGAAAATATCCTCTTTGAGCTAGTTGGACAAGAGACCCAAAAATATCCTTCATATCTACTGTTTCATCAATGAGTGAACCTGTTTCTGCGGGGGTAAGCTTCCTTCCATTTTTAGTTTGCGGTGGATCATACCAAACACGAACACTTTCGAAGCGGGGATCTCGTCCGGTCAAATACCATTTGATTGGAATATAGATTGGCAAAATAACATACCATATAAGAGCAATTATCCCGAGGAGAATGAAAAAGATCGCTAAAGCAAGTTTTCCATACCATGTATCTTCGAATGGTGTGTACAACATCGGCTTTAATTCCGCGATGTGTCCTTTTGGAAAACCTATAACCACCGTAAGCCCTTCCCCAATACCCAATTGTTGAGCTGTGATCGTTGTACTTGCCTGCTCTGAGATTGTATGGCAGTTTGTAAGAGCGCTCCCTGCAACTCCCGTAAAACAGGTTGATTTGATGTTGCCTATGGCAATTTCAGAAGGAAGTCGAACTGTTGTGCTCACATTTTCAATTGGAACAACCCATTTATCGCCAGTTGCGTTCCAATATAGTTCATCATGATCTGAAAAATAAGTCAGTGCACCGGAAACGGTATAGGTGATCACATAGGTGTGAACTCCTGTTATCGTCCTATTGGCATCCCCTATTTTTATTCGAATAAGTTGATTTACGACTGTTGTCGTGTATCCATACGGAGTGCCATTTTCATCAGCAATGTCTTTAATCTGAATTTCCATCTTATATTGCTTCCCATCTCCATTTTTTTTGAGAAATGGAATATCTCTATATATACCGTGCTTATAAAGATATTCAAAGTCATATACTATCTTTTCCTTTATCTCAATGGTCCCTTCTTTCTTAACAGAGATTTGGGTATCGTAACTGCGAATTAATTCTGCCCGTACTGGAAATGAAACAAAAATGATTCCTATGATAATGGCAAGAGTCTGAAAAATAAGGCTTTGTATATGTTTTTTCATATTGCTTATTAGTATATCATCGATATTTGATATGATTAACCCATGTATTTCGCTATTGGCTTCTTTATAGTCTGCCTCTTTCTTGTCATCATTATTTTTTCATTTCCGCAATTCTCCCCAATCCCATACTATCCATCAAACGCAAAAGATATACCTCTCATTTTAAACGCCCTCAATATAAAAAACGGCCAAACAATTATCGATCTGGGTGCTGGGGATGGGATTGTGATATTTGAGGCTTCAAAGCAAGCTTTTATAAAAAAATATAATACACAATTCTATGCGGTTGAGATAAACCCCATTCTTCTCTCGATCCTTCATATTAGACGTCTATTCCATGCGAACAGAAAGAACATTCATATCCTAAATAAGGATATGTTCTCTATCACCTATTCATCTCTATTAACTGAGCAAAATCCTCATCTAACCTTTTATATCTATATCTCTCCTTGGTTCATTGAAAAAACTGTCGCAAATATTACGAAACAACTACATAAATTTGAAGTTGTGTCATATTTTTATCAGGTCAAGTTCCTTCCCCGATTGAGAGAAACGCTTAAAACGGGAGTACATAAGGTATTTTCATACAAAATCTAGATTTTCAGCAATCTGAGTGCATTCTTTCCAAGAAGTGCTTCTCTGACCTCTTCTTTCATTCCTTCTGTTGCTAAGAGGACCTTTGCAAGCGGCAGGGCTGAGGGATAATAAGGCCAATCGGAACCAAAAAGTAGCTTCTCGTATCCGTTTTTTCGTATCATTTCTTTTATAATCTGAGGTGGCTGACCACTCAGTTCAAGGTATACCTGTTTATACTGTTTGGAAAGCTGCATTGCCTCTTCATAATTGAGGACTCCGGAATGGCCGAGAATGAAGATGTTTTCTGGAAAATCTGTGCAGACCTTTTCAAAATGTGTGAACTCAACAAATCGTTTTTGCCATTGTGGTGAAATTGGACTCAACCCTGTGTGAAATAAGACCGGGAGGTTATATGTCTTAGCTAACTCATAAATTTCATATGCACCTTTGTGGGTTGGTTTAAACAGTTGAATTTGAGGATGAAGCTTGATTCCTTTCGCCCCCTCCTTAAGAAAGTTCTTCAACCGCTGTTCCTTATTTGCCATGAGCGGATGAAGTGAAATAAATGGAAATAGACTCATTTTATCGAACTTATGTGACGATATAGATCTCAATATTTGTTCACTATTTGTAGACAGCATGGGAAAATCAATTGCAAGGACAAGTGAACTATTAATCCCCATCCTGGACATCTCTTCGAGGAGATTGGGAATCGTATGTGTCTTGCTGAAACCTTGGGTGTTAAATGCTCCTCTCACAGTTTCCCACCGAGCTTTTTTTGCATTGTTAGATTCAAAATCAATAGCGGTGTAATGAGATATGTCGAAAGGATTTCCTCTTTCAGGGAAAAAATGATGTGTGGTCGTATATGACGCCAAAAGATTAATCTTTCGAGCTAAAAGGTAGGACCAACCCAAATGAGTATGAGCATCAATAATGGTATATTTCTTATATTGAGGCTTTAGGACAATCTTATTTTGTACATTAAGTTCAAAGTATGGAAGGCGGGCAAGATCGAGAACATCTGCAAATTTCATGAAAGTAATTCCTTCAGCTCCCCTGGATGATTTATAACAAATTTTGCACCTTTCTCCTTGAGCGCATGCGCCGAGTTAAGCCCCCATGAAACAGAAACACAATCAAGTTTTATCTTATTGCATGCTTCAAAATCACGAATTTCATCACCAACATACACTGCTTCTTCCATTTGTATTTTAAACTGGCGTAACAATGATTGAAGGGCTCTATCTTTTCCAAATATGTTTAACTCACTGTGGACAAAGTCAAATAATCCAGAAAGATTGTTTTTCACAATAAACTCTTGAATGGAGTCACGTCTATTTGACGATAAAACTGCCAGTATATATCCTTTCTTTTTTAAAGAAGTAAGCATTTCTAATATCCCCTTACAGGGAGGAATTGAGTACATCTGTTTTTTCAACATCGATCTTCCCTCAAAAAGTAAAAATGGGATCTTCACCAAAGGAATTTCAAATTTATGCGGAATTTCCTTTAATTCGTGTTCCCGTACCCAATCCCAATCAGCTTGGGTAATCATTCGAGAATACCCGACTTTTCTTGCCAGCTCCTGGATGATTGTAAACATGACCGGAATCGTATCCGCAAGAGTCCCATCGAAGTCGAAAATAATATATTTCTTTTTCATGTTGGTTGAATTTTTAATTTGAAATTAAAAATTATTCAGATGTATGGTCTTTTCCTCCACAACACCCTCCACCACAACATCCACCTTCTTCTTTCTCATCTTCGCATCCTTCCATTCTTTTTCCCGTTTCATCATATTGATACAATTCATCGTCTTTTTCATCGAGAGTTGCCTTATGTGACCCATCACAAAATGGTTGATTCTTGGAAAGACCACACATACAGATGTGTACTGCTTTTTCGCTTGGTTTTAATTCAAATGGTCCTTTAGCGGTTTTAACAACAATTCGTGCCATATATATAAGATAAATTGGTAATAACATCTACATTATAGCAATAGATTGAGAGATGTGGCTATTCGAACATCAGACTGTGATGGCGGTCTTGTCGATTGAATAGAATTTGACACGATCACCTCGGAACATAAGATCAATTTCCCCTGTTGAACCATTACGATGTTTCGCCATGTATAGTTTTACCATGCGTTTACTCGCATTCAACAAATCTTCGCTTTCGTCTTCATAATATAGGAACATGACCACGTCCGCATCCTGTTCGATAGCACCAGATTCACGAAGGTCGGCAAGTTGCGGTTTCTTTGTTCCTCTTTGTTCCACAGCACGAGAAAGCTGAGAAAGGGCAATAACGGGAATTTTGAGCTCACGAGCCAGGTTTTTCAATCCTTGAGAAACAAATGAAACTTCTTGTACACGGGATTCGAATCGTTTTCCAGGATCGGCAAGCTGAAGATAATCGACAATAATAAGCTGTATATCTTTTTCCGCTTTCAGTTTGCGAGCTTTTGAACGCATTTCGAGAATTGATACGCCAGGTGTATCATCGATATAGATAGGTGCTTCAGATAGCTCCCCCATTGCCTGCGTAAGACGCCTGTAATCGTCGTCAGACAACTTACCCGTTTTAAGACGCCAAGCATCAATATCAGCCTGCCCGACAAGTAAACGGTCAACAAGCTCTTCCTTACTCATTTCGAGCGAAAAAAAACCTACCCCTTTTTTTGCTTTGAGCGCAACATTTGATGCAATATTAAGTGCAAATGTCGTTTTTCCAATACCTGGACGTGCAGCGAGAATGAGAAGATTGGATGCTTGCATTCCTGCAAGTTTATTATCCAAATCCAAAAATCCTGTTGGGACACCTCGCATCCCTGCACCATTCTTCATAAAGTCCTCAAGCCGTTCAAAACTGTTCGCCACTATTTCCTTCAATTCAATAAAATCACGATGAGACTGCTGCTGAGCGATTGCAAAAATATCGGATTCAACCTCATCAAGCATCTGCTTAATATCTCCTGTTTCATTGAATGCTTGATCGGCAGTCCGTGACGCAAGTTCAATTAATCTCCGTTTTGTTGACTGGTCTTTGACAATATGTGCATAGTTTTCTATGTTTGCCGATGTGGGGACTGAGTTTATCAGGTCTGCAAGATAGGGCGCTCCTCCTGCATCTTTTATCGAGCCATTCTTCTGCAATTGGTTTTTGAGCGTAACAACATCTATCGGTTGTTGTTGTTCAAATAATTCCAACATTGCAGAATAGATAAGTTGATGATTCCTCATGTAAAAATGCTCTATGCGAAGAAACTCGGCTACAAGGCTTATTGCAGACGCATCGACAAGGATGGCACCTAGCACCGATTTCTCTGCGTCAAGATCTTGAGGCGGTAATCGCAGAGCATGAGAACCGGAAGTTGACATAAATATGAATCAAATCTCAAAAAAATAAAATCACTTTAACACAACCACTTTCATAGCCTGATCTATTGCAAAATCATCTTTTTTTACCACAAGCTTTTCTAATGGTTCTGCCTTTTCTATCCCCATTTTTTTGAGGAATTCTTCAAGTGGGGCCAGTCCTTCTATTTTTATATCAGGTCTTCCGTAATGCATTGGTATGACAATTGCTGGTTCGACTTTTTTGATCAATTGAAGTGCTTCATCTGCAGTAAGTGCATACTTTCCCCCCACCGGAACCATAAGTATATGGACATCACCAATCTCATCTAGTAGCTCATCCGACGGAATTACGCCTAAATCACCACAATGAAGCATTGAAATACCCTCTGATTCAAATTTATACAAAACGACTTCCCCTCGTTCTTTCCCCTCTACTTTGTCATGATACGAGCGGTATCCCCAAATGCGAATCCCTTTTTTTTCAAATTGTCCGGGCCATGTCAAAATAAGCGGTGTTCCTTCTATCAAATCTGTGTGAGAGTGGTCTTTGTGAGCGTGAGATATCGTAACAACATCTGCTTCTTGTTTTGGAAATTTAAGTCCCACAAATGCTGGGTCAAATGGATCTGTAACCAATTTTGCGTCCTTTGTCTTTATTAAAAAAGATGAGTGAGAAAGATATTTGATTTCCATAGTGGTATAAAGATACCAAAACGTTCTGCTATTTGCAAATAGCTTTTCTGATGAGTTCTTGTTGGTCTGATGGAAGCGTGTTTATATTCTGGAGGACTTTTCCTAGGGTGTTATCAAATACAAATACTTTGGCTGAATCGGCAGATTTTGAAGCTATATCTTGCACTGCATTTTGCACCGTTTGTTGAGCAACTCCAAGTACGGATTCCGCGTCTTTTTGTACCTGTTTAAGATAGGGTTGTGCAGAATCGACAACTTTATTCTTAATATCTTCCTTTAACGTATTTATTCCCAAGGTCGTTCCTGTCGATTTGTTTTGTTCGGATGGTTTCTGAGTGTTTTTTGCGAGGATAGGAACAATGAAGTATCCCATAAGCAATAGAACTATCAGAAGTCCTGGTTGCCAAACAGGAACCTTACGTGTCGCTATTTCTTCAATCTGTTTGAGTTTCATAATTTTGTTCCAGTACAGAAGTTATACCACATGGCTATCGTTGATGTCCATGGATAGATAATATACAATAAAGTTTATCCATGAAGATATTAAAACATATCGGTATCGATTTGGTTGTATTATGCCTTTTTTTGTCTTCTGCGACAGCTACAAATGCTGTCCTTAAAGGATTTACCAGTAACTGTCTTGATGCAAAAGTTGCTGGACCGGATAGAGCACAAATGCTTATTATCGATGCCCCCGGAAAAAAACCAAAAGAAAATAAAAAAACATATATTTTCATGTGCTCTGGCGCAAAGAATATATGCGGTGCATCTTCCACAGATGGGACGGATATAAACAAAATATTGTTCGGTGTATCGTCCCAAAGAGCCGATGATGAATTAGGAAAAGTAGGTATTCAAAAACAAGGAAGCATTACATCAGGGAAAAATCCAACAACCACATCTTGGAGCGGAACGACATTTGTTGACGATCCTATTGTAATTGCCCAGTATACCCAGCATGGAATTTACCATCGGTTTTATTGGGTCCAATCTGCGTCCGATGACGGTGAAATCACTCCAGCTCCAACGCTACCCGATGATCAAGGCCTCGTAGAAGATGTTGGGAGCGATGGTGGATTAAAACTTGCACAGATTCCCTTTGATGAAGAGATTACCCCTACCCCAACGTCTGGTGTGCCTGCTGCTGGAAAAAATTGTGCAAATATAAAATGGGATCCGCGAGGCTACATTTTCGATGCTAAGACGCTTAATCCTGTAAAAGACGTTACCGTGACTTTGTATGAAAAAAATAGTAATGGATCATTTACACAGGTAGAAAATGGCATCGGCCTCATAAATCCATATACAACAGCAACCGATAGTGGTCAGTTTAATTTTTTCGTAAATCCAGGACTATATAGAATGACGGTTGATCCAAAAAATGCAACCATAGCGGAAAAAAATGCTATTAACCCTGCATATGAGCAGTTGTTTATTGATGAGAAAGGATTGACAAATATTTATGAGAAAGATACGGATATTGAAGAAGTTGCAGGTAGAGTGGCCGTCGCGCATATCCCTGTAAATATTACTGACAAGAGTCTTATTATTGAATCACTTCAGCTTTTAATAAAGGATGCGGTGGTCGGAATAAACAATCAAACAAAAAAGTCACAAATGCATATTACCGGTACAGTATCGCATCCAAAATCAAAGCTGACCGTTACCCTCACCGCTCTCGATGGTGCAGGCAAATTGATAATAATGGCTCCAATTGTATCAAGCACGAGCGATTTGGGAGAATACGATACGTATATTGATCAGGAACAAGTTGGAATAGATAATAAACCCCTCTATCTTCAAAAGATTAATGTAAAACTTGAATTAAATTCTTTTTACTCTTCCCAATCGTCATCACCGAAAACATCTATTTCCTACGATGTAAAACCACTCCCCTTGTATCTTGAGGGTATTGCATATGATGAATCGGGCGTTCCCATCCCTAATGCGGTTGTTGGTGTGTACCCGTTCTTCAGCTTTAACCCAATGTATTTAGTAGTTGCGGATGAAAATGGAAGGTTTAAGATTGGATCTGCCCATGTCCCACAGATGAATTTTACGCTGAAATATAAAAAACCATCTGGTGAAGTTATCGTAACGCAACCTGAAACGTTCATAAAACAGAATATCTCTTTATTGGTTAAAGAAGAGATCAACCCGTTTTATTCAAAAGAAATATCATCTGCGGAAGATAAAGCAATGCAGATATTAGTTGATAAAATAGTATCAGAAAAGGATCTTCAGACTCTATCTCGTACGATTGGTAGGAGTGGTGGCGGGTCGTCATATTCCCCATCAAATGGGGATGTAGCTAATGCACCATTACCAATGGCCGCACCCGTCACTAACTTTACATTAATATTCATTGCCTTCATTTTAATTGTTCTTATTGTCGTTTCCATTATCGTTGGGATAAAGCTTAAGCAGAAGAATAACTTTTAGCGTTTTCTTGCTCTAAATGATGAGGAGGTTGAAAGCTTCACAATATACTTCAGAAGGATATTTGTCCGGATATAAAAAGTTGTAAGATTCGGTAATGACTCTATGTTCATACTGCTCACCTTGAACATAAGGAGATGTCCCAGCAACAAGTGCTTCCGATCGATGGATGTTACTTGCTGAGTGCGGAACAAGCACTTTTATGCCCTCAATATTTTTTACACAGGATTTTAGGGCTAAAGCTGTCCCGGATGGCATGGTGAACGAAGGGGTGCTTGCTAGTTGGATCGTCGGGTCATGCTTGCCATTTGAAGATTCAATCCTATCCATTTCAATTCCTCCACCATGAATTGAGATAGTTTTATGCAACCTTTCTCTGTCTGGACCGCTTGGAAGGTCCGTGGGTACAAATTTTTTATGCAATACCTTGTTCGGATGGGCTTTTGTAAGTGGTATCACTAGCAAATCATGTGTAGGAAAAAGCAGCGGATCTCCTTCATACTCTTTGTTTTTTAGATCATCCTTCCTAAGGATCCGGGGGCTTGCAGTTCCTCTTTCGGAATGTAAGGAGATGCCATTTGCCAGTTGTACCAATTCATCTCCTTCCAAAGGTCGCTCATATGCATAGGGATTCCCAAGCTTGAATGGTGTCCCTGCATTGATTTCAGCTATATCAGAGCTAAAGTTGGTAAGTGAAACTACCGCTTGAATACCATTGACGGTTTCCGATAGGTCCCAAGCTGTTATATCAAGCTGGGCTTGTGCAGCATTGCTGCGTAGATGAATCCCTCCATATAGCCTCCCCACTTTCACCATTTTTAATAAACTCATCCATTGTTCATTTAAAGGAACTGTCAGTTTTGTTGACCCAAACGGCCTCAGGATGCTTTTCTTTGTTGGAAGTGCAACAAAATCTTCTCTTCCCACAAGTATTGTTCCTGGAGTTGGATAGAGTAGTTCCTTTTTTGGCGCAGCAATCAAATCCATTCTCTGCCGTGATTGTATTCGTCCCTCTGTGTGTAAGCTCATAGAAAGTTCCGTGGGTGACTGACGGGAGTTGAACCCGCAACATTCGCCTCCACAGGGCGACGCTCTAACCAGGTTGAGCTACAGTCACCAATACAACGCTCTATTATACAAGGTATTTTTCCCTTCTTAAAGTTAGATTTAGATATATATTGACAACTTAGCCAAAGAGCCCTACCATTGGATATGGGAATAATAATAAACTTGCTCATTAATGGTCTCGCTGTCTATATTAGCGCTCGCGTTATTCCTGGTGTGTCTATAGACTCATTCGTCACGGCAATAATTGTTTCTGTCGTCCTAGGTGTCGTGAATACATTTTTAAAACCAATCCTTTTTATTCTTACCCTACCCGCAACCATACTGACTCTAGGTTTATTCACTTTTGTCATAAATGCGTTAATGGTTTATCTAGTTGCAACTTTCGTTACCGGGTTCCATGTGAATGGGTTTTGGACTGCTCTTATCTTTAGCCTCGTCCTATCTTTGGTAAGCTCTGTGCTTCGAGCATTAACTAGTGACTAAAGAATCAAGGCTGCTTAGGAAGAATAAAGTGCAGGTTATCCGCTGAAGAAAAAAGGCATTGTCTTGCTATATTATTTGCAAGCTCCATAGACTTACGCACGTCATGTGTTAAGTAGTATTTATATCCAAATATAGCGCTAAATATGTCCCCCGCCCCGACAGAGTCAATGATATCTTTGTAGGAAACGGGCTTTGTTGAAACGATGTAAGAGTGTGCCGAATCTAAATACATCGCCCCTTTCTCGCCTAACGTCATGATAACACTGGTTTCCTTCGCCCATTTGCGCGTAATATGCATCATGTCGTGATGATCCTGCTCCGAAGTAATGATGAAATTAAAATATGGAATGAAGTCTTCTGCATCATCAAAATTTCTCTCAATGACTTCATCTTCATCAGTAAAATCACGATAATATCCCCGTGGCAAAAGAATTTTTAAACTATCCTTTTTTGCAACAGTTAAACATTTTTTTACATAATCAACATCGTAAAAGGGAGTAAGTGGTGCGACAAAAATAATATCAGAAACTTGAATTATATTAAGCAATTCATCGGTAATTAGTGGAGGATATGAAAACTCTCTATTAAAAGACTTCTGAATCTTTAAATTGGCTTGTGAACTATTCTCATAAATGAGTGTTTTTTCGCCATTTGGCTCTTTTGGATAAATAGCGCTTGGTTGTAGATAGGAAAAAAAGTCTTTCCCATATGGTGAAATTATATTTACGGTAACCTGAGGAATGTAATTAAAGACTCGGAACATAAACGACGCAGGTCCTCCCGCGGAGGTATAAGTCGCCCCTTCTGACTTATTGTGATCTATGCAGACATGACCAAGAATGGTTATGTTCATATTTTGTATCTCCCCAATAGTACTACATTTTCATTAAGTCAACCACTGTATTTATTTCAGGTGCTTTTCAGAATTAAACTCTATTATCCCTTTATTAGCAGTTCACCATTTTACATTATGAGAAATTTTGGCTATTCACCTATGTACTACCATTCATCATTTTGGCCAGAAGGTATTATCGCTCTTCTTATCAATGTTCTCGTTTGGGGCCTTGTTATTTACCTTATTGTGCATTTAGTTCGAAAGCTGTCAAGTGGACATGGCAGTTGTTGTGGAATGCATGGAGAACATGGACACTCAGAAGAAGCTGATGATTCGGTATATCTAGACATTGTTAAAAGACGATATGCAAAAGGCGAAATCAACAAAAAGGAATATGAGGAACTGAAAATGGATTTCTCTGAAGACCAAGAAAAAGAACCAGAGACCCCCAAGGAATAAGCTTACCTCTTTATTATTTATTCATATACATATCGACCCTCACGGGTCGGTGTGTTTTATATGATGATGTTTTTTTCTCTTTCAGGACCAGTTGAAACAATCTTAATTGGAACATTCAAATATGCTTCAATGAACTTCAGATATATCTGGCAGTTTTTGGGTAGTTTTTTAAACTGAGTTATCGATCGTATATCCTCTGTCCACCCATTGAACGTTCTGTAGATGGGTTGCACCTTTGCAAGTTCCATATATCCGCAACCACTATACGATATCTTTTTCCCATTGAGTTTATATCCAACGCATACCTTAATTTTCTTCAATCCTGTGAGTATGTCTGTTTTTGTTATAGCAAGGCTGTTTGCACTGGTGATTTGACACGCAAACTTAACAGCTTCTAGGTCGAGCCATCCAATTCGGCGAGGTCTCCCTGTTGTTGTTCCATATTCATTCCCTTGCTCACGAATAGTATGTGCAATTTCATCGTCAAACTCCGTTGGCACTGGTCCCTCGCCTACTCTTGTCGTGTACGCCTTTATGACAGCCCATATGTTATCTAGTTTATTTATTGGAAAACCCGCACCGGCATTTATTCCTCCACTGATTACATTTGAACCTGTGCAGTATGGATACAAACCCCAATCCACATCCAACATCACTCCATGTGCACCCTCAAACAAGATATTCTTCTTCTTGTTTGCTGCTGCCATGAGTGTCGGGAATGTGTCTGAAATATAGGGAAGGAGGATTTTTCTATATTCTTTGAATTTTTTTAACTCTTTTTCGATAGAAATTAGTGGCACGTTAAATAGAGTAAGAATTTTATTCTTTATTCCCGCTTGGAATCGAAATTTAGCTTCGAAAATATCAAAATGAAGGAGTTCATATATCCTGATTCCGTTATAGCTTACCTTATCTGCGAATGTCGGTCCGATTCCTCTTTTTGTTGTCCCAAGTTTATTCTTCCCTCGCGCATTTTCATATGCCTCATCAAGTGCCTTGTGATATGGCATTATCAGGTGACAACGAGGAGAGATCATCAGCTTCTTCTTCACATTCATTCCCTCGCTCTCCAATCTTTTTATTTCTGTGATCAACACATCCGGATCGATGATGACGCCGCTTCCAATGATGCCCACAGTTTTTTTATTCAAAATTCCTGATGGGATAAGATGAAATGGGTATTTCTTTCCTTTGACGATGACCGTGTGTCCAGCATTATTACCTCCATGAAAACGGACTGTATAATCAGCTTTTGAGGCTAAATAATCAACAATTTTTCCCTTTCCTTCATCTCCCCACTGCGAACCAAAGACAAATTGATTCATATGAACAGGAATAAATTTATAATGTTGGATCCGTTAATTCTTCTGAGTATCCGACATACTGATCAGGTGAAAGATTTTCTAGTGCTTCTAAATGGAATTCTCGAACGATTGTCTGATAGAGGATTTTTGTCATTTTTTTCCCTCGGGTCATTTTTTTCACTTTTTCATAACCGGTCGTATCATTTTTCAATCGAAGCTGTGTTTGGATTGCTTCGGCAAGCACCTCATAGTGATTTATTACATGCATATTGGCGATTTCATGATCCAATTCAATTTTGTTGAGTCCTTTTCGTAGACTTTCCCATGCAAGGAAGGTGTGTGCTATTGCTGTTCCAAAAGTCCTTTTTACAACAGAATCACTCAAATCCCTTTGGAGACGCGACTGCAGTAATTTACGCTCAAATAATTGGTAGTATGTGTTTGCTATTTCACAATTCCCCTCGGCATTCTCAAAGTCGATCGGGTTTACTTTCTGCGGCATAGTCGAAGAACCAACCTCACCCTCTTTTTTCTTAAGCTTGACTTCCTCAAGCATAATGAAGGTCCACATATCGACACATAAACCTTTAATGATGCTATTTATGTTCATAAGAATCTGAAAATATGAAACCCAATTGTCATAGGGGAGTATTTGAGTTACGTGTGTAACCGGTTTAAGGCCTAAAGACAATACAAATAGCTTGCTTTTTTCAATCCAATTGGTTGAAGGAAAAAATAATTTATGCGCATTCAAGTTTCCAACAGCACCCATCAATTTTCCATCAAATTCATATCCTTTTAGTAATCTAAATTGTTTATGCAAGCGTACATAGAAGTTGGCAATTTCCTTTCCGAATGTTGTGGGAACTGCCGGTTGCCCATGTGTTCGCGCAAGAAAAAGGGATTTTTTGTAGGTGTTTGAAAGCTTCCGTAGTGTCTCTAATAAAATTTCCAGTGTTGGAATAATGCACTCATTGTTATTCTGATTAAGGGCCATGCCGTATGCTAAATTGCCCGTATCATCCGATGTTATTCCCCAGTGAATAAATGGGATAAGTGAGTCAAGTTGCAATACCTTGCATTTTTCTTGCAAGAAATACTCAATCGCTTTCATATCATGATTGATTTTTTTCTCAGTACTTTTTATCTTTTGTGCATCTTGCATAGAAAAGGTGCTACTGACACTATGAAGTTTAAGGATCGTGGATTTATCCAATTTTTTTATTACGCCATTTTGGGATAGAAAAATAAGATATTCTATCTCAACATGGACTCGCTGATGAATGTATGCATATTCGGAAAATACACCTCTTATGGAGTTGAGTTGTTGTCTGTATCTTCCGTCTATCGGCGATACGTTTTGTATGAAGAATTCATCTTGTTTGTTTGTTCTATTTTTCATTGACACAACGAACTCATTTAAACAAATTGAAAGTGGGTTGTCAAACTCAGATGGTTTTTGTAGGTTTAATAACGAATGACACAATTCCACCCTTTCTTACTCGATAGACCATTTCTTTCCCAATTGCATACCCTAAAAGTTCTGCTGCGTAAAGGCCCTGGCTAAAATCAGCGTCCTCTCCTGTCAATTGCCTTCTTGTTGGTTTTTCGCGCACCATTCCTTCCGCATATCTATCCAGGCGGAGATTTTTTTCATATCCCTTATTCGCTATAAATTCAATACTCCCATCATCTCTCAAAACTACTTTTGATAAAGAGCCATCTCTATACGCAAACTTATTTATTACGGAATAAAGTATGAGTGCCTCAGCTTTATTTAACATGACTTTCTCTGCTCCCGCTTCCCATTTGTATTCTACTTCTCCATTTGCAATTGCTATTGTTGGCGTCATATCAATTCCATGTACACGCCTTTTATCTTTTAATTCAGATTTTACGGGTGCTTTTTTTAAAATATCAACCGCACGAATAGATCCTTCCTTTAACCTATTTAAATATATTTCGTTTGGATGGACAAAAAAATTAATCATATCCATATAGGCATCATTTAAATCTAATGCCGTTGGAATAAATGATGCTATTTTTCTCATCTCAGGACTATTTAAGAAAGCGCTATTTTTTTGATATTTTTTAAATAAATCGCTTTCAAAAAATGGTTTAATTGCTTGAGTATCTGTACGGTTTTGACTGAGACAATCAGTTCTTTCCTTTGCCATACGATCCATGAGTTGAGACGATATTGTTTGAATTCTTTGTATTTCAATTAACTCTTCAGCTTGAAAATCACCAGCATTTGGAGGAATACACATTGCCCCTCTTACTGGACTTAATAAATTTCTACAATCATGAAAATAAAACCTTCTTTTTTCAGAAGTTCCCACCTTGCTTTCTTCTTGATTATCTGTTGGGTACTCTATCAGTTGTTTTAGTTGACTATGATACTGAATAAACGGAAGATTATTGTGAATTCTTACCATCTGTTCTCCTGGGCGGAAATGGCTACCAGTTTCAACCACTGATCCTCCCTCCCTTTACCTGTAGTTTGACCGCATTGGCCTTCTTGAGCAGGTCGGAGGTAAATGTGTGGGTATATTCTTTCTTTTTCTCATATTTTTTTTCAGCATAGCTTATAAGCTTTGTCAAAAGCTCTGGAAAGTCTATCCCACTTTTTTTCCATAAGTGATGATACAGTGTTCCTGGAAGCGTATTTACCTCGTTTGCATATATTTTTTTGGTTTGTTTGTCGTATAGAAAATCAACACGGGCAATTCCGGAACAGCCAATGAGTTTATACGTTTGCATTGCGATATTCTGAATCTGTTTTGTCGTGGTTTCATCAAGTCGTGCTGGAATTACGATACTGTTTTGGGCATTCCCCAATTGTGCTCCCCCGTCTTCCAAATATTTATCCTCGTAGCTAAACAGATCATCCGCAAACACCGATTCCTGAAGGAGAGATGGAATTGGTTGCTCATTTCCAATAACAGCACAGGTTACATCCATAAGATTACCCACACAAACTTCAATGATTACTTTTTCATCGTAATGGAATGCAACTTCGAGAGCAAATTCCAATTCTTTCTCATTTTTTGCTTTCGAAATACCGATCGATGACCCGAGCCGTGCAGGTTTGACGATAACAGGAAAACTCAAATTCTTTGCTACATCTTCTAAGTATGTTTTTTTTATGTCAGATTTCCATTCCTCTTTCGTATAAGAAAGAAACGTAGTTGTTGGGATGTTTGAGGCTTTGTAAAGCAATTTTGTAATCACCTTATCCATCGTTACCGCAGAAGAAGCTACGTCACATCCAACATAGGGAACGTTCAGAAGTTCACATAAACCCTGGAATGTACCATCTTCTCCATTTTGTCCATGAAAGGCAGGGAATGCCAAATCAACCGTAATGGTTTCACCTCGAAATCCCTTTTTTTTGAACACGAGTTTTCCCTGTGATTCCCTTAGGTCC
This sequence comes from Microgenomates group bacterium, assembly GCA_049304035.1. Classification (GTDB taxonomy): domain Bacteria; phylum Patescibacteriota; class Microgenomatia; order UBA1406; family GWC2-37-13; genus JAKBEU01. The sequence goes on from JBAQNR010000005.1 coordinate 35,402, forward strand.
AAATTCCATTCTGTATCTCTCTCTTTGAATGAAGAGCTCTTATCTGTAAATTGGCCCAAATGACTGAATTGCTCACCCAGATACCACTTACCCTGTTTATCTAGATAGACAGCATAGACAGCATAATCCAATTTTTTCAAGCCAGAAATAATGAGTTGTCCCGTAATGATGGAGACATCATGCTCTGGGTTTCTGCTGCCGAAGAATACACCTATATTCTTTCTCATGTTTTAATTATATCACGGTTGCCAATCTCAGCTCTTGACAATGATAGAAACGTTTATGATACTGACTATATATGGCAAAAACAAAAATTCATCATATTGATCATATTATTTACGCTTTTGTATTTATATTGATTGCGGTAGCCGGTTTCATGTATTTTTCTTCTGCTGCAATGATGGATACTCGTGCAGCTCAAAACCCTAAAGAGGCAATTTTGACTTGTTATAAAAATCGCAAACCTGAAATGTGTCCTGAAACACCACCTCAACCAGGCACAGATAAAAATCTTAGAATCTGTAATATTTGCTACAATAAATGTATGATTTGTGTTGCTGCGAAGCGCTTCTCAGATAAAAATTGTACTGCCACTTGCGTACAAGAAGAAGAGACACCAACAGCAACCCCTATTCCCCTACAATAACCACAATATAAAATTCCATTTTTGCTTAGTTGATGCACACAGAAATAAATGCCGTATCGACTTCTGTCTTACTGAAGTGGAAGAGTCCAAATATCTTATAGAGTAATTCCTTATTTTTTGAACACACTGCATCTTTATGTTTTTGAAAAAATGAAGTTAATTTTTCATTATTTTGGACTGGAGGTATTTGAGTTGGATCCGGCATTTCGGCTGATGGAGTTGTGGTGATTGTTGGCTCATTCGCAGGTGGTGTGATTTGTTGTTGTCCCATATGCTTTAGGAAAAATGCTGCCGTTTTTTGCATAATCTCTTCCTGATGGTCCTTGAGCCCATGCGTTTCATTTGGATAGCTGTTGAACTCATGAGGAATAGCCAATGAAATTGCCTTATCGCTAACTTGTTTTGCCAAAGTGAAGGGAACTGTGACATCCCGTTCTCCATGAAACATAATTAGTGGTGGATCTTGGGTTTGCATCGTCCCTGGGTCGGTTGTCCCGGCAATACTTACAGTGCCTGCAACTGTTTGAGATACTCCAGGATACTCTGTTGATGGAGCATGTTCATAGTCATAACCTACAAGAAGTGCAGTTACTGCGCCTGCTGATGACCCTCCCACATAGATTTTATTCGGATCAATCCGATATGTGGTTGCGTTTGTGCGTAGCCAACGAAGTGCGGTTTGAGCATCCGTTTGTGCATTTCGAACCGATGGGATATTAATCATGTCAGATAATGCTGTTGAGGTATGTAAGACTGGTTGTTCTGTTCCCAAACGATAATTCACAGTAACCGTCACATATCCTCGTTTTGCGAAATAGTCCGTATATGGATACATTATCTCCTTTGATCCACTGACGAACCCACCTCCATGAATCCAAATAATCGCAGCGCGTGACTTCTCTACATCTTCTTTCGGCTCGAAAAGATCAAGGGTATATGAATTACCGTTCTCTTTGCTGTATCTGATATTTTTATGCTCTTCAATACTGGTAAATAGTATGTCTCTATACCTAATCTTTACCGGCTCGCTTGCACGGGATGACACTGTCTGAGTGTCTGACGTATTTTGTTGTCGGGTAAAAAGAATCCCAACAATCACTATAAAGACTATTGCAACAAGCTGTAATGGCTTTATTATTTTTTCATTTTGCATATATTTATCTATAATTGTCTGGCCAGTCATTTTGGAATAGCACAACGTCATTTTGCTCGATTATTTCCCCCATTGCGGCATGTGCCTCACGTGCTGTTTTGAACCAGATGATATGCTTTTTATCGAATCCATGTTCCATAAGTCCCTCTGCAATGAATGGAGTCGCACTGTTTTTTATTAGTACAACACGATCCGCAACTGATGCAAGCTCTTTCCCTATTTTTTTATGGACAGACTCATTCTTTCCTCCTGTTTCTACAAGTCCTGGAGTAATGAATACTTTTCTTCTCCCCGTATATGTGCTTAACAGATATATCGCCTCCGATACCCCTTCTGGATTACCGTTATAGCTGTCATCAATCACAAGCACACCTCGTGTCCCTTCAATCGGCTGAAGTCTGTGCGGAAGAGGACAGACCTTTGAAGCTCCCATTTTTATCTGTTCATCCGTCAATCCAAGATAACGCCCGACTGCGGCTCCAGCTTGTAAAACTGCCTTCGCATATCTTCCCAAAAGACCACTTTCAAGCGTCAATTCTTTTTTCACTGAAACTAATTCTATTTTTTGTGCTGTGTAGTATTTGTGATAATTTTCTCTAACTAATACATTGTCCTCATTTAGCACTAGAAGCCCTTTCTGATCCATGTGTTGAGCTAATTCAAAGATTGCCGAAGTGGTGTTTTCGAGTGTACCCATGCGTTCCAAATGAGCTTCGTTGATTCCGGTAATTATCGCGGTTTGAGGCTTCACTAGAGAACAAATATCCTGTATATCTCCTCGCGTGTATTCTCCCATCTCGACAACCAGAACCTGTATCGTACTATCCAATTTATTTAAAATAAGGTGGGCTATTCCCAACGGCGTGTTTACATTTTCAGGAGTCTTCAATACGACATATTTTTCTGAAAGTATCGTTGATACCACCTCTTTCATTGTTGTTTTTCCATAACTACCAGCAATGCCGACAATTTCCAGATTGGGAAATGTCGCTAATTTCAACTTCGCTCTTTTAATTAATTCATGCTTCATATATCGATCAAGGGGTAGGAGAAGAAATACGATAAATGAAATCGGCAATGCCGAGACATAGAACAAAAGAAGGAACAATGGAGATAGAAAATAGGACAATACTAAAATAAGTGCCACAGTTAAAGTGGCAATGAGTGTTATTTTCTGCGTCCAAACAAGCTGCTTGCGTAATATTTTTACGGGCGTTACATTTATTTGGATCAGATGCAAAAATCGTCTGATATCATACTCCTCCAATTGAAGGAGGTACAGGTGATAATAAAAATATGAGAATGGGTTAATTTTTTCCATGGATATTCATGAGAAATTCCAACACAGTTTCATAAAACTCAGTTGGATTGTCTAAAAAACAATAATGCCCCGCATTCTGGATTATATGTGCTTCTGCATGAGGAATTAAACGTTGATATACACTCACATCGTTTACAGGAGTATACGAATTCTCATCGTCCCCTCCCCAAACAATAAGGGTTTCATCTTCAATCTTTGGCAATTCGAACTCGATGTGCTCTCGAATAATATTGACAAATGTCTCACGAAGCTCAGGAAATGCAGTATAGTCATCGCTTCCGGATAAACGAAGCAAATTGGCTCTCACTCCCCTCATAAATGGGAGGTCCATAAGTGGTTTTACCGTTTTGGCTATTCCGATTTTCGTTTGAGTGACAAATGATGTGTGAGGTAACCCAGATGAATCAATGAGGACAACTCCAGATAGTAAAACTGATTTTTTTGATGCGATTCGGACTGCGGTTTTCCCACCAAATGAATGTCCCAAAAGAATAGGGGTGTGTATTTCCATTTTTTTCATAAACTCAACTACCCCATCTGCAAAATCTTGCAATTGAAAAGGTCTGTTTGGAATTTGAGATTTACCGAAACCCGGCAAATCAAGAAAATAGAGCTCATACCCCTCTTGCGCAAATGCCAGACAAGAGGAAAACCAGAGTGTGCTGTTTGACCCCCACCCATGAAGAAATACAAGTACCCCTTTTTTCTCACCAATAGAATCCATGTGATAATAATGAAGCAACCTTTCATTTACAATTACGTCTTTTTCGAGAGGTTTTTGCATAGTTTATTGTAGCACTTCCCAAGCTTAAACCGTATCAATACTGCAAGGAATAAATTTGCAAATAATAGATAGGTTATAAAAGCATAATTCTCAAAGTTCCAGTTCGTTATAACTAAAAGTCCAATAATGCTATTTGCTACGCCAAAAACAAATACGGAGTCGTTCTCAGTCTCCGGTTCATGCCATGCCTTCACCGCTGTGGGGATACAAGCAAGGATATCGGCCATTATTCCAAACATAATGGCAACGTTGCCAACCTTGGTAACCGTCCATAAAATAAGCCCTATAAGCGAAAGTGTTCCACAAATGATATCCAATTTCTGTATTTCCCAATGTGCCTTTTTATTAACGAATGATGCAATAAATATCAAAAGTGGGACGAACCATACAATAAATGTTGACCATGCTTCCATGCCCACTCCTTGTTGAATTTGTGCGAAAAAAGCCAATGCAGGGGCCAAAATCCACATAAACCACGTTACTCTGTTGGGTTTAACTGTGCCCTTCACGGTATCAATTAAGTAACTTATTCCTCCAATAGATTGGAGAAGCATGCCGAGATATACAAAATTTGGATGAATCATAATTAGGTAGATATATTGTACAATGTCTCCATGCAGAAACTACAGATGTTTCGGTCGGTCATAATCGATGTTGTGGGCACGAATATTAATGTCCGCGAGGCAGAGCGTAATCTTATTGAGCTTAAATCTCTTATAAAAACATATGGCAGCATCGACGTTGGTCATATTATTCAACATAGGACAAAACCAGACAAGGATACATTTATCGGATCAGGAAAAGTGCAAGAACTCATTGAGATGGTGACGAATAAAAAAATAAATATTATTATTTTGAATGCGATCGTAAAACCCACACAGCTTTTTCATCTCACAGAACAGCTATGGATAGCAAATCCCGATATTAAAGTTTGGGACCGTGTTGACCTCATTCTTCATATATTTGAGAAACATGCCCAGACAACCGAAGCACGCCTTCAGATTGAAATTGCAAAAATGCACCATATGGGACCACGTATTTATGGTCTGGGTGGTACCTACTTCTCACGGCAAGGTGGTGGGATCGGATCAAAAGGTGTTGGGGAAACGAATATCGAGCGTATGAAGCGCCACTGGAGAACGCTGATTAAAAAAAAGGAGGACGAGCTTGCAAAACAGCTTGAACATAGAAAAGGTCAAGTCGATCACCGAAAAGAGCAAGGCGTACATCATGTAGCGCTTGTTGGGTATACCAATGCAGGTAAGACCGCCCTTTTCAACGTGCTTACCGGAAGAGATAAAATCTCTAAGGACGCACTATTTGTAACATTAAGCTCAACGATTGGTAGATTGAAGGGTGTTGATCATACAAAACAGGTTCTTGTCTCCGACACAATCGGATTCATCCAAAACCTTCCACCAGCACTTATCCAGACTTTTAAATCAACGCTGCTTGATGTGATTCACGCAGATCTCATCCTTCACGTTGTTGATGTCAGTGATGAGTTGAGAAACAGAAAAATTAATGTAGTCGACGAAATCTTGTCTGAGATTGGTGCAAGCTCAATCCCTCAAATTCTCCTCTTTACGAAATCGGATCTTCTCCCAGAAGACCAATGGGGTGAGTTTGAAAAAATAAAGGAAGAATACAAAGGAAAAAAAGTCCTCTTTATTTCTTCACACGAGGAAATCAATATCGAAGCGCTAAAAAACAGGATTGAAGAATTCATGTCAAAGCCTTCCGCATAACTATATTGGTATATTCCATCCCTTCCCGTTCTTTGGATATCACCTCAATTTTTGTGAATCCAAAATGAAGGTAAATAGGCGTACCCAATGGACTCGATTCAAGATTGAGCTCAGATAACTGCGCCACCCGAGCAATTTTTTCCAGATGCATATATAAAAGTGATCCTACTCCCTTCCTTTGAAAATCAGGATGGACATAGAATCCCCTAACTGTAGATTCTTTCAACCCGATTACGCCAATCAGTTTATGATTTGCGGTGTTTTCTGCAACAAAAAAACGCGTATATCCCATTCGCCGTTCAATCGCTTTCTTCGTATACTTTCTACACATCGACTCAATGAGTTTTTCAGAGAATACTCCTCTATACGATGTCCTATGGACCAACTGAATGAGTGATATTAGGTCTTCAATATCCAATATTGCGAGATCTCTTATCAATATTGTATCCATACAAACTCAGTATACAATTTCGAGCTTCAGTGTCAATCTTATAGGCGCTGTTACGAAGTTATTCGGAGTCAATAGTGCTTCAAAAAAGCGCACCGAGCCCTCGGAAAATTCTCTGGACTCGGTAGCGATAAATTTTTTTGAGCTTTAATCAATGCTTCTTTTGATCTTTGCTCCCTATTGTTATTTTAGCTATTTAGTTTTTTTGCTTATTGGTTTATTGTCTTTTTTGCTTTTGACTTATTGCTGTAAACTGTATTTTGAACTCGTTATATTGAGTTGTAATTTTTGTTTATAGCTTGGTATTGTACTCGTGGCTCCTTATTGAGGTGGCTTTGAGCGGTTTTGTCTTTTAGCTTTTAACTTTAAACTTTTAGCTTTTGACTCTTTAGCTACTTATTATTGTATCTCTAGATTTATTTATTATTTAACTTATAATAATTGAACATAATTTAAATTTAGAGTATTTTTTATTATTTGTCAAGGGGTATTTTATCTTATAGTTTTTTTATGAAGGTTCTTTCTATTTTCAGCTTCAAAAAACGCGTTTTCTCCCCATTCTTCAATAGTTTTTTCAGATATTTCTGTGGATTGTGTCCATAAAACATCAAAGATTGACTCAAGTGTTTTTGCCAGTTTAGCACTTTTAATTATCAACCCCCAGGCTTCATTATCTTGGGTACAAACACAGCGGATTGTATCTTCAAGAAGGGAGACATCAAGATTGATTGAAAGGAGCGGGTTATCGATATATCTGAAATTGTGAAGTCGCACATAATCGCTATTTCGCTTATGCTGATAGGACAAGACATGTTTTGTCCATTTATTGAGCGCTATGAGTGATTTAATGGACGTATGCGTTGTCCGTTTGCTTTGTAACCCAGTATCAACATCATTATTTATCAACTTCTTACCGAGCGTATCCATAGGCATGAGGCTTTCAAATACGCGTAATGTCGAGTTCTTCTTTGCTTCAATCGTTTGGTTCATCACTTGCTTTGCACCCTCAATTCCTGGATACATCTGAAAATTCGTGTTTTCGACGTGTTTACTATATTCTCCTTTCAAAATGGGAAGAATATCAACGAGATCAACTTCAGTCTGAGCCAATTCCCTTCTTTGTCTGTAAACCATATCACGCAATGTTGAGGGGTTCTTTGCTTCAATCCAGGTCTGTTGTTTTTCCAAACCTTGGCTTTGTCTGACAGTTATGAGACCTTTAAGGGCAAGATTGAGCATGACGTCATAGACCGTAGTTCGTGGCATTCCGATTGCCTTGGCGAGCGCATAAGGAGCAATTTTCTCATGCTTAATCGCCTCTTCATATACCTTCACTTCATTTTCCGAAAGTCCAAGTTTTGAGAGTGTTGAATATATTGTGTTCATATAACCCATATTCTATCACTGTCGGAACTGTCCGTCAATTTTGACATATCATGTCTCCCCCTTTATACTATCTCTCATATGCTAAAAAAATACGTCAGACCGGCCTTTCTCTTAAGTTTGAGTGCTGCCTTTATATGGGCATGTCAAATAGTTATTTTTCGCTATCAGATCACAATCGGCGAAAATCTTTACACACTTGCACTGTGGTCTACAGCAATAGAACTCCCCTATTGGATCGGTATGTTGTTTAAAAGGAAAAATGAGGCAAAAAAACTAAATAAACGTATGGTTGCCATATTTGCAGTAATCGGTTTTGGAAGCGCAATTGCGATTGGACTGATGGAAAACCTTGCGCTTGCAAACACAACAGCAACCAACTTTGCTTTTCTCATAAGGACAGTTGTTTTATTTACCATCTTGTTCTCTGCGGTATTTTTTAAGGAGCCTATCACGCGTAAAAAAATCGTCATGACAGCGACAATTCTTGCTGGAGCATATTTTCTGAATGTCCAAAATGGCACATTTTCGTTACGTTTAGGAGATATCTTTACGCTCATCGAGGCAGCGTCTATTGCATTTTTTACCAATATCCTCATAAAAAAAATGGTGACAAAACTTGATCCAGATTTTGCTGCAGGTGCCCAATATGTTGCAGGATCTTTTTTTCTTATGATTGTCTTCATATTCCAGAAAACACCATTTATCTTGCACAATATCCCTCTCTTGCTTGTCTATTCACTTCTGGGAATTACGTTTGCTCGTGTGCGAAACAGAGCATTTCAACATGCCACGTCAACATTCGTAACGATGATCATGTCTTTTACGCCAGTATTTACGCTCATACTTTCCCTTTTCATACTTGGAGAACATCTCATTCCAATTCAGCTATTCGGAGGATTTCTTATCGTCCTTACCGGCCTCATGGCAGAATTCCTCAAAATATAAGCTGTTTAGAATTGATTCCATAATAGTTGGTTATGGACCTCGTGGTGATAGATGACTTCCCCTATCTTAACGCGAGTTCCAAGCTCAACCGGGCTTCGATCTGCAACTGCCTGTTTTAGCTGTAGGTATTTTTGCTTAAACTCTTCCCCTAATAGTTTTGCAACCCAGTTGCTTTGTCGAAACTGTGTAATTGCTGTCTGGATTGTGCCAGGCAGATACCGAACACGAGGGCGCTTGTCCTCCTCTCTTTTTTCAATCGTTCCCTCTAATCCTGTTTTTACGAGTGTGTACATGACAAGATATGGATTTGCATCAGGAGCAACGCTGCGCACCTCAATCCGTGCAGATTCTTCGTTATGAAGTGGAATGCGGATCATCGAACCACGATCAACTTCAGATACTTTTATCTCATTTGGAGCCTCATAATGAGGATCAAGCCGACGATATGCATTTACACTTGGATTAAGCACAAGACAAATATCGTTTGCATTTGAAAGGATTCTATCAATACAGTTCCATGCCAGTGGTGAAAGATGTCCCTGTCCTTTCTTATCATGAAAGATATTCTTTCCTTTTTTTGCGATGGAAAGGTTTGTATGCATTCCGCTTCCGTTAATCCCAACAATTGGTTTTGGAAGGAATGATGCAGTCATTCCCATATTGCGAGCAATCTGTCGGCAGACGAGCTTATACAGCTGTATTTGATCTGCACCAATGAGTGCATCCGCATATGAATAGTTGAGTTCAAACTGTGCAGGAGCGACTTCTGGATGATCTTTCTCATTCTCAAATCCAAGTGCACGCTGAGCTTCAGCACATTTATCAATAAACACACGAAGCGTGTCTGTTGGAAGAGAGTGATAGTATCCACCAGATGACGAAAGTTCAAATCCTTTTCGTTCATCAAATAATTTCTCCGCATCGATGCCGTTAAGCAGGAATCCCTCAACTTCATTTGCGGCAAATACTGTATATCCTTCCCTTTCATTTAATTCATCCAGGTATGTTTTAAGCATTCCCCGGCTGTCCATTTTATATGGAGTCCCATCCCTATCGACTATCGCTCCCATAATGAGAACCTTTCCTGAACCAAAGACATCGCTTGGAAGCCACCAAAAGGCTGACCAGTCAATTGAAAGGCCGAGATCGCTTTCCGCCTGACGAGAAAAACCACGGATTGATGATCCATCAAAGGTAAGATTTTCGTATGAGTGAAGAAAGAACTTTTTATCATAGTCAAGCATGTGAAACCGTCCTTCAAGATCTGAAAAACCTATCGTAACAGCCTTAATTCTTTTCTCTTTCTTTAGATAGGAAGTGTAATAGGACTCAAGTGTCTTTGCAGAAACCCGGTCTTTTCGTTTTTGTTTTGCTCCTAAATTCAATTCCTCAAGTGTGTCGTAGGGGATTTCTAAAAAAGTCCGAAGAGCTATAGAATCCATAAGATAATATAAAAACAAATAATTTTATTATTAAAATCTAATAAATTAATATAATTTTGTCAAGGATAATATTTAATTATCTTAAAATAATATCACCCAGCATTAATTTTTAATTATTAATTTTAAATTTGAAATCAATTTTTAAATTGAATAACTGCAGCCTACTACGACTGAGTATGCGGATTTTTGTAAACAACAATCCCATGTCGATGACATGAAAATCAAACAATACATAGTTGGCTTAGTTTGTTGTTTACAAAAAGATGCATACGAGGAAGTGAATTTAATGTAAATCATGTAAACTATTCACATGCGCAAACTCATTCCCATCTTTCTTCTCACCTCCGTACTCTATCTTGTAATGATCTATTTCAGCGCCCCAATCACGAACTTCGATGCAAAATCGTATAACGTCATCGGAGTACTCACACTAAATAAAATATCAATATATCCTGATCCAGCAATCAGTCGCCACCCCTACTTCCCTCTTTTTCTCTATTGGGAAGCTGGAGCACAGGGGTTATCACAGATAACACATATTCCTCAGTTAACACTCCTTAAATGTTTTTTTACACTCTTCCATCTCTTCAGTATCTATTCAATTTTCATACTCTCAAAAAAGAATATAAAGACAGCTCTATTGTATGCGCTTAATCCTATTTCACTCTTAATTATCGCTTTCCACGGACAGTTTGACATTATTCCTCTTTCTCTCATGCTTTATTCCATTATTTTATTGCAGCAAAAAAAATATTCACGCATATTCGTTCTGTTGGGGATAGCATTCACATTAAAAACCTGGCCAGCCCTTTTTATTGTCCCCTTCCTTAAACGTATCCCGAAGAAATTCTGGTTTTGGTTTTTGGTGCCACCAATAGCAATGGTTATTTTATATATGCTCCTATTCAATACTCCACTTTTTTCTATTGCGCGCGTACTTGCGGTCTATCAAGGTGTTGGGGGAATTTGGGGCTTTGGAAAAGTATTATCATTCATCTCAGCAAGCAAAATAGTTTTATTTATATATAAACTCCTCTTTGTTTCAGGTCTCATATTTTATTCTTTTAAGTTGAGGAGGAGCTCTCCCATTGAGGAGATTTCTTCGCTTCTCTTGTTCTTTTTTATATTCACACCTGGATTTGGAATCCAATGGTTTCTCTGGCTTGTTCCCTCATTTTTTCTCACAAAAAGATCATTTATGGCGATGTTATCTATCCCTATATTAATTGCGCTTATTATTGGCTATGCGACTTGGATCCCCTTTATTCCCATTTCTGAAAGCACAAATATGATGATATTGGGGTTGGTTTATCCATTGTTTCCACTCTATTTACTAGTGCAAAAAATACTCCCCCAAACAAGACAATAATTCTATTACACTAGGATATGCCCAGTAAAACTCGCTATTATGTATTATTAATATCCGCATTGATTGGGGCATTCCTTCTGTCAAATATACTCATTACCAATCTCTTCATCGGGGGATCTCCCCTTCCTGCTTGGTCTGTCTTTGAAGCCAAAGCAACGATAACACGCGATCAATTTTTAGCATCTGCCGGGAATTTACAACAATCAATACAACAATTCATATCCTCAAAACAATGGGTTGCTCCACCTCAAACACAAGTCGTTCCTACAGCTTCACTCATCTCATATAATCAAATGGGGTTTTTCGATACTATACCTGCTCCAACTGCTCCATTAGCCCCCACTTCTCTGCCCATTCCAACACAAATACCAGTTATCCCAACTGAAGTTCCCCCAACGGTAATCCCCATTCCCACATCCATCATTATTCAACCAACTGCCCCAAACCATCCGACAAACAGGCCCACCATAAAACCTACCAAAACACCTCCACCGACTAAAGTCCCGACACCGACAAATGCACCAGTTCAAGTTGATTTTCCCAAAGTTGTTGGAGATCCGCTGAAACAAAAGTGGTATGCAAACGGCTCACTTGCCTGTTATACAACCGAACGGTTTATCCAGGTATACGCAAATGGATTAACGCCAAATGCATGTTATGCAAATGTTCGGGCAGTGATGGATTCAAGCATTGTCTCAACAACATTACTTGGACGTTCCATTCAGGTCCATAAAAAAGCTCTTCCCGCATTTGAAGCGGTCTCAAAAACTCTTGATCAATATAAGATAGATAGTTCAACATATAAATTTCCAAGTAAAACCTACAAGATTAAGAATGTGGGGGCATATATATTCCGTTGTAACGTGAATGCGAGCACGAGTGGAAAAAACGATGTCTGTTCCGACGGATGTAAGCTTTCACCCCACGCTTTCGGCATTGGTGTTGATATAAATTATGAAGAAAACTGTAACGGATGCACAAAATTCGATATGCCGAAAGAAATCTCAGATACATTTGAGATGTATGGGTTCCGTTGGGGTGGCCATTACCCACTTATCGGTTCCTATATTGATCCAATGCATTTTGAATACATGAAAGATCTTTGTGAGGGAGTCTAATCCACCTTGGAATCAAATATTATCTATTTTTCGGTATAGTTATATCAATGAAACTTAATTTGAAGCTAATTTTTGATGCAACGGTTTGGATTGTGAAAAAAAATATCAAAATGATTCTTCTTGTGAGTCTGTTAAGCTGCGCTATATTTTATTTATATACATACAGCACCACAGCACTTTCAAAACCACCAGGGCCCAATTTGACTAATGCTGCACTAAATATAGTTGTGAGTATTCTTATTTCGATACTATATTCCTCGTTCTCATTATTCGTATGTTATTTTCTAATAATCCTCATTGTGAGTCATGATGTTTCTCCCACAACTCCCATCTCAAAACAATTGCACTATATTTTTGGTCGCTTTATACCACTCTATCTTACCTCTGCTTTTTATGGGGTGATTGTCAGTGTCGGTTCATTATTTTTGATAATCCCTGGAGTAATTTTCGCTATTAAGTATGGACAAGCGGTCATGTTCGCCCTGGTAGATGGTGATAACCAATCAGATGCATTTCAGCACAGTGCCGATGCTACAAAAGGAAATTATCTTCGAATAATAGGGGCAACAATATTCATGAGTATTGTATATTTTGTGAGTCTACTGCCCATTATGATGCTCCCCATCCCTCAATTTATAAAAATGTTTTTTTATTTTTTTATTCTTTTTCTTGGTGAAATAGTAAACTATGTCATTTGGAAAATACTAAGACAAAATCTGTATATTGGCAGAAATTCTCAACATAACACCACCCCACTCATAAAAAAGATATATCTTGTCACCCTAATCCTATTTGTTACCTTTATGGTGGGAATCGCTATAAAAACGCTTACAAGTTCCAATAATAGATTTAATAACTTAATCAAATCTACTTCTCTTCCAACTAGCACACCTCCGCCTCTTCCTACTCCCATATCTTCAACGCCGGCGCCAGTTGACCCAAAAGAAACAAAAGGATGGAAGACATATGCGAATAATAAATATGGATACTCAATACAGCATCCACTCGAATTTGTTGTTCAGTCTTTATTGACAACTGAACCAGATAGTTCAGCAAGTTCAAATGTGGCAATTCGAACAATCGATGGCACAAAATATATAACGATAATTGTAAAGAATGGGACAATTGATGAGGCGGTTGAGGCTTCAAGAAAGTATAATGGACTTGATTTAATTCAAACAACAGATAGGGTGGGTCATACTATTGTTATTCTCGGAAACGATAAAGTTGGCGCCGCAAACCTTCAAACAAAAGCATTTGTAGAAATTAATTCGAAACAGTATCTTGAAGTCCGGTTGGGCCCAACACCCAAAGGAGAAAAAATTGAATATAGAAAATTCTTTCTTGAAATTCTCTCAACATTTGTCTTTAAGAAATAAATGTATTTTTCATCTGGTTTTCTCTTCTCTTCCTTATATTTTGATCTTATTATGTTTATAATCTATATATGGCGGGAGAATTAGCAACTCATCTACAAGGTGTAAAACTTCAACTAGCACTGGGTGCGGAAGGCAAACAACAATCCCGGCAGGAACGTGGGTTTATTGCGTATAAACTCGGGGGTTTTAGTGGGTTTGAGAATCGCGATAATCTCAGATTAAATGATTATGAATCATTTCTAAAGCTGTATGATACTCCTGAAGCATATTGGAGATCTGTGATGCGGTTTGTATATCTGGGAGACGCACTGGGAGTCCAAGACCCCAAACAAGAAAGTGATTTTGACCGGAAAAGATTGGAATATTCACAATCTCTCCAACGTCTCGGAGAAAAAACATTTGGAAAGAAAAGATGGGCACAGTTTACACAAGAACATGGTACAAATTTGGTTCAACCTGTCACAGAATCATCATCGATAACCTCGGAAGATGGGGAAAATGAGGATAATTATATGAATCCAATTATCCATGATATAGGAGGCCACCATATGACTATGGCTATCGGTGCATTTGATGGTGTTGGAGGAGAAAAAGGTGGGCAAATGGCATCACGAATAGCTTCGTTTGAAGCCCATGACGCTCTTGAGGCATTCGTTGCAGGAGAACAGGAGTTTTCTTCATCAATTGGTCAGTTAATTAAACGATCAAGAGCTAAAATGGAAAAGTGGCAAGAAGAATACCCTTCTATGGGAACAACATTTGCGATTGCAGCGCTTGATGAAAGAGATAAAACCTTAAAAACAGCGCATAGTGGTGATAGTAAAGTAATGATCATTGATGAAAAAGGAGAGGTCACATTTCTCACTAGGGATCACAACCTTGCCTATACAGATTTTCGCGCCAACAGATTATCACCAACTGATTATTACGAAATTACTCAGATTCTTGATACCGCCACATCTGAAGCCGATATTCCTGAACGTTTTAGAAAATATTGGTTTAATACTACAACCAAGAAACAGCATGAAGAAGAAAAAATTCCAAACACGGGAAGACATGTTATTACTAATGCCATTCGAGGAAACCAACATAATCAACCAATTCAGCTTGGAGAAGATGTTATTCAGTCTCACACAATCCAAGATAATTGGGTTGCTGCTGTTGCACTTACTGATGGAGTTACTGATAACTTAACGCCTCATGAGATTTCCATTGGAATGAGAGCTCAAGAGCTTGCAACCGGAAAAATAACACTCAAAGAAAGTCTCAACTCCCTTACAGAATACGCAAAGAAAAAATCAAATGAGGGGTTCTTTCGATCGAAGCCTGATGCAGGGATAACTGCCACTGGATTCCTATTTTAGTAGCTATTCTTTCGCCATAATCAGCTATAATATCTCATTATGAAACTCTCAATAGGTATCGTCGGACTGCCAAACGTAGGAAAATCAACCCTTTTTAACGCACTCCTGAAGAAACAGGTTGCAGATGCAGCCAACTATCCATTTTGTACAATCGAACCCAATGTGGGCATTGTAGAAGTACCAGATGAGCGTCTTCCTGTTCTTGCCAAGATCGTAAAAACAGAAAAAATTGTACCTGCGGTTGTTGAGTTTTACGACATCGCCGGAATCGTAAAAGGTGCCTCTGAGGGAGAAGGATTGGGAAACAAATTTCTTTCCCATATTAGAGAAGTTGCAGCAATCGTGCACGTTGTCCGTTTGTTCGAAGATGCAAATGTCATCCACGTTTCAAACAAAGTAGATCCGAGAAGCGATATTGACACAATCGATGCCGAGCTTATTTTAGCCGATATGGAAACACTTAATAAGCAACGAGAGCCAAAAATGAATGCCACAAAAGATGAAAGAGCCACCTATGAACTGGTTCAACGGATGAAGATTGAGTTAAATAAAGGAATTTCAGCACGAAACATCCCTCTCTCTGATGAGGAAAAAACGTTGACACAAGGCCTTAATCTTCTTACCATGAAACCTATTATGTATGCATTCAATGTTTCAGAAGAACAGTTAAGTCAACAAGAAGAAATAAAGAAAAAAATAGCAGAGCTTGGAATTACGACGAACTGGATATTCTTCAATGCAAAGTTGGAAAATGATGTGCTTGCCTTCTCTCCTGAAGAACAGAAGGAGTATTTGGATCAGTTTCACTTGGAAGATACCGGCCTTAATCGTATGATAAAAAAATGCTATGAAATACTTGGGCTTATTTCTTTCCTGACTGCAGGAACACTTGAGGCACGCGCATGGACTATTAAAAAAGGTGAACTCGCTCCTGAAGCAGCTGGAACAATTCATACCGACTTCACAAAAAAATTCATCAAGGCAGATATTTGCGCTTATGAGGACTTTGTTGCCTCAAATGGCTGGGTTGGCGCGCGAGAGATGGGTAAGGTGGTAAGCGCTGGCCGGGATTACATGATGAAAGACGGAGATGTTGTTGAGTTCAAGATTGGCGCCTAACTTTTGATATACCGTATATATGCCCGTGCGAATCGAATCGCAGAAAAGAACGAGAAGATAATTCCCCTCCATCCATCCAAGATTCCTTTGTGACGGATTACTGTCATGAAAAACCATGAAAACGGCTTCATAAAAACCCAATGAAACATTGATGTGAAACTTTTTGATATATTATCTTTCTTCATTTCCTCCACAAGTTGATCGATATATCGACTATTTCTCGCTAAGTATCGTTTGAAAGTGGGTGAATCCCTATGGATAAGTGGATTCGCAAGCCACCCTGTCTTTCCGACAACAGTCATAAGTTCATGAACGCTTTTACAGGGTAGATAAGCTTTCCCTTTCCGGATCAACCGGATGACGCCATCAGGATAGACCCCCCCGGAGCGTAAATATCCTCCAAGAAAGAAATTGAGTCGCGCAATAAAAAATGCATTGTACTCCCCTGTTTGTTTTTCCCAATTTAGTTGAACAATTGATTGGTGTCGTTCAAATAAGTTGCGTTCTTTCATTGAAAGCTGATATGCAGCCAATTCATTTTGATCTATGGTTACAACCTTCTTAATCTCATCTGAAAGTTCTTTGGTAACTCGTTCATCGGCATCAAGTTGCAAAATCCATTCTCCAGTGCACGAATCTATCGCCTTCTGCTTATTGATATGGAACATAGAGGGATTATCCGTAATAATTACTTTTGCGTTGTTTTTTCGTGCTATTTCAGCCGTATTATCAGTTGAAGAGCCATCTACAACTACAATTTCATCTACTAGTCCTTTACAAGACTGAATGCAATCTGCGATATTAGATTCCTCATTATAGGTGGCAAGCGCAAGTGAAATCATACGTATTATTATCTCACTATTTGGCAAGTATTTGCTAGTTTATGCACTTCAGATGTTATAATACTGTCATGTTGAAAATCGTACTTGCGCCTCATGCAGTTCTGACAAAGGGTGTGCGAGCAGTAAAGAAGATCGATAAAAAAATTCGTGAGCTCGTATATGATATGGAGGAAACGCTCATTGCCCAAGTTGACCCTCAAGGAGTTGGCCTTGCTGCTCCACAGGTGAATATTGACTTGGCAATTTTCATAATCAAGCCGACTCTTAAATCCGAAACGCTTGTTTTCATTAACCCAAAGATTTTGGATATAAAAAAATCACCTCCTGAATCAAGTGATGAAGCGAGCAAAAAGGATGAAGAGGATGTAAAGTTGGAAGGCTGTCTCTCAATCCCAAAAATTTGGGGACCAGTCGAGCGCAACACGAGAGTGCTTTTAGAGTACCAAGATCTTACTGGTGAGAAGAAAACAGAGTGGTTTGGAGGATTTAAGGCTGTTATCATCCAACATGAAACAGATCATTTAAATGGTATCCTCTTCACGCAACGAGTGCTCGAACAGAAAATGAAGCTCTACGAAGAAAAAAATGGCGAACTACAAAAAATTGAGGGCTAATCAAAACTCATCTACCTCACTTTCAAAGTCTCGTCACTTATGCTTTCCTCCCTTTTGTTCCCTGCGGAGTGTTTTATGTCGTGACGAATCCAAAATGTTTTCGAGTGCTCAAGACTAAAGTGTCTGAGTTTTTTGTGATGAGGAAGGACGTAAAACACGGAGCAAAATACGAGAGTGATTTACTCTGTCTTCTTTGCTTTTGCAGCTTTTTTTGGAGTCTTGGCTGCATATGCTGTTTTTTTTGCAGTCACTGCCTTCTCAAGATAAGCTAGCTTTACTGATGGTTGTACGCCATCTTGTGTATCTTTTTTGATTCTTTTAATGCATTTTGTGCACAAACGTACTTGTTTTGCAACGCCACCAACCATGACTTTCACTTTCTGTAAGTTTGGAGCAAAGGCTTTTGCGGTCTTTGGTGCTCTTTTCTTCCATCGTCCTCCAGCAACACCTCTGTGGTGTGTGTGTTGACGACCCATTAAAATTCCTTTTCCGCAGTTAAAACAAACGTTTTTCATAAGATTGAAGATTTATGATATCATAGACTCTGTACAAATACAATATATATTTTGATGCCATATGCTGTTTTCACTCATTTCTAATCCAATAGGCCTCCTTTTTTACTTTATTTCGCTTTTTATCGCCCTCTCCGTACATGAAGCTTCTCATGCACTCGCTGCAGATAGGCTCGGTGATCCGACCGCACGCCTCCAAGGAAGAATTACACTCGATCCACGTGCTCATATTGACCTTTCAGGGCTCCTCTTCATGCTGTTTTTTGGTTTTGGATGGGGAAAGCCAGTCATGTTTGACCCATATAATCTAAAGGACCCTCGAAAAGACGGTGCTTTGATCTCTTTAGCAGGCCCAGCATCAAATTTGTTATTGGCGTTAGTTCTATCTCTTCTTATTAGATTGTTCATATTTTTTAATCTTTCACTTCTAGTCACTATAGGATATACAATCCTCTCACCACTTATCGCAATCAACGTTACTCTTGCCATTTTTAACCTTCTCCCTATCCATCCACTTGATGGCTTCAAAATTGTGGGTGGCATACTCTCAGAAGACCAGGCGCACGAATGGTTCCAACTTCAAAGATATGGTATGCTTTTCCTTCTCCTTTTGATAATCCCACTCGGATCCAGCTCTGTCCTTGATGTGATAATGCGCCCAATTTCATATTTTGTCCTTCCTTTGTTCATCCCTTCCCTTCCAGGAGGAGGCATTATATAATGTCATTTAGCGATAAAGAAAAATAGCCTTGATAGTTTAGTGGTAAAACAAGCCCTTGGTAAGGGCTAGAGTGTGGGTCCGATTCCCACTCAAGGCTCATGAAACTTAATGCACAACAACTTCGAACGGCCTCAGAGTCAGAGGCGCAAGCTGTTACCTTAAAATCTCGCAATCCCCTCTATCTTATTTTGGAGAATGTTTATGATACATACAATATAGGCGGTCTCTTCCGCCTTGCAGATGGTCTGAACGTGGAAAAGCTCTATTTGTGCGGTCAAATGGAAAAACCTCCAAATACACGCATTGAGAAGGCATCTATTGGCACATACAAGATAGTTCCGTGGGCATATTTCCCATCCGTGGCTGAAGCACTTGCAGATATCCGTAAAACAGCCTCAAACGTGCTTGTTATAGCCGTGGAACAAGATAAAACTTCAGTGCCACATACTAAAATTCAATACTCAGCCCCAACAGCCCTGATTGTGGGTAATGAGACATATGGTGTTTTACCTGAAACACTCCAACTCACCGATCGAATCGCTGAGATACCTATGTGGGGAATAAATAAAAGTCTTAATGTGATTGTTTCTGCTGCTATTGTCTCTTATGAGGTAATGAGACAACTTAAATAAAAAGCTTCCTTTTTTTCTTATTATTTTTCTCCCATTTCAATTTATAGGACATTTTGTGGCTATATTTTATGATATAACCTATAGTTGACAAATGAAAGGGCTTATAGTATAATTCACTCATGATGAAAAAAGTAATTGTCTTACTAACCCTCGGTATTGCAATGTTAGGCGTCTCCCCTGTTTCCGCTCAATACGGACAGTATGGACAGCCCGCTCCTGTAGAATCTATTCTTGTTGACAAACAAGTATCCAAACCTGTGACTAAAACTAAAGGTGGAACTCTTCAATACGACTATGTTGATAATCTTACTGCTTCAGATGTGAAATTCATGCCTGGAGCTGATATATTCTTTAAAGTACGAGTGAAGAATACATCAACCGTGACTTTGACGAATGTTATGGTCTTAGATAAGATCCCATGGTACCTTGATGCTATCGAAGGACCTGGGTCATATGATGCAAATTCACGCTCAATTAACTTCAATGCAGGCACATTTGCCCCAAATGAAGAAAAGATCTATTACTTTAAAATGCAGTGGTTTACACAAGATAAACTTCCTGCTGACCGTGGACTTATGTGTGCAAGTAACTATGTGAAAGCGTATACAAATAGTGCTTTCGATGACGATACTGCACAAGCATGTGTCGAAAAGCAGGTTGTTGGAGTCAAACAAGCTCCTAAGGCTGGTCCTGAGATGAATATACTGATGTTAGCAGGTGAACTCTCAATGCTTGGACTCGGGTTCAAGCTTAGAAAAAAATTGGTTTAATTACCAATTTCATCATACAAACGAGGCCTCCGCCAAGCGCGGAGGCTTTTGTTTTATATACGTATTTGTTTATTTACTAGAGGTTATTTTATTAAATAATTGATACATATCTATTACACACATAACAGATGTATATATATTAAATATTAGCATTATTATGAGACTTTAAGAAACTTGACTTTATAGTGCCTATAGTATATAATATATCTGTATGTATGATGTCACACACCACGCAAAAATAATGTTTTTTCAGACATAAAATAGCGTGGTTTTTTTGTGGGTTGAACTTATAAGTAAGTGGGTAAAGACCCATTTACTTCTAGGCTCATACCCTAGACATCCACGCCGCAAGGCATGGAGAGAGATTTTTTAACCCAAGAAAGGAGGAGAAATTGCTTCTCATGCCCTTTTGCGGAGGGAAAAATCGAACTCTGGTAGAACAGAGTAATGTGTTGAAAAGTCGTCTTGACCAAAAGCTTGGTCATGTAATTAACACGACCAATCAACCGGAAAATCCCAAAAGGAAATTCCGACTTTGACTATGTGTATTAACTCAGTTTACCCTGAGCGAGCATATGCGAGTCGAAGGGCTCTTTAACAAATTGAGTTTAGGAAATACTAATACAAGAAACAATTGCTGTTTTTTGGTTCATTAGGATCTCCCTTATTTTTTGATGAATACAAATTTATTTTTCCCTTTCTAGGCGAAGAGGAGCACTTGTTGTTAAATAGACAATAGGTACTTCTTAGTAGGCTTAGATAGGTCTTCCACTCTCATTCTGAGTTTATTTCAGGCTGAAGGTGGAGGATCTATGGAAAAATAAAAAAAGAAAAGAAAATGTACCGCACTCGCAAGAGTAAAATCAACAGCTCAAAGTAGGATGTGACTCCCCACAAAGGATAACTACCGAAACGAC
>JBAQNR010000006.1:0-28318 GCA_049304035.1 Microgenomates group bacterium
AATATGAATTCCAGAGTTTGAAACAAGAGTTGGATTTAATTCAATTTCCCTAACTTGTGGATATGTATTCATAAGCATTCCCAATCTATCAAGGAGCTCGTAGAGCTTCACCTCATCAACCGGCGCAGCTCCTCTAAATCCTTGTATGATTTTCTTAACTTTTGACGTACGTATTTTTTTAAACATATATTCGAATGAGAATGGGTAGATGAAGCTCACCACACTTTGAAGTAGCTCTGCATATATTCCTCCCAATCCCAAAAGAAGAACTATACCAAATTGAGCATCTCGCTTTGCACCAATGATAAGCTCCTGTCCTTTCATCATTTTTTGTAGATATATATTTTCATCATTCGTTGTTTCAACAAGGCTCTGATATTCCTTCAATAATTCTTCATCATTCTGAATATTCACCCGAACACCTTTCACCTCTGTTTTATGCGTAATCTTGTCAGATGCGGTTTTCATCACAAGTGGAAATCCTATTTCTTTTGCCATGCGTGAAACTTCAAATGCAGTATTTACTGCGATAAGCGAAACAGATTTTATGTCGGCCGAGTCGAGGACGTTGTTTGTTTCAAATGGGGTTAACACGCTTTTTTTCGGAATAACAATACGCTTTGATTCCTCAATCAGTTTTTTTTCTGTTATCGTTTTATGTTGAATGTGATCTTGATAATGGGTGATTTTTGCCAATGCAGATGGTAAAAAATCATAGGTGAAGAAGCTCGCTATTTTTGCATGTTCGAACAATGAATGCGACTGTCCAACAGACTTCTCTCCCATGAATATCGGGAAAATAGGCTTTGAAAAGGCAGTTTGCGCTTCTGAAAGCGCCTTTGCGGTCTCCTCGACCTCCGTATTCGCCTGAGGGGTAAGCATCACGATCACGCCACCGATATGTTTTTGTTGGATAGTTGCAGCTATCGCTTGCTTATATTGAAATGCGCTTGCATCACCTAACAAATCAATTGGATTGTGGATTGTCACCTTATCTCCTCCCATATTTTTTTTGATAGTATCTTTTACATCTTCTGGAACAGTGACCAATTCCAGACCGTTCTTTATCAGTTCATCAGTAAGCAACACTCCAATTCCACCTGCGTTTGAAAGAATGAGTATGTCTTTTGATGTTGGTGCACGACCGTAACTGAATATCTTCAGCATCGACATAAACTCGAAGAATTTCCCGGCACGGATTGCCCCATACTGTTCAAAAACGGTTGAGTACACCATATCATCTCCCACCATACTTCCCGTATGAGATCCTGCCGCTTTTGATCCTTCTGCTGTTGATCCAGATTTCAAAATGACGACTGGTTTTACCTTTGTCGTCTCTTCCAGGATCCGTTTAAAATCTTCTCCTCGTTTTACGTCTTCCAGATACATGGCGATTACATCCGTATCAGGATCATCCTTTAAGAATTGCAATAAGTCACATTCATCAAGTACCGCTTTGTTTCCCAAACTCATAAAATAGGAGAATCCAAAGTTCTCATGCCCGACAAGGTAATCGACCATAAGGCTGCCCAATGCTCCGGATTGAGATATGAATCCGACATTTCCCTTTGGTGCTGGATGCTTGAGGAAGGTAACATTTGCGTTTGAAACTGTACTAACATATCCGATGCAATTCGGACCAATAAGTGTCATCCCATATTGTTTACATTTCATGACTAGGTTTTGCTCTTTTTGTGCACCATCAACGCCTGCTTCCCGAAATCCCGCAGCATAAAGCACTATATTTTTCACTCCAACTGCATTTAGATCGTCAAGGAGGTGCATAGCCGCATCAGCAGGAACTGCCAATACTACTAAATCTATTGGTTTACCGATATCCGAAACGCTTTTGTATACTGGTCGGTCAAACATTTTTTCATATTTTGGATTAACCAAATAGATTTCACCTTTGTACCCTTGCTTGAGAAGATTGTCAACTACCAAATAACCGACTTTTTTTGGATTATCAGATACGCCGATAACGGCAATCGATTTCGGATTGAAGAATGTTTTTAAGTCCATACTTTCAGTGTACCATGTATTGTGAATACGCAAGTATTGGTTTGGATATTGAAAATATGGTAAACTTTTTCAATATGAAAGATATAAAAATATTTCAAACTATTGCGCAGAGAGTTCGATATAACATCGTTACCGCTACAACAGCTGCTGGTTCTGGTCACCCATCTTCTTCATTGTCTGCGGTAGAACTTACGTCCGTTCTTTTTTTTGGTGGTTTTTTTAAACAAGATACAAAAGATTTTGGTTCACTATTGAATGACAAGTTCATCTTGTCAAAAGGACATGCCGCTCCCCTGTTATATTCATTGTATGAGGCTGCAGGTGTAATAACGAAGGAAGAATTGTTATCGCTCCGCAAATTTGAATCACATCTTCAAGGACATCCAACTCCTGAATTCCCATTCGTTGACGTGACAACGGGAAGTTTGGGACAAGGATTATCGGTGGGCACTGGTATGGCGCTAGGCTTAAAGTTAAAAGGTAAAAGTTTAAAGTTCCAAGCTCCAAATGTATTTGTCCTACTCGGTGATTCCGAATTTGCAGAAGGGCAAAATTACGAGGCGCTCCAACTGGCAAGCCATTATAAACTTAATAATCTTATCGCTATTCTTGATGTGAACCGGCTCGGCCAACGAGGAGAGACGCAACTCGGATGGGATACGGAAGCATATAAGAAAAGAGCTGAAGCATTTGGATGGAATGTTATCCTTGTTGAAAATGGAAACAATATTGAAGATGTACAAAATGCCTTTTTGAAATTGCGATCCCAACAAAACGAACAACCGACAATTATTATTGCAAAAACAAAAAAAGGTGCGGGAATATCATTCATGGAAGATAAGGATAATTGGCATGGAAAACCAATTCCTCAAGGACAGCTAGAACAAGCCTTGAAAGATATCGGTGAAGTTGATTTTTCGATTCATGGAGTTATCACGAAACCAGATTCTGTCTCAGCCCATTTCCCCGCCAGTGCTCTCTCACAGCTTGAGAATCCGCGCGTGTCGGGGATACCCCTAGGTCTGAGCCACCTAGTTTCGTCAATTTCTACGCGTGAAGCATATGGCCATATGCTTGCTGAATTGGCTAAACAAAATAAAGATATTATTGCGCTTGACGCTGAAACATCAAACTCAACGTATGCGGAGTTTGTAAAAAAAGAAACGCCAGAACAGTTTATTGAATGTTTTATCGCTGAACAAAACATGATAAGTATGGCACTTGGCTTATCAAAGGTCGGATTTATTCCATTCGCTTCAAGTTTTGCTGCATTTTTAAGCCGGGCATTTGATCAGATTAGAATGAGCCAATATTCACGACCGAACATTAATATCGTCGGCTCACATGCAGGTTGTTCCATTGGTGTCGATGGAGCTTCTCAAATGGCACTTGAGGATATATCGATGATGAGAAGTGTCCGAGAAAGCACTGTGCTCTATCCTTCAGATAGTGTTTCAACCTATAAACTAACTCAGGAAATGGTAAATCACCCAGGGATAAACTATTTAAGAACGACAAGGGAAAAGACACCGGTTCTCTATGATGAAAAAGAAGAGTTCCCAATTGGTGGGTTAAAAATACATCATTGTCATTCTCATAAACATGAAGATGGTATAACATACCCAATGATAATCATTTCCGCAGGAATTACTCTCCATGAAGCTCTTAAAGCGCAAAAAACCCTCGAAGAGAAGCTAATTCATACGATCGTAATAGATTTATACTCAATAAAACCTCTTGACTCAAAAAAACTAGTTGAGTTGGCTAGTAAAACAAAACACTTAATTGTTGTTGAGGATCATTATGAATCTGGGGGAATCGGCGAAGCTGTACTTTCAGCTTGCAGCTTACAGCTTTCAGCCAAATTCACTCACCTGTGTGTCCGCAAAGAACCCCGATCGGGAACGCCAGAAGAACTGATGAGATACGAAGAGATCGACGCCGAGGCGATTGTAAAAACAATAGTTGGGTAACAAAAAAGCTCTGCTTTCGCAGAGCTTTTTTTATTATCTCTTCGTTGTTAATCTGCCACTATCGCTTCTTCTTGAGGTGCAATCTCTTGTGCAGATGCGGTAACACCAAGCACAGCTTCTGGGCTTTCCCATCCAGACATGCCACTCTCAATATTTAGGCCCCATTGGTCTTCTGCCATAAAAATCATATTTTTAACCATAGGTCTCATCGTTTTCATAAACGTGACGATATATGTGTATGTTTCTTGCGCTTCCTCAATTCGTAATCCGAGACCTTTTATACGTATATCCATGAGTTGGTGCGTAAAGGCAAAAACTCCATCAATCGCCTGTCTGACTTCTCCATACTGTTTTTCAATCAATCTTCTTTGGAGTAGAAGGCCTGCGGAAATATCATCGGCTTGAACAGCTGTCGCAGCTTCCATCATTTCGTCATAATATCGTAATCGTGCTTCATAAATTCTATTCATACTCTCCATAACGGTATTTCTTTTTATACGTGCGGCATCCTGATAAACCCCAACTTGTTCACTAGATAATCCTGCAGACTGATATGTGAGATTACCAATAAGTTCATTTGCGGCTTCAACCGATCGTCCAGTAGATGAAGCTCCTTTTCCAAGAGCATATCCTAATCCACCAGCCCCAACCATCATAAGTGCATGATTTAATACTTGAGCGAGTGTCTCCGGTTGATTACTATCAGCCCCTTTTAATAAGCCCAAGAGAGTGGCAATTTGAGTACCATCTACGTGTATCCCTAATGGATTTAATACGGCTCGCAAGATTTCTTCCGTTAGTTCCATTCTATTTTTTTGTAACCCAAGAACAACGCCTTTTGATTCTGTAAATATAACTTTCAATTCTTTCTCTAATTCACCTCGCAAAGCTTTTTCCTTTGTTTTTGCTTCGGTTACCAGTTGTTCTGGAACTCCATCTTTCATTCGTGCTATTCTTTCCTTAAAACTTGTTTCAAAATCTGCATCCATCGTTAAGAGACTACTAGCGCCTATCATTTTTTTTCCAATATCTCTTACTCTTGTTTCTATTCCGGTGACTCTCGTTTCCATCGCATCAAGCAACTTTGTATATGATGGAGGTGATTTATGCTTCATGACGCTGGCCAATTGTTTCTTGAGTTGCGTACCAATTGTTGTTGCTATTTCTGCGCGCTCTTCAGCTGTTGTATATCCGTCAAGAATATCTAGAGAATCACCAAGTAATGAATCACTAAATGTAAAAATATTTCTTGCATATTCTATTATCCGTTGAGCATCGTTCGCATCCAATTTGACTCTATTCTCTCTACCAACAACGGGTAACCGTGCAGGATTTCTGATAACTCTATTCCCCATGCGGATTGTTGGCATTTCATAGTGAATATTTGCATTTTCCGCTGCATCAATGATATGTTGAATGGCTTCAAAAGTTGGTCTTGTTTCACCAACATTTTGTATCCCATTTGTTGCATTATATGATCGGAGAGCGTGTGCGAGTGCAATCATTGACTGAGGAGTATTATCTTGAGCTAAGACATTCATTTCATATATAAAGTTTATATCTGAAAAGGCTCCAAGAATAGACTCGCGTATTTTTCTCCTCTCAGGAGCACCTAGGTCTTGCGTTGCTCTTTCAATATTCTCAACTAACACTCTTTCAGCTTCAACCAAATATTGTCGTGCTGCGGTGTATACATCTGCACTTGTAATTCCTAACTCTTTTTTAAGTGCCTTGCTTTTTTTCCCAGTTCCACCATCAGCTTCGACTTCTGCAACCGTAATTGTTGCTTGTGCTCGCCCAAGATTTAATGTTAAATCTGGATGAATTGTTCCAATAAGTGCTGCAAATTTCTTTGCCTTTTGACGCGTCGCAGTTCCGGTAACCGGTCCACGATTTACGACATCTTGGATAGCTCCTCGTATTGATGGTTCTGGCCATCGTAATCCGACAATTCTGATTGCTTGTTCAATTGAGCTTGAAACTAATGCACTATTGTGCCCTGAAAAATACCAACTGAGCATTGTTCCTAAGAATCTTCCTCGAGCTGCATCTTTAACATGATCCATCGGCTCATTTGGTCTTTCAGAAAGAATATGTGACCACATAGTGATCATCGTAGCAATTCTTTGTTGAAGATTGAGTGTTTCCCCACGAGTAATTGTGGCAGGATCGGCTTCATTTGCATGACCAACTAACGATAATAATATATCAGCTTGATTCAGAAGAAATTCTGACATCCTTGCCTGTTGTTTTTCTGTTGTCGTCGCTTCGGTCATCATCAAAATTGGACGTCCGGGTGCTTTTGCTTTTCGTGGTTCCAAAACGAGAAGTTGTGGAAGTGCCATTTTTACCAACTCACCTTGTCCGCCTTTTGGATATGTTGCAACTGTTCCACACAATGCACTTGCGACAGTCATGCGTAATTTTTCATCACCGGAAATTGGCACTGCTCCTGTCTGCATTTGTGACATTTTTACATGTCCCAGTGGTGTCCCAGCAGCGACCATCATTCTTGCAGGTTCATTTTGACTTGGATCGTATCCACTGTCACGCAAAACTTTTGTCAATTCTTTTAACCATTCTCCCTTACCAGTCTCAACTTGTGGATCTCCGATTACTGAGGAAAGCGCTTCAAGCACTCCAGCACGACTGACATTATTGAAAAGTTGCATGATATATTCGCGAAGAACCTGTGCACCCATATCGTCATTCCCTTTTTCAACTAGAAGTCCAGGGAAAAACTCGGTTTGTGCAATAAGATTGTCTATTACTCCATCCATTGGTTTCGTATTCACGGACGTTACTTCTTCAGCCATTCTTGTCGCATTGATCAAACTGGTTGCCCATTGGATTATCATGCGTCCAGCACGTGGTGTTTCTTCTTCACTTCTTACATTTGCAAGCCAATTACCGATAACTCCCTGATCTGCCATTCGTAATGATGTTATGACTGTGTTCCAAACCGGCTGAAGTTGAGAAGATGCTTTTACCTGTTTTTCTCTTGAAACATGGTAAAGCAATGTTTCAACAAGTGGTCCGCGTGTTAATAATTGCGAAAGTGTCGTGATCATGAATTCTCCATCTGCTCCCTGCATATCGCGAGGAAGTATAGGTTCTGTTAATACGTATGTCTTAGCATCAGCTCCTTCTCCAACAACACGTGTTTGTCTTTGTGGCTGCGCATCTTCCAAGTTCATTGGTATGATGTTTCCAGCTGCAAGCGCAGGTGGAGTGTCCGAGAGAGCGCTTAAATCACCATCTCCTGATAGTATTGCAACATCTTCCTCTGTAAACGGTCCATGTGCAGTAGATTTCCCAATGACCTGCCCTTGAATGCTCAATTTGATTGGAAGATCTCTTTCATGACCTTGCTCAACCCATCGAGGTTGCGGAGTGATAAATTCAAGTGTTACTTCTGCGTAATCATTCAAACATTGAGTTATGAAGTTTATATCGCCACCACCCACATGAGCAAGCACATCCTGAATGCCATCCCATACAAAGTGCATTGCGGCATTTACTTCTGCCCTTCTGTGCCCGCTTGAAAACCACATGGACCCTCTTCCTGATTTGATATCTAAAACACAGTTCATGGCGTCACGAATTAGTTGCTTACGAAAGTCGGCGTCATCAAGTTGAGCTCTGTTGATATAGGGCTCCATCACACCTTGCTGGAATATATCCAACATTTCTGCACGGGGAGAAAATTTTAAATCATTGAATTGTGCATGAAGAAATCCTCCAAGACCATCTTGACGAGGTTGAGTGAGTCCTACTCGTCCTGTTAATCGCTCGCCATTTCTTGACATTGTTGATGTAGTCGCTGGTGTTGCTGCCATATTAAAAAAATAATATAGGTTATATTATAGCAAATATATTTGATAATTCAAACTACTAATTTATGCTATATCACAACCTAAAATTGATAAATTAAATTTATAAAAAAATTACTATATATTGAAATCAATTCCTCCCAATAAAACTTTTAAAATGCTTTTCTGCTCGTGCTCGTTCGCCTCCATCATGTATTGCGCTTACAAACTCACCCACACCAGTAGACCCCCATTTCATAAGGGTTGAGACAACATCTTCTATTTGCATCTCATTATGGGTAATAAGACTTGTATAAGCTTCTTGTCTCATTTTGCCACTTCTGAACAAGACTCCCTGATTGTATGCGTAAAGCAATCCAATTGTTTTAATATTGTTTTTTGACCGTTCCGTTCCCTTTTTAAGACGAGACCAAAGCATATTGTGCGTTTGTCTCGTCTGTAGAATATAGAGCGACTGCATAACCGATTCAATCTCAGGTTTATGTTCTCCCCATCTATTCTCCATTGCCTTCCAGTCATTGTTGGTTTCTTTTGCTGGATTTTCAAAATTTAATTCCATCCACCGATCCAATGCTTGCGTGAATTTTTCATATATCGCTTCCGCATCAGATCTTCCCCTTACATCTTGTAAATAGTTTGTATCGAAATTTAACTGTAAAACTCTATTTAAATTATCAATTGCTCCCTTCAATTGGTCATGATAAATCGTTGGAGCATCTTTGTAGTCGTGATACGCCATAGGAAAGACGTATAATTTTGTTACAAGGTTTTTATGTTCTTCGACTAATTGAGCTTTTTTTCGTTCTTCAATTAATCCTCTAATCTGCGATTTCATACGGTTTCTCTGACCGTTCATTATGAATGAAGATTCATCGATTTCCTTAAATGCCTTCACCATATCTCCGCCTAATGCGAGTTGTGCAGCAGATTGATATGTTTTATTATATCGACGCCTATTTACTTCAGCAGCTGCCGAAAGACCAACAATACTTAACCCTGCCAAAATAGCAACCGCTCGTTCAGTAATGTAAAGTGCCATTTCTCCAAGCGTCATTTCTCGTGTATCAACTGAGAAGAATGACTGTTGTGGATAATACATATCAAACTGATATCCATATTTATCTGTAAAAGTGAATTTCAATTGCGCCGCGTCACCCGATTTTGAAGGAAGCCCACAGCTAAATGCAACATCATAGCTCTCCTGAGTCATCTTATCGCATGTGAACGTACTCTTAAACCCAAAATTGCGCCAATTACCTTGCTCTCCATTTATTGATACGGTATTTGGATCTACACCTTCTGGAAGTTGCATTCCTACAAATAAATCACCATCTTGAATTTGTCTACCAGCGACTTGAGATAGCTGTGCTAAGTTATATTGCTTTCCATCAAGTTGCATAGAAGTTATATTCAAACCAGCATTAAATTCATAGTCTTGCGCAACTGTAGCTGTTCCTGGATTTCCAGCAGCGTCGATAACCTTGAGCGTGACATTTTTTGGACCAACTTCTGGGATAAAGGCGATTGAAAATCTCCCAGTTGAATCAAGTGGACTTGTTGCTAGTGCGCTCTCCTGTCCAGCATAACTTACGCTCGCCTCAGATAGTGGGGAGGAGTCTGTCGCAGAACCTTGAATGACTCCTGGAACATTCGCATCGATAACCACCTGTGGAGGTTTCGTATCAAACACAACATCTACCGTATACGGTGTGTCTTGAAAAGCGCTACAATTTGTTCCTATACATTCCCTTGTGCTTACGCTTACTGAACACGAGCCATCTTCCCCATTTGAACTCACCACAACATCAAAAGGCGTAATGTGATTTTTGCTTTGTTCTGAAGATTTCTCTGTGAAATGAGATGAAATATGATCACTGCATGATGCGCCGGTGCCATCAACGCCGTATGTGTCAACTTCAACACGTGTTGATTCATTCCAATCTTGCGCTGATTCATGTGCTAAAGATAATTCTACTTTTGGTTGGTTAGTATATATTGGAGAATGATGTGGAGGTACATTGATTGGTTCGATTGTTCCTGGAAGAATTGTAGGAGGCGAAGCGCAGGAAGCCAGTAAGGCCATTGCTATAGGGACGACATAAGTCCAACGAAGACGATGTCTCCTTGCAGCTTTGTTCTCAGCCGTTACACCGGATACCATATAAGCTTCGTATTATAGCACAGACTATAGGTATTTTCAACTAGGAGTATGAGTTTCTAAAGAGGCTTACTATAATATACTATATGTAGTAATATAGATTTATTTAAATTTTGCTATAAGTATAAATTAGATAAATACATAATATATATTAAATATGTATTATCTTTTTTATCCCCCTAATCCCTATCAAGATTAATGCGGCAAGCAAAATAAATAATCCAAACTGACCAAAGCTTGCTTGAGTAATATTAAATACTTTGGCAACCGATGGAATTCGAACAATGAAGAGCTGCGTAATAAATGGGAAAATAAACGAGGCCAAGAATATCGGTGAGATCATTGCCTTTATATGGGTATGAAGAGTTCTATGTGAAAGCCATAGATCTACATAAATAAATGACTGAATAAGGGTGAGAACGGAAAAAACCGCAGCGCGCGCCATACCATCAGACACACGCAAGAATAATACATATGATCCGAGCGTAATAATGCTTGAGATTATCCCCACAAACAGGATATATGTTTGTTCTTTTTTTTGCAGTAGTTCCAACTCTCTTTGTGGCTTTTCTTTCATTAGATGGCTTGAACGAGGAGAGAATGCAAGTGAAAGTGCAGGAATTCCGTCGGTAACCAGATTGATATATAGGAGTTGTATCGGAAAAAGCACATGATTGAATCCAAGAATCATTCCCCCAATGAGTGTTATGGCTTCAGTTATATTACACGATAGGAGATATTGTATTGAGTTCTTTAGATTTTTTATGATATTTCGCCCTTCTTCTACAGCATTCACTATTGAGGCAAAATTATCATCGGTGATAACCATGTCTGCTGTCTCACGTGCAACATCGGTTCCAACCAGTCCCATTGCGACGCCAACATCGGCCTGTTTCAATGCAATCGCATCGTTTACGCCGTCACCTGTCACCGCAACTACTTCACCTAGCTTTTGGAAAAGCGAAACAATTCTATGTTTGTGAAATGGGGTTGTTCGTGCAAAAATTACCGTCGTGGGAAGGACTTTCATCAGTTCTTCATCAGAATATTCCTCAAGTTGCTTACCTGTTAAAATATCGTCTCCCTCTTTCATAATACCTGCAGTAACGCCAATCGCCTCAGCAGTCCGCTCATTGTCACCGGTAATCATGACAACACGTATTCCCGCTTGTTGTGCACGTTCTACAGCTTCTCGTACTTCCGGTCGCGGAGCGTCATGGATTGCAACCATACCAAGAAATGTCGACTGCATGAGTTGGGTCACATTCGTTGAGTTCGTTTTATATGAAAACGCAAGAACACGCAAACCCTTCCGTGCCCATGCGTCCATCTGACTTTCAATTTTTTTTCGTTCTTCACCGGTGAGTGGATGTGTTTGCGTCCCTTTTTGTACAGATGTACATACTTCAAGGACTGACTCTGGAGCACCTTTTGTGTAAAGAGTCTGCTCATTTTTGATAAGAACACTCATCCGTTTCGTGACACTGTCAAATGGGGATTCTTCAATTAACGTATTTTTTTTGCGTTCACTTTCGATGTCGAGACCTATTTCTTTTGCCATAAAAAGCAGAGCTCCTTCTGTCGGATCTCCTAGGACATCGTTCGCTCCATGATCATGTTTATATACAAGAGATGCGGTGGAACAAAGAATGCCATTTTGCACGAGATGCATAAAAGGATGATTCTCAAGCGCGGGTAATTCATCAATATAGGTTTTATCGTCCACAAACACTTCTTTTACCTTCATTTTATTTGTCGTAAGAGTGCCGGTTTTATCCGTTGCGATGAGTGTAATACTACCGAGAGCTTCGATCGCAGACAATTTTCTCACGATCGACTTTTTTTTACTCATTTCGTTTACACCAATTGCAAGAGTTATTGTCATGACGGCCGGAAGACCCTCAGGGACAACAGCGACAGCTAAGGAAATCGCTAGTAAAAATGTTGGAAAGTAGGCTTCTCCTCGAAGGATAGAAACAATGAATACGATGACAGCTGAGGCTATTCCAACAATCCCAATTGTTCTGGTAAGTTCTTTGAGTTTCTTTTGTAGAGGTGTTTCCGTATCTTCAATTGTCCCCAATTGCATTGCAATATGTCCAAACTTTGTCTGCATTCCCGTGTGTGTTACTTTCATAACCCCTCTTCCCTTTGAAACGATCGTGCCAGAAAAGATTTCTTCTCCTTTTTGTTTTACGACAGGAAGGGATTCGCCGGTGAGGACAGATTCATTTAACTCAATATTTCTGCATTCAAGTAATATCCCATCTGCCGCAATTTTTACTCCTTCTTCAACGATGCAGATATCTCCCGGAACAAGTAAGTTGCTTGTGATTTCTTGCTCAACATCATCGCGCAAAACACGGACTTTTGCGACAGACATTTTCTTCAAAGCAGCAATGGATTCTTCTGCTTTTGCCTCTTGATAGATACCGAATAATGCATTCAAAACAACAATTGCAATTATCAAAGCACCATCAACTGGTTCGCCTATAATAAAAGAAAGACCAGCAGCACCTAAAAGAAGAAGTGTCAAGAAATTATTAAATTGTTCAAGAAATTTACCAATAAATGTCTTTTTCTTTCCCTCTGACAATACATTTTGTCCATATTTCAATAAAAGTTCTGTTACTTGTTGTGAAGTTAATCCTTGCATATCCTGTAAGAATAATTTTTAATTATAAATTTATAATTTGTAATCAATTTGAAATTGAATAAAAATTAAGAATTAAAAATTTAAAATCAGTTGATACTAAGTGCCTTGAGTTTATGCATCACTTTCATCTTACCTAATGCAGCATATGCAATTTCCATCGTTTCCAAAATATTACCAACCGTCATGTTCGCTTCATCAAAGGTGACCGCTCGAATGTTGTGTGGGAAATAATGGAAAACTTCATTTCTTCCTAATTTCCATGTTTTCCAGACTCGATCGGCCAACTCCCTTGATCCGTTAATTCGCATTTTCTCAAAAAGGGATCTATCTCCTAGTTTGATGATAAGATGTGGGGACAATAATTTTCCTAAGCGGAGATGGTCGGAAATATAATCAAGGTGCGAGATAAAACCGATATCCTTAAACATTTGTTTCAAAAATCCCTCATATGCTTTCGCAAACGGGAAAATAAGGAATGAATAGTCTTTAAATCGATAGGCATGATCTTGAATCACTTCATTCATGAGATATTGACCCTCGTCAATTAAATCCCTCTGCGTCTGTGAGAGGTATGCCCACAACTGTCCTTTTGTTGACTCTTCTGTCATTTGAGGTTGAGTTTGAACCAGCATATATTAAATATATCATATATATACTTTAAAATTCTAAAATCAAAACACTAAATCCTAAACAAATGAATCCAAAATCTCAAAATTATAGAAAGAAGGGTTTTGATTTAATATGTAATATTGTTTAGAGTTTACAGTTTTGTGTTTAGATTTTTTATTAGTAGTATCTTCTACTACTTATAGTAAATACTATTGACATTTCAACCTTATTTAGTATACTCATACTAGTTGATTTATTTGCCACTAATAATTATGAATGCCTTATTCCAAACACTTGGTCTCACTCAAAATGAATCAGATGTCTATTTGACGTTTCTCAAATATAAGCAAAAAACGGCTGCTGAGATTGCACGGATTCTTCATATGGATAAATCATCTTGTTACCGGGCGGTCGACGCTCTTGTTGCAAGAGGGCTCCTTCTTACAATCCCAAGAAAACGAGGGACAACCCATACAGCTGTATCACCGAACGTATTAAAAGAACTATATAACCAAAGAATCAATGGACTTAAGAGTCAGGAAACTGAGCTTGACCGTTTTGTTACCCAGTTACTCAAACAGGACGAGTCACGAAGAAGCACCTTTATCAAGGTTGAAACCGGGATTGAGGCGATACGAAATGGTATGGAACAGAATCTGGAGGCGGCGGAAAATTCGAATAAAATGATAAAGGAGTTTTACCGCCTTTCATTTCCCTACTTTCAGGATAATGAACATGCCAAATGGGTAAATGATTTTGCGAAAAGAAGAATAACCTCTGGTGTTTCCATACGCCAAATAGTTGACTTTGCCGACCTGAAGATATTTGAACCCATCATGAAAACAGATAAGAAACTATTGAAGGAAATTCATCTTATGCCGAAAGAAATGAAGGGATTATATGGTGTTCGTATCTCGGGGGATATTACGCACATAATCAGTTTTGACAAACAGCAAAATTATATAGATATAACAATAAAAGATACATACGTGACATTATTAATGAATTCGCTCTTCGACTTCATGTGGGAGCACAGTGAACCATATTAATATGATAAAAGCCCTTGTGTTCGATTTTGGAAATGTTGTCGTCACGAATGACTGGAACTATACCTGCCCCGAAAAAGACAAAGAATTTACCTCATACTTTGGCGTATCGATGCAAGACTTCAAAAAAGGATGGGATGCCGCATGGCCACTTATCCGAATAGGAAAAATAACCGAAAATGAATTCTGGCAGCTATTTCTAACGAAATCCGGAGTAAAAAACATTGATATCCCCCATGCAAAAATGTTGTGGAGGAAGTATCAGAGCACAATTCCTGGAATGATCTCGCTCATTATCCGTTTGAGAAATAGATATACGTTAGTTGGTTGTACTGACAATGGAAAGGAATGGGTTGAGTTTTATAAAACCAAATACCACCTCGACTCATATTTTGATGCCATTATCTGCTCTGCAGATGTTGGGAACCACAAACCAAATCCAAAAATATACGATCAAGCTATCCAGCAAACAGGAGTAAAACCTGAAGAAATCCTTTTTATTGATGATAATGATGGGCCACTTGAGGGCGCAAAAAAAGCAGGAATGAATACGCTGAAATTTATAAACTCAACTCAACTTGAAAAAGAGTTAAAAGAAATTGATATAAATACAGACGTTATAGATATATCATCACGCACCCACTCTTTCTATTGGCAAACTGACAGAAAAATATCTGAGGTTCAGATCAAACGGATATTTCTATCCCGTCATTCATTCTTTGATGAAGAAAGCGCAAAAGCTGCGATCGAAAGTGGGATGAGGAAGAGTGTGATTGATCTTATCCCTCCTATCAAATCTGGAAGTATAAATAGCGTCGTAAAAGCAACCCTTCAAGATAAAACAGATGTGATTATGCGTATGCACCCGAATGGCCTTAAAAATGGCTATTTCTGGGCAGAAAAGGCAGTTGCGGATGCAGCACGAAATGCTGGCGTATCTACATATAGAACGTATTATATTGACGACACAAAAAAACAATTTCCGTTCGATTTCATGATTATTTCCTGTGAGCAAGGAAGCAATATGAAAAATAGTGGCCCTTATAGTGCGGAAATAGATAAAATCCTTATAGAAGATACTGGACGACTACTTGCTCTCACTCATTCCGTCAAAACCGAAAAATATGGATTCTTTGATAATACAATTGCAAAAAAGGAAGGTAGACTCTTAGGAATCCATAATACATGGAAAGAGCACGTATATGCATCGTTGAAAGATAATCTTTCATACCTAGTGAATAAAAATGCAATAACACAGGTTGAACGAGAAAAAATAACTGAGATATTTAAAAACAACGATCATCTCATCGAATGTTCGTCTCCACGTCTTGTGCATAACGATGTGGCTGATTGGAATCAATTGACAGATGGAAAAAAGATAACAGCTTTCATCGACTGGGATGAAAGTTTTTCCGGTGATCCTATCTGTGATTTTTCGACATACTCAGTTTTCTTTGATGACAAACGTTTATCCAACCTCATCCGTGGATATGAGACAATAACGAAGCTTCCTTCAGATTTTGAAGCCAAGTTCCACATCTATCGTCTTCGCTATATTATTTCAAAGCTTACGTTGCGGACAAAAAGATCGGTCTTTGATACCAGCGAATTCCTCAAGCAGAATCTTGTATTTGCCCAACAATTACTCGTTAAAGAGTTAAAATTCTATGCGAAATAACTATCGAAATAGAGTTGGTCTGGGAACATTTCCTCTTTCTGGAGTATATAACCCTATTTCCAAACAACAAGCAGTTCGGATTATTGAGTACTTTTTAGAACTTGGGGGATATTACATCGACACTGCACCCATGTATGGGTGTACGGAAGTTGAGTCCCTTCTTGGTGATATCCTTCCCAAAAAAAACAGAGAAGACTTCTATCTTGTTTCAAAATGTGGGAAAGAAATGTATCCTTCAACACACTCGTGGGAAGCAAAAGCAGGATATACGGACGTGATAAAACAATGTAATGACTCACTGAAGCGACTAAAGCTGGATTATATAGATCTATATCTTATCCATTCGCCGGATAAAGAGACTCCCTTTGAGGAAACGCTTCGTGCGATGAGTGACCTCAAAACAAGTGGGAAAATACGAGAAATAGGAGTGTCAAATGTGACGCTTGATGAATTGAAACAATATCGTGCGTACGCAGATATTAAATATGTCCAAAACCGTTTTAGTTTTATAAATAGAAGTCTCTCTCTAGAATACTTAACCTATCTCAAACAAAACAACATCGTTCTTATCCCTTATGAGGTGCTTGAGCTTGGGCTTCTCACTGGATCAGTTGTCGAAGAGGATCAGCTTGGTAAACATGACGTGCGCGGTACAACTGGTTTTTTTCAAGGAAATCCGTTTGCCGAAACGCGTGGTTTGGTAAAAGACGCAATATTCCCGATAGCTCGAGAATATGGCTTCACTGTAGCCCAAACAATGATAGCATGGGTACTTTTACAACCACAGGTGTTTTTCCCAATAGTAGGGACAACAAAGCCTGAATATATAAAAATTAACCTAAGAGCCGCGGATATGCAGATGAATGTGGATATGCTG
Organism: Microgenomates group bacterium; assembly: GCA_049304035.1. Taxonomy (GTDB): domain Bacteria; phylum Patescibacteriota; class Microgenomatia; order UBA1406; family GWC2-37-13; genus JAKBEU01. The sequence continues at coordinate 16,853 of JBAQNR010000006.1, forward strand.
CAGAAATTGGAGCTTGCATATAAACAGCTTGTTGATACTGTCGAAACTAAGTATCACCAATCAATAAAGGACTTCAGAGGACTCAATGATAGATATTACTCTGGTTTTGATTTTAAAAAGTACAATATTTACTAATATGGCCTATTCAAAAGAGTTTTTTAAAATTCAACTGCAGTTTGCCCGGATCATCAGTAAAAAAAGAGCTATTCCCTATCATAAGGCGCTCTATCTTTATACCTGTCTTTATGTGCGACTGCTTGGCTATTCAGACGAAAACAGACCAAGCGAAACAAACAAATCATGGATCCAAATTATGAATAATCTCCCTAAAAAACAAAGTGAACAGGTCAACTACCTCTATGAGAGGTATAAGGAATATGAACTTTTACCAAAACCAAAAAGCAACATGAAGCGGTTTGGATGCTTTAGTTATTCATATCATACAGAAATAAATCAATTTGAGCTCCATTTTGGAAATCATGACCCAAAAGGAAATTTGGGAGCTGATAGAATACAAGCGAGAATGGAGGATTGGAAGAATTTGTTTCAAAGCATATATGATGAAGGGAAGAAGGACACCACATGCAAAATAGCGACGTGGCTTCTCGGAATAAATGCATTTAGCAGACTATTGCCTCCAGATTTCGTTAAAGAAGCGAAACCAATCAATGAAGACACGGCCCAGAATTTCACCTATTGGGGACCGCTTCTTAATAGGTTTGGGAAAATCAAGACCGCAATGAAAAAAGAACTACTTCATAAGATTCGTACTGAAAATCATATATATATTGAGGATTATTTTCCAAGAAGAGCACTTACTTCTGAGGTAAAAACAGATATATTTTTTGATTTTTATTTACATAAGAAGTAGCTTCCATTTATCTGCTACAATTAAGCTCCCATGACTCTAGCTGAATATTTGATAAAACACCCAAAGAAATATCTGATATTTGATCTTGATCATACATTGGCAAAACTGAATATCGATTGGTCAACAATCAGACGTGAGATTTTTGATTTGGTCGCGACATTTGATGAACCTCTTTCAAAATCGGTTCCATTCGTTTCCAATGCGGGGATTGAACTTTCAAACAAAGCGGTAAAAAAGCATGGAAAAGAGGTTGCAAAAAAGATACGAACATTTGTCGAAGAATATGAAATGACCCACTATCAAAACTATGAATCCAATCAAGAGCTCCTTAATTTCATACGAAATAATAAGCAGACGTATGTTTATTATATGTGGACAAGCAATGGAATTCGCACTATCCAAGATTTTCTAAATAAAGAGGATTTCTCATCATTCTTTTCGAAAATCGTTACTCAGAACGATGTATCTCTTATCAAGCCGGAAGCGGAAGGATTTACCTTCCTATACACACCAGGTGAATCTCTTTCCTCCTACCTGATGATTGGAGACAGTCCTTCCGACGAAAATGCAGCAAAAAATGCAGGAATTGACTTCTTTAAAGAAGACTATTTTTCCCGTCATTAAGCTCTATTTATGGTATTGACATTAAAATTGTGTGGGTCTACAATAGCATTGCTATGAAGAGACTGTTTGAACTCATAAATAGAAATCTCGAAAACACCACACTTCTTCACACAGATACGTATAAAAACATCACCTTCCCTATGATCACCATATCTCGAGAGCGTGGCTCTGGAGGAAGACCTATCGCCTATTTGGTCGCAAAAAAACTCGGTAATCCTTGGCAGGTATATCACAAAGATATTGTCGATGAGATCGCTCGAGAAACCACACTTGATCCAGAATCGATTTCAAAACTCGACGAATCAAAAAGCTCAGTGATATCTGAGCTCTTGAATTCAATTTTTGGAAAGAAAATGCTCACGATGAATTCATATTATAAGCATTTATTGCACATTCTTGCCTCAATAGGTTCCAAAGGCCGTGCAATTGTCATTGGCCGAGGAGCAAATTTCTTGTTTCCGAATGCCCTTAAGGTCCGCATCGTTTCGGATATGCAATCCCGCGAACAGGCGATGATGAAATATGAACATATTTCGCTCAAAGAGGCAAAAAAACAGATTGAGCAATCCGATCGGGAACGAAATGAATTCAGCATTTCTCTATTTCAACATGATCAACGAAAGGCACATCACTACGACGTTGTTATTCGAACAGGCCCAGATATCGATGTTGAAGAAGCTGCGGATATCATTGTCCATTTGGCAAGAAAGAAGTTCAAACTTAAATAAAAAGAGAGCGGTATTACCCGCTCTCCTTTGTTGATTTACTTAAAAAATCACACTACCTCTTCTATCTCTATTCCAACGGACAAACCCATTGAGGAAGTGATAAAGACACTTTTTATCTGTGCCTTTCCAACAGCATCAATAAACGCTTGTGCATTTTCTACGAGATTTTTTGAATCATAGCTTAATTTACCGATCATTTGGTGAATGATAGGAAATTTTGGCTCTGTTTTCCAACGAAGTGTTCCTTTCATGAATTTCTTTGCGACTTCCTCAGGTGTTGCGGAAACGGTTCCAGCCTTTGGATTTGGCATAAGTCCCTTTGGACCAAGAACCTTAGCGAAACGTGCGAGCTTGCTCATGAATGATGGATGAGTGATGAGAACATCAAACTCGATCTTTCCTTGTGCTAATTGTTCGAGAACGGTGTCACTTACGATTGCGACTCTAACTACTTTTCCTGTTGAATGAGGAAGTTCAACTTCTCCACGAAGTCCAGTCTTCACAACATTCATATGGAGATCGACAGATTCGTCAAAAGCAGCATATTTAGCTTTTTTCAAGAGCTCAACCGCCTCTGTCAATTTCATCATTTTCTTCTCCCCCATCTTCTTTTTTGCTTCAATGTATTTCTTTCCTCTTACTTTTTTTGAAACATTCTTTTTTGGTGTTTTCTCTTCCTTTTTTGTTTCTACAGCAGCTTCAACGACCACCTTTTCTTCTGTTTTCTCTTCCTTGTGTTGCTTGTCTATATCAGCGAGTCCGACAATTTGTTTTCTGTTTTTTCCCATGGATTATTCTATAAATATAATAATTATAATTCTGTTTCAACACCCATACTGCGGGCTGTACCAGCAACCACTTTCTTTGCAGCTTCCATATCATTTGCGTTCATATCAGGCATCTTTTCTGTTGCGATTTTTTCTATTTGAGCCTTTGTGAGCTTACCGACTTTTTCTGTGTTTGGTTTTCCTGAAGCAACGGAAAGACCAAGAGTTTTCTTGATCATTGCTGCAACTGGAGGAAGTTTTGTGATGAATGAGAATGTTCTATCTTTGTAGACTGTGATGACAGCAGGAATAACATTACCCTTCAATTTTGCCGTTCGTGCATTATATTCCTTAATAAATTCCATGATTGGGACTCCGTGTTGACCTAATGCTGGTCCAACTGGTGGCGCCGGTGTTGCTTCTCCTGCTGCTAAGTTCAATTTAAGTTGTGCCTTTATTTCTTTTGCCATACAATAAAAAACGAATGATTATAATTTTGCTACCTGCAGGAAGTCGAGTTCCACAGGAGTCTCACGATCGAAGATTGACACAAGAACACGAACCTTGCCCTGTTCGTCATCCACTGCGTCAATCGTTCCAAGGAAATCAGCAAATGGACCTTCTGTAATCTTGACTGCTTCACCAACACTGAATTTTGTTTTAAACTTTGGTTGCTCTTGCTGGACGAACTTCATGATCGCTTCAACTTCCTTGTTTGAGATTGGAGTTGGCTTGAGTCCCGCACCTACGAATCCGGTAACTCCTTCTGTTGTGCGAACGACCAACCATGAATCGTCATTTAAGATCATCTTTATTAAGATATATCCTGGAAATACTTTTTCAGTTGCTTTTGCTTTTTTCCCTTTTTTTATCACGACAATATCTCTTGTTGGAACGACAATATCAAAGATACTATCCTCAACACTGAGACTCTTTATTCGCTGAAGAAGGGCTAATTTTACCTTGTTCTCATATCCAGTCTGAATATGAATAACATACCATCTTGCGTCAGCTCCCATTACGGTTGCTGTTTTAAGCGCTTCTTTTTGTTCTTGTTGGACTGTTGTGTCCATATCCGTTCAATAAAAATAAAAATAAATAATGAAAAATTATCGTGATTTTGCCAATAGTTCAAGGCCTTTTGTCAACAGAACGTCAATTATACCGATATAGACTCCAATAATCAAGGATATCCCTATGACAATAACGGTAAGCCGTACGGTTTCTTCGCGTGTTGGCCATGTAACTTTTTTCAATTCTTCAACAATTCCATTTGCGAATTGCGTTTTTAGAAGTGGTTTTGCCATATGTGCTTATTGTAGCATATATTTTCTATTATAATGATTGAATATGACGGCAGAATTGATCCATTCACTTATCCTTATAGCTTGTATTGTGCTTTCGTTTATTCTGCCTCAGACCGCCCTCGCAGCATACAATATCGAAATTGCCGCTTTTCTTTTTATTGTTTTTTTTATTGCTCGCCGTTTCTCCTTTTTTTCAAGAAGAACCCGTCTTTTTGAATCGGCCATATTTTCACTTATCATCCTAGGAATCATAAATACGACAGGCGGGCTTCAATCTCCTTTTTTTTTCTTGATTCATTTCCTGCTGTTTGCTCTTACGCTCCTTCTTGAACCCATCATCCCCATAATCGTCACACTTGTCCTTATGTTGTTTTATTTGACGACACTTCATGAGCAAACAACCTTCATACAACTTCTTCCCGTCTTCTCACTTGCGCTCATGACGCCTTTTGCGATGATTCTGGGAAATGAATATGAAGAAACGAAAAGACTCAAAAAATCCATGTCTCAACAGACAGAAAACACTTTTTTATTCTTATCTCTCATGCTTAAAAACCATCTGAAGGAGATGAAAATGCTGATCGAAAACTTTCAGGGAGATCGTGAACTTACCTCACTGAAACGACATGTCGATAACACCGAAAAACTTATTGATATGTTCGAGAAACAAGAATGAACACCAGAACCGTAAGTTTTAAACTCATAGCTCTCGGCTTCTTATTTTTTACACTACACTATAAGCTGTTGGTACATGAGGCGTTTGCAGTCAACATGAATTCAGATCAATACAGAATTCAGTTTGGAACAGTCAACAGCGGAGGAAAGGCGATGACCAATGCAGATTACAAATTAAATACGTCCGTAGGTCAGACCGCAGCGAAAGAGTTCCAAGCAAGTGGATATATTATTAAGGCGGGATTCCAATATATCTATACTAGGATTCCATTCACCTTCTCACTTTCTTCTATCCAAGTAAATCTGGGAACATTATTACCAAGCGTTCCCTCAACAGGCAGTATAACATTAAGTGTTTCTTTTGGAGCTGCGGGACAGTATATTGTTACAGCGCGTGCAGATAAACCTTTGGCGACCGCATCACTTGCCAATACTATTCCTTTTACCGGTTGTGATGGTGGTGTTGACACTTGTACGACAACGCTCGCAAAACCGTGGACGCTCTCAACCGCATATGGATTTGGGTATGACATGACCGGAGAAGACATTCCGGCAGATTTTATAAACAACACATATTACAGACCTTTTCCGAATTTACTCCTTTCTGAAGTTCCCGCAGTCGTCATGCAGAGTACAAATGTTACCGCCGACATTACTCCAACTCCGTTCCCTGCATATACACCAGCTCCCCTACTCACCGGTGCACCTCATGACACAACACATCAAGCGACAATGACTATGAAGGGTAATGTCTCCAATTTTCAGGCAGCAGGAACTTATTCAACAGTTATTCGATTTTTAGCAACACCATCGTTTTAATGTACTCAAATGAATTTTAAATTCAAAATTTTAAATTTAAAATGTGTCAGCATACTGAGCTCAGTATTTCTTTGTCTATTTGTCTATTCAAACAACGTTCACGCCCAACAAGTCACTCTCTCTCTTGACCCACCCATCGTACAGGCAAAAATAAAGCCTGGTAAGTCGATACTTGTTGCATATACGATTGAAAATAAAGGAGACCCATTGAATCTTCAATTTCTCATTCGACCATTTATTCCTGTTGGGCAACAGGGATCACTCACTGTTCTTCCGCAACTTGAAGGGCCAATTCAGTTTAATCTCGAAAATGCCGATGTTATTCTCGAAAAACCTTTTTTCTTTCCCTCAAAAGAAAAAAAACAGGCAGTTGTCCGCGTATTTGTGCCAATCGGGATTCCTGATGGTGATTACTATTATATGCTTCTCGGAGAGACGGTTCCCGCATTTTCTTTAGGAGGACAGTCGACTGGTATCGCTTCTGCATCTCTTGGTTCTCCACTCCTCATATCTGTCACAGACTCTGGAATTACCCAGGTAAATGCACAAATCGCTGAATTTTCATTCCAACCGGACACTCTGGTTACATTTGGAAAGAAAAAATTCCATATCGTAGATAGTTCGGATACCGTATCGATCACTGGCTCTATACGAAATATGGGTATCCACATGCTTCAACCGGGCGGAACAATAACTCACCAATTTGGAAATTCAAAAAAAGAATATTCAATCCTTCCACAAAATATTCTCAGTAATTCTCAACGCATTCTAAAAGTGAGTACAGAACAAGGCAGTGATCCCGGAACAACAATCTCGTTGTCATCTCTTTCTATTGGACAACATACTGTTAGAGCCAGCATCACATTTGGAGATGATGCATCTGTTCACTATAAGGAATTAACTTTTATAGCACTCCCAATACGCTTTATGAAAACTGCAGGTGTCGCGCTTGGTTTTGTGCTTATTTATTTCTTTATTCAATTCCTTACCCGAAAAAAGAATAATAAATAGTCCTACCGCTAATGCTTTAAATTAGGGCTTCAAGGCAGCTCTTTTATATTAAATTGTTGTTTATAATCCCTTGTGTATATGTGAATCATTTGCTATCTCTCATAATATGGGAGGCCTTTTAAAATCGTTTACGCCATTCGTAAAAAAATATGCGATGGAAAGTCTTCTTATTTGTGCCGCTTTTTTTATAGGAGGAATATCTCTTATTCTCTATATTGGTGAAAAAAATAATGAAAGCACTGAAACAACAATTCAAACCGATTCTTCTCCCCCATTAAAAAAATCTGAAATTGTTGTTGATGTATCAGGCGCTGTCAAAAACCCATTTGTATATACATTTCATTCTTCAGCTCGCTTTATTGATGCAATCCAAAAAGCCGGAGGATTGACGGAAGATGCAGATGCGGCATTTGTTGCAAGGAATATAAATTACGCACGTATAATTTCTGATCAGGAGAAAATATATATCCCATTTCTTTCCGACACAATGAACGGTGTGATTGGAGAAAACAAAAGGATAATTGAATACATCCAGCCAAATACATTTTCCGAAACAATACCTGAATCAAAAAAAATGAATATCAATACTGCGTCCATTCTCCAACTTGATCAACTTCCCGGAGTTGGAAAAGTCCAGGCAGATGCGATTTTTAAAGGAAAGCCATATTATGCATTGGACGACCTCCTGAAAAATAAGACGATTCCTCAATCGACATACGAAAAGATCAAGGAATTGATTAGTGTGTATTAATCACTATGAACGAACTTCTCACGAATGCGCTTATAGGCATAGATAATTCATTTCATGAACCATATGCTTCTCTGCTGAAAGGCCTCGTATTTGGTCTTCCCATCCAAATTGATCCTTCTCTAAAAACTGCGATTATTCGAAGTGGGTTGGCTCACCTCGTTGTGCTTTCGGGGACAAATGTAACATTACTGGCGTCTCTTTCAGAAAAAATATTTTTTTCATTTGGAAGAACGATGGGAGCGATTTTACAACTGCTATTTCTTGGATTATTCACCTATATGGTTGGCCTTCAAGCTCCACTTGTACGGGCGCTCATTATGTTTATTTGTACTATCGTGTGTTATATGACAGGAAGACCATCATATATTATGTGGAATTTGTTTCTTTCTGTGCTCTGTATTGCAATATTCTGGCCAGAATGGATTACGACGCTTTCATTCCAACTATCTGTACTTGCGACAATCGGAATAATTATCTCAGGAGCAATTAAAAATCATTTTTCAATGGAACTGCCATTTTTGATTGAGGTACTATTTGAATCCTGGATTGTATTCCTCGTCACATCCCCACTCACATTCTTCCAATTTAAAAGCATTTCGCTTGTTGGTCCATTTAGCACGGCTCTTGCGTCGTGGATTATAGTTCCCATTATGATTGGAGGAATATGTGTCTCTCTTTGCTATCTGATTCTCCCATTTGTCACCCTTCCCATTGCAAGTATTGTATATGTCGGTCTGAACTATCTTTTATGGATAATTGAAACGATGAGTCATATACCTTTTGGATATTTTGCATGGAAATAAAATCCACACAAAAGTCACTGATTATTGGAGTTGTTATCGCTTGCTCTCTGATATATCAATTCTTACTGACTCGCACCAATAAGATTGTATTTTGTGATGTGGGACAAGGAGCGGCGACATTTTTCTCCCTTGGCTCAACACAAATTCTTGTGGATACTGGAGCTGACGGTCGCGTTCTTATGTGTATCGGAAAGCACATGCCATTCTTTGATAAGACTCTAGAAATTGTTATCATTTCTCATAACCAAAAGGATCATGCAGGCGCTCTTTTCCTTCTTTCAAAGCGATATGTGATAAAAAAAATAATTGGCCCACCTGATCTTCCATCCATAACTGATGAAATCCCGCTCATACGCGTATTTGGGTCTGTCCAATTTATTATTAATCACGTAAAATTCAAAGTAATTAGGGCTTCTCAATGCTCTAATGATATAAATGAGTCTGCAAATATTGTCACTGCAACATCCCCTCACCAGACCATATTTCTTACTTCCGATATAAATGGGGTCGAATTAAAGCGATTTATACCTCGCACCTGTACTATTCTTGCGGTCCCCCATCACGGCTCTAAATATGGTATCTACCCTGATTCACTTTTATTAGCACATCCAACCCTTGCTGTGATAAGTGTTGGGAAAAAAAACACCTATGGACATCCCTCTAAAGAAGCGTTGGATATTCTGAAAGCCAAGAAGATTCCAATATGGAGGACAGATCAGCAAGGAGAACTGGTAATTAATTTATAAAATACAAATTCCGTTACATTCTCCAGATTCCGTCAAAATTAATCACTTCCCGCCAGTGCTCAAAAGCTGCCAAAGCCTGCTGGCGGCACTTTTTCCGCGCGTGTCGGGCCCCTTTAATTTTGCCACCTGTTGCTTTGGTTCTATGTGTTCCTGCGAAGTGTTTTATGTCATGACAAATCCAAAACCTGTTTGAGCACTCGAATTACTATGTGCGAGTTTTTTGCGATGAGGAAGGGCATAAAACACGGAGCACTAGTTATTGAATTTTAATTCAAAATTAATAGTTGGGACAGAATCTGGAGAGACCCTTCAAAAAAAGACAATATTTGTTATGAAAGCAGAATTCCTTGGATCTCCTTAAAAATATTCATCGCTTCAAATCCAATCCAACTCTCTCCAATGAGCTCCTTTGGCAACCCCGGATCTTCACGAAGAACTGTAATATATTCTTTCAATACATTCATAAACTTTGTGACCTTTTCCCCATCACCTGATAAAATTGCATGCCATTTCTTGAATAGTTCTCTATATTTTTTATCAAGGATTGATTTTCCCCATACTTTTTCAATGAGAGTAACTCTATCACCAAATACATGATCCGCCTCAAAAGCCTGACAATATTGTTCCTCTGCTTTTCCGCCAACAAGATTTCTGAGCGGTTCAATGACTGGATGTGGAGTTAACCAAAATGACCTATGCCAAGGCCCCAAACCCCATCCTTGCATCTCACGTCTGAGTCGATCACGAAGCTCTCTTTTACTTTCTGGGATCTCATATGAAATTATGCGAAGCTTTTTATCCCATTGCTCTTTTAGAAATCTGAAGGATGGAAATTCAAGACTAAGTGCTTGAAATCCTTTGATCGTTAGCTTATATGAGGGAATCTCATCTGTTGTCGTACCTTTTTCAATTTCTCCAACTTTGACAAGAGATGTTAATGTGGATTTTGTTTTTACATTAAGCGTGAAGTCGAAGAGTTGTTGTGTTTTTTCATCGAGAGAGATCTCTTTAAAATCAACGTTTGATAAAAGAAAAAGTGCGAGTAATATTTTCGTCCGACGTTCTTTTATTCCCATATACGGCTCAATATAACAGACGAGAAAATACATGTCAAGGAGTAAATTATAAATTTAAATGTATTAATTACTTTAAGGTGATTACGATGCTGTTATAGCGCATACCTCGTTAAATCCACGACTATATATATACATTTATGAAGTGGGTAAAAAATGTTAAGAACAGAATGTATTCCAAAAATTCAGACGAGATAGATTTCATACCCAAATACTCTTGACAACTCATACTAAATATCCTTTAATGAAGATAGTTATTATATTTCGAGAGAAGTAAATGTATATGTCTAATATGAAGAAGATTGCTTATAAAATTGTCTCGGTTGGGCTTATTATTTTCCAATTGGGATATATCTTCTTGGCATATTCCCCTAAACCAGTTTCAGCAGCTGGCCCATTCCAACAAGCATTTGTAACTCTTGGTAATTCTCGCTATTCATTTTTAGGAGCAGTGAGCACCAGTGTCGCTGCAGGATCCTCAACACTCACCATCCTCAGCTCCGGCTATCCAGATAATAATGTAGGGAATCTCTTTCCAGAAGATGTCTTATGTTTTAATGGTGCACCTGGAGTCGGTGCTGGTTGTAAGAATTCCATGGACAGCTCAGTCAGTTATGGAAACTATTCCATCACCAATAATCCTAACGTCGCCAATCAGGTCGTATTCTTCTCTCCCGCAATGACGGGCACCGTGAACGCCGGCGATTATGTCGTCTCAACACAAAGTGGTGTCCTCACTGCCTCATTCAGACCAACAACCCCCCTCGCTTCAGGCGATAAGGTTGTCCTGATCATTCCAGCAGCAACCGCAAACTATGCCGATGGTATTCCAGATAGTGCCGGCTTCGATTCCGCAAAGCTACCAGCAGATTTACTTGCTGGAGTGTGTGCAGCAAATGCTTGTTTTACGCCCACCAGTTTCACGGCATCAGCAGTTGGGTTAGCATCCGCAACAACGCAACATACCGTAACGATCACATTAAGTAGTGCCTTGAATGCTTCCACGACATATAGCTTTACCTTGGGACATGCATCAACGACCAACTTGAGATTCACCAATCCAGCGCCATCGGGGACCAGTCACATTCGCGGCGTATCGGATTCGCTATCTATGGAGATCAAATCAACAAACAGTGCGGGATCGACCACCTATGATGATACCCTCATCAAGGTCAACCCAATTGATGGCGTGTTTGTCTCAGCAACGGTTGAAGAAGCGTTAACATACAAGATCAATGAGGCAAGCCAAGGACATGTGAACGCAAGTTATACCGTCCCCGCCTCCACTGCC
>JBAQNR010000007.1:0-130778 GCA_049304035.1 Microgenomates group bacterium
GAGCGGCGCAACCTATAATGGCGTAAAACTCCCAATCTCGGGCAGCTAATACATGTGCTTGGGCAAGCAACGCACCCATCAACGCAAATAATGCAAGTTTAATATAAAACATATTCTCTCCTTTTAGTATTTATATATCAATTATACTATTCATTTGCGATTTTGTCAAATGATTTTAGGCAGTTCAAATAACAATCCCATCCCCACATGCTTGCTGATTCCATCGCTTGTGCGACATTCTTTGTCCCCGCACCAACAAGAATATTTTGTTCATCTACTTCTTCTTGGGTCATAAACATATCGGTTCTATAATATCCCTTTTCCAATGCTTTGATGATAATAACTTCTCCAATCCCTGTTTTGGGGTCAATCGTCATATTATTCAGAGAATAACATCTATCTGGAATATACACTTAAGCCTCCTGAATTCTTAGATATTCATCATTGTGTACGTAATGCCCCATTCCCATCCCATCAGAATGAAAATAGTTCCATCGAATTTCTAATACTTCTGCTGCATTCGCCCAAACATTTAAGTTTCTGATTACCGCCTTTTCTGTTTCTTCGCTTAATTCTCTTGTGGTAAAAACAACCGGTGATTTTTCCCATGATTCAAATCCCACATTTTTCCATTTGATACGAACCTGGATTTTATTCATTTATTCTCCTTTAGGTCTAGCCAAAGTTTATAAAGATTTTTTACTTCTTCTAATTCATCATCTGCCGGAAATGTAACATCATCGTTTCCATATCTGGGATTATCTTCATATGGAAAGAACGCCTCCCATCCACCATAATGAAGAGTCCACCAAATATTTCCGTTTTCTTGAGTGAAACAAACATACCCATCATCGTCAACGTATAGTTCAAAATCTTTCAGTTTCAGCATTTGTCTTCTCCTTTTGATTTTCTCTCAATTCTATCAAGCAATCTTTGTGTCATGGTTGTCATATCTGATAATTTATGTGGCAATCCGTCTATCCAAAAGTAATCCTCTTCAATCTTTATTTCTAACTTTTTACCATTTGCTTTCTCGTATGCTCTTCGATATTCTTCTAATTTAGCGTCCATTTATTTCTCATTCAACTTATCACAAAGTTTATATGCCATTTTCTCATCACGATAGTCAATATATGGTGCCTCATTCTTCTCGTCATATTTAGCAAACCAGATTTGAGATACACATACTGGATTCAAACATTGAGAAAAAACCTCACAAGACCTTCTGCACATTGAAGCATCGTCAATTACCGCCACATAATTCATTGTTTTTCTTACAAAATATCTTTCCTGCTTTTTGTTTTTCATATTATTTCCTTATGACAAAATTTCATAAATTGCATTTTCTGTATCCTCAAGATGATATGAGGATGAAACAAAGTCGGCTGCTACATCTAAGATTTCAATTGCCTGTTTTATGTGAAATCTTTTTACACCTTTTGTTCCCCTTAGAACTTCCGTTAATGTGTCTCGAATGTTACCATACGAAAGGAGTTCTTCACGAAGGTCTTTCATCATTTCTTTATCTATAATCATATTATTCTCCTTTTACCAAATATTATTTTTGTCGCCTTCTCGAATAAAAACAATTGCTTCACCTATCGCTTTCTGACATTCATCTTCGGAGTTGCATACAGCTTCAAACTCATCTTCTGCCGAATCTGGATTATATACGTGGACGCAAAATTTATCATATCCATTTTCCACGTCCCATTCATCATAAACCCATATCGTCAAATACCTTTTATCATTTGAAATAATGTGGTCTACTGATGGTGCGGCGTTATTGTGCCATGACGTGTCTACAAAATTATAGTTGTCTAAAAACTTTGGTATCTCAATATCTTGAAACTCATCGAAAACAGTCATTTTTTCTCCTTTTATATGAAAAATAATGTTGCCATGATTGCTCTAATTATATCACAAATTAGAGCAAATAAGAACACTATTTGTTATGAAAACATCTCATCTGCAAAATCATCAATGTCACCATCGTCATTATACCACTCAACCCACTCCCCATCTTCAAATATTTCTAGGCCTCCAGCATTTGAATAATCTGGCTTGATATTTTCCTCATATTGAAAAGAATCATATTCACCAAGGATATTCAATATCTTAACCGCTTCCTCTGGAGTTTTAACATCTACATGAAACGAATTTCCTGGAAGTTGCGGAATGTGCCAAACACGTAAAGAGCCTTCCAAAACTTTGTTTTCTTTCATAATGTCTCCTTTTGTTGATTATATGGATAAAATGCTTGATTTATTCATCATCTGTTTCTTCGTCTTCCTCATTTTCAAGTTCGGGAAGGTCGTTGAAATTCATTGTCGCAATGCTCTTGCATAATTTCAATAAATCTTCTCTTGCTTCTTGTTCCGATTCGCTACCTAGATTATCAAACATATGGTCGTCACAGTCATACAAATCCTTCAGGGTATTTTGAAAACGGCAGTAAGACATGTTGCTCATTTATTCTTCTCCTTCAAACTGATTGATATTCCACTCGTGCATAAAATCAGGATTGTCGTATCCCCAACGTGAAACAAATCGTAAACCACAAGAATTCTCAAATAATTCTCGAACTTTAGATGATGGATAAATGTCGTATTCATAACCTCTTGCCTGAGCCACCCTGCCTTCATCCTGAAGAAAATATATTTTATGACAGCCATCCCAAGCGATTTCCCAACCAGATTTTTCTATCAAATCAAGTTTATCATCTACGGTTAGTTCTGATTTATTTTTCATTTTGTGCCTCCTCCTCGAATTCTGATACGCTACCTAATTGACCACAATACCCATCATTCGGAGTGAATTCATATGATGCATCATCGCCATCATCTGGAAAGTCTAATCTAGCGAAGCAATCTCCTCCAAATGTTTCTCCAGCAAATCTTGCCAAATCATCTGCGTCTGCATACTCAAGAAAATCATTAAACCAAAGCCTCAATTCTTGAACAAGTTCTGCGTCCGTAAATATTTTTGATTTCATACCGACTCCTTTTATTGTGTTATAAGAAAAATTCCATATAGAAGAGATGCCAACATAGAGAAAAGAAATACAATAAATAAAACATAGTATCTCAAGAACGCATCTTTTGTCATAAAATAACCAAGAACCGCAATAGGAATGCTTATTAATAACCATCCAACAGCATTGTTTGACATTTTTTCTCCTTGTGTATTGATAAAATCTGTGTTTTATTCATAATTGGATTTATTTTTTATAACTTCGGCAATAGCTAGAACTGCATATACAAGGGCAACGAACAACATGTTCTCAACTGACTTCACATCAATAGTTTCGAGAATTGCTTCTGCTTTTCTTATGAACCTCATTTGAATAACTCCTCATTTAATCCATTATGTTTTGCTTCTTCTCGAACCATGTAGTATTTATCAACATGTCCGCATGGATTTACCCATCCGTGAACGTTCATACATCTAGAGCCATCATATGAACGAACCCAATTGGGTTCTCCCCTCTTTTCCCCACATGTACACACCCAATATAATTTTACAGCCATAGAATAAAACCCCTCGTGTTCATCTCTTGAAGGAATTAGAACGATTTTTACTTCTGGTTTATCCATTAGAAATCCTCCAATAAATTTCCATCTCCATCGAAAATCTCCATATCTTCTTTTATTCCATCAATGTTTTCTTCTAAATAATTTCTGAGTTGATATAATGCCATATCGATAATTTCCTCATCTGATAAATTATCGAAATACCCATCAATACCCAACTCCCTTGCCAACTTGAATGTCTCATTAAGGCTGTCTGTAATTGTCATTTTTACTCCATCTCCATGAAAGGATAAAAGTCTTCTTCGGATATTCCTTCGCTTTCAGCGATTTTTTGAACAATATCTCGAACCATTCCGATTTGTTCAATGTTCCATTCTAAATTCTTCCCCAACAATTCCTCCAACATTGCATAAATTGTATTATCAACAAAATCCTGGCGTTCAATTTGTTCAGATGATAAATCAAAATCTTGTTCGTCCTCGGTTGGAATTTCAAAATAATTTGTCATAGTTCTCCTATTGAACGTGTCGGGTCAGCATCTCTGATAACTTAGATTCAAAAACATCTCTTTCGAGTCTAACCTTTTTATCTGGGTCAATCCAATTCAAATGGCGTCCTGTTGTGGTTTGCCAACAATTTTTGGACACAACAAGACCATCTGTTCTGTCACTATATGCCACAATTGTTTCATATGAATAGAACAAGGTAAATTCATCAAATGAAACCTTTAGGCAATGTGCGCCATAGTTATCATTGTCGTATTCACCATAGGTCGAAATTTTCGGAAGATTCATTTTTTCTCCTTTTATAGTAAATCTTTTAATTCCAATTCCTCAACAAATACCATTGCATCATCATAATCATCTAACTTAAATTCTTTTCTGAATCCATCTTCCATCCAAGAAATCACAATCCAACCAAAATCATTGAATTGTAATACTGGAACAACCTTGAAATCATCCTGATAATATTCTTCCAGCATATCTCCCCTTGCTGCCACTTCACGAACCTCATCGAGATATTCTTGAAGTTCTTTTTCTGCTTGACTCCTCGTAGAAAAAGTCACCGGAATATCATCTTCCGTCCATGTGTTTACCCAACCATCACAAAAAGTATATTGTTGAACTTCCCATTTCATTTTATTCTCCTTTTTATATTATAAGGGTTGATTATGCGTAACATATCCGAAATAAATCATTAGCAATTCCACGAATTCCTTTACTGCGTCTTCATATTCCAAAGATGTTCCACAATATTCTGGAAATTCTTCTACCTCCCAATTTTCAATATTGTTGTTTGTATCCACATAATGAAGATTGATAGTTGCATCATCGTCACAAATTTCATCGTCAAAATATGCCAATCCATCAGATTCCCACTTGTGTTCTAACATCCACTCTGTTAATGTCTTGAAATTTCTGAAACTTTTCGGTTGATTTTTATCCAAGTTCATATATAGCGTAAACATATTTTCTCCTTTTTATAATAGTTGGCGCATGACCGTACTGGAAAAATTCCAATACGGATAGAACAACTATTGATAAAAGATAGATTTTATTCAGGAAGTTCGGACGAATTCTTCAAATAATTCTATTGCCGCATCATTTGTCAAAGTTTCCTCGTTTCCATATTTCTCGAAGTCTCCAACAAAACTCGCACTGGTTGGATAAAAACTCGGTCTTCCCTCTTCCAGTCCGACTATTTCACAAGCAATATCGTATTGATTTGTTTTTCCATTGTTCCTGTGGGACATGGTATAAAATGCTTCATATACAAATCCACCATAAATACTTCTTCGATGAATTCCATTGAACTCAATTTCAATTTTTTCCATTTTGTTCTCCCTCCGATAATCCATCATCGAATTCAATGGTGTTGTCATCTGTAAACGTAAAGGTAATTGATTTTTCTCCTTTCTTTTGTGCTTGACGAATTGCGTCTGCGATTTTACAGGGATTTTCTAATCCAGAAGACTCAACGTTCAATGCGCCAACTCGAACCATGCTCAATACCTCTATCCACGTGGGTTCTAAATTGATATATTTTGTTTCCATATAATTCTCCTCTTAGTATAACACAGAAATACCAAAGTTATTGTTCCACAAAGAAAATCCTATAAGTGTTACCATTCTTTGCTTTCTGTTTATTGTAAAGAATTCCATTTCAAAAGCGGAAACGTGTTCTAAATCTTCAAAATAATATCCACCAAAGTTTTTTATCATTATTCTCCTTTGACTAAAATTCCACCATTATCAAAAACAATGGTTGCAAAACAAAAAGGGCATGAGTGATATAGAGTGTCACCTATTGCATCATTCACGTCCTCCCACTCGTCCGATAAAGCCCCACTACTGTTCAAGAGTTGATTTTGAAAATAAGCCGAAACACAAATAACATATTCGAGGCGCGAATCACAGTGAGGACAATTCATTTTATTTTTCTCCTTTATATTTTGGTAATTCTATCCAGATGCACCGAAATGGAACCATATATCCTATCTTATTCTTTTCTTCCTCTGTAAAAATGGTGGCAGAACCTAATTCAACATATCCAAAGTCTGCCTCCCAAAATCCATAACATTCTTCTTCCCAATACATATTATTCTTTGATTCTTCGGGATTGAATAAAACATACATTTTATTGACACTCCTCTGTCGTCAAAATTCTGATGTCCTTCATGCAATTTGTACAACTCAATATTATTTTTGTTGGAGTTATAGTTGTGTTGGATAGCGTTCCCACGCATTCTGCTCCGCAATGAGGACAATCAAAGTTCATCCAAAAATTAATTTCTTTTGATTTGAAGATTTTAAACTCTTCTTCTTTTTTCATTATCTACTCCTCATAACTATCTACGGTTTGACAACATGGGAACAATTTAACTTCTGAAACCACCATGTTTTGATTTTTACAAATATCAAAATAATGTTTTCTTGCTTTCTTTTCTGCCTCCTCTCTTGACGTTGCGTGAATACCTCTCAACTCATAGTGTTGTCGAAAAAATCCCTTCTTGCTTTTTAGTTCCACACGTGCATCATAGAATTCCAACATAATTTTTCTCCTTTCTAAATGGTTGTTGTTGATATAATCTTACCATGATTGCCTAGTAAAGTCAAGTTTACTAGGCAAATAAGCAGATTATATTGATAAAATTGTTCTTTTATCTATTCTTATCGATAACGTCTAGAATTTCATCCAATAGCGCATCTTCCGACACGTTCAAAGCATCACAAATTTCTCCAACTTCCAACGGGTCTTCAAAGTGATATTCTGAGTTGAAAATATCCCATTGTTTTTCAACAACAATAACTTCTTTATAACTTTCCCCGAATTCAATATCAATTCGATAAGAACGCTCAATGATTGGCTCCCAACAATTTCCTAGTGAAATATTGTATTCCATATCAACCTTCTCCTCGATTATAGTTTTCCAGCATATTTTCCAATTTGAGTACGGCTCTCAAATCGGCATTATAAGATTCTAATCCAATAACAAGAGCGTCACAAGCAAACCATTCATCATTTTTATCATCCCAAATCGGAGCATTATCAAAACGAGCCATACAAGTATCATCTGCAACAGAAAATTTTCCAGTATCGTGATTATAAACAACTACGAAATGTGATTCCATTTTTTATTCTCCTTTATAAATCAAATATTCAGGCAAAGTATAGCACATAAAATCACCATCTGTTCCAATTGAAACGCCCCAAGGCGCACATGGACTACATGGTGTTCCACGAGTTGTAAATTTACTCCACAATACAACAACATCATTTTGACTATCGATTTTCGCCGCGAATTCTCCTTCTTCATCTGGAATATACAATCCTTCATCATCTTTTTTCCAGTCACCAATTAGTTTTGTATGTTCAAAACAATCCCATTCGCCGTTTTCAATATCCTCAATTTCATCCATCCAATCATCAATCATATCTGGGCTTGGATTTTCTTTACGCCCTTCAAGTTCGATTTGTTGTGAGATTAATTCCACCTCCTGCCCATTGCATTCAATAATTTCCTCGCAATCTAAACAAATTTCTTCTCCCCCAGACAAATATTCATAATTTAACTTATTGAAAGATATGACTCCGGGACTGGGAATTTCTGAATCAAGCCATTTTCCGTAATTATTTTTGACAGTCATTTTTATTCTCCTTTGATATTGTTTTCTAAATCTCGAATATTTACACGACACATATAAATTTCTTCATCGTCCCATTTGCCACGACATTTAAATTGAATATCCCCATCTTTTTCAACAAGCACAGTGTAACATTCCAGATATTCTTGTTCCTCTAATTCTTCGTTAAACTCTCCGTCAACCCATTCAATTTCTTCTTGTAAATTATCCTCAATCCATTCGTTATAAGCAATCCAAATTCCACCGCCAAAATAATATTTTGCGCTGATAAAATCCGCGTCATATATTGCGGAAACATCAGATATATGATGCTTCAACTCATTGATTACTTCTCGTGTGATTTCCAAAACAAAACGACTTGGGGAATATTCCTCTCCCCTATCTTCATTATTATAATATGCCTTTGCGACTAAATATGTCATTCAGAATCTCCTTTTGAACCATATTGTTCTTCCATCAATTTATTGAAAGCATCAAAAATCATTCCATAAATCATTCCGCTTTCAATTGTCATAACATCAATAAAATGTTCCAGCGCTTTCAAATGATTGGAACCGGTTGAAGAAGATTTAATCCATCCAAAATCTTCGTCTAAACACTTCTTCATCTCTCTTTTTGCAATTTCCAAATTGGGCTCATGATATGCTTTCATAAAATCTTTGCGTACTTCACTTACGGTTTTCATTTATTTTCTCCTTATATTCTTCGTATTCTGTCTCAGAGTACATCAGTTGATAAACCGGCGTACCAAAAGCATTTTCAAACCAGTGCCATATCTCATATTTATTTGTTCCTATTTCAAAATGAAGAAACCGTATCTCTATACATTCATCGTCGTCAATGGGAACATCACCAAGAACATTCCACAAATCCTTCACAGTAAAAATCATCTTATTCTCCTTTTTGTTTCCAGTGAACATATTCAAAATTTAAATTTATCCAAAAAATAGAAAATCCCGTATGTGAATTGTAGTTGTCTCCATAGTGATATAAATCAAGAAACTCTCTAACAATTTTGATAGTCAAAACCCATCTTCTTCCTTGAATAAGAACCATTTTTCCTCCAAAAATGTGAATAAAATCTCAGTTTTATCAATACTATTTCTCGAATGTCATTCCTTGATAGTTTGTCACGATTGTGTAAACATATGAAAAATCCTCAACAACCATGATTTCAATTCCAGAATCTTTCAACATTTCTTCAATGTAATGTTGAACATCATCTCTACATTCTGAAAGCAAAGAAAATTCGAATCCACAATCCCTTTCTTCAGATAGATAATATTCAAACATAATGCGCCTTGTACGCATGTTAATCCTGATGCGTATGGGAGTTTCCACCTCGTCATATTCACAATCAATAATGAAGTCCATTTTATTTTTTCTCCTTTTTATGATTATAATCTTACCACGAATATCCACAATCGTCAAATTGTGGATACATAAGAAGATTATATCAGTCTATCCAAAATGTGTGGCAATGGGGACAATGCGTTCCACATGGAAACTCATTCAGATAATACGTATTTCTGTGTCTCCGCATATCCATATCCATTGGAGTACACCCACCTTTTTCAAATGTTTCCTTATATCTTTTTTCTCTTGCTAATTCTTCCGCATAAGATTCATTTACCTTTGCCTTTTTTGCTGACGTTTTCTTTTTTCTAAAAGAAATTCCCGTTCCATCACACCAGTTTGTGGACATTCCACAAACTTCATACGTGTATGAATACTTCACTTCCTTATCGATAAAAAAGTTCTTAATCTCAAACGGAATTGCAAACTTATGCCCAACCAACTGGCAATTGTCACCCGCCCCATTCCAAGTGTCAATAATTGCAATATTTGGATTTGTAAATTCAACAACATTCTTATCAGACAAATGCATCATCTCATTAATGTCACCGGTAAAATAAATCACCAATCTTCCGTTGTCACCTTGACGAATCATCATGTCAATGTCATTATCCCATTTTGTTTCTTTCAGCGGGATTTTTAATGCTTTCTTGATTTGTTTGCACATTTTATCAACTTCGTCTTGGTCTGATAAGCATCCGTCATAAAATTCTTCGCCAGTATCATAAAACATTACAATATCCCTTGTGTTTCTGATTAAATCTTTTATTGGGTCGGACTCGTCCCTATCCATAATAACATCCCGAAGATTTTCCCAGTGTTCTTCCATTAACTCTTCCGCTTCTTCTTCGGTTATGTCGAATTCTTTTTCAATTTCGTCCTTCAATTCTTTTGCAATAAAATCTAAACTATCGCATTGACATTCCCAAAACCAATCATCGCAATTTTGGTCAATATGACACCAGTCTTGTGTTCTTATTGCTTCCGCGACACTTTCCAGACTATCATCTAAATTGCTTCGATAATCAACATAAATCAAATCATAAGACTTATTCAACAATTTTTCAATATCTTCGTAAGTAATTTCCTTAGTTTCCATTTTGAATCTCCTTTTTGAATTCAGAATATTTTTGTCGAGCAAGCCACAACGGGTCATCGTATCCAGAATCAAACATCTCCCATTTTAACCATTTTTTCCCAGTTTCTCCCATTCTAATATGATATGTTTCTGCCTCATGCCACAATTGTACCCAATGATTGTTTATCGTTTCTTCTTGAACGCCTCCACATGCTAACTCATATCTTGATAATTCTCTAAACATTTTTTCTCCTCTATTTCGTCAAGAATTTCGTTTACTCCTACGGAGTACCCTGCGTCAAAAGTTGTTTTTAGACTTCTTAGAACTTGTTTTTCCAGTTCCTCGTCCGTTATTTCATCCATATAGTGCATTTTTATGCTTAACATAATATTTTTTAAAAATCTCTCAGGTGTTGGTATTGGATAGCGATTCATGTTATCTCCTTTTGATTATAATTCATAATACCATGATTGTACAGGAGATTCTCCTGTACAAATAAGACTATGAATAAAATCGTACTTTTATCAATTATCGCGCCCAGTATTCCACCCCGTCAAAATCCCCAGATGTATAATCTTGTTGCAATTCTTCTGCCGCTTCTTTCCAGTCTATGCAATTCAACGGCCAACCCTCACTTCCATCTATTGTTCCAATATCATTTGCCAATTCTTTTGCATATTCAACAAAATAAGAATCCCTAATCAGAGTTGTTCCATGATTCCAGTCTGGACAATATCCTTCAAATTCATCTTGAAAATCCCTCAGTGATTTCAATTCGATTGCTTCATCCGAGTCTTCCCAGTCTGTTTCCAATTTCTCAATTTGACTTCTTAATTCACGAATCTCCTCATCTAACTCATCTATTTTATCTTCAGAATCTTCTCTCGTCAATTCCAAATCTTCAATCTCGTCCTCTAAATCCTGGACTTTATCTTCAAAAATATCCTCATCGCTTTCTAATTCCTCAATTCGTTCAATAATATCACGACTGTCTAAAATATCTTCTGAATTATCAATATTCCTTCGCATATTTTCTCCTTATGAATAATATGTATAAACTTTCAAAAATTCACCATATTCATCAGACCATTTTATCAGCACACCAGAAAAGAAACTATCGGATTTATGTCCATCAAACTTAATCGGACATTCTTCAAATGGACAATTTTTTCCATCAACACGCATAAACTCACCCAAATCAAAAACCCAATTCTTATATTTGAAAAAAGCATTATTTTCCAATTCTTCTGCGTCATAATAATCGAATTCTTTCTTCCATTTATCAGACAACTCATATCCATAAATAATTGGAACATCATGATTATTTCCGAAAATCTTCAATCCATCTTCATTTTGCCAAAGCGGTTTGCTCAACATTTTTTTCTCCTTATTATTTTGCTTCAATAAAAAATCTCGCCCCATCATATTTAATTTTGTTCCACCACGTCCAAGTATTATTTCTTTTATAAGAGTATTCGTTGTTTTTTAGCCAATCTTCAAATTCATCGAAATGAGCGCTGTGTTGGTCAGAATTTCCCAGTATTGGAAACAATGAAACATCATAGCAGTCATATACGCCATTATAAGAAACGGAGAACTCCTTTCTTTCCCCGTGCCACGTTCCAAGATAAACATTGTCGTGATTTAATCCAGCAAACAACAACTCTTCAATACTCCAATATTCTGGCTCATCCTTTTTCATCTTACACAATACGAGTTTCATTTTTTTCTCCTTATATGAATAAAAGCGTCATTTTATTTAGAAATATCGACAAGTGCTTTCTGATACTTTTTAATTAGTTGTGTCTTGTTTCCGAGAATACTTTCTTTTAGGTTACAAATTATGTCGCATATCTTTATAACTTTCGCAACGCTGTGTCTGGAAACTCTTGATATATATTCATCATAAGTTTCTGTTTCATAATGGGTTAGCGCATGAACATTGTCTCCAACAAAATTCCCAAAATAGTGGCTGATTTCAGCCCATCCCGTTTCTGTGTCCTCAACAACATCGTGCAATATTGCTATAATTTGATAATATTCATCATATCCCAATTCTGAAACAAGATTTGAAACTTGTTCAAGATGATAAAAATACGGTTTATTTCCATACATTTGTTTTCCGTGTTTGTTTTTTGCGAAATATTTTGCCTCATCGAGTAATTTCATTTTTAATCTCCTTTATGAATAAAATAGCGTCATTTTATTCGATTGTGTGAGTCTCAATATAATAATGGTTATGCTCATTTTCATATTGTTCCGACAATTGATTTTTTATAGAAATTGCATCATCTTCCTTTTCAAAAACTCCAATAACACTAGTGTATTCTGAATCTTCAAATAAAATATGTACTTCCATTTTAATCTCCTTTTATGAATAAAATAGTGTTTTTATTCATTCTCTTTGAATTCAGACCTATTCTTGGGCTCAAAAATATCATCCCTGACCAGTCCTTTCCTGAAAAGAAAATCAATTATAAAAGACCATAGTTTCATTTTCTTTTTTCCTCCACCATATTATTATAATCCACGAGACAATCTAAACAATTTTGTTTGCAAATTGGGTCGAGATGGGTATCGTGATTTTCACTCCAAATTTTTCTTTGTTCCAACATATTTTCATCAACTCTACCAATTGGTTCGCCGCCCTCTCTCATGTGAATAACGCAAGGAAAATGCCAACTTCCGGCGACAACCGAATCATCTACAACCAAGTGACATTTTCTTGTATCATTATCAGAAATTCCCCTAACATTTTTTCCAGATAGAAGATTTTTAACTCGATATTTCAAAATCGGATGTGCTTCTAAAATATAATCTGGAATTAATTCCAACTTTGATAATGCACCATTGTATTGTGCCGCAGTAATAATCCGAATATCCGAAACTCCCAAATCGTGTGCGAATTTTACCACATCAACAACGGTTGATTGTGTTTCGTCCGTTAAAACAATTCCAACTGTTACATATGTTTCTTTTGAAAGCCATTCGATATTTGACGCAACTCTTTCAAAAATTCCTTTTCTACCACCGGACATTTTTTCCGCATCTTCGGCACAACAGGCATCCAAACTAATTGAAAAATCATTTACGCCAGCGTCCAAAAGATTTCGGTACATTTTTTCTGGCATAGAACCATTTGAGGAAATCGCAATTCTTTTTATTCCACCTTCTTTTGCAATTTTCACAAACTCAACAACATTTGGGTGCATTGTTGGCTCACCACCAGAGAAACGAATGTTTTTCAATCCGCTTGAAATCCAACTATTCAAAACAGATTTCACAATATCTGGATGTAAATGTCCAGAACAATCCCTGCTGTATGCTTTTACTCCACGACAATATGGACATTTATAGTTGCACATTTCCGTAATAATAATTTCGCAACGTTCCATATTGAAGTGTTCTTTTATTGCTCTTTCGTCTGTCAATGTATAAAATCCAATGTTAGATACCGAAGACATTTTCAAACTCCTTTTTTCTGAAATGTGTCCAACAAAACTCATTATCAATTATACACATTACTGCTACTTCGTTATTTTTTGGTCTACAAAACAATCTTCCTCCTTCACAATATCCAATGGCATATTTTCGTAAAACATTTGAATTTCTGATTATTTCAACTTCCCTACATGCAACCCCTATTTCCCTCCATATTTTCAATCCCTGTCTCCACCTAGACCAATCGAAACTATCTGGTGGTATTTTCGGTATATAGTATTTCATTGAATTCTCCTGTTTCATTTATAATTCCATGATTGCACATAAAAATTCTCTTATGTGCAAATAGGACTATAAACTATTCTGGATGAAAGTCCGACATTGACATATCCAGAGTAAATCTTCCATCATATTCCATATTTAAAAATTTAGACACATTTTCTGGAAAATCATCGGTATGTAAGTTCACATGTTTTTTATTTTCTTCTTTATAATATATCGCACCCCACCCTCCTCCCACTTGCATGTGAATTTTATTTTTTTGAAAATATGGTTTTACATATTCCTCAAAAACATCGTTGGCAATATCTTCAATTTTCTGAAGATAATTATCTCTTGCGTTTTCTATTTCCAATTCTATGTCTCTCATTTTTCCTCTTAATAATCCTGATACAAATCACGAAGTTTTTCCAACCCCCCACTTCCAACGACTCGAAGTAGTTTCAATCCAATTTCACGACACTCATTAAAGATTTTTTCTGCTTTCCTAGAATCTTCCTCATATCCATAATTTCCACACCAATCTTCAAAATCGCATTCAACTGCATCTGAATCCAATGTCAGAGAATACATAACATCTACAATATCGGGTAGAATTGGTTTCTTTTTATTCGGAAGAAAATATCCACTTGAGAAAGTCCCCTTAGATTCGAATCCACTCTCACATTCTTGTAAAACCGCCTGTCTTTCATCATAAGATTGTTTGAACGCTCTTTTATACGAGGGGCAATGACCAGAACCCATTCCGTAATCCGTAGTCAAAAATTCTTTTCCGCGAATTAAAAGTGTTACCTTATAATTCAATGATGGATACTTTTCTCCAGCATTTCGAGATAAACTCCATGGAACAAATTTTGTTGTCATGGACAATCCCATTTCGTCCAAAACGTTCCTAATCTCATCTTTTTCCATTTTTATTCTCCTATATTGTTTTTCCAGATTCCAATATTTCCCTAGTTTTTGCGGTTATCGGTGTTAATTCTATGTTTAAATAATCTCCACAAATTCTTTTTACATCGCCCGGGGTTATTGTGTGAACTTCTGTTTCAAATTCATAGCAAGGATTCCCATGCTTATCGTCATAAATTCTTACGGAAACAGGAGTGTGTTTTGTAGAAATTGCATCGGCAAGGAGTGTTAGTATTCCAATCATTTCCAATTTTGAACTGCAAATAACTCGAAATTCACTTCCTTGCCACATCAACCACTGAAAACAAACAGTGTGTGATTTGTGGTCGGGTGAATAATTACTATAAACCCATGTAAAATGTTTTCCATATGGACTTTTATATAACATTGTTTTCTCCTTTAAAACTCAGTTATTCTTGTAATAATTTCTATTTTGCCACCGTCATAAATTTCTAGGTCATAAATATACCAAATGCTTTTGCGATAGTATTTAGATTTACAAAATATTTTTATCGCATCAAAATATCCTTCGGCAATAATCGGAAATCTAACATTTTCAACATCCAGTTCTTTTATAATATAAGTATTCATAAAATTATCCTTTTATTCAGGTTTTTCTTCTGCCAATTGTATCGTTTCAATCATTGAAACACACACTTCTTCTAAATTTTCACATGGCTTTTTATCATTGAAATCTAGTTTTCCATCTTCCCATATTTCAAAATATAAAAAATATCCCACTTCTTTTATTACAACTTCAAATTTACAGGATTTCATTTTTCTCCTTGTCATCAAATTTCATCAAGTTTGTTCCTAATTTCTGCATTTCAATTCCTCTGTGCCAAATTTCCCAAGGAGACAGTATTCCATAGCTTTTGTGTGTGGTTTTTCCATTTTTATCCATACTCCAGATAATTAATTCTCCGTTTGACATAATAAATATCTCGTGGATATTATCCTCAGAATCTCTTACGTCTATTCTCACATCATCTCCGCTCATTTTATTCTTCTCCTCTATTCATAATCTGAACCGCGAATTCCATAAATATCCAGACCTAATCCCTCGGAATTCTCTCGATTAATATCAATTTGAAGAGTGTTGAAAATAGTTGCAACCCTCATCAAATCTTGATAATTGAAATAATTATCGAATGTTTTGACATACACGGCATTTTTTACCACGCAATAATCTCTAATCTTGAATATTCCACCAAGCAATTTTGCAATATTGTTTTCCATGGTTTCTCCTATTCCTTTAACCATTTTCCAGAAATCAATTCTTCAAATTTTTCTTCGCACCGCAAATGCAAGCGATATGCCCTTGGAAAATTAATAAATTTTTGCAACCAATTTCCCTCATATAAAAGTTTGTGAACCTCCAATTGCATATTCTCCAATTCCTTGAATTTTTTGTCGATTTCCTCTGCGTCCGTCATATTTTCTCCTTTTGTTTAATTATATAATAATCTTACCATAAAAGCCAATAACCGTCAAGTTATTGGCTCATAAGCAGATTATACTATTGATAAAAGATGTATTTTATACAGATATTCTAATTTTTGCATCTGGATTTTCTTTGCAGGCTTTCAAATATGCCTCAACAAAAATTACCAATCCGTCATAATCCCCCCACCCGTTTGATGGATTGAAAGATTTAAAAAATGTTTCAGCAGATTTTAGTTTCATTAATCCCGATTCGAGAAAAGGAATCAATTCTCCTGCTGTTTCAATACCCAAGTTTTCTGGGTGCCAACATGGGTCATATAAATCCGCGTGGCTTGCCATCTCATTTAAATTGTGGGTAATGTTCCACTCAAAAACTTCCTTAGGTCTGTTTGCAATTAAACTTACATCTAGTGACATTTTTATCTCCTTGATAAAATAAGTGTTTTATTTACATTTACAACCGTAATTTTCCAGTTGATAAGCATTACAAGAACATTTCTTTTTATTTTTTCTTTCATATTTATCAATTTTTTCTTGCGCCTTTCGAATCATTTCAAAACACAATAAAATTGCAATTTGACAGTCTAAGTCCGTATCATCGAACCACTTAATTGAAGGTGCAGTTTTTATAGCCATAAAATACTCCTTTTATTCAGGTAAATCAACTAAGCTCAAAGAATATATTTGTACCGCGTGGACTTTTTTGTAATCCTGTCCATCAAAAGATTCCTTAAATGTTCTTAAGGCTTACAGCGCACTTTCTCCGTTCCAAATCGTCTCATAATTGAAACTTTCTTCAAAATAACTAATCACCCATTTATTTTTCATTCTCTCAATCATATTATCTCCTTGTGGATAGATTCCACATTTTATTAATAACACAACCCAAAATTCATTTGAACGAATTCTTCCAACTCTTTTCTTGTTGGATTGTCGATTGCCAATGCGGCATGAAACCATCCCTTGAATTCAAAATGACGAGGAATAAGGTTTTTATCGCCAATTCTTCCACAACCAAGAATGTCTTCAAAAACACCCGCCTTAAGCTCTGCGTTTTCTTTCCAGATGAAGATACATTCTCCATAATATTGTTTTCCATGATAATGTGGAGCAGAAACAAATCCAATCCTGTTTTCTTTTGGAATATCGCATAATTCTCGAAGCGTTTCTTCTGATATGTTCATAAAACTCCTCTTTTATTCATATTCGACTGTTACTTTTTTGCCATAAATATACTTTTTCAAGTCCTCTTGAGTTTCGTTCTCCGTGAGAGAGGCCGTCTCGGGAATACTTTCCCACGCTTTCCAAAACCAAAGAAAACGTTCTCTTTCTTCTGCCACAAAATGCCACAACATAAGAATTCGATTGAATTTTTGTACAATTCTATATTCTTTTTTCATGATAAAACCTCCGTTTTATCAACATATTGAAAATAAAACCACTCCATAAAATCCGGAAAATCTGTTTCAGTATATTTGATATTATTTCGCCTACAATATTCGCCAGCAATTTCGTGCAATAGTTCGTAAATTTTCCTGTACATATTTTCTCCTTTATATATAATATGGCTCATGACTATCCACGAAAGAAATTTCGTGAATAGATAGAGAATATTATAATTCCATCTTAATTTGGCAACCACACGAACCGAATCTGTCGTCATATTCATAGTCACGCCAAGAATCATCGTGTTCTTCATTGTATTTTTTACAGGTTTTACAAATCTTCAAATGAATTACTCGGTCATATAATGCAGTAAAATCTTTTTCTTGCGGAATAGATTCCATTAAATTTGTATCTTGGCAAAACCAATAGTTCATCTGGTCGAATTGTTCATCGGTTAAATCTTCCTCAATATCGAAATCTCGTCCCGCCAAGTATCTTAATTCATAATCCACCGACTTATATTGTGCCTCAGATTCTCTTTGTGAAAAATCATTATCATCATAAACGGGATAATTATCGTGCAGTTGATGATAAATTTCGTCACAAATTTTAAGATTTTCATAATCTGATTCGTGAATATAAATCGTATCTACCCACCCCACCGCCCAGTGGGAGGCGCGTTCAACTAAAATTCCTTTTTTATTATCCCAATCAAATCCTTCTGGATAATCACGTAAAAAAGATTCCCAATTGGATTCCTCGAGAATATCAGAATCTCGAGTTATTGACATAAAAACATAAAATTCCTCAAAAGTATCCCCAAGATAACTATCGGGATATTTCCACTTGTGCATATATTGTGGCTCATATTTTTCCATTCTAATTCTCCTTTATAAAAGAAATTGGGGTGTCTAATTCTTTTTTCAAAGAACGTGCAAATTCTAAATGTGTATTCTTATAAATCAATCCAAAACTCGCGTGATTTTTATTTGCAAACCATAATTCATGAAATCCCCATTGATTTTCTAAAACGTGTCCACCATAATAAGACGAGTAATAACAATATGTGTATCCTTCTTCCTTAAATGTTTTCTTATTGCCCATTGTTTTCTCCTTGTGTGAATAAAAACCTCATTTTATCAATTGTAGAATACAACTGAAAACAGTAGACATTTATTCCCCAAATATCTACTGATGTTCAATTATTCTATATACAACCGCCGCACGAATTGCTTCGCCAATCCTTCTCGTTAATAAGATTATATAAATTTTCTAAATCTTCCATCGTAATTTGCTCAAGAACCCCAGAATCTTTGAACATTTTATAAATCCACCCGTAGTTTTTTCCAATCCAATCTTCAAAATCTAATCCATCATAATAATTATCAAAAACCTCCATCCAATCTTCAAAATGCCAAGATTGATAATCTCTTGCGGTATTCATATTTTCCCCAATTACTTCATCTGGAATTTTCAACTGATTTCCATTCATAGAAATTATCCACTCCCCCATACACAAACAGGGGTATCTTCCAGTCCATTCTACTTCAAATTTATTCATAATTCTCCTTATTATTTGTGTAATTCAATTCCCAAAGCGAGAGGCCACAAAATATAGACTAAAATAATACTTACAATTTTTTGGAACCAACCAAGCGTTGAAAACGTTGCTCCAAATCCACCACAAAAACCAAGGGTAAACAAAAATCCCGCCGTCCACAATGCGGCAACAACGCCCTTGATTGCTGAAACAATTTCTTGTGTCTTTTTATTCATCAATTCTTTCATGATTCTCCTTTATAGTATTGATAAAACTGGTATTTTATTCATGTATCAACCAAATTACTTCTAAAACACGATGAAATATCCCAATCTGGAAAATAAAAAACCAAACGCCTTTTAACCCTAGCCAGTTTTCATCTTTTCCAAAATGAAAATGGATAAACTTATCCATAGGTCTAAAAGAAACACTGTAGTTTTTCCCTTTCATTTTACTATCTCCTAGATAAATTCTCTATTTTATCCATTAAACGGGATTTCTACTCCCAAAACCTCGGTACCGTTTTCTTTAGTCCATTTTGCTACAACCAAAAACGCCGGTTTAGTTTTCCAAGAAAAACAATGTTCACGAATTTCCTCCACCTCCGAAATACCGAAAACATAAGGCTCTTCACCCTCACTTTTTTCATGATTATACCAGAATTTCTCTCTTGTTAAATTATTTCCTCTTGCGTCTTTTACAATGTATCCGTACATATTTTTATCCTCCAGATAAAATGATGATTTTATTAATTCTTATAAAACGGATGTAAAAGATTGATAGACCTTTCAGAGAGTTTGTAACTATTTTCTTCAACTCCTTTTATCAAAAAGCCTTCCTGAACCAAATCATCGTGCCAAAACTTCATTTTTATAAATTCAAACTCTTCAGGATTTTTCTCAATAGAATCTTTCAAAAGAAAAACAAGAATATTTTCTTTCTCGCTAGCCTGTCGAGTTTTTCCTTCTAACATCCCATAGGGATGTTGTGTTGGAATATTGAAATTTTTTGGTTTTAACATTTTTTCTCCTTTTTCTGCATAAAATTGTTGTTTTATCAATAGTGAATAAAATCCCCCTTTTATTCAGACTAAAGCGTATCTACAAATTCAAAAGCCTTAACTTTTTCATTGCTTCTTACCCTAAAAATTTCACTGTCTTTTCCGTTTTCCCAAATTGATATGATATAAATGTCTTTTCCTCCCCAATAATTTCCTGGAAAATAATCCTCATCCTCTAAAACCTCTTGGATTTTCTTTGCGACCAATTTAGAATCTTCGGTGATAAGAATTGTGTCACGCGAATAATCCTCATATTCTTGCTGATTATCTTTTTCAACTTGATATATTTTCATTTTTTCTCCTTATTCACAAAGTTTTTCGTAAACTAAATCCATAATGTCCTGATATTCGTACCATTCTTTTACACAATCAGGTTTTGAATATACCGTTGTACATTTTCCATTTTCTTTTGGAACAACTCCTTTTCCGCCTTTTGGACGTTTTTCAAATGATAATGGGCATCCCTTTCCGTCTACAAATAAAACGCAGGCTTTTCCTCCCCAACTTGCATCAATTATTCCAGAATTAACATTTCTCATTCTAAGGAAAAAAACCCTATTCCTATCTTTTCCAAAAATATCCCCTTCCCACCAATCAATAGAAACATTTCCAGAATCTAAAACATTCATTATACTTTCAACAGAAATTTTTCCAATATCTTCGGGCGAAAAATGACATCCCATTCCCCTACAACATTCACCATTGCACTTGCTGCAAATAGTTTTATTCTCGTTATTTTTCATGATTTTACCACACCTCAATTTCTATTTCATAACTGCTACCAAAATCGCAGGTTTCACATCCTCCCTGACAATATCCATTTTCCCAATCAATATTCTTTGTGTCAAAGAAAATAGAAAGTTCTTCCAATTGAGAAAACGTGCATGAAACATATTCGTACATTTGTTCAATCTTAATCACAACTTTTCCTGATTCGGATTTCAAAATCTCTATGTTCATATCTCCCCAAATTTTCACTACTTTTTCTTTGATTTCTTTTTCTGTGTGTTCTATCATTTTTTCTCCTTTGATATAATTTTGACTTATATTTATACTCAAAACAACTTTGAGTATAAATATAAATCCCCCTTCTTTAACTTTTACAGATTATATACTGCGTCACGAATTTTGTACATGAATTCTTGTGCATCAACTGGACTAACATAACTTGAATTTCTTATTCTTTCTTTCATTGAATCTAAGACGGTTGATTGATTCATTTCCGTTAAATCTGATAAAGAGTGAAAATCCTCAAACGGAGTTGGACAAGAACATCCCGAGTCGCTTGCGGTATAAATCTTTCCATTTTTTGCTTTCCAAACAACGATATAATCAAACTCGTAACTTCCAGAAGACAAATCTATTTGGGCAACAATTTCGAGCCCACATTTTTCTGGATTATAATATGGATTTTCATTAAAAACCCAGTTGTTTTCATCCAATGAAAAATCATAATCTCTGAACATTTCTTCTCCTTATAAAGTGTGAATAAAATCAGCCTTTTATAGATTCTTTACCAAAGAAAATCCATTTGCTTCCAAAACCTCAATGCAATTTGACATAATAAAATCCTCGGCGCTATCAAAAATCCTCATTGGATTTCTTTCCTTTAGAGGATATTTATACCACAAAATGCATCTTCCATCTGAAAATAATTCAAATGTAAAAAAGGAACCGACAGAATACTTTTCATATTCCTTTATTTTGTTCGTAATTTCGCACAAATATTCATTTTGCCACATTTTTCCTCCGATGTTGATAAAATACAAATTTTATTTATAGTCGACGAATTCTTTGATTAGTTTTCCACCAAAGAATAAAAAACATCCCGCAAAGAAGAATCCCACTTCTGCACCCTTCCAAGATTCGGGAAAAATCTCTGTAAAAAAGTAAATCAGAATAATCAATCCAAACTTTTCATAGTTATTCATTTTTCCTCCAACAGAATTGATAAAACATAGATTTTATTGATAGTGATTTTCAATTGCTTCTGTTACTTTTTTCTTGAAATAATCCAACAAATCCAATTCATCACTCGAAACTCTGAAATAAACCACCTCAGAAAACCAACCAGAAGATTCGGTTGTTATTTCATCAACATCTAGCCCTAAATCCCAACACGCAGTTCTAATAAAATTTGGAATTCTGTTTGCTTTTGTCCCCTCAATCTTTCCACCAATCGAATATCTTCCCATATCAATACTCCGTTATAAAAAGCGCACATTCCTGTAATTTTTTGCTATCATAAAACGGGTCATATTCCGTTCCACGAATTGAATTTGCAATATCAGGATGCAAATCATACAAGAAGTTGAAAAAACATTGACCCATTCTCAAATATGAATGAGCCGCATGTTCAGCACGAGCCAATTCTAATATTTTTGATACTTCCTCGATTGTTAGTTTTTGCATTATTTTCTCCTTATAAATTTACTTTGAAATTTCCAATTAAATTTCCAAAATATTTCCGTGGATTTTGTTCAATGATTTTGGAAACTTCTATAATCAAATCCACAGGAAGATGAAAATATTCTGCAATTTGATATTTATCTAAACTAATCCCCCATTTTCCCTTATTGTTTCCGTGGTCGCTTATTTTTCGGATAATAATTGCCGTCATGTGATTTGCTATGGTCTCGACAATTTTTGGGTCAATATTCCATTGCCGAGAAATTATTTCAGCATCAATTATATCACTTTTTGCAAGATTAGTCATGTTTTTCTCCTATGTGAAAGAATTCCAAAAGTGAAACAAAAACTAGCATAACAAATCCATATCCAACAACTTCCAGGATTTTTGCAAAAATGTGCATTTTTATAACTCCTTTATTTGTTTCAGAATTTCTTCCATTTCTTCATCGTTTTCCAATCTGATAACATCATCGGTAATTGGTGTATCATAAACAATTTTCCACTTGTTCATAAAACCATATTTTGTTACTGCCAATTCCATTTCAAAATTTGTTCCGAGATGAGATACGACACTTGCCCCATATCCGTTTGGAAATTTAAATTCTTCGCAATATCCGTCAAATAATTTTCCAGATTTCACAACGTAGTTTCTGATATTCTCAGAAAAATGAACGGGTGCGCCGCATTGAGGACACGTTCTTTCATCCCCTTTTAATCCACTTCCACAAAACCTACAACTTGTAATCATTTTTTCTCCTTTGTGATTATGAAAATTAAATATATCATGATTGTACAGAATTCTCCCCATTATTGATTCTGTACAAATTGATTATTTAACTTGATAAAATGGTTGTTTTATTCGGGAAACCAAGAGTATGAGCAAACAATAATAATATCTCCACGATAATCTGCTTTATCAATTTCTTTTAGCGCTTCTTCTTCTGATTTGTATCCATAGATATTGAAAACACTTTTTCCCCATCTTTTTGGATGTTTTAGCAATCCGTTTTCATCAATATCATAAACAATATATCTTTTTTCACGTTTATGCATTTTTAGTCCTCCGTATGATTTTCTGGAAAAGCAGGATTATCTTCCACATGTCTTTTATTGCCGATTTTTTGTGTTAACAAAAGATTTTGTTCTTCTTTCGTCAACATTGGAAAATATTTTTCCCTAAACTTTTCCTGATTTTTATCCCATAAAGTTTGTGGCTCATAATAATATTCGTGCTTGAGCCAATTTGCAAATGGTAAATCCCCACGAGTCCAGAAAAATTTCGCAATTGTTTCTGCCCCATCTGGAATTCTCTGCATAGCATAAAACTCTGGATAAATATCATTTAACTTTATTGCTTGACGATGAATTTTTCCATTAAGAAAATAGACATAATAATTCTTTGGGGTTTTCATTTCATGTCCTTAAAAATTGTCATAAACATCGCAACAATATGAATATGATATTCCATAGAAATTATGCCAAATCAATTTCTTTCCTGGAATTATTGACGCAATCTTTTTCACGTTTATGATTTTCATGATTATTCTCCTATTGTCCAATAATAGCCATTCCAAACCCAAAACGAAATTTCCTTATCCAAATAAATTTCATTCTGGAGTCCATCAAACATTTTTTGGATTGAAGAAAATTCCTCAACCATATTGCAAACAATCCCCTTGTCAATTGAAATCCCGTACTTTTTTCGTGTTGCCATTTTTCTCCTTTAGAATATCAGAGTGAACAAATACACAATCAACAAAACAACCGCCGCTGGAATTGTGAAGTACAAACTTACCCAGAAAAATCCAATCACACCCAAAAGAAAATCCGCGATATTATGTTTCTTTTTGAAACAGTCAATTTCTGTTGTTCCCAATATTCGTGTTTTCATTTTTTTCTCCTATTGAAATAGACATGGGTATTCCGAAATTTTATTTACTTTCAAAGATTGTTTAGTTATGGATTGCGTTTTTCTCCTGTACTCAATTGTTATGGCGGTGTAATTTCTAACAATCAAAATAATCCAACATCTATCTCCGAGATTTTCCCCATCTCCCAAAATAAACGCTGTATCAATTCCTTCTGATTTTTTTGTTAGAAATTCAACCATTTCAATATCTACCGGTATATTTCTGTTGATTATCTGATTTCGGGCATGTTGATTTATCATTTTGACTCCTTTCCTTTATGAAAATTAAATGTCCATGACCGTACAAAATCTTGCCCCGTTGATTTTGTACAGATTGGTATTTAATTCTAATCCAGCGCTCTTTTTTTCCAGATTTCAAAAAATCGCTCTTTTGGTTCTTTTACCACACAAATATTGTATTCTTCTGGGGTTATTTCAAATAGTTTTCCATTATGAAAAATATACAGTGGCTCTGGATAATTCTTCAATTCTAAAATATCACCTTCTCCAAATTGTCCATCTATTCTAATAATCATTTTTTCCTCAGAGTCAAGATATATTCTTCACCGCCAAAAACAATTGTGATTGAGTTTTTTTCCGAGAAAACTTCGGCGCATCCTGATTCAATTCGACTCTCGGTGGTTCCGTTTATCAAATCAAATAAGTGGTAAAGCAAATATTTCATTTTATCCTCCGTGTTGATAAAATATTAGTTTTATTTATACTTTGATGATGTAAAATCCACCATGTTTCAATTCGATTTTGAAATTGAATGTGTCAAATTTATTCGACAACATCCTCAAAACTTCTGACAATTCGGTTTTATAGCAAAAACATTCCCCGAATGTCTCATATTGAAGAGACAAATATTCTTCCACTTCTTTTGACATATCAACCTCCAAATATTGATAAAATAATGTTTTTATCTATACTATTTTTCCAGAATATATTCCCGTTGTCCATGAAAAACAATAAACATTCCTTTTGTATTTTCATAGAGTTGGTATACTCTTCCAATGGTAGTCTTACCAGAATCATCCACAATAAAAACACTTTCGGGAATACCTTCTTCATTCAATGAAATATCATCTTGCTTGAACCAGTAATCTCTTCCATATTTATGTTTTTCTGGCATGTTAACTCTCCTCATCCATTGATAAAATGGATATTTTATTTATGTTTTCAGATTTACAACGGTTCTATCTTCATCCCCAATAAAACACGTTCCTTCTTCTTCCCAATATTCAGGAAGATTCCCTTCAACATTTAAAGCGAATTCAATTTCTTTTTCGTTTTCATCATCGTAACAAATCGCAATTTCCCCATATCTTCCAAAATCATGAGATTGCCAATGGATTTTAAAATAACAACTCAAATCATCTGAAATTGGAAACAATTTTTCCAAATAGGATTTATAGCGATTTAATTCCTGACGCATAGCGGGAATATAATCCTCATTTGGATTTACTTGCACACAGTCTTCTCCGCAGGGGGTACAACCCAATTCAAAAGAATCTCTCATTATTTTTCTCCAAGAATTTCATCAATCAAATTAACATTGTTGTTGGTGTCAAATCCAAACAAAACGTTCTCCACTTGAACCAAGGCAACCATTCTTTCACGATTCTTTTCTTTTTCGGCTTTTCCTATTTCCATCTTGAGAAATTCCACGGTGTTTAGGTAATTTTTCTCCATTCTTTCTTCTTCATTGAGAAATTTGCTTTTTAATTCCTTGAATTTAAGAACGTCACCGACCGTTATCATGATTTTTCTCCTTAGAAAACTAATTCAACTTCATCCCAAGTGAAATATCCTACGCCAACCTTGAGTTCCACTTTAATAACTTCCTGCTCCAAAAAAAGACGAGCGGGAAAAGTTTCCACAATTGTTCCAATTTGCCCATGATTATAACATTCTTTCAAGATTTTTACTTTTTGTAACATTATTTTTCTCCTTTCAATATATTCCTGATTTTCAACAATCTTGAACAAAATTCTCGTTGAGTTAAAACAGTGTGGCTTTCATCATTTTTTCCCATAGAATGAGTCAATGACGAATTTCCAGTTGCCAGCAAAGCATTTTTGAAACTTGAATTTTTTGACAATTCAAAAAATGCCCTGTCTAACAAATCCTGATAATCTTGTGAATGACGATTGATTTCTTTTCCCTGCCAAAATAATGTTTGAGTCTTCCACCATTTTTTTGGCTTTCCCTTAAATTTTGCTTGCTTTCCTACTAAAGTGCAAACAAATTTTTGCATTTCCACATCCTTAAATTTCAAGGATTGCAGAAATCCTTCCATGGAATTGCATGGAATTCCGTCAATAATGAACGGATGCGGCGCAAAATTTGAGAGACTCGAAGCAGGAAAACCATTTCCGCTTCCAATATCCATTTTTTTCTCCTTTTGGTTATATTTTGACTTATAAATATCCACAAACGAATTTGCGAATATTTATAAATCCCCCTGAATAAAACTATATATTAAGAAATCTAAAGATTAATTCCGCGTCCCATTTTTCAACCTCTATTGTTAAATCCTTGGTTGTCTTTTCACAGGCATCGCAGAAAAGATAATGGGAATTCGTTGATAAAACTTCATCCCATAAATGTTTTCCATCACAGCAATTTCTTTTTTTCCAATATTCTAATTCTTTTTCCGTCCACTCCCTTTCTCCATCTATTTGGTAACTTTTTCCGAGATAAGAGTCCATTTTTCCTCCAAGTGTTGATAAAACGAAGATTTTATACAGAATATGCACTATGCCAAATCATTTTCGCAAAAGAAATTTTCCTCGGAAAATTTGGGTCATCATAAAATTCCTCGGAAAAGGTTACGAATGGAAGTTGTGAAAACCAAGGGGTTTCATGTCCAATTGAAATCGAAAAATTTCTTTCCTTGAACTTGAATTTTATCTCCATAATGTTTTTTCCTTATGCGTCAATCGATTCGATTTCACAGTTTTCCCTGCGGATTAATTCCCTTTCAATTTCCCGTAGGTTATACGGAATATATGACAATGAGATTCTGTCATCATCGTAGCACAAAATTTCCTCCATCCATTTTACCAGTTGTTTTTTATCTTCCAGTTCTAATTCCATTTTTATTTCTCCTTTTCAATTTCTGATATTTCCACAGTTATCCTGTGGATTTTTCCCATATATTTAAAAGTGATAACATTACCTTCAATATTGGGACGCGCAAAACGAAATATATCCCTGATTCTCGACAGTATCATAATTATGTCCATATCTTCTCCTAATTTGAAAATTGACAAAAGCCTGCCGATAATATTTCCCCGTAAATTCATCAATTATCGGCAGATATTTCGTTAATTTTACAACTTATTTGTTATTTTGTCAAGTTAATTTTCAATCAGTCCATTATCAAAAAGGATTTGTTCCATCTTGATTTTCAAAAATTCCTCATGGCGTTTTTCACCAAGAGATTTTCCAGGATTCCACTGAACATATCCCTTTTTACTTGCGCCATGCTTTGTTGTGATTCTTTTTCCCTTCTTTTTGTTATTCTTGCTGTTATTTCCATCAAAAGATTTATTTGTTGTTTGCATGATTTTCTCCTTTAAGAAAATTTTACCAAAATAATTCCGTCAAAAATATCAGAATAAACAACGGGAAATCCATTGTTATTCAAATATTCCAGAACGGACGAATCGGTTGTAGAAAGTGTGAACAGAGTCCACCAACCATTTGAAATTACGGTGAATTCTTCCACGTGATTCGGTTTTTCCGCAAGCCAAATCTTCATGTCTTCAACTTTCATGATTTTTTCTCCTATTGCTGACAAATTTCCAAAATATCTTCTTGCGGAATAATTCCAGTTTCCGCAAGATTTGCGACACAATCCGCCTCGAAATCTGATGGTTGGATTTTCGAAATTGAATCCACCATAAAAAATATGGCGATTGTAAGAGCCAATAGAATGACGGTTTTATTTCTGTTTTTCATGAGTAAATTTGTAAAATCCATAATCTTCCATTTCTGCGTTGTCCAGCATAGCAATTGTCACGAATTGCCGCCTTTAATTCGATTTGAAATTCCATATAGTTATCAAACTCGTATTCAATCATTTTTGACATTTTTTCTCCTTATGGATATAATGATGCTAAAACCCAAATTACAAAACACAAAACAACTCCGACCTTTTGCCACATTGGAATTCTTTTAGATGCCATATTATTGCCCAAGATTTCTTTTCAAAGATTCAATTTGAGACTCTACATACATGAGCCTTGATGGTTTAGGAACAAAATATATAAACCCATTCCTTTTATTTGCCTCAAGACTTTCTTCATGCATCTTTTTCAGAGTCTCAAACTCTTTTTCAAACTTTGAGAGAATTTCTTCTCTCTTTTGCTTTTTTGTTTTCATAGTTTTTCTCCATTTGAATTTATTTTTGAAACAGTGGCAATGGGGAGATTCGAACTCCGCAATTCTTCCTTTCGGCGATTTCCCAGAATCATTTGGAAATTGTGCGCCATTGCCATTTATTAATTTATTCTCATTTCAAACATTTGGATAAAATCAATCTCTAAATTTTGCACGTATTCAAATCCAATTTTCTCATAACTTTTCCGCGCAGGAATATTTTCCTTTGCAACATACAAGGTATATTTTCCAGGAAATTCCTGTAAAAATTCCATCAACATTTTTACACAATATCCATTTCCCCGATACTTTTTGAAAATCTTCACGCTCCAAATTTCATCTTTGATAATCGCAAATGTTCCCACAAATTTTCCATCATCAGAAAAATATACAAATTTTTCCTCATCAGGATAATGCTGGATTGCTTTTGGAATAATCATAATATTTCTCCATACAAATTTAATCTTTCAAAGTTTATCCTGAATTCCTCATAAAAATTCAGGATATAATTTGAAGTATTAAACCGGTTCGGGATGGTAATTGTCCCACTCTTCCATATTCCCATCCAACCACTTAAAATAATCGTAGTAAGAGGGCATTTCGGAAATTTCCGCAGGGTAACACTCACTCATCTCCTCATCCGAATAGTATTCCATGCGGGAATAAAATTCGTTGCAGAATTCCGACGATTTGTTGAATCTCTGCAAGTGTATTCGTTCTACAAAATTTCTGCGATTCTGTCGCCAAATTTCGTAGAATTTTTCCTTGCGTTCCGCTTTCCTTTCCTCTTTTTTGAGGCGTTCACGTTCATTCATGTTTTTTCTCCTTATACAAATTTATTAGACTAATCAGAATCTACAAATGATTTTGCAAATTCTGATTAATCCCCCTATTTATAAAATTCTGGTTTTATTCAGACTATGCGTTTTTTGAAATAATCACAACCTCGTTGACAACTCCCCCATTTTTCAAAAGAGAATCTGAAACGGGGTCGTTGTTTTCCGCAACCAACCAAGTAATAAATTCCTGATTGTGCCAAAAATATTCCAAATGTATTTGGGCATCTGGAGACAAAAAACGAATAGAAAAAACTTTTTTCATCTGGTAATTCATTATATTTTCTCCTGTTGAAAATCTTCTGGAATAGATTGATAATTTTCTGATATATCCTCGAAAAAATACGCCATAGAAGTTAATTCCTCATCGGAATATTTTTCAGGATTTTTTACTTCTGACATTTTGATTGCCTTATAATCTATATCCCATAAAGGAATAAATCCCGCAGGATTTACGTTTTTATAGAATACAATGAAAGGCTCTTCAAATCTAAACATTTTTCCTCCATTGATATTATGTATAAAATCCCCGTTTTATTCAGGGTATCCGCACAAAACTTTTACGCAATCTGAAAACTTGTAATACAGGTCAACAATCCCAGATAAAAATCTTCCATTTTCCAAAGGTTGAATAAACCATCCTTCTTCTTCAAAATCATATGAAATCATGGAATTTGAAAAAAGGTCACATTTCCACAAACCATCCTGGATTTGTGTCCATTCGGAAAAGTGTACTTTGCTGCACGTTCTGGAAATTACTGCAAAGTGTTCTTTGGCATTTTCACCATCCGAAAATGCTTTTGAAACTATTTCCCCTGCGATATTTTCCCAAATCAATATATATTTTTCCATGACAATTTTTCCTTATAAATTTATTCCAATTAGCGACGATCCGGCTTTAATCAATAAAGCCATAATCCCAACAAATACGGGCGCGACTACAAAAAACAGAATTGCAAGCATTTTATTTGTGGACATTTATTTTACCTCTTCGCAGGAAATAAATCTTCCATTGATGAATGAGAAAAAATAGGCGCGTGCTATCGTTTCCGATTCTGCTGGAATTGTCTTCGTTTCCACTCGCCCACTCGTATAACTGGTGTAAGTTAATTTGTACATTTTATATTCTCCTGTTTTTTATTAGAATTAGAATCACTTATAGATTCTCATAGATATTTTATTTTTATAAACTACCTATGAGAGTCTATAAGTGACATATAACACCTTGTACTATTATTGCAGTGTTATCTTATAAACTCTCGTGAATAATACATTGACTATATACGATAACTTTTTATAATACCCGTATAAACTTCTTTCAGGCGTCCACTTTGAATTATCTATTTTTATATGTAACGGGATTTATTTATTCGATGTTATGTGCGCCGAATAATTCCTATACATCAATAGTTTATTCAAGAACCTTACTCGTTATTTATTTTCTTTTTATTGGGAAGTTTGAAACGTATACAGAAAATTGTATTATATATGTGATTTTATTTTTATCTGGTATAAACACGGATTATTATATAAAATCTAATTTTTAGGATAATACTAGAAAATATTAATCTTTTTTTGTTATCCACGTTATTTGTTAATAAAAGAATACCCCACCCGTTATAACGGGTGGGGTATTCTGTTTCACTTCTTGCGGGTTGTGCTACTTGCTCTGTTTCGCAACCTTGCTCGCTTGTAAGGCTGTTGCGCGTGCGTGAGTTTCACGAATGGCTTGACGTTCGGCCAGCTTTTGGGCAATTTTCTTGTCACGTGATTCACGTACAAGAACACTTGCCAGTTGATTGAAATTAACTTTCTTTACGCTGTTAATGCGTTTCTGGAGTGTTTCAAGACCGTTAACAATCATGCGGGCGTAAATTTGACCTTGCGCGAATTCGAGAGTATTCTCTTTCGCATCGCTGAAAGAAAGATAACCCGCGACATTGACACGCACTTCTTTCACTTTGCGAGTGAAGATTGTATCATTTCGGCCTTTCTCACTTGCGCTTGCAATGAGTGATTCAATCTTCGCATTTACTTCACTTTCATTCAATACTAAATTCTGTTTCATGTCTATTATCCTTTGCTTATATCCGTTTGTGTCATTGACACATACTATAATGCGGATATTCGCTTTAACACAGAGAATTAACATTCTCTGATATTATCCTAAAAATTATGTTTTGGCTATTCCGTTTTATCAGATATGTCTTGCATCCGTTGAATCGCCTATGTGAGACAATATTATCATGTAAAGCGTTGATCAAACGTACCAGTTGCCACACCTTACAATATTGTAAGGTAGTACATTTATTAAGGTAGGGCTATTGACATATTATATTTTATGCCGGTGTATATTGTACTAATTGTATCATGCTGCGCTGCGTTTATATATGTTTATTTAGGTTAGACTAAATTATTATTTAGCTTATACTTATTATTTATTTAGTCTATGCTTATTGTTTATTTAGTTATATATAACTAGTTAACAACAAAATAAAATCTAAAATTATAAACCTGTGCAAAACATAGACAAAATAAATCATAACATATTAGAATTGTCAATGGGCAAAATATAAATTTATAAATTGATACTTGACAGATATATAATACTATGGTGATACCGGTATAGTCATATAACTATATAGATATACTAATAAATTATTAGTATAGTTTACATACTAGTAGTAAGTTGATAGTAGCCAGGTGCCTATAGTTACTCAACTCACACATAATAAAATAACAAAACACATAATAAAATAAACTCAAAAAATACTAAAAATAATCATATAGACTATATATGAACCAAGAAGATTACCAATAGAAACTGCCAACACTTTGCCAATAGTTTTACATAATCAGAGAATACATATCCGAATATACATACTCCGTCAGAATATCGAAGTACCTATATGTAGACCAATAATATCCGAATAGAATTAATTGCCAATACAAAAAATAAAACCTAACACAAACAAAAAAATATTTTACAACCATGCTCAACACATAAACAAGATAAGCATTGTCGTAATTGACCAGTAAAAATAAAAAGAGGTCGAATACGAACCTCAAAAATAAAATAAACAATATAGACTATATCAATATAAAACTTGTGATAAATCTGAATAATATCAAAAAAGTCATATTACCGTATAAACAATAGGATAACAGTTTACATTCGGCATATTTGATAAATC
Source organism: Microgenomates group bacterium (assembly GCA_049304035.1). Taxonomy (GTDB): domain Bacteria; phylum Patescibacteriota; class Microgenomatia; order UBA1406; family GWC2-37-13; genus JAKBEU01. Next base: position 32,915 of record JBAQNR010000007.1, read on the forward strand.
CATGGATTTGCAGGTATAAATTTAAGTGTTCTGGCTCCGCCATGTTTCATACCTTTAATGGAAGGTTATTTTGGTTTTTTCCAGTATGACTAAATTTTGCATTGTTTTCCACAACACTATGAAAACTCTTTATCTGGGGCAAATTTGAACTTCAATTTTCAACGTATAATGTAAACATGGGGAAATCATTGTACAGCAACATAAACTCAACCTTGAGGCTCCTGTTGACTTTCAATGGAACAACTAGGACTTACAAGGTATTATTACGGAGGAGATAAACTTTGTCCTATTTATATTAACAAAAAAAGACACCTCGATTTGAGATGTCTTTTAAGGGGTGGAGCAAGTTGTCTAGATGCGTTATACTCGACATTTATCAATAGTATATATATAATAATATAGTTAACTTATGACAGATGTCGAAAATAACGCAGATGTGTTCCTTCGCGTATTCTGACTATTTTGTATTCGGACTATCCTTATCCACAATCATCCACCACCTCTTATGTCTATCTTCACCTTTCGTTTCCTGTTCGGATATGAGTTCCAGGGGTATTCCGTCTTCGGCTATGATTGAGTTGATACTGTTGATTCCTCTATTCCTGTAGTTTGTATTCTTGGGGGAGAATATGAGATAAAAGAACTTGTCCTTGAATGTTTCCTGCTCACTCTTGAACATCTTGATGTTCTTCTTGGATAGCAGGAACTCCGCCAGTCCTATGATTTCAAACTGTTTGTCGGCGTTCTCTTCGTCATCCTCCCATTTGGCTTGAAAGTATTCCACCAGATACTTCTTGTACCCATTGTATTCTTTCATGACCTTTTCAAGAAAATCAACCTGATAGGAATAGTTATAGTATTTTGCTTTGTTGATGTTGAAGTCATTGTCCACAATATCATCGAACATTGCCTTTCTATGTTTCTGCTGGAACTCCTCTTCCCCGAACTGTTCCCTTTCTTCAGCAATATCCAGTTTCATCTTAAGGCTCCCCAGATGATAGTTCAACTCTCTGTTGTGGTGGTTCTTAACAAACACCCTTATCTTATCATTCTCGTTCAGGATGCGTTTTCTACCTAACGCTTGAATAAGAGTAATCGGATTGATAAAGTCCAATATGATTGTTTTTACCGATTCGTCACAGATGGATATTCCATTTTCCATAACCTTTGTGGTGCAGAGTATTCTTGCAGAAAAGTATTGATTCTCAATGATTTCCTTTTCTGTATTCTGGTCGGAATATTTATAGAACTCCTTATTGGATTCTGCACAAATAAAAACCGCATCATCGAAACTCTGAGATAGCGCCAACGCCTCTGCCGCACTCGAAGAAAAATATATTGCTTTTTCCTCATGTTCCAGGTTTTGTAGGATTGCTTCTGGCGTCCTGTCTTTATAGTAAAACGACAGGGATGAGATATAAGAATAATCCTTTTCTGCTGTATAGATAAAATCAAACTTGTTTCCAGCGAATAGGGACATCTCTGGTGTAGCTGAAATAAAAACAAATATCTTGTTGGGATAGTCTGTTTCGAATATGTCCAGCAGCAGGTCTGTATTCCTATTGAAATCAGAGTCGGCATAGATATAGTGGAACTCATCACATACAATTGCATCAAACTTTGAAAATAAATACTGGAGGTCTTCCCTTGTCTCAAGTATTCCATTCTCAATAGACTGGTAATTTCTTACAGTGATGAAATCAGCCTTTTCACGGATGTCTTCTATGATTTGATTTTTTAACAGCGTCCTATTTGAAAGAATAAGAATTCTCTTGTTGTTTCTTAAGCACCATTCATACAGAGTATTCTTCGTCCAGTAACTTTTGCCGGTTCCCGTTTGAGCAGAGATAAGAACCTTCTTTCCTATCCAACTATCAATCTCGCCTATTGGAATTATGTCTGATATATATTTCATTCTTTGGTTATACCCCAAGTCCAATCTTCTTTTGTTTGAAATGTGTGCAAAATTATTTTATATGGTAAATTTCTTTCTTTCAAAAATCTTTCGACAACAGCAATGCTATAACCAGAAAAATCAAATCTTTTTCCTGTAACAAACTGCTCGGAAATCAATTTCACAAATTCGCCAAGTTCTTCTTTGGTGTGAGTATATCCATATTCCATGGAACACTCCCACATATCTAAGACATCGATAATCCTACTTTGTTCCAGATGCTTAAGTTCATCTATGTCCAGTTTGACATCATACTTTCTATCCAGCATCTTACCATTCTTTTTATACATTTTTTTATTCCTCCTGTCTCCATGTGAAAATAAAAGCGGCTCAGGTCGATGCGGAGATTTACACCATTCATCTTACTGTACGGGCAAAACTATCCCGAGCCACTTTGAATTATATCATACTATTCTTTTTAAGTCAATACCATATAAGACCCAAATAGTCCAAATTACGATATATGGGGCTTGACAAATAATATATTTAATGATATAATATGGCAATATTTAATAAAAAGGAGCAACCATGGATGACTGAACCATACCTTCAAGGTGATTTCAATAATACTTGTGGAATTTTTTCAATACTAAATGCTTATAAAATAATATATGAGGCAAATGAAGATTCAACATATTTTCTGTACGAGGAAATAGTTCGATATTTCATCAAAAAAAGAATGTGGGCGGATATTAGTCTTGATGGGATGAACTTTAAACAAATGAATATGGTCATGAGAGACGTTGGTTCAAAATATCTTGATTATAAAGTTTCATGGATGTCATTTCCAACACCAACGCTGACCATTTTCTGGAACTCAATGAAATCACACTTAAGAGACAATAAAGGATGTGTTATATTGGGGATAAGTAATAGAGAGGAACACTGGACAGTGGCAGAAAAATCAACTCCCCGGGGGATTCGTTTATGCGATAGTAATGGGTGGAAATATTTAAGAAAACATATGTGTACTATGTATAAGACAGAGTGGAACAGGTACTACTTGACCCCGGCTCAGAATTTTTTTATTTTTGGAAAAGGAGAATAGATGGACGTAACATTTTTAGTCACACGAGCAATCCTAATTATCGTGGGACTTCTGGCGATTTATTTTATGAATTTATATCATAACAAGAGAGGAACCTAATGAACGAATTCGAAGAAGAATTCATTGAGCGACGATATTTAGAAATTATGGAAGAGATAAAGGGAAGTTTTGTTTATGGAATTCCAATTGAGGTGGAGGACGAGAGGATGCTTGTTGTTGCGGCGTATATGGCGGGTCTTCAATCAACATTATATAATCCTACTGAAAAAACAGGAAAAGTGGAGCGTAGACAATGAAAGTAAAAATAGAGTGCGAGTTAAAAATTAACGAAAAAGAATTGAGCAAAGACAAGAAAGAGAGAGAAAGGGATATAAAAAGCCAAATAAAATGGGCAAAACAAAGAGTTCAAAGGGGCTATGATGAACGAATTTCATGGAGTATAGACTGGTACTTAAATAGGATGATGCCAAAATGGTTGAAAGAACTGAGACCAGTTGAGGGTAAAACTCAAGGAACACCCATGGAATTTTTTACTGATGAAGAATGCTCAACATCAGATGGTATTTCAAAAGAAGCGGAAGTCAGGGCAAGAGATGCTTGGAAAAAAGAAATTGATATTATGATTTCTGGATTTGAAGCAGCACAAAGACTAAACGATTCTTGGAAGCCTGAAAGTGAAGACAGCGAAGATTGGAAATTGTTCAACGCTGGTTTTGACTCATTCAAAAAATATTATTTTTGTTTATGGGACTAGGAGACCATATATGAGCAACCTAAAAAATATTATAAATGTAATTGATATGAAATCAATTATGCTCGAAGAAGAAGTTGATAATCTTGAAATCGATGATGATGAGTACTGGGAACAGTTTGAAGAAGACATCGATGGATACGACGAGGAAACTGGTGAATGCCGTTGGGTAGAGATGAGTTATTACAGCATTCCTTCCAAGACAAATTGGGTAGAAGAATTTATTTCAAAACAAAGGAGCGAAAAATGAGTTGGAGCAATGAGCCCGAAAAAGATTTTATGTCAAGTTTAAAAGCGTTGATGGTTAGATATAACGTAAAGTTGGAAAGAACACTGGTTGAAACATTAGATGGTGATTTTTCGTTATGGGCATTTTGTAATGATGAGCCAGTTCGAGCAAATGAAATCTATCTGACCTTGGATGAGATTGGCGAAGAAGTCGGATACGAGAAGGCTGAATAAAATAGCGGTTTTATCCATAGGAGAGTGAGACATGTTTTATAGAGGTGGCGGAACAGGATTTTTTATAAGAGGTGCGGTTCGAGAACTTCTGAGAGAAAGAGACCGAAGAAGGGCACATGAAGAAAAACATCCTTCTCCAAAACCGGAACCTCGGGCTTGGACTAAAGAAGAGTTCTGGATGGTGGCATGGTTGATTGCTATATTTGCTATTAGTTTTTACATTGCAGTTATCACATTGTAGAGGAGATAATATTTTGGATTCTAAATCTATTGGGATGTTGTTATGGATTTTAGGTGCTTTGGTAGTAAACGATTTGATTGTACTTTACACTGGACATTTGGTATACAAGAAACTACTGGGAATTATAGAATTTATGTGTGACATAAAAGTGATGCACTGCGAACGTTGCCACAGGCCAACGTTGGTTTATGGTGGAACCGATGCTTTAAAAACATGTTCGTACTGCACTCCTCAATACTGTGATGATTGTGGAACAAGCCATGGAATCGTTGACGACGGATACGTTGGATACAAAAATAAATTGAAATCAAAAAAGTCTGTATGAAACTCTGATTTTATTCATAGGAGAACATAATGAAGTTAGAAGATATAGTAATATCTGCAATAAACATAAACAAAGACAATCGAAAATATATGCCTGAGTCAACGTTCCACTCCCTTTCGACAGTGGGTTATGTTCTTGATTTTTGTACTATTCATATTGATATTGGCAGGCAAACTGGAAAAACTTATTTTATTCAAAATTATGCCCGCAGTTGGGACTTGATTATTGTTCCAAATGAAAGTTTGAAGAGAATTTACCTCATGAGTACGCCCTCGGATTTGTTGGTGTTGACACCAGAAGAGGTTATGGGTTATAAATTCGAGACCCCTCCTGAAACCATATATTTTGACGAACCAAAATTATGTTTTAAGCGTGTTCCAAAAGAAGACTTGTTTTATAAGTTTATCAAGAATAAAAATCAAACGGTGGTTATGCTAGGACAATAAAAGAAAAGGAGGTCGTTTATAATTGCGGAAACTACAGCAGTTTTATATCATGTCGTTGCAATCTGCAAGAATCAAGAAGGTTGGAAAAATAGTTTCAACACTTCAAGATGCGAGAAAAAATAACGAGATTATTTCTGCGGGCGACTCCCAGTTATTTCGGACGTTGAGAAAGGTGTCTAATCACCCCTATGAGGAATCCGAACTGTTGCGGTTGTGGAATGAAAGAACAAGATTAAAGAAAAAGAAAAACAAAAAAGAGAACGTAAGCAGGATGTCCGAACTTACCTCAAAGATTGACGAGATGTTATTTGTTCCAGAGATTGTTTCCATAACCTTCAATCACGTTGCACACTACAAGCAATTTGTGAAAGAGGGCGTGTGGATAAATGGAACAAAATTTGTCCGATTTATGGGTAGTGCGGGGCAATTGAGGCGTTCAACCGTCCTTTTTATTCAAGAACAATATTTGGAAAAGGTAAGAGAGATTATCGAGAACGGGTTCAATAAAGAGGTTCCAGTAAATTTTGGGAAGTTCAATGCGTACTACTCGCTGGTTTCAAGCAGTAGTATTCCTGTCTCGACGCCCAACTACGTTGTCATTCCAGATTTGGAAGAAACAAGAGATACTGAGGTTGACTTTGTTGAAGACGACAATGAAACAGTAAACAGAAAAGTTCTTCCCATCGTTCACAATCTTTTTGATGGTGCTGGAATTATCTCCATGGATTTTGCAAAGCAATGGAGTTTCGATTTAGGATTGGATTATGATGCGTGTTCTTTTATTTTCAGGGCTCCTTGGTGCAAGGGTCTGTTGACTTCGTTTCCTTTTAGGACACTTGCTGCTGAACTCGGAGTTTCAGAGATTACCGATATTTATGGGGATGTTCACCAGATAGACAACGTTGATGTTGTTATGACAAAATCCCAGTTTAAACTGAGTGAGGGGTATTCTTCTATTGCTGAACACAAAACAAACTCCCTAGAGAACAATCTATCTTGGAACGTTACAAGAGTCAATCCGAATAAAGACAAAAAATCTTTTATGAGTTCCTACCAGTATATTCAGGTTCTCAAGGATGACGTAGATATAGAAAAACTATGCCGACCAACATTGGACTACTTCAATGATGTGTCAATTTTGGACGGAGAAAAAGCGCTAATCTATTTGATGGGTTCTGATATAGAAGACGACTTGAAGTTCAACAAAATAGAAAATCCGATAGTGAAAGCGCTGTGTTTGAACAAAGATGTGATTCAAGACCCCCACATTAGAAAATCGATTATAAAAAGTCTCAACAGAAAGATACGAGATAGTTACTTCGGAAAACTCCTGATAAGCCCAGGAAATTATCAGTTTGTTTTGTTTGACCCCTATGCGATAGCGCAACACGCCTTCGGGTTCGAGGCAACTGGTCTTTTGGGTGCAGGAGAGCATTATTCACAATACTGGAATAACATGGGCTCAAATCAGGTTGTTGCAGGCAGAAGTCCTTTGACATGGCGCTCAGAGATGTTGAGGTTGGACTTCAAGAACAACCAGAAGATGGAGAAATATTTTGGGCATCTGTATAGTGGAATAGTGTTTAATGTTCATTCGCCAGATATGATGTGCCTTGCGGACGGAGATGGGGACGGAGACGCAGTATTCACATCCGATAATGACGAATTGTTGAAGAACTGTTATGGCGGGGTTCCTGTGACATACAACAGAAAGGCGACAACAAAGAATAAAATTTCATACGATGAGTTGTCGGTTTTTGATGCAATGAGTTTTAATTCAAAGATTGGTCTGGTAACGAACAACAGTAGCACATACTATTCCATGTTGTCTTTATTTCCAGAAGATTCCAAAGAACACCAACTAATTCTAAAGAGACTTGTTATTTGCAGAAAGCAACAGGGAATGGAAATCGATAAAACAAAAGGTCTTCTTATCGACAGACTCCCAGAATGGAATAAGAAATCAGACGACCCAGTTCACAACAACATCCTGACAAATCGAAGACCAATGTGGATGAACTGGCTCTACCCCCATAGAAAGAAAGATTACGACTCCTATAATGAAATGTACGATGTTTATTGCTACGCCAAATACGGGTTCGGTATAGACTTTTTATTGAAGAAGGAAGTCGTCACAGAAGAGCAATCAAAAATTATAGAAAGACATAGGAAGTTTTGTCCAGTGGTTGTTGGTTCAACCTCTATAATGCAGAGGATTTCAGATTACATGGTTTCAGAGGTAAAAGAACTTAAGGTGTCGGTAAACAACAAAGAATTTGACTATTCGGTATATTTCGATAAATCGGTTGGTCTAAACGAATCTATTCGTGAACCGCTAAGAGACTTGATGAAATTATATAATAAGTTGAAAAAGAACCTGTTCTTCTCTCCAGACGGAGAAAAATCGGAAATCGTAGAGTTCATAAAGAACAAGGCTTTTGAAATAAGTTCAGACTTGTCCGAATTGACCAATATGGCTCTGGATATAAACTATGGAACGGGATACTCTCAGTCATTCGTGTGGGAAATATTTTCCGATGGAATATTGGACGCCATGAAAAAGAAAACCAGGACTTTTGATTTTCCTGTCCCAAAGGAAAACGGAAGGATTTCGTTTGCCGGAAGAAGGTTCAACATGGTAAAAGGTGGTGTCGATGAGTAAAAAGGCATCCAGAATAATCTTGGATGAAGAAGCAGAAGCAGAAAGATTGTTTTCCATTGTTCCAACCTCTATCCGCTATAAAGATATTTTTATTATGGCAAAATATCTTTATAGCAAAGGGGAAAACACAATGTCGGTAAAAAACAAACTTTTGGGTTATTGCGAATCCTCTGAGACATATAACTATGTGGTAGAGGGAAACACGCTTGATTCTGCGATAAAGAACGCCAAGTTATACGACATAAAAAAATCTGGGCTAAAGATAGGGATAACCAAAAAAGAAACCGATATTCTTGGAAAACTAAGCCACAGAGATTATCGAGTTGCCTTGTATATATTATATGTTTCAAAATTAGAAAAATATCAAAGTTCAGACGGAGATAAGAATAAGCCAAAAAGATTTGAATGTTACTTTAGCCATGGAATTGAGGATGCGGTAAAAAGTTGCTCGAACACAAAGATGAGCAGGAACGCCATTTATGATTTGTCACACAGGTTATTTTTGGCAAACGTACTGGTTCCAAAAATTGGAAGAAACTGGGTATATTGGGAGGTCATTTGTTCGGATTTTGACAGTAAAAAATTCGAATTCATAATTGATTCCTCTTGTGATTTTAACTCCCAAATACAATATTATTGCGTGAATTGTGGCAAAAAACTAGAAAAAAAGTCAAAAATGCATGAGTTATGTGACGAGTGCCACAGTACACAAGTAAAAGAAAAAGACAGAATCAGAAAGTCTTTGTGAAAAAATTCCAGAGAGTGGCTACCGGTAATATACTATGGAAAGGAGACCCAAATTGTGGTAAATAAAAAGAAAAGTGAGAAGGAATTTCTCGACACGGATAGTTTTGTAACCGTCTTGGCTCAGAAAGCGGGGTTTACAAAAGGAGACATAAAGGTTGTAATAAACACCTTTAAAGATATTTTAGAAGAGTGCGTAAAAAACGACATTGATGTTGACCTGAAGGGACTCTTCCATATGAGCGTGATTGATATTGAATATACAAAACCACCCGGAATTGTCGCATTTAAGGGCGGAACGGATTTCAATAGGAACGCGAAAAGGGTCAAGTTTGTGACACCCTTAAATCTACGCGATATTGCGAAGGCAAGTTCGGAGAAACAAAACAATGAATCTTCTAACCGAGAGGTTGTGTGAAATAGATAGAATATCTAAACAAATTCAAGAGGCAAAGATATTGCTATGTCAAGTTGAATGGCTCTATGATACTGGAGCCAAAACATATAGATGCCCGATATGTCTATGTCTGAAAGATGGTGGGCATTCGGAAGATTGTAAATTGAATGAGTTTTTGAATGAAAACGAAGTATGAATAAAATGGTAATTTTATAAACAAAAGGAGAATATAAAATGGAAAAATTTTTGGTTTGGTTTGCTGATTCACCGATTGCTAGTTTCTTGCGTGTTGCCCTCTCTTTCGTGATTGCCGCTGCTGTCGCTGATTTTGCCAAGATTGGCAGTTTCGACGTTTCCAACTGGCAGACTTGGTTTATTGGGGCACTTGTTTCTTCTATTCCTCTGTTGCTCCGTTGGTTGAACCCAATGGATTATGCCTTCGGAAAGGGTTCGTAATAATGGCAAATCTTACTTCTTTTTAGAAGTAAGACAAATACAACAAAGTTTATCTGATTTTGTTATATTTGTCTTGTTTTTAACTTGACTTATTTCAGTTCATATGATATAATTGCCTTAATTGGCATATTATCCGTATAAAAAAGGAGATTTATAAATGCAGAAAAAGTTATATGATGATTGTAAAGCTAAAGAGGACGGCTCTCTCGACATTACATGGTCGGAGTTAGCATCGAGATATAATATTTTCTCTGGGAAGATTCTTTCAGATAGATGGTACCGTATAAAATCGAAACCAAATCCGGAACTCGAAGATGTAGAAGATATTTCTTCTAATCCAGTGAAACAATCTCTTGAAAACTTTTTTGAATCACAGCCAGACGTTATTGACGATGACTTAGATGACGATACTCCAGAATACAAAGAAACTATCGAAATGAAATCAGATGGCTCTATGTATAGCGACAGGCTTATCGAGATTTGTGAACAAGATTTGAAATCTCCAAGGTCAATCCTCATCGCTCACAAGTTTGACCCCGAACTGTGGGAGGTTGTAAACTGTAAAAACAATCTTTGGCACTCTCCAAGGGTGAAAGACTTAGGATTGAGAGTTTTATACCAGTCAAAGCTCACCACCAAACCGAGAATTCCAGAATGGACGGAAGAACGATTGCTGTCAATGTTTGACTCTTTGGCCGCCAAAGATTTTTCTCCTGTGGAAATTCTTCCATCTTCTTATTCAATCAATGGAAAATCACTCGTCATTCCAATTGCGGATTTGCACATTGGGCTTCTTGCGACAATGCAGGCGAATAACAATGAATATAATATGGAGATTATGGAAAAACTATATCGTTCAACCATATCTCAAATAAAAGAACGTGTATCAGGACAGAAATTTGAAGAGGTGGTGTTTGTTGTTGGAAACGACTTTCTAAACACAGATAATCTCGCAAATACAACTTCTCATGGAACACCTCAAGATAGCGCCACATTTTGGTATTCTATCGTAGATAAGGCAATTGAACTGATTTCTGTTGGAATAAACAGTTTTCTAGAGATTGCGCCCGTATATGTTTATAACATCGTTTCAAATCACGACGGTCAATCTATGTACGGCGTTATGAAAGTTATTGAACAGATGTACAAGAATAATAGGTATGTTCATATTGATGTGTCTCCTCTCCCGAGGAAGTATCATCAGTTTGGTAGAACCCTGTTGGCGCTTACGCATGACATGAAGATTGCAAAAGGTCTTGAGACAATGACCGTGGAAGCAAAAGATAAATGGAGTGAGTGCAATAAATTCTATTGGATTTTAGCACATCTTCACACTGAGATGCAATATCAGAAAAGTGGACTGATGGAAATCTATCGGGTTCCAACTATCTCTGGATATTCCAGATGGTCTAACGACAAGGCTTTTGTTCAAACAGAAAAAAAGACACAGTGCTTCGTTGTTGACGAAGAAAGCGGCATTGTGGACACAATGTATATAATCGTGTAATTTATTTTTATTGACCCTTTTATTCTAGGGGGAAATTTACTTTTAGCCTCACGTACCAAGAGTACGAAGAGTTCTTAATACCCACACTTTTGAATAAGTGTGGGTATTTTGTTATGTCGGGATTGATGCAAGGAAGCATTCATCTTTATGGTGATATGAAGGTATCGAAGTCCTTCATTCCGATTATGTGTTCAGAAATAAAGTAATAAAAGGAGTTTATAATGTCAGGAAAAAGCAGAAGAATTAGTTCAACACTGTCAGTTGGTGTTGGAGATAAACTTTCAGAAGAGCATGGATACTGTCGCAAATGTACGACAATAAAAAAGGGGGTTGATTTTTATGCGGCTACGGATAAATTTTTAGATACGAATGGAAAGTTTTCTGTATGTAAAGCATGTGTGTCTGATATTTTTGTTGGATTTTTAAACAGCGAAAGAGATGTAAAGAAAGCGATGTTTTTAACTTGTAAGACTTTGAATATTATGTATTCAGAATCTCATCTTGAAGCCGCAATATCTCAACTATCCACAAAGATGGGCTCCGAAGCGAATATTGATTATTCTAAGTTATTTGGTATATATAAGACCAAATTAGTCACAATTACATCTGCTTCTGGGGATGGTTCAGTTGGAACATTTGAATACAATCCCGGTTTAACATTTAATCAGGAAGATGAACAGATTATATCTGACAATGAAGGTGAGGATTTTGCTAATTATTTAAAGAAGACCTGGGGTTCTGGACTCAGTATTGATGACTATGATTTCTTGGAAAGCACACTTGCGGAATGGCAGTCTACGCACAACTGCAATACAACCACAGAACTTCACCTTATGAAACTTATTTGCCATGCCGAATTAGATATTCGCAAAGCAAGAGAGACCGGTGGTGATACAAAATCCATGGTGAAGGCGCTTCAGGATTTAATCAAAACAAGCAATCTGTCTCCTGCCCAATCAAGTATGAGTTCCATGAACAAATCACAAGAGGCGCTCGGGGTTAGACTTAAGGAAATTGAAGAACTCGAGCCGTTAGAATGGTTGGAAAAACATAAGAACCCATTCGAAGACGTTGATAATCTATCACAATATCTTGATGATTTTATAGCAAGACCAATTAGAAATCTTATTACCGGTTCTCGTGATTTTAATATTAAATCGGTTGATGAAGACGGAAGATTTGACATAGAGATTAGGGAGCCGGAGGACGAGGGGGATATTTTATGAGCATTCAACCCGGCGCGATAACTTCTCAGCAGAGAAATAACGAGAGAAGACAAAACCCTCTTCTTAGACCAAAATTCATGGTCAAATCAAAAGAAGTAACAGAAGAGAAAAGAAAAAGACTTATAAGATGGGCTATATTCTATAGAAGAAACACCCATAGATTTGTTGAGCACTATCTTGGAATAAAACTTTACCCATATCAAAAACTTTGGATTTATATGATGGGAATAAAGGACTCTATGGTTTCTGTTGCAGCACGTTCTTCCGCAAAGACATGGCTTATTGGTGTGTATGCAGTTGCAAGATGCATCCTTTATCCAAACAGTAGCGTTGTCATTGTGAGTTCTACTTTGGCTCAAGCGGCAATTATTCTATCCGAAAAGATACGGGGGCTAATAAATGACTATCCCGCAGTTGCAAGAGAAATAGAATCCATTACGGTAGGTCAAAACAAGAACGAGGCAATATTCTATAATGGTTCAACCATTAGGGTTTGTGCCAGTAGAGACTCTGCTCGCGGGGCACGTGCAACTTTTATTATTGTGGAAGAGTCGAGACTTGTAAATCTTGATATTCTTAACAGTGTTATTAGACCGTTCGCGTTTGTTAGACCAACGCCATATTCAAAACTAAAAAAATACTCATACCTTCCTCCAGAAGAACCAAAAGAGATGCATATTACATCTGCACATTATTCATCTGGTTGGTGGTATAAAGAAATGCTTGTTGCAATCAAAAACATGCTTCAAGGGAAAAATGTTGGATTCTTCGCAACGGACTATCTTACCGCAATTTTTCATAAAATAAAGACAAAGGCGGTAATTGAAAAAGATAGGGAAGTCATGGATGAAATAACTTTTCAACATGAGTATCTGAATTTGAGTTCTGGAGAGTCTAGCTCAAGTTATTTCAAGAACAAAATGTTTCAAAAAAATAGAAGTATGAAAAAATCATTTTATCCTCTGAGACCAGAAGAATACGCGAATAAAAATCAAAAGTCTTCTCTTCCTAAAAAAGAGGGTGAAATCAGGGTGGTTAGTGTTGATATTGCTACACGCGCAGGAAAGCAAAACGATAATTCTATTTTATCTTGCTTTAGATTATTTCCTACTACAAAGGGATATGAAAAAGAAGTTCCTTATATGGAATCTCATTCTGGCTCAAACACTGGCATTCAGGCTCTTAGGGTAAAACAATTGTTCTATGAGTTCGAAGCAGATTACATTGTACTCGATGTGGCCAACGCGGGAATTTCCGTGTATGATTCTCTCACGAGTATTACTCATGATTTAGAAAAGGGAATTGAGTATCCTGCGATGACATGTATGATTCATCCGTCAATATCAGAAAAAATGTACGACGACCTAAAGAACAGAACGATTGGATTGAACGCTCTACCTGTTATTTATCCTATTTATGGTTCATCTCAATTGAACTCTGACATTGCGGTTCAGATGAGAAACTCCCTCCAGAGAAAAACAATAACATTTCTCGTGGGAGAAAATGATGCAGAAGACTATCTTTCTAAGAATATCAAAGGATATTTGGACGCGGAGGATAGTGAGACAAGAGCCAACGCCCTTTCACCATTTGTTGAAACGGGTTTATTTGTATATGAATCAATAAATCTATCTATGACCATAGTTTCGGGGCTTATCAAATTATCGGAACCACCCGGAAATAGAAAAGATAGGTATACTTCGGTTTCATATGGAAACTACTTTATTTCCATATTGGAACAGGATTTATTAAAAGAATCTGAGCCAAACGATTTGGAAGATTGGCTGAATTCAACAGTTACTTGTTAAGCAAACAGGCTATCCCAACCGATAGCCTGTTTTAATTTAAGAACGTTGGAGGTGTTGATTGTATAATGGATTTTATGAGTTGGTTTGCAACAGCGAAGAGGAAATTGCTGGATTTTATCAAGGCGAAATGGATTTAGATTTAAAGACAAATCAATATCTTATCTTGAAGAACAGCAAAGGCGACATACTAGACAAACTTAGGTGGGATGGAAAGGAGTTCAAACAACTTTCCAGAACTAAATTACAGGCAATCAAACCAAAAACAGCGCGGCAGGAATGTTTATTCGACCTACTCGCAAACAAGAGTATTCCGATAAAGATTATCGCGGGAGTTGCAGGAAGTGGAAAAAGCAAACTGGCAATCTCACACGGACTACATTTTGTATTGAAGGGCGATTATCAAAAAATATTCATCGTGCGACATAATGTTGCAGTAGGTGAAAAGAACGGATATGTCAAGGGCTCCAAGTTCGATAAGGCAATGGCGTGGTTGGGATTCTTTGAAGACAATATTGAAGACCAACAACTTAGCATGGCTGAGATGTTCGACAGAAAAACTTTAGACACGGACTTTGTTGAAGCAATGAAGGGTCGAGACTTAAAGAACTCTTTCATTATTGTTGATGAATGCGAAGACTTAACAGTAGAACAGTTCCGAATGTTGGGTGAGCGGGTATCCTATGGTAGTACGGTTTGTTTTGTGGGAGACTATAATCAAACAACACAAGAAAAATATAAATCAAATAGCGGGCTATGTAGAGCAATCGAAAATTTATCTGGAAGTCCGCTAGTTGGAGTAATCGTGTTTGATGATGTCGTAAACGACAATGTAAGAAGCGATGCCAGCAAGGTGTTCACTTCTTTATATTAATTAAATAAAGGAATATTATATGAATATTACAAAAGAAGTAGAATTTCCGGACATCTCGTTTTGGCAAGGAAATGTGGACTTCGCAAAAATGTCATCCAAAACAAAAAACATAATTCTTCGTGCGGGTCAGGGAAATTTTATAGATAGTAAATTTGAAAGAAATAGAAGTGAAGCAAAAAAATATGGAATGAATTGGGGAATGTATTGGTTTTTTGATGGAAGATATTCTCCAAAGTCTCAAATTGAGGCAATCGCAAGGCTGATAAGACAAAACGATAATATTCCGAATGTTGGATTATGGATTGACTGGGAACGTAACTATTCCGGAAATTATGAGGGAATAAAAAATGTTATTGCCGTAATGGAAGGAATAGAGGAAGAGTTTCCTTATATGAAGGTTGGGATTTACACGGGTTATTATTTTTTTATTGGAAACACAAATAGAATTCTGAACTATTATCAGTTACAATATTTAAAAAATAAACCACTGTGGCTTGCTAGTTACACCGACTATCCTCAATACGTAAAAGTTCCTTTTCCGTGGACTAACGATACCGTAACAGTTTGGCAGTGGGGTACTCCTCCACTTGGAAAAGAATACGGATGCGAGGATTCCGTCGAGATAGATATGAACTGGTGGACGAAATCAAAAGAAGAATTTGAACAATTCATAGGAAAATCAAATTCAAATACCAACGTCGGAGAAAAATATGTTCAAATAGAATCTATATCGTTGAGATTGGAAAACGGTGTAAAAAGAGAATTTATAAAAAAATAGGAGGTTTCCCATGGCGAGATATACTTTTTTAACAAAATACAATATGGCATTACGTTCTGGAGTGGGAATCTCTTTTCCTGTTGTGAAGATAGTTGGAAATCCAAAAATCATAAATGGATATATTTCATATGGAACAACAATTTTATCAGATGAGATGATTGAAAATAATAAAGGGGAATCTTGGCTAAAAGTTCTTCAAGTAAACGGAAAAGACGTTGTTGTTGAAGGATATGTTGCATATAGGATTGGACTGAACATTTTTGGAAAATTGACAGACTCTATGGAAGACCCAAATCTGATAGAAGTAGAAAGCATAACGGTTATTCCAACCTACAAAAATGGTGTAATTGGAACCGCTTCAACGTACTATTTAAATAAATAAACAAAACCCCCTATTGATAAAATAGGGGTTTTATACATAGTAACAATATTCAGATTCATAAATACCACTATTTAAAGATAGTGGTATTTCTCAATTTTAATATTACATTATCGTAACTGATAGGAGGAATATATCATGTTTAATACTTTTGCAAAACCTTTTGTTCAGTTATTTAAGGTTGTATCTGAGGGAGTTCGCTATCTGCTCTATGACCGTTTCACAGATACAGCACCGACTACGTTATATACGAGTCCTGCTGTAACTGCACCTGTACCTAGTTTGGGGAGTGACCTTGTTGTGAATGGTGGATTTGCAACAGATACAGATTGGACTAAAGAGGCTACATGGACAATAAGTGGAAATGTAGCGAATGCGCTTGGAAGTGGAAACATTACTGCAACTGTTCCTCCACTCACTGTTGATGTATGGTATCAATCGTCATACGACAATATTAGTAGAGTTTCTGGAAGTACAAACATAAGAATTGGTGCAGTAAACAATCCGTTACACAATAACATAGGGACATTTGTTGAGACACAGAAAGCAGGAACTTCTGGTTTATTAGTTAGGTCTGTTGGTTTTGAAGGAAGTATTGATAACGTTATAGTCAAACCCCTAACCCTAAGCACACTCTTTGCTTCAATCACAACACAACTTGCCAACATATCATGTTCAGTCAAAGCAACTCTAACCGCAGGAACACAAGCAGGCGTAGTTGCAAGACTGGACTCATCTTCATCTCCTGCAAATTTCCTTATCGCTTATCACGATGGGACAAATATTGTATTGGATAAATGTGTAGGTGGAGTTTATACCAACCTAATCAACACAGCCGCTACTTATGCCGCAGATAGAAAACTCAGAGTAATTACCTACCACTCAGATGCTACAACTTTGAAGGTGAGGGTTTACTACAACGATGTTCTAATAGGTGCGGAACAGACTGTGACAGACGCAGGAATTAGACAGAATGTTCTTCATGGTAACTTCTCTACTTATGTAGGAAACACCTTTGACTATATCAATGTTTATCCTCGCGGAAGCGACAACGAGTATTCAAAACTAGATGACTATTAGAAGAAATCAACTAAATAAATGTCCCTTTTATCTTCCGGGGTAAAAGGGACATAACATTAAAAATTAACAAGGAGGTGCTTATGCCAAGATTGAGTTCGGACTCTTTGAGCAATCAGAATATATCATCTGCCTTGCTTGTAAAAACTTTTACGGCTGGTCAAAATTATTCTTCGCTGATGTTTCAGATTTTTTTAGACCAAATTGCTGGAGGTGGAGATTATAAAATTTATCTCACTCATCAAATTACTGGTATCGGGAGTGAATATAAAACAGCAGTAACTACCGATAGTCTCGCTGTTGGAGAAACTTCACACAAGTTTGGAAGTATTCAAATTCCAGCAAATAATACAGACGTAATAAGAATATACGTTCAAGGTTTGACTGGAGATACAACAACTCCAGATATAACCGTTGAAGTTTGGGATTTAGCAGTTTTAACACCAACCGTTCAAGGAAGAACTTTGAACGTTTCTGCGACAGGGGAAGCAGATATAAGTGCAGGTGCAGTAGATTTGATTTGGGACGAGCCTTTGACTGGCGCGACCCACAATGTATCAACTAGCGCAGGACGTAGGCTTAGACAACTTGCTGGAAACATCGTTATTGATGGTACTGCTGTTGGAGCGGGGGTAAACGGAAATCAAATAATATTAGATTCAACAGCGAGTTCTGTTGATGGTTCATATGACCCCTCATTAATTGCAATTGTTAGTGGAACGGGAGCGGGACAATGTAGATTAATATTACAATATGAGGGTGCAACCAAGTTAGCAACGGTAGATAGAACTTGGAGAGTCTTACCCGATGCCACCTCTGATTATATCATATATGCTGATGCTGGCAGAGAACACGTGAATGAAGGATTGGCAAGAGGTGGAACAATCAACACAATTCGGTTGAATTCTGATGCTTCAGTTACGGACAACGAGTATGCTGGACAATTAATATTTATTCGCTCAGGGGTGGGAGAAGACCAAGTGGGTCTAGTATCTACTTATGATGGAACAACAAAGTGGGCAACGGTTTCAAGAGATTGGGGTATTATACCAGATACAACTTCTGCATATGTGGTGTTACCAGCAAAAGCCAATTTACCAGCGGATAATGCGGTGGCTGTTTGGAGTCATGCAACCAGAACATTGAGTTCTTACGGAACACTGATTGCAGATATTTGGAATTATGTAAGGAGAACCCTTACTTCTTCAACCGCGATTTCTTCGACTGACGTTGGAAGATATGGCGAGTTGTCACAAGAACCTGGTGTTTTGAATATAACCATGGTTCACGATGATGATTTGAGTTTTGACCTTTTGCTCAATCTCGATGTTACAAACTATGATTATTTTGCGGAAATCCAACCCCTCGGGGGCGGAACCCCAATAGTTATAACCGTTACAGCAACAGATGTGGCAACTGGAAATCTTCATTTCTACATATCTGATACGAGCATAGCAACGCTAGCAATCGTTAAGGAACGCCATAAGTGGTACTTCAAATTATCCACGCCCAAACAAGAAACTCCTCCAATTACAACGTTCGAAAGAACAATATTGGCGGGTTATTTAAATTTAATATAATTGTATTTTAGGAGGTAAAAAATATGACAGAGCCAAATAAAATACCAATTCTGGTTACATTACAGGGAGAGACGTTTACGGTTTTATCAAGTTCTCTTGGAACGCTGGTTGTAAGTGAAAATTTTACGCCATTCGTTCAGCAAGCCTCAAACTGGAACTCAACAACAAATCCAACTCAAATACTAAACAAACCCACAATCCCAACCGTCGAGCCCAGTACGGTTTTAAATGACGTACTAGTGGGAGACGGAACGGGTGGGTGGGTTAAGAAAACGTTGGCAGAATTCAAAACAATACTTGGAATTTAAACATAAATAAAACACGTATTTTATTCATACTATAAAAAAACAAAATTCTTTGTTTTTTCCGTTAATAGCGGGCAAGGAGGTTTTAAATGGCAATTGTTTTTACGGGACGAATGAACGTCCCAAACTATACGGCTCTAACAACTGATTTGGCGGGTGGAATCCTGCCGGGCGCACAGCCCGGAATGGTCATATTTCTTTCGGATAATGCAACGTGGAAAATTGTACAACACGACTTGAGTTTGGCAACATATGCTCTTCCTGTTACACTGTCTCCATCTGCGTCTATTGACATTGGTGATGTGACCCTTTTGGCAGGTGAAGCATATATTGGAAAAACTGGTGGAAGCACAACCGTTGTAACTGTCGCTCCCGTTTTAACTGTTGCCGCAACGTATGCTACGGGGGATTACGTAGGAACAAGCGCCGCACCGATGACCTTTTCTAGTTGTGCCAGAGTTGCTGGTGGAACCGGATTAATCACGGGCTGTATGCTTATTGATTATAATTTGCAGTCTGTTTCTGGAGAACTCTGGCTATTTGATGCCAGCGTAAGCGCACCCGCTGATTCTGCGGCATGGAGTTTAAGTGATGCTGACATGCTAAAATGCATCGGTGTAATTCCGTTTTCAACATATTACGCTAGTGCATTGAACAGCGTGTCATTTGGTGTTCCTACCTCTGCTCCAATTGTATTTAAATGTGGAAGCGCCCTGAGAGAACTATACGGATGTTTTGTAACTCGTGGTGCTCCCGCTTACGCTTCTGGAGATTTGACCTTTAGATTATCCGTATTACAGGATTAAAACTATGAATAGAAACATTGTTTTATTCGAGGTGTGTCATGGATGATAGGCGGCGCAGACTGATTGGGGCGGGGGTGTTGGGGCGAGGCGGGGCAACATTCGCTCGCACCATTAGTCCAACGTGGGGCAGTGAACTACTGTCAGACCCCGGACTTGAGGGAATATACACGGCTGGATTATGTGCTGGATTTTCCAAAGGAGGAAGCCCAACCGTGTCGCAATCTGCTGATGTGCATGGCGGGGCAAAGGCTCAGGAATTCACGGCAGTCGCAAACAGCAACGGCATCCATTATGGCTCACTCGCGTCTGTTGTGGGGTTTGAGAAAATATCCGCTTGGTCAAAACGCACCGCAGGGGCAAGTGGAAAAACCAATATCCAACATATCACAACCTTTGGAACAATAAAACAAATTTTTAGTATAACTTGGGCAGATTACACGCAAATAGAACTCGTGGCGAGGAATAATGGGGCATCAGACTTATATCCATGTATTAACCGTGATGCCTCTGTATTTGACACGGTTATCGTAGACGACATCAGCCACAAGAAATTAACTCTATCAACAGCACTAGCCACTCCCAAAACGCATGACAGTGATGCGATTGTCAGAGCGGGAGTAACCGTGCCTGTTTGCTATCAGGGGGGCGTGGCAATGAATCTGAACAGCCTATCTACTCCGACTTATGGAGTATTGGCTTATGTGGATGGGAATCCGCTTGGAACTGTTGGGACTTATGCCGCCACTCTCGACCAAATTATCAATAACGTATGGACACGCCTTGTCCATGCAGTAATAACCTATGTCGCAGGTGCGAGTATCGAGGTACGAAACGTTGGTAATACCTATCAACTCTGGTACAACGGCGCACAAATTGGAGCAGACCAGACCATCAGTGACGCGACCATTAGGGCTGGGACGATTGCCACTCAATTCGCCACATCACCCAATGTTATTTTTGCGAGTTACGCGCCATGAATGGATTTGAGGTAAGCACCAACACCTACGCCGTTAAAGAACTGCTTGGACTTGGCGGATCAATCACCAACAATACGGGCGCAACGGGAGCAGATGGATTCCTTCCAAAAATAGGTAGATGGCTAAACGTCTACAGCCTTGACAGATACGCCGTCACCAACAAAGGGATTGATGGCAAGGACTCCTGGTATAGCCTGATACGACTGCAAACAGACGTTATTGACCTTGCGCCAGATTTGATTATTTACGACTGCGCTATCAACGATAACGACCAGTCGCCTTATGCAAAATGCGAGGAAGCGGTAATCCGCAGGCTAAGAACTGCCCTGCCAGACGCGAAAATAGCAGGCATTATTTTCGGGACAACTGCCAACAGGCTCGGAACTGACCCAACCAACACAAAAGCAACAACAGCGGCGCAGGTGCGGGAAATTCTCACACATTATGGGATTTTATATGCAGACCAAACTGCCGCCGTTGTTACTAGTGTTAACGCAGGCACTTATACACTCGCTCAAATATTTGCAGACACCATCCATCCCGCTGATGTAGGTCACTTGCTAGGCAAACAAACTTTGGATGATGTAATTCCAACGGCATTAACCCAAACATTGCCTTCCCTGCCTACACCATTGCATGATACTGCCGGAGATTATTCTCAAACCCCAATAATTAGAGTCGCAAATGATAATGATGGCGAGACGGGTGTATGGGCAGAGAGTGGAACAGACGAGGCATCAAGTACCGCAGATTCAACAATCACATGGACAGGAGCATTTTCAAGTTTTGGATTTGATACTGGATACGGAGCCTCGCAAACATATGCATGGCAAATAGATGGCGGAGCATGGACAAATGTTTCTCCATCCACAGTGGGATATACCAATAACCTGCTATGGAGTGGAGCGCGGGGAGCACATACTGTGGTTGTGAAAGTTGTAACTGGAACCATTACGGTTAAAAGATTTTTAGCTGTATAAAATAAGCATTTTATTAATACACAAAGGATAAAATGAAAAATAAAAATCTTAGAAAGGAGGTAAAAAATTAATGGCAAATACAAAAACAATTAAAAAGAAAGTTGCCCCTCCTCAAGAAAAAAAAGTTCTTTTAACAGAGCAGGAAACGTGGGATGTCTTGCGGTTTGCATCTGAGTTATATGGCGGACAGATGGGATATAATCCCATGCTTGTAAATGCAAGAATGCAAGACATGACAATGAATATAAAGAATGGAACAAGCGTTCAAATAGACGCGGCTCTCGCTGAACCAAAATTGAATGAGGCTTTTCTTACTGGACAATCTGAGTTCTTTGAATTAACGTCGATGCTGTATAAGCGTATATTGTATTATCTGAGCGGAATCCCCGCTTTTGATTTTACTTATACTTGTACAAATGCAACTGATAAGGATTATAAGTCCCCCGCGTATAAAAAAGATTTAGAAGCAGTAAAAGAATTTTTTGATAAATTCAATCCAAAACAAGAGTTCAGAACAATTCTAAAGCAAATGGTTCGTCAAGAAACATTTTTTGGATTCTTCAGAGATGATGGGGAAAGATATTTGTTTCAGGAGATTCCAGAAAATTATTCAATGATAACTGGTCGTTGGGAAAACGGATTGCTTTGGGATTTGAACATGTATTTATTTTTACAACCCGGATTTGTTCTCGATATGTTTCCTGATATTTTCAAGAAATTATGGAAGAAAGCGTTTGGTAATAAACAACCCAAGGAAATATATGACCCCGCTACCGGCGTTGATAAAAGAGATTCTTCTTGGATTTACTGGGTTCAGACATCACCAAAAGATGGTTTTTGGTGTTTCAAACTGCAACCAGAACTAGCAACGAGAATTCCTTTCTTAGCACCAATGTTCCCAGATGTTGTTTTACAAAAAACAATGCGGGAATTGCAAACCAACACCTATATTGCAGCTGCGTCGAAGATAATCTCGGGTCGTGTTCCCATGCTGAATAAAGACACGAAAGCGGCGGTGAGAGACAGTGTTGCTATTTCTCCAGAGTTGCTTGGAAAATTCCTTGCTCTTATGAAATCAGGTTTATCTGATGCAATCAAGGTAACCTCAAGCCCATTGGAAGACCAAGCGGCAATTGAGTTCTCCGGTGCCGATTCTGATTTTTATCAGAATTATTTAAAAACAACAACCTCATCTTCTGGTGTGAACTCACGCTTGATTTACACTCTTGATAAGAATAATGCGGTTGAATCACAACTATCAATTAACGTTGATGAGTTTTTGATGTTTGGTTTATATCCTCAGTTTGAAAATTTCTTAGATTATCAAACGAACAAGTTGACAAAGAAATTTAAGTTTAAATTCAAATTTGAAGGTAGTGAATTCTATACCAATAGAAAAGAGAGATTTGATACTCAGATGTCTCTTATTCCTTTGGGTATAGTTATGCCACAAAAAATTGCGGCGGCTATTGGAATGTCTCCATTTGCTTTTATTAGACAAATTGAAGAATCAAAAGCAATGGGATTTACCGATATGCTGACTCCAATAGAAACAGCGATGGGTGGATTGGCTGGAGCGGGCGGAAAAACGAAAGGGTCAAACCCATCGGGCAAAGAAGGAGCGCCTAAAAAAGATGCTTCGGAACTGAGTGAAGGTGGAGAAAATACTCGTGACGCCGCAGGCAACGCTGGACGTGGGGGAGATGAATAAAATCAATATTTTATTCACAAAGTAAGACGAGGAACGAATGTGAAATTGGTTGTTCGATAATCCTCTAAGGATAAGGTAAAAAACCACATATATAAGGAGAAATAAAAAAATGACAGCTTTAACAAGCAAAGAAATCTCAGATTTAAATAGAATGAATCGCTCCGCTCAAAATGCGGTATTGGGCACTCGTCTTGGTGCAATTGATGGCTCGGTAACAAGTGGTACAACTTTAGTTGCGGTGAGTTTCTCTCCCGCGGCAAGTGCAACCACTACCAGCATCAATGCCCACAAGTTATTTGCGATTGGTGATGTAACGGGCAATACCGCCTATGGTATGGGAGACCCCGCCAAACCGACTACTGGTATAATGGCATCTTTTGGACGTACCGCATTGGCCACAGGAACATTTACCGATACCGCCGCTGATTTTCGTATCATCAATAAACTTGTTGACACAACGGGCGTCCACTCCATGCAAGGTTTGTATGTAAAAGCAAAGAACTATTCTGGGGCAACCTTGACTGGTAATCTCTATGGTGCTTTTATCGAAACAGTTGCAGATGGAACCGTGGATGGTCAAAGTGCGGCAATCAAACTTGGAACCGATGCAACTCGCGTTAACAGAATGATTGATGCTGGCGATATGCTTTTGACAAAATATACTAGCAACAAAGCAGTTGTTCTTTTGAAATTTGTGGATGCCGCTGGCACTACACAGTATCTTGTTCACAATACCGATGCCGCAACAGTTCTTGCAGTAACTTCGTCTGCCCCATCATAAAAAAGGATTTCATGAATATCACAATTGAAGACTTAGAGAATCGTAAGAAAACACTTCAAGAAGAGTTAGACGGGCTTTTGAGTAAAGCCAATGCCATCAGTGGGGCGATTCAGGATTGTGACTATTGGCTTGAACAAATAAAATTAGAGAAAGAAGACCCTAATTTATCGGAAGGTTAGCAAAAAAGAGGTGTGTCCAAGTTGTGGACACACCTCTTATATTATACATCCTTTCACCAAAAGGAAAGGAGGATAAAAATTAATGAATGAAAAAATAATTAGTGAAAATCTCGTTCAAGCAATAATCGGACAGATGAGAGAAGAAAAAATAAATGCTCATGTCTACTTATTTATTTCTGGTTTTCTAAAAGGAAAAGGATTAGACAATCTTGCCTCTATTTTTGAAAATCAATACAAGGAAGAAAATGAACATTTTCATAAATTCTTCGATATACTAACCGATTTTAACGTTGTTCCAAATATTCCAGATATTCCCAATGTTCAATTTGATTTCACATCGATTGTGGATATTGCGAATAAATTTCTGGAAAGGGAACTTCTTACAACTGAAAGTATAACAGAAATTAGGGATTTATCTATTGATGAATCTTATCCTATTGCGGAAGAATTCTTGCGCGATATGATTTCTTTACAGCGTTTGGAATACGAAGAAGCATTAACAATGGTCGATAAAGCAGAGTTATGTGGCTCCAATTGGATGAACGTATTTATTTGGGATTTGGGATTGAAGGGTTAGCATATGTATATATCTAACCCCTCAATATTGAAATCCGATTTAATAGAATGCGGTAGAACCATTGCCGAATATCTTGAGGGAAAAAGTATTCCGATGTTATCACATGATAATGGAAAATATTATTTTTCTTATACTGAGTTAACAAAAGAATTGTTGCTTCAAATACCACTTGAAGTAAAAGTAAAAAGATATTTCTTAGGAGAGGAGGATTACAAAATAAAACATGTCTAAATTGCTGAAATTTACAGTAAATGATTATACAGTAGAAGAAAATCCTCAATCTCACTTTGCGATACTCAATATGAAAATTGTTTCTGATGGCGATAATATGCACAGTTTGCCAATTGAGACCGATGCTATTAGAAAAGCATCCTCAACATTATTTGGTAAACCTGTATTAGCGGATTACTTGGAAGATGGAACGTTGGGCGGACACGGGGAGACAGAAATCCCAATCGGAACCTTCCTCGATAGGGACGTTAAAATTCAAAAAGAGTCCGATGGGAAAACATGGATGTACGGCGTTGCTTATATTTGGAAAAGATATTTTCCACATATTATGGATGTTTTCAAAAAGAATGATGGGAAGACAGATATTTCAATGGAAATTGAAGTAACAGAATCCCGCTTCGCTCTTGATGGAAAAGAACATATTTATGGATTTAATTTTCTAGGCGTAACCACGATTGGTGTGACACCCGCGATTACCGGTAGTGGGGCAACTGTTTTGCAATTCTCTGCTTTAAAACAAAAAGCAGAAGAAGAATTTTCAAGTAAGTACTCAGAAATAGATTTTACAATACCCCAAGGTGTTAAAGATTGGTGCAATAAAGGATTGAGTTTTCAGTCATCGAAAGGCGGACACCCCGTATCACTAGCGGTTGCAAGACACATTGTAAAAAATGATATTGCTAACCCAAAGAAAGTGCAACAAATGAAAAAGTTCTTCGAGAAAAATAAAGACTTTGAATTTACCGAATCTGATAATCCAGATGGAAAATCATTGTCATTTATGTTGCATGGCGCTGGTGAAGGGAGAGTTTGGTCTAATGATGTTTGGATGTCGATGCAGGAAGCGAACAATAAAAAAAGTTCGTTCTTCTCTGCGGAGGAAAATAAAATGAAGGAGGACGAAGAAGATATGGATGAGAAAAAGAAAGTTGAAGCCTCATCTCCCCCGCCTGAAAAAGAAGAAGAAAAGGTAGAGGAAAAAATGAGCGCCGAGGAAGTTCCTGCTGAAAAGGAAGAAGAAAAGAAAGAAGAAATGTCAGCGGAAAAAGAACCCGAAGGTGTGGAAGACTCTCCAGAAGAAGAGAAGAAAGAAACACCAGAAGAGGAAAAGAAAGAGGAAATGTCTCTCGATGCTTATGCTGATGTTCCCGCTTTCTTATCAATGCTTGAATCTGAAACAGAGCAACATCAAGCCATGGCTGGTATGTTTGCCGCTGGAAATGTTCAGGCTCCCACTATGTATTCGGCTTTTTATGCTTTGGCAAAAAAATTCGCTGATATGAAGGGCGAATTTGAAGCATTGAAGAAATTCAAGGCAGATAAAGAAGCAGAAGAGTTTGGTTTGAAAGTTGAAGCATCTCTCAAAGATGTCTATGCTTTCTTGCCAAAAGAAGAAGTTGACCAGCAAAAAGAAGAATCAAAGAAATTTACCCTTGAAACTTTTAGCGCTTGGGAAACAGGCTTAAAGGCAAAAGCCTTTGAAGCGTCTAAGAATATAAAGCACGAAGATAAGAAAGAAGAAGATGTAAAACGCTTCCCCTTTGGAAATCTGAATGCCAAAAAATCAAATAAAAAATCTTTATGGTAATAACGGAGGAATAATAAAATGACTTACCCTGTACTTATTCAAAAATCCGCGATGGCGAAGGATGTTCTGTCCCTCAATCGCTATGCTGAATGTGCTTCAATTGTTGGTAATGGATATTTGGTCAGTGTTGCCGCCAAATCCGCAACCGCCGGTGAAGGCGAAGTTTGGACTGGTGTTTTGCCCGTAACTGGAACTCTCCCCAAACTTTGGATGGTTTACCAGCCTGAAATCAACCTCACTGTTGATGGAACCAAAGAGTTCCGTGGTATCAATGTTGACCCGCGTGATTTCTATGTTCCTGCTGGAGCAAAATTTGGTATCTTTAAGCCCCAAGTTGGTGATATTATTCGCATGACTGGTGATGGATTTGCTACTGGTACTGGCGCCGCTTCTGCGTTTGCAGTCGCCGTTGACCAAGCATTTAAATTGACATGGGCTTCGGGTGCCATTTCCGGTCTTTCGTTTGCTTATCTTGCCACCACGTATATCAGTATTTCTGATGGTAGCATTGGCACACAAAGAGTAACCGCATATGATATGGAATGCGTTGCCGTAGCTTAGTCTATAAATCAACAATGATGATTTATTTAAAAAATAAGAACAATAAAAAGATGGAGGAATAAAAAGATATGATTAAAATGCCTAGCAACGTACTTGCCTTTTCCGGTGGCAAGACCGACGTTTATGAAAAATTTGTTGATTACTACAATCACTCGATGTCTCGCATCGACAAAACTCGCACTTATTTTTTCCAAGACAAGCGCGATGATGGTTCATTGATTTCTCTCGATGAAAAAGAAGCCGAAATGAATGACGCCTTCAAGACGGAAATCATGCGTGTGGCTGGAATCGCTTCTTTCGAAGGATTCCCTCTTCAGACTTGGAGCAATCACCCCTCGCTTAAATTTGCAACATTTGCCGTTGTAAGCGCCATGGTTGACATGGTGCTTCCCGATGCTTTGATTCAGTCAACTGGTCTCTATGCCGATGTTCGCTCAATCGGCTTTGGCGATTCTGCTTCATTCGAAGTTGCTCCTCGTGACCTGTTTGTGGTCTCGAAGGGTAGTTTGACCAAACGCGCTGGAGAAATTCAGAAGCAGTTCAATGGTCAAGTGACCATTCTTCCCGAATTCAGAAGCCTTTCAACCGAAGTTGCTTTAGCCAAAGTTCTCGCTGGAAAAGAAAGCCTTGCTTTGTTTGTCATGAAGATTGCAAAATCGATGGAAGTTGCACTTGCTTCCGATGTTTATAGCACCTTCAATACCGCTATGGCGGCTTTGGACAACGCTGGCGACGACCTTCTTCGCGTGGCTGGATACACCCAGACCGACTTGGTTTCTCTCGGTCAGAAAGTTACCTCATGGAATGGCGGAAACAAAGCCATGATTTGTGGAACTCAATTGGCTCTCCAGAACATTCTTCCTGCCGATGCTAACTATCGCTATACCTTGGAATCTGCTTATGCCACACTCGGCTATGTTCAGAATTTCGCTGGTTTCGATGTTATGCTTCTCCCGCAGGTTGCTGATTGGGCTACGCCTTTCAAGACCTTGCTTGATGATACCAAGATTTATATCATCTCCCCGGGCGCTCAGAAACTCGTAAAAGTTGTCCTCGAAGGAAGCACTCTTGCCAACACAGACGCTCCTTATGCCAACGCCAATCTTTCTCAGAGTGCTACAATCTGGAAATCTTGGGGCACTGCAATTTGTACCAATGCCGTGGCAGCGGTTTTGACCTTATAATTTAAGTTGACATATTAGAGATAGTGTGTTATAATTAAGTTATCAAAGCAGATAGAATCCTTGGACGCAGGGAATTTCGACAAGGGGTTTGTGCCTCTTCATAAACCCCTTCTGTTTTGAAATATTATAATAAGAGGATTATAAAAATGACAATGGGAAAAAGAAAGACAAAAAAAGAGATTCAATCCCAAATAGATTTGATGCATGGTGTCGGAAAAATTAAAATAACAAAATACACTGCCGTTAGGAACAAGGGCGGCTTCAAGTGTTTAGTTTGCGGGCATAGATGGACAACTTTTGTCGCCAACGTTATAAAAAGAACGGGTTGCCCAATATGTGCCACCGATGGTCTTCGCCTTTCAATGGATGAGGTAAGAAAAATTGTTGAAGACAACGGAGCGGAACTTATATCTAAAAAATATAAGAACACAAAAGAACACCTAAAAATAAAATTTACAGAATGTGGACATGTTAGAAAAATGTCTCTGTATGCAATCCAACAACGACAAGGATGCAAATGCCGAGCCCAAGATAAATTCAAAGAAACATTGTCGGAAAAATGTTCCGATAAATTAAATGTTATTTTAAAAGAAAAGAACTATGTTCTACTCAAAAGAGAAGCCATCATGAATTGGGATTCTTTTATATCTTATAAATGCGATATTGGACACATAGTAGAAAATCAAACATATAGAGATTTTTCAAGAAGAAAAAAATGCAAACAATGTTGCCAAGATTCTTGGGGAGAAAAACAAAGAGGATGTCTCGGAAACAATTGGAAAGGTGGGATAACATTTTTTAGAATCCATGCTCGAAAATATTTGACCCAATGGAAAAAGGATTCTATGAAAGAATCTAATTATAAGTGTATAATAACCGGTGACAGATTTGATGACATACACCATTTATATTCCATGGACAAAATATTACGGGACGCACTTTATGAACTAGGAATTGACATGAGAGAGTTCGTAAAAGACTATTCCCAAGAGGAAATAGATGCTGTTTCCAAAAAAATAGTCGAACTTCACGATTCCCATCCTCTGGGTGTTTGCCTGAGAAAAGATATTCACGCTTTGTTCCATAGTGTTTATGGATATGGAAATACCGACGAAGTTCAATTTTATGAATTTAAAGAAAAAATAAAATCCGGCGAAATTATAATACCGGAAATATAAAACATATAAAAAAGGATAAAAAAGTGAATAAAAAAACAAATACCACGAAGTCCGAATCGGACAACGATAGAATTTTAAAGCAAAGAATTGCGGAACTGGAATTACAACTTGAAAACAAGGAAGCGTCTGGAGAGAATATTTCTATAGCCTCTGATTTCAATGTTCCAGTGATGTCTTTGTTTATGGGTAAATTGAATCTTTCAACTGAAGGATTTGGAAAAGGTCATAAATATTGGTGGTCTGAATTTGGACAAAAGAAAACAGTGCCATATTCTGACTTGGCTCAAATCATAAACGCGGAAGAAAGCCTTCTTGGAAAAGGATATTTTTATATTATGGATGAGCGTGTAATAAAGAAACACGGTCTTACTCAAACATATGAAAGCATCCTTGACAAAAAGAAATTAGAACAAGTATTCTCACTATCCCCGAATGCGGTTGAACTATATCAGTCCGCAAACCAACCACAAAAAGATATTATGAACACATTCATAATTCAAAAAATCGTAAAAGACGAATCTATTGATTTAAACGTCGTGAATAAAATCTCAAAGGTTGCGGGTTTCGATTTGTTCTCAAAAGCACAGGAACTAAAAGAAAGACAAAATAAATAATAAAGGAGGTGTAAATGCCTGAACCAACGGGAACTCCGTATTCGAGCATCTTTGACCTCTTCATATCACAAATTGAAGATTATAGATTAATTGATTTATATCGAGATAATCCTGATAGCTTTACAACATATTTGACGGGATTTATGATATTGGCAATACCTGAATTTTCAAATTGTACCCAAGACTTAAGTTTGAGAGATGATACGACACATTATTTTACAGATGTTATCACTGATGAAAACATAAAAATACTCTCAAAGTTAATGGTCAAAGAGTGGCTATCAAAAGAAGTAAAAGATATAATGCAAATGAGATGGAATCTAACCGATTCCGATTTCAAACATTATTCAGAAGCACAAAATACAAAATCAAAACAAGATTTATTGTTGGAACTCAAAGAAGAATGTTCTCAAATGCTATCTGATTATGGAATGAAAAATAATGATTGGGCATCTTGGTTAACTGGAACCTTTTATGTACCATAAGGAGGTTTGACTATGGCATACAAATATTTGGAGTCAAGCCTCCCTTTAAAAAAAAGTCCAAAAGAAACTTACACCAATCATTTTCAGCACATTCTAGACGCTGAATTTAAAAATTCTTCTGATTGGTATACGATTCAAGAAGAAACATATCAGGGCTCTGGAGAATTTCAAAATGTAGACGTAAGAGTAACAAAAGCTATCGCCATGAAAACCAGTGGGAATGTTGGTGATGACTTTAAAATTCTATCGTTTCAAAGTATGGAGCATCAATCACCCCCTGGAACCATGTATTTTTTCGATGATAACTACTGGATAACGGTAAATAGCGAGGAAATAAAAAATCTTGCGGCTTCTTGTACCATTCGAAGATGCAACAATGTCTTGAGATGGAAAGACCCAACAACGGGGAGGGTCTACAATGAAAAATGTATAATTGATTATCTAATCAAGGAAACAAGAGACTATAGCACCGCTGGTTCATCGTTGGTTCAACCATCTGGTTTTATTGAAGTGTTTTGTCAATCAAATGATAGAACAAATTTGATAAAACAAAATCAGAGGTTTCTATTTGGAAATACTAACAATTGGGTCTCATATAAGATTCAGGGCGGTGGTTTAAATAATTTTATTAACTTAAAAACACTTGACAACAATAGCAATGGAATAATAAGATTGAGTATGCTTGTTGTTCAGGTCAACGCGGAACTTGACGATATTGTCAACGGAATAGCCGACTCTCTCGAGAGCGTTTATACTTTGACTCTTGACTACTCCACTTTGAGTTTGAACATTGGAGACGCTTTAACATTTACTCCAACCATCAAGAAGAATGATGAAACCATATCTTCAACTGTTTTGTGGACATCAAGTGATACTAGATATGCCACAGTAAACAGTTCTGGCAAAGTGACCGCCATAGCAAACGGTATGGCATATATTACCGCAACGCTTGAAGATGCTCCAGAAGTAACTGCAACCTGCGATATTACTGTTTCAGCAACCCCGGTTAGCAATAAGAAAGTTGTTGTTTCTCCGAACGTAAACTATGTTTATGAAGGTGCAACACAAATATTCTCGTGCTATCTTTATATTGATGATACGGTTCAAGCAGATGCGTTTGTGTTCGAGATAGATGGTGCGGTTCCGCCCGGGAACTTTACTTTTACTGTCATTGACGATAATCATTTTTCAATCAAAAATATTAAAAAATATTTAGATGAAAATCTTGTTGTGACATCAACATCTGGAACCAACGTAAAAACATCCCCGATAACTTTGCTTGGAGGATGGTAAAATGACAGATTTTAATAACAAGGGAATCAAAAACCCAGATGATAATTATGGATATTCACAGATAGAGGGATTTGATGATTATTCATATAATATTATTTCGAAACTGATGACCGAGAATGAAGCAATTTGGAAGCTGTTAAAACACAACACCCCCGATGCGTGGAAAGAATCAAACCTAACAACGCAAGAAAAAAGAGATATGATATACGCCGGGCAACCCGATGAAACATTATATAATGTATTTACTGGAGACGGTCAAATTTCAGCGTGGGTAAAAGAGGTTTGTATTCTTAGAATCTTCCCTCTTTCATTATTTCCTCAGAATAGAACAGTAACAACTACCACAATTGCCCTAGATATATATTGCCACTATAGAACATCAACTCTTTCAAACTATAAAAACAGGGTGGATGTTATAGTAAAAGAATTGATTCAATCTCTTAACGGAAAAGACATTGGGGTTGGACTTGGAAAAATATTCTTTAATGCTGTTGCAGCAAAAGAAAGCAGAATTTACGAGTCTGGTCAGATTCCATATAAGGGAAAAAGAATGGTAATGTCAACCTTACAAGGATAAAATGAAAACACCATATGAACTGGACTATATATTTGACGAGCCAGTAAAATATAAAACACTCAGGCTCCATCCGGTTAGGATGCGGGACTATTTTTATTTCTTTGGTGTTTCCGATATTCTTACTGTTGATAAAAACTCAATACCAGATATGAACATTATTTCAATGAGTTATTTGGATTATCTTATGGCTTATTCTAATGATGAAAATATCTATGTTCAGAAGGTTTTGGGTATTCTCAGTATTTGTACGAAAGAAGAAGATATTTCTGTGTACAAAACTGGAGAGAATAAATTTACATTGAACATAAAAAAGGAGACGTATACTCCAAATGATTTTGATGAAATCATAAAAATTATATGTGAACAAAATCTGGTTGAAGTTCCAGATTTTAGTATTCAGAAAGAAATACGAGATAGAATGGAAGAGGGAAAAAGATTGAAGTCCAGAGAGAGTGGACATAAAATGGCTCCACTTGAAGACCAAATGGTGTCCTTAGCCATGGCGACAGGTGTTCCCATAGAGTCCATTTACAATATGACCTTTAGAAAATTCTCCAAGGCTCTCGAAAGAGTCGACTTGAGAATGCACTATGAGATATATTTATCGGCTAGTATGAGCGGATTCGTGTCTTTTAAGGATAAAAGTTTTATTAAGCATTGGCTTTCTGATACAGAAAAAGAAGATACTTCAATGATTAACGTTCAATCATTGGAGAATAAAATTAGTTTTAAAGATAAAATGAATGGAGGAGAATAAAACATGACTAAAAAGTTTTTAGTTTCTACAGCAGATGTTTATGGATATGACTCAAGTTATAACCTAATTCTGTCTGGTAAGACCCTGCTCGATTCCTCAATTGAAACGACCCTCGGAAATACCGATGTTCGTGGTGGTCGAGGCAATCAGTTGCAGTATGTATATTATCATACTGCCGAAATGAATCTCAAGATTTCTGATGCACAATGGAATCTTGATTTTCTTGCCGCCAACGTTGGTCAGAGTAAGACTACTGGCGCAAATATTTTCCAAGAAGAGACAATCGTTCTCAATGCTGGAAAAGGTGGAAGCGTTACCGACACGCCTCTTGCTGTATCTGGAACAACGGTTTATGGTTGGGTTACTCTTGCGAGTGGCGTTGTTGAACGTGTTACGTTCTCAACCAAGGCTTTCACAACCTCTGGTGGCGCAGAAAACGAATCTGTTTGTGTTCGTTATTATGCCCTCGATTCTGCTGCAACATCGTTGACCATTCCTGCAAACGTTGTTCCTAGCGTTGTAAATCTGGTTCTCGTGGCTCAGTTGGCTTCAAGTGATTCCAGCACGAATATCATCGGTGAAGTTCAAATCAATGTTCCGAAGGCTGTTTTAAGTGGCGCATTTACGATTTCTTTAACACCCGATGGTGTTGCTTCGACTCCCTTGAATGCCCGGGCTCTTGCCTCAAGCAATGTGGTTGGCTGCGCTGACACTCCCACATATGCTACAATCAAAGAAATCATCTATAACACCAATTGGTATGACAACGTTGTCGGTCTTTCAATTGTGGGTGGCGATTTCACTATCGCATCTGGAACAAGACAACTTACCGTATATGCCATTCCTTCTAGCGGAGCGGCTTTTGTTCCTCCGGTTGCAGATTTGACATTCGCAAGTTCTGATGCAACAAAAGCAACCGTGAGTGCGGGTGGACTTGTAACATTCGTTGCAAGTGGAACCACAACCGTAAAGGCTTCGATTACTGCCGCAACTTCGATAGACGCAAACATCGTTGTGACTTGTTCGTAACATAGAACAATCTTTTTTTGTGGGGTAGATAAGCTCTACCCCACAAAATTATAAAGGAGAATAACAAAATGAAATTGAAAAAACTTCTCAAGATAGTTCTTGTTGCCCCCTCATATATTATCGTAGATGACAACGGAAACAATGTCAGCATCCATACAAATACAGATAATAAAAAAATTGGCGATTTTTTCGAGGTTGAATACGAAATAGAAGACAAGAAACCAAGTAAGACTTCCTATAAGCGTGAAGAAAAACAATCATTCTTAAAGGAAGAAAATAATGAAGAATAATATCATCCCAAAAATAAGGCGGAAAAACCGATATGGTCAGCGAGGAACCTAATACAACTCAGAGAAGACAGCAGGATGAAAATCGCCAAAGTCTTCATGAGGAATTATATTTACAAAAAGGTTATTCCAAAGCAGAGGTTGAGATTCTTTTGAAACTTGAAAGAATGGAAACAAAGATGGAATCTTTTGAGGAAGCAAAAAAATCCTACATCAGAAGAGAAGAATTTGAGCCAATCAAACAGATTGTTTATGGAATGGTGGGTATAATTCTAATTGGGTTCATCGGAGCCGTAATAGCTTTGGTAATAAGGTAATAAAAAATATGAAAAATCAAAAAAGAAGAAAAACTGATTTCGATGATGAAAAGTTATCAAAAAAGATAAAAGTTGAGAAAACATTAAATAAAATCCTGATAGGAATTCTTGTTTTGATTGCAATGAGCATGGGTGCGGGAATGTACTTGTATCTTTTTGATATGAACCCTCCCTTAATAATTCACAACAACCCTATTCCAACAGATAAGTCAACCTATCATTTGGGAGAGGACATATATGTTACCTTCGATTACTGTCGATATACAGATGCACCAGTTGAAAGATATATTTCGTTTATTGATGGAATGACTTTTCAACTTCCACCAGTGTATTCGGCGGGAGGAGAGATAGGTTGCAACATAAACAAAACAAAAATAGCAACTGTACCGTTATCTTTGCCAACTGGAATATATCATCTACGCGGAAAAAGCGAATACGATGTGAATTTCTTGGCTACAAGATACGTCACTTGGGAATCCGAGGAGTTCCAAGTGGTAAAATAGCACAAAACAATGAAAATAGCAGAGAGTATGAATAAAATACTCATTTTATCAATACTTTTTGCTATTTTTCAAAAAATTTATCATATAATCTATATCATAAAAAAATTTAACAAAAGGATAAAAAAATGGAAAAGACCGCACTCGAGTTCAAAAATGAAGAAAGTGATTTTTCGACCATCACATTTGAGAAACAGCCCATCAAGGTAAAGAATTTCTTATCACCCACAGAGGTCGCAGAATTGATTACCTCATACATCGCAGAATATTTTGATGAAGAAAGAGAAGAATATAGTCAAGTTGTTCTTGCTGAATATTCTTTGATGTCAAAAGTTGTTGAGATTGCAACCGATAAAGAATTGAATCCTGATGATTTTGAAAAATTTGCTTCCACCAATTTATTTGAACTGATTGTTGCTGAGATTAAAAACTTTGGTTTTGCTCTCGAAGTAATTCATAAGACCATCAAACGAGTAAACGAAAAGAATTCAATCGAAGCAAAGGTTGGAGAACTTGTTGATAAAGCCATGGATTTTGTTGACAATATGACAAAAAATGGTTTTGACAAAGAATCTGTTTCTAAAATCATGGACACAGTAGAAGAAATAAAGAAACTCAACCTAATCACCAAATAAAAAGGAATCGAAAATGTCAAAGAAAATCAGAAAATTCATTGGTAAAATTTGTCCAGATTGCGAAGAAGCAAAGTTACAAGAGAATAGTGGATTGGCTGTTTGTCCAAAATGTGGATATGAACAGTCAGATGATGCTCAAAAAGAACTGGACATACAAGAGCAACGGAGACTAAAAAATGAAGAATCTGAAGTACGCGAAGAACGAAAAAGAACTACAAGTAATTCTACAAACAGAGTTAAATAAGGTTTTAAATTCAACAGCCGACGAGGTGTTAAATCAACTTCAAGAACAAATACTAAAAGATGTTTATTATTACGATTATTTTCCAAATATGCAATATTATGGCGGAGAAGGAGAGGGATATGGAGACCCTTCGTATGGTTGGCATGAACCAACATTTGAGTTTCTTGAGGCGTGGGTAAAAGAAACAATAAAGGCGAGAAAAGGCGGAGAAAGTTCTATATCCATAAAATTCGACCCGAAGATGTTGACAAAAAGTGTTCACAAGTCATTAGAAGACGGAAGAGATGTGAGAAGATATTTGGCACAGATATTGAACGTGGATGGATATACGAGCGGAATGACTGTTGGAAGCATTGGAAATCCAGAAAGAGGAATAGAAGATACGGTCAGAAATGTTTCAAAACTAAGAAGGCCTTACTGGAACAGGTTTGTGGCAAAAATGAAAAAGGGAACTTTTCGTAACATAATAAAAAAACAAGCCGCCGCAAAAGGAATAAAATTAACTTAGATGACACGTAATACATCAGAATAATATAAAAATTCTGATGTATTATTCGTGCTATATCAAAGGATATGATATGAAAAAAGAATATGTGATAATTATAAATAATGACATTTTAGAAAAATATAATAAATATTATTTTGAACTATATCCAAAACGGAGGGTGGTTCCAATAAAAAAACCCATACCACCCTCGTTGAATGTTTGGATGGTTATGCCAAGATTCAAGATGAACGCGCAAAAACAAGCGTGGAAAGAATTTGGATTATGGTTGGTTGAATATTATAATCTAACAAATAAAAAAATAAATAAATGTAGAATAACCATCGAATATTTTTTTGATAGTAAACGCAGGCATGACGCGGACAATTATACACCTAAAAATTTATTTGATAGTTTTACTCAAGCGGGACTTCTATTAGATGATGATTTTAATCATGTGGAATCTTTGACAATTAAAGGAAACTATTCCAAGGAAAATCCTCGCGTTGAGATATTGTTTGAGGAGGAAGGGAGTTAAGCATAATGACAAAGGGACTTTATGATGATTTTTTATATTTAAAAAATAAAACAGGAATATATGTTTACACAAATATTATAAACAATAAAAAATATATAGGTCAAGCACTAAACCTATATAAAAGAATAACCATTCATGAAAAAAATTTCGAAAATAAAAAATGCCCAAATACAGAAAATATTCCGCTATGGGGTGCCATTAAAAAATATGGAAGAAATTTTTTTAAATTAGAAATTTTAGAGTATATAGAAAATGACAACAATAAATTAGATGAAAGAGAAACATTTTATATTTTAAGGGAATGTTCAACTGTGGACAAATGGGGATATAACATTCTCATAAAGGGATTTTCTAGAACTGGTGTCAATCATACTCAAAATACAAAAAATAAAATATCGAAATGGGGAAGGAAAAGAAAAAAATCAAAAGAGCATAGTTCAAGAATATCTTCTGGAAGAATGGGAATAAAAACCACTAGTTCAAAATCAAAATATGTCGGTGTATCAGAAAAAAAATATACAAACAAAATAAAAGAGTCTTATTCAAAGTGGCAAGCCGGAATCTTTATAAATAAAAAATCAAAATACATAGGAATATTTTCAACCGAAATAATGGCGGCAGAAGCAAGAGATGATTATATAATAAAAAACAATCTGGATATAAAACTAAATTTTCCAGAAAGGAGAAATAAAAAACAATGACTCGGAAAACATTTAGAAAAACAATAGTGACAGAAGAATTACTGGAAAAAGTAAATCCGGAAAACAAAAAGTTAGTGGACAAGTTCTTAAGGGAAAAATCAATTAGGGCAAGCGAAACGACTATCAATAGTTATCGCTCATCTGCAAATATATTCTTTGTATGGAACTATCTCAACAACGAGAACAAACATTTCACAGAAATAAAAAAACTAGAATTTTCTGATTTCTTTTTTTATGCTACAGAGGAGTTGAAGTGGGGTTCAGCAAGAGCAAACGGACTTAGAAGTCTATTGTCATCTTTATCTGTTTTTATTGAGAAGTTTATGGATACAGAATATCCAAACTTTAAAAATATCGTATTGAAAACAATCGAGAGTGTTCCCAAAGAGTTCAGGAGAGAGAAGACGATTCTTTCTGATGAACAGGTGGAAGATTTGTTAAAATATCTATCCGAAACAAATTCTCAACAGGCGTGTTGGGTTGCTTTGGCAATCTATTCTGGCTCCAGATTTGCAGAATTAATGAGGTTTACAACCGACATGCTAGACGAAAACAACGTTGCCTTTGGTGATTTATTTATGGAAACAAAGGTGAAAATAAAAACAAAGGGACGTGGAAAAGAGGGCAAACAATTATTTAAATATATTTTGAAAGAAAAGTTTATTCCATATTATAGAAAATGGATTGAAGAACGTAAAACCATATTGGAAAAAAATAATTTAGAACATAACACCTTATTCATAAAAGACAATGGTGAACCCGCAACAAGTGGGACTATTCGTTCTTGGGTAACAACAATAGAAAATTATTTGAAAACCTCCTTCTATCCACATTGTCTGAGGCATTTTTTAGTCACAGAGTTATCTAAAAAAAACATTCCACCAACCCTTATAAAAGATTTGGTTGGCTGGAGCAACTTGGAAATGGTCTCACTTTACGATGATTCTACAAGCAAGGACAAGGTTTGGCTAGAGTTGGATAACTTAAAATAACAAAGATATAATATCATATGTGAATATGATAAAAGGAGGTGTGAAATATGGGAAATAATGAAAATTTTAAAGTTCAGATAGATGCAATCCTAGGGAAAGTAAACGATGCTAGTGTAAAAAGTTGGAGAAAAACATATGGAAGCATAGTCGTTCCAATAAAATTGGACTTAAAAAATAGCGGTTCATTAAAACCGGGTCAAATAAAACTTGGATTGATAGAATCTGTAAACGCAGAATTAAATAAGGCAAGTGCTCTTGTTGAAAAATTCAAACTCTCAACTTTGAATTTTAGGGCTCCATCTTTAGGAAAAGGTCAAGTTCAAGCACAAGACCTATCTGGACTGGTTTCTGACATAACAAACAATCCCAAGATGGGCGCAAGCCAATTGGCGTCCACCGTCGGAAACGTTGTTCTTCTTGAAAAGGAATTGAAGAACACCCTAAAAGAAATCAACGTAGAAGAAAGAACGATAACAAAAGAAGAAAAAGAACAACTACGGATAAGAGAAAGAGCGTTAAAATCGGCAAATGATTTATTGGCAAACTCTAAAAGATATAAATCTTCTCAAGCCCTATCGGAATCTCTCGGAAGAGCCGAAGAGATAAAGGGGCTGAACCAAGATTTAATTTTAAATCCCGGGATGCCAGCGTCGCAGATAGCGGCAACAACCAACAGAATAAAAGAACTGAATAATGCAAACGCTGATGCAAAACTGGGATTTGAAAAAAGCACAAAATCTGCCAGGAGTTTTGGAGATAAACTAAATCAAGTCTTCGAAAGATTCGGATTATTTGCTATTGCGGCTCAAGTATTTTTCGCAGCAACTCAAGAATTAAAAAATGGTATAAAATATGTATCAGATTTAAATAAAGAAATGGTAAATATCCAAGTTGTTTCTGGTCAAACAGATGCACAGATAAACGCTTTGGCTAAGAGTTATAATAATCTTGGTAGAGAAATGTCTGTGTCAACATTAGATATTGCAAAAGGAAGTTTGGAATTTGTGAGACAGGGTAAGACAGCAGAAGAGACGGCTGTATTAATTAAGAATTCTACCATGTTATCAAAACTTGGCAATATGGAAGCGGCTCAATCATCTGAAGCATTGACCGCCATTATGAACGGCTTTAAGTTGAGCGCTGAAGAAACAACCGCCGTTGTCAATAAACTAATCTCTATTGACAATATAGCTGCGACTAGTGCACATGAATTAGCAACTGCAATGCAGTACTCATCTGCTACGGCACAACAAGTTGGAATTGACTTTGACCATTTGGCTGCCTATATTGGAACAGTATCGAGTACCACTCGTTTGAGTTCAGAAACAATCGGTCAAGCAATGAAAACCATCTCTGCTCGTATGACCGCCATCAAAGATATGAAGGCATTCGATGATGAGGGTGAGGCAATTAATAAGGTTGAAAAGTCTCTGATGGAAGTTGGCGTTAGTTTAAGGGATTCCAACGGTCACTTTAGAGATATGCAAGATGTTATTGATGAATTATCACAAAAATGGAATTCTTTCTCTAAAGAAAACCAAATGTTTATTGCTCAACAAATCGGTGGAGTCCGGCAACAAAACATAGTCCTCAGCCTTTTGGGAAACGAACTTGAAATAAGAAAGCAATTGACAGCAGAAAAGAACTCATCTGGATTAGCGGAACAAAGATACGCCATCTATATGGATAGTGTTGAAGCCGCTCAATCAAGAATGAAAGCGTCATGGGAACAACTTTGGGGAGAAACATTAAAATCAGAAGTCATACAAAACTTCTATGATATGTCTGCTAGTATAATTGACGGAATAACAAATCTTGGTGGATTAACCAACGCGCTATATCTTGTTCTTGGTGTTTTAACTCTTATAAAAGCACAAGTTGTCAACACCTTTATGGTCGGAATTTTGTCGCCCGTGAATATAACATTAATCACTTCTCTCTGGAGAAATGGATTAATGGGGATGATAACCGTAACTAATGCGTGGGCTGTTGCTATCGCATCTGTACTGGCAATTGTTGTTATGTTCAATACGGAAATAACAAGAAGAGTCAACGAAGGAAGAGCGAATTTTGCCGCCTCATCGGATTCTAGAATTGATAAACTAAAAGAAGAAGAATTAACTATAAAATCAATTCTAAAAGCATACTCCGATTTGATAAATGCAACACACGCTGGAGATGGTGGTATTGGCGCAGGAATGGTCTCAAATGATTTACAAAAAATGAGGCTCGAAGCGTTGTCTAAGATAATGCCATTGCTTCAAGAAACATCTTCATCGTGGAAAGAATATGAAAAATCAACATCTGACGCTCTCGACAAAATTGGCGCAAAATTAGACAAAAACGGAAGAATATATGTTGAAGGCGTTGGACATCAAAGAATATATATAGATGGACTAAAAGCCCTTACCGAAGCAGAATATGAACATTTACAGTGGCTCGAGCGCGTAACAAAAGATGACAGACCAAGATTTATTGATAATATAACCCTATCGGCAGAAGAGGCAACTAAAAAATTAGAAATATTGGCTCAACTAATCTCAGACCTCGGAACCCAAGGCGTAGACCTAATGGGAAAGTCAGAGGCGGGCTTAACTGGTGCTGACATTGCAAATATACCACAAGAACTAAAAGATTATGCTAAAAATACGGGACAAGATTACCTGAGACTAGAAGGCGAACAAATAAGAATAAACACCAACCTTCTCAGGGAATACACCGAGCAAGAACTTCTGAAAGAAAAAGCCATGGCGGATGCGGCTTTAGCCGCAAAGAACATGTCGCAGGTGGAGTATGACGCCATCATAATGACTATCAACGCAACCAGAGAATCTTTGCGTGAAATTGATGTTTTAGGATATAGGGTTTCCCAAGGAACATTCTTAAAAATAGCAAAGGAACAATCTGTTGCAATTTGGAAACTTGTTCAGGATTCTCATGTTGCCAGTGTGGACATGGGAACAGATATTCTTCAGGGAGCGGATTCAGTATATAATTTCATGAAAAAATATCCGGAAAGATTATCGGAATTAATTCAGAAACTAATATCATTGAATGTTGCGGGTGTGGCGGATATGGTAGCACAGATGTCTGGAAGCGCCGCTGGAGCCCTTGGACTTGCTGGTGTTCCATCTTTGACGGATATATTTGGAACTCCGTCAACTGGTGGAGGAGGCGGAAGTTCATCTCAAGAAAAATCAAAAGAAGAAATAAGACTTAGTGCCGAAGTAGACAAACTAAATA
Organism: Microgenomates group bacterium; assembly: GCA_049304035.1. Lineage (GTDB taxonomy): Bacteria > Patescibacteriota > Microgenomatia > UBA1406 > GWC2-37-13 > JAKBEU01. The sequence continues at coordinate 75,381 of JBAQNR010000007.1, forward strand.
AAAAAAAGAAAGCACTTCAGGACAACTTAGATGAGTTTAACAAGTGGATTGATGCCCAAAAAGAATCTTTAAAGTTACAAAAAGAAGAAGAAGATTTTACGGATAGTTTACTAAAGAAAAATAAAACATTAGCCGAACTAAAGTCCGAAATAGCCCTTCTTTCTTTAGACACAAGCCTTGAAGCACAAGCTAAAAAAATAAAATTAGAAGAAGAGGCAAGCGCACTCGAAGAAGATATAACAAAAGATTCCGAAGACAGAAAATACCAATTAAAGATTGACGCTCTTGATAAAGCAAAAAGAGAGTATGGAAACAATATCGATATACAACTAAAAGGAATCGATGCGACCATACTTAAATATCAAGAACAAATAAAAGTCATTCAAGATGTTGCGGCGGCGATTGGTGCTGGAGGAACAGCCAGCACGGTTTGGGGTATTCTTACGGCTCAAGCTGGAACTCAAATATCTATGGCTTTTGCGAGTTACTTCGGATTAAACGACACGAATAAAACACTTCTGGAAGACCAAGCCCAATTGTGGGTGGATAACAAAGCAAATATAGAGGATGCTTATTGGGCTCTCTATGACTATGCACTGCTGTTGTCAACTCTTCAAAATCCTTACACTACACCAACTGGAGCGCCAATTGCTGGAGAAAATGCCGCATACGACGCAAACGGAAACAGAATATTACAACCAACCGCGAAACCAAAGTCGAAACACAGCGGTGGTTTTGCTGGAGAGGTGTCTGGAAGTAATGAGGTGTTTGCCAGATTGCTAAAAGGCGAATATACTGCAACATCAGACCAGATGAGAGGCTTTATGAAAGGAGTTGTTCCAAAATTAATTGGAATGGGGGCGTCTCCCGAGTTTTCACCCAACACCAATTCCAGTGTTTCACTGTCTATGCCAATAACCGTCGAAGGAAACTTGGACAGTTCGGTTATGCCAAATATAGAAAAAATGGCTCAAAAAGTAATAAAGGAAATAAATAAAACGCTATCAAACAGAGGAAATCTGAGAAGCGCAAATCAAACTATATCTTAAAATTGTGGCGCGTGAGGGGTGAATTATAATTCACCCCTCACCCACAGAAAGGAGTGGCGATGTCTTTTTATGGCGCTAATTTTATCTACAATAATATTATAAGTTCAGAATATGGGCTTCATATTTCTTCTGCTGGAGAGTCTGATTCAACGGACGGTTCGGATGTCGAGTTGTATACTCAAGAATTATATAGACGACCAAAGTTGTACCTTCTGGGAGTTCAACAGACACCCGTATTAAAGATGCCGATAACAATAAATGTCGAGCATGAAATATCAGCGATAGAAGATTCTGTAATCTCCAACTGGTTATTTGGAGGGTTGTCTTATAAGAAACTACAAATTATACAACCCGATATGCAGTATGTGTATTATAATTGCATATTTACAGGAAAAAAAACCGAGAGGGTCGGGAATATTATAAGAGGATACTCGGGCGAAATAGTTTGTGATAGTCCATTTGCTTGGGAATATCCAAAAACTATTTCATATAATTATGGAACAAGTACTTATACAGTAAATGATTCCATAACAATCAACAACGATTCAGATAATGCTGACTATACATATCCCAGTGTGACATTTAAAATGAACTCTTTTGGCGGAAATCTTTCAATTATAAATACGTCGGAAAGCAGTAGAACCTTTACTTTCACGGGACTTTCTCCCAGTGAGCAGATAACAGTTGATAACGACCTTCAAATAATAACATCAAACATGAGGACAAATGCTTTTCCATATTTTACAAACTATAAATGGTTGAGATATATAAAGGGAAATAATAATTTTACAATATCTGGAAATATCGAATCAATATCCTTTACTCATCAGTTTGCAAAGAAAATATCATAAGGAGGAATAAGAATGATTTCGGTTTTCGATTATTTTTTAAAAAAAGAAATACCCGACTTGGTTTTATGTACTCCAAATGATGTTCCCGTTGCCTCTCTCAAGGGTGCTCGAGAAATAACAAACACTCTGCGTTTTAATTCAATGGGGGAACTGTCTTTTAGTTTTCCAAAGTCATCTGATAATGGAACGACTATTTTGCCGGCATATAATTTGATAAAGAATAAAATGGTCGTATTGATACCAAACGTTGGAAAATACATGATAACAGAATGTCCAGAGGACTTGGATGGAAGGATTCCAATAAAAACAGTTGTATGCAAATCGATTGAAAACATAATGGTTCATAGAAAAATGACGGGTTTTCAACTTGTTTCTATAATGCTATATAACTCCGCAGACCCGAACGATAGCCTATTGGACATTGCATTAAAATATTCTCCTGGATGGACTATATCATATGTAGACCCTGACATTCTGTATGACACAAGTGGAACAGAAATCAGAAGGGGTTTTAAAATCGACAATACAACCCTATATAATTTCTTAATATCGAAGGTGGAACTAGCCTTTAACTGTGTTTTTACATTTGATATTATAAACAAAACAATCTCTGCTTATTCGATACCAAATTTAAATGATAATGTCGGGGTTTATTTTAGTTTCAACAACATCAGTTCAAAGTTGAACTTAACTGAGTTTTCAGATGAAATGACGACTGCTTTATATTGCTACGGGGATGGGGATTTAAATATTCGGGGAGTCAACCCACTCGGTACCGATGTTATATATAATTTTGATTATTTTACAACTTCGGAATGGATGAGTTCAGACCTTGTATCTGCCGTTAATGCGTGGGAATCAAAAATATCTGGATTTCAACCAACGTATGCCGCATACAATTCTCAATTGACAAACTACTATTTAGAAATGTACACCTTAAAAACACAATTGTCTGAATTAGAAGCCGAACTTGCTGGACTCATAACAGAACTGGGAGCAACTCGGGCGGCGGGGGGTGATACAACAGAGGTGGAAGAAAAAATAAAAAACACCAGCGTCGCAATAAGTTCAAAAAACAAAGAGGTTTATACAAAACAATTGAGCATAGAATCCGTTCAACAGGAAACAAAGAGAATAACGTCACAACTTCAATTTACTTCCAAAAAGAATTTCGAAAGATTTCTAATAGAATTAAGTTCTCCGAAACAATTTGGAAGCGAAAGTTCAATCTACAATATTATTGTCAGTTTCTCTAAAACATGGGAAAACATCTATAATGATATATCTACTGCCCCAGAGCTAGACTTGGAACAACTGGGGGATTCTCGGGGTAATATAATTGAAAAATTTTCAAGTCTAATATCTTCATTGGATTATCTTATTTTGCTGATGAAATCTTATCTTGAGATTTACTGGACGTTATCTGAAGAACAATATTCTCTATTGGATTCTGTGATAAATAATTCAACAAAATATCTCAGGGATTTGTTTTATTTATTTGATGCATTAATTCCAAATACAAGTATCACCCTAAGCATTCAATCTATTATAAATAAATTCTCGATAGCGTCTGAAATTTTGAATTATTCAACTAATTTTACAGAATCTCAATATCTAAAACTTCAGGATTTTATATTTGAAAATACATATACAAATAATTTTATAGTTGTAGACGAATCAAAGCCACCCGAGCATAGACAGGCACAGTTACAATCTTTATATGACTATGGGGTGTCGGTTTTATATAGGGCTTCGAAGCCAAGATACGAACTCGATGGCGATTTTGTTAACTTTTTAGCCATGCCCGAATATCAGGATTTTATCACAAAAATAGAGCTTGGAAAACTTGTAAACATAGAGGTATCAGAAGATGAGACCGTGGAGTCGGCATTATTGGAGATAGAGTATAAATACGATGACCCAACATCTTTCAATATGATATTCAGCAACAGGGTAAGGCTTAACAACAGTAATTTCCAGTTCGCTGATATGTTTATGAAATCAGCCGAAAACGCATCAAGTGTTTCTGGATTATAAAAGGAGGTATGTATGGCACTTAGAATTTCTTCAACGACGCAAGACATCCTCGCTTTAGCAGGAACAAGTGTGAGTGTTGGAGAGCCAAGCGGACAAGGAAATGATACGGGAAACCTATTGGGTCCTGGAAGCAAAAATGCGATTATTAGCACGTCCGGATATGTTTCCTATGGAATAAATCCTCCCACTAGTTTTGGAAACTTTGTGGGAGCGTATTTTGGTTATGATACCGCCCCACAGATGTCATTGTTTTCAAACGAGAATAATTTTTTACAGTGGGATGGAAGCAGACTATTGGTTCAAGCACAAAACTTTACTCTTGATGCAAACGGAAATATAACAGCAACAAGTGCAACATTAAGTGGTGCTATTACAGCAACAAGTGGTGCAATCACCGGAATTATGACAATTGGCGACATCACAAATAATTATCTTATTTTAGATGGAACAACCGCCATATTTAAATCAAGTAATTATGTTGCTGGCTCAACGGGCTTTCAAATAGATGGCGTAAATGGAAACGCCGAGTTCAATAATATCGTAGCAAGGGGTAAGATTAAAACATCGGTATTCGAAAAGGATACTATTTCAGCAATTGGTGGAACAATGTATGTTTTACCAGCTGACGTTTTATTAACAGACATGACAGCATTAGATACTTGCTATCTGGAAACAGAAGCGGACGAATCCTTCGCCATTGGAAACATTCTTAGAATGAAAGATGGTATTGATGATGAATGGTTTGAGGTCTCTGAAATAGTTGTCAATGGTACATTCTCTTCCGATACTGCTTGGACAAAGGGGACAGGGTGGACAATCGGTAGCAATGTGGCAACCGCTTCAACTGCAACAGGATTTATAGAAGAAACCGCTGGAACTCTTGTTTCAGGAAAAACATATATAATTACATATGTCGTAACAAGAACCGCCGGAGATATAACTGCCTATATTGGTGCAAACAAGGGTTCAATTAGAAGTTCATCGGGAACTTATTCTGACACAATTGTGGCAGATGGAACTGTTCTAAAATTTGGAAGTCATACAGCAGGAACATTTTCTGGAACACTGGATACGGTTAGTGTTATTGGTGTTGGTTATTATAAGGTGACTAGAGATAAAGCATCCGCATATACCGCTGACGATAATCCCCTGTGGAAAAAAGGTCAGGCGGTTGTTAATTATGGCTCTTCTGGAAGCGGTGGAATCATAATGACTTCGGGAGAAAATTCTAGTTTGACCTTGTTTAATCATACGGGAACACCTTGGGATTCGGGGACGGTTACAAACGAAGTTGTTTTAAGTGAATCCGGAATTAGTGCGGGAGATGGGACTGTTCTATTAGGAAGAAGTGGACAAACTATCACTACGTCTAATGGAGTTATGACATTTGATGGCAGGGGACAAACAATGGTTGCCACAGGCGGGCAAGACTTTCCCATCTCGTTTGAAGGAACATATTCTGGAAACACACGATATGCAAAACAAGGAATGTTTATACCAAGTGGTTCGTCAAATCCAGCTTTCGGAATAAATTATTATTCTCCCGCTGGAGCAAATCTTGTTTCAGAGCCGGGTTTTGAAACAGTTTCTACATGGACACTAGATGCAGAATGGAGTAGGTCAAGTGCTAATAAAAGAAGTGGAACTTATTCTTTGTTGGCTCAAAACACTTCCTATTCCACATATAAGAAAGCAACCTCCTCTTCTATTTCAGTAACAGCAGGACTCAGTTATGGCGGTTCTATATATTTATATGGAATATCGGGAAGTGCTTATAAGGCTGGTATTCCACCGTCAATTACATATGTATATCCTCTTGTGAGAATATCTTTGGAGTGGTATACATCTGCCCCCGCTTTGATAAAAACAGATTACATCATGGGAGAAGCATCTTTCTATACCTCAGCGTGGACTGTGAAGTCGGGGACTTTTATTGCTCCAGCAGGAGCGGCAACTGTTAAAATTGTAATAGAAGAAAAAACAACTGATTATGCGACCTACACGTTGACCACTACACCCCTGCTATATGTTGACGATTCATCCTTTGGAGCAATATCAATTTCCAATTTCTTATATTTTTCTCCAAACTTGGTATATAACAATGGAACATATTCTTCTGCTGTTTTAACTTCTGACCCAAGAGTTTTTTCAGAATCAGCATATGCCACCGCACCAAATTCTGATAACTATGAAGTTCATATATTAACGGCACAGAATGCGGCATTCACAATTGCCGCTCCAACAGGAACTCCTCAACAGGGTAGAAAAATGATATTCAGATTCAAAGACAATGGGACAGCGAGAGCGATAACATGGAACACAATATATCGTGGAATAGGATTGACATTGCCTGCAACAACAGTTATCAGTAAAACATTGTATGTTGGTGCTTTTTATAATTCAACCGATGCAAAATGGGACGTAATTAGTGTGGGGCAAGAGGTATAGGTATGGATATTCCTGTTTACGATACGGCTACGGAGAAAAACCAGGTGGCGGCAACATCAACATCGTGGAGTCACACTTGTTCGGGCACAGATAGGATTTTAATTGTTTCTGCTCTGATGGGTATAAATCTTACAGGGTTATCTATAACATATAATGGGGTCGCCATGACTCAGTTTGCAACAGAACAAACTAACGGAAAAAAGATGGCGACATACTATTTGGTAAATCCTTCAAGTGGAATAAATACTATTTCAGCGTCTTGGACTACTTCTCAAGCAACACGCTGGATAGGATATAGCGCAACAGGGGTAAATTCAGGAACTCCTTTAGGAACACCAGTAACAAGTGCTGGCTCTGGTACTGCGCCAAATGTAGACATAGGTTCAAATACTGACGAACTAGGAGTTGGTTTCGCTGGAGTGGGAGGAACAACCAGTGTTACATTTACTGCTGGAACGGGAGATAATCTTAGGATTCAAGCACCTCCGGGAGCGAATAACGGATTTATGGCGTGTTTAGACACAACAGGGACTTCTCCAACGGTAAACATAAGAGCAAACACCAATGCCTCGGTTACATGGGAAATAATAGGAGTATCCTTAAAACCAGTTTCTCCCTCTAATTTTTTCATGTTTTTTTAACCTTGACAGAATCTAAATTCCATGATATAATTGGGTATAAAATTCTAAAAAGGAGAGAATATGAGGAGTGTTTAATTTGATTAAGATGGCGACGGGTTGTTCGCCCACAACGGAATGTTAAAAAAATTATAAAAAGGAGAAATATAATGAAAAAGGCTATTAAAGTTTTGATTGCTGTTTTACTTGGAATTGGATTCGTGTTTACCAACAGATTAACCCCTCAGACTGGAGTTATCTGCTTACAAACCTATCCATATAGATGTTTTACCCCAACGCCGCCCCCTTCCAGCACACCAATACCCGGGGGAATTTGTTTACAAACCTATCCTTATAAGTGTTTCAATCTTCCTATTATAAAAAAGTAAAAGGAAAGTAATGCTACTGAAATTAAAACAAATCAATGCATCAAAAGATGTTCTGAATTTTTTGACCAGTCAAAAAATGTCGGGCAGACTAGCGTTTACTTTTGGAAGAAATATAAAAAGGATTTATCCAGAAATAAACAGATTCCAAACAGAGTGGGATGCTTTAATTATGAAATATGGGTCTGTTATCAAAGAAAAAGATAAGCCCGATATAACTAAGGTTACTCCTGAAAATATGGACGTATGGATGACAGAGGCACAAGCACTGTCAGATACAGAAGTTGAATTAAATCTTGTGATGATAAAATCTGAAGACCTTAATCAACTATCCTTAACTCCCCTAGAAGTGGAAACTATTTCTTGGATGATTGAAGACTAACAGAAAGACCCCGTAGAGATACGGGGTCTTTTATTTTATAAGGAGGCTTATGACTCTATATGACGACTATAGAAATACGGATTATTTATCTGATATTTCTTTTATAGCTGGAAGCGAGATGACGCTATCTTTTCCCGTTTACGATGAGTCTGGTGTTCCCGTAGACCTGAGCGGCTCTACGATAAGATGGTTACTTGGAATATATGGGCAACCGGATTCTCAAAACATATTAAATCTCGAAGGAATAATCGATGGAACCGTTGTGACAAATCATATTTTCGATGTCACTCTAACGGGTGCAAATACAAGTTCTCTTGGAGACAGCATATATTTACAGCAAATGATAATTACAGATAGTGCAGGAAAAGTATTTAGACCCGCACAGGGAATTGTTGTTATTCGGAAAGCGATACCAACCTCATAAGAAAGGAGAAACCTAAATGAATGCAACAACATATGAAGCAAATAAAATTCTCAATCACATATTCGGCGGTGCCGAGGGCGGTGGGGCGAGCGTTTATACGCCAGAGGCGGTTTGGCACGTGGGGTTGTCTACAACCTTAATAGATGCCACGGGGGTTTATACAGAACCAGCGGGAGGAGGATACGACAGGGTTGATATTACAAACGATAAGACCACGTGGTCGGATTCTACGGTTGCCACACTTCAAAATGACATTGCTGTGACCTTTCCGGCGAGTAGTTCTTCTTGGGGAACAATCGTTTCAGTTTTCCTGATTGATTCTGGAACACCGGGAGCAGGAAATACCAGATATTATTATAATTTAAACCCAAGTTTCCCTGTTGTTGGTGGAAGCACCGTTAGTTTTTCGGCGGGAAATATTGATATGTCGATGCCGTAACCAGAAAGGAGTAACGTGAATGCAAAAACACTGGGCATAGTTTTAAAAAAAGAAATAACAATTCCAATATATATATCTGGTTTTACTACTTCTTATACGAAAAGAGCCGATTTTAGAATAAGTATTTCCTCTCAGGTTTCATCTCCAGCGATATTGATTAATCCGACGGTGGACGTTCATTTTTCTGCCAGTATGTCCGTAGTAAGTCCAACCGTGTCAGAAGTGGAGTATACAATAACGGTTGAGTCTTCAAGCGATGATTGTACGGGGGCAAGCGCCGCAACCTTTTCTAAGACCGGAGACGCTTTATATTTTGGGAACATAAGTAAATTGAAATATAAAACATGGGCTCCATTCACCTTGGATTTTGCCGATGATGCAAGAGGGTCTCATATCGTCTCGGCAACGTTAAAATTAATGAGCAACGGCTCGTCCCCAAGGTCTGAAGGAGACCCTTGCAAGATTGTTATTGGATGTGATAAAAACAAAACAACGAAGATTTTTGAAAGTACGGGAATCCCCGTTTCGTGGAATACAACCGCACCAACGCTTAACTCAAAAGTAACAGGCATAGAGATAGTTAGCGACGTTGATGTTGCTTCTTGGGGAGACGAAGAACTTATAAGCATAGATGTTACGAACGCCATAAAGGAAGCGACGAGACCTGGCTATGTTTCGTCACCCAATAATGCGGACGGAATAACTTGGACAAATGGGAGTTATCTAGGAGTCATACTAAAAGACTTTGGCTCATCTTTAAATTCTGTCAGAGTTGCGGCATCTCAAGAACTATCGGTTTCGGATGCGGTGTACAATCCCCCAACGCTAGAAATAGTGTATGCTCCAAATGTGTATTCTGATGCTGTATCAGACACGTATATATATTCTAAAATTCCAACCTACCCATATTATAATGAAAAACAAATAATAGTTGGGGAAACCAGCGGTGTGGCAAGTTCTATATACAGAGGCATAATGAAATTCGACATAGCCCAATATAATCCATATGGAACCATTACGGCGGCGGTTTTACATTTATATTTGGAAGGCGTTAAGGCTTCAAATACAGGCGCAGAAACATTGAATCTTTTTCCTTTTAAAGCGGCGGGAGACTGGGATTTAAACACAGCCTCTTGGAATAAGAAATATGGAACCGCAAATTGGACTACGGCGGGTGGAACGAGTGCAACCGATACGGATTCAACAAGTATCGGAGCCCTTTCTCTTACGAAAACAACCGCTTTGGGTAGTAAGACCATTGATTTATTCGCAATTGATGCTGGAGTAACCGTAAAAAGTTGGGCTACCGCCCCCAGTGGAAACTACGGATTTATGTTAAAAATGGGAACACTGGCTTCAACAGAACTAAATGATGCGTATATATTTTCATCGTCGCAATCTTTAACTTCTGCGAACAGGCCAAAACTAGTTATTACAATCGGCGGAACGGATTACACTATAAAGTTGTAGAAATAAAAAATATCCCCTCTATCATACGATAGAGGGGATATTTTTTTACTAATTTTTATTCTGCTACGACTTCTGGTGCGACTTCAATTTCAACAGGCTCAACTTTTTCATCTGCTGGTTTAACAAAACTTCGGAAAATCAAACTCTTGAGAGAGGGATATTCTTGACCATCCCATACGAAAACACGTTTTCCTTCCGCGTTTGTAACTCGGCGTTTGCTAGCGCCTTTTGGCATCCACTTTTTTGAGAGATGACGACCACTTTTCTTTGACATATTTTATTCTCCTTTATTTCATTTTTAAGATAATTTCTTTGATATACTCACCATGACAGGGAAGAGGATGGCACCAACAAATAAGGTTTAATTCCCTTGTCGTTTTATAAATCAAGAACAATCTCCGAAGTTCTTTTTTTACTGCTCCATTCTTTCCCCACTCTTCCTTTAACCATTCCCTATATTTTTCTATTGATTCTTTTCTGGTTGAACACTTATATTTTGCAAGAGTTCCACTCATGTGTGAATATGGGTTTCCAAGAGTCGATGGTCTTCCTATGTAGACACCCTCTCCCGAATATGTTTTCTTGTTTTTTATGGTTATCATATCGTCCTTTTTACAAGGTTTTCCATACATATTAGATGAAATTTCATGGGTTTCCTTGGAGTTTATAAAATGTTTATTTTATTCAGACTTTTCTTTATAGGTACTTCCGAATCCTCCAACACGTTCCTCTCCAGAGAAATTATCTCCGTCGGCAAGAAGATATTTTTCGAAGATGCACTGTGCAATACCCTCACCCGCCCGAATGTTTAGTTGCTTGTCGCCCTCGTTCCTAATCTTCACCCAATAGTGCCCCTCGTTTCCTTTGTTGTTATAATAATCCGAATCTACAACGCCAGTCGTATTCGCAAGGCGGATAAAATATTTAAATCCTAAACCGCTTCTGGGATGAATAACAACCTTCTCGTCTGCTAACATATAAGACTTGAATCCCGTTGGAATATTTAAGGATTCGTTTGGCAACAAGACAAATGAAAATGGAGAAAAAATATCATATCCTGCCGAATGTGCTGTTGCCCTTTTGGGTAAAATCAAATCATCATAGACAAGACCCCACTCCACCATATAGGGAAGTTCAAGAACGTCTTTTTCCCATTGTTCTTTTGATATTTTTTCAAAACCACGAGTTTTCATAATTTATTTTTTCTCCTTTTTATAGACCACATATTCCGTCAATACAATCTTCGTTTCCCTCGAACACGATGTTCTTTTTTGTGATTGCTTCATTAAAATCAACGTGTGTTAATGGTTGACCGCCTCGGCTTCCATCTGGGTATACGGTTATCCCTCGAAGTTTGGGCAAATATTTGTATAGGATTTCTCCGAACTTCTTATAATCATTGTTTCCTAGTGAGCCATACGAGGGCATGTTGATTGTTGACGAAATAGCATTGTCAACATATGATTGAACAAATGCCTGAAAAGAAATTCTTTTTTCTGGATTCATGGAGAGGGTGTAAGAATCTTCCACTTGTCCCATATCAAATCCTTCTTCGTGGAGTTTCTCGGCAACAAAATCAACCACGTATTGTTGCTTCCATCCTTCGGGGGTTAGGTATCGTCTCTTATATGCGAGAGAAAAAATTGGCTCAATGCCAGATGTTGTTTGTCCGCCAGCAATGCTAATAGTTCCATTTGGGGCAAGAGCTCTTAATTTGATGGGCTTGCTCACACCAAGTTCACGAGACCATTTCTCCGATGCTTTTTCGCTCGAATCTTTCCATGCTTGTAACCACTCTCCGAATAAATCATTTGGCTCATATTTTTTTCCATTGCGAATAAGCCACTCTGAAATTCCCATTAATCCGAGTCCGAGTCTTCGGTTTCTTCTTTTTACTTCTTTTACTTTCGGATGGGGGACATCTGAATATTCCGTTCCAGAAAGAAGGAATAAAATAGCCATCTCTGTGACTTCTTTTAGTTCTTCTATGTTTTTTATTTGAGGAAGATTGATTGAACCGAGGCAACAAACATCGCAATCATCTTCTGACACAATTTCCGTACAAGCGTTTCGTAAAGATTCGTTCTTGTTCTCATAATCAACACTAAAACCAGGCTCTCCGTTTTTAACCATGCTCTCAACGACTTTCCAGTAAACGTCTTTTGCATGTTTATGGTCAATATGATTTTTGTCATCGTATGCATCGAAGAAATCTTTGTCCAAAATAACAGATATATTCGTCATGTCTAAAGCCGCTGGAAAATCAAAGTCTTTTTCTTTTATTTTTTTTATTTCATCAGACCAGTTCTTGGATTCGATAAAATCAAATATATCAAGATGAGACCACCTTAGTCCCGCCCAGATAGCAGAACGCCGTTTCCCCCCAGACATAACCCCCCTACCTATTTCATTTATCATTTTCATCAGAGGAATTGTCCCAGATGAAAAACCACCACTTCTCTTTAGTGGAGAATTCTTGGGTCGAATGTTGGAGTAATCGATTCCCAGTCCCCCTCCAGACATTAGCATAACTGTTGCTTTGTTTGCCAAGTCTCCCCATCCTTCGCGTGAGTCTTCAGCCCGCAATAAAAAACAATTGTTCACTTGATGATAATCTCTTCCCGCTTGCGCTAAAAATCTTCCTCCGGGAATAAATTTTCTGTCTTCAATCATTTTTTTTATTTTCTTTTTATAAATATCTCTGTCCGCAAAGTCGATAGGAGATAGAATAAATTCGGAGACTCTTGAGGCAATATCCTCCCACGTTTCTTTTGTTCCATCTTCTTTATCCCACGAATACCTCAATTTCATAATGTCTTCTGAAAATCCCATATGTACCTCCATAATATAAAAATATAATAAAGCACTCCATTTCTGAAGTGCTTTACACTGTTACCTTGAATACTTATCTCTTTCTGAAATCTTCCTGTTCTCTTGTTGTTTCCTATTGTTTATAAAATCTGGAACAGAAACGTCTTCTTTTGGAATAAATCCAAACTGGTCGTTCTTTTGTCTTGGAAGATTGCTGTAAACTTCATGACTTGAAAAATCGTTTTTCTTTTGTTGATTGTTATTGTTGTTTTGACCTTGTGGTTGCGCGGCTCCAAGAGTTCCATTCCATAGTCCAATAGCATTACCAATCAGGTCTCCTTCAAACTGTGAGCCAAGACCCCACATAAACAGTGGTTCTGGTAACACCTCTAAGATAAATCCAACGAGAATTGGAAGAATGGAATGAGCATTCCATAAAGCCATGGGAACATTGGGATTTTGATAATCCCAGAACCCAACTATGTTTGTCCATACTCCGTAAAAGTAGCAAAGCAAACCAGTAATAATTAGTGTTTGGCTTAGTTTTCTAGTGCTGGAATTGAACACGAGTTCAACAACAGTAACAATTGCGGCAAAAATAATACCCATCCATTTTGTATTTGGGGCGTCTAGTCCAAATCCCAAATAACTAAAATACATTGAGCAACCCCATGCTATCAAAGCAAAGATTGTTGCCAATTTATGTCTACCATCCAATTTGGAAAATTGGTTCATGGTATCTTCTCCTTATTTTTTATTTTTATTTCCCTTGCCCTTTTCCGTATCTTCTTTTGCATAATAATATAACCCACCGGCATTTTTTATTTCACGACGAAGAATTTGATTTTCGCAATTTGGGCACTTGACATATGGCCAGTTCCCCTCTGCGACACGAAGAGTTTCTTTGCATTCACAAGAGAACAATATAACCTTTTCGTCCGACATGTTTTTAGCCATAGTCAAAGGTTCTGTTCCATCCCAGTCTTCTTCGTCCATGCCATCACTCTCGAAATCTTCCTCAAAATAAAACAAAGCATTTTCAACACTTTTAATCTCATTCAGCTTTCTTACCGACGTAATTTCAAATGGGAGGTTATACTGCTCCTCATCTGATTCATAAATATAGTGAGCGAACTCATGATTTACATCAAGAGTGTTTCTACCTAACCAATGAAAAATTTTATAGGGAGTGCTATCACCCAGTTTATTCAATGTGATTTCAAAAACAAATGTTGCCAAATCTCACCTCCTATAAATTATAATCTAAGATAATTTTTTCTAAAGCATCTTTCAATTTGTATATTTTACTTTCAACAGAAACAATATGGTCAAATTTAAAATCCAATAGCGCTGTTTCAGATGGATGATTTTTTTGTTCCAGTGTTAATCCGTTATCAAAATCATTTCTGTGAATGAAAAAAGTAGTCGTATTAAATCCGTTTTTTCTTAATATTGAAATTTCCCCAGGAAATCTGGTGTCTGGAATAAAAATGTAGTCGTAATCCTGTGCGAATGTTTTCAAGAATTCAATAACAACATTTACCCAAACGTTCTGGTTTCGTTTTCTTCCTATGTCTGTTCCCAATTTTTGAAGAAGTGTGCGACCAGTCGAATCTTTTTCTCCAGACCATCCATAGTATTCTTTTGCTATAAACTTTAGATAATCAGCATAATGAATAATAAGACATTTTTTATTCTTGCTCTCGAAGCACTCCTTCATTATATTTGCCGACGTGTCTTTTCCATGTTTGGCTTGTCCAGATATAGTAAAAATCTTAGCCATATTTCAACTCGTTCTGTAAATATTTTACAACTCCAAGCACACCCAACCATCCAAACACTCGGGGTGTAATCGTGCTTGATTTATTCCATGGCTGAGTATATAAAACCCCTTTACCAATAAAACCAGATATGTTTACTTGATAATCGTCAAACAAGTAGTCTGAGCGGATGAGAGATTTGTCAGACATTTCAACATAATCACTGAGTCCATTAATCAACCCATAGTCTTTGAACCACTTATACTTTCTACCCGATGCTCCGAGAGTGGAACTTGTAACGAACACAATGCGATAGCCCATGTCTCTAACGTATCTTATTCCATCAATTGCTCCATCAATGGGTGGGGCTTCATCATAGATTGTGGGGTCTTCTATATACTCATAAATTTTCGTTCCGCATTCGGGCTTTACGAGTTTATGCATTCCCCATTCGGTAATTTCTTCTACTGTCAAATCGTCATTCCAATCGTAGTTGTATCTTCCCAACCAAGGTTTATGTAGGTTTATAATAAAACCATCTGCGTCCATGGACACAATCTTAGGATTCGTCATTCTTACCACCCCCCCATCCAATTCCCTTGTAGTGAACAACTGGGAGCAGGTGCAAAACCTTTTTTGCCTTCCCGTTACAGTTGGGACACTTGGGGGGTTTCTTATATTCAGAAATCTTGTCGTAAGATTTCTCAAATACAGTCAAACAATCATTGCATTTAAAATCATATGTTACCATATATTATTATCTCCAATCCATAAAAGTATAAACATCAAAACGCTTATGTGCAAACCACCACAGTTCAAATTGATAATTCTTCATGTTTAGGTTGTGGATATGGTGCCAGCGCAAGCATTCCTTAAGTCCAATTACGTTCATTATTGCGTTGACGTATGGTTTAGAAATAGTATATTTTGTTCTTGCCGTTTTATCTTCTTTGCTCCACAAAAGAAGAGTGCCCCAATCATCAGGCTTTGGAAAAACAAAGTCTTTTGGATATTCCCAATCATTGAAAATATTCCACCATTCAGCCAACTTTTCCGTCTTCATCATAAGAAAAACATATTCCAAGTCTTCCATTCAATCTCCTGTTGATAAAATGTTGGTTTTATTCAATGATTCGTGTTTCAACGTCTTCGTCAACAACTCGAACATTGATTCCTCTGAACGCTCTTCTTACTGGGGGCTCAATCTTATTCCCCTCCCTGTCGTAATCTACGACAGAGAAGATAAGTTGCCCATCAGACAGAACGTGTCCGTATCCTTCAATAAAAGACTCGTCTTCAAACCTTGCTCTAAATTGGGCTAGATGTTCAGCATGGTCTTCTAAATCATAAAAAGGATAGAAGTATTTTCTAAAATCAGCATTGAACTCATCGGTGATAATCTCATCGTCTAATTCGACTTCAATTTCTTTTGTCTGAACAACTTCAACTTTGATTTTCCTAATTGTCATTTTATCTCCTGTGTTGATAAAACATCTAATTTATTCATAAATTATGTCTAATTATACCACACATGTTTCAAAAAGTCAAATCGAGTTTATCCTCTTATGGTTCCATCGATTTTTGGAGTTCTCATATTCGTTATCTTTAGTTTGAATCCGTATCCTTTTCCGTATTTTTTATTATAGCGTTTACAAATTGTTGCTATTAAAGGAAACATGTAAACAAAGTTGTGTGCTTTGTTTACATCTCTTGTTAATCCCCAGTCTTTAGATACGTACCACTGGGTTTTATAACTATAAATATGATAGCGATTAAACAGTGAATTTAGTAAGTTCATTGTGTTCTTTCTCCGCTAATCGGTACGATTCTCTTAGTTGTTCGATAAAATCTTCTCTGGCGTTGCCAGTATATCCATTTACAAAAAATGCAATTTCTTCAATCAAATTATTTCTTGCTTCCAAAACAAGTTGAAGCCATGTCAAATCAAGTTGTAGTTTCTGGATTCCATACTCAACAATTTCCAAGGCGTCAAATAGGTTTGCGGCATGTACAAGCGCTTCTTCATATGTGTCAAACACGCTTCCTTCATTAAAATATTCAAATACTCTTTGGGCAATAAGGTATGGTTTTGATTCCATGCATTCCCAATATAGATTATCCAACGCTTGACAGTGTTCAACAATAAACATATCCTCTAATTCTAAAATAACAATTGCGTTATCGGCGCTCATATTTTCTCCTAATTGAATTTGTTCTGATTTAGATAGTAAAAATTCCAAGATTGATTGACTTGTTCTTGTGCGATTTTATTATCGTCTTTAGTCATAAGAGCATCCCAAAACTTTACAAGAAGTTCTCTTATGATATGGTGTTCTGTGTCATAACCATAGTGTTGACACAGAACCATATACTCATCAAATGTTATCGGGGGGTAATTCATCGTATTCATTCCCAAACATTTTATCTCCTTACGCCAAAAGTTTATCTATGTTTTTTACGATTTCGAAATTTCTTATCCAGTAAACAAACTCTGGTTGTTCTATATAGTTTCCGTTATTGTATTTTACGGCGTGTTTCTTTTCAAACTCATAAACCATAATTATATTGTTTTCTGACACTGGTTTATTTTCATACATTTTCTTTGCCATTTTCACAGAAACAATTTTTCCAGTTTTCAACGAACGAATGCTCATGCGTGGAGCGTATTTTCCTTGCCCATCATTGATGTCGTGTACGTGGCAGATTGATTTATCAACCTCCGGATACACACGAGAAATCTTTCCTATGATTTCAAGGTCTGCTGCAATCTGTTCAGAGAACGAAATCATTTCATCGGGTGTTTCTGCTTCTAGTTTATAAAGTTCAACCAGTCTTTTTTCTTTTGACTTCTCTGTTAGTTTCTTTGAATATCTAAATTTTCCAGTTTGAAACTCGTTCCAGATTGTCAATAACTTTTTATTCTTTCCAAAACATTTAAAATAATCAATCAGAATAAGTTTTTCAAATTTAGAAGATAGCATTCCGTTTTCTTCTGCTTGAACTAAGAAGTCAACAAACCCACCGAAAGTCCAAGAAGACATGTTATATAAATCTTCGCCAATCTTTGCCCCAAATCCTTTTAGTGATTTGAGTGATGATGAGATTATCTTTTTTGACTTATCGGCAACGATGCTCCTGTTATCTTGAAAAAATTCATAGTTAGGGAAGGTGATTCCAAATGCTTCTTGTGCCTCCTCTTTCGTTTTTGCAAGTCGGTCTTTGTCCCCATCATCCTCAAGCATCTGTAAGAAGACCTCGTAGAACTCATAGGGGTGTTTAGCCTTCAAGTATGCACCATACAGGCTATCACCAGCAACAGAGAGGGCGTGAGAGGCATTAAAACTATACCGCGAACTATCTTCAATAATCTGCCAAATATCATTTGCAACTTGTTCGGATTTCTCAAGGGGAAATCCCTCAATGTTCATGACCTTATTGGTCATGTTTTGAACAAATATTTCTTTGTATTTCAAAACTTTTTCCACACGTTTTTTGGCGATATGTTTGATAACGTCATAAGTCTCGCTTAACGCGATACCGGAATATGCCATAATTTGCATTGCGTTTTCTTGATATAGCATATAAGATTGTGGAAATTCTTCTGTTTGAATCAAGTCATCAATTGTTTTTACGCCATATGAAAATGGCTCTCTTGATTCAAACTGTTTGTAGTTTGACTTAAATCCCGGTCTGATTCCTGCTACAAAAGCGGAGAGTTCTGAAATATTCTTTGGTTTGTATTTTGCAACACGACCAATGGTTCCAGGTTGTTCCACCTGATTGATTCCCATTCCCAACGCTCTTTCATATATTCCCCACACTTCTGAGTCATTCTCGCATACTTTAAGTAACTCTGGAAACGTGTGAGGCTTGATTCCAATCCTGTCGTATACTCTGTAAATCAAATCAACTACCGCCACCTTCAACAAGTCGTTCTTCAGTAGCAGGTATTCTTCTGCTAGTTTTCCATCTATATTCACGCACAGATGCTCTACGTTTCCCGTTTTTATTTTTATAAGACCAAATTCCTTGCGAATGTCTTCGTGTGTAAAAATAAGACTCGCACAAGGGTGCGGGGTAAGGGTATTTACAAGTCCAATATACTTTCTTGATTCGTCATAAACGGAATGATATTCTGGCTCGATATAATCATAGACAGAAAGTTCTTCATCTTCTCCGATATGTTTTAAGTCATATTCATATTCGTTCAGCCTCTCGGAGATATGATTGGATGTATCAAAATCAACACCTGCGACACGGGCAAACAGTTTCCAAGCGCCAAGATTTTTTACGGTTCCATAGGCAACCATCTGATAACTATGTCCAACTCCCAAAACCTTCTCTTGTGCCTCAGCAAATATCTTGGGCGTTCCAAGATTAAAATCCACATCCGGCAAACTCTTGGTTTCCAATAATCTCTCTTTAGAAATAAATCTTTCTGGGAATAATTTTACAGGAGCGCTAATTCTATCTATGGTTGTAATACCAAGAAGTTTCGTTATATAATAACTCGGTGCCGAGCCGCGACTCGTCAATGTAATCGACCCACCCATTGCTTTACCTTCTTTTACGACTTCGTGATTGATAAGAAAGTAATCGGACATTCCCGTTTCTTTTACAACAGAAAATTCTTTTTTGATTTCCTCTTCGTATAGTTTGTGTTTTTCTACTGGAACATTTTCTTTTTCTTTCTTCCATTCCTGTTTCAGAATGCCCCACAATATCGCGTCTCTTTCTTCTTGTGTTTTATCAGGATGGATGGTTGGAAGTTTGATTTTTGTTTTGTCAAAAATAATTGAAACATACTCCTCAACTTCATTGAATACGTTTGTATTTTCTAAAGCCTCAACAATTTTTTGTTCTGATAAAACACCTTGTTTTACAAATCTTTCCTTTGCTGTTTCATATGATGGAAAATCCAAATACCATCCAGCCTCATCAGGATACTCAATTCCTCTTGACAAGAGATAGTCGTCTCGTTCTTTTGCTTGTTCTGGATAAATCATATGGCTGTCTATTCCCGCAATTATTTTTATTCCAAGTGTTTTTGACAACTTCAAAATTTCCCGATTGAGTTCTCGTTGCTTATCGGTGTTGTGATTTTGTACTTCTAGAAACAAGGAGTCTCCAAAGTGATTTTTCCAAGTTTTTATTATTTCTTCATGGTCTTCGTATTTCCAAACGCCGCCCACACATGCCGTGGAAACCCAAACGTTCTTTGGGTTCAACGACAACAATAGTTCTTGGTCAATTCTCGGCTTGTAATAATATCCAGAAACATTTGCTTCCGATAAAATCCAATTTATTTCTTTCCTTCCCTCGTTATTTTTCGCCAAAATAATTACATGCGCGTTTGTTCTATCTTTCTCGAGCCTATTCTTTACATAATAGACTTCCGTTCCAATGAGAGGCTTGATTCCATTCTTGTTTGCCAACTCATAAACTTCAATGAATCTTCCTTGGGTTCCATGTTCCACGCTGCTTGCTACCGTCATTCCCAGTTCAACGCATCGATTTACCCTTTGTTCATTTGTAATGGTGCAATCGGGAGTGGAAGTATTGCTAAACATGCTGTGCGAGTGAAAATTTACATAATTCATTTGTTTCTCCTTTCGAAATAAGTCTAATTATATCATATTATAATCTAAAAGTCAATGATTTGAACGGGAGGTTTTGAAGCCCTTCTATCTTTCGATACCCGCTCAATATAACTAAATTGGAAAAATACCGAATTTAGTGTCTTCAAACATGAGTTGTAACGCATCTGAATACTTCTTTACTACTGGTAGAACCTCAACGTCTTTCATAAGTTCATCATAATTCTCATATGAGATTACAGCACCACCAACGTTGAAATCAATCTTTCCAATGCTCTTATAATGTTTTTCCAGTTCTTGAATTTCTTCAAGTGTTTCAAAAATCTTGAACCCCTCAAGTTTAATCTTCAATTTATCATAACGCCATATTGCTAAAAATCGGAAATCGGTCATTTTATATTTTCTCCATTATTTTTTATCATTAAATTTTGAGCACCATTCGGATACCCCACACAAGTTTTTACAGAAAAAATCTACTTTTTCTTTTGGTGCAAACTCATCCTCTTCTTTTATTTTACCCACAATCTTAGAAATCCACTTTTCAGCCTTATCTTCTAAATCTTCGCTCGTGGAAAACTTTACAAATTGATTTTCAGAATCTCGTAGGAACCATAACCAGATTTCATCAATATTGATTCCTTTTGTTTTGAGAAATAAGGAGTAAATCAACATCTGTCTTTTGTATCCGTTCAACTTATCTTTATCAAGAACCCCAGACTTAAAAACCAAGGAGGTCTTATAGTCCAACAAAATAAGTTTTCCAGTTGACAACTCTCTCAAAACCAAGTCTGGCTTAACAACTATTTTCCATTCCGTTAAATCAACATCAATCTTATCTTCAATAAATATCGGCTCATATTTTGATTTGTCGAAATCAAAATATTGAAAGAACCTATATCCATCATCGAGATATTTTTTCTTCTTGATAAAACCAGGGGGCGGAGACTTCATTGTTCTGTCCCACGCCCTCAAGTATGCTTCTGGCAATTCATCTGCCTCAAAGTAATTTCTAAAGTACATTTCCAAAATCTCATGGCAGAGCGTTCCGAATTCCGAAAAGATGTTCGATTTTCTTTCCCTTTCAACATCGAGATACGTTAGGAAAAATGAATGTTTACAGTTCTCAAACGTAGACAATGAGCTAAACGAGAATCTTCTTTCATTTATCTTATCAATATGTTTACTCGTCATCATCCCCCTCGTCAAATCCATCGGGACTTATATATCCAAATTCCTCGAGAACCTCTACCCCATGGAGTAGGTCACGAGCATAATACCCGTTCTCTTCTCGTTCTTCTTCCGTCTCCGCTTCTTCCTCGGCTAAAACCATTCTGATTTTTCCATCTCGGAAATACCACTCATATCCCTCATCGTCCCAAACAGAAATTCTCCCTGTCATTTTATCCTCCTCAAGTATTGATAAAAATTATTTTATCTTCACGAATATTTCTTAGATAAACTTAGCATTAACTTTTTATATCTCGATTGAAAATCCTTGTTGTCTAAATTACATATCTCATTATAATGTGATTTTTCTAATAGCATTTTGTTTAATTTGATTCTGTCTCTTTCTTTTATTTTATCAAAAGAAATTATAGACTCCAGTTGCTTTTCATATAATTCATAACTAAAATCCAAGTTGTATTCCCCCGAAATATTTCTGCACACTGTAACGAGAACGGATGCTCCACATTGGTCTTGTGAAATAATGGCAAAATCCCCATTCAAAAAACCACCGTGATAAAAAGACTGTAGGCTATAAACTCTTACCAAGTCTCCTTTTTTATATTTGTAAGACATTTATGCTCCTAAAAAGTATTGATAAAAGTTATATTTTATTCACTAATTTGATAGAACACCCCGAACCATAAAACAAAGACTAAAATCCAATCCATTCGGTCTAACTCAATATTTGGTTGAGAAAATATAAAAATTAGAAAACTTAGCATTATTCCTCTAAGCATAGCCACTAGCGTTTTAGCGATTATCATTTTTCTCCTCAAGCAACATCGGACAACGGAAGCATTATGAGTTCTTCATTGCGAGCTATAGCGGCGTTAGCCCAAAAGACAACCTGTTCAAGATTGGTCATAGCCAAACTCAATTCACGACTTGAAGGACATAAACCATCAAGCATGATAGCCATATCTTTAGCCATCTTTCTAATATTTTCATATCTTACAGATTGGTCTCCCTTTGCTTCATGATATGAAAACTTGTTGTCTAAATCCTTCATGAATTCATCAAACGATTCCGATACTCTTTTGTAGTGCTGAATGTATCCTTCCATTTTTATTTCTCCTTATATTTTTTATTTTCCAACAGTCTAAATCTATCCCAACAGGCATCAATTAGGTCGTATGAAAATGATAGAATCCAATCTGGAAAAAGAGTTATGTCTCCATCATGACAAAGTTCTACAAATTCTTTTGACCCACAAGAAACTAGATATACATTAAGTAACCTTGAAATCTGATTCGATGGTTCGGCTGTTTGAATATCGTCCGAAAAAATATTTCCAATCATGTGATTACCGTTGGATGAGATTGTTTTTCCAGTAGCATTGTCGTACATGGTCATTGTTGCTGGAGAAACAAGATATTTTTTAGGTTTACTCATATGTTTTCTCCTTATTTCATAAACATTGGAAACACAATAATTATTACAAGAAAGCACACAAAAGTTATAGCCCATATTGCACAGTCAAGTTTGACCTCTTGATTTGACATTATTCACTCCTTTCTTCATCAATCCAGTATAACCTACCATCTGGATTTCCCGTTTGATATTGTGATTTTCCGCATCTAGAACACGCCCTAACTAGCAAATTTCTCGGTCTGCTAATCCATTCATGATAATCATGTCCAAATATAAAACATAGAATATGCATTATAACCTCTTGATAAAATATGAAGTTTATTCATCAATCTTGCATTCCAGTTCACGATGAAACACAACCTCTCCATCGTTTACGAGATATAATAGTTCAACAAATGCTATTGCTTTATCTTTCAAATCACTCCCTGCACCATCGGGAAAGATTAAGTTTGGATTGTCTCCGTTCCACCGCAATTCAACATTCTTAAACTCTGACTTCACCTGATTGGAGAAGTCTGTCTTATAATCTTCAAAAAACTTATTCATGATTATCTCCTCTCTTTACAACAACCCTAATTTTTCCGAAAACAATAAACCAGTATGAAATCGGAAATGTCGCAGAAGCTATGAAAATTTCTGCAATATCCATCGGGTCAAAATTAAATCCCTTTCTCTCTTTCATGGCAAAGACAGTATAAACAATGAAGAAGAAACTAAAACTTATGAGATACGCTTTTAGTATAAGTAGTAGAATCATATTCTTCTTCAACTCCTGCTGGTGTATGTTCGTACACAGATTGGTCTAGCGCAATTTCTGTTTCAAAATCTTCTCTATTGTAATCTTTGTCCGAGAATCCAGCATAGTTATAAAGAAGCTGACCTAATCTCATATCAGGATACATGTTCCATAACTTTTCCATCTTAGACAGGATAGATTTAATTCTTTTTGGATTTCTCATTCTTCCTCCACATAATAAAAACTTATTTCTCTATGAGAAACAACTACGTTTCTCTGCGTGTTTCCAAGAGATGTACAAGCATTTAAAACCATGTTGAAATAATTAGAATACCACTTTTTAAACTTGTCCACGTTGCTTTTGTTTATTCCATCCACTCCGACTATTCTTCCATCTTTCATATACAGTGAAATCTTATACATGATTATCTCCTAATCCTGCTCCACATCGGCAACAGGTCGAACTTCCTAAAGCGTTTGCTGAATTGCAATATCCACACGCAACCCATATTTTCTTTGCGTGATTATACATCTTGTCCCATAATGCTTCAACATCTAAATCGTCAAGTGTTAAGGGGGCTTTATAATTTGAACCCCACGATAGGCTGTTATTAGCCATATATCGTGCTGGTGTTCCACCTGTCAGGTCTTCACCTGTTATAGTTGATACTACTCCATATGGATATGGTTCGTTTATACTCATGATAAATTTCCTGTTTTATTCATACTTTTGTTTCCAATTGTGCAATCCGATTTAACTGGCACTTCCTTGTACATATAAACCCGCCTTCCGTTTTCAGAAGGGAATAAGCTGTCAAATTGTTTGGCGAGAGCATTCCAAGCTCCTTCATCGGAGGAAAACTCACCCTCGACCCAACCTCGAAGAATGTTTCCCAATACATATTTCTCTTTGTTGTTTTTCATGTCAACTATCCTTTATTCATTGTTTTCATTATCGTACCTTCTCTTATTGTCTCTTTTTAAAATGTCAACATACATCCCAAGTCTAACAGGAACAAAATAATCTACGACTTTAAAGAATAGAAGATATTCCTCTTCGGTTATCTTTTTCCATTCTTCTGGTTTTTGTTCCTCTGGAACTCCATCGTCAAAATAACGAATCATTCCAGTTTTTATGTTGACGTAAGGGAAAAATTCTTTTTGGTTTTCCATGTTTGCTCCCGTTGTTTTATTCATAGGGTGGAATATCAAACCACGCAATAACGGTTTTCCCGAATTCAGAAATCAGGACATATGGCTCATCACTGTCACCATCGTAATACCATTTTCCATTTAGATATATAAGATACATGCGGCTTTTCAACCCATCAGTATGAAGAGTAATTGCGGGATATGTTCCCCCTTTTTTCGGAAGTTCTTTCTCAATGTCTTTCCACATATTATTCTCCTTGTTGTGACTCAATCAATCTTTGAATAAATTCATTTATTACTGCTGATGCGCTATAACATCCTTCTTTGTTTAGTTCATATGAAATTTCCTGAACTATTTCATTGTTTTTCCATTTTTTATAAACATCTATCCATGAATTTGAACTTGAAACCAATAGAGTCCCATGCTTTTCTAGTAGAAATTCCTCTGTCTTTCCACAACAGTTGGAGTATAGTTCTCCTGCACGAAATACCCTGTGGCAATTTAAGCATATATATTCTTTCATGTTTTCCTCGATAAAATAAAAGTTTTATTCATATTTGTTTATTCCCTGTTCCCATTTATCACAAATTCCAAACGCTTCAACCCCGTTTTCGGAACTCCACTGTCTCAAAAACTCATATTTTTTAGTGCTGAGACTATGATAAGGAGAATTGAATAGTTTGTGATTCATCTGAGCCAAGATGTTACAATAGTAATATGTTCCATCATCCTGTGGAGAATCTTCCATGTTGTGATTGCAGTTATGACATCCGTTTTGAATCCTATAGTTGTTTAAAATATTCATGTTGATAAAATCCCTATCTAAAATCTATTTTTGATGGACTTGGAACTTTACACCACTTCACAATTTTCAAGGTCTCGTATTTATCGAAATACTCATATGCTCCAGTATAAAACCTCTTGGCGTTGGGATGCCAAGACTGAAGAACGCTCCAACAAAAAGAGACTTTTCCATCACTAACCCATAATAAGTAGGAGTCCCACGTATCTTTGGGTTGTTCTTTTGCCATGTGCCAAACAAATGATTTCATATTGATAAATTCCTTATTTTATCCACAATTTTCTTTTTCCAAATGTTGTAAGACCACCGTATGTTGATAAGACTATGGTTGGCAATCTACCAAATATTTTATATCTAAGTTTTTCAAAAAATGTAAGGTCACGACTATAGAGAGAGGTGTAAGTACCATCGGTAGAATTGTCAACGTGAAACTTCTCGCCATCAAAATACATCATAAGAAAAGACTGTTTGCCATCAGGATTTAGTTTATCCAATCCAGCGCAAATATCTTTATAGTCAACTTGTTTTATATCGTTCAAATCCATATCTTCAAAAATGCTATCCATAAATTCTCCAAGTTTATCTAAGATTGGTCACAGAAAGAGATAAGCAAGATAGCCCATTAGTCATGTAGTAGCAAACCACTCCTGCTTCCCTATCTATAAACCTAATCACGTAGTTTGATTTATCCCCAAACATATATACCTTTGTAACATCCGTTGCGTAGTTTGATTCTATTGGGGCTTCTCCTGTAGATTGTGTTTTTATCCCACAAGAAGAAAGGGCTAACGCAATAACAATTAGAAAAAGATATACACGGAAATTAAATTTTTTCATTTAACATCTCCCATCAACGGTCAACTCTTCAACCTTAACAATAAAATCTTTGAAGTCTTTCAACAGCCAAGATAAAACAACTATACCCTTCTGCTCTCTTTCCCCATCTTGCCAATCGTACATCTTAGCAACCCAATCTCCAAGTTTTACGCTGTTTTTATCATGGAACGTTCCATTGATATATGTATATTGAAAATGTGTTGCAAACTTTCTAATGAAATATTCTTTCTCTTCTTTGTTTGAAACAAGATACCATTTCGAATCAATGTCGTCTTTTAAAATTGAAGGGAATATAAAAGTCATTGACTTTAATCCTTGTTCTATTTTATAGTCATTTATTCGCTCTTCGTGCCTTTCACAGTCGTCCTCTCGAGAAAATCTTTGACCATCATCTGAAACCCATATCTCAACATCCCTGTTTTCTGTTATCTTTTTCATTTATAAAATCTCCATTTTATTCAGGACTATTTGTTCCAATAACATACTTCTTGTCTCCAGAAACCTCTCCTCCAATTGCAATAAGCCTGGTTGTATCGCCCTTCTTCCCAGTTACCCACTTGCCATCTGTGAAGAACGCAAGTTGTTTCTTCTTCATTCCTTCGATTACAACTTGAAGCCAAAAATAAGATGTAACCAAAAATGAAATAAACCCACCAATTAGAAACCAGTCAAGATTACTCATTCGTTCTCCATTGATTTTCTTTAGAATTGCTTGAGAAATAGTCTTCCCAGAATTTATCCATTTCTTCAATGGTATCAAATCCACCATCGGCACAAACCGAGAAGTATTGCTTTCCGTTCCATGCAATCTCATCACCCTTGTAATCATACCAAATTAGTCCGTTTTGAATTAGTGTAATCATTTTATCTCCTTTGATAAAATAGTCATTTTATTAACTGTTCTTTTCTCGAGATTCTTTCATTGTTTTTATATACCACTCTGAGGTAAAGTTTTTCTTGACCCATTCTTCCATTTTCTTAAAAAATTCATCGTGATTTTCAAGGCATTGGGGATAACCTTCTTCGCTTATGGTGAATGATTTTTCGCATATTTCACAATTGCTTCCAACAAAATATTCTTCAATATCGTCATCCGTAGACATATTTTTTTGCATCCTCATAACTCAATTCAATAATTTTTTCTATCTCCAAAAGTTCAATTGTTGACAATAAGTGCAACTCAGAAACATACTTGAACTCTCTTTCATAGTCCGTACCCCAAGTTGAGCCAAACCAAAAACGTGTTTTATCTGGATACCTTGCGGAAAGACTCCAACTATAATCATCAAGAACAAAAACTGTTTTGCTTTGAAGTTTCAATACCCAATAAGAACCATGTTTTTTCTCAACCTCGGTTCCTCTTTTTTTGATAACATCACAAAGTTTATAATGCAAACTCTTTTTCATTATTTATTCCTCAAGCCACCGAGCAACTGAAACTTTTTTACCCCTTCTTTCCGATTCTTTTCTCGCATGTCTCAACGCATCTTCATCCGAACAAAAAGAATTTTGCTCAAAGAAATTCCCATCACAATAAAATATGTATGTATATTCAATTATAATCGTTTTCATTTTTTACTCCTCAAAAGCGTCGTCAGATAACGTCCCATGATTGTTAGGGTCGGTTCCTGGAATTGGATTCTTATTATCTTTGTCCCAACCATATCTCTTCCAAAGTTCTGATGGCTTTGTATAGAAGCGATATGAAAAATCAAAGTACATATCCACTTTTCCAATTGTTCCCATAAGCCTGTTCTTATAAAACTGAACACAGGTGTCGTGTTTAATCGGGGGAGTTTTCCAACCATCTCCACGTTGTTTCTTTTCACCCTTTTTATCCTTATCTGTATATCTACGAACTGAAATGTTGTAGTGACATAAGTTGAACAAACTTCCGCTGCCACCCATCTCATATCCGCCAGCACCTTCGGCGCTATTCCCACCACTTGGTTTGCGGGGATGAACAACCAGAACAATCAGAACATTGTATTTGAAAGCGAACGTCTTCAGTTTGTTCATAAGTTCTGTTTGCTTATAAAATGAATTTGTGTCACTTGTTTCACCAAGAGCAATGGTCGAAAGGTTGTCCAAGATGATAATCTTGGAGCCGTTCACCATAACCGTTTGTTCTGCTCTTTTCAAGATTGTGTCGATGTTGTTATCATCATCTTTGAGAACGTGGATTTTTCCACGATACCAATTTATTATTTTTTCTCTTGTGTCTCTATCAATCAAACGAATAAATTTCGAATTCGCCTTTAGTTTTACGTGTTCTCTCCCCGCCATTCCTGTCTCCACCCACCCACGAAGAATAGAAGGAGACATCTCGCCGCTAAAAATTGTTACTGGAAAATTTTGCTCGATTGCTTCGGTTATAAACCACTGATTAACCAAAGTGGATTTTCCGCTACCAGGCGTTCCTGTTACAGTCACGATTGTTCCAAAATAAAATTTATTTATAATCTCATCATCAACCAATGAGATTCCTGTTTTTAAACCATCCCAAGTTTCTGGGTCGAAATCCTCCGCGTCTTCCAGTGCAGTGACACCCTCTATTGGAAGTTCTTTTTCGTATTTTGCAACCTCGATTAGTTTTTCTTTTCCAAGTTTTACTAAAACATCGTTTGGGTCTTTTACTGAAATTCCATCAATCTCTGATGGCATATCAATAAATCGGCACTTGTTGTTTCCAAGACGAACTATGATTTCTCTACGCGCCTTTATTCCTGCCGCATCATTATCCATCCAAACTTTTATGCTATCAAATTGTTTGAACCATTCATAATTGTATTCCAACCAGCCAAAATTATTTGCTCCAAATGGAACGGAAACAACATTGTGAAATCCGGCCTCGTGGAGAGACAGAACTTCTAATTCTCCTTCCACCAAATATAACGTTCCTATTGGGCTCACCTTGTCCATTCCGTAAACTACGGGACGATGCCCTGCGCCAAGAACATCTGGTTTATCTCTGTCGTCTTTTGGGATAATTCCAACAATTTTATTTTCACCTTTTGAAACATTGTGTGAAACACGAGCCTTGATAAAGGTTAGGACATCGAATTCATCGTAATAGTTAAATAAAATATTTCCATATTTATTTGATGTTACATCGAAAAAGTCAAGAGTTTCTTTTGAAATTCCACGAGAACCAAGATATTTTTCAACTTCGGTTCTATCTTTCGCTATTCTGTTTGGGTATTCGTATTTTTTGTTGATGTCGGATTCTTGTTTCTTTGGTGCTGGAATATATTCAACTCCAGATTCAGAAATCAATTTATCAATTGCGGTCTTGCTTGACATTTTATAAAACTTAATGTAATGATTCAAAATATCATATGATTTATTGCATTGCCCGAAGCAGTAGAAGCTATTAGACTTCGCATTCCATTTGAAGGAAGCAGTATCTTCTGAGTGAAACGGACAGCAACCAGCAAGTTTGTGTTCATCCCAATCTTGAATTTTTAAATCTTCAACCATCAACTCAATATGCTCAAGCGCTTTCAATTCCTTTGCTTGGTTTATAACCTCTTTCAAATTATTTTCCATCTGACCTCCGTAGTTCTTCATAGATTTTATCTACAGCAACCTTTAAATCAGAAACATTTTCTTTGGTCAATAACAACTCATACAACCAATATTTCTTACCGATAAGAATATAAAAAGCCATCTTCATTCTTTCCCACATAATCTTGAACATACCATCTTGATAAGAATAAAATCCAGAGGGATAAACCCCCAATGTCACAAAATCATCATCTTCCCATGGTTTGTCTAATTTTACCATAGCACATCCACACGTACAACTTATCGCTATATCGCTCATCTTAATCCTCCGTTTTGAATAATAAATTCGTCTCTTCCATATATCTCGATATTTCCATCGGGAGATATGGAAACGACGGATTTACTCTTTATGAATAAAATCCGTCTTTTATCAATACTATTTAGTCGGCAAACGGGTCGTCTGCTTCAATTTCCTTTTGTTCATCGAACGGACTAGTTTCAACTTCGGGAGCCGTGTCCATTCCTTCCTTACCACCCTTATCTTCAGCATTGAAGAAATCCCAATCCCAAACCGTGAACTGGGGTTGTTTTGAAAAAACAATTTCACCAGTGTTTTTGTCTGTATATTGTTCTTGCTGGAAAGAGAACGATTTGATTACAATCATTACCGCTTTCTTTTTGTCGGAATTGTCAAACTTGGGAGAGTTTTTTACACGCTCAACCAACTTATCAAATCCTTCATATGCTGTTCCAGCAACCTTCCAGAAACTAAAGAAACTCTTTACGCGCTTGTCGGTCTTTTTGTCAAGGCGATTGGTTGTGAAACGGATAACTCCGTAGTTACCCTTATCTTCAGCGGCAGTTACCAGTGCAACGGTCTTATTTCCTTTTACCCATACGCTCATTTTTAAATTCTCCTTTTTATAATATGATTAGGCTTGTTCGTTACGTGTTTCGGCTTTAACTTCGGCTACAATCGACTTCAAATCTTCATACAGGGCATTCAACTTATCATCTGTATCAATATTATGGGGATTTCCAGTTTCAGTATATTTCTTTACTAATTTCTTTGTTTCGAGTTTATCAATCGAAAGTTTCTCCATGGCGAAAGCATATACTTTTTCGTTCAATTCCGAATACTTTGGTTTAGCGGGACTTTCTACTGGAGGAACCACCGAAGGAATTTGAGGAGTGGTATTCTTGCTTTCACTTTCGTCTGTGACATCCACGCCCTCGATAACGTTTCCGTTGTCGTCTGAATATGCTCCAAAGTCCTCTGGAGTGTACATTGTAACAAATGTTACATCTGGACAAAACCATTTTTGACCGTTGCTAATAGCACGAGCAAACAACATGTTTCGGGGGAACTTGTTTAGGTTCTGTGTTCCAGCCTTCTTTGCGTCTTCGATTGTAAAAGCGCTCTCTCCAATCTTTCTTCCGTCTTGTAAGAAAGACAATCGACAAACCTTGTCTGTCATTTCTTCAACAACGTAATCGTATTTTCCAGATGCCTTTACTTTCGCCGCAATAATATTAGCGCCATAGGTTGGCTTTCCTTGAATAATGTGAATTCCACTCATCGAAGCAAAAGCACCGATTCCAATTTCCTGACCCGCCAGAATCTTTACCATTGCTTGAGCGAGTTGCGATGTGTCTTTGAAGAAACCACTCTGAGTCATTGCCTTCGCCGCACGTTCCACATCGTCCATATTCTGGAGAATGGTTGTATTATTCGTTTTCGAAATATCGTTCATTTACAGTCTCCTTTTTTATTTATCAACATCAATCATCACAAATTTAAAAATAGATGAAATTGCATTTTCGATATTTTCATCTGTGTCACCCATACCGATTACATATCTATCATTTTCAAAGTTCAGATGAACACATTCTCCATCTGTAACTTTTACAACACTAAAGTCATACTCTCCCAATAAGCGTTCGGCTAATTCTTTATTTACCGATACCACTAAAACATCTCCAAGTTTTCCATTCTCTACTGACTTATTTGAAATCAGTGTCTTATCGATAAATTTCTTGATATATTGGAACTCGAAATCCAAATGGTCGTTTGATAAATCCAGCATTGATTGAATAAAATCATTCGCTTGACAATCATTCGTGAATTCCCATCCGAGTTGCCCGGCATTATACCTCAAAAAACTCAAAGGATTAGGATTCCACACCCAATAATCCTTCTTCAACTTATCAATAAAATTTGTCTTTGCATTGTTGTCCCCATATAAAAGCAAGAACCCCTTTAAATTACTACCCATAATCTTTCTACCTCCTCAACGTTTTTTATTTTCGACCAATCCTCATAGGACTGCGATTCGTTCATAAACTATTTCTCCTCTTGAAATATTTTTTGTTACAGTGGAAGCGGGGAATTTCGAAATCCCATTCTCATCCTTTATGCGCTTTTTGTTTAGAAAACAAAGTCATTACGCTTCCATAGTGGGAACGGCAGAAGTCGAATCTGCAAAATCGTCTAGTTATGAGCTAGATGCTTTAACCATTTAGCTACGTCCCCGTTTGTCTCTCGAATTACCTTAATTATATCATATATGACACCCCATGTCAATACCCAAAATATTATTGACATGGGGTAAAACTGTTATTGCAGGTGGTCAAACATCAATTCAAATTTATCGTCTTGAAACCTCCACATGTCAGGGCAATCACCATCCACAACATAAGAGAGGTTTCCGTCTTGTTCTGTGAATTCTAAAATTTTAATGTTATTCTTATCTAATAAAACCACAACTTCTTCTGATAATTTTTTTGGAATTTTGAAATTATGCTTCATTATGTTCTCCTGTTTACTTTTTAGCCTTGGGTTTCTTTGTAGTTTTTGGCATGGTAGAAAGGAATTTTGGATTGTCTTTAATTAAACCATAATCAACAACATCTAAAACATAAACATCTGCTGCTGAACCCTCTCCAAAAAGTAGTTCTTCCATGTTTCCATAAAACCTACCCTCTCCTTCGGTCAGTCTTTGCAGAAGATATTCATTTTCAGAAATATGGTCGTGGTCTTCATCGTCATCAAAATCTTTATTGTCAATTGCGACATAAACTTTAGTCATTTTATTTGCACTCCAGTTCAAGAATGTATTTGTTAAGTTCGTTTATATGGTTTTTTAGTTCTCTATTGTTTTCCAAAACATCAGAATAATGTCTCGACATTGTTTCATATTCGTCACGAACATAATTCAACGGGTCAATTCCTTCTTCTTCTATCTCCTCATCCCAATTGAACAAGTCCATTACTTCATTATAAAAAAATGTTAGTTGTTCATGATTTAATTGGCTCATGTGTGCCTCTCAATTTTCTCTAATATTTCAACTATCCTTTTCAATTCATCGAGAATTTGAGACAATATAAAACCATCGCTGTTATATGTAATCGTTTGAGGATACGGGCTTGGTTGCTGAGTATAGCATGAATGATATTGTCCATTCGGGATATATTGGTTGCAGTATGCACATCTCCACATCGTTCCACCATTATACTGAAGAGGTGGGTCTCCAGCGGTATTTCCTTGTTCTGTCATTTTATACCTCCTCTCGCTTCTCGTTGTATATCCACCTTATCATAAACATAGGAAAAAATCTCTTCCCATCCACAGTACAGAGATAGAAAATCAAGAATTTTTCCAATAGAACGTTTCTCAAGGCTTGTTGTCAGATGGTCAATATAGAGTTCATATAGATTTTCTTTTTGTTTTTGCTTTTCCATATTTTATCCTTATAGATATTTGTTTACGATATGTTTTCTAAATTCTTCTTCGTTTACAAAATAATTAAAGTTTGGAAACTTGTTTCTAATCTTCTCAACATACTTGTCACCATTCATATACAAGTCACTCATCTTGACAATAGCATTGTGTTTCTCTGTCCACATAAATTCTCTTGTCAATTCGATTTGTCCACGCTTATACCAGGCTCTACTGATATTTAGAGGAAATGTTTCCAGCAATCCCCAAGTCGGATTCTTTGTTACAATAAATTGAATTTTGACATCTTTTTCTAAATAATTATAAACGTGTAAAACATTTTCATTCTTTTTGTCCCTGCCATTCTCATCAGTAAAATGGTCTACTTGAATTCTTCCAACGTTTTTAAATCCTAAACCGTTCTCCAATAAATCAGTAATATAATATGGTTGCAAATCTTCACGATTGAAACAAAAGAAAACATCAATATCAGAAGCGAGATTTCCAAAATGCCAATCTCGAGGTGCTCCACCAGCAATAATCGCAGTGGGGTCAACCGTCTCAATTTTCTTTAGGACGCTATCGGCAACAAGTTTTTGTTTTTCAATATTCATCATTTTTCGATTTTCCTCATGTTTTTCAATTCATCTAAAATAAGAAAGAGAACCTCCAATATTGCCCTCATCACCCAATAACTGACGAGCCATGGACTTCCATCTCTTTCAATCAAGTCTTCACTATGCCATAACGCTCTTCCGATGTTGTCTTCTGGATATGGTCTCATATTTCTCCTATTTATTTTTTTATTTCCACAAAGACTTATACTCTTTCTCTCTCAGTTCTTTTGTGGTGAGGGTCTTTAAATTACC
Organism: Microgenomates group bacterium; assembly: GCA_049304035.1. Taxonomy (GTDB): domain Bacteria; phylum Patescibacteriota; class Microgenomatia; order UBA1406; family GWC2-37-13; genus JAKBEU01. The sequence continues at coordinate 109,873 of JBAQNR010000007.1, forward strand.
TGTTGCCATTGGTGGTTTCGGATGAAAATATTCTTCAAGTTTTTGTTTATCCACACCCATCCAACTTGGAAATTCAAAATCTGGATGTTCCGAATAAATAAAAACAACAATATCATTTTCGTAATATCTCAATATACAAAACACTGCAAATAAAATTGCAAGAAACACAAACATATTTTTTTCTCCAGTATGAATAAAATCGTTACTTTATCAACTCGTGAAGCCTAAAGAGTCTCTTGAATCCCATTGTGTCATTTTTATCAACACTATGTTCACATTTTACAACAACAAAAGGTCTGGGATTATTAAAAGACTTATCGGGTAAAATTTCTATAACCCTTACCCATGAATAATCAGGGGAGGATTTCAACCTATAATATTCTCCGATTTTTAAGTCCGTTGATTTCATGAAAATATTCCTTATACCAACAAGTTTTCAATTCCAAATCCCAGTAGAATATCAACCCAATCTTCAGTGGACATACGTGGACTTGTGAACAATTGGTCTAATGAAATAATTCCATATTCCCATTCTTCCTCTGGCAAAGCAACGTCATCAGGGTCTTCCCTCCCGTCAAAAGAAACTGGACAATGTGATTTTGCAATACCATCAATTGGTTCAAAATCAATAAAATATCCCATATCAGTATGGTCTTTCCCGTATGCTATATTCCATTGACCAGATGTTGGAACCTGTTTGAATTTCTGATTTTTATTTTTCTCTGTTGCTTCAACAATCCTATTGATTCGAGACATTGTGTTCTCCTAGTTTAAAATTTCAAATAAATGAAAAACTAAATATTCGCTTACCTGAAAGGTTCCGATAAACAGAATATGTTCATCTGTAATTTCATGTCCAGTTCCAGCAATCCTAAAATATCGATGTTCTAGCGGCGCATCGGTATCAACATATGCCCACAAAGAAACAGTATCATCAGATTGTGTTTGAACGCTCAGTATGTTTGCATCTTTTGGCATCAAAATTTTAAAATAATCTTGTCCCGCAACAGGGTATTTATAGACTGTTTTCATATTAATTATCCCCAGTCATGCTTTTGTTGATTGTCTCGTCCGATGTCAAAGAATTAATCATGATTTCAATTTCAGATATTAATGTCAACAACTTATCTTTTGTTTCTGATTGAGAAATGGTGGTGTCGAGATACAAGTAAGCAATTGCATTTAATGCGTTTTCATATCTTGATTGATTTTCAGATTTCATTTTTTATTCTCCTGTACCAAATTCAATCTTCAATTTTTTGATGGCATCTTTTACTAATTCCATTGCTTCATCAACACTCTTCGCTTCTGTTACTGTAACATCATAATTGAAACCTTTCGAATTCTTTTCAACTTTAATATTGATTCTTGGTTCCAGTGTATCTTCGTGATTGTAGACGTGTTGTACTGGTAACTCATTCCAATTTTTTCCTTGATTTTCTTCGTTTCCTTCTTCGATACCCATTTTTTAATCTCCTTTTTGTTATAGTGATTTTTATTGTTTTGTTTGGTTAAGACCATGTTATTATGTGGGTCTTAAGTTCAAGAACGAGTCTAATAGAACCCCGCTGGTGGGATGTAATGTCAATTATATCCGGTTTTTATCCTTAAGTCAATCCCCATATTTAAGCAATATTTTTAAAGCACCCCCACAGGTGGTGTTTTTAACGCTATCAGCCACACAAGCGTCAATGAATTCTACGGCTTCATATGCCATCTCTGGGTCATCTTGAACCAAATTTATGAGTTTCATAATAGCAATATCAACGAGGTCGCTGCCGCTACCATACCACAGGAAGGGCTCACCATGCTTTCCGAATTGGCAATGGTCTGTCAACCACGCTGGAAGACTACTTCCCATCATTGTCAGCCTCGTTCAACAACAAGAGGTCGGCATACATCTGTTCACCAACCAGACCAATCAGTTTCTTCTTAGCCTTCTCGGTTGTACAGCCTTTGATACGCATATGGTTCTGGATAAGACCACAGGTATAGACAATCTCCTCGGTCTTCCAACCCATACCCAAGAGATAGAAGATTGCCTCATATGCGCTTAGATTCTCATGGGAAAAATAATGGGCTGTATCAGAAGGATTCCCCTTCGAATCGGTGAACGATTTGGTGTATAACTTCCCAACATCATGAAACAGTCCAGCGTATCGTATAGCATCGTTTCCAGTCCCCCACAGGGCATGTACGACCTCTGCGGTGTGTTCACCCAAGTCTCTGGTGTGATGTGGGTTATCCTGATTGAAGCCAGTCATAGCCCTCTCAAGACCCTGTAGGGTATAGTCACTCTTATCATATGAATAACTCAAGGCGATTTCATCGAAGCCCTCATAGTATTGAGGCATTGTAAACGACATCCACATACGCCTCAAAGTTTCAAAGGGGACAACTCTTGTCCTATTTCCGTTTCGGAAGTGACATGTCTCAAAGTCCGTAGCCATTACGTGAGCGACCTTCCAAACATCAAGATTTTTTACTTTTTGCAGGAGAGACATACGGTACTTATAGTTAAGATTTGTTGCATCAAGAATTACTGAGTTTCCATCTTCGAGTCGTTCTAAGATAATCTCGTGAATGTATTCAAACAACTTTGTGTTTACTTCTTTGCCCTGCTTGTTGTCGAACATTGTTTCACGAATATAATCCGATTCAATAACAACAGCATCTTCCAATATCGCCAACTTCTTTGCGTGAGAACTCTTACCACTTCCTGGGATTCCCGTGTATACGATTAGTTTATTTGTCATATTTTCTCCAATATATCACGATGAATAATATCCAAACTTATCAAGAGTTCCATATGTTTCTTCGATACACCAAAGTAAAAGTGATTTGATTCTCTTCTCGTCTGGAGCATATGGAGGATAAACTTTTCCTTCGTCCATCATCTTGTCCATAAAAGACATCTGTTGGTCAAAGTAAACTAGAACCTGTTCTTTAGTCCAATTCCCTTGCTTTACACCCAAAATCATTTTCGAATTTTCTTTTAAGTCTAAATCACCGTTCAACAAAATTTGCTTCAACTCACCCAATAATCTGATGATATGACTTGCGTCTTTTACGTCATAACCATACCTGCCAATCAACTCGAGCCTGTTCCCCTCTCGTTGTCTATTTTTTAAACGAGAGATGTGTGAAAACGCCATCCCTTTAAAGCGGTGATAGCACAATTGAGATAAAAACAACTTTCTATTATCTCTAACCATCTGTCCAATGTTGTCAATGAAAGACACAGATTCCTTGTCTGTAAATAGCGAATCAATCATGTTGGGATTTCCATCCATACAAAGATGAAAATATCTGGCAATATTATAAATTGTTATATCGAAAACACTACCTTTGCCATCTTCTAAATGTTGTCCCTCAAACTGATTGAAGTTTTTCAGTTGGGTTCCAAATCCAACGATATTTCCAATCGTGTTGGGAAACAGATATTCAATCGGTGGAACAACAAATCCGTAATAATCCGTATCTGATTCTGGAGTGTTGGTTCCATAGGCATGAGAGCCCATCAGAGTCAACATATTCACATTTTGATATGTTATAAAATCAGGTTTATTTTTTATCTTATCAATATCAATCCCAATCACAGTCTTCTCCTCCATCACAGGGCAATCCATGTCCACAAATTTTTACTTGGTCATCAAGTAATAAGTCTGTTTCATCAAATAATTCACAGAATGGCTCTTGCCAGTTTATATTCGGGTCAATAACTTTATACTTATAAAAAGGACACCTTCTGGTCTTTAGAACAGTTCCAGAAGGTGTGGTTTCAACCGACAATAGTTCATAACAATAAAATGTATTTTGAGGAATAAGAGACTTGTCAGGATTTTCGGATAAACACATCGTTTCCTCCGCAACTTTCACAGCGTTGTACTTCTACGTCATATTCGTTTCCAAATTTTTCTATTATTTTCTTCGTTGCCCAATGCGGTATGTTTATATCCATCCACAATACACCACTTTTCCCATTTTGCTTCTCAATATATTGTTGAATATTATATAGATTTAATTGATATTCCATATTATTTCTCGATTACCTTGTGAAGTTTGCCGCCGATACTATGACGAGTCCTCAGCAAAGACTTGTGGAAGTTTTCATAGTTACCAGAATATTTCTTTGCGATACACATTGCCAATCCAAATTCAGGATTAAACGTGTCTCTGTCTCCACATCGAACTTCCGTTGTGGTTCCATCTGACCACCAAACTTTAGTCACGAGACTTTCGAAGCACATGACCTTTTTTATTTTTGGCATTGTTTTTACCGTGTGAGGAAGAGATTTGTTTCCCATTTTGAAAAATTCATCTGTCCATATCCAAGATACATTCGAACCATTTGAATATCCAGAGACAGAAACTACTCCGTTTGGATTCTCCTTTCCTTTATCTTCAACCTGTACAAAATTTGTCTTAGTCATTTTACGGTCTCCTTTTAGAATTCTTTTTTAGTTTACTTCTTCAGTGTCAACATAGTTTTCATCTTGTTTTAGATAGCCTTCCAACAGCCCAAATGCAAAGTTTTTTGATTTATACCACTTTATCCCAGAACTATTTTCCGTCCTAATAACTATTCCTTCCATGAGGTGTCGGTTGTCAAGCCAAGATGAACCATCCACCATTGCCACGGAAACGCTCTCTTCCAAATCGGCAATGTCCATGGTCATATAAATTGACTGAAGAGGAACCGTTTTTAATCCAAGTTCCCGACATCTTTTCTGAACTTCATACCAAGATAGTTCCGAAACCGTCCCGTCGTTTGATGTAAGTGTAACTCTATAAACATAAACATCATTCTGTCCCTCGGGCAACCCATAAGAATAAATCATGGGGTTTCTCCAAGTGTTTTTTATGATATTGTCTTTTTTTATTGTGGAAAGATTTTGTTTCTCCATGATGGTTCCACCCGTGGAATCCCATCCAACAATCTCATAATAAACAGTCTCCCCAACATGTAATTGAGGAGCTATTTTATTGTGCCACTCCCATCTATAATAATCAGTTTGACCCTCTATTGTCACATCCAATCGATTGTTGATAACTGTTCTACGAGTTCCACTGACATATTCATATTGAGAATATTCTTTTCCAATGAATTTCCTGAAAACATTTGACAATATCTTTTGAAAGATATTTTGATTTCGATGGACAACCTTTGTCAAACTCGTTCTCGCAGAAGTTCCATGAATTTTTTCCGTAACCACAACGAGGGTTCTCTCCTCTAAAGATTGCGGTTTTGTGTATTGCCACTTCTCGGTATCGATATGCTCTTTCATTGTGTATTCAATATCTTTTACTTTTTTACCCTGAACCTTCTTCATTGCCTCAAGGGTTTTCTTTGTGTAGTATTTATTGCAGATTGGAGTTTTATTCAGAGTGTCAAATTCATCGCCAGCAGACAAAGAAAAGTTTCCAACGAAGTCAAACATCTCCAGTGTTGCGACAAATCCATAACTTTTAACTCCTCTGAATGGTTGAGACCTCACCCTTCTTCCATCTTCAAAAAATCCAGCCTTTGATTTGTCCCTGTTCTTACTTGTGTCCCGATAGAGGTTGTTGAATTTACAAAACTCATGGGATAGTTGACCATCCGTTGGAAACAACACGACGATTTGCCCAATCTCAATATCTTTTGAAATTACAAATTGTTCGTTACCATATCTCAAAATATTTAATTTATCGGCGTTCGGATGAACTACAATATCGTTTGCCTGTATAACTTTTGCAAAATAACTCATTACTTTTCCTCCAGTCTCGGATTAGATTTTTCAATAAAAAATGTCAACGCTTGAAAAAACTCGTTGTCCATATAGTTTATTTCATCTTTCAAATACCAAACCACGTTCTTTTCAAGAGAATTCATTCTCAGATTGTTGCTAAGATTTTTGATTTCACCATCCAATATGCACGAGTTTTTTATCACGTTCTTACCAGACCTAATCTCACGACACATCTTATCAATATCTCTGTGTTCCATAATCCTCCTTATGCAACGTCGCTAAAGAATTCTTTCATTATGGCATTTTTCTTCCCAATAAACTCATAGTATTCAAGTGCCTCATCCGATGTCGTCATCATTTTAAAAACCATCCACAACAGTATCTCAATAATCAAAATAAAACATTTGTATTGCAAGGTTCTCATATTATCTCCTTTTATATGACTAATTATACTCGAAACATCTTATAATGTCAAGAGTTTTAGAAACAAAGCAAACCCCTCTTCCGAAGAAGAGAGGCTTGATTTTACTCTAAAACTATGTACTGCGCTCCAGCGTAACCGCAAAAAATATTGTCCAAATCCTGAACCCAACGAACCAAAGACCATCCGTTCTCATATTGAGCCAGAATATCAATCTGTGTCTTATGGGGAATGACCGTAATGATTTCACCCTCTGGGGTTTTTCTCAAATATAATCCAATCGGAGAAGCATCAACCGTTCCCCGAACCGTTGTTTTTATATCTTTACAGTCTACAACCTCTTGAAAAGGGGTTGGTGACGGAACAATCGTTGGAGTTTCAGTAAATTCCGCAACAGGAGGAACCGTAGGCGGAACCCCTTGATTTGCGGGTAAAATTGGCAAAACACACGCCAACATGCTCATAAACAATACTATTGATAAAATCGACCTTTTATTTAGGTTTTTCATCTAAGAACCCTACCTCGTCATTATAGATTGCGCCTTTAAGAACCAGCATGACAATGCTGTCGTCATCAGGAGATTCTCCAGCCATAGTAAAAATGTCGAGCCTATTCCTATCGGAAAGTTCCTTTGCCGCACTATAAAATCTTGCCATCAATAAGTCAATATTTTCGTCAACATCTTTCACTTCTTTATCATTCATATTCTATCTCTCCTTTCTCGATAGGCGATATGCTTTTTCATAATATGAAAATCTCGGGTCTCTTACTCCGATGTAGCCACCGTATCTAGTTCCATTAATTGGTTTTCTTGACTTCAAAACAACAGAAACCAATCGACCATTCTTTATTTTATATTCTGGTCGGTACATACTTTCCGCTGTTGGTTTCACTTCCTTCATCTTTAGAGCGCTTTTATGAAACACCTGTTCATACAGGTTCAAAATCCGTTCGGTTTCCTTTTTGGAGGACTTTGAACCTATTTGAAATTTGGATTTTCACCCTTTGCTCTTTCGATTTCTAAATCCCAATCGTCAGGTTCCTCTGAAACAATCGGTTCAACTGGTTTTGGTTGTAAAGCCGTTGGGATAATTCTTCGAGTTTTAGCAGGACGACCAGGCTTCTTTTTCTCTGGTTGTGGTTTTGGTTCCTGTTTTACTTTCGGAATTGAATATCCTTCAATTTCTCCAAGGCTTTGTTTTACGTACTCCTCACCCAACTTATCTTTATATTCTGTAACGAGAGATTGTTGAACGTTCAACTTGGCACGAATTTTTGCCAGAGGAACAGCATTGTCTTTTTTATACTGCATTTCGGCTTCTTTTTCGATACGCTCAAGTTCCAGTTCTGAATTCTTGATTTCGAATTCAATCTGTTCCATTCTCTGCTTGTGTTGAAAATCTGGATTAGTTGCTTTATAGATAAGAATAGAGCAAAGGTCAAACAAGAACGCCGAACCAACAGCAAAACCCAAAATCCACGCAAATGTTTCTTCAATATTCATCTGGGCTCCGAGTGCCGCCTTCAGATTGGACAACAGTAAATCGGATGTCGTAAAAAGAACCGTCATAAAAAGATGCACAATCAAACCAAACTTTGACACGCTCTTTTGATTAAAGAAGTTATACCCCTTGTATTCTTTGCCAGTAATCCAATTCTTTTTTACTGCGGCAACCCTCTTGCCTTTATACCCCATCCACTCATACGCGGGTATAAGAAGTTCGGCGTAAATCAAACCAAGAATTGCCATATAACTTGACTGACCCATATTTGTAAAAAATGACATTGTTCTGGTGCCACCACCAACCAGCAAGATTATCTCAATGATTGTTTCCAACTTGTCGGCGGGTGTACGCCAAAAACTTTGATAAGCAAAATCCTTTAGTTCCTTCCACCATGTACTTTTGTTTTGCACTATAAATGCCTCCTGTTATTTCTTCTTTTTCATATCTAAAATAAGGTGAATTCCATCACCGATAAACCACGCTAAAAATTGCATACTGATATATGGAAATAACCAGATTTCCATCTTCATAGACTCGTATAATCCAATGGTCAGAGTCCATTGCCAATTCTGTATTCCATAATGATATAGGTTTTTCATCCAACTAAACGGAACAATATTAAAAAACATCATTCTTCCAATTGTTCCAATCCCCCACCCGTGGCTCAACCAAGACCGATGCCCACCAAAGAGTCCCACTATGTAAGCGTATATAAAAGAATAAGAAACAAATAAAGCACCAATAAATCCAAGTATAAAGTTTATTTTTTTCAAATCGCTTATAGCCGTTGCTTCTGCCGTTGTTACAACATACAAATCAAGGTCGGGGTCAATATATCTACATAAAAAATAATTCAAATAAAAAAATGGAGTATATAAATACCAGTAAGACGTATATGGTGCCACAATAGCGGGGAGAAGCAACCCAACTGGGATTATAAAAATCCATCCTTTATTTATGTATATTCTATGGGTTGCTCCATCTGCCATATTGATAAAACCTCCATTTTATAAACTAAATCAAATTATAACTCACAATAATCGAACAACCGAATGCCAACTGGGGATAAAAATCCACTATGTCAATTTTCTTTTCATGATTCTTTTCTTCGTTATAAGCATCTTTCCACTCTGTCGCCGCTTTCAGGGCTCCTTCATAATTCTTACCAGTAAAACTTTCGAAACACTTTCCTCTTAGGTCAATAACTCGAGGTAAAGGCTTGATGCCGTACTTCTCAATAACTTCTTTCGGAATAGTCACAACCAACTTCTTTTTAGTAAAAATCTCTAATTGGTCTTCTTTTGTTGTCGAAAATGATTCGACTTCGTTTGCGGTATTTGCTGATTTCTTTTTTCTGCCCATATCTCTCCTTAAAAACGATTGAAAGAAACATCTCCGCACTTGCAAACAACACAACTCGAAGAATCTTCGGTTTCTTTCCACTCGTGTTCATGACACACCCATTCTCCGCACCATCCGTTTTCGTTTACGATTGGAAACAGTTGACCCGACCAGCCAGTTCCAGACCCGCTAAGAGTATGCGGAGCATACCTGCGACAATGGGGTTTTATTGTTTCCCCATTCGTTTCTGGGTTCATCTCAACATTCCCAGTATCGAAAAACCTACAATTTCCACATCTTTCAGCCATATTTCTCCTTAAAAGATAAAATAATTACCACTGAACCTGTCTAAATTCAATGGTAATTATATCATAGTATTTAAAATATGTCAAGCCCCAATAAAACCCAAAAGTCTTTCCGCGATAATCTTGATTGTTTCGTTATAATCCGATATGTTGTCAACTCCTCCAAGTCCATGGTCAGACATATGAAGAACGGAGTTTCCATCAATCTCAATATTCATAGACCAATGTTCCCGGGGCGAATAATCAAAATCATCCTCGTCAATATCTAATTCAACTGAACAATTACAAACGTCATATGGAAGTCCACAATCAATACAAGTTCCCCAAAGGTCTTCTTGAATTTGCATATCAATGTCTTTGTTTTCCATCGTCTTCTCCTATTGATAAAACAAATGATTTTATTTAGTTATTTTGGGCTGCGCTATATCCTTCGTCATATCCCTCAGTGCTTCCCTCGTGGAAACCATCGTCATGACCTTCATCGTATCCTTGGCTTTTTCCGTCTTCATAAGAATTATCGCAACACTCTCGACACTTATCAACCATCAGGTGAATATTTACCCCATCCAAGGATTGATTTCTAATCTTCAATCTTGAGCCACAATCGTCACATTCCACATAGAATTCCAAATCGGTTATATCACATTCCATTTTATGACTCCTCTTTTTTGTTTCCAATCAAATATTTTGTACAATCTTTACAGACCATCATCTTTTGAATTAGTCCAGTTGGTTGTCCTGCAAAATCCAATACCCGATACCACCCCTCATATTCCGCTTCCCGAGTGCAATTTCTAAACTCACACTCGAGGAACTCATATTTATCACAGGTGCAATTTCCACAATCACACATATATCCGTCTCCTTATTCTAACTCTAATTTATTCTTCAAGTATTCACTCAATATAACTTCTTGAACCTGCCACTTTTTGAACTTTGCTCTCACTTGATTTATAGAACGCCCCAAAACTAATCTTGTTTCTTTTCCTTCTCGAGACACCTTATATGTTCTTTTTTTATCAGCCAAAGCACGAAGGATGTTATATTGTTCCATTTTCGATTATCCTAATTCCTGATATTTTCGGCAATTATCATATTCTAATTTCTGTTTATATTTCATTTGACTAGTAAGCGCCCCGATATAAAAATTAGACCAGGTTGTACCAAGACTCAGGAACGCAATCAATCCATCCAGCAAAAACATCAGCGCAGAAAACCAGCGTAGTAAAAAATACTTAATCATTTAATGCTCCTTGTATTCCAAATCTTAATCGCACCTTCTGCTGTGGGAAATAAATCAGTGAAACAATTCATCCCACATAAAAGTTCATTGTCTTCTACGGCGGTAATGGGGTTTGCATAATAGCAATCTATCATCCATCCTCCAACACACTCCGTCATTTCTGCTTTCCTTCCACAGAATGGGCAAGGTAATAGTTCATCTGTCATTGTTTCTCCTGTATAAAATGCTCGTTTTATTCACAATAAGATTTTACCAATTACATTTTTGTTTCCAACAGGAATGATATAGATATAGTTCCTGTCCAATTCTGAATTTTCAGGAAAACTAAAAACCTTGTATTTGTTCATAAAATAGGCTGGTTCTTCTTCCTGATTTTTTGTGAAAAATCTAGAATCCCATAAAACAGAAAGATATTCTTTTTTCATAATAAAGAAAACTTCCCGTCCACCGTTCCAAGCGGAAACCTTTTCGGCTAAAGCTAGTGCGTCATTGCTAGCAAAACCGTTCATCGTTATTTCTTGAAATTTATTATTTGTGGAAACATTTAACGATTCTCCATGAGCAGAATTATTCAAACTTCCACCACAAGAAATACAATTTCCACGATAATCCGTTTTTTTGGAGGTGTTTCCGCAATAAGGACATTTATTTATTGATAAAAGGCTCATTTTATCAACTCCTGTTTACCGTGAGCCAAAAAAACAGCCCAAAAGCCGCTCCAAAAGAGGAATATAAAAAACTAAACGCAAAACTAAACAAAAGTCTTCCATCGAAGGGCAAGTATAGGTTATACACCAGCCACCATCCAACAAGACCGTTGAAAATAGTATAAAACAAATATACAGCAAACGCCTTTAGAACAAATTTAAAATCTATTTTTTTCATTATTCTCCTTATGGGGCAATTCCACAATCCCAATCGTAGGTGTTTTCACCATCTTCACCATCACAAGATTCTTTGATAATCTCATCATAATTATCACCAGACAACTCACGAACCATCTGGTCAATAACCCACGCCTTATGATGTCCTCCGTCTATTTGACCATATCGAATAGCAATCCTTATGGCGTTTATCATTCTTTGCTTATTGGTGATGGTAGGTCTTTGCCTTTCCTGCTCTCTTCGGGCATTTTCTAATAAAAACCAAATCATCATAACAATGCTACCAACAAGAGCAAATGAAAGAATAAGTCTTACTATAAACTCCAAATGTGACATATCAACTCCTTATTGATAAAAGCAAGATTTTATTCATTGAAACCTTCCACGAAATCAACAAAGCAAACTGGGTTTCCATCTGTGTCCACAATTTTTTCGTAATCTTCCATCTTTTTTCCAGTGGTTCCCTCTTTCTTTTTGGATGTACTAAATCCGCAGAAATTTTCTCCAAAACCATCGCTCATCTGACCGATGAAATATTCCATCATCTCTTTACTTGGAAACTCTATAATTAGTTTTTCCATGATTTTTCCTTTATTTTTTTGGCAAGATACAAGTTTTCAGTTTGCTCAAGATAAATCCAGCCTTCTGTGAGATGAGATTTTAACATTATGTGCCATTCATCAACCCGAAAAAGTTCTGCCCTTTTTCCAGATAATTCGAAATACTCTTCTTGAGCGACCTTTGAATTGCATTCTTCGTTTTCACATTCACAAACATAAGTGCCTACTATCATCACATCTCCTTTATTGATAAAAGACCTGTTTTATTCAAACTTTGATAAGATTTTCATATTATGAAGTCTCTTCTCGTAAAACTCAAAAACCCTATAATTCCATCCGTACTGTCCCATCTTGTCTTTTAGTTCTAGTACCTTAGATTTTTCCATTCTGGCTTCATTTATTTCTTCTTCTGAAGTATCAAAGGCAGATATGTGCGAGGGAATAACGTTGCAAGGAAACCTCTCTCTGGACACAGGGTTTCCATCGTCAGATAAGATAATGTATTTCATATTTCTCCTTAAGCAATTGATAAAATATAGGTTTTATTTATTGTTGTACAACATACCTTACTTTTACAATAATGTCTTTCCCACATTTTAAACAAGTCTTAAACTCTGCCATATCCTCAAATTTAACCCACCCCTCAAGATTTTCTGGATAATTATACGTAAATTGTTGAAATTTATTTAAAGACAGAGATTTTACTTTTTGATAAATATGGCTACAAAAAAACTGTTTGATTTTATCCATCATACCAACCTTCTTCGAAGTATTCAATATCATCTTCGGAGAACGATGTTCCAAAAGTCGCATTCAATTCCGACGCAACAATTTTCTGAACATCCTTAAATTTTGAATCTGGATAGTTTTCAATTAAAGAACTTGGAGAAATTCCGATTGCTTGAACATAGTCTCCAGACTCCCAAGAAAGAATGTTTTTCTTGTTGGCGGTCAGAAGTTCAACTTTTTCATTGAAATCCTGGTTGTTTGCCCACTCAATTTTTTCTTCATCAGTTTCTAAGTTTACCAACTCATCGTATTCATCCTTATAATATTTTTCAAAACTCTCTCCGCCCTTAGTCTTTTCATTATGAAGAAACTCTAATTGATTATCATATACTGCAAGCAAAACTACATCTGGAAACTCAATCTCATCCAATGAAACACCCCACGCAACAAAAGATGACGAAGAACTATTTGTAATAAAATCCGTCTTGATTCTCATTTTAAAATCTCCTTTTAGTGTTCTGATTTTCGAATATGCACAACGTTTCTGAATATGTTCCCATGCTCCAATGTTGGAAACGGTTCTGGGTCGTTATCAGAAAAATTATATACCACAACTATTTTGTCTGGGTTCTCGGAAAAGAATTTTTCTTTTTCTTTCTGTCCAATTTCGGCAACCGCCTTGTTATAAGAGTCCCAGTCGTAGTTACCATCGGTTCCTCGAAATTTATCCATCAAATCAAAATCATAATCAGACGGAAAGAAGTCGAATATGGCGTAATCACTTGCAACCTCGGTTTCCTTAAAAACAATTTCTGCAAGTTCTTCTGTTTGATAATACTTATCATCGTTGTATGGATGGGGAAACTCTTTTCTTTCACCAAATAAGAGTTTCTTCATCTCTTCAACTGTTTCTGGAAGTTTATCAAACGCCACCAAAAAACTACTCGAGCTTGAATTCGTGATAAAATCTTGTTTAAACTTTGACATGTTAGTCTCCTTCTCTTAGAAATACAACCCCTTCTTTTTTCTTTAAGGAATTGAGCAATTCATATTTTGTCTCATCGCCATAATCAACGTCAATATTGAGGATTGTATATCCACCTTCGATATATTTATTTTGTTCCTCAAATTCTTCCTTACACCATTCTTCAATTTCTTCTCCGTTATATGTGAAGGATTCTTTAAGTTCCTCGGTTGTTGAATATCTATCTCCGCCGATTAGGTTTTCAAGGGATGAAATATAAAATTTTAGCCACGGATATTTTTTTTGTGTTTCTTCATCAATGTCGAAGTTTCCCTTGATTGCAATAATAAAACTTGAAGAACTACTATTAGTAATAAAATCATTTTTGATTTTCATATTTTCTCCTAACTGAAACCTTTGATTTTGATTTTATCATTATTTTCCACTCGAAGATTGTAATACATGAAACTACTAAAATTATATCCATCTTCGTTTCCAAATTCCTCAGATGTTACCTTCCAATCGTCAATGTCAATTGAATAATCAACCATTCCGAGAAGTCTCTTTGCAAATGCTTTCAACAGTGGTTTCTCCATATCTTCTTTCTTCGCATCCTCGCCGTCTCGAAGAACAACAATATCAAAATCTTCGAGGGTGTACTTCAGATATTCCTCGGGGGTTTCTTCAACGAATTCTTCAACGCTTTCTTTCAAATATTTTTCAACATCTTTTAACGTAGTTCCATTTTTGATTGCAACAACAAACGATGAGCTACTGCTATTCGTGATAAAATCCGATTTAATCTTAGACATAATTATACTCCTCTTTTTCACATAGATTAATTTCTTCCATCAGGTTGCATCCCCCAAGGCAGTTTGAACGAAGTTTACATCCACCACAACTATTCTTTGAGTGCTCTCGGAATTTGTTGAGCATTTCACCATCCCAAATTTCCTGAATGCTAGAGTTCTTTAGGTCAACTGCCCAGTTTCTTTTTGTTGTATTGAATGAACATGGCAGAACAAACCCATCGGGTGTGATGTACATACTAAATCTCGCCGCATCACATGGAGTCAAACTTTCTTCAAGAATTTTTGTTGTAAAATTCATAACGCCTGGAATGTGGCAACTATCGAGCCCACATTTAAAAGGATGTTCCTGTTCAATCAAAGAATAAAATCTTTTTACTTTCGGGTCGTTTACTTTCAAAACATTATTGTCTTTTACTTTTCCAATTGGCTTATAGAGAAGAAACACAACGGCATTTATTCCCTCTGGAAAATCATTATTCTCAAGATGTTCGAGAGCCTCATCAATCGAGTCGTTTCCAAGAACATAGTGAATGTTGGTTTTCATTCCAGCACCAATCAGCCGATTGATTGTATCATATGTGTATTGCTGACGATGCCAAGAAACCGCTACGGCACCACAAAACCTTTTGCTGGCTTCGATTTGTTCATCTGTAATATTATTTCCAGCAGTTGTATAGTTTGTAACCACCCCCCTCTCTCGAGCATAACTAATCATTTCAATAAAATCAGGATGCTCGTTTGGATTTCCAAATCCACCCAAAGCAACTTCAAATGTCTTTCCAGAGATTTCATCCATGATTTTCTTGAATACGCCCACTGGCATATGCTTTCCAAGTTTATTTCCAGAACCTTGCTGATAACAGCCGACTCCGCAGGAATTCACACTGGAACAAAGCCCCATGATTCCAATGTCAAGAAGAGAAGGAAAAGAACGCATATATGGTTCCGCATCGGTTTCGTTTCCGTTCTCGTCAAGAATAGATGTTCGGAGATAAAAACCAGTCTGGTCATCAAAAACTTCTTTGAAGTTATATTTTTTATCGTAATATCTTCGAAGGGTCATTTATTTTTCTCCTAAGTGTTGATAAAAGATTTATTTTATACAGGTTTTGGAATATATCTGAACATGTGGGCAACCATATCGCATGTCCAGGAATTACCGAGGGTCTTATACCGTTGTGTCGAACTGATTCCTTCGGTATATCCCACATCGAACGTTTGCAACGCCTCGCATTCTGTAACTGTTAATTTTCTCCAGTATTTCTCATCCAAGGCAACTTTTGGTTCTGAATTTCCACCAGAATGAGCCGCAAGAGTTGGAGACTTTCCGTTTGGATGATAAATTCGTTTTAGAATATCATGTCCATTTATATCATCTGCTGTTCCAATTCTGACCATGGCACGTTTTTGTGATTGGTGGAAAAAATCAAATACTAACTGTCTTCTAGCCTTGTCAAAATAAGACTTGGGATTTCCACCCTTATAATAATTTGCATCAATGCAGTAAGATTTTTCTCGGTCAACGGCTCCATTTTCTATAATATCACAAAGAAGAATTCCTTTATCTTCTGGTTCAGGATAATCCCAATTCGTGATATATAATCTTTCCCTACTCTGTGCCGAAACCCTATCTGAATTCAACACCTTTGTGTGTGTCTCATACCCATAACTTTTCAATTCTGACAAAATAAAATCCAACACTGGCTTGTTTTTCTTTGACATCAATCCTTTTACGTTTTCAAGAAGAAGATATTTTGGGTGATGATGTTTAATAAAAGCCAGCATTGGATAAATCAACTGTCCACGTAAATCTTCAAGTCCAAGACCAAGACCGGCGTTTGACCAACTTTGACATGGGAATCCCGCAAGAAATAAATCGACCTTCGGAAAATCATACTGTCTCCAGTTGTTGACATCGCCCATCTGCATAATGCTCGGGTGGTTCTTTCCAGAGATAATCATCGCATGTTTATCGACTTCAAAAGCATAATAACTATCTATCTTGATTTTAGCGCGTTCTAGCGCCACCTTTCCAGCGCTAATTCCATCGAAAAAAGATACGACATTCAAATTGAACTCCTTTTGTTATTATATCCATAGATAAAAGAATTTATCAATGAAATCAAAGTAATCAAAATAAACGCAAGCGCAAAAACTCTAAAAAAGAATAGGACTAAAAATATACACAAATAAATAATCCAAGCAGTAAAGTTCAACAGTACCTCCTAAAATTTTACGCAATCAACTTTGTCTTCATTAATATCTGGATTATATTTTCCAAATATATAATCTGGCCTTCTGGATGGTTGCACCATCACCGCCAATATTTTCCAACCCTTATTCAAAATCTTTTGAACTTCTTCTGTACACATATCTTCACCAAACCCCATCTGATTAATGCTCATCAATGCAAATCCACCAACGTGAACATTTACTTTTTCATTGAATTGAATTTGCTTATCAAACTTTTGTAATGCATCTTCTAATTTATTTTGAACGTTTACAATCTCTTGAATAACATGCGTATAATTCTGCTCAACCGTCTTCGGCATACCACGAAGTTTTACCTTGATGTCGGGATGTGTCGAAAAGAACAAATCCATATCGCAAATGTATTCTTTATTCGTGTTCAGTTGAACATAATCAGACAAGAAAACCAACTCTTTACACTTACCTTTTTCGTCAGGTGTTTCGGATTCCTTTGGGTCTAATGTTTCCTGCCATGAATAAATTGTTTTTATTTTTCCATCCGCGTGTCTTACACATGGTTCAAAATCAATCTCGTCCGAAAGAGTTTGTCTCAGTGATTCCAAATTGTCTTTTGTTATTTGTTGCTGTTCAAACGTAATTCTAACGTACATCATTCCTCCAGTCTAAAAACCTTCGTTTACTTTCAGAAATCCAATCTTCTGTGCTACCTTATACGGATTCGAACTCATCAAGTCTAACTCATCACAAAAAGAATATATTTTCTTTACTAATTCTGGGTTGTGGGATTCTGAATATTCTATTCTTCCACTTCCGTCTGTATATAGAACAACCCTGACTTTTGACATTCCAAAGATTCTACCGTATTCTGTTATTTTATCCAGTAATTTTTCCATTTTTCTCCAGTATTGATAAAACTATCATTTTATTTATTCTTTTCAAAAAATCTTACTCTTTCTACCGATGGTTTCTTTATTTCCACACTTCCGTCTTTATTCCATGCTCCATAATATGTACGATATAGAGTTGTGTGAGGGGCTAGAATACATTGTCCTCTTTTACATCCTCGTGGAACCTTGTTAATAATTACTTTATCGAATAACCAGTCCGATTCTACAAGGGTTCCAACATCTAGTTTTCCGTCCACATTCCTTACAATCACCCACCTTACAAACCTCACGCCATATGCATAACAGGCACTCCACCAAAAATAAACATTTTTTGGATTTGGTAAATTTCTCATCATATCTCCTCAATTATTGATAAAATATTCCTTTTATCAATATTTTTCAACTTGGTTTCCCCAAGAGTCCCACCCCTCGACAATTTCTCTTGAAAAAAGTTCTATTCTCGGAAGGTCTCCACAGATTTTTACAATACCCTCTCTCACTTCACTTGGCTTTCTGCTATGCTCACGAATAGAACTCATAATCACGGAGTGAACACCTCTACTTATTGGTTTTATTCTTGTTTTTTTATTTTTCTTTACGCCAATAAGACAGACCTCGGGGTTTTGTCTCGTGTAATAACCCATTCCCCAAAACAAAGAGTCGGTTTTTTTATTTTTCTTTATCCAATTAAATCCAAGACCATAATAAACAAACCCCCATTCTTTTGTTACCCTCATGGCTTCTTCTAGTTTTGGAAACGTAGCCCACAAAAACAATATTGCATTTTCGCTGGATATACCTTTCACGGGTATCTTGCAAATATCATCTGTGGACATAGTTCCATCGTAGGTTGTTTTTAGTCCTGCTGTTCCCCTGACACCACCGCCGCTTTCTTTATATTCCCATGCGGGGTCGGCATATATTATATCATATTTTTTATCTTTTAAATCTAATATATGCATGTTTCCAACATTTCTTCTAGTGCCATCTTGATTGTATTCGCAATAATTTCATCGTCACAAACACACATCAAAAATCCCTTTGTTGTTTTCAAATAATATTTTTCTTCTTTTTTCTCTATAACATATTCAATATCCATTTTAACCTCTCTTATCAGTTGATACAAATTGCGTTATACGTGGGAGTCTTATCGTTTTTTCTGTCGTCTCCGTTTTGTATGAATTCTCCATCTGCATAATATCCAACAGACGGATGATAAAAAACTGGAGAAAAATAATTTCCCTCATCGTCAGCAGAAGAGACAACCAAAAGAAGTCCACAAGAAGGGTCGTCCTTTAACATCTGCTTACAAACTGCAACATAGTCTTTGAAAGTCATTTTACCATCTCCTTTTTATAATGATTATTTTATCAAAAATAATCTCTATGCGGACTATGAATTTCTTCATAGTCCAGTAGAAACTACTTTTTACTTGGAAGCGCTGGCAACTTATCTTTTTGTTGTTTTTCTTTACGCTTCTTTTGAATCTCAATATCATCTTTCTTTTCGGATTGCTTATCTTTGCTCATTTTATTTTCCTTTCTTATTAATCTCAACAAGTTGACTAAGGACATCAATCATTTGTTCTGGGTTTCCACTTCCCGCCCAAATATCAAAATCGTTTTGTGTAAAACAATCCCTTCCTAGTTTCATCTTCATGGGACATTTTCTACAGGCAAAATGTCCGCTCTCAAATTCCCAGTCGTCATCAACATCATCTTCGTCTCCCACCGTAAAATCAAAATATTTTATACACAATGAACAACAATGAACGTTGATTGGAAAAAATTTCTCGTTTTCAAAATTTTTCCATTCAACCTCCATGTAACTCGGTTTTTCGTTTGATACAATTGACATTCCTTGTTGCCTTAAATTGTGTTTTTCTAAATTACTTTTTCTAAGACCAATCCACTTCTTAAGAGAGTGTTTTATGGATTGTAGTTCGGTCATTTCTTTTGATGGAAACTTTGGGAAAAATTCTTTCTTCCAAGAATTTATTGTCATTGTTATCCTCCTCGTCCACCTTCATAGTGGTCATCATAAACATCTTGAACCAGTTCCCCACCAGACCATTCCATGAGACCACTAAAACCCATTCCCTGCTCAAAATATTCCAGCCGAATTTCTACATCTGGAAACAATTCGGACAACTTTTGTAAAACTGGGGTGGCAGGACTCCACGCTGTTGAAAAACTGATGGAACTATCTCCCATCATTTCTTGACTTGTTGCTGGCCACTTTGTTCCCCAATTTTTGACAGACCACTCATACCAATCTTGAAAACCATATTTTTCAATATTGGAAATAGCAATCCTTCCCATTTCCAAATCTTCTTGAGAAACCTCTTTCTCAAGATGTGCCAACATTTTTTCTTCTGTGTCAAGCCCTTGTTCAATCGCCCAAGGATATGTCATCATATTGGACAATTCTCGTTCATTCTCTCCAAGAAGAATCATTGCCCTATCAACCGTTGAACCACTTGTAATATTCAAACTTTCAGGCATTGGAATAATTTTATTGAAGTCAATAAGTGTTTCCTCGTCTTCCCCATGAATAAAATCTAAAAGTTTCACAACGTCTTCCTCGTCGCCATTGAAATAAACATCGCAATCACACCAGTTAGGCATTATGCATTCTCCTTTTTATATGGTTGAAATTACCAAGACGAACTGTAATAAAAATCCCCATCTTTACATGCCAATGCTTTTTCCATCAACTCTTTTGTATATTCCAAGTCTTTGATATACCATTCATCATATCCCGTTCCACCAAAGAAAAATCCCTCTCCTGTTGGAAGCAACGCATCTGCAATCTCTGGATTTGAAATAACTTTTCCATCTTCCCAGATTTTTGTTCCAACACCCTTGCTGTACGAAGTTCCAGCAAATAACTTGCCATCAATGAGAACTGATTCTTCAAGAACCTTGTTACATAATGCCAACAGATTTTTCATATCATATTCATCAACAAGATATTCTTTGCAATTATCTTCTCCGTCTTGTACGCTTTCAACAAACCAACGATGAATTGCGTTTGCCTTACGCCAATACCCAAATGCCTCCTCGATTTGTGAAACCTTTGAAAAATCAACGTCTAACTTCTTTCCACCAACAAAAATATTAATATTTCCAGTAACATTTCGATGTTCATATTGAGCACCAACATAAATTTTCTTTGTGAAGTAAGAATCAAGACCCATTTTATCTCCTTTTATATGAATAAAATATCAAATTTATCAACTTATTTGTTTTTAAGTTATCTTGATTCGCGTTTAGAAACAACCCCAATTAGAGCGGCGCAACCTATAATGG
>JBAQNR010000008.1:0-307985 GCA_049304035.1 Microgenomates group bacterium
TCTCGATAATATGCACTTTGTAGGAAGTGATTTTCAGATAAACAAGTAAGACTCGTTTACTTAAGCCCGCGATCCAAAAATGGGTCGCGGGTTTTTGGTATCGTAAACAAGGAGGGATTCGAACAGAGTCTATACTTTAATACAGAAGGACACAACAATCTAAATAATATATATAAGTTAGAACCAAAGACATTCCCCTTGAGGGCTTTTTGAGCTGTTTTTCGTTCTACAGGACTGTATTGGGAGTATTAGTACTTTTTACTATTTTTCAGCAAGCCCCAATGGGCCAAAGTGAGAGGGTTGAAGGGACTAGTAGAACTTTCTATCAAAATGCGGAGAGGGAGGGGTTCGAACCCTCGATGACATTGCTGCCATACAGGTTTTCGAAACCTGCGCGATCAACCACTCTGCCACCTCTCCAGGCGGATTTTAGCCTCAATATAGTATATCACACCAGGACAACCTCTCCGTGCTATACTCTGACTATGAATATCGTCGTTGGTGGACCAATGTTTTCAGGAAAAACAACGTGGCTTATTACCTATACGAAAAAACTTCCCAAAGACAGCTACATAATAGTTAAGCCAGATTTAGACACCCGTTATGCAACAAATGCGATCGTTACTCATCATGGTCAATCTCTTCCGGCAATAAATATAGACTATACGAATCCTCATTTCCCAAAGTTAAAAAAACAAATCAAAACCATTCTGATTGACGAGCTCAATTTTTTTTCATTCCATACGTTGCTCCCGGAAATAAGGCGACAGCAAAAACTCGGAAGAACGATTGTTGGTGTTGGACTCTTGTTCGACAGCAGAAAGAAACCATTTGGGGCAACACTTCCCCTTTCGAAATTGAGCGATTCGTTTGTCGAGTTGTTTGCAAACTGTGATGGATGTAAAAAAAAGGCAAATCACTCCTACAGGAAAATCCAAGCAAAGAATCAAGTCGTCATCGGGGCAAGTGAAACATATGGAGCATGTTGTGAGGAATGTTGGGAAAATTTGCAGAAATAGGGGTGAATTTGTGCCTATTTTTTGGTAAAATGACGGATGACGCACACAAATGGGAAGAACGCTTCGGAAGATGACGAATATATTGTTAATAACAGTTCAGAAATCACTGCAGGAGAAACCATCGGATGGACAGATAAGATCCTCTCTTCTCTTCCTGCATTCAAAAGCCGAAACTATACCCTCTATTTTATCGGCCAACTCACATCAATGGTCGGGACATGGCTTCAGATAGTCGCGGAGGGGTGGCTCATCTTCCAACTCTCGCACTCTGCATTTTATGTGGGCTTAAGTGCCGCCGCATCCACACTCCCCTCCCTATTTTTGTCACTTATCGGAGGTGTCATTGTCGACAGGTTCTCAAAGAAAAAGGTCATTCTTATAACACAGGCATGCTCAATGATTCTCGCCTTTCTGTTGGGAATTCTAACAATTACAAACACTATTACTGTTTGGCATATAATCATCCTCGCTTTCCTACTTGGAATAGTTCATGCCGTGGACATTCCCGCGCGACAAGCATATGTATCAGAGTTGGTTGATGATAAAAAACTGCTTTCTTCAGCGATCGCCTTAAACTCGACAATATACAATTCCGCACGTATCATCGGTCCGACAATTGCGGGATTATTGATTACAATCTTTGGTTTGGGAATGGCATTTATATTCAATGGAATAAGCTATCTTGCAGTCATCACCGCATTGTTTTTTATAAAAACAAAAGTGCTCCCTCCTAAAGTCCATCCTAATCCTATAAAGGCAATTCGCGAAGGATTGTCCTATGCCTTTTCTCACCCTACTATCAAATCACTTCTTATTGCGACGGCAATCATCTCGACATTTGGATGGTCATACTCAACTCTTATGCCAGTTATTGCAAGCGATGTATTTCATCTTGATGCAGCTGGACTTGGATATCTGTATGCCGCAACAGGGATCGGGGCACTTCTGGCGACAATGCTTATATCTGCATATTCCCATAAATTGAATCCATATCTCTTCATTATTGGGTGTGATTTATTATTTGCAATTGGACTACTGTTTTTTACACTGACAACTTCTGTTTATCTTGCCTATATATTTCTTTTTGTTGTTGGATTTAGTTTAGTGGGGACATTCGCAATGACCAATACGACGATTCAACACTCTGTTTCTGACCACATGAGAGGTCGAGTTATGAGTATCTATGCACTTTCATTTATGGGGCTTGCTCCCTTAGGTAATTTTGAGATTGGATATGTCGCAGAGAAATTCGGATCGCAATTCGCAATACAAATAAGTGCTGTAGTGATCTTTATATTCGGAATATATTTATATATGAGCCTAAAAGAGGTAAAAAAGGATCAAGAAGTCTATAATAAAAAAAATATATCTATGTAATTATGGCCATTGTTATCGACAGTGCTCTATAATTTTTATATGAAAGAACTTACTTTGAAAATTATAATCAACAAGCCTGCATCTGATATATATGCTTTTTATATCGACCCAAATAATACACCACTTTGGCTTCATTCAGTCGTACAGGAAATTACATCAGAATGGCCAATCAAAGTTGGCACTCACTATAAAAACCAAAGTAAAGATGGCATATGGGGAGAATATACCGTAACAGCGCTAAAAGAAAATGAATTATTTGAATTGGTATCGAAAGATGGAAATTACCACGTGCGATATACCCATAAACCAGTCGATAAACATTCGTCTGAGCTTACTTATTATGAATGGGTCGATCACGGGGATCTTGCCGAACCATTTACCATCGATATTCTTCAAAAACTAAAAGAGATTGTAGAAAAGTGACCCATGCTATAATTTCACTATATGACAACAACAGAAACCACCTCAACCTCTTGGTTTTCCCGTTTAGGGAATTCATTGAAGAACATCGTCTTAGGAATAGTGTTTGTTGTTGGCACGATGATGCTTCTTTTTTGGAATGAAGGACGTGCAGTTAAGACCGAGCAAGGGTTAAAAGAGGGGTTGTCATCGGTAATCTCTGTCTCTCCAGACAAAAAGGATGCGAAAAATGAAGGTAAACTTATTCATTTTACGGGAATGGCAATTGCCCCTAACACATTGACCGATGAGGAATTCGCGATAACCAAAGAGGCATTAAAAATGAAAAGAACTGTTGAGGTATATCAGTGGAGTGAAGAAGTAAAAAGCAAGACTGTCGAAAAATTGGGAGGAGGAACCGAAACGACCACAACATATACATATACAAAAAAATGGTCCGACTCAATAATAGATTCTGCCAACTTCAAAGAATCGGAACTTCATCAAAATCCCACATCAAAACTGATTGCTGATAAGGAATGGATAGCTGAAGGTGTAACAGTCGGCACATTCAATATATCAAAAGATATGTTGTCTGCACTTAATGGTTATCAACCATTTTCGCTCTCACAAGAAATGGTTAATCTTCAATCAACCACTATGTCTGCACAACTCCAATTGGTTGGCGGCACGATATATTATCAAACAAAAGACGCCGCAGTTCCCGAAATCGGAAATACGCGGATAACATATGAAGTTGTCACACCTCAGGATATAAGTGTTATTTATAAACAGGAAGGCGATTCGCTCGTTCCTTATCAGACAAAAAATGGATCGATCATCAGTATGATCCAAACGGGAAAAGCAACTGCAGAGGAAATGTTTAAGAATGCCCAAGAATCCAACAAAACAGTCACGTGGATTTTGAGGGTAGTCGGAATACTGTTTATGTTTATCGGCTTCCAGATGATATTTAGCGTCCTACAGGTTATCGGGAGCGTAGTGCCATTCATAGGTAGGATTATCGGAATGGGTACAGGATTGGTGGCCGGAATCCTGACAATCATACTAGCAAGTATTGTGATTGCTATCGCATGGATTTTCTATAGACCAATTATAGGAATAGGACTGATCATTATTGCGATAGTCGCCTACATCTACCTGATGAAGAACTCAAAAAAACAAGCCTGAAATATATGGATAATGAAAGGATAATCAGAGAAACGGTTTTATTCGTGAAAAAGGAACTGGAAGGAAAAGAATCAGGACACGACTGGTGGCATATCTATCGTGTGTGGAACACTGCAAAAAAAATAGCTCTCGTTGAAGGCGCCGATCTATTTATTGTCGAGCTCGCCGCACTCCTTCATGATATTGCAGATCGAAAGCTTAATAATGGAGATGAGCAACTTGGCCTAAGGAGAGTGCGAACATATCTCACATCATATATAGATGATACGACATTGGTCAATACAATACTCCATATTATCGAAACATATTCCTATACAAGCCAATTGAAAAGTGGAAAAGGTATGGACACATTAGAAGGAAAAATAGTGCAGGATGCTGATCGGTTGGATGCACTTGGCTCTATTGGAATTGCTCGCACCTTCAACTATGGGGGACACGCAGGTCGTCCGCTATTTGATCCTTCGAAGCACGCGCAAAAAAATATCTCTGCTTCGCAATACGTAAATTCTCTCTCCCCTTCCATTAATCATTTTTATGAAAAACTTCTCCTCTTGAAAGACCTTATGAATACGAAAACGGCTAAGAAAATCGCCGAAGAACGACACATGTATATGGAGGGTTTTTTGCGGCAATTTTATAAAGAATGGAACGGTGAGGATATAGTATAATTTTCGTATGGGATATTATGTGGAATTGAATACACTACTGCGCCCCCCTTCTCCTTTTGATTTCGCTTCTCTTGCAGTCGGAAATAAATATACGGCAACACTTGAAAGAGAGCGGGCATTTCCACTTCATATCGCGATCCTCCTTATTGATGCAGACTGGAATTTTTATGGCTATGTGGTTGCTCATTCTGCTTTTTTGAAAGACAAGAAAACAACGATTGAATTTGAAGTCCTTACTCTTTTTACAAAAGAAGAGCGGGCCATTTATCAGAAAAGATTCATTGAGGCAGGCAAACGTACAGGAGAGGTCAAATAATTATCATGAAGAAACCTATTTGGTTCAAGGCAAAAGATTTCGGTTGGGGTTGGTATCCAAGTACATGGCAAGGTTGGCTTATTCTCATCACATATACGATATTTCTTCTTTATGGAACGACGCCAACTATACCAGGCGCTTATATACTTGAGGTTGGGATTTCTACTTCGCTTCTCGTTTTGATTTGTTTTCTTACAGGGGAAAAACCGGAATGGCGATGGGGGAGAAAAAAATAAAGACACATTCCAATGATGTAGGTCGCATATGTACCAATCTGCAAAACATCCATTTTTTGAGTTATACCAAAGAGTGATTTTATTATTCCTCCCACTATCGTCTCTTGCTTTGGGATAAACGCAAACGTTATTTCAAAGAGTTCTGGAATTAGTTTAGCTTCTGCAAACTCATGTATACCACGAACGAGCAGTCCTGCGCCAAATAAGACAAGAAGAGCACTTGTGATTCTAAATGCATACACCACCGGCAGTCTCTCAGTAGTCTTAAAAAGAAAAAGGGATAATGTTATTCCTAATAATATCCCACCACTAAAACCAATAAGTATTTCTTGTGGGTTTGTTGAAATAAAAATAGTACTCAAAAAAAGGACGATCTCAAACCCCTCCCTAAAGACAGCAGTAAATACGAGAATGAACAAACCCCCAATCTCTTGCTTCTCAACCGTCTTCTTAACTTTTTGCAGTAACAATCCCTTTTGCTGTGAGAAAAATTTATGAAGAAAAAAAACTGCCCATGTGATGAAAATTGTCGATGTGAACATTAAAACTCCTTCTGTAATCTGTTCTATGCTACCCACATAGAGATTTTGGAGTTTCAGTCCAAAAATACTCGCTATACCGACAAAAGTAATACTCAATATTGCTGCGGAAGCTGTGGCTTGCCAAACAGTTCTTCTTGCATACGACAACTTCAGATTCGTAACGATTCCGAGCAATGTCGCAACGATAAATGCAGCTTCAACCACTTCTCTGAATGTAATTAAAAAAGAGGGAAACATATTTTACTCATACAATAATTGTATGAATTTAATTATACCATCAAGAAGATTAAATCTTTGATTGCATTCTACTTATTGCTTCCATAAATGCAACCGAAGTGTATGAAGCTCCAGCAATTCTTGATATATTTATTTCTGATATTTTTTTACCAATCACATATTGCTTTATTTCTGTTGCAAATGCCTCTTGATAGGCAGCAGACTCACCATTTGTTGATTGATTTTTGATTTGAAGATCGATTATTGTTTGATTACTGAAGGTGGCATTTACCGTTATACTCTCGGAAAAGCGCTTAACAGAATAATCCACCGTCTCAGATACCTGCCTGAATGATGAATACGTTGGGGTGATCGCTAAAGTTGATGGACTAACGACTGGTAGTGATGTTGGAATTAGTGTTGGAATGGACTCTGTTGGTATTATTTGCTTCGAAGTGGATATAATCGGCACATCAAAAATGTACAATATTACACTCACGCCCAAAACGAGACCTAACACTGCAAAACTATTTTTTTTAATATTCATACTGACTTATCTATTATTTATATCTGAATATTTTGTTTTAAATACTTTTACTGCATATATGATTCTCCACATCACCAGTATCATATATGTGAACAGGAGAAGAAACCAATATATTCTGATAAAAATGAATTTAGTGAGAAAGCTTCCAATATCGAGCGCATGAAAAAAAACAAAGAACATCATCAAATAGGATAGATAATGAATATTGATCCATTTTTTATAGGACAGATTATTCCTGAAGAAAGAACTTGTGATCCAAACAAGAATGGCGAGGAGAAATGCTATTCTCCCCAAAGTTACATGTGTATCAAATGAGGATGAAAATTTAGGAAGGAAAAGGTATGTGATATTCTCCAGATAAACCAACATCTCAAGGATTGGATGAATAAGTACAAAAAACATACCCCAGACTCCAAGGATAATGTGTAGTTTTATGAATACTGCTGGATTAGGTGCTATTCTTTTTGCCAACTCCTTTATCCCGAGGATGAACTCCCAAAACAGAAGGGTGGCACCGATAAAGCCAGCTATATTCGCAAACCCATAAGTAAAATTTCCTACTGTATTTATTTGGGTAAATAAATAAAGAAAAGGAAGCAGTGAAAAAGCGATTATGGAAATAATTCCTGCCATATATATATGATATACGATTATCGAGCAGACCCGCTTGCATTTGCTCCTACACCGCCCATGCGAAATTGAGGATTCAATTGAACATTCTGTGCACTAACACTACCATCAGGGTTCATTGTCCCGAAGACCCCCACTTTCTCCCCCACCTTTAATTCATTCTTCTCCACAGATGCCGTTTTATTGTAAATCGTTTTATCATTTAGTAAAACTATTCGCGAACTCCCATCAATCATTTTTACCGTCAATGAGTCAGTATCCATGCTTATTATCTCTCCAGAAACAGGTTGTCCATTCCCTATTCTCCGATTACTCATCATTCCGGTTCTACCGACTCCCTGTTGACCTGTAAAATTACGTCCAGGTGGTTGTTGAGTATTCTGTTGATATTGCATACCACTATAAAATGCTAACGCTCCCACTCCTACCGTTATAAAGAAAACAACAATTGGCTTCATATGATAAATGATAAATTTATAATTTTATTTATTCGTATCGCAATGCTTCAATTGGCTGTAATTTCGATGCTTTTTGTGCTGGATACCAACCGAATAGAACTCCGATTATTCCGGAAACACCCATCGCAAGCAAAATTGCAGGCCATGAAATAGTAAATGGCAAACTCATCGTGCTTGATAGTACGAATGAGATCAGAATTCCAAGCATCATACCGATGATTCCTCCAGTTAGGGTAAGGATTATCGCTTCAAAAAGGAATTGTAATATGACAATTTTTTGTTTTGCTCCAAGCGCCTTTCTTAGTCCAATTTCTCGTGTACGCTCCGTTACTGTTACTAACATTATATTCATTATGCCGATACCACCTACCAAGAGGGAGATTCCAGCGATACCACTCAATAGTGTGGTGAATGTTCCTGTTACGCTCGAAGCTGTATTTAATATATCTGTTTGGGACATGATAGAAAAATCCGCCTGAGTTGGATCGCTGAATTTATGACGAGCTAAAAGAAGATATCCAACTTCGTTTTGTGCCTGAGTCATAACCTCTTGTGATTTGGCCTCAATAGAAATTGAGCTCAAATTTGAGGTTCCGAACAGCTGTTTTTGCGCAGTACTAAGAGGAACATAAACAATATCATCCTGGTTATTAAACCCGCTCCCCCCCTTGGCGGCAGTAATGCCAATGATCTTTAATGATTGGACTCCAATGCGAATCATTTTCCCAATCGGATTCACACCTTCACCGAATAGATCTGTGACAACTTGTGGGCCAACAACCGCAACCTTACTCATCGCCTCCACATCTCTTGTCGAAATAAATACACCTGATGAGAGGGTGATTTTACGAATCTCCGCGTATGCGGGATAGACTCCATAGATTTGTGTGTTCGTATTGTTTCTTCCTACGATAACCTGCGCTCTTTTTGAATATTCAGGAGAAATCGTTTTTACAGATGTAATGGTAGATGATGATTGAATTGCTTTTGCATCTTCCAAGGTGAGAGTGGTCACCCCACCAGGCGCTCCTCTTACTCCCCCACTTGACTGGCCACCAGGTTGGACTGTCAATAAATTCGAACCTAGGGATTGTATCTGATTTTCAACCATTTTCTGACTTGCTTGCCCTAGGGAAATGAGGGCAATTACGCTTCCAATACCAATAACGATTCCAAGGATCGCCAACCCAGTCCTCATCTTATTGATGGTGAGCGTGCTAAAACATTCGATAATTAATTCGCCGAAATCCATAGTTTTTTTTATTTTTAGTAATTTGCTTTTTTCCTTTTTTTATTAATTTCGTCATATACAATTACACCATCTTTTACATGTATTATCCTGCTTGCATGCGCAGCAATGTCAGGTTCGTGAGTGATCATGATAATCGTGTGCCCTTCTTCATGCAATTTCCGAAAAAGACTCATAACTTCCTCTGCCTGTGCTGATGCGATATTCCCCGTTGGTTCATCGGCGAGGAGAATTGCGGGATTCATAACGAGTCCGCGTGCAATCGCTACTCGTTGTTGTTGTCCTCCAGATAATTGATTCGAAGTGTGGTACATTCTATCTTTTAGACCAACCATTTCCAAATATCTTTGTGCTTTTTCTACGCGCTCTTCTTTAGGTATTCCCGCATATACCATTGGAAGCGTGACATTTTTCAACGCTGTCGTACGAGGAAGAAGATTGAATGCTTGGAAGATAAATCCGATTTTACGATTGCGAATGTCTGCGAGTTCATCTTGACCTAGTTTTGAAACTGATTCACCATCCAAAATATATTCTCCACTAGTTGCCAAATCAAGTGCGCCAAGTATATGCATTAAGGTCGATTTTCCACTTCCCGAAGGTCCCATGATAGCTGTAAATTCACCTTTTTGTATCTCGAACGAAACGTGAGAAAGGGCGACTGTTTCAACCATCTCTGTTTTATAGATTTTAGATACATCCTTTAATTGAATCATAGTGGTTATCTTACTAATCTCGTTGCAGCTCCACCTGTCCGTGCCCCACCGAAAGAACTGAATGGGGACGTTGTGCTAGTAGTTGTTGTTGCTTTAATAGTAGCGGTAACGATGGTATCTCCTTCGGACAATCCAGAAATAATTTCTGTCTGAGTGTCTGATGAGAGCCCTGTTTCCACAACTATTTGAGTAACTTTATTGTCTTTCATTACTTGAACATAATAAGACCCATCGGTATTTTGTTGGACACTGCTCGTTGGCACCATAAGCACATCATTTTTCCGCGCAGTGATGATATTCGCGGACACTGCCATGTTTGGGAGAATGGTTGTCGTGTCGGTATCAAGTTTTATCACTGTTGGGTAGGTGGTAACTCCAGATGAAACTGATCCAACAGTATCTATGCTGACTACTTTACCGGTAAAGGTCTTTTCTGGATATGCATCAAGCGTGACTGTCGCCCTATCTCCAATAGTAATTTTTGGCACATCAATTTCTGTAAGACTAATCGATACTATTGGCGTTGCATCTGTTTTGACATTCGCAATTTTCGTATTACTTACATTACTCGTTTGGGATGATGCATTTGAGTTGATTACAGAACCGATTTGAAGCGCGAGTCCAGATACGGTGCCGGAAATTGGTGCATAGACCGTTGAAGATGCTTTTTGGTATGCGGACCATGCGGAATTGAGTGCTGTCTGTGATTGATACACGATATTCTGCTGTAGTTTGTACTTCGCTTCCGCTGCTAGCCAATTATCATTCGCGATGTGAAACTCAGGTAATGACCGATTAATATTGTTTGGGCTCCCATCCTCATATTGATATGTCCCATTTTGGGCAATCTTCATAAAATTATCCCAGTTAGTGAACATCGTTGCCTGAGTTGAATACATGTTTGCTTGGGCACTGTCATAATTATTTTTCGCACTCTGATAACTGGATAGCGCCTGTGATTCTGTCTGTTTTCCATCCAAGTCGAGGTCAATTTCCATTATTTTATCGCCACTTTTCACTCTATCTCCATCTTTCACATATAATTTTGACACGACCCCAGTAGCTTGTGTTGTTATATTTGTGTTATTTGCAGAAGAAACAGTACCAGAACCAGTAACGGCAACGACAAGCATCCCCTTTTCAACAGTCCCTGTTTGATATTGCGCCGTTGTCTTTTTCTTCCCAAACAATTGATATGAAAGTCCCCCGATTGCAACCACAAGAACTATTACTATTAGTATTCTTATCCACAACGATTTTTTTATAAACCATTCTTTTCCTTTTTTATAGATATTCATACCCAATAGTAATTAGTAATTCTTAAAACAAGCTTAAGCACATGGTAATTTAACTATTACCGTCGTACCGATATTGACCGTACTTTGTATGTCGATCTCTCCAGTATGTAATTCTACAATTTTTTTGGCAATCGATAAACCGAGACCATATCCACCTGCCCCATTCCTACCACGAGCGCTATCTGATCGAAAAAAACGATCAAATACATGGGGAAGATCTTTTTCTTCTATTCCGATACCTGAGTCAACAATACGAATTTCTATTTGCCTCCTTACGAAGCCTGTAGAAATGGTTATCTGTCCATTTGTTTGACTATATTTTATTGCGTTGTCAAGGATGATTATGAATAACTCCCTTAGCCTGTCTTCATTTCCCCATGTTGCTTTTTGGAGAGTGTTTTTTATTTTTATTGTGATGTTTTTTTCTATAGCATTGTGCCTGACTAGTTTTAGGGCGTTTTCTATCGGAATGTTCATCTTTATTTTTTTAAAAGTTTTCTGAACAGTTTTTGAGTCGTGCTCCAATAGTGTTAGTAGTGATTCCGAAAGTTTTTGAAGTCTGTTCACTTCTTCAATATTATCTTTCAGAACTTTTTTTGCCTCGGGGAGTGTTAGTTTTGGATCACGTACATATACCTCAAGTTCACTTTTCATAATCGTAAGTGGTGTTTTCAATTCATGGGATGCATCTGAGACAAAGCGATCCTGTTCCTCCATCATTGTCTGAATTGGCTCAAGAGTCGTCCCAGCAAGTACATATGAAATCCCACCCATGACGATAAGAATTATTCCGTTTATCCCCAATAAGACAATGATTATATGTTGTTTTGCCTCTTGGATGATCTCATCATCAACAAATTCTGGTCGAGGGATCCTTAATTCATCAAATCTTCTTTCAACTCGTATGCGTTGTAGATATGCAAATCTTTCGACCTCGACAGACATACCTCGGAAAATCGCCACACTAAAAGCAATACTCACACTCATCAAAATGATGATATACCAAGCTGTTAATCGAATACGTGCTGTTTTGAACATTTATTTTTATACTACTCGTCGTCCCCTAATCGATATCCAAATCCACGAACGGTTTTAATCAATTGCTTCTTATTGGGAAATGCACTATCTATTTTGTCGCGTAATTTCTTCACATATACCTCAATTGTATTGGGAAGAATATCAGCATCAAAATTCCATACATGTTGGATTATCTGGTCTTTCGTGACTATCACTCCCTTTTTTGACATAAAAAATTCAAGTAAGGAGAATTCTTTATTAGTCAAGAATATTGAGACGTTCCCACGCCTGACCTTGAATTGCTTTATGTTCATTGTCAAATCATCAACGCTTAAAATTGATTGCACCTCAGTACCCTTTCTCCGAACTAATGCCCGTACTCGTGCGAGAAGCTCTTCAAAGGAAAATGGCTTTGTGAGATAGTCGTCTGCACCTGCATCCAGTCCCTTCACCTTGTCTTCTGTCTGCCCCTTGGCTGTAAGAAGGAGTATGGGTGTGTGGATCTTTTCTTGTCGCAGCTTCTTACACACAGATATGCCATCCATCTCTGGAATCATGATATCGAGAATTATAAGATGGTAATCCTCAGTTGATGCTAAGTCGTATCCATCTGTCCCAGTGTAGGCAATATCAACAGCGTACCTCTCCTGTTCGAGTCCTTTTTGTAGGGCGTGCGCAATCCTATGTTCATCTTCCACTATTAATATTCTCATTACGCTTATTATATTCAATTGTCTGAAATCTAGCTGAACGAAAGACTAGATATGAAGAATAATGGAGTTCTTATGTTTTTTTCCTATATCTTCAACAAGGCCTTCTTCTGTCGTTGTCATCACTGTTTGATAGTTCTCAATCAGCCTGACTATTCTCTCTTTATTTTCATGATCAAATTCAGAAAAAACATCATCCAATAGTAATATTGGATGAACTCCTATTTTTTCTTCAATGTAATGTATTTCATTCATCTTTAGCCAAAAGATACCAAGTCTCTGTTCACTTCTTGAGCCATATTTTTGGATATTCTTGCTATCAGAGTTTTTATTTTTCAAAGACAATATCCAATCATCCTTTTGGGGACCAATGAGAGTCCTACGTACACGCAACTCAAGCTCCTTTTTTTCCTGCAATCGCTCTAACGTGAATTCATTAGCGATATATTCTATTGAAAAATCCTTTCCGTCAAGATGGGGGTGGGTTGAAAGGAATTGGACATATTCTGCCCTTTTTTTTGTTATGTATTCTGCCTCGTTTTGTAAATATGTATCCCAAAAGGAAAGTTCTTCTGTAAGACTTTTTGAACCAAATGCATGTTCCAATATCTTATTTCTTTTTCTCAATGCTTGCTCGTAATTCGCCAAGTGTTTTTTATATGCTAAATCAAATGTGCTGATAAGCACATTAAAATATTCTCGACGGATATCGGGTGATGCTGTTATTATCTCTATCTGTTCAGGTGCGAACAGTACACTTTTTGTTTGCTCTCCCTTGTAAAGATGTGAGCCTTTCCGTACTTTTTGGATAAAAAAATGTTTTAACACTTTTCCAGAGGGATCACGTCTCAAAAGAATCCGGAAATGGTAAGGTGTTTGGTTTTTATCGAAGATTCCATCAAGCTGTGCTTCTGGCTTATTGAATAGCAACAACTCTTCCTCTTTTGATTCTCGAAATCCGACACCATTTATTATGCAATGTATGCTCTCCAATATATTTGTCTTTCCTCTGGCGTTTTCCCCAACGATTATTGTGAGATGTGGGGAAATATCAAAAACTTTTGATGGGATATTGCGAAAATTATGGAGTTGAACCCGTTTCAAAATCATCCGATCATTATACCCTACTTTAAACTATATAATTCCTTGTCCAACTCCAAAAATATAGGAGAGTATTCTCGTTATGAGGAAAGAGAGTACGAGGATAACGAATCCTATCACGCCCGCTGTTATCTTCGCATTTGCCGTCTTTAGTTTCTCTGGTGCACCTTGGGATGTCACATAATCGAACCCGCCCCACATGAGGACAAAGAACAGAATTACTCCTGCCAGGGACATGATGAATGGAACAACATTATTGATGATGTCTGCAATACTATTAAATCCGACAAGTGGACCTTTTATTGTCATACCGTTTACATTTACGTCCTGTGCGAAAACTGTTTTTATCATGGATATATTATTTTAACTTTGATAATACCAATACAAGTATAGCGTGAAATAGTATAGAAAACAAAAGAGGTGGTTGTATTGTCAGCACAAAAAAAACAACAACATTGGTTATTTGAGTCAGATAAGATGCAGAAATCGATATGGGAAACAAATAAAGAATAAGTAATATCAATATCCCCAACGGAACAAGATATATCACATCGACCAGATCCTGTTGGGATGAAAACATGTTGGCAGTAATCGTAAGTATCAAGTATCCGAATAAAATGGTCTTCCAGATTTCATTTCCGGGAAATTGCCGTGAATAAACAATCAGCCATAATACTGCTAATGCACCAAATAATGGAGCTACACCAATAAGAATTGGACGAATGAATTCACCTTTTCTTTTTTCATATATAACATGCCCGAGTCGTACTTTTTTTTCTTCAATGACAGGGAAAATACTCACTTCGTGAGGATTTGCGTTTAACAAAAGAGCGATAAAATAATGTGAAAGTTCATGGATGATGGTACCTGGTAGGTATATGACGGAAATGATCCCGATAATCATCCTGTTCCCTAATCCTATTCGACGAAAAGAAATATAGGCTTTTTGAAGAACCAACCTCGATAGAAAATAGAGGGAAAAAATCTCAGCAGTAAAGACAAAAAATGCGAGCGAACTACTCATGCAGAGAAAGGAACATATGATAATGTTTGTAGTTTTTTTTGTATAAGGACAAAAAGCAGTGCAGCCATTATTAAAAGAGTGATAACAATGAGACCCAGAAAAATAGCATTAAAATCGAAGGATTTGTGGGAAGTCTCTTTCTTCTCTTCTGGTTTCTTCTGAAGAGAAGGAATGTCTAGCGGTGTGTAATTCTTATCCATACGAGTTAATTGTATCACTTCTGTGGTTGCATCCCGTCTGGAGTTGGCAATGGCTGCTCTTTTGGAAGTTGTGGTTCAACTTCTGGCTTCTTTTCTTCCTTTTTCTCTTCTTTTTGTGGTGCCACTACCCCTGGTGAATCCAAATCAAACTGTTCCTGGATCTTTGTTGAGCCACAGTAAGAACAGATTATTGTTGAATTCGGAACAATCTCCGTTGTGAATTTTGCAGCACAAACATTACATAAATACTTTTTTCCACTCTTCTGCTCTTTCTTTTCAAGAAGAGTTGCTTTTTGAATATTGAAAATAAACTGTTGCCCATCAAAATCAACAACAACTTCGTCTCCAGGGTTAGCCTTCTTTTCGATAATGAGACTGGAAATCGGATTTTCCACAATTCTCTGGATTGCGCGTCGTAATGGACGAGCTCCAAAGACTGGGTCAAAGCCACTTCGTGCTATTTCCTTAATCGCAGCTTCTGTATAGGAGAAACCCATGTCTTGTTCTTCCATAGCCTTCTGCACACTTTTGAGCTGTATCTTTGCGATACGTGTCATGTGCTCAAAACGGAGCGGCTCAAACATGATTGTTTCATCGAAACGATTTACCAACTCTGGACGGAAAAACTTCAAAAGCTCTCCCATCACTTTTTCTTTCAAGGATGCGAATTGTTTTTTGTATATTTCATTATCTATCTTGTGCTTTTCTTCAACATGTTGATCAAGTGGTAAGTCGGGACCGAAATACTCATTGATCGATTTTGTTTTCCATTGCACTTCACCTTGTGCTTTAGTCCATACCGTCTCTCCAACGACGATAACTTCAACACCACTTGGTGAGAATGTATGAATATCCCAATATGCAATTGGTAGCTGCCCCTTGTCTGCAGTCTGATCAACCAAATAGTCTCTTAAAAACCCTGTCTGCCAATCGTTCATATTGAGCTTTCTTTTCCAAAACCGGTCTTTATATGTGACTATTTCTTGTTCATCTGGGGTAAACGCATGTGTTTTAAGTGATGCTGTTGGCAACTGTTCGTCAGGAGCATCAGGAAGTGCATTGATCACTACACCTTCTTTAAAATACATTATCAAATTTGTATGTTCCCATGTTTTTGCTGTGGTCGATGTTTTGAAAAATACATCTCCAGCTTTCGTAATCATCTCAACTCCCGTTGAAGACATCGCATGTGTATCGAATCCATAGAGTGGAAGTTCAAGTTTTTCTTGAACTGGTGCAGGAGCAACTTCTCCTTCTACTGCCTTAATAGCAACCGCTTTAACTTCCTGTCCAGCAAAGTAATCAAGGAGCATTTTTTCTGCCCATTTTCCTGTTGTTTCCTTTTCAAGGATTTTACTCCCAATCGTAAGTATTTCTCTTCCTCGTGGAGAGAATGTGTATGACGTTATCGTTTGTGGCTCCTCTACTTGAGTCTTGCCGCCTTTCATTAGTTCATCCTGAATAATTCTTGATCCTAAGTTTGAGGTACAAATTACAACCGTGTTTTTAAACGAAATAACATGACCTTTATTATCTGTCAAACGTCCATCATCCAAAATTTGAAGAAGTATATTGAAAATATCTGGATGTGCTTTTTCGACTTCATCAAACAATACTACTGAATATGGCTTTCTTCTTACCGCTTCTGTAAGTTTTCCCCCTTCTTCATACCCAACATATCCTGGAGGTGCGCCAAGAAGTTTTGCCACTTCGTGCTTTTCCATATATTCCGTCATATCAAATCGGATCATGGAATCTTCGCTCCCGAATAATATGTCTGCAAGTGTTTTTGCGAGTTCTGTTTTACCAGTTCCAGTTGGCCCCATGAATATGAAGGATCCAATTGGTCGACCAGCAGATTTAAGGCCTGCTCTTCCACGTCGGACCGCTTGTGCGACAGCACTTACTGCCTCTTCTTGACCGATCAATCGCTGATGCATGATTTCTTCCAATTTTGCTAGTTTGTCTGTTTCGCTTCCTGCAATCTTATTTACAGGGATACCTGTCCATCGGGACACGATGTCTTTTATCATTTCAACAGTAACCGCTGTTGTCGTTTGTGCCTTCTTTGTATTAAATTCGTCTTTTTTCTGGTGCAAATCTCCTTCAATGTCTGAAAGTTTTGACTTGATAATTCGTGCCTTTACAGCATCGCCATTTTTTGTTCCCTCGGCCATCTCCTGGTTAAGTTGTTTTATCCGCTCTTCAAGTGATTTGATTTCTTCAGGAAGTGATATGAGTGGAAGACGAACTGCTGATGCCGATTCATCGATAAGATCTATCGCTTTATCAGGTAAGAATCTCTCTCCAACATATCTCTTTGAAAGTCGAACCGCTGCTTCTACCGCGTCATCAGGAATCTGCACACGGTGAAATGCTTCATATTTTCCTTTTAATGCCTTCAACATTTTAATAGCTTGCTCTTCCGTTGGTTCAGGAACTACCACTGGCTGAAATCTTCTTTCAAGGGCTGGATCTTTTTCTATATGCTTTCTATATTCTGTAAGCGTTGTCGCTCCAATAAGTTGCATCTCTCCTCGGGAAAGTGCTGGTTTCAATAAATTTCCTGCGTCGCCCGCCCCTTCGCCACCCGCAACGATATTGTGTATTTCATCGATAAAGAGAATTATCTGCCCCTTACTTGCCTTCACTTCATCAATCACACTTTTCATACGCTCCTCAAACTCACCTTTGTGTGATGCACCTGCCATAACACTCATCAAATCAAGCCCTAATATTCTCTTATTCAGAAGAGATTCAGGTACTTGTTTATTGACGATCTGTTGTGCAAGTCCTTCGATAATCGCTGTTTTTCCTACCCCTGCTTCTCCAACCATTGCAGGATTATTCTTACTTCTTCTGGATAGGATGTGGATCACGCGTTCAATCACTTGAGATCTCTCGATAACAGGATCAAGAAGACCTTGAGCTGCCCGAGCAGTTATGTCTATCGTATATTGCTCCAATGAGCTTTTCTTTTTTTCTGCTTCTTTTTGATCAGTGAGTAGTCCCTCTTTGTTTCCAGTGATTTTTTTATTCAATTCTTCTTTCTTTAGTCCCAGTTTTGCAAGTGCACGAGCGCCGATTCCTTCTCCTTCTTCGTACACTGCGAATAATATGTGTTCAGGCGATATGAATTCAAATCCCAACTTACGTGCGACAACAAGAGAATTGTCAATGATGCGTTTTAGTCGAGGAGACATTTGTGGAGGAACAAGTTTTGCTGGCTCTCGTTTATATGTCTGAGCTAGTTCCGCCTCAACCTGTTGTGGTTGTACTTTCATCTCCATCAATAGTTTGTATATTTCACCATCTGCCAACAAACCATGAAGCATGTGTTCACTATCGATAAAGGCGCTTCCAAGTTCTTTTGCTTTTGCTTGGGCCGTAACAAATACTCTATTTGATCGCTGTGTCAGATGTGTCATTAAATCTAGATCTGTTCTTTTTTGCGCATTCATGGTCGAATTCAAAGAAGCACCAAAAGGTTTTGCAGGTTCGCCAGGCTTTGCGGTTGGTTGCCCAGGAGTTGGTGTTACTGGATTTTGTGGTTGAGCAGGATTCTGATTTGGCGTTTTACTTTGATTCATTACGACTGATGGCTGTTGACCATTGAGTAAATCCTGGACTCTTTGTTGTTCAGGCGTAAGCACTTTTTGAGGTGGTGCTCCGATGCCATTATATGCTTGGCCACCAGGAGGATTTCCTATCCCATTATATGAAGAAGTTTGGGGCTGTGTAACAGTCTGCTGTGAAACAACTTGAGGTTGTTGAGGAGGTGTCCCTGAAACTTGTACTGGTGCAGAAGGACTTGCATTCGAGTTGTTATTTTTTATAAAATCAAAAAAGCCAGACATATAAATTCATTATGAAGAAAAAAATGTCTGTTGTCAACAAATGATAAAAAAAATCCTTCCTCTCTCAATTTTTATTCTTGTAATAGTACTGATTATTCTCTTAGGTCTCCAAAATATGCTCAATAAAAAAAACTCGCAAGGAGCAGCAGTTATTACTCCAACGTTGTTTCAGGGAAAACAAGGGAGTGGTTTTGTTCCAAAGACTGGAAAAACATATTCAACATCAACATCTGTAAAACAGCTGACCGCCGAAGAGTTGCAAAAAAAATTACCCATTATTGCGCCAGATTTTACACTCGACCATTCTGATGTGATGGACAAGTATGTCGTTACTGTTCCAAACGATGAAGCAACTAACTCATATAATGACTGGATTGATCAAAATCCGTCTTATTACTCTGAGCTTCAAGAACAAAATGTGATTATCGCAAAACAGTCAATGCAGGAATTGCATGATGCAATTGATATTGGGAAAAAAAATAAATTATCTCCCGAACAGGAAGCTAACAAAGATGTTAAAAACTTAACTAATATACTCAATACTATTTTATCGTTACCTCAATTGATGCTTAACAGCACTTCAAGTATCGATGGAGCTACATCTCCCACTCTTATCCCAACCATAGACGCAACCCCAACTCCAAAACAACAGACAAAAATAGCACCAAAACCCTCCACTAACTACACATACTATTCACAGTGCAGTGGTCCATATGATTCAAACCCGCTTCCTAATGGATGCACTGTTTGTGAAGCTGGATGTGGACCAACAAGCGTAGCAATGATTCTCTCATCATATATCGATAAATCGCTCACTCCCCCGAAAACAATAGATCTCATGAATAAAGCTGGCGTACGCATCGGGTGTTATGGTTCCTATATCTCAGAAATATATTCCTACTTGAGCACAAGAGGTGACCTAAAGGTTTCCGACTACATCATTCCAAGAGAACAAGGACTAACAGCAAAAGATGTGGCAAAAGATCTACGAGGATATACTAAATCCGGATGGACAGTTTTCGTTTTGGCAAATTTCAAAACCGATGGAGGTGGTCATTACTTTTGGGTCACAGATGTAAATGATAGTGGTGACATTCTTGCATATGACCCCTACTATGGAAAACAGCAAACACCTCCAATAAATGAGAATAGATATACGCCTGCACCATATTATAGATACGCATTTGCAGTTAAGAAAAGTTAAATGTCAAAATCTGTCATCAAATTTTATGTCATTCCAGGACTTGTTGCATTATTTTTTATAATAATCCTTCTTTTGGTCCCTTTAAATAATAAAAAGGAGAAGATTGACACATCCCCTACTCCTAATACAGTTATTACCCTTCCAACAAAATTTCTTGCCCCTGATAAAACCACTTCACCAACACTCATTCCTCCACAAAAATTTACAGGTGCAGATATAAACCAAGAGCTTCCTTCCGACTTAAAAGAAATAGGAGAGCAAAAAACAGCACTACGAAGACTAACACCACTCACTCTTCCCTTTGGGGTTATTGAATTTGACTATGGAAATGATATGTTTATCGTAAGGTTCAACGAATCAAGCGACCAAAATCTACAACTTTTTTCTACATGGAGAGAGGAAAATTATCCTGCACTTACTCAAGATAAGTTTGCATTTTGATAATAGATTTCGCTACAATGAAACTATGTTTGATTACATGAAGAGAATGGCTCACTTCCTAAAGAGAATATTTATCGTTTTGATTGTATTTTTAACGGTGCTTACTGTATTTGGATACTTTATTAGCAAAGATCGTCCTCGAATAAAGACGGATCCAACACTTGAATCAAGAGGTAAAATCTACAAAAGACTTACGGAGCTTAATAATTCTAAAGTTCCTCAAGATAAGCTAAGAGCAAATATATATCGTTTTATGACCTGCAGTTTCGTGGGAGAAGCTTGTACGAATAATCCAGATGATGGAGACAAAAATTTTACTAAAAGTATACTCGGAATGGGATCAAGCTTAATTGCTTATCCATTTATGAACCCACCTGCCTCTGGAGCATATTGGGTGACGAACACACTCCAAAATGCCGGGTTAATTGCGCCTTCATACGCTGCTGAGGGTATTGGATTCGCATCAATAAAACCCATTATGGGTTTATGGAAGGTGTTTCGAGATATTTCGTATATGCTACTTGTGCTTTTTCTTATTGCGATTGGCTTTATGATTATGTTTCGAGTAAAGATTAATCCACAGACGATTATATCAGTTGAAAATTCACTTCCGAAATTAGCTGTCGTCATGATATTAATAACTTTTTCCTTTGCCATATCTGGATTTCTTATTGATCTTATGTATCTACTGATTGCGTTATTTATATCAGCGCTTGGAAGTGTGGAAAACGTAAAAAATTTTGATGTGAAACAGCTGCAAAATATTTATCTTTCAGCGGATCCTGGAACAATCTACGATGCACTTATGGGTGACGTAACAAATAAGGGGTGGCACATTCCCCTTGATTTATCCAACCCACTTACCCTAACGGGAGTTGCTCCTGTTGTTAACATTCTATTAACGGTTATCTTCAGGCCACTGGCGGTATTGTATGGATTCGGATGGCAATTCAGAGGTGTTTTAGGGAGCGGTTTAGCTTCAATTGTCGACATGATTGTTGGTATTGTTTTTGCATGGTTTACTCCAGGAATTGCAAGTAACATAGCTCTCGCATTTGGGCTTGAAGACCTCTTCACAGCGTTTCAAGATATAGCTGGAGCAACTTTTTCGATCGGAAAATTAACCAATCTCGTTACTGGACCTGCACTTAGACTTCCGTTCACAATCGTTATTTTTCTTATCGGATTTTTTTTCCTTCCACCTCTTATTATTGGGATTTTCTTTATATTCACTATCTTTTATGTTTGGGCACGGGTCTTCATGGCGCTGTTTACCGCATATATCCAAATTATACTTTTAATAATATTTAGTCCGTTTTTTATCCTCTTAGAACTGATTCCTGGCTCAAAACTAACCTTTAGTCAATGGTTGAAAAATCTAGCTGGAGAATTGATCGCATTCCCAACAGTAGTTGTCGTTTTCACGCTCTCATATATTATTGGCCAGATGGGTCAAGCAGCGGGAATGTCTTCACCTGCTTTTTTTTCACCTCCTTTTGTTGCAAAAGCAGATGTAAACACATTTGGGACATTAATCTCTTTTGGTCTTGCATTCTTAATCCCGGATTTCATAAAGTCAATGAAAGAAGCAATTGGAGCAAAAGGTCTTGGTGTTAATGCTGGCATTGGACTCTTCTTCGGCGGAGCTGAAGCAGGTGTGGGTGGTGTTATGGGTGGAGTTGGAACCTTCTCAAGCGTCAAACTTGCTGCACCTGGTATGATATCCAACATCATCAATAAGGTAGGAGGAAAGAATGCTGGAGCGATTAATGATATGCTTAACCCATCTGGAACACCTCAGAAACCCCAAGGCCCAGGACATTAAGGATGTCTCACCTCATTAGGAAAAACCAGGGATACGAAGAATATCCACACCAATGATCTTAAGTATCAGCATTGAAAAAATAATAACCATGAGTCCTGTTATGCAATTTGTGAGTAATTCTTGCGCCTTCTTCAGTTTTTCAGCATTTCCTCCAGAGGTTTGCATTTGAAAAGCTGCAAACAGAATACATAGAAAGGAAGTCCCTCCCGCTAATCCTATTCCTAGTTTAAGCAGTACATTTTCAATAAATGAGCGTAAATCTGTACTCAAACACCCAATACTCGACCAGATCCCACCCTGAACAAGACAGCTGCTACATCTATCTTTTTCGCCAGTATCATTAATTGCTTGACACAATTTATCAATTGTTCCTAAACTTTTTGAATCATCAAGACAAATACAATTTGGGCTTTTTGTATCGCTTGGCGTACTCGGAACACCGCTTGCGCATGCTTTAAGGGTGCCGCCAACGAGTTCCATAAGCATGTTATTAAAAGGAGCGGAAACACTAGACAATAATTTATTTATAGGTATCAATACGATATCCCATGCACTTCCTATGTTGTTTCTCACCGTTGCATCTTGTGTCGTAATAAGGGCTGCGCTACAACACTTATTTCCTGTTGGATTTGTTGAGTCACCACATCCAGTAAAGGTTGTTGTTTGAGCGAAGGTAGGCTTAAGCCCAAAAAACACAATCATTGTCAATATGC
Organism: Microgenomates group bacterium; assembly: GCA_049304035.1. GTDB lineage: Bacteria > Patescibacteriota > Microgenomatia > UBA1406 > GWC2-37-13 > JAKBEU01. The sequence continues at coordinate 22,955 of JBAQNR010000008.1, forward strand.
CGATATATAGTAAAAATTTATTCATTATATTAATAATATATTATTATTTTTTCTTCTTCCCGCCAGTTTCATCCATGGCGTCCTTAAGGTACTTATATAATAGAAATAAGGTGAGCGCAGTGGCAATATTAGGTATCATCTCAGTTATAACCATCTTCTGCCAATCAGCTCCTAGTGCCTGTTGTAATCTTTCCACTCCATAAATTCCCTCTTCAGCAATGTAATCGCCATGACCTAATGATTGGAAATATGCATTAATTCCATCGGTCGACATTGTCATTGCGTGTGCACCGCCGTAAATCTTTGAGAGTGAAATCGTGTTCCCACCGGCTAATCGCGCCAACATTCCCAATCCTGGCATACGAGTCATACTGTTTTCTTGGAAATACCGAGCCACAACTTGTGCTAGGTAGAACTGCATCTCATATGCTGGTTCATCTCCACAGATTCCTTTGAGTCCGCGGATACCTGCATGGATTTCCATTATTTTTTCCAGACTATTACTTGATGCACATTTGGCCAGAATGTCGTCTAAACTCATGAGTTTAGACATAACGCCATTATATGCATTTAGATCTCCCCATAAGCGTTTAACCATGTTCTCTCCGGAATTTGCTCCCATATTGTGAAGGATATACCGCCAATCAACATCAGACGTATCCGGTGGAAAATTGTGGCCAAGTTCGTTATACCAACTTCGTCCCATATGATAGAAAAAACCTCTATCCTTGTCTGTCCATTGTCCAACCGACATCTCTTTACCATCTGCATCCACGCCACAATTTTCATTTAGGCTATTGAAGTATGTTACAAGTCCCTTCTTATCTCCCGCTCCAAAAAACATATCTCTGATTGCCTCAGTTGCTGCAGCATCAACCCCTTCCCCATTTTCATTCATCACGATTATATCTTCCCTGCTCATTTCTGGAGAATTGTGAAGTCTCACCTTTTCAATCGCAAGGTCCATTGTTCTATATAGCGGTTCCCAAACATGCTTTTCAATATCTTCCTTTTTTGCATCTTTCAGTTGTTTATCCATCGGTAACTTCCCTTTTGTTTTAAGCTGTGCCTCCCCCCATTCTTCAACACTCTTATAAAACCCTCTCACCGCCAATAAATGATCCCTATTTTCTTGTTTATCGGTACCCCACATTCTTCGCATATCAGCTTGTTTCACTTTTATTTTCATGAGTAATTCCTCTCTTTTGCCCTTTGTGTTTTCAAGTTCATGCACTTTTTTTTCAAGCGCATCTTCATTAAAAATAAAATATTCATCTCCCACACCACCAAGTCCTTTAGTGAGTAACTCTGGGCTAATATTTATCAAACTATTGAGGAAATCCATTGGAGAGCGCTTCATTAAATCTCTAAAATTCAATCCTCGAAGAGTGAGCACTTTTACTTCATCCAATTCCATGAGCGTCATTTTTTCTCCTCCAGGAAGCGTAATGATATCATCATTGCCATGTTCTCCAAATGTGTATTCATACCATAATTTATCTAATTCTCTTGCTGGAGTATCATCTTTCACAAATCCTCCCTTTGCCTCCAAATATTTCCAGAGCTCTTCTTTTGCAAACGCATCACCACGAGCTTGATCGAAAAAGAAACGACTTCCTACTCCTACCGATTTTGCGAGCTGATCATATGTTTTTTGATCAAGATTAAAGCCGGTTAGATCTTTTTTTCCCAGTGCCTCTGCGTTTGCTTGAAGAATCGCATCTTGTATTTTTTCGACATACTGTGCATACTCACTCCCCTGAGAATCAATTCCTGCCCGAAATCCCTCTAAACGCCAACCTCCACGTCCTGCAAGTCCACCTAAGCCCATGAGTTTTATCATTTTGCGAAAACTTATGTCTTTATAGAGCCATTGATCCTCAATCTCTGCCCATTTTTCCATTATTTTTTCGTCTGTATTCCATTTATTCTTTCCATAGGTATCATGTACTTCCTCTGGATTCCAATGATCTTTGCCGAATAAGTCATTCCATATGCGCTTTCCTAGATTTTTTTCTGGGCGCTTTTTTATCATGTCAGCGTACATTGCCTCTCGATATACTGGCATATTCTGCGGACCACCACGGCCCATCTGCCATTTCCAATTTGGATTAAGAACACCTGCCATATCAACCATATTGTCAGCAGACCCACGGAAATGTTGTGGAGGTCTACCTGATGCGATAATCTCAAATCCACGAATCGTCTGAGTGAGATGAATTCCTTGAGCGTACTTAAGCGCTCGCTCAATTTCCCAATCTTCGAACTCTCCTATATTAGCCAAGTCCCATTTTTGAATTAATGAATTTCCTGTTATTTTCTCACCCATTGCCGTGGTAAATCTAGGATCTTTTCCATCTTCGGCATCTTGTCCGTCAATGTGCACTTTGAGACCTTTAAGTGTCGCCTTCAAACGATCTTGAAGGTTTGTCCTATCATCGTTAGCCTTATACATCATGTCTAAGTGAGACTTACCCGCAAAAAGACTTGTGCGAAGATTTCCCTGATTTTTCATTCGGTCAAATTGAATGTATCGTTCATATTCATTCATTGCCAAAGATATTATTTTTCCTGAGAAATCGCTTGTTACGACAGAGTCAATATCAGAAAGATTATATCGAGATATGAATTCACCATATTTATCTGGAGGAAGTTGCTTGATATAGATACCCATCGTGTGAAAAAGCTCTCGCAAGCTTTTTTCACGTGCTAATTCTTGAATTACTCCAGACTTCAAATACATCTCAAGTTCACCCATATTCTTCTCACCCATCACATTTCTCAAGTCTTGACTATTGTGTATCTCCGTCTGGAATTCACCAATAAGTTGTTGTATTTCAAAATACGCTTGACCTTCACGAAGATCAGAAAAATTCTGATGAAAATCCGTGTCGGGGTTTTCATCAACATGTTTCATGAGTTGATTGAGCGTTCCTAATGCACGACGCTTCAAAAGTCTTCTCCCCACATCTGATAGTTTCATCATCCCAGGATTTTCTTCATCTTCAACAAGAAGATGAGATTTTACACTGTTAACATCAAATGTAGATTTGAGCTCAGGTGTCAACAGTCCATATTGTTCAAGATACCGATAATTCTGTCGTCCTTTGAGTTCATTCAATTTTTTATAGTCATGACTAAAAAACATAAGCTTCTCAACTTGGTCAGAGCTGAAACCGGCAGCTATTAATTTTTCTTCCATGAAATTCTTATCTGCAGGTCCAGTCGTATGAATAAGCATCTGGACAATCCGCTCAGCATCAGTTGGTTTTATGTTCTTATTAGTACGGATTTGTATTATCAAATCTCCAAATTCTTTTTCATATGTTTGTACTCTTCCCTCAAGTTCTTCAAGTTGTTTTTTCGTCCGAATTTCTCCATCATCGGGTTTGCTTGAATCCTCAACTCCAAACATCGCTTGCGCTTGCTCCTTGCTAACAGAGCTTATTTTTTGGGCAGTGGCAATCATCGCTTCTTGTACCCGCTTATATACACCTTCAGATGCTTCATGAAGCGGTTCAAATGTTTTAAAATCTTGCACGAGCTGTGCAATTGTCGATGTTTGGCCTGTAAGAACTTTGTGTATTAAATTATAGATGTAAGGTGAGGTCTGTTCAGAAACTTTTTCGCCAGCATTGAGTTTATCGCTCAGCTCCCATAGTATCACTTTTGCATTCCCCTGCATTGTCGCATCAACAATCGTTCCATCTTTTGGCAAAAGTGGCAAATCTCTATTTCCCTTTGCAGCAATTAAGATTTTTTGTACAGCTGTCTTTGTTTCTATTGCCTTAGCTTTTAATGAGTCGGGATTATGTTCATCTCCGTACTTTCCAATTGATTCAGGAAGTGAGCCATCTTTTTTTATCGTTGCTGCAACACGCGCTTGGACTTCTAGCGCACTATCAGCAACTTCAACAAGTTGAGCAACCAATTGTTCACTAGTTGCTTGATTAACTTGCTGCCTTATCTGTTCAAACTGCTGTTGCGGTGACTGGTACTCTCCTCTGTCTGCTGCCATATATTCATTCTAGCACGAAAAACATAAGCAAAAATCGTAGATTGCAAATACCCCTTGACATGTCAATTATTGGATATTTTATCCTTCAAGAAAGGAAGGGTTTGGGAGAGAATGTGAAAGCTTATGGATGAATCTCTTAAAAAATCATTCACACCAAAACAGTTCCAACAAGAAGACTTTGTCATGAAATACATGATTACATCCAACACGATAAGGAATGGTAGAAAGAACAATAAAAAAGGACTTACATCCTTTTTGTTATTCTTGAGTGGTTGTTTGAGGGACATTCTCTTTCAAGTCTATCACAAGTTGGCGGTCTCGTCCTTCTCCAACTGAGTAGCTTGCGAGATCAGGAAATTCCGCTGTGATAAGCTGGTGAATTACGCGTCTTTCGTATGAAGAAAGATCGCTGATATATCCTGCCATTTTTGTATCAAGTGTTTTTTGAGCATATTCCCGTGCCATCTCATTCAATCTTTCTGTTTGTTTTTCACGATAATCGTTTACGTTGATTAAAAGTCTGACGGGTTCCTTGAATTGTTGAAACATCATGACTTCCAATATCTTTTGGAATGCGCGGACTGTGTCACCATGTCTTCCGATAAGCGTTGGGGCTTCTTCTGTTTTGATCACGACCTGAAATGCACCCTGGTCTTCAACAACTTCAAGAGTGTATTGTGAAACAATTTTCTTTAATAACGATTCTGTCTCTGTTCGGACGATGTCAATTTTTTCCATAGGATAAAAAAATAATAATGGTAATAATCAAACCTTGGCCTTAAGCTTTAAATTTTTTGCTGTTCTCTTATGTAATTCATATTGGACAATGCTGAAAAGGGAAAAGATGTTCCAATATAATGCAAGACCAATTGGCATCTTAAGGGAAAACCATCCGATCATAAGGGGAAACACATATTTCATCTGTGTATTCATTGCTTTTTGGAAATCCTCTCCTGTTGAACTCTTTGTTTCTTTTCCATCTTTTTTTGGTTCAGGTGCCGCTGGTTGTGGCGTCATCGCCATTGTCGTCATTGTCTGGAAATACTGTAGTAATGCGGTAATTGCTGGAATCAGATACGCGAAAATGGAATTTAATTGCGCAGGCGTTTTAACTAAATTCACTCCAAAAAATAACACATCAATCTTGTTGATGTGAAGGAATGGGAGATAAAGCGCTTTGTTCATTGCCACAATAACCTTTGATGAATCTGCGACAAGGAATGTTTGCAGTGTTTGATAGAGTGCAAAAAAAACTGGGATCTGGATAATCATGAATACACATCCAGAGGCAGGATTAATTCCCACTTCCTGATATATTTTCATCTGTTCTTCCTGTATTTTTTTTGTATCGCCTTTATATTTTTTTGAAAGCGCATCAACTCGTGGTTTAATTTCCTGCATTTTTTCTGCAGTTTCCATCTGTTGTTTGAAAAAAGGATGAAGAAGAAGGCGGATCGTAACAGTGAGAGCTATAATCGAGAATCCCAATATTCCAGGCAAATGCACCATTGAGAACAAATAATGATACAACGCAAGAACGTTGAGGATCGGAAAAACAAAAACTGTGTTGAAAAATGATGGTTGTAACATATCTTACACTGTGAGATTCTTTCTTCCTTTTGCTCTGCGACGTGCTATAACTTTACGTCCATCATGGGTGGCCATACGTTTAAGAAATCCATGTGTCTTAACCCGTTTTCCTTTTTTTGGTTGAAATGTCCTTTTTGGCATATAAACAAATAATATTAAATAATCAAGCTCCTATTATATCAAACCTTTCGATTTAAAATCGACTCATTTTCTCCTTTGAAGACTTGCCAGATTGCTTCCGTCTCAAATGGGATGAATGGATGAAGGAGAATTATACACTCCAAATACAATTTCTCTAGGCTCGTTTGGACTTCGTTGTTCCCCTTTTTGAGCTCCTCTTTCAGTTCTTCGATATACACATCGGCAAATCTATGCCAAGTAAATGCATGCAGATCTCCCAATACTTGCCCGAATTTATAGCCATCCATATTCTTCACATAACTCTTCTTTACGCTTTCGAACTCTTTTTCCAGCTTTGCGAGTATTTTACTTGTATTTTTTGGAGCAACTACTTGATCTTTTATTGGTTGTGGGATGTTTTCATTAATGGCCCCAGGACGGTTCATAAATATAAACCTCCCAATATTCCATAATTTATTTCCGAAATTTCTCATTCCGATCATTTTTTCATCGGTAAGAACCACATCGCTTCCTTCCTTCGTCTCAAACATCAAACTTGCACGAAGGACATCTGCACCAAATTTGTTTATTACTTCAAGGGGATTTATTACATTTCCTTTACTCTTACTCATCTTTTGTCCGTGTTTATCACGTACCAACCCGTGGAGAAATATTGTCTTAAATGGCACCTTATCAGTTATATGAAGGCCAAGCATCAACATACGAGCCACCCATGCACGTAGAATATCATGTCCTGTTTCCATGACGGTTGTTGGATAGAAGTGGTTATACATCTCGCTCCCTGATGCCATCAAGGTAACAAATGGCCATTGTCCTGATGAAAACCACGTGTCAAACGTGTCTTCATCTTGTTTGAATGATTCTGATCCACAATGAGCGCAGTTTACCGGTTGAGTTGTTGAAACAAACCAACCATTTGCTGACCGACAGGTATCATTTTTCATCGTTTCACATTTATAAGCCGGGATTCGTATACCCCACACGATTTGTCGGGAAATATTCCAATCGATGAAATTGTCCAAAATCCGAATCAGTTCCTTCTTGAATCGTTTTGGATAAACCTGCACCTCTCCTTTTTTTACGGATTCAATTGCACGCTCCGCGAGAGGTTTTATTGATATGAACCACTGTTCTTTTGGCAATGGTTCGATTACGCGCTTACAACGATAACATTTCCCCACACGATTCGTGTATGGTTTTTCTTCAACGAGAAGGTTTTTCTCCTTTAAAGATGCAAGGACTGCTTCTCGCGCTTTTGAGATGCTCAAGCCAGCATATTGGCCTGCCTCGGCTGTCATTTTTCCATCGGTACCGATAACTTGAATGCTCATTAACCCATGCTTCTTCCCTGTTTCCCAATCGGTATGATCATGTGCGGGTGTCACCTTCACTGCGCCGGTCCCAAATTTTGGATCGACTGATTCATCAGCGACAATTTGTATTTCCCGTCCGATGAGAGGAAGGATAACGTATGAGCCCACAAGTTTCTTATATCGTTTGTCTTTTGGATTCACTGCGATTCCTGTATCTCCAAGCATCGTTTCTGGACGGGTAGTCGCAACAGTTATCGAACCGTTCCCATCCCTCAGAGGATATGAAATATACCAAAGAAGACCTTCTTTTTCTTCATAATTCACTTCAAGATCCGAAAATGAAGTTCCACATGAGATACAATAATTCACTAATTTTTTTGCCCGATATGTTAACCCATCATCGAATAATTTCTTGAATGTTGCATGAACTATTTTTACGATATTTTCATCCATCGGAAATTTTGGAGAACCATAATCAAGACCGAATCCCAACTTTTGCAGTTGTTCTTGCATGATATTTTTATTTTTTGAAACGAAATCAAATATCATCTGGAACAAGACTGATCGTTCATAGTCAAATCTGCTTTTTCCCTCTTTTTTCAGATGTTTTTCGAATACGAACTGTGTTTCTATGCCCGCATGATCCGTTCCATATACCCACAGCGTATTGTCGCCCTGGATCTTTCTGTATCGAATCATAATATCCTCATACACCATCATCGCATGGCCCAAGTGAAGGTCGGCATTTGCATTTGGAGGAGGGAGAACAATACAAAATGGTTTTTTATCTTTTTCGATAATACCCTTAAAAAAACCTTTTTGCTCCCAAAATGCTGAAAGCTTTTGTTCGTATTGTGTTGGAGTATATTTACTTTCCATATATAGTGTGTATTCTACAATACATATATGCGTTAGCGCAATTTAAGTTGCAAAATTTTGTACAATAAAAAACTATGCAGTGGATATATCAAACTTTACAATGGTATGCGATGCTCCTCATGGTGGGTATTATTTTTTTTGGCATTACAAAAAAACTATTTCATTCTTTTTTTGACCATGGCTACGCATTTTCGAAAACGATCGGCATTCTTTTGGTAAGCTACGGAATATTTGTACTAAGTAATCTCCATATCGCGCCATTCAACCGAATCACTTTATTTATCCTTCTCTCAATCGCATTCTTTATCAGCTATTTCATGAATCGTGAAACGTTAAAAAAACTTCCATTGCGAATTATTTTCATAGAGGAAATATTTTTTCTTGCGAGTTTATTTTTGTGGACATATATACGAGGACAGGAGCCATCGCTGAGAGGATTGGAAAAGTTCATGGATTTTGGATTCATGCAGTCAATTCTCCGCACAGCATACCTTCCCCCACTTGATATGTGGTTTGCAAAACTTCCAATCAACTATTACTATTTTGGCCATCTGACAGGGGCGGTGCAGATTAAACTCAGTGGAATTTCCTCGGAAGTTGGATACAATCTTCTCCTTGCAACGATTTTTGCGCAATCAATCGTGACCACCTTTTCACTGGTGACACAGATAGTTTTCTCATTCGGAAAAAAATTAAGACAGGCGTTTATTTTTGGTTTTATTGGTACATGGATTCTTAATCTTGGTGGGAATCTCCACACAATTTATCTCTTCACCTCTGGTTATCCTGCCGAAAAACCAATTCCTTTTTGGGAAATTTTATCTGGATACAATCCAATGAAATACTGGTATCCAAACGCCACTCGGTTTATTCCTTTTACCATCCATGAATTCCCCTCTTATTCATACGTCGTAGCAGATCTCCATGGCCATGTATTTGATATTCTCTTTGTGCTTTTAACTTTTGCGATTCTTTTTGTATTTTTTACCCATAGGAATAAGGAATCACATTCCTTGTTCACAAATAGCTATCTCCCAACTTCTATTCTTGGTTTCATGTGTGCGGTTCATTACATGACCAATGCATTTGACGGGCCAATATACATTCTTTTGACAAGTGCAATATTATTGACGATGTTTAAATTTTCACGTACATTCATATTCCATATATGCGTGCTTATAGGCTCATTTATTCTTTTCTCATTACCTTTTTCTATACACTTTAAGCCTTTCGTAACTGCAATTGGAATGAACTGCAGCCCTTCTTTCCTCGTTAATATTGGGAAGATTGGACCATTCATTTTCGAAAAGGGCAACTGTCAGCCTGACGAATTATGGATGCTTTTTGTTCTCTGGGGATTCTTTTTTATCTCGTTTCTTCTGTTTATCTGGGGAAAAGCAGCAGAAAAATATAAAGAGCACGTAATTGACGATTTCATCTTCATCCTTTTTTCATTTGGAATTTTTCTTATTCTTATTCCTGAGTTTTTTTATATTAAAGATATCTATCCTGCTCATTTTCGTGCAAATACGATGTTTAAGATGGGATATCAGGCATTTATGATGTTAAGTATTGCTTCAACATATACGTTGTACGTATTAAAAAGACAGAAATCGATTGCTGCACATTTTATGAAGCTTGTCTGGTTTGTTCCATTCCTTTTTGTGGGAGTATATATGTTTTATGCGGCACCGTCATATTATGGTTCTCTGCAAAAAAAACCTCAACTCGAAGGAACGCTATGGCTTTCTGCACAAAACACTGACACTCAAGAGATAATCGCATATATCAATACTCATATTACAGGTCAGCCAGTCATACTTGAAGCACAAGGCGACTCATACACTGATTTTAATCATGTGAGCGCCTACACTGGTCTTCCAACTGTTGCTGGATGGTGGGTTCATGAATGGTTGTGGAGAGGGACGTCAGATGCCGTAGGAAGACGAATTCCAGATATCATTGAGTTGTATGAATCACAAGATGTTGAGAAGACAAAAAAACTTATTAAGAAATATGATATTTCCTATGTGATCATATCCACACTAGAACATCAAAAGTATAAAGAGCTTCAGGACGCGAAGTTCGAAAAAATTGGGAAGAAAATATTTGAGTCAAGTAATGGGTTTGGGGCTTTGTATCAAATAAAAAGATAGCCTTCTTGACAAGGCTATAAAGGTATGATAACGTATTGACTGAGCATTACTACTCGTCGTCCCCTACATACGAGCGGTAGTGATGCTCCTTTTTTTTTGGCTTATAAACGAAACGTCTTCACCGGCAATCCTAAATTCTTCTTCATCAAGCTTTTAAATTGAAAATTTGCAAACTCAACGCTGCCATCCGTAAGGCTTGTTATTTCCATGCGGGTAGGTTTTTTATATCGGATAGAGATCTTCATAAATATGAATATACAAAAGAAAAAAGGAGCTGTCAAGTCCTATAGAAAAATACATCTCTTCTATAGGATATCCTATATTTATTATATTTATATATATACTATTACAAGGCTCTGTATGAAAAATGTGGATAAGTATTTAATAGAAGTGGATAACCCGTTATCAGTCTACTAAAAGTCGTTTTAGGAGAGATTTAATCTGCTGAATCGGCATATTTAATATCTTTTCAAGAGTCATTGGGCTGTTCTTCCCTTTTTTGTATAAATGGCCCCCCATCTCATATTCAATGATGTGTTTTTTAACCGTACCATTTGTGATGAAGTGAATTGTATTGACGACTGTTTTATAAAGAAGCTTCATCTTCCCTTCCCGCTCCATACGGCGAAGCGAAAACATTACTTGAATCGAATCCAAAAAACGCGCCCGCACGCCATAGCTATATGCTGTTTGGATAAGCTGATGGTCTTCGGACATAAATACGTTTTCGGCAAATCCACCGATAAGCGAGAAAAAATTCCTTTCAACAATCATGCTTCCTCCTGATGAGAAGGGTTTTGCTAAGTTCTGGGAAATTTTTATTGTCGCATTTATCACATCGAACACTATCTGCATCTGTGAATCTCTTTTTTCTGGGAATATTGAAGGAATAAAGAGTAATCCTTTATGCCTCTTTATATAGATTGAGAGTTTTTGAAGAAAATTTTTACCGATATGAGTGTCAGCATCAAGAAATATGAGATAGGATCCATGAGCTTTTGATGCTCCGACGTTCCGCTGGAAAGACACGTTTCGTTTTGCAACCTTATATATGGCAACCTTGAAACGATGAGCAAAAGAACGAGCGATTGTGCGTGTTTTATCCACTGAAGAGCCATCGACCAATATTACTTCAAAATCAGTATGTGATTGTTTTGCGATGTCTGTAAGGACCCTTCCCACAAATTTCTCTTCGTTTAGTGTAGGAATGATTATGCTGAAAAATGGCTTCATATCGGTCTTTATTATATCACTTGCTATAATATAGCATGAAGATTTCCATTGTTATTCCCGTCTACAACGAACATAAATATATCGTTCAATGCTTGCAAAGTGTTGCAAAACAGCAAATTGCGGCTTTTGAAGTAATTGTTGTAAACAATAATTGTACAGATACAAGCATTGAGTTGGCCAGACAGTTCCCTTTTGTACGTATTGTGGAAGAAAAAAAACAAGGTATGATCGCTGCACGAAATGCAGGGTTCAATGCCGCAGAGGGCGATATAATTGCCCGCTGCGATGCTGATTCTAAACTTCCTCCTAACTGGATCAAACGAATCGTTGCTAATTTTTTAAAATATAAGATTGATGCCCTTACCGGCCCCATTTCATATTATGATGCACCAATAAAAACAACACTATTTGCGCGCGCATATCTTGACATGATGAAGCCGATTCATCGAGGAGGCGAAACCCTTGTTGGACCAAATATGGTGCTGACCAAAAAAATATGGGAAAAAGTAAAAAATAAAGTCTGTCTAAATGATAAGCATGTGCATGAGGATATTGACCTTGCCTATCACATTCAAGAAGCGGGAGGAAAAATAAAGAGAGACAATAGGCTTGTTGTGGGAACCTCAAGTAGAAGAATTAGAAAAAATCCTTATTCCTTTTTCAGTGAATACCCAAGAAGATTCATGAAAACACTTCTCTATCATGACGAGGCAGTGGTTCAATTAAAGAAGGGACTCATGCTTCCTGCTTGGTATACAAAGAGGCGATCTCAGAAAAAGTCGTAACTTCGGTTTTTGATTTATCATCCCTAAACCTGACCAAGCGGGGAAATCGAAGTGCGAACTGCGCTGTATGAATTGGGGATTGAGTTATTTCATCAGCTTTTATCTCAACAACAATCCCCGGATCCACCCACATATCTACCTCTAATGTTTTATCAACAACATATTCATTTGGCATCTTTTGTGTCTGAAGTTTATCGCATCTTGTTTTCATTTCCCTCCACTCATCGTCTGTAAGGCCTGTGCCGATTTTTGATACTGTTTTAAACACTTCCTCTTTTTCATCATATATCCCGACAAGAAATGCTCCTATTCCAAAACCTGTTCTCTTTCCCTTTCCTGTATCATATCCCATGACGAGACAATCGACGGTATCGTTGATTTTTGACGAATAACTTCGTTTGAATTTAATCCAATTCCATCCTCTGGCTCCAGGGCGATAGGTTCCATCAAGTTTCTTTGCGATAATACCTTCTAAGCCTTCTGCTATTGCTTCATCAAAAGTTTTCTCGATAATGGATGCGTCAGATAACAAATCATGTGGAGCTAAAATTGTCGTATTTTTATCAGGAATATTTTTTTTACTGATTACTTTTTCCAATATTTCTCTCCGTTTTATAAATGTATCATTGATAAAAGATGTCCCGTTATAATACAAAAGCTCAAAGACGAAGAGCTTTAAAGGGATCTCTTTTGCTTTTTCTTCGATATCATATTTTCGTTTGCGTTGAACCGTTTCCTGAAACGGAAGGAAAATGTGTGTATGTGGATTATATCCGATTGCTTCACCCTCAAAAATAATTTCCTCCGCATTTATTTCTTGCTGGACACCCATAACGATATCCGGATACATATATGAGACATCTTCCAAATTTCGAGAATACAATCGAACTTCTCCACTCTTCTTCGTATAGTGTATTTGAAGCCGGAATCCATCATATTTGGGTTCTACCGCACATGTTCCGATTTGCTTCACTATCTCCTCCCCTGAAGACAATCGTTCTGCACGCATCATGATGATAGGCGTAAAAATATGTGGGGTCACTTTCTTTATTCCCTCTATACCTTCACTTTTTATCAATCTACCAATGTAGCCCAAATCGGGTCGAACATGGTAGGCAGCTTCAATCACCGGACGGAATTCTTTTGTCCCATTCAACATCCAGGAATACGCATCGATGATCGTCATGTCGGAAAAACCAAGCCTCATCATTCCTTGAGGAATACGGACGAGATACCGACATGATTTGCTGTCAAGTTGTCGTACAAGCCCACTAAGAATACCCACCTTCATTTCATTTGATCCATCCCCTACACATTTTGCAAGCCGCTCCAAATCCAAAAATACTTCGTTGATTGTCATTTCTCTCTCCTCAAACGAAATAAATTGTTTTTTAAATTCTTCGACGGTCTTTCCCACATCCCCAAGACGATGGTTCTCTTTTTCAAAATATGAACGCTCTAGATTTAAAGAAGACACTACAGCTTTGATGACTGTTTTTTCCGCCATCCCAAATTCAACTTTTTCAAAAAGAGGAGCAACCCGTCCTTGAAGAAGATAGACCGTTTGTCCAATTTCTTCTGAGGTGAGTTCGTTGAATAATTCCGCAAGAATATGTGTTATCTCAAGTCGTGAACTAATCCCCTCAATACGCTCAAAATATAATGCAAGTCGTGAAAAGTACATGATTAGTATTGTATACCATCTTTATTCATCACAACAACCTTCTTTTGCCATTTACAAACCTCCGAGGTTTGCAAATGGCACTAAGAGAATTTTTTTGTTTTCTCAGCAATCCAAAGTGCATATTTTGCGGCTTATAATCCGTTGTTTATATATCTAGTATTTAATTACAGTGATATATACATGCTTGCTCGAATATTTTCAGGAACAACAATCGGTCTTGATGGAGTATTGATTGAAATTGAAGTTGATATCGCCAACAAAGGATTTCCTAGTTTTAATTTGGTTGGACTTCCTAATAAAGCAATTGAGGAATCAAAGGATAGGGTTCGTACTGCTATTTCTAATGTCGGTTTTGAAATGCCTGATTCACGCCTAACAGTGAATTTAGCACCTGCAGATATTCCAAAAGAGGGTTCAAGTTTTGATCTGCCGATCGCCCTTGGAATTCTTGTTGCTGCAGGAATGGTGGAAAAAAAGAATATTGAAAGTTGTTTTTTTATTGGAGAGCTTTCACTAGAAGGAACGATTCGCGGAGTTTCGGGTATCCTTCCACTCGCGCTTCTTGCACGTGACAAAAAAATGAAAACAATATATGTTCCAACTGCTAATGTGTTGGAAGCATCAGCAGTTGAGGGAATTATTGTTATTCCTGTTTACAATCTTGAAGAATTAGTTCTCCATCTTAATGGGCAAAAAATGATTAACCCTGCCGATCCACTTTCCCTTGAGAATATAAAATCATTCACACACTCAGAGGTCGATTTTGAAAGTATTGCTGGCCAAGAAATGGCAAAACGAGCACTTGAGATTGCTGCGGCAGGATTTCATAATATCCATCTAAAAGGAGTGCCAGGTGCAGGAAAAACACTTCTTTCTCGTGCCTTCCCTTCTCTTATGCCAGAACTCGAACGGGAGGAAATTCTGGAAGTATCAAAAATATATTCCATTGTCGGGCTCCTTCAAGGAAAAGGATTTGTGACCACAAGACCATTTCGTTCCCCTCATCACACAACGTCACGAATTGGTCTGATTGGAGGAGGAACACATCCAGCACCAGGAGAAATTTCACTTGCCCATAGAGGTGTATTATTTTTAGATGAATTTGCCGAATTTCCCCGGTCAACTCTCGAATCTTTAAGACAACCATTGGAAGATGGTCATGTTTGTATTTCTCGAGCTGCGGGGAGTATTACTTTTCCTTGCAGGTTTTTACTTATTGCAGCGTCTAACCCCTGTCCATGTGGATATACATTGTTTGTATAATATCACCTATGATAAATTTAACATTTAACCCACAGATTAAAAATAAAATAAAAAAATATCTCATAAAAGTGTGCAAGGTAAAAGACCCCACTGAAGAAATCATTCTTGAGTCGTGCCAGAGTTTATATTATATTGGTAGAGCTCATGCGAGGTGTGAATTATTAAGGAAACAACATGGACATAGTATCAGCAAGAAAAATCCTGGGAAAAACGGCTGAGAAAATGAGTGATTCTGAGATACAAGAAACTATTGACACTGGAAATTTACTATCCGATTTAATTTTGGATATGTGGTTAAAGTTACCAAAAAAAGAAAAGGATAAGTTTAGAAATAAAAATTAAAGCAAATCTGTATAAGCGTCTTCAAGTTCATTTAATCCTCTTTTTAAACAAGTAACAAGCATCATATAATATGCTATCTATGGACAGATTATCTCCGAAGCAAAGAAGTTTTAACATGTCTCAAATAAAATCTAAGAATACTAAGCCTGAACTCATCGTTGCTCAACAATTAGATGACCATAAGCTGCAGTACCAAAGACAATGGGCAGTTCCAGGTAAACCAGACTTTGCCTTTCCAGAACTAAAAGTGGCTATATTCGTCAATGGGGAGTTTTGGCATGGTAGAAGAATTTCTAATATAAAAAACAAATTATCTGAGTTTTGGATTGAAAAAATAACAAAGAATATCAAGCGTGATAGAAAAAATTATAAACTGCTAAAAAAAGAGGGTTGGAAAGTTGTAAAGATATGGGACAAAGATCTTCTGAAGCACAAAAGGAGGGAAATTAATAAAATATTACGTTCAGTAAATGAATCAATCCGTGAATCTGATTTGAAGATTTAGTTTAATGTAGTGCTTGCCACTTTCTTCATATACAGAACCAAAGCCATATCTTGATGTACTGGCGGTTTCAAGTTTTGTATTTTTATATAGGTAATTCCTGAAGGCGTCCTGATTAAAAATATGATAACAGACAATTTCTCCGTCTTCCTTGACTATTATATATCCTCCGCTGGCATCCAATAAGCCGTCCCACGGCCTACCTGGAGTCAAGCCGCCTAAAGCCATATTCATCAACATGTGCTTTATCTTGAACTCATAGAATCCCAATGATGGTTTTTTGCCTGGTAATAATACAAAACTTTCATTCAGATATTTATTGATATCCGGAACAGATATGGCTGTATGTCGGTAATAAGTCAACACCATTTCGGCTACAAGGGAAGGAAGTAAGCTGTCAGTTTTTGCGAGGTTATCTTCAAATATTTTGCTTTCCATGTCTGAAAATTTAAGAGATGCTCCAGATTCATATATTGCTTTAATTCTGTCTCTAACTTTTGATCTCGAATCTATTTTATTAATATCTTCAAACGCTCCTTTAAAATTGATTAATTCATATATGAAGTTTGTTGTGTTTCCCGCATTTAATAAGGTTGATGCGCCTCCGATTTGCGATTTTATGCTGTATCCGAGCTCATTTTTTGAATTGGTTTTTAGGTCATGAAGTACTACGACAATATCTGATTTTTTATGTGAATACCCTTTTATCACCGGTCTCTCCAGATTAATGAGAATTTCTTCTGCAATGGGTATCTCAAAAGATGATTCTCTACCGTTTTTAATCGCCATGAATATTTCCTTTACGCGCGCGGCTATGGTTGAACGTTTTATCGAGGTGATGTTTCCAGTCTGAGAGTTGATAATCTTAATCGTATCACTACCGTCCAATTCATAAGCTTTTTCTTTGTCGGAATCTTTTGCGGTAATGATTTTCAGTATCGGATAAAAGAGATCTCTTAAAGCATTTAATTCTTCATCGGCAGAATAAAGTTTCTGATCAGCTAATAACTTCAATAAGGTATAAAATTCGCTCCACTCTCCTTTGTTAGCTTTAAGTACTTCAGACATAGTATTTATTAAGTATATCAATTACGGCGGCGGCAGTGGCTTGAATGGCAGGTATAGCGACACTATTTCCTAGCTGTTTCATTGCTTGAGTATTCGAAACAGGAAAAGTAAAATCTTTAGGAAAGCCCATAAGTGTCTTCGCTTGATCCACCGTAATTTTTACTACCTTACCATCAACCCTGTATGTATCCCAATTTCTTCTGTCATCGATCCCAGAACTTTTCCCGCCGACTCTTAAAGTAAAACCAATAGTTCTCTCAGCCTTACCGCCCAAAATATCTGACATGGTTAACTTCAACTGAACTGGGTCGGGAAACTTGAAAGGGATATGATAGTCAGAGTCGCCCTTAAACCCCACTATATAGAGTCGTGGTCTGTGTGTAGGAAGACCGAAATCTGACGCTTTAATCACCTTATAGCGGAATGAATATCCCAACTCCTCAATTATAGTTTTCATTGTAGCTAAGGTTTTACCTTCATTGTGATGCAGTAATCCCCGTACATTTTCGACAAAGAATGCTTTCGGTTTCTTTTCTTCCAGAATCTTGGCAATGTTGAAAAAAAGAGTGCCGCGTGTTTCATCTAGAAAGCCTTTTTTATGTCCTGCTTGACTGAAGGGTTGGCATGGAAATCCTCCTGTTAATATATCGAATTTAGGGATGTGTTTATTTATATCTTCCCTTGATTTAGTTACCTCCGTAATATCGCCCCCAAAACGCAATGAGTTTTTAAACAGTTCGGGGTGGCGAGGTTTAAAGTAATTCTCATATGTTATCCTACAATACTTTTCAAATTCAGAAACGTATACACAATCAGCGCCTAGATTGTGGAGAGCAATGTGAAAGCCGCCAATACCTGCAAAAAGGTCGATAAATGTCCACTTTTTTTTACCCATGACGTTCATTATACACTTTCAAATTAAGCCGTAATATACTTCCCCTTCCCTTACCGCTAACTCTTAATCTTAATTATTGAGTTTGGCCATTTCATCATGAGTTTCTTGAGTACTTCTGATTTGTTCTGCTTTGACTTAATTTTTAAATCAATGAAGTGTATCATCCGCCGTGCATTCTCGCCGCTCCTAAAGCCCATCAGGGTAGCAATTTCCGCTAGTTTCTTGCCTTGTTGACGATATTCCCAAGCTTGGTAATATCGTTTAAGATTTTTAGCCATAGTGATTATTACTTTACTCCTTACTTATTGTCTTTGCCCACTCACTAAATGGAGCGTCCTGACCTTTAGTATTATCTAGTCTATAAATTTCTTCCGTTGTCTTGTCGATAGTGAACATATCTAGGAGTGGCGCGGTATTGTAATCTGCATCTCCGCAACCGTTAATATGCCGTTCATGGCGTTCAATTTGATACTGCGTTTCCTTGTCCATCAACCAGAACTGATTACATTTATCAGAGAACCAAACCTTAGCAGTCAAATGATCCTTGATTATCCTGTTTTTTAGAAGAATGAAATAGTAATTACCGTCTTGTTGACCCTTGCTTTTGAAGTCAACTACGGGGGGTTCTCCTCGATGTGAGTCGGGAAGAGCATATTTGATTAAGGCCTCAGTTGGTGATGGCGAGATTTGTACTTTAATCACTTTAGCTTTACTTGGTTTTTTTATAATAATGCCAATAACGATAAAAAGAAGTATAAAGATTATGAGTACTGGTATTTTCCATTGTTTATTAATTAATCTATTCATATCTGTGCTGACATCTAACTTTACGAACGCTCCAATATATCTTTCAGTATAATCCCCTCTTTCCCAAACATACACCCCGCGTCGCCTAACATCGCTGATTTTACCGTTTCCCAGTTTGCAGTTTTAAATGGATATACTCGATAGAACTCCTTGAGATCAGAAACAAAGAATTGTAAGAATCTGGTTAACGTTGTTGTTCCCGTTCCCCTTCGAGTAATCTGCCATGGGTTAACAATTGTATTTGTAGTCCCATATTCTATCTTTGGGTACTGAGTCAACTGTTGAAACTTGGGATAATCTGATTTGAAATGAGTATAAATAATCTGGTCAATCAGAATAGTACAACCTAAAGCGCAGTAAAAGAGTCCAAGTTCTGTTTTTGGTACGTGAGATAAGCAGGTGGGGTTTAGATCATGAAGAGGGATAAATGTTTCTTGAGAAAAGTGTTTATGAGCATGAGACTTTTTCAACCATTCTTCAAATTGTCCTCTGAAGCGGTTGTAGTAATATTCTTTTGGATCCATTTTAGTACTCTGTACAGTTTAATACCCTGTTTAGACTACTTCCACTCCAGTAACAGTTAGTTCTTTTTATGCGAGGTAGCCCAAAGGTTGGAATTACCTTTACGGGTGCCTGCTGTTGTATGATGACTGGTGGTTGTGTCGGAGTTTTCTTTATACTTAGAGCCTGACAGTCCTCTCTTGTCGCTTCTATACGTCTTCCATCTATATAACATTCGATGAGTTTTGATTCTGAACCTGGAGCTATTGTTGTGGTTGTTTGTGAAGTTCCTAGGCTTGATTTAGTATCAGTATTGTTAGAAATATATTGTCCTATCAGAATGAGTGCTATAACAGCAATAACAATGAACCATTTATTAATATTGTTCGCTAGCTCCTTTTGTTTTTTTGCATTCATTATTTTTGATTGGATATTTTCTACTAATGTTGCCAAACCAATGAGAAAAAATATAATAAATGAGATAAATCCAATGATTATCGGTACTAAAATTGTAGAAGAGACAAATTTTACTCGTTCTGGATCATTTTTATCCCCCGTAAATCCAAGGATACCGAATGCAATAAGACAAATAATCCATATACCAAAAGGGGTTTTCCAGTCTCGAATAAGTTTATTCATTTTTAATGATATTATCTCTTCTAATTCTTTCCATATATCTTTTTTTATCCTCTTCATCTCTTTCTGAAATACCAATGGTGTAGCCCGCTCCTAACAGAATATAGAAGCCAATTGTTTTTCCCACAACGCTCCATGGAGACCCAGTGAAAGTGCACGATTCACTACAACCACCTCGAATAGGGTCTGGATCACAATAATCATCTGGAATACAGTGGCGATTAGTTAGCACTGCAAGTACAAGGGCTATCGTTATCATTATTAAGTGAGTTTTTACTTTCATATTAGCTCAATAAAAAAAGCTCCCCGCCAGCTGACTCACCCTTTCGGGATCATCCATAAACCTTTCGGCTTATGACACTCTACAGTGTTGCTGACAGAGGAGCTCTCTGTCCTGTAGAGTGTTTTATTACCATGCCCAGTTTGCACTGAGTTTAGGTAAATCGAATTGTCGGACGACTTTATTATAGCATTTATGCTTTAGTGCATACTTAGCTGCTTAAATATATTTAGCAACCGTATTCCTTGTTTTTTATTCACAGATGAAACGTGTTCAATCTTCCCTAGTATTGCATTTTCCTTTAAGGTTTCATCAATAGCTTTATTTTTAAAGAAGTAATATATCTCATCCGTATATTTTTCTATTTTTATTTTTGATATAGACAATCTATTTTTAACCTGTATGCCAGTAACTTCTTGTATTTTATTTTTTCTCATGACTTTTACTTTTCTGTTACTTATCGAAAATCCAAAGTCAGAAATTATCCTAGTAATTGGAGTTATGTGTTTATCTGCATCGATGCCAGAGAATATAATATCATCCACCCAAACAGACAATTTTAATTTGTTGTTTTTTGTATATTCCATAATCCGAAGACACAAAGGAGATAAGACAATATTCACGAGAGTGGAACTGGTTGGAGATCCTTGGGGTACCTGACGGTTAATAGTCAAAAGTCGGGTCAAGAAACCCCCAATATGATTCGGGTAGCGAAAAGTGGACATTATAGATTTACAGACCATACTGTTGTCAGTATTTGGAAAGCATTTTTTTATATCAACAGCCACAACAACATTCTGGTTGATGTGAATTCTTGCATTTGCTTTGATGTCTCTATCCTTGACCGAGCCATACATGCAATCTGGCAATTGCACTTTGCTTAGAATTCTTTTTTGTATTCTTTCTTGTATGACCTTAAGATCGCCAGTTGGGACATGTAACTTTCTAACCTTACCTTTGTTCGTAAGTTTTTTTACATAATAATATTTATTCACATCGATAGCTGCGAGTCTTAACTTTTCTAAACTTACATTTAGTATATATGCCAATCTTTTAGGCTCAGATATATTACAAACAGATTTGAACGGGTAGACTTTAGGTTTGCTGCTCACGTCAGTTTGCATAAAGTAGAGATAGCAACGTTTTTCCCACAAGCTGGACGTCTTTTTCAGGCAGTTTAGAGGATTTTGATTCACTCGACAAAAGCATGAACAAACTTATAGGGATGGAGAGTCTCTCTGCGATTACTTGGATATTCTTTTTTGTAAGACTTCTTTCACCAGACTCGATTCTGGAAATAAGGCTTTTACTTATAGATGTTTTTAAAGCAAGCTCCTGCTGAGATAAGTTTTTTATGGCTCGAATAATCTTCAAAGCCCTGGAATAATTCATAGATAATAAAGTATTGAGGTTTTAATATTGATTCTTCCGACAGACTCCGAATGTTTCGGGATCTTGCGGAAAAATGTTAGTTGGAAGCAGCCACTATCTCAAGTAACGATTTTGAAAAAGCTTCAATCTTATTTAAAAGATCAGTTCTTCTTCCGCTGTTGGATGCGATAATCACATCACGTAGCTCGTTCTTCAATAGTTCACCGTCTTCACGACTTAGTTTTCCGCTCTTTATTAAATTTGTTAACATCTCCCTTAAGAGCCTATGTTTTTTGTGCATTTTTTTCACCTCCTTTCATGAATCATAGAGAATAAATCTCTACGCTTCCTGTTATAGATCCTTACCCTAGAAAACTAAGTTTTACTAACATACTCCTTCAAACCGCTTCCTGCAATACTTCGTCACTGTCCACTAGTCACAGATATGCACGAATTCGTGCACTGTGCAACCAGTGCAGCACGAAGCGCCGCAGAAACATGGGCGTAAAACGCCGAATCTTTCGATTCATAAATCATGGGAATCGCTTCCCACAGCCAATCACTATTGGGTCTATCAGAGGTGAATTTACAAAGAGCAATCCGCTTTGGATTTGTAGGCGAAGTATGACAGAAAAAAATATATTTGTCAACTGGAATGACACGTTTCTCAACGTATGTTCAAAAAATATTGCTTGGCTGATTATCCATCCATATAACAGATAAACATGTTGGCCGTATCAGGTGAAGTCTTCTGAGCGTATACATATTCTATATATGGGAAATGACGTGTCACTTCGTAGGAAAACAGGGTAAAGGGGGCGACTGCTTGTATAGTAAGCGTTCAGCCTCCCGATCCTAGAACTGAATACCCCTCCCCCTGGCAGAATAGGTATCCTCCTTTCGTAATCGCCCAAAAATTTTTGGATAATTTTTGAACTGTATCAGAATCCTGCTTCGGACTATAAGAGATGAATAGGTATGCGACCCGTATATGCGATTTACCGTTTATTGATATGAAAACAATCGATATATTCTCATGCCTAGGTCAGGCATAATAGCTCTTTCGATTTATACATTTTGATGAACCCTCATTAATATGGTTATTTATCGTAATTCATGGGTAAATCTTCAATTACATTTGACTTATCTGCTTTAGGGGCATAGGGTTTATTTAGATCGTGTGTGATGTAGTTTGACATACCATTTACGCACGCTCATAAAATAAATTATATGAATAAAATGAATAATATATACTCCGTGCCTAAAATATCGCTCACATTGATTAAAAACTCCCAAGTGACACATACCTACCCCTCTCTTCGTAGGACGCAATTTTTCCTTAGGAATGAAGCTGAGAGACTCTTAAAAAACGATTGTAGAATCACTATCCAAGTCACCTATGGTTACGTAATCAATCATCTCGGTAAACGGGTACTTTCCAGGAACAGTGGCACCTATGAAAATATTGAGGACTTGAGATGGGCATATTCTGCTTTTGTGAGTGAATATTTATAAATTAATCATATAAACATATGAAAAATGATGGAGAGATGGAATACAAATCCAGAGATCTGGGAGAGTGTGGAGCCCTCGTAACAAGTGGGCAGAAAGTTATAAATATCCAACGAGACGGTAAAATCGTGTGGTTCGTATTCGAGCACACTGAGGAATGCGAGAACGTCTCCAGAGAGTATTTTTTTGGAAGTCTCAAAGGAGATCTTCACAAATACAATGAGGCGATGAATACATTAAAAAATTGCATATATTCCTATATTAGATAAATATTTATATTTAAATTATTATGAACACAATACAGAACGACAAAATTACATTCTCAACTCAATTCCCAATCTGGAATCTATTACTGAAAAATTGGTTTGTCCAAGTTCCAGTTTATCCTGCTATGACAATCGGAATTCATGAGTCGATTGTCCTTGGAAGACTATATTTTTGGATTGAACGTTTTGAGGAACAGTATTTTAAAACAGGAGCACATAAAGACCATTTCCATGATGGATTTATGTGGGTATACCTTACATATAATGAATGGAATAATCAAATTCCCTTTATTTCCAAAAGGTCAATTATGAGAGCCATAGGAAAATTAACAAAAGAGGGATATGTCTTGAAGGGCAACTTTAATAAGAAGAAATATGACAAAACATGTTGGTACAGAATTAATTACCAAAAGTTCAATTTCACTCATTCCATGGGCCAACAGGGTACTATGCTTAGTGACCAGCTGTCATCACCTATACCAATAGATAACCAACAGATAAACAGTAATAACTGGTTAGCTATCGCTAACCCTAATACATCTTCTGTTTCAAGCTCATCTGGTCAGTGTATTCAGGGACTCTCATCGGAACTTGTACAGAAAACAGAGGGGCGTCTTAAAGACATATGTCAGGAAAGAATATATGAACTTGAGGTGTTTGACTTGTACGTCAGTCAGTATGAAAAGGTAATGGGATGTGCCCATCCGTTTATAAAAATAAAACAAATTGACCAGGGAACTAAAATAATTAGAGCATTCATGAAAAAATGGAGCATTGAACTAAGTGATATGGCTCGCATGATGGAAAGGGATTTACAGAAAGCAATTCAGTACCAAAGAACCGATGGCAACTTTAACTCATTCGCGAATCTTTCGGTATTGGAAATATCTTACAGAGAAGTTGAGTCTTGATTGTAAAAAGATCAAAAAATTGGTATACTGATACAGTAAGATACGGAGATTAAATTTACGGATTCAAAGGTTTAGGAACATTCGGACGCAATATAGCTACATAAAATTGTCGTGGAATATTCTCCACGCATGTAACGCTATCGGGTAAGAAGTAATTATTTCTTATCGATATGGCGGAAAAACATGACAGATCTGCACACTTAGCAAATGAAAAAACACAACTCCCCCAGAATCCTGCCGTGAAGGTGGTTGATGCATATCAAAAACATAAGGGTAAAGTTGTTGTTGAGACGAACCTAACTCCAGAAAATTTACAAAGATTTGAGATAAAATTGGCGAATGAGTTATTTATTCTCGTTAATAATTAACCCTTATAAAAAGAAGGGCTTATATCCTAAAATTGATCATAACTTTATTACCGTTTACAATAATAGATTGTATTAAATTCTGCATCAAATTTTTTTGTTTCTGTAAATCGGCTGTTGTAAAGTTCTGTTTAAACTCTTTGAGTATCACTGAGAATTTTCTAGTTGAAACTTCAGTATCTGCTACAGCCCTCAATCCCTTCTCCGTATTCTGAAGTTTTGAATCTAGACTCATATACTCATTATCGAGTCTATCCTTCTCTTTTCCAAAATCTGCAAGGTTGATTATTCCGACTTCATAGGCCTCCAATATTTTTGACTGTTTCTTTTTTACCTGATCTAAACTCATATTTAGCAATTCCTTTGTTTTTATCAGGTCAGAAACGCCGCGATCTTTGTTTTTCTCGAGAAGACCATCTCTATATTTTGTATTGGAAGCAATTTTTTCCAGCTTTGAAATAACCAAGCCATGAAGTTTTATAGCAGCCATAACATGCCTTTGACATGTTTTACTTCTGAAATAGGTTTGGCAGACGTAGTCATGTCTGATGAGTGTTCCCTTTTTCCTTTTTGATGTCTTGTAATTAGCCTTCCGGTTGCACCTTCCACAAAAAACAAGTCCAATCAGTAATCCTTTAGAGGCGATAGCTCTACCCCTAAGCTGATATCTAATTTTCAGTTTTTCCTGTACACGATTAAAATCGTCTACCTTTATGATTTTAGGATGAGTTCCGTCTTTTATGATTAAATTTTCTGGTTTATTCATCACTCTTTTTTGTTTCCCTGTGGATGATTTGCCTTGAAGATATTTCCCTCCTAATTTTCTACCCCATCTTATTTTTCCAATATAGACTGGGTTTGTCAGGATATTTTTTATGGTTGCCGTTCCCCACGCTTCACTTGAAACAATATTGGTTGGTGAAGGTATCTTCTCTTTATTTAAGGCAAGCATAATGTTTCTTATGCTCCCAGATTTATTTAGGTA
This sequence comes from Microgenomates group bacterium, assembly GCA_049304035.1. GTDB lineage: Bacteria > Patescibacteriota > Microgenomatia > UBA1406 > GWC2-37-13 > JAKBEU01. The sequence goes on from JBAQNR010000008.1 coordinate 48,458, forward strand.
GTCATTATAAATTCTTTTAACAATTAACGCTTTCTGAGGATCAGTCTCGAAATGCCAATCATACTCTCGTCTTCCCAGCTCATTAATGGTGAATTCTGGAATTTTTTTATATCCATACGGAGCAAAAACAAGCTTCCCTCTTTGTGCTAATCCTTGATAACCAGATCTTACCCTCTCACTTCGTGCAACGTTCTCTTGAAAATCACCTACAAATGAAAATGCGTTCATGTACATACTGCCGACGTTCGCCCCCCATGAAAACTTTTCTGGGAGTACGGGTTCAATTGGTGAGTTTCTTATATATGTTTGAACTCTGTGTTGCCCAAGCAACCTACAAGCCCTCATGCCTATATCCGCTTCTCTTGCAAATCTCGAGGAGTGGTAAATCAAGACTATGTCGAATAGACCGTCTCTGGCTTCCTTTAATAATTTAATCATCGCCACTCTATCTTCAAGCTCCACATCGCCCAATATTCCTGGCTCTATATATTCCCCAGACCAAATCCACCCCTTTTCGACTGTTATTGATTTTGCCCACTCAACCTGATTAGGGATAGATACCTTTTCTTCTCTGGCCTGATCTAATGTACTTGTTCTGGCATAAACTACGGCTCTCATATGTTATAAATATAGCATAAATATACAACTATGTATACCCCTGTCCATGTGGATATTTAGGGCACCCTGCAAAACAATGTTCTTGTTCTTTCCATACTATTTCCTTATATCGTAAACGATTATCCGGGCCTATTTTGGATCGAATCGACATCCATGTAAACGTTCCACCTGTAAAACAGGAAAAACTCACCTCCTTTGAGAAAGCAGAATCAAGCAAGACAATTCGGGATCGCGTCTGTTCTGCGCGAGAAAAACAGATTAAACGTTTTGGTAAAACATATACGAATGCAGAAATGACTTCTCATCAAGTACGTACGATCTGCAAGATGAGCACTTCGGCTGATGCACTATTAAAAACCGCAATTACAAGACTCTCGCTTTCTGCACGATCATATTTCAAAATAATAAAAATCTCTCAAACGATTTCTGATTTGGAAAATTCAGAAATAATCGAGGGTAAGCATCTTGCTGAAGCATTGCAATATCGACCAAAGGAAGAATAGGTTATAAAACATTATTTGCTTTTTTTAAACAGCTCTCTATAATGAGCTTAACAATTTTATATTTTAATTTTTTATCTTATGACAACTCCAAAACAAGAAGAGAAAAGAAGTCCAAAAAATCAGGCGGTTGATTTAGCTATTGAACAGATACAACGTGAGTTTGGAAAAGGATCAATTATGAGATTAGGAGAAGCTCCAGCCTCATCGGTTGACGCTCTCAAAACCGGCGTTATTCCTCTTGATTTTGCTCTCGGTATTGGCGGCCTTCCAAAAGGAAGAATCATTGAAATCTACGGACCAGAATCTTCAGGAAAAACAACCGTTTGTCTTTCTCTTATCGCTGAGTGTCAGAAAATCGGTGGTATTGCGGCATTTATTGATGCAGAACACGCCATTGATCCAGCATGGGCAAAAACTCTTGGCGTCCACCTCGATGATTTACTCGTTTCTCAACCAGATACTGGAGAACAAGCTTTAGAGATTACAGAGTCGCTCATACGCTCTGGTGGTGTGGATTTGGTTGTTGTCGACTCAGTTGCAGCACTCGTACCAAAAGCAGAGATAGAGGGAGAAATGGGAGATGCACAAATGGGTCTACAAGCACGACTGATGTCTCAAGCGTTGAGAAAACTTGCAGGAGTCTTATCGAAATCAAAAACAACAATCGTCTTTACAAACCAACTCCGTATGAAAATCGGAATTATGTTTGGCAATCCTGAAACGACACCGGGCGGAATGGCACTCAAATTCTATGCCTCGATCCGCATGGATGTCCGCAAAATTGAAACCTTGAAAAAGGGGACAGAAGTCGTCGGTACCCGTGTTCGTGTAAAGATTGTAAAAAACAAGATGGCCCCTCCGTTTAAACTTGCTGAATTCACCATCAATGCGGGAGGAATAGATAAAATGGAAAGCGTTATTGACACAGCAATTGAAAGTGGTATTCTCACAAAAAGCGGGTCATTCATCAAATACCAAGATAAAATGCTTGGTCAAGGAAAAGAACAAGTAAAAGAACTGCTTTTACAGGATGAAAAACTGTTTCACACAATTTATAAAGCAGTCGAACAAAAGGTCTTTAAGAAGTAAGGAAATCTATCAATTTTTTTTCATAGAACACTTTCTTTACTGCTTGAAATATTTTGGAGTGACCCTGCATGTTGGGGTGTAATCCATCATCAAAATCCTCATCTGACAGAACCGAAAAGACATCCACAAATGGCACATTATTTTGTGCAGCGAACGATTTGATATATCCATCATATTTCTTTACGGCAAGCTTACTATAGCACTTTCCTGTCGAACTCCTTTTTAAGGGGATTGTCTCTGCGTCACTTCCTTTTACAAGTCCGACAAACAATATTTGCTGTGTATATTTTTTTGCCATTTCGAGAATACCTGACAAATTGTGAAGAAAAACAGATTCACTTACATCAAATTGATTGTTGCTTCTGAATATGGAGTCGTTTGCGCCAATTGTACATATGATGACATCGGGATTCCTCGCTTGAGCTTCTGTATCGAGACGCTGAAGGACATCTGCTGACGTATTTCCATCAATACCTAAATTATAAAGTTCAATAGAATAATTGAACGTTTCGTCTAGATAATTGCGGAGTAAATCTGCCCACGCTTCCCTTTTTGGTATGCATGCACCCCAGACTACACTGTCGCCAAAAACACAAATCCTTTTTTTCATGTATACCTATTATACTTAATATACTATTGCTACATAGTTATGGAAAAAGCCTTATCCCTTGCTTATCGCTATCTTTCATTCCGCCCTCGAACTATTAAAGAGGTGGAGCTACACCTTCAGAAGAAAGCGCAGAAATACTTATTCACTCAAGAGGAAATTGAAGCGGTGATCGAACTACTGAAAGATCAGGGGTTCCTGAATGACGGTGAATTTATACAATCATTTATTGCCTCTCGAAACTCCCTTAAGCCTAAAGGAAGGAAAATGTTGGAGATGGAATTGCGGAGATTGGGGGTTTCTCAAACGGATTGTGTCGATTATTTCTCTAAGAATCACAATGACGAAGAAGGATTGGCTAAAAAAGCCCTGCAAAAAAAACATAAGTCCTTATCACTGATCAATGATGAAAAAAAAAGGTTTGCAAAGGCGATATCTTTTCTCCAAAGACGGGGGTTTTCCTACGATGTCGCAAAAGATTCGTATAATAAGCTATTCTCCCATGAATAAATATTTAAGCATGCTTAAAAATCGTCTTGCCGTTGGATTGGAATATAGATCCAACATCTTTGGACAATTCATAATCGATCTCATTTCTCTTATTGCTACGATCATCTTTTGGAACGCAGTATTTAAGACGCAAAATAATCTAAGTTCATATTCATTGAACGACTCTGTCTTGTATTTTTTTATCACTCCCCTCACTGGTGCACTCACTTATATTTTTGTATCGGATGAATTGGGAAATGAAATACGAATGGGAGCTATGTCAAATTACTTACTTAAGCCATATTCTCTCCAATTCGAAGCGCTCACCAGGGCTCTTGCAAGCAAACTCAATAACTTCCTAACGACAATCCCTTTTTATTCCATTCTTATCGTTTGCATCAGTGTTTTTGCAAACCATTTTATGGTAACGTTACCATCACTATTGTTATTCATCTTGGCAGTTTTCATGGGATTCGCTCTTCATTTTGTCTTTGACCTCACGATCGCATACTGCGCATTTTGGGTGGGAGAAGTGTGGGCATTTACCCATTTTAAAAAGGTGATATTCCTCATTTTTGGAGGGCTTATGTTTCCTCTCGATTTCCTTCCCTCAAGCCTTTTTTCAATTTTTTCTCTTCTTCCATTCCAGTATATGTACTATATTCCAAATACGTATCTTTTAGGCAAGCGCACTATATCTCATATACCACATGACATATTTTTGTTTGTGTTTTGGTTTGTTGCACTCTTGCTAATCCAACGATTTGTCTGGAAAAAGGGGTTAATGCAATATGAGGCTCAAGGAGGATGATATTTATGAAAAAAACAAAAAAACTTTTCAACATATTCCTTCGTTATCTCAAGATGGACATGATGTATGATCTTTCCTCCCGAACAAGTTTCATGATTATGGTGGGAGTTGAGGTTTTTTACGTTGTAGCAAGTATGATTTTTTTTAATGTGTTGTATGGAAATATCAAAACATTGGTTGGATGGAGTTATTATGAGATGCTGCTTCTCGTTGGGTTTGACACAGTGATGACCGAATTGTTAATTGGTTTCATATTTGCCAATGGAACAAATGCACTCCCCAAAAGGATAACGACTGGGTATGTTGACTATTTTCTTCTGAAACCTGTCCCAAGTTATTTCCTTCTCAACTTTGTCCAACCATATTTTCCTAGTCTTGTCTCAACCGGATTTGGCTTTTTACTTATGGGGATAGCCTTAACACATCTTTCAATCCCTCTTTCAGTTTTGACAATTGTTGGAACACTTATACTCGCGGGTTGTGGATTTGCGATAGGCGCTTCAATAATGATAATTATTGCATCTCTTGCTTTTAAGTTTTCGGATGCGAAAACACTTCCTCGGATAGGGATGAATACAGTTATTTTTTTCTCAGATAAGCCGCACCATATGTTTAATAATGTGATCCTTAAATCAATATTTTTTCTTATCATTCCGGCAGTTTTTCTATCAAGTATTCCCATGTATAGTCTTACTCATGGAATCGCACCTTCCTATTTAATTTCCGCGCTTATCCTTGCATTTGTTTTCATTCATATGTCAAAAAAAATATGGGACAGAATGATTATAAATTACACCTCAGCAAGTAGCTAATTATTATGATAACTCTAACGTCTATTTCTAAAACGTACAAAATTCATCAAAAAAAAGAAGGGTTAACGGAAAGTATAAAAAGTTTATTCAAACGTACTTATAAGTATGTCCATGCAGTCAAGGATGTTAGTTTCACGATCAAGCAAGGAGAGCTCGTTGGGTTTATTGGACCAAATGGCGCAGGTAAAACAACAACCCTTAAATTGCTCAGCGGTCTTCTCCATCCGTCTGAAGGAACAATAAAAGTATTGAACTTTACTCCTTCAGAGAGAAACGAAACATACCTCCAACAAATAAGTCTCGTCATGGGGCAGCGGAATCAATTATGGTGGGATTTGCCCGCTATTGAAACTTTTCTGCTTCATAAGGATATCTATGAAATACCTGAAAATGAGTTTAATCAAACTCTGAATGAACTATCTGATTTGCTTCAGGTAAAAGACATTCTTTCTCAACCGGTAAAGAATATGAGTCTCGGACAGCGGATGAAGTGCGAATTTATCGGATCGCTCCTGCATAAACCAAAAATTGTGTTTTTGGATGAACCAACAATCGGACTAGATGTGGTCACTCAAAGAAAGGTGAGAGAATTTATTAAGGAATATAACAAAAGATATAACGCTACTGTCATTCTCACCTCTCACTATATGGATGATGTAAAGGAGATCTGCAATAGACTTATAATCATCAACCATGGCTCACTTCTATTTGATGGCGAACTAAGTGCTTTTGTAAAACGATATGCGAATCATAAAATCCTTATCCCAATTTTCAATTCAAAGATAACAAAAGAAGAGTTGGAGCGATTCGGGAAAATTGTAGAATTTGAATACCCACGAGCTGTACTCACCATTCCTCACGACAAGGTTTCAAAAATAGCTTCTGAGTTACTCGCAACTTACGATATCGATGATTTAGACATAAATGAGCCAGAGTTGGAAGATATTATCCATACGTTGTTTGGTAATGAACATTTGAAGAAATGACAAAAAAAGAGTACAATATCGCTATTATTATTAATTGGTTGGAGGAGAGATATACCAATTATTGTTTTTTACCATGATTCATTTCATATCACAATTTGTCCATTCGACGAAACGTGCATAAACACATACTCTCTTTCGACTAATCTAAAACAAAAAGACTATGTTCGGCTCATTTTTTAAGAAATTGTTCTTCGGAAAGCGAATAGAAGAACAAGAAATCAAGCTTCAACATGAAGCTAAGGAAATTATTTTGAAGGCGCAAGAAGAAGCGCTGCGTATTAAACAACAAGCAGAGCAACAAGCTCAAAAAAACCTTGCAGAATCGCTTGAAGTTGAAAAACGGATCGCTACAAAAGAGGCTTTGATTGACGAAAAGGACAAGGGCCTTCAGACAGAAAAACAGACGCTTGAGAGAGAAAAACAATCACTTGCTGATTCGAAAAAAAGCATTGATGAAAAGCGAGATCTGATCCTCCAAAAATTAGAGGCTGTTGCTCAAATGACGAAAGAGCAAGCAAAACAGTTTCTTCTCCAAGGATGGGAAGAGAAATTAAAAGCAGATATTTCAAGACGTATTACGCAAGCTGAAGAAGATCTTAAGGGTGTGGTCGATGAAAAGGCGAAAAGCATGTTGGTTGATGCGATGAGATATGGCGCTACCGACGTAACGGCCGAATATACTCTCTCAGTCGTTCACCTTCCAAGTGACGAATATAAAGGGAGGATTATCGGAAAAGAAGGGAGAAATATTCGTGCGTTTGAAGTCGCGACAGGAGTTGACGTTGATCTTGAAGAAGATGGCGTAATCAAACTTTCTTCGTTCGATGCCATACGACGTGAAATTGCTCGAACAGCACTTGAGCGCCTTATCAAAGATGGACGTATCCAACCACCAAGAATCGAAGAGGTTGTCAGTAAAACTCGAGAAGAAGTTGAAAAAACAATATTTAAGGCCGGTGAAGAGCTTGCGCATAAAGTCGGTGTATTTAATCTCCCAGTTGAATTGATAAAACTACTTGGTCGATTTAAATATCGCTTCTCATATGGACAGAATATGATTGTCCACACACTTGAAGAAACACGAATCGGAATCGCCCTTGCACACGAATTAAAGGCAGATGTCAATGTTGTTAAACTCGGATGTTTATTCCATGACATTGGAAAGGTAATCAATGATAAAGAAGGCTCCCATATTGATCTTGGAGTCGAATTGCTTAAGAAGTATCGCTTCCCTCAAAAAGTAATAGATACAGTTGCTTCACATCATGAGGATGTACCAATGAATAGTATTGAGGCTGTAATCGTATATATATCTGACGCTGTGTCTGGAGGACGACCTGGAGCTCGTCACGAAGATTTTGAAGAATATCTCAAGCGCATAAAAACGATTGAGGATGTTGCAAAAACGAAAAAAGGGGTCAAAGAGGCGTATGCACTTCAAGCGGGTAGAGAGCTTCGCGTTATTGTCAGACCAGATGAGATGACGGATGATGAGACCGTTGTATTGGCTGCAAAAATCAAACAAGAACTTGAAGAGAAGTTTGATGTATTTCCTGGACAGATTAAAATAACAATCATCCGAGAATACAGAACTGAAGCTCAGACAAAAATTTAGTTATCAAATGTGAGCGTTAAGCTCACAGATATAAAAGACCACTTAGAGACAAAAAATCTAAGTGGTTTTTTATTTATACCCATTTCCAATAATTTTTTAATTGTGGTTTTTAATTAATTTTTGTCACGTCCCAAAGCTCCAAATTTGATATAGATTGTTACAATAAGATATTTTAAATATAGATTGACAGGACGCGCAAAAATGAGTAAGCTATCACTACTTAACTATCAGTTGAGTCACACATAAAAGGCAGGTGAATCATTATGACAAAAGCAGATCTTATCGCACAAGTAACAAAAAAAGCAGGTCTCACAGCAAAAGCTTCAAAAGATGCAGTTAATGCAGTTTTTGGAACAGTAACAGATGCTATGAAACGTGGTGAAAAGGTTGTTGTAACAGGCTTTGGAACATTCATGGTCCGCAAGAGAGCAGCCCGCAAGGGACGCAATCCTCAAACAGGAGCAGAAATCCAAATCCCAGCAACAAAAACTCCAGGATTTACAGCTGGTAAAAGCCTGAAGAGACTCGTTAAATAATTATTTAACTCGTCATATACTCGCCCTCCCAATAGGAGGGCGTTTATGTTATACTCTTTTCATATGCCGGTCTTTATTGCTACAGACCATCGTGGTTTTGAATTAAAGAATAAACTGGTCGAATACCTCCAGGAGAAAGATATTCGTGTTGAAGACTTCGGCAATTACAAGCATGATCCTGAAGATGATTTTCCTGATTTTGCTCAAAAAGTAGCTCAGGCAGTTCAACAGAATCCAGAAGAAAATCTGGGAATTGTTATTTGTGGATCTGGTATTGGAGTCAGTATTGCGGTTAATCGTTTCAAGCATATTCGCTGTGGATTGGCGCTCAATTATGACCAAGTGCAACACGGAAGAGAGAACGATTATACAAACATATTGGCGCTTGCAGCAGATTACACAGATTTCGAAACTGCCAAGAAATATATCGATATATTTCTTGCGGCAAAACCAAAACAGAACGATAAATACATTCGTAGAATAAATAAAGTAGACACTATACCAACACAGTAAATCTCCCATCAATGCATTTTTCGATAATACCCCTCACTTCAAGAAGTGAAAGAATGGGTAACACATCCGAAACAGGAAGTGATGTTTTTTTGCCTATTTCATCCGCATAATATTTCTTAACCGACAATAAATCGTAAATATTTTTTTCTTCCCCAATGAGATTCGTTGGTTTATGTGTTTGTATAAACCGTTCACTTTGTATGCCGAATTCTTGTAATAACTCCTTGGGACTTGTAAGTAGATGTGCTCCTTCCCGCAGAAGAATATGTGGTCCAGCAGACATTTCCGAGGTAATAGGTCCGGGTACTGCATATACGTCTCTCCCATTTTCTGCGGCATATCGGGCAGTGATAAGTGAACCTGAATGCACTCCACCTTCGACAATAACCACCGCTTTTGATAACCCAACGATGATACGATTCCGCAGCACAAAGAGCCCTCTCGCTATCCCGAATCCGGGAGGATATTCGGAGAGTATGATGCCGTATTGTTTCAATATTCTTTCGTGGAGTTCTTTGTTTTCCGGAGGATATATCATATCTATACCGGTTCCTTGTACCGCAATAGTTCTTCCCTCTTCGGAGATTGCGGCTTTATGAGAGAGTGTGTCTATTCCAGAGGCCATTCCTGAGACAATGACCATTCCTCCTGCGGCACATGCCTTCCCTAGTTCTTCAGCGATATGAACACCGTAAGGTGTTGGTCTACGCGTTCCTACAATTCCAATACAGGTATCATGTAAGAAATCGATGCTGTTCCTATCCCCTTTCCCGAACAATGTTATGGGAGGATCGCTAATATTCTTTAACTGCTTCGGATAATCACTGTGGTATTGTGTCATTACCCATACATTCTGTTCCTCTAGCTTTTTGAGTTCCTTTTCCGGATCATAATGCGAACGAAACGAAATGAACGCATCAAAATATTTTTTTTGTCGAAAAAAAGATCGAAGAATAACCGCTGGTGCAAAAAACGCTGATGAGGGAGAATTAAACTGTGCAACAAGCTTCACAAACGTCATTGGTCCAACACCAGTTGAAAGACTAAAGCCTAGACATGCTTTTTGATTATCATCCACATTTCTCACTATACTATTTTTTCTCTATGTTTATTGGAGTTTATCTATTCCACCTTTATTCCATGGATTACATCTTATTATTCGCCACAATCCTTTCAAAAGACCCTTAATCACCCCATATTTTTCCACCGCTTCAAACGTATAGTCTGAGCATGTTGGATAAAATCGACATGATACGCCAGAATATTTCTGGAAAAAAGAAACGGACTGATATTTGCGTATTATGAATAGGATGAATTTTTTCATGGGTGCCTGGTATAATTACCGATTATGGCAATACTGTATGTAATTATAGCTGACATTCTCTGGGCGGGTGAAATAATATTCACGAAAAAATTTTTCAGCAACAGAAGTCCTGTTTTAGTGGCTGCATTTGCTTCATTTTTTGCAACCCTTTTTTATATCCCGACACTCGTGATGGTCAAGGAGAAAATTTCAACTAAAGATATCATCCTCTTCATTATTATGGGGGTTTTCGTCTACGTTGTCCCTCAAATCCTGTATGTGAAGGGTATCCAGGAGAATAAAAGTGCCATAGCAACCTCCCTTGCGAGTCTCACTATTCCTATATTCACTTCCATCTTCAGTATTATTGTATTAAAAGAAGCTGCTTCGTTGAAATTAATCATTGGAAGTATTATAGTGGCTGTAGGGTTCGTCGTCGTTTCATTACCATGAAAATTACAATCATAACGTTATTTCCCCAGATGATCGAGGGGTTTGTGGCTGAATCGATTTTGAAACGAGCGCAAGAAAAGAAAGTTGTGGAAATAAGGATAGTCAATCTCCGTGATTTTGCATTAGATTCCTATGGAACGGTCGATGAACGTCCCTATGGTGGCGGTGCAGGTATGGTACTGCGTGTCGATGTGTTGAAAAAAGCACTCGCTTCAATAAACATTTCCCCTTCTACCAAAACACTTCTCACCTCAGCTCGTGGTGTAGTTTTTAACCAAAAAAAAGCCCAAGAACTTTCCAAGATAGAGGACTTGGTGATATTTGCAGGTCATTATGAGGGTTTTGATGAACGATTCTCCGAATATATCGATGAGGAAATTTCCATTGGTGACTTCATATTGACGGGAGGAGAACTTGCAGCAGCAACTATTTGTGATGCAGTTGTGCGGCTTCTCCCCGGAGTGCTAAAAAAGGAATCTGCAACAACCGATGAGACCTTCTTTTCCATTTCAATTCCGGATCTTATTGGTGCAGTTGGAGAACATCCACAACTCATACATCTTATGAAAAATGGCGTGCAATCTGTATCTCTTCTCGAATATCCGCAATATACACGCCCTGAAGAATTTGAGGGTAAAATCGTGCCTAAAATACTCCTCAGTGGGGACCCAAAAAAAATCCGTTCCTGGCAGATAAAACAGGCGTTTGAGCTCACTCTTCAAAGAAGACCAGATCTCCTTGCAAAATAACTTACCCTATAGTATAATATATACATATTAGATATGTATTTTATTGTTAATAAATAACAATATATCTTTATTATTCTATGGAAAATTTAGCCCTAAACATGCTCCCGATACTTCAGTCAAACACAGTCACTTTAGGACTTGGTCTGGGTACTGTATCAGAGGTCTATTACAGAGGAGTAGAAAAAAATATCGGTGCACTTATGAAGAATGGGTTTTCTGCAGCGCTTCTTGGCCTTGCAACTGCATATGGATTGCCTGAGTTAGGAATATATACCTCTCCTGAACTTGTCACTTATGCAGCGATGATCGGATTCAACTTACCAACACTTATCAGTGTTGCTGCTGGCGCAGAAAGAATGGGTGGAACTTCCCTTCCAATGGGACTCGCAGGAGCAGCTATTGGATTAGTTGCAGACGCATCAGGAGTTGGAATAAGCGCAAATAAGCTTATTAAGATGGTTGGGAATGGTATACAGTATTTCAGAAATCTTAAGATCAGATAATTGGAAAATAGGCTTGACTCATGAATCATGTTCTGTCATACTATATCTATTACTTGTTTAGTAATAGATATATATGATTCAAGCAAAACAATTTTCCGAAACCATTTATTCAATGAGGGGGATTTCAAAAAAAGCAGTTGAGGATCATCTCAAGCTGTATGCGGGATACGTGAATAAATATAATGAAATCACAGATAAATTGAAAGCGCTCACAGATGAGGACTACTCCAAAGCGAATCAAGTCTTCTCAACTATCCGATCACTTAAAACAGAACTGAGCTTTGCCTGGGGCGGGATCATCAATCATGAAATATATTTCAATCATCTAGGGGGAAATGGGGGGACGGCGAGTGGTAATTTGTTACAACAAATAGAAAAGGATTTCGGATCTTTTGAGATGTATAAAAAGGATATGAAGGCATCTGCGATTAGCGCGCGGGGATGGGTATGGACAGTCTGGCATTCTGCAGAATCAAAACTCATAAATCATATTGGTGATTCACAAAACACCTATGGATTTTGGGGGGCCACTCCCTTAGTTGCACTTGATACCTACGAGCATGCATATTTCCTCGACTATGGTGTAAACAGAGGAAGTTATGTCGACTCATTTTTTGAAAATATGAATTGGGGTGTTGTAGAAGAAGCTTTCGATAAAATTCAGAAATAATTCAGATAGGTTTGCTATATCTTGACAAGGTGTCTTTATTTTTGATATAACATATACCTATGATTGAGCTTCGTAAAGTAACGAAAAAATTTGACATTAAAGAAGCTGTCTCTTCGCTTTCATTCACTATCGATGAAGGAGAAATTGTCGGTTTTGTCGGCCCCAATGGAGCCGGAAAAACCACAACAATGCGCCTAATAACGGGACTTCTCACTCCTACAGAAGGCACAATTCGTTTATTCCAACAAGATCCGATAACACAACGGTTATCCGTCCTACCCCGATTAGGATACCTGCCAGAGAATAACCCACTTCCTCTCGATATGACTGTCCAAGAATATCTAGAGTATATTTCATCGATAAAAAACGAAATGTCCCTTGATAAGATTGTTCGCGAACTTAGCATTGACGATGTATATGAAAAGAGGATGGAGCAACTTTCTCGTGGATATAGACAACGCGTCGGACTTGCTGCCGCATTATGTGGAAAGCCCGACATCCTATTGCTTGATGAACCCACATCTGGCCTCGATCCAATCGAACAGGATGTGATTAAGGAGCTTATCCAAAGACTTGCAAAGAAAAGAAGTGTAATCTTCTCAACACATATCCTTTCTGAAATTGAAGATGTTGCGACACGTGTAATGATCATCAATCGGGGAACCTTGCTGTTTGATGGGCCAAAACCAAAAGGAAAAGGAAGCGTGGAGACGTTGTTTAAAAAATTAATAAAAAAATAATGAAGGCACTGTATAAAAAAGAAATCATGCAACTTTTAAACTCTCCAGTTGGATTCACTGTGCCAATCGTATTCGCACTCTTCCTCGGATATTTATTCACTAAGGATGTATTTGTAATCGGATCTGCCTCTATGAAATCATTTTTTTCTGTTGCTCCATGGTTGCTTTTTATTCTTATTCCCGCTTTGTCAATGAGGAGTATTAGCGAGGAAAAAAGGACAAACACAATAGAGGTTCTCTTGACTCTGCCGCTTTCGGAATCACAGATTATTTTTGCAAAATGTGCAAGTGTCTTCTCGATTGTGGCAATCACCCTTGGACTTACCATGTCTATTCCGCTTGTTTTTGGATTCTTGGCAAAACTGTATTTTCCTGAGATCATTGTTGGATATATGGGACTTCTTTTGTTAAGTCTTTCCTATTTGAGTTTTTCCTTGTATATTTCAAGCAAGGTAAGTAACCAAATAGCTTCATTCTCTATTTCCGTTGTTGTATTATTTTTAATAACCACTTTGTCCTCTGATTTCCTTTCAAGCATTCTTCCGAAAGGAGCACAAGATATCCTTCTGTTTGCAAGCCCGATTCTCCATCTAGATAATTTTGCAAAGGGTGTAGTTGATATACGATCAGTTCTGTATTTTATTATTTTCACTCTTATTTTTTACCTACTCACCATTAAAGAGTTGAAAAAACGCACATAACTATGAAATCTCTTTTGCATTATTTACTGTCCCCATTCCTCCTTGCAGTCTCAGTTTTGCTCTTTATACTCTTTTCATTTATTCCAGTGCGATTTGATATGTCAAAAAATAATGCATATACACTATCTTCATCTACTCGAAAAATAATCGGTTCTATAAAAAAACCAGCAACAGTCACGCTCTATGTTTCCTCTGATCTCCCAACACGAGTTATTCCGCTTAAGAACGATGTATCTGAACTTTTGCAAGAATACCGAAGAAGCGGGAAAAACATAGCGATTATGACCGTCGATCCAAAGAAAGATGTCAAAATTGCTGAAAAACTTAAGGAGTTGGGTATACCTCAACTTCAGTTCTCCCAACTTGAACAAAATAAATACCAGACTTCATCGTTCTATTTCGGAATTGCAATTACTTATAACGATAAAAACGAAGTGATACCTCAGGTAAGTGACTATCAAAACTTAGAGTACAATATCACCTCCGCACTCTACCGTTTGACCCGTGAAACAGCTATAAAAATTGGGATAATCGGCGAGACCCCTCCAACTCAATATGGACAACAGGATCCGCTTTCGCTCCTCAAGAAAACATTATCTCAGCAATATGAAATTGCGTCTGTCGATTTAAAATCGATCAAAACGGAAGAAGACACTGCTTTTATAAAGGACCATGACGCTCTTATAGTCATTGGTAATGAGAGTACTCCTTATTCGTCCGAAGAGATTACACTCTTAAAGAAATTCTATGAATCAGGAAAGAGTCTGCTCGTCTTCGCCAACGGAACTACTATCAACGAACAGACATTGCAAGTTTCCCCAACGACCGACAATTTGAATGAGTTGACAGCGACATACGGAGCGACGATAAATACCGACCTGGCTCTTTCGACTTCGGCAGAATACGTAAATTTTGGCAATGAAACCTCCCAGTTTCTTGCACCATATCCGTTTTGGATAAAGACAAATTTATTCAATACAAAGACCGGTTTATTCTCGAACATTCAGTATATAAGTTTTCCGTGGGCATCCACGCTTTCAGTCAAAAAAAATAATCTTGCAGAAATAACACCTCTTATCTCTTCATCAAATAGGTCATGGATACAGAAAGAGCAGTTTTCCTTAAATCCAAACACAATCCCCCAACCGAAACAGCAGGATATTAAAGAATATCTACTTGGAGCTGTCCTTAGTAATAAAAAAGGTGGAGAGCTTGTCATTATACCTTCGTCCCGGTTTATTCTTGATCAATATATGGGTCGTGGGAGTGGAAACATTGACTTTACGTTGAATGCCATTGATGCTTACAGTTCACAGGGTGCTCTAAGCGGTATCAGGTCAAGAATCGTATCTTTCTACCCCCTGCCCGATATGTCAGATAACGAAAAAGACATGTATAAATATGGAGCAATACTTCTCTTCCCTCTCATATGGGGAATATATGGAACGGTGCGACTCATCAGAAGAAAATAAGAATGCAGTTACACGCTTACGTATCGTGCAGACTTCGTACTTCCTATTTTCTTAAGAAGGTTCTTCTTAACCAGGTCTTGTACATCTCTCAGAACTGAATCTTCTGAAATTGCAGGGAATATTGATGTGAATGCTTTGTTTTGCAAATACCCTATTTCCTGGATATATTCGATGATCTTAATCTGTCGTTCTGTGAGAAATATCTGCTGACCTCCCATTTTGTCTTTCATCTTTACGTCTTTTGAAAGTTTAAGTATCTTTTCTTTGATACGAGTAAATTCTACTGCAGCACCGAAACTGAAATATTCAAGCCATGACGTAAGATCACCGGCGGATGCTTTTTGTAAATGTTCGTAATATGAAATAGCATCTCTATCAAAATATTCCTCGAGTGAAAAAAAACGACGAATATCATATCCCCCAAGAAGCATGACGAGTGTAGCAAGAGCTCGCCCAACACGTCCGTTTCCATCGATAAAAGGGTGGATACGTACGAATTCATGATGGACAATACCTGCCTTCAACACTGTATGGATCTGCTTTGAACTATCCGAGTTCAACCAATAGATAAATTCTTTCATGAGAAAAGGGACTTCAAGTGGTGTGGGCGGTTTGAATGTTATTTCCCCATTGGCTGAGTTTCTGATGATGACCTGCTTGAGTCTGTAAACTCCAGACTGTTCCGCTGATAATGTTTTTTCTGTTAATATCCTGTGCAATTTCAAAACTAGTTGTTCCGTAATCTTCTCTATTTTTTTACTTGCCTCTTCATCAATAAGCTCTATGACTTTCCTGTAATTTATGACTTCCTGAATATCGCGAGGACGTGCAATGATCGTTTTTCCGAGAAGAACATCTTTTGCTTCCTCTTTTTGGAGCATGTTCCCTTCAATATGGGTTCCGTGGTAGGCTGCGCGAACTATCGCATCTTCCTTAAACTGTTTTTCCCACAAAGGAAGAAGGGGTGCATGACGGATGACTTCCTCCGCTGCTTCTACCTTTGAAATATTATTGAGGATTTGGTTTGTGATTACAAATGTTGGATTAAACATAGTTATTTGCCGAAACGTCGTTTACGTGTGTTGAATTCCTGTATGGCACTTGTTAATGCGTCTGGTCCAAAATCAGGAAAACGTAGTGGCGAAAAAAAATATTCGCTATAAGCTGATTGCCATGTCATAAAACCTGATAGGCGTTCCTCGCCTCCTGTTCGAATGATCAAATCGGGATTTGGAAAAGGAAGTATGTGAGTATCAAGAAAATTATCTATTTTATCTGATTGAGCAAGAGACATTTTTTTAACCGCTCGATTTATCTCATCATGGCCACCATAATCAAGAGCGATAACGAAGTAGTATTTTGTAAATTGTTTTGTTTTATCTTCAGCATTTTCGACTTTATTTCTTAAGATTTCCGGCAACCTATCCTTTCTCCCAATATGCACAATCCGTGTTTCTTCTGCAATCGCCTCTTCCATCTGGGCTTCAATTACTTTTTCCGCAAGTCCCATAAGGTATCCAACTTCTTTTTCTTCCCTCTTCCAGTTTTCAGTCGAGAAAACCCAAAATGTCATGATTTTTACACCCAACTCCTTTCCTTTTTTCGAAAGTTTCTTTATGTTTTCAAACCCTTGTCTGTGGCCTTCAAACGAAGGAAGATTGCGCTCGCGCGCCCATCGCCTATTTCCATCAGCTATTACCGCTATATGATTGAGAACTGAAGGTGTATCCATGTCAATTATTATACCGAATATTTTCCGCAACTTGACGATGGTATAAAATTTCGCTATAGTGTAGACATGAATATTATTCGTCCTGTATATGCGGAAGTGAATTTTGGTGACAAGGCTGTCAATCCAATCGCAAAATTTGATTCAATTAGCACCTTCACTAACCTCGTCATCCCCCTCATGATGATAGGAGGAGGATTTATTACGCTCATGATGTTGCTCTATGGTGCTTTTACTTATCTAACAAGTGAAGGAAATGCAGAAAAAGTAAAGAAGTCTCAATCCATTATTGTTTATGCAATCATGGGGCTATTTCTTGTTGTGGCAAGCTTTGTTATTACTAAAATTATTGGCGTTATATTTAACGTCAAAATGCCTCTATGAAAAACTTTCTTTTGAGTAAAAGCGTATCCGATGTCATCGGAACAATTAATCCGCCTGTTGATGATCCGTTATATAAGGGACCTGTTGAAGAAGGATTAGGCAAACTTATATCTACCGGCATCCAGTTGTTCCTTTTTGTCGCAGGGATCTTTACACTCGTATATCTTCTATGGGGAGCACTCGATTGGATTTCATCTGCGGGAGAAAAAGAAAAAATCGCAAAGGCACAAAACAAGATACAGAGTGCAGCGATAGGGCTCGTTCTTGTTGTTGTTGTGCTTGTGGTATTCAACGTCCTTATGGGAACCGTGCTTGGTGGTAAGTTTGGTATCCAAGATGGACTTAAATTCTCGCTCCCACATATTTAAAATAGGTGGCTTGTGAGCGCGTACGTTCCTTTTGATGGTTTGTTTATTATCGTTTGCTTCACATATTCAACTTCCCTTATTTTTTTGACTAGTTGTCCCACATCTGTTCCGCGACAAAGGAGGTGAACGTTTTGACCGGTATTTATTGTGAAGTAGACTTCCAAGCCATCTTTTCTCCATCCAACAATTTTTTTCATCATATCGATTGTTTCGGGAAGCCAATACAGCAATGCAGGTTGCGAAGTGATCATGATTGCATGCATTTCAAGCGCATCCTTTTCCACTAAAGTCCCAAATTTTGTAAAGTCTTTTTCTAAAAGGTATTTTTTGCAATCAGAAATCTTGCCGGGAATATTCTTAAGTCTCTCCAGAAAGAATGGACTTGTCTGTGCGGCTTTTTGGCCCTCAGTTGTTGAAACTTCTTTTTCTTTCTTGCTAGTAAGCGCAACTAAATCGATAATGTCCCAATGGTTTTCTGGATAAAGAGAGTATGCATAGGATTCGTCGCTCGTGTTTCCTTCTTTCCATTCAACGAATCCATCTGGAATAGAACGGCATGCAGAACCAGAGCCTAATCTCGCTAAAATAGATATTTCCCTCTCTGATAAAGAAAGATCCAATGCATGTGTCGCTGCATGCGTCAATGCAGCAAACCCGGTCGCAGAAGAAGATAAACCTACACCCATCGGAAAATTATTTTCCGATACCACTCGCGCTCTTGTTAGGATATTCCCCTGCTTCCTGATGCGGTCTAAATGTCGTGCCACCTTCTGGATTTTCTTTATGTTTTTCTCACCATTGATCGTAATATCATCTTCAACTAGCGCTTCGTCAAACTCGACGGTTGTCGTTGTATAGAGGTTGCTGAGATTCATGGAGATACTCCCATTGGATGGGAGGCGTTGTTCGTCATCCATCTTGCCCCAATATTTGATGAATGCAATATTTGAATGGGCCCGGGAAGTGGATTTTTTCATAATAGATGCAACAATTTTAAACTTTCCCACGAACAAGGAGTTAATGGCAATAATTTGACAATTTCGTTTTTGGAAACATGATGGATAGATTCAACTTCATCACGGGGAAAAGACATCTTTCCATCATAAACCCCAGTAAATAAAGATATCATCTCTGTCTCTTTCTGATCTCTCACGATAAATGTACTAATCTTTTGTAAAGGTGTATCCACAATATTCATCTCCTCTTTTAACTCTCTGTAAGCGGCTTGCTCATATGTTTCTCCCTTGCCCACATGGCCTGTTGCTGTAACGCAATAATATCCCGGGAAGAGATCTTTTGATTTACTTCTTTTTTGAAAAATATATTTTCCATCTGAAGTCTTAAGCAACACATCTATTGAGCGATGGATGAGGTTTGGATTATGATGGCAGTCATAGCGGGACCGATATTCGATGATCTCAT
The DNA here is from genome assembly GCA_049304035.1 of Microgenomates group bacterium. GTDB lineage: Bacteria > Patescibacteriota > Microgenomatia > UBA1406 > GWC2-37-13 > JAKBEU01. The sequence continues at coordinate 67,531 of JBAQNR010000008.1, forward strand.
CCTGTTCATTTACGACAGTAAATAGCTCACTTTGAATATCCTTCATATATTTATGATACTCCGTTAGCTTGTAATCCCACCGTAATTATTTCTCCCCCAACTCTCTCAATCGCATCTTTCACCTTTTGTGTTTTATCTGGGGGCACAAGTGCGATCATACAATCCCCACCACCTGCACCTGACAGTTTCGCACCCCATGCTCCTGCATTTCGCGCCACCTTCACCATCGAATCTAGTTTTGGGATACTGACTCCTAGCTTCTGCAAAATTGTGTGTCCATTATTAAAGCAGTTTCCCACTGTTTGAAAATCGCTTTTCTGAAGCGCGATTGTCGCCTCATCGACTAACGAATGCATTGAGGTAAAAAGTTCATTCAATTCTGATTGTCTTTGTTTAAATGCTTCTGCGACTTTTCTAATATAGTATGGCGTATCCGCTTTTATTCCCGAATAACCAACAACAAGAGGAAGTGATTTAAGAGACAGTTCTGTTAGCTCTTCTCCACCCTTAATATATCGAATTGTTTTGCCATACGTGGCAGCAGCAATATCAAAACCAGATCCAACCCCTTGTATGAGGAGATTCACTTTATAACTTATGGTAAATATATCTTTTTTTGTAAGATGTAATTTAAATAATTGATTTAATGCTTCAACTGTTGCAACAGTAACGGCGGAAGAAGACCCAAGCCCCACCTGATGAGAAAAATCCCCCTTCGTATTTATCTGTATGGACGCCGACAAGTTGAACTGTTCTTTCATATAAGCTATCGTTTCAAGTACAAATCGGCTTTCTTTTACTTGTGGGGTATTGATCACGTCTTCTTGTGCTTCAATTATTTTCGCCTCCACATATAATCGTTTATCAACAGCTGTCACGATACAGGGATGTCCATATACAACAGCATAGTCTCCAAGTAATAATAGTTTTCCTGGCGCTGATGTTTTTATCATAATTCTTTTTTTAATCCGATATAACTTGGGGTAAAATCCATATAGGAAATATTCTCATCGGTTAAAGTATTGGTCAATTCATTTTTTCGCTCTGTCGTGAAAAGGACATATCCAGATGCGGTTTTAAATCCACCGCCTCCAGTAATTTTTCCAACACCAAATGTTTTCAATTTTCTTATGAGATTTTTGGTTGTTTTTGACACTACATTGATTTTTTCTAAAAATAATTCATTGTTTATGATGCTCTCTTTAAAAAGAGATATGTCTTCTTTCATCAGAGAAACGACTAATCGTTTGGTTATTTTTTCAATTTCATTTAAATATTTCTCTATTTTTCCCGGGTTATTGTTGAATAAAGATCCGACATTCTGAACCATCTCTCCTGTCGTTTCCGTTGGTTTTCCAGTATCAATAAGTATGAGTGTGTCTGTGATGTGTTTTGGTATCTTGATGGAAAGACTGCTTATCGTCTTCAAAAACTCAAACTCCTTTCTGTAATATATCAGCCCTCCCATCACAGAGGTTGAGGTGTCAACACCGGAAGAGTTTTTATGAAAGTACTTCTCAATTTTATATGCACACATGTTTATATCTGTAACTGCCCATTGTTTTCCAGTGAAGAGCTCCAATAACCCAGCTGCGATGACTGCTGAATATGCTGCGGAAGAACCCAAGCCTCTTCCAATGGGAATGGTCGACGACACCTCATATGAATAACCCGCCTCAATGATTTTTTCATTTTTTTGTTTTAAGAAGTCCTTGACGGTCATTTCCAAAATCGGCATTATTGGATCTGCATAAACCGTTTTATTTATTTGTGTGATGGTCAACGTTAATCGTTTATCTATGGCGCAGACCACTGCTGGTTTTCCATAAACAACCGCATGTTCTCCAGACAATATGACTTTTCCCGGTGCCGAATAAGAAATTTTTTTCATATCTTTTTACATGCTATGGTATATGGTATAACACCATCCGCTACATTCTCTCTCAACTTCCTGAGTGTGATTGTCACTCTGGTTCCAAAGGATATGTTGCTTGAGTTGTGTACATCGACAAGTTGAGCACACACTGTTCGTTTACTATCCAATAGCACATAGGCTATCATATAAGGCGCGATGTGTTTGAATTCAGGAGGGGGAGTATAAATTTTTGTCCACGACACTATTGTGCCTTTTTTTCCTAGTAAATCTCGAATTGTTTTTTGCCTTCTCCACACTTTTACTGGACTAATCATATATTTATACCCCAAGAATTGTAACAACGGCTGTCCCACCAGATCCCCCGACATTATGCGCTAAACCATATTTGATGTTTTTTACCTGTCTTTTTTCCGCTTTTCCGGTAAGTTGTAGAAAAAGTTCACCAATTTGTTTTATGCCGGTCGCACCAACAGGATGCCCTGATGCTTTTAGACCTCCCGAGGTGTTAACAATAAGCGGACCCTTGTTGGTAAGAAGCGTTTCATATTGAAGGGCGCGTGCGCCAGCTTCCCCTTTTTTCCAAAACCCAAGATCTTCCATGGCAAAAAGTTCCGCAATCGTAAAGCAGTCATGCACTTCAGCAATAGAAATGTCAGATGGTTTTATGTGTGCATCTGCATATGCTTTTTGTGCAGCGATCTGAGTTGCTTTCAACTCAACGAGTGATTTCCTTTGCAGAAGCGAAATACTGTCCGTTGCAATTTGTGATGATAATATGGGTATGTTTTTTCTTTTTTTAAGACGTGATGGGTCTGAAGTTATAATGACTGATGAAGCACCATCAGATACTGGTGAACAGTCGAGTAGACCAAGTGGTTCTGCGATGGTAGAACTTCTCAATGCTTGATCAAGTGTTATGGCCCTTCTGAAATGAGCAGTGGGATTCAGCACTCCATGAGCGTGATTTTTTACTGCGACTGATGCTAAATGTTTTCGATCATACCCAAACTGTTGCATATATACACGTGCCATTAATGCATACAATCCTGGGAACGTAAGTCCACATTCCTGCTCTTCTCCTGAGGCTGCGGACATCAGCCCTTGTGTTATGATCTCAGGTTGAACATCTGTCATTTTCTCTGCACCAACTACTAGGACAGTTTTTCCTTTTTGATTCTTAACGTATTCATGTGCTAAATGGAATGCTACGCCTCCAGAAGCACACGCGGCTTCTGAGCGGAATATGGGAATATGTAACCCAAATATGTCCGCAATTTTGGCTCCAGCATGAAGATTGTTTTCAAGGACTCCTCCCAACATATTGCTAAAGAAGATCGCATCGATTTCTGAAATATCGATATGGGTACTTTTCAATACGCCGGTAATCGTCTCTTCAACCAAATCAAAAAGTGATTTTTCCCATAATTCACCGAACTGCGTTGTATGATATCCAATAATGTGTGCGCTCATATTATTCTCATGTATTTTAGATAAGTCGAATAATCAATATATATTTTTTGGTTAACCTTCTTTGCGAATGCGTGTTTCTTTTTTTTGATTTCATTAGTAGCACGGAAAATAAAGGCATCCGATCCTGCCCCTGACCCATATGAGGCAAACAGTATGCGTTCTCCTGGCTTAGCATGTTCAAGTGTTGCCACTAATCCCATAAGGGCAGATGCTGTATATGAGTTGCCAAGTTCAGAAACAATAAGCGATTTATGTATCTGCTCACGTGTAAATCCAAGTTGAGCGGCGATTTGTACGGGAAATTTTCCATTTGGCATATGGAAAACCGCATGGGCAAAATCAGTGGGTTCCAATTTTGTTTTTTTTAGTACATCTGTCACCGATCCATGGATATGTTTGAAATAGGAAGGCTTTCCGGTAAAACGTCCACCATGTGAAGGATATTTTATTCCTTCTCTTCTCCAAAAATCTGGCGTATCGGAAGAATATGAAGACCATCCTTCTACTTCTAATATCGGGTCTTTTTTCCCAACTATAACGCTAACCGATCCTGAGGCAGCTGTATATTCCAATGCGTCGTGCGGTTTACCGGTAGCCTTATCAGATGCAACTATGAGTGCTGACTCTATTTGATCACTTTCAACAAGCGCAAGGCCAGAAATTATTGCACCGGTAGCCGCCTTACATGCAAACTGAGTGTCATAGGCCAAATAATGATTCCCAATATTCAATAACTCCCCAAGTATTGTCGATGATGGATTAACGGCATACGCAGGTGATTCTGTCCCAAAAAAGAGTGCCCCTATTTTTTGAATAGATGTGTCCATTGCCATACTGCTTGATTCATATGCCATGGTAAGCGAATCTTCGGCGGCAGTTGCAACTGTTTTTTCTTTTACGCCGAGTGCCGCTTCAATCTCGCCGGTGTTTTTTCCCCATGCTTGTGCGATATCCGCAATGCGAATCCGATATTGCGGAATATAAAATCCATACGATTGTATACCTGTTTTCATAGTTATTATCTTCCCAATCTCTTATGTGTTGATGATAATGTTCCCTCACTCAGCGACGAAAGAAGTGAAAGCTCCCCAGCTAGCACTCCTGCACCGATAAGTTCTGCTAATGCTGCGGATGTCTTTGCACCAGCAACGCTTCTTGCTTTAGACTGTGTTTTTAATTGTGTCCCTCCTCCGATTGTTCCCACCATAATACTTGGAAGATTGACACTGATATAAAGAGAGCCTTCATCCATAACTTCAACTATCGTCATCCCAAGACTACCCTCAACAACATGTGCAAGGTCCTGACCAGTTGCGGCATATACTGCGGCAACGATATTCGCATGATGTGCATTAAACCCGATTGAGCCAGCAAGAGCGGACCCAATCATACATTTCGCTCTCCATATCTGCTCGATCTTTTTCGGAGTAGTTTTTAATACAGAGGCAACCGTTTTGTTGTCAATGATCGCTTCAGCATTAACGATAAATCCTCTTCCATAAATGCTATTGAGCCAAGCGGGTTTTTTATCTATATCAAAATTACCAGCGACCGCAATAACTGCTGCTTTAGTTTTTTCCGAAATGAATCCTATGATACTTTGTGTCGCAATGGTTGCCATATTCATTCCCATTGCCTGATCAGTGTCAAACGAACAACGTAAAAAGATATAGAGTCCCATGCGTTTTACCGTTACATCCATCAAGCGGATATGGGAGGATGTTTCCTGCGCTTTTTGCGCTAATTCACTCATGTGTTCCCAAATCCATTTTTCAACTTTTACCGCTTTCGAAATGCCATCAACTTTTAAAACAGGACCGCGTGTTACTCCGACTCGTTGAATAGTAGTGATAATTCCATTTTCGAAACATGCTTTTGCTCCCCGATTTACCGATGCTACAAGTGCTCCTTCAGTAGTTGCAAGAGGAAGAAAATGTTCTCCTTTTATTTCTTCTCCTTTTATTGAAAAAGGTCCTGCAACCCCAAGCGGAAGGACAACCGAACCGATGCGGTTTTCGCAATGCACTTGAGCCTCATCATCTATTGTCACATCAAGAAGTGTGGAAAGCGATAAAGATAATTTATCCTGGAGGAATCTATTCCTATCATGTGTTGTTTTGTAGTCTTTCAGGCTCATATCTTATTGAGTCGAGGTTTGAGGAGTAAATCATTCATACAAACGGCACACGAGATATTCCCATCCTATAGAGGATTATCCATATGGGAACCGATAAGGTGATATAAAGAAGAAAATAATAGAATACCCTATATATGTGGGCCTTGAGTGAAAACCGTATACTTAAATAGACGAGAATGAGTTTCCAGGCCAACAGACTAATCGAAAATCCAATATAGAAAATGCTAAACAGCATTCCCATGAATGAGGTTGTTCTCGGAGGAGGAAGAATAAGATAAAATATCAGTGTGGTGTAAAACCAAATTATTGTCGGAAATAACGTATATGTCCATGTTATCCAGACCGTCTGCCACTTTCGTGCAATAGCTTCATTACTAGGAAGCAATGAGAAAAAGACAACGCTAAAAAGAATGAGTACGATCATTGTTAAGATGCCCCCTATTTCCATACGGACATTCCCCGATAGAAAAAAATAAAGGAATGAAAAGAAATAGATCCATGTCAAATCCTTATATGTTCCTTCCGCTGTGATTTTTCTCATCGTTTTATAGGGAGTAAGCAGTAAGCCGATAAATCGCCGTATTGTTATCACGAATGAAACAAGACTAAAATCCATATTGCAAAAGTGAAGCAAGTTTAACAACGACAAAACCAAATAAATACACTAAAAGACTCGCAAGTAATAATGAAAGCGGGACTATAAAAACAAAAGGCGCAGTTTTAAAAAAAATATTTATTTTCCTATAAATGACTGTAAGAACAGGAATCCCCAAATCATTAGGCTCCACCACCTGAAGTTCACTATTATATTGTTCTAATTGCTTTATTCTTTTCTTCATGTATTAAGATGGGTGTATAGATCGGCAAATAGTTTTCTGGCTCGAAACAACTTGCTCTCAGCAGCCTTAAAATTTATTGCAAGTTTTGCTGCAATCTTTTGCACCGGCAACCCATCTATATACTTGAGTCGTATAATGACTGCATATTCATGCGGAATATGATTCAGTATCCGTTCAATGCTGTCAGCAAGTTCCTTCTTTTGCATCGCGTCATTGAACAATAAGGTTGCGCACCCATTGATAAAATGTTCGGGAATGGCTGAAAGCAAAATCTTTTTTATTTTCTTTTTTCGAATATGATCAATTATCTTATATCTCGCAATAGTGAATATATATGCGGAAAATGAATCAATCTTCCTTCTTTCCCTAATCCCATCAAGAATGCCGATAAATACATCCTGTGTAAGTTCTTCGGCTATTCCCACATCTCGCACTTGTCTATTAATGAATTGGAATATGGAAGAATGGTATTGTTTATACAGCAAGAGGAGAGCTCGTTGGTTTCCCTGACGAACTCCTTCTATCAATTCTGAAGGTGAGGTGGATGCTTTCATAACTCAATACGATAGATGTTGTTCCCTTGTAAGGTGTAGACAACGTTTTTATATACTTCTACATCGGTAGCATCCTTTAGTGCGACTGAAATGATCTGTTTTTTGTAAACACCATCTCTTCCGATGATATAAAGTAGCCCTTCTTTTTTGTTCCATAAATATAACTCTGTCTGATCCGTATGAGTTATGATCTTATCTATCGTTGCTGTTTCCGTGGGTAATTTAAAGGAAAAATCATCGCGAATACCAGCTGTGTATTTTTCAACGGTGGTTGCATTCGCTACGTATACGGCTATATCGATGGCAAATGTCGAATGTGTATCCAACTCAAGATATGAGCCCTTGAAGTATGAAGTTCTATCACCATATCCGTCGGTCGTTACGGGGTATTTATAGAGAGCATTGTTCCCTCCATCAAGAAGATAGATATTTCCGTTATAAATTTGCACTGCGGAAATCTCATTCCATTGTGTTTCTTTTGTGATTACCGTTTTATTCGTTCCTGCATCGTCTATACGGATAATCCCCTCTTTTGGATCCAAGACGAAAGCATTTTTTTCATAACCACCAATCAATGAGTCTGCCGATGGTTTTTTTGTTAATTTTCGTTTCTCTAGCGATTTTTTTTCAAGCGCAAATATGTACACTTTTCCTTCTGGGTTTAAAATAAACGCCTTGTCTTCAAATAGGGCAAATTTAGTACCCATAGCGCCTTTTTCCTCAACCGTAAGGTCATAATGTAGTTGTGCCTCTTTTGATTCTCGTTTCAACAAGAGATTCTCAACTTCAAGCGTCTTTGCTTGTAATTCAGAAATCTTACTTTGTTGATCTTTCGAGGCAGTTTTCTTCAGGCTTTCAATTATATTCTTGACATCGTCCAGGTTATTCATTCCTTCCGACACCATATCTGTTTTTGTTCGCGCTTCTTCAATTGTTTGCTCCGCTTGAGTTACTTTTGTATCGAATGATGAAGATTGATTGAGCGAAATACCCCCATTCTTTTGAAAACCATTCAGGATACTCCATCCTAATACGAGAACACATATTCCAATCACGCCAAATGTGATACTTTTTTTGGAAATTTGAACATGTTTTCTGATGTAGTCTTTGAGTCGAGATGGATAGGTGACATTCACATCATTTTGTATCTGTCCCTGCAGACGTATAAACAAAGCGATTGCACCTGTGTCATCCTCCATACCAACATGTTGTTTTACTAATTCCGGGTATTCTCTAATATGAGGGTTTTTATGGACAAATGACTTGACATGATGAGTCCCCTTCAACGAGTCTGTGAAAAATGAAGATGTTAGCATGTATAAATCACTCTTTTGATACATCCCTGATGCTATGTTATTTCCACCGATTATTTTTTCAAATATTTTCCCTCTCTGGATGTAAATTTCGCCGGTCCCAACTGTCTTAAGGTACAAAGCAGATTTTTTTCTGTATCCGACCGCGACTGAAGTATCCAATGGCACGTTTAAACGCTTAAGCACACCCGACACAGATGCATCAAAATTCATGAGTGAATCCATCTCCGCTTCTCCAACTTCGGCAAGTGCACTCATCAAAACTTCTCCTTGTTCTGCAGTATATCCGTCAAATATTTCTACGATGCAAAAGAAGTTGCTTTCCGACAAGAAGCCCGTAAAGCCGTTTTTCTGCTCTGCCCCTAAATATACTGAATATTCTGTATCCATAGTTATTTATAGGATAACAAAACCGAGAATGAATAACAGCACGCTTATTACGATGAGAAGTGCGGAAATCATCACTATGCCCGTGTTTCTCTTGGTTGAGAGTGTTTTCGTGGCTTGAACAATGTTGGCATATGATTGGATAGTCAGCACAATGAATAGGAACGAAAAAACGAGCGCACCTATCTGTATGAGACGATTAAGGGTAAATAGTGAATTAATTAGTTCCATGGTCTTTTAATAGATTTTGAATAATGTGTGCTGCTTTAGCGGGATGTGGAATATCCAAAAACTCAGAATTGATCTCTGATCCTGCCGTTTGAATATGGATGTTTCCATAATCTAGTATGCTCGATATAAATCCACTGGTCTTTACTGTCACATCCTCAACGTGGGTTATATCTGTACGAGTCATATTGCGAAAAAGGAGGGCATCGAAGTCTACATCAATGACTTGCTTGTTGGTTATTATGCCGATAGTGAAATACCAATTCACGATCTGTATCCATAAATATATAAAGGAAAAGAAGATGAAAAAAACATTAATGTAGACCACTTGAATCGGATGAAGGAATTGCCCAATGACGAAATTTGAGAAAAAAATAAGGGTAAAGAATACCAAGCTGTTGAAGAAGATGGGGACAAGTGTTATAGGATGTTTACGCAAAGTAAGAATGACTACTTCTTCCTCTTTTTGATTTTCAAACCGTATATCCGGTTTGACACAAAATGAGTGCATAAGCGAGTGGTTTTGCTCAAGTTGTTGCATACCGCTATTATACTCCTTAATACCCCTTGCTAAAACAACAACTTTTCGCTATAATACATCTTGTCCTGGTTATTGAAGCGATTTGGTCCCACCCTTTCCCATCCCGAACAAGGTCGTGAAACAAATCAGCGCCTATGATACTTTTTGATCCAATCGAAAGGGAAAGTAGGTCGTAGCCGGGGCATTTTTTTTGGCAAAAATTTCTTTCTTGAAGCTAAATATCACTTGAATTGGATATCCTTAGGAAGAGTAAAGACAGCCCCACTTATACTAGTTGTATTTGAACAGGAATCCAGCAAGGAATTGATGTCGAATTGTGAAGCCTTCCCCATTTTCTTAGTCATGGTCTCAACAATCTGTGAGCTACTTGAAAGTCCTGTATTAAGTAGTTGTTTCCCTATAGCTATAAAAGTCCCAATACCACACTTTTTTTGTCCATTGTTTTTTTCTTTCTCTGACCATTTATACATACAATCACCATTCACAATCATATGTTGTTTGTCTATTTTTTCGATTATTGTTATGGCTATCTTTGTATTATCCACTTTCGCTGAAATAGTACTCTCCCTGCTCGAATAATCGCAGATAATCGGTTTGTTGTAATCGATTTTTTTTAGGGCGACCTTATTACTGGTTACTTGTGGTTTTGTTGGGGCATTATTTTTAACCATATCTGGGACACTTTGACCTCTCTTAAAAGAAAATCTCGACAATAGCCCAAGAAGAATGATGAAAAATGCTATTGAAAAAAAAATAAGCGGTATATCTGTCGATTGTTTATGCATATTATAAAATTTCGCTCTCCATTCCATCGCTGTTTGAAGCACCGTCAAGAACATAAATGTCTTCTTTGTAATTATTCACTCCAACAAATTCTCCCTCTCCTTTGATGAGGAGTTCAAGCGGTTTGCAGGCATAGCATCCGTCTGGTTCCTTACATTTAAATCTGTTCAATTTGTGCGCTAGCTGTATCTCAAGCGCCGCATCCATCACTTGTTGTAATATCTGAGACTCATCAGGAAGACTTTTTTCAATTATTCCGTCTTCTCGTTCCAAATACCAGTAACTCATGCGAGAAATATGACGCATCTGGCATTTTTTTGCGAGCAGATAATAAATTGGCAACTGTAAGGAGTCGTCTTGCTCTTCATGCTTACTCGTCTTAAAGTCGATAATGTGGATTGAGTCTGTCTCAGGTAAATACTCCATCCAGTCTATCTTTCCACATAAAATAATATTTTTTTCTTCAGACAACCAAAAATATGGTAATTCCATTTTAAGTTTCACCGCAAGCTTTGCGAGAGGCCCTGGATTTTTCATCAGTCGAAGGACCATCTCTTCTCCCCTTGTTTTATATTGTTGTTCAATCGAACTATCGAGAAATCCTCCTTTTTTTCCTTCTATCTTTTCCCATAAGATATGGAGCTTCTCAACAAGCGATCCCTTGAACCGTTCCTTAAGAGGAAGGACCGTTAAGGAATCAAGTACATCGTGAACGATGCTACCCAAGGCAAGAGGTGGTGTCATCAGTTTCATTTTGTGATTATTTTTTGGATTCCGATAGAGGTATTTAAGAAAATATGCACGAGGACAGGTTTTATAGTCCTTTATACGGGAGTGAGAAATCCAAAGTGCAGAATATTTGTCTTGCGCCATTTTATATCATTATAATGAATAACCTCTTATACTTCCTTATACATGTACAGATGATCGACGAACTCACCTTTATGTCTTATCCCTTTCGGGAGTTTTCCATATTCGACAAACCCCATCTTTTCATACATTTTTTTCGCAACTGGATTGTTGGCAAATACACCAAGTTCAATTATTTTCAAACCATCTATTGATGTTGCCGCTTCTCTCAGTGTTTGTTCCATGAGTTTACGTCCAATTCCTTTTCCTCTCCATTCTTTTTTTATCGTTATCCCAAAAACGCCGATATGGTTTTCAATTTTATCTTTCAAATATACATCGGCAACTCCTACAAGTTCTTTCCCGTTAAATGCGAGAAGTTTAATGGCTTTTTTCTCCCGTACTCTCCTGATGAAATCATCGATATAGCGGATTTCCTCGTCCATAGTCAACTCCTCTCCTTGAAGACGAATATAGGTTTGCTCTTTTGAAAGAGCATTCATAAATGAGAGAAGTTCTTGTACATCGTTTTGTTCCAAAGATCGAATTTGAATATGTTCCATATGATTATTTTTTTGATTCCTGTTGGATTGTTGATATAAGGATATCCAATCCAGTTTCAAGATTGTTTCGTGAGATGGTCAAAGGTGGCATTATCTGGATATTGCTTTCCAAATCACACACCAAATGAAGTCCTCGTGTGAATGATTTCTGGACGACATTCGTCAACAGTTCCGTGTTCGCTTTTTTTGTCGTCATGTCGGTTACGAAATTGAGTCCAATCTCCAAACCCATTCCTCGAATATCACTGATGAATGGATTATTCTTCAATTCTTTTTTGAGCGTCTCTTTAATATAATGCCCTTTCTCTATTGCCTGCTTCCATGTTTTCTCTTCTTGATGGAGTGCGAGGACTTTTGATGCTATGGCACAAGCAACAGGATTCCATCCGAATGTCGATTGAAGATTTGAACCAAGGTAGGTAGCCTCGGCAATCTCTGCGGTCGTCGCCATAGCTCCCATAGCCGCGGATCCATTACTGATTCCCTTGGCAAGCACAAGAATGTCGGGATCAATCCCGAATTGATGTATACCAAACAGACTTCCGATGCGGGAAAATCCTGTTCCCACCTCATCAATGATAAGAAGCACGTTATATTTTTTCGTTATCTTTCGGATGAGTTGGATAAATCCGTTTGGAGCAATTGCTGTAGACCCCCATCCAGTGATAATCCCAACTTCAGTAATCAAAGCCGCTACATCTCCTTTTTTGAGGATATTTTCAAGATTATTTTCAAGAACAGTAAGCAGTTCCTTATCTGTTTTTTCCGATTTGTAAAGCTGTGGGTAATCCAAATGTTCTATGTCGGAACGAGGGTCAGTTATTTTGGAAATCCACTCTGGGCGATATCCAAGAGAAAGCGCATTCATCGAACTTCCATGGAACTGTTCATAAAAACTGACTATTTTTTTCTTTCCTGTAAAAACTCTCGCTGTTTTAAGGGCCATTTCAATCGCCTCCATCCCTCCGGTCGCACGAGCAACAACCGTCAATCCATGCCCTAATGCCTTAGTGAGTTCTTCTGCGTATATTTTTTGAGACTCATCAAGTGTCCACATGGGAGCATAACTATTGAGCTTCATTTTTTTTACGCCAGCTGCGATCACTTCTCGTCTGTTCCATCCTAAATTGGTCACATTCCACCCTGAGGTGAAGTCTATATATCTTTTATTCTTATCGTCCCATATATAACTATCCCTCGCCTTTTTAAAATTAAAACGCCATGAGGAATATTTGGTGAATATAATATTATTTGTGATCATATGAGAAGAAGTATAGCAAAATGTATATACTAGTACCTTATGGATTGGCTTACATTCACTATTCTCGGCGGCCTTGCATCTACAGTATTTAATATCTTCAATCGCGCAGCTTTAAAAACAAATGGGGACTCTTCAGTTTATGGGTGGTGGTTTGAACTCTTACGGATGTTCATTTTTATGGGACTATTTATGCTCAACCCAGTGCTCCCAAATGACCTTCTGTCGTACTTTTGGTTGTTTGCATTGGGGATGGTAGAACTCGTTTCAATTTATTTTTTTATGAAAGCTCATCAGCTGACTGAACTTTCGCTCTCAACGATAGTTGTTCGACTACGTCTTATCTGGACCCCTCTTTTTGCATATTTTCTGCTCGGAGAGCATTTACATACATCTGAATATCTTGGGATTTTCATCGTCTTGATAGGAGTCATTATTGCGATATCTCCCCATACTTTGAAAATAGATCGCGGAATAGTTATCACTCTTATTTCTTCATTTGTTCTAACTGTGCTGAATCTCATCCAAAAAAAGACTGCGCTTATTGCATCTCCCCCGCTTGTAATGATTACCATGTCTCTCCCCTCCGTCATCTTTCTTCCCTTCATAATAAAAAATGCAAAAAAAAGATTATCTTCTATACGGAAAAAGTCATTTGTACAAAACCTTGTGGGGACAATTTTTAATGTTATTTCTATGTATTGTCTTATCGCAGCTCTTCGTTTTGAATCAACAAGTAAAATAAACACCATCTTTCAAAGCATGATGGTCGTATCCCTGTTTTTTGGAATTGTATTTTTTCGTGAACGAAAACAGATGTGGCAAAAAATTTTAGGGACTATAGTTACAATATGTGGTCTCTTTTTTCTCATTAAATAATAATGAATAATTCAATACTTTTATTCGATATCGACTATACGCTTTTTAATACAGATATTTTCAGGAATAAGATCATCGAAGAGACTCTTTCGCAATTTAAACTGGATGAAAAAAGAGTGAGGCAATTTTATTTTGAATATGAAAGAAATATTAATACTCCTGTTGGAATAAACATCAAACATTTCACTGAGCAAATCGGGAAAGAATTCAACCTGTCTCCGGAGCTTCTCTTTTCGATCATGATGGAGAGAAAGAGATTATATCTTGAGTCGTTGTATCCTGATACCATCTCTACACTTACGCTTCTTTCAAAGGAATATACGCTTGGCATCTTTTCTCAAGGATATCGTTCATTCCAAGAAAATAAACTAAAACAATGCGGAATTATTTCCTATTTCAAACAAGAATACATCTTTATATTTCCAGATAAAACACTTGATTCTGTTCTGAAAACGCTTCCTGAAAACGCACTAATCATTGAGGATAAATTATCCGTTGTCCAATTGATCAAGTCCCCGCTCAGAACAATTCATATCAACAGAGGAAAGATAAAATCTACACATTCTTTATCAATCAATAATCTCGTTGAACTACCCCCTCTTCTTAAGCGGCTCCCTTGAGAGTAACGAGCGTGATTGATCCAAGCACTAATGCACCACCAACACAGGTTAGGAGTGTTGGTACTTCTGCAAAAAAGAGGAATGCAAAAATTATTCCAAAAACAAGTTCACTGAGTAATATCAAGCTTCCCGAAGATGCTTTGAAATATTCAAATCCCTTTGTCATCGCAAACCATGCGAGGAAATTGTCTATCCCAAAGAGCGCAGTGACGATCCATGTCTTTGTATCCATTGCCACAAATGATCCGCTTGTGTAAAAACCCCTATCCAAAAATGCGCTCATTACCCCTAAAACTAAGACTCCGATAAACGTATTTGCCAGCATCATAAAACCGGCGGAGTAGGAGGAAAGTTTTTTTCTCCAGATAAGATATAATGCCTGACCAAGTGCAGAAAGAATGGCAAAAAAACCGCCCAGCTTCCATGTTGGGATTGAATTGGGTTGGAATAAGAGGACTAATGCGAATATGCCAATGCCAAGAGCCATGATGTTGTATCTATTCATTTTTTCCTTCAGAAAAAAATAGGCTAATATTGGGGCGATGACTGTATAGCTATAAAAAAGGAAGAGTGCATTTCCTACCTGTGTGTACATAATCCCATACGTAAACAGCAGATTGGTAAGTGCGTAACCGACAACTGTTACTAATATGAGGAGGAATACATCCTTTCCTTTTACTGTTATTTTCGTTTTTTTTACGATGAAAAAATAGAGGGCAGCCGCAAGGAATGCAAAGATATAGCGGAGGAACACCTGGGAAATGGGAGTGAGTTTTTGGCTTCCCAAGAAACGGATAGCAACCGGCATGATGCTATACAAGAATGCCGATAAGACCAGATAGAAGGCCCCTTTGAGTTCCTGACTTTTTATTTTTTTCATATGTATAGTATAGCAATAGGATATACTGTGTAAAATACAGTATGAGTAACAATCTTATTTTCCGTCAGGGGACAGAGGCAGATATACCAGCTTTCTTGGCTTTCTTCAAAACGAGTATTCCTGTCCTTTTCCCTCAATACTCCCCCAACTCAGTCGCCTATGAAGTGGATGTCGACTATAGCCCGGGATTCCTCACAAGAAAATTGAAAAGCGGGGACAAAAAAGTATATCTCGCATTTGATGACAATAACGTTGTTGGATATATCCTCGTGATGGATTCAATAGCTGGCGTATCATTTGCCGACTGGCTCGCAGTGGACAAAAAATATCAGAAACAAGGCGCGGCTTCCGCTCTTCTTGCTCTCTGGGAAAAAGAGGCATTACTTGAAGGAGCTCATGCTCTCCAATTATGGACAACGGAAAACAATCTGACTTTCTATAAAAACAGAGGGTTCATAAACGGTGGGCTTTTCCCCAAAGCGTGGCATGGTGAAGACTGCTATCTGATCTATCGCTCGCTTCGTGAGCCCGAGGAGAAGAACTTTCTCAAAAGCTATCTGGAGAAGGCCAAAAAGGGATAACCACCTCCCTTTTGCCTCTTTTTTTGGTAAAATAGACAGTGCCTTGGGGAGTAGTGTAACGGTAACACGCCTGACTTTGGATCAGCGCGACTCTAGGTTCGAATCCTAGCTCCCCAACATGGTTCGACAAGCTCACCATCTCGGTGAGATTGACGAAACATAATGGAGCACGGATGAAAAGTTTACCCTGAGCCTGTCGAAGGGAATCCTAGCTCCCCAACCAAGATATACAAATATTGTGACTATGGCTCCACCATTTACCTGTTTATTTTTTGTCATAAACTTACCTCCCTCATAAAGTGATATAATTGAGTTTTATCTACATAACAATGAAAAACACAGTACATTCAGTAATTCAATGGGCAAAAAAATTACCCGACAAGAAGAACCATGTCGAATTTATTACGGCTGTTTTGTCGGTACCGGTAATGCTTACTGTTATTATCCTTAATCTGAATAATCTTAACCAACAAAAGAATAATATGCAGAAACAATCCCCTACTACAACTGCCGCTCCCATCCAAATTGTCATCACTGGAGACAAACAGAAGACTACGGATGATTTACCTATCGCAAACACCCCAGAACCAACAAACACTCCTACCCCAACAATATCATCCTGTATTAAGGCGATTGGGCCAGTTTCAATTGTCTTTCCCCGAGAAAATGAAGTCGTCTCGACTAATCCAGTCTGCATCACTATTTCTTCAGAAGAAAAATACTGTTCAATAAAATGGTCATATCGTCTGGATAGTGGCGATTGGTCAGACTATACAGATAGTAATATTTGTTTGAGGAATTTGATGAACGGAGTAAGGACAATGCAGCTTAAAATCAAAAGTATCAATTCGGAAGATACGACAACATTGCAACGTTCCTTCATTTATCAAGGAAACAGCGATCAAAATCTAACTCCCACAGCATCAGCTTCAGCTAACCTATGAAATTGTCGTTTCATGAGTGCAATATCCTCTCATACAACTTGATGTAGTTGTCTGCCATAACATCGATATCGAAACGATTTACAGCGTCTTCACGACATGCTTTTCTTGAAAGATTGCCCGCCTTCAAAATTGCTTTTTTGAAGTCTTCATAATCATCTACGACATATCCCGTAATATCATTCTTCAGTACTTCCGAAACGGAACCATTATTATATGCGATAACAGGAGTTCCTGAGGCAAGAGATTCTGCCATAACCAACCCAAACGCCTCATTCCATCGAATTGGAAACAATAATGCCTTTGCATGAGAAAACAATTCATTTTTTTTGACAAAATCGATTTCGCCAACAAACTCTATCTTTTTGTTTTTTATATATGGATATACTTCCCTTTTTAGGAATTCCTCATCTTCCCTCCTTATTTCTCCAGCGATAATAAGCTTTTCGTCCAATTCTACGGCAGCCTTTACTGCGATATCTATACCTTTATTTTTTGTTAGGGATCCCACAAATAACAAATATTCTCCCTGTGTATCAAGATCGAATGAATATTTTTTTGTGTCAATGCCGTGGTAAATTGTGTCGACGTAATTCAAATCCGGAATGATCTTCCTTTGAGCGTTACTTATAGAAACAAAATGGTTGTTTTTAACTCTGTTAACGATATCTGGAAAATCAGGGGCGGCACTGCTGTGAAGAGTTGTGATAATGGGTACATCGATAAGCTTGGAAAAGATCAATGGATGAAAACCAAGGTGGTTGTGGATAATGTCAAATTCCTTTAGCCTACTGAAGAGGTCGTCATATAATAGGAATTCATATGGCTGAATCGCATTCCAGGAAAATCCATTGACCAGATCGTACATCGGCTTATCTATAACCTCAATAAGTCTTGCAGCTGTAACTGATCCCTCGCATGCGAATAAGGTCACATCCTGTTTTTTCTGATGAAGGCTCTCTGTTATTGAAGAAACGACAAGTTCCGTTCCTCCATATTTTAAAGGAGGGACTGTTTTCCAAAGTGGCGCAAGTTGTGCAATTCTCATATCTTTTAATTATCTCTGTTTATTCTCGTTCTGACAACCACTATTCGAATAGCTTAAGTGATAGTTTTTTTGTATGACTCAATTCTTTGAGAACATAAAATATAAACAAATACATGAGGCTTATCACAAATAAAATTGAGGATATCTTATAATTACCCATTACAAAATGATATATACACAATATTAAGCTCCCAAAACCAATCAATATCTCAAACATCACATCTCTCATGCTATTTATTGTTATTTCCGCATTGATAAATTTATTTGTTCTTTCGAATATGAAATTTTTCATAAAATAAATCTTAATAGCGGCTAGTGAATACACACTTCCCATAGCTATATGAACAAGATATGCCTTGAAAATTTTGATTAATGAATATTTATTCCTATATAAGAAATAAAAGGAGATCGCCTTTAGGAAGAGAAATAAGAAAATAGTGAAGCCGGAAATGAACACTATTTTATGCATCAACACGTACTCAGAATCAGGAACCAATCGAAGTATGGCAACCAATAGTATCGTAAAAATCGGTAAGATGGTAAAATTAATCCAAGCAGAAAGCTGAGAAATTAAACCTATTTTTTGCTGTATCTTCAGATTCTTGTCTGTTAGCACATGCATGACTGAATCTCTCAAAATTTGGACATTCCCAAGCGCCCAACGAGATTTCTGTTTTTTGTATGATGATATGTCATATGGAATAAGGCCTCGACCAATAACCTTGGGAACATAGAGTCCTCTATATCCGGTTTGATTGAGCCTTAATCCGATTTCCGCGTCTTCTGTAATATAATTTTTAAAAAAATCAACTTTCTTCAAGATATCGACCCTGAATATACTGAGCGTACCGGTTAACATAACGCAATCAAAATGATTGGCCATATTCATGTATGTCTGAAAAAAGTGTTGGTATTCTAGTTCCAAACCTATGTTTACTTTGTCTATATTCATATATGCTTGGGGAAATTGCACAAATGCAATATCATTGTTTGTGAAATATTTTGATGCCTCCTTCATAAAATCCAAATCCACTTCATAATCAGCATCAATGATTGCTATGTATTGGGCTTTAGGATTCGTTTCCTTTTTTATAAAATTTAGTGCCCCAGCTTTAAATCCAGTAAGGTTCTCGATATGATAAAACCTAAATTTATCACCTAATTTTTTACAATATTCCTGTACAGGTTTCCATACTGACTCCTCTTTAGTATTGTTATCGGCAATTATGACTTCATAATTCTTGTATTTCAATAATGAGATTGACTTTAATGTGTTGATAAGAATATTTGGTGGTTCGTTATGCGATGCGATATGAATGGAGATAAAAGGCTCTGTGTCGGGGTAATGATATGTTAAGGGTGACACTTTTAGGGATGAGAAATATACTTGAAGCAAACCCTTGATTATGCTTATTGTGAGGTTGGTGATCAGTATTATCAATATGATATGGGGAAAGTAAATAAACAAGAAAATTGCTGAAGAAAGAATTGCTGATAACGATAGTATTTTTTTCATAAGTAAGTAGGTTTCAACAAAAAAAGGCTACCCTTAAGCGCTAAACCCTATTTTACCAAAAAATCTGCTTAAAATCCATATTGGTATGAGGTGAGGGTGTTATTAAGAGTGAAATCTTATATATACTAATTACATGAATGAGTCTTTACTTAAGTTTACAATTGGGATAGTTCTTCTTCTTTTCAGTACTCAAAAACTGGTTAAGTTGGCAGAAAAAATTTCTCAGGTAATGCGTTTATCGCCGCTTGTTGTGGGAGCAACCTTGGTTGCTCTGGGCACATCTTTGCCTGAGCTGATAGTTTCTGTGATTTCCGCATACCGTGGAGATATAGGCCTTGCAATGGGGAATATAATTGGATCAAATATTGTCAATATTTTAATGGTATTTCCTGTGGGGATTTTTAGTGGAAAGCTGAGAATTGGCACACGAAAAACTCAGCAAAATATCCTTATCATGTTAGGAGCGACTATTATATTTATAATCTCACAATTTGTTAGTGTTCAAAAACCTACTTCCGGCCTATTGCTCATTGGACTTGCAGCATTGTTTAGCATAGTTGAATATAGATTAGGTGTTCTTGGACGTGATTATGAAGATGGTAAACAATTTAAAATTGTAAAAAATAGCTCTCTGGATTTAACAACTATTTTCTTTGTTCCAATACTTCTCCTCGGAATTGTCGGGGGTGGTTTTTTAGTTGTAGACTCTGTGGAAATGATATCTAAGCTTTCAGGCGTTTCTACCACGATCCTTGGACTCACCTTAACCGCGATTGCGACATCCCTCCCTGAGTTATTAACTACCCTCTTTAGTCAGGAGGACAATCAGGAAAAGCTGACTATTGGAAATATTATTGGAAGCAATATATATAATTTATTATTTATTGGAGGGATAATACTCCTCTTCCCTTCCCAATTTATTGTCCCTCTAAAGGACTGGGTGTGGCTTATCAGTGCTTCATTCGGATTTGCCGTCATTTTGAGCCATCATAGTGGAAAAAGACCTTCTCGATGGATTGGATTTGGATTGATACTTCTTCTTCTGATGTATTTGGTGACTCAATAATACTAATCTTACTTAAGGATATTATATTGGACATACCAAGTTAATATTCCTAACATATAGGCAATAAGTGCTGGAAATGAGGCTATTTTCAAATAAGATTTGAATGTTAAATCGTCCACAATCGCCATGGCAATAATTCCTGGAGCAGATCCGATTAAAAGAAGTGATCCTCCCACTCCAGCTGTTAGGGCGAGCAATACCCACAAACTTGGATCTGTTGTTTTGATTATTTCCATCGCCGCAGCAGTTAATGGGATATTGTCAAAAATTGCTGAAAAACCACCAATAGCGATATTACCTATGATAATTCTTGATACGGATGGAGTATCCGTAAATATTTTCTGAGATGCGGTTTCAAGTATCCCTAGATGACTTAATGCACTGATTGAAAGAAGAATTCCTATAAAAAAATACAAGCTTGCAATATCTGTTTTCTGAAAGAATTTTTCAATTGATACTGAGAGACTGGCACTTTGTGAAGCTCGAAGTTTAGCTAAATCAACCAATAACCATACCATTCCAAGTCCCAGCAGAAGTCCAAAATACGGCGGTAAATGCATAAGAGTCATGATGAGGGGGAATAAGAATGATGAAAGACATAAGGATATGACGATCCATTCAGTCTTTCCTAATTTGTTAACTTTTTCTATTTTGTCCGGCGCACTTTTAACAATTGTCCTCCCTATCAATACTGTGCTTGTAATGAAGACAACAACTGAAGGAAGGAATCCTTGAAAAAAAATTGTTGGAGCGGTGAACTTACCAGCTAACCATAACATTGTTGTTGTAACATCCCCGATAGGCGAAAAAACTCCTCCCGCATTTGCTGCTATTACAATTGCTGAGGCAGATCTTACAAGATTCTTTCCTTTAAAAAACCTTCTTGAGATTTGAAGAAATATAATCGTTGTAGTTAAATTATCCAAAAATGCAGAAAACACAAAAGCAAGTAACGTGATTATGACAAATTGAGCCTTATCATCCAAATTCAGTTCTGCAAGCTTTTGATAGACAAAGTTAAAAAGACCATAATGTGTAAGAATCTCAACAAGTGTCATTGCCGAGAGAAGAAAGATGACGAGTTCAAAAATTTCACCTCCGGATTCAGCTAATGCATGGTTAATACCAGTTGAGCTACTTATCCCCACTAAAAGCCATAAGACAACAGACAAAATAAGGCTTATTGATGTCTTACTCACTTTGATTATATGCTCTTGGGAAATGGCGACATATCCCAGGAGAAAAATTGTTACGCTCAAAAATGGAATCATAGTTGTATTGGTCCCTGCACCTTTGCAGGCAACTAATACGCCTGAAGGTTTAAGGGGAAATTAAATGTTGCAGCGGCACGCCATCATCTGTTGCTGTATTCATAGATAATCCTATTGTACCACGGCAACCTATGTATAACTTGTATATAGCTCTTTTAATGGCATCTCAAATGTCTCATTTTGCATGAAGAAGTGATGAAACTATGAATGGATTGTGAGATTTAAGGTTTTCACACTGAACATCTCAACCAAAAATTATTATTTTCTCAGGATCTTCTCCACCGCTTTCCCTTTTGCCAGCTCATCAACTAATTTATCCAAATAACGAATTTCCTTCATTGTCGGCTCTTCTATTTCTTCAAGTTTTACACCACAAATCGTGCCCTTGATCAATATCCGTGAAGGATTCAATCGAGGAGCTTGTGCAAAAAAAGTCTCAAAGTCTGTTTGTTTTTCCAACTGCTTTTCAAACTGTTGTTGAGTATATCCTGTCAGCCAGCGAATAATTTCATCAACTTCTCCTTTGGTTCTCCCCTTCCTTTGTGCTTTTGCGATATACGCAGGGTATACACTTGCAAAACTCATTGAATAAATTCTATGGTTTATAGTTTTCATATTGTCATTTTTATTCTAACATGAACAAAGAAAATACTTGTGGCATGAACCGGTAAATGAGGTCATGTTATAATTTTTTATGTTGATTCTTCCTGCTAAAAAGATATCTTGGATCGTGCTTGCTATTTTCTATACCTTCGATGCTTTCTCTTCTTACTGGGCGATACGATATATGGGAGCGAAAGAAGGCAATCCAGTGATTGCCCCGTATGTCCAAAAGAATCCTCTTCTATTCTTCCCTATCATGGTACTTGGATTTGTTCTTTCATATTTCATCTATCTTATTCTGAAGACTATATTGTGGACCATATTGAAAAGATTAAAATCCATAAGTGAGGAATATATTGAACGGACTGTTTTGACAGTGATCATTACCTTCTATTTTTTCACCGTGATCCTGAATAATTCATTGTATTTATTGGGGTTTAAAGCAGCGTGGATGCTGATGACGTTTTTAATAATAGGCATCATTACATCTCTCGCGTATGGCATATTTGCACTATATATAGCTTCAAGGAAAAAATCTTAAAAATACTGATACACTATTTGTATGAGAAAAATTATCGTTCTTGAATTTATAACCCTTGATGGAATTATGCAGGCACCCGGTGGACCCACTGAGGATATGAGTGGCAATTTCAAATTCGGCGGGTGGACTGTCCCCTACTTTGATGAGGTATCGGGAAAAGAGATGGCCAAACAGATGAGTGGAGAATATGATCTTCTTCTTGGACGAAAAACGTATGATATCTTTGCTGGATATTGGCCACAACATGCAGAAGGATGGCCAGGCGTAAACAAGATTACAAAATATGCTGTCTCAAAAACCTTAAAAAACCCAACTTGGGAAAATACCGTAGTAGTAAAAGATGTTGCGGAATTAAAAAAACTAAAGAATTCAAATGGTCCGGTTTTACAGGTATATGGAAGCGGCAATCTTGTTCAAACATTGATGAAATATGATTTAGTCGATGAATTTTGGCTAAAGATATTTCCCATTACCCTTGGAGGAGGAAAAAGATTATTTGATAAGGGTACGATGCCAGCTTCTTTCACACTCATAGAATCAAAATGTTCACCAAGCGGTGTCATCTTTGCCTCATTCAAACGCACGGGGAAAATTAGGACGGGATCATTCTGAATGATGGCTTAAAAAAAGAATGTAATGATGGGTGTGGTGAAAATTCTTTTTAATCCACACGAAATCTCCCTATTTCCTCCACTTTCTTTAAAACTTCCTGGGGAGACAATAAGCTTAAATCAACTTTCTCTTTATCACAAATCATCAAGCCCGTAATAATTCTTTTTGCTTTTAATGCTTCTGATTTTTTTAGATATTGAATTGCTGGAGGATTTTGTTGGATGCCTCCAGGGGCTACCTCTAGCCTGAATGTTGAAAAGAAAACACTATTTTCAACCACGGGCATCAGAATATGATTTATCAGAATTTGATAGTCCTGTGAAGTGGCAAAAAACTGTTTGCAGATTATGATGACTTGTTTTTGCTCTATAAAAATCTGGTCCGGAAACAAATCAAAGGGGAATACAGATGATAACTTATACAACCTATGTCGCGTCATTTGTAGTAGATTGTCTATTTTTTTGCTATTTCCGTTTGAGTATCTCCCAAATAAGTAACTATTTGTATTTGATATATCACTTTTTTGTTGGCTCGCAGATGAATCAGAAAGTGCAAAATAGAATAGTGCCGCAGAAATAAAAAGTATGAATGTCAGCGTGAATAAATCCGCTAAGTGTAAACTTGAAGAGAAAATAACCGCAGAAACAAGAATAGTAAATATCGTCCCCGTCACGATTAAAATGATTCTCTGAGGAAAAGTCATTTCACTTATATTATAACTAATGTATTACAGATGCTTTTAGCAAAATATCCTAATCTAGAAATTTTTTTTGGTGTACAAAACAGGTAACCTCATGATCGTTAACCATCCCCACCGCCTGCATGTGTGCATAGATTATGGTGGGGCCGACAAATCTGAAACCTCGTTTTTTTAGATCTTTACTTAACGCCCCTGACTCTTTTGAGATAGCAGGAATTTCCGATATATTTTTCGGCCTATTGATAATCGGCTTTCCTTTTATAAAACTCCAAATGTATGCGTCAAATGTCCCAAACTCCTTTTGCACAAGTAAAAACATTTTGGCATTGTTAATGGCCGCGCTAATTTTAAGTCTATTTCGAATAATGGCGGAATTACCCATGAGCTTTTTAGCATCTTTTTCGGTAAATTGAGCAACTTTTTTTGGATCAAAGTTGGCGAATGATTTCCTATATCCTTCTCTTCTTTTTAAGACGGTTGCCCAGCTTAAACCCGCCTGTGCTGCTTCAAGCATAAGAAATTCAAAGTGCTTTTTATCATCGTGAACCGGCACTCCCCACTCCGTATCGTGATACTCGTGAAAGAGCGGATTCTCTGCCCATTGACAACGGATTATATTAATTGTTTGTTTTATATGATTAGACTTCATATTATGAATGTCCCGCGAGAAAACGAGCTGTATTTACGTTTCGCACCGTCATAAACTGATAAAGTTTGTGTCCTATTAATTTATTAATATGACTTTTATTGTAGTTTTTTCTGTCGATATGCCAGTAAATCGCACCTTTTATATAACGAATATCAAGATATTCCTTTTTAACTGGAATCTCATCAATTGTTTTTTCTAAATCTATTTCGTCAAATAAATATGCCACATCTGTTTTATGTTCCGTGTCGTTTTTCCAGTCTTTTGGGATAGCTTCCGCTATTTTTTGCATTTCCAATTCCAACTTCACTAACGTTTGAATATCAAATCCAAACTCTTTTTTCAGACACGCCTTGATATCCTCACAAACTGCAGACTTGTTCTTGTCCGACTCAAAGATGACATTGCCGGAATTAATATATGTTGACACATTGGTGTATTTTAAAGATTCAAAAAGAGTTTTGAGTCTTTTCATCTCAACTCTGCGATTCCCACCGACATTTATTCCTCTGAGGAGCGCGATATATTTCATATTTATTTTCCTAAGTTTTCTTTCACCCGAAATTTGACTATTCTAGTTATAAGATCGAGAGGTAACGGTTTATCTATGGGAAATTGGACAGAACCTTTGGCACTTTTATATATTGATAATTCTTTTTTGAAGGCCAGAATCCCTGAGGGTGCTGGATAAAACCCAATGTGATTTTTGAATGCGGAAAAGTGAACAAGATTGCCATGGAAAATAAAGGTGGGAATACCATAGCAAATTGTTTCCTCTGCCTCTGGTGCTGCTTTCCTAATAATAAGCCTCATCTTCTCTAGAATTATTTGAGTTTCATTTGGAAAACCGGCGATAAACGTATCAATGGCATTTTTCATATATATGTTTTGGGATAAGACATTATAGATAATTTTAAATGTTTTTTTGAAATGTGGTTAACTCATATTAAATATGTATTAGATGTGTGCTTCTCCTGTTATAATATAGATAGCCCCGTCGTTGCATATTCATCATATTTCCCATGCCATTTATTATCCAAACCATACTGATTTTTGTTCTTTTTTCTGCCGCATATTTTGGTGTCCGCCATATTCCAGGAATGGATTTGCGTTCATTAAAATTGACAAGTGATTCCGCCGGTTGGTTATATTCCGAAATCGGCCTTATTTTCGGTGTCTTTGCAGCATTCACAATTCAGGCACAGGCAAAGGAATGGGATGAACTTCTTCGAGCCATCAGAGAAGAGGTGAATAGTTTACGTCGTCTGCTTTGGTTATCATACAGCCTACCAGCAGAAAAGGCACAGAGAGTAAATATCTCAATATTCAATTATCTTGATCATATTGTCCACGAAGGATGGAAGGATATCGATAGTGGGCTCAGATCTCCACAACTTGAGGCATCTATCCGATTGCTTCAAGAGGAGGTATTTGATCTTTTTCATAATAATCCCTCCTATGCTCCAACTGCAGCGTCTCTCATCCGGAGTATTTTTGAAAGCAGAGAAGAACGTATGTTTTATAGTGCAAAAAGAACGCCCACGCTTTTGAAGGGGACGATTTATATGGGAGGACTTATGATGATTGTCCTTTCCTATTTCATCGGAGTATCGAATATCTGGATTGATTATATTTTTACCGGATCTATCGCACTCCTCATTATTCTCATCGCATTGGTTATAGAAGATCTTGAACACCCCTATCGACCTGGCCATTGGCACATCACTCAAGATGCATACCAATCGCTCCTCGAGGAAGTGCGCACTCCAACTAAATAGGACAAGTTTATAATCCTAGGAGTTCATCGATGACAGGCTTATTGAATCCAATTACCACTTCATCATTTATCCAAAGTTGTGGCACTCCCATTTCTCCAGATTTTTCAACCATTGCTCTCGCTTGGCTTTGATCTTGAGAAACATCAATATCTTCAAATTCAATTTTCTTGTCTTTCAAGTATGCCTTTGCCATGTGACAGTAAGGGCATGTTGGAGTGCTGAATACTTTTACCTTACCCCCTGTTCCTTTTGCTGCTGGAACATGAGATAAAGCTTTTTTAATAGAATCCTCATACTCACTCTTTTGGGAAACACCCACTCTTTGAGATATTTTCTTTCCATCTTTAAAGAAGATGACTGTCGGGATACTCATAACTCCATACTGCCCTGCGAGTTCCTGCTCTTGATCGACATTGATTTTAACAAACTTAACATTACTATCTTTATTCTCCTTACTCATTTGATCCATTAGAGGAGAGAGCATTTTACATGGGCCACACCAGTCTGCATAAAAGTCAGCGACGATTGCTCCTTTAAAATTGCTAACTTCTTCCTTAAAGTTCTTACTTGTTACCTGTATCATATTTGTTTTTATAATTTTTAATTAATTTGGAAATTGTTTTATTCTGTTCTTCAAGTCCGTCAATCCAATCCTTTAGTAATATCTTTCCTTTTGACGTGATCTCGTACATCACTCTATTTGGTCCTAATTCACTTTTAACATTTTTCTTTTCAATATCCTTATTTTTAACAAGACGACCTAAACCGCGATACAAATTACCTACATTTACAGAACATCCGCACCTTTCTTTCAGGTTTTTAGTGAGCTCGTACCCATAACTCGACTTCTCTGATAAAAGAAAAAGGATGCAAGGTTCAAAAAAGTTTTCCAAGACTACGTGTGAACAATTCGTTCTCATGTGTGATATAATTTACTTAACTATATGTAAGTTTAATATAGTATACTAATTTTGTCAAGTGAAATAAATTGACATCCGGCTTGTATTAATTAATACATTAATTTTTTTAATTCAATCTATGATTAAATCAAATGAAGGTCTAACCGACAGGGTGGCGAGAGTTGTTATTGGAGCCTTTGCATTGGTTGCAGGTGGATTTTGGTTTGGTGGAACTCCTCAGCTAATTGCATATATTGTTGGCTCTCTCATGTCAGTTACGGGATTTATCGGGTTTTGTGGAGTCTATGAGGTATTGAAAATTAAGACATGCAATCGTAATGAAAAACCATTGTCGATCAAGCGGCTTCTCCTTCTTATTATTTTGTTCATTGTTATGTTTGTCGGCGGTGGTCTTATAAGCAATACCATAACTAAAAAAAGGTTTTTGGAAGAATACGGGAAGATGAATGGGTATTATAAAAAAACACTTTTTCTGACTGGACAAAGTAAACGTAACGATGCGATAAAAAACTATGAATCTTGGAAGAACGAATTTGCAGTATTCAAAGATAAATATAGTATATATAAGCCATTTGTACTTCGTAATGACTATGAATTTAATAATGACCTTTTAAGGGTCTCAAATATATTGGCTGAAGCAAAAGAAGGAGTATATTCCGGAGACTTACCAACCACACATAAGAAACTTGAGGAAGTGCGCCCCCTCTTTCAGGCCATGTTCAAAAGAAATGGATTCTCATTGTTTGCCCTCACCCTCACAGATTTCCATGACGCAATGGAAAAAAATATAGAAGCGGCTGATGCAAAGAATAGCGAAGGGGTAATCAAAACTTACGAAGAATCAAATAAACTCCTTATGCTGATCGAGCAAGAATCACAAACTCCAGATATCAAAGCGATAAGATCTAACCTTGATGAACTGCTACAACTCGCTAAAGAGGGGAAAAAAGATGAACTTTCAAAAAAAGCTGCGGCACTTAAAGGTAGCTTTGTAAAAGTTTACTTACAAAAGGGATAAGACATTAAAAATACACTATACTAATACCATATGAAAAATATTATTTTTGGGTTAATAATCGCAGCAATAGTTGGAGGAGGAATTTTCTATTACATAAACTCAACAAAGAAGAGTTCTGATGTGACCCCACCTTCTATATCTAGTCAATCTCTCGTTTCTCCAGTCAGGCTTGCTGAGATAAATGGGTATATTACAAGTATTCAAGGCAATGAGATAACGATTGCAAATGAAATAGGTGTAAAGGAAGTTACAGCGGAGGAACGAGCTCGAAGACAGAAGTTGACACAAGAGGAAAGACAAGCGCTTAAAGCTCAAGAGTCCGCTAACCTTACAAAAGAATCGGTTGATATTACTATCCCTGTGGGGATCACAATAGTAAAGGGGTCAGGAGCGGCTGATGGAACTAATGTAAAAGCAGAAATGTCAGAACTTGCCAAGGGTGTTTATGTTTCTATATGGAAAACAGGAAACTCTGTTGAATTTGTAAAATTAAAAGGTGTTTCTACTCAATAAACCGTGAATAAAAAGACATTACTTATATTAGGATCTCTCCTTATCCTTTTTGGAGTAGGGTTTTATGTCTTTGGAGTTCAAAAAACACCAAGTAAAAAAGAACTAAAAACTGCAACAGTTCGGATAGGCAGTTTAAAGATTGCTTTTTCAATCGATGGAAAGACTGCGGTTGAAAGACGAGATCTTAAATTTACAGTAAGCGGCAAAGTTGCACATATTGCCGTTAAGGAGGGACAAGAAGTCAAGAAATGGCAATATCTGATGGCTCTTGATACGCAAGATGTCCAGAAGAATCTGGAAAAGAACTTAAAAGACTATTTAATAACGCGCAATACATTCGATCAAACAGGTCAAGTTACGTATCCTGCAGGAGCATTGAATGATACGATGAAGCGAGCGCTTGAGAATACACAATACACTTTGGATAAATCCGTTCTTGATGTTGAAATAAAAAACATAGCGCTCAAGGAATCATATTTATATTCACCTATCGATGGGGTTGTTTCTGCAATAAATATTAAAGAGGGAGAGGCAACGAACACGCAAAATGGCGGCGTTGTCATAACAATTACAAAACCTGGATCGCTTTCATTTGAATCATATGCTGAAGATACCGACGTCCTGAAAATAAACAAGGACCAAAAAACCCTTATAAAGGTTGATGCTATACAGAATATTACCTTTCCTTCACAGGTTGAGTTTATGTCAAACCTTGCGACGGTTGATCAAAATGGACTATCAAGCTATAAAGTGCGAGCTTCAATTCCTGATCAAAAAGGATATTCGCTCCTCGATGGAATGGCGGGACAAATACAGTTTATTACAAAAGAAAAGTCAGGAATCCTTATTATCCCAAATGGAGCTGTGTATCGGAAAAATAATATTAGTTATGTCACAAAGCTTGAAGATAAAAAGACAATGGAGGTCGCGATCGAAACGGGGTTTACAGATGGGAAAGAAGTTGAAGTGTCTTCAGGGTTAAACCAAGGTGACACTATCATTATCCCATGACAGACACACTCCTCTCACTTAAAAATATTATTAAGTCATATCAAATAAAGTCTGAGACGTATGAAATTCTAAAGGGACTTAATATTGAGATCAAAAAGGGCGACTTTGTCGCGATTATGGGTCCATCGGGTAGTGGAAAATCAACTCTTCTCAATATTATTGGATGCCTTGATTCCCCGACCTCCGGATCATATACTCTTGAGGACAAAAATGTTTCTGGACTTTCGCAGCGTGAACTTGCAGTAATTCGAAATACCTATATTGGATTTATATTCCAAAACTTTAACCTCATACCTTCACTATCAGTTTTAGATAATGTACTTCTTCCCTCATTCTATTTGGGGAAAGAAGATCATAAAAGAGCAGAAGAATTATTGTCCTCAATGGGACTTTCAGAAAGATTGTCGTTTAAACCAAATGAACTGTCAGGTGGTCAAAAACAACGAGTGGCAATTGCAAGAGCATTGATGAACAATCCCTCATTCCTTTTGGCCGATGAACCAACAGGGGCACTTGACAGCAAAACGGGAAAAGAAATAATGGAATTAATTGTTGATCTTAATAAGAAAGAGGGTAAAACAATCCTTATGGTTACACACGATCCCATAATCGCAGAACGAGCACATAGAATTATTCGTTTGCAAGATGGAAAAATAGTACATGAATAATATAACTGTTGTTAGAAAATTATTGAAATTATCTTGGAATGCCTTAATGGCGAATCCATTACGCTCATTCTTAACAACTCTTGGAATTATTATTGGATCACTTACGATTATCATCGTTGTGGCATTGGGCGAAGGAGCAAAGAAAGATATTGAACAACAATACTCAAGTATGAGTGTGACAACTATTCTTATAAATGCACCGTCAACAGTGGACGGAGCCGCTTCAAAACTAAGCTATGCAGATGTTGACCCAATCAAACAACTTCCCTCAATTGCTACAGCCATTCCCCAACTATCTGGAAGAGTACAAATGCAATATGATGGTCAATCAAGTAATCTATCCGTACTTGGAACAACTCCAGATATTCAACAACTTGCCAATTTGATTCTTGTCAAAGGAAGGTTTTTTACTACAGAAGAAAATGATGATCATTTAAAGGTTGCTGTTATTGGGGCAACTGTCGCCGAAGAATTATTTGGTGATAGATATGCCGATGTTATAGGAAAAACAATTATGGTTGGAAAAAAAGAATTTGAAATCGTTGGACTACTTGAGTATAAAGGTGGCTCAGTGGGACCAACAACCATCGATGACAGTATCTTTACTCCCTACTCTTCAGCATATCGTTATATTTTAGGGATTAATGGACGATTCAACATGAATGCACAAGCTAAGGATGTGAAACTTATTAATCAAGCTGTTGACGAGATATCAAAATCACTTCGTGAAACACATAATTTAAAACCAGGTATGAATGATGATTTCCGAGTACGAGACATGGGTACGACTGTATCTGCAGCAGTTAATTCATCTAAGACAATGTCAGTTCTTCTTGCATCTGTTGGAATTGTCGTTCTACTAGTTGGAGGAATTGGGATCATGAATATTATGTATGTCACTGTTACTGAGCGGACAAAGGAGATTGGTATCAGAAAAGCTATTGGTGCCCAGTCTGAATATATATTATTTCAATTCCTATTTGAAGCATTTATATTAAGTCTTGTTGGATTTTTTATAGGATGCATATTATCTTTTGGAGTATTCTTTTTACTTAAAAAATTTGAAGTATCGGTAATACTCGTCTGGTGGAGTTATTTACTGTCTTTCTTCACTACGGTAAGTATCGGTATTTTCTTTGGATGGTATCCTGCCCAAAAGGCAGCCAGCTTAAATCCAATCGACGCACTTAGATATGAATAATCACTTTTTCTCTACCATAAAGACCATTGCTGTCGTTGGCATATCAGATAAGCCTGATAGACCAAGTTATAAGGTTGGTGAGTATTTAAGATCAAAGAGCTTTATTATTATTCCAATTAATCCTTCATTTACTATATGGCGTGGCCTTCCCTCATAT
Source organism: Microgenomates group bacterium (assembly GCA_049304035.1). GTDB lineage: Bacteria > Patescibacteriota > Microgenomatia > UBA1406 > GWC2-37-13 > JAKBEU01. Next base: position 99,499 of record JBAQNR010000008.1, read on the forward strand.
CCAACATTATCAGCTGTACCAAATGATATTCATATTGATGTAGTAGACATATTCCGTAAGAGTGAATTTGTATATCCAATTGTTGTTGAAGCTGTAAAAAGAAATGATGTAAAAACAATATGGATGCAAGAAGGAATAAAAAATGATGAAGCAAAGAAATATGCAGAAGAACATGGACTATCCGTTGTTATGGATTTTTGTATGATGATCGCACACAAAAAAAATTCATAAACTCCTCATTCGGCCACGTCCTTGCCCACGCCCCTTCATCATACCCGGCCCTAATGTAGATGGATTATTTTCATCAAATATCCGAATACCAAGAGCATTGAATGTAGATTCATCCCATGTGCCAACTACTCGCACAGAATCACCAGTTTTTGGTTGACCAAATGGAAAGTGAGTGTCTGAGGAAAAATTGATTGTGGTATTCACTCCCTTTTCATTTTGAATGATAATTGTTTTTGCATTAATTTCTATCACAACTCCAGATATCGCATTGCTATTATTCATCATTCCCATACGAAGCATTCTTCCCTCTTGTTGATATAATCTCTGACCTATTGGCTGTTTAATAGAAATCCATCCAGCTAATAGAGCTCCTATCACTACAAGAAAAAGAATAATTGAAAATGGTTTTTTATATGAAAAATCAAATCTCTTAAATATAATAATTAAAAAGATGAATAAAACAATAAAACCTATTATAAAAATGTATGGAAATGACTGAACAAACGAAGATATTCCATACTGTCCATATCCACCAAACAATAAGTCATTGTTACTGTTTATCCAATAAAGAATAAAGCCTGCTATTGTGCAAAGAAGAAAAAAAAGAATAATCATACCGCTATTTAATCCAAACTTTTCAGCCCATATTGAAGCCTGAGATCTCATGGTTATCTCTCCTCTTTTTATCTTCTCAGAAATCGTATTAGCGATTGTTTTTTTCATAGCATATTTTTTTAATTTTTGATTTTCCTCGATGAATGAGCACTCCGACATTTCGAACTGGTATTCGTAATATGTCGCTTATTTCATCATATGTTTTTTCTTCATAATAAAATAAGACCATTGGCTCTTTATATTTAGTATCAAGTTTATTCACACAACCTTTCAACCTCTCTTTTATTTGCTCCTCATCTATGCTTTCTTCAACCGCATCTCTCTTTCCAAAATCAAACCACTCTGGCATTGAGACAAACTTTTGGATAAAACTGCTGCCGATTAAATTTATACTTTCATTGTGTGCTATTCGATATATCCAACTTGAAAACTTCATTCTCTTATTAAAAGTTGGTAAGTTCTTATATGTCTTAAGAAATACAGTTTGTAATATATCATCAACTTCATTTCTTCTATTTGTTACTGTGCCGATATATCTTTTTAATTTTGTTTCATAACGGACAACGAGATGATAAAATAACTCCTTTTCTCCAGACAAGATCGTGGCGACAAGATCTTCATCGGTTGTTTTATCGACTTGCCTCATATTAGTAATACAAATACCAAATAGCTTTATTACAACAATACCTCCCCTATTGTATCAATATCAACAAATTGGAGAGGTATTTTGTAATTCTCATCTGTGCATTCCCATTCCTTGACCATAACCCATTCCGGTCTTTTGACCGTTACGAGTTCTTAGTCCTAATTCCTCTCGAATTGCATCTGCTTCTGCCAATTTGCCTTGCTCTGCTAATGCGTGCGCTTTAGCAAACTGTGCAAAATTATCTTTTGTTACAACTTGTGTCACTCTTCCACGTCCTTGCATGAGATTTTTCCAAGCATTGTAATCATTATTATCAAATGCTTTTTCCATTGCTTCATGACGTTCGGGAGTATAGTTTGGACCTTTTTTGGTGTAGTCACCTTGATAGGCTTGTACAGATCCAGCTATGAGTATTCCAACAACAGCTGTTAATGCTAATGCTGAGAAACTATACAATAATTTTTTTGTGTTCATATTTTTTTCACCTCCTTTCATACTGGGTAATACAAGAGGTAAAAAAAAATATTACAAAATTACATTAAATATCCATCCCATTATCATTATGCCGACAATTGTTATTCCAAAGAACGCAGCCAACAATTGCCATTTCATTACCTTCTTTAAAATCATCGACTCAGGAATGGATATAGTAACTATCGCCGTCATAAAGGATAGTGCTGTCCCCAAGGGAACTCCCTTTTGGACAAGGGCTTCCATGACAGGAATCACACTGACTGAATTTGCATAGAGCGGAGCCCCTAAGAGAGTAGCTAGAGGAATAGTCCACCACACCTTAACAGACAAATATTTTTCAACTAAACTGGCGGGAACAAATCCATGGATAAGAGCTCCTATACTCACTCCAAGCATAACATACGGGAACACATTTTTCGTAATATTCATCCCATCATTCCAAAAATACTTTAATAGCTCGATAAGTGGAAGTGGCGTTCCTCCATTTTCTTGCTCTACTTGGACTCTTGATTTGAATTTAAGAAGCTCTGGCTTAACAAATTTTTCCATCCCAAGTTTTTGGATAAGGAAACCGCCGATCATAGCAATAAGAATTCCAACTATGTTGTAAATCGCTGTTACTTTCATCCCAAACATCGCGGGGAAAAGATAGAGCGATGACTCGTTTACTAAAGGCGAGCTTATTAAAAACGCAAAAGTTACTCCTAAAGGTATCCCCGCTCCTACAAAACCAATGAATAGCGGGATTGAGGAACAAGAACAAAAAGGAGTAATAACTCCAAGAATAGCTGCAAAAAGATAATCTAATCCAAACCATCTTCTCTTCAGAAGTAAGTCTCGCACTTTCTCCATGGGAAAATAGTAACGAGTAAATGCCATGAAGTAGTTGATGATAATAAGGAGAAGTCCTATCTTTATCGTGTCATAGATAAAGAAGTTGATGGTGTCGCCCCAATAGGAATGTGGAATTATATGAAACCATTGATAAGTGGCAAGATCAGCAAAGAGTTGAATGGGCTTAAATATATCCATATGGGTCAATTAACACTTACCCCCAAAACTACATTGAGAAGTTTTTTCTTCAATCTTTGAGCCAGAGGTAATAACTTTCTTAATCTTTTCCATATCTGGAGTAAAGCCCGACATGACGACAGTGCCGTTTACTACAAGGACAGGACTTGTCATCGATCCAATTTCAATCAAAGCCCGCATACCTTCAGAACCGCTTAAATACTCGACTTTATCCTTTAATCCCATTTCATCCACTGCTTTCTGAGTAATTTCATATAACTTTTTGCAGGTTGGACAACCGCTTCCCAATACTTGTATTTTCATAACGCAAACAATGAATTGATAATATTTTTACCTTTTTTTGTGAGTGAATAATAGACTCGAAGTCCCTTCTTTTCATCGATGACAATTCCTGCATCTTTCAGATCCCTTAAATGATGGGAAATTAGACTTTGTGAAAGATCGACGTGCTCAATTAATTCGCAGACACAGTGCTTTCCTTTCCGCAATATACAAAGAAGTTTTAATCTGCTTTCTTCGGAAACGATTTTTAGGAGAGATGAAAGTACAGTAACTTGCTTTGACTCAATACTTTTGGTGGAGCAACAACTATATGAATTCATATTCATATAGTCTACTCTCATCTATTCTGATAGTCAAAACAATGTATTATCAGTAAACAACGGCAAATGCCCGTACCGGGCTTCCATCACTTTCTTTGATATTCAAAGGAACACCATAAAACATGAATGCGAGTGGCAATTTTTCTGTATGGGTAACATTTTCATATGAAATGATTCCTGCTTCCAAAAGTTGTTTTTCTAATGCAATATCAAACGTAAATTTATCCGAGAGCCCGATGAATTTTGGCCTTTGTTTGATGATTTGCTCAACGATATCCTTATCAATGGTGTTGAAGGAAAAGATCACTCCCTTATTCCTCTTCATTGTCATTCCCTTCCTGTATAGTGCAGTTTGGCCGATAAACCTATCCAAGGGAAAGGCATCTAATTTCTCTCCGGAAGCAACCATATGGTAGGGAACATTGACATGTGTACCGATATGAGTGGTCAATGTCATGTTTCTTAAATTCCACCCCTCTTTCCCTATTGTATGGATTTCATTTATCGAGACTTCTGGATCTCCAGGATAAACAGGCATCTTATCATAGAGAGGTTGTGAAAGATCGATTATTTTCATATCAAATGATAACAAATATTAATTAATTCCTTGTTCAAGCCATTCATACCACTTTCCTCTATGAAGATCGACAAGACCCTGTGCTAGAAAATGATTTGCCGCTGTTGCTGCGGCCTCTGGAATTCCTTGTGTGTCTACAATGTGAGATTTTCTATCAAACTTTCCTTGAAAAAAAAGGGCTTGGAGGGTGGCGTCTGCAACAAATGATTCATATGCCCAATTCCCATCGACGACAATGAGTTGATTACGAACCCATTCTTGAGGTGTTAAATATGCCACTTTATATTTTGGCACAGGATTAACTCTCATAAAAAAATCCTCAGAATCAACAGCTGTGATGGGAAGGATAGAAGATCCAAATCGTGCAGAAATTAAACTGGGTGTAATCTGTAATGTAGCTATACCAGCTCCGTTTAATAGGACGCTTAAACCCTTTAAATACTCAGGTCGTTTTACGAAATCATTCCTACCTTGTAGTTGGACTGATAGAAGCGCATATTTCCCTTCAATACCCATATTAGTCTGCATTATATCTTATTTCATTTATGGAACCTCATTAAATGAGTAAGTGCTACAATTGATTTTTATGACAAAAACATTAACGTCTCTTGCGCATAGAGAACATAAAGTGTTCTGCACAAAACATCAGATCGTTGCCATTGTTCCTTCAGAGGCCTTAGCAATATGGATGGCCGGCGAACACGTTGGCAAATATGCCGAGTGCAAAGGAAAGGTCTCATATTATCCGACAATGGCTATCACCAAAGAAGGCGCTCAGAAATCGAGCATAAATGAAGGTGGAAGCGGAGAAATAAAAGGTTGATAAAGAAAAAATATACCTTTGCTATACTATTTTTATGATTTCCTTTCATAGAGCGCAGGTAAAAGATGTTGCAGAAATAAAAAAATTGTTGTTTGAAACGTGGACAAAGACATACACGGATGCCTACTCTCCAGAAGCAATACAAACAATCACTTCTGAGTGGCATTCAATAGAATTATTAACAAAGCAAATCCAAGATGGTGATAATTATTTCGGCATTTCAAGAGATGAAGATAAAATTATAGCCATGTGTAATGCGCGAATCACGCATGATGGAACCATTATTAATATCCAACGACTTCATGTTTTACCTTCGTACCAACGCAAGGGTATCGGATCACAACTTATACAGGAGGCGTTGAAAGCATTTCCAGGAGCGGTTGGAATTGACCTTGAAGTTGAACGAAGAAACCGACAAGCATATACATTTTATAGAAAGCATGGATTTAAAGAGGTGGGAGAAAAAGTGTTCGAGGTCAAGGGAATTCGTATTCCCTGCATAATCATGGAAAAGGCTTTGTGATATTACCATCTGTGATGCACTTCAGGCTGTATTTCGACAGAGTATATCTTTTCTACTTCCTTCATTATTTTTTTTGATAATGGCGGAAGTGCACTTGCTTTTGTATTATCTCCTATCTGCTCGGGTCGTTTTCCTCCAGGGATGACAGTTGAGATCGCTTTATTCATCAATATCCATTTCAGTGCAAACTGTGGCATCGAATATTGCTGTGGTTTTATTTTTTTCAGTTTTTCAACAGCTGCTAACCCAGTGTTTAGGTCCACTCCCGCAAATGTTTCACCCACATCAAAGAATTTTCCTTCCCTATTGTAGTTTCTATGATCATTCTTCGAAAACACAGTCTTGTTTGTCATCTTTCCGGAGAGTAGTCCACTTGCAAGCGGGACACGAACAATTATCCCTATTTTCTTTCTCATTGCTTCCTTAAAAAAAAGTTCTGCTGGCCGTTGACGAAACATATTGAAGATTATCTGCACTGTCGCAAGTCCTGGATATTCCAGCGCCTTAAGCCCCTCCTCGACCTTCTCGACACTCACGCCATAATGACGGATTTTCTTTTTTTGAACCATCTCTTCAAGTGCATCAAAGACGCTCTTTGTATAGTACACGGGTGTTGGAGGGCAATGTAGTTGAAGTAAATCTAATGTGGCAACACCTAGATTCTTCAGACTTCTTTCAACGAATGTATTCAGATTTTTTTTTGTATATCCCTCAGCGCTGTGGGGATTTAGTCTTCGGCCAGCTTTTGTGGCAACATAGATCCGTTCACTTCGCATCTTTAGAAATTCACCGATTATTTGTTCGCTTTTTCCGTCTCCATATACATCTGCCGTGTCGATAAAGTTAACACCACTGTCTATTGCTGAGTTTAGTGTTGCAAGCGACTGTTCACGCGTCACATCGCCCCAGTCCGCACCAAGACTCCATGATCCATAACTTATTTCCGATATTTTATATCCTGTTTTGCCAAGTATTCTGTATTTCATAGTACTCGTAGTATAGACCATTCTCTAAACAGAGAAACAATGATTTAACAAAAATCCTCATTATTTTCGCCTTCGCAAGCTTAGTTCCTTTTCGATATCAGTAAGTGTTATCTTCCGTATCGAAAGGAGTATGAACAAGTGAAACAATAGGTCAGCTGATTCAGAGATGAGTCTATTTTTCTCCTTATTCTTGGCTGCGATCACAACCTCAACCGCTTCCTCCCCAACTTTTTGGATCATACGATCAAGACCGTCTTCAGCAAGTTTACGAATATATGAACCCTCTGGTTTTTTTTCAATTCTATCTTTTATTGTTTTATATAGTTCTTTTAATTCCATACGATTATTTATAATTTATAATTAAAACAAGACATGCTCCCTGAGTGACATACACATGTGCCTTCTAGTGTTACAAAAATGAGGAGCGCATCAGAATCACAATCTTTCATAATTTTTTCCACTTTCAATCTGTTGCCTGATGTTTCCCCTTTCATCCATAATGTATTTCGTGATCTACTCCAGAAACATACATACCTTGTCCTTTGTGTTTCTGCTAAGGCGTCTTCATTCATATAACCCACCATATAAACCTCTTTACTCTTTCCCTCCTGAATCACAGCTGGAATGAATCCATTTCCTTTTTTAAAATCAACCCCTTTTATGCTCATATGCGTACAGTAATATTCTTCATTTTTAAATATTTTTTTACTTCCTTGATTGAAATTGTCCCATCATGAAAAATTGAAGCCGCAAGTGCACCATCTGCATTTCCGTTTTCAAATACATCAACGAAGTCAGTGACTGTACCAGCTCCACCTGATGCAATTATCGGGACTGAGACCATATCTGAAAATATTCTTATTAACTCTGTATCAAACCCTGCTTTTGTCCCATCGCGATCAATACTGGTAAGTAGTATTTCACCTACTCCCTTTTCGACAGCTTCACGTATCCATTCACTAGCGTATTTATTAATTTTTATACGACCTCCATTGATGTAAACCTCCCATTTGCCGTTATTACTTTTTACGTCAACCGCCAAGACAACACATTGACTCCCAAATATATTTGCACTTTGAGAAATAAGATCTTTATTGAGATAAGCAGCACTATTTATTGCCACCTTATCGGCACCCGACACAAGCGCTCTTTTCATATCTTCGATCGAGCGGATTCCGCCACCAATAGTGAATGGAATGGATATTTTTTTTGAAACTTCTTTGACAAGATCAAAAACAGTTTTCCTTTTATCATTCGTTGCGGCTATATCTAGAAATATGAGCTCATCCGCACCCTCATTGCTATATTTCTCGGCCAAATCAATGGCGTTCCCAGACACAGTGAGACCAACAAAATTAACTCCTTTTACAACTCTGCCTTCTTTTACATCAAGACATGGGATGATTCGTTTAGCTAACATATTCTTAATGCCTCCTTCAGTGAAACTGTTTTCTCATAGAGAGCTCTCCCGAGGATTACCCCAGCTGCTCCATTTTCTTTTAACCATTTAATATCATTAATATCCCGCACACCTCCCGCGATAATCGTCTTCATTTTGGATTTCTCCAAGATAGAACTAACTTCTTTTTTATTGATACTTAGTGTTCCATCACTCATTGTGTCGGTATAGATACATTCTGTTATCCCCCACGTTCGTGCCATTGCAATCACATCTAGTAGTCGCTTACCAGAATTATTCTTCCAACCGTTGGTCACTAGATATCCATCTTTTCCGTCAAATGAGATCATGATCCTTTTCCCATAATCTTTAATCAATTCCGTGACTAACTTGCTGTTCTCAAGAATCGAGGAGCTGATAATTACACGACTTACGCCAAGTGAAAACAAAAGTTGTACATCTTCCTTTGTCCTTACTCCTCCTCCATATTGAACACTGGTATTGGGGATGCTTACTATTTTTTTTATAATTTCAAGATTGACAAACTTCTCCTTTTCAGCAGCATCAAGATCAACAACGTGGACCATATTTGCACCTTGGCGGACCCATTCTTTTGCGACAAGATATGGGCTATCACCATAAACAGTGCTCGACTCAAAATCACCACGTAATAGCCGAACACATTTTCCTTTCTGGATATCAACCGCTGGTATTATTTTCATATGAATACGTAATAAAATTTTTTAATAGTTTTTCCCCAATCTGGCCGCTTTTCTCTGGGTGGAACTGAACCCCGAATATATTTTCTTTTTCGATTACGCTACAGAAATTGTTCCCATATTTTGTTTGCCCATAAATGACGTCCTTGTCTGTTGGGATAGAATAATAACTATGTACAAAGTAAAAATAACTGTCCTGAGGAATGTCTTCAAATAGGATACTGTCATTTTTTGAAAATACCGTATTCCATCCTATTTGAGGCACTTTTTCCTTTGTTTTAAAACGGACAACGTTACCTGCAATATAATTGAGACAGCTTACGTTCCCTTCTTCACTTTGTGTCATCAAAAGCTGCATCCCTAAACAAATCCCAAGAATTGGCTTTCCTTTCGCAACCTCTTCTCGAACAACTCTGTCTATTCCAAATCTTTTTAGATTATTCATTCCTACTCCAGCAGAACCAACTCCAGGCAATATGAGACCGGCCGCATTTTTTATATCATCATCACTTCTGGATATGATATTTCTTACACCGATTCTATCGAGTGCGTTTTTGACACTGAGCACATTCCCTATTTCATAGTCAATAATTACAATCATAAAACTCCTTTCGTTGAGGGAATTAATAATGCCGATCTTCCATCTATCTCACATGCCATTCTCATTGCTCGAGCTGCTGCTTTGAATATTGCTTCAATTTTGTGGTGGTCATTTCGTCCACCTTCAATTTTTATTTGCAAATTCACTTGAGCGTTTTGCGCAAACGCATCCCAAAAATCAAAAACCAACTCTGTGCTGAAATCTCCAACATTTTCTCGGCAAAATGCACAGTCAAATTTGAAGTTGGTTCTTCCGCAAAAATCAATTGCAACCGTAGCCAACGCTTCATCCATCGGTAAAATAAAAAACCCATATCTATTTATTCCTCTTTTAGCTCCTAAAGCGTTTGCAAATGTCTTCCCGAGAACAATGCCAAGATCTTCTACAGTGTGGTGTTCATCGATATACATATCTCCCTTTGCTTTTATTTCCAGATCGAATAATCCTTGTCGGGCAAATAAATCAAGCATGTGATTTAAAAAACCAACCGGCGTATCTATTACTCGCTTCCCAGTACCATCAATAGCAAGCTTTACAAAAATATCGGTTTCATTTGTCTTTCTAAGCACTTCGGCGGTCCTTTTCATATGAGATACGAATATATTTCTAACATTGACTTAAATTGTTTCGTTGCATCCATATTATTGCCAATATATAAGCAGGGTATGCCTGCTAAGCCAGAAGCAACAACATCACTTGAGCTATCTCCGATGTAAACTGGCCGTTTACATTTAATCATCTGTATTGCCTTTATAATTGGATCCGCAAATGGTTTTTCACGAAGGGTATCGTCTTTGGTAATGAGTACGTCAAAGAGTTTCCCTAAATCAAAACGATTTATGACATATTGCGCTTCGTCTTTTGGCCTTCCTGTGACTATTCCCATTTTTTTGTATTTTTTTCTCAGTTTAGTGAGTTGTCCTTTGGAAATAAGCAGGGTTTCCTCATTTATCAGACCCTTATTTTTTCCGTCACCCAAATATATTTTTTGAAAATAATCCTTCACTTTTTCATAGGGAATATTTTTATTTCCAATAAGTGCATATGTCGCATCCCAATCATTATTCATACCGACTCTTTGCTTTACGGAATTGACCTCGTCGACAGATACTTCCCTATCCATAAAATAACGTGCGGTTTTTCGTATTGCCGCTCGATAGGATTTATTCACATCAACCAATACTCCATCCATATCAAAAAGTAATGTGTCATATTTTTTGCTCATACTATTTTTTTTAAAATATCTAATACTTTCTTATTCTGCTTGGGTCTTCCGATCGTAATACGAAGGGCGTTTCCGGTACGTTCTGACTCAAAATAACGAATCGCGATTGCGGCCTTTGTGAATTCATCTTTAATCGCTTTCACTCTCGATTTTGTTGTCTGCAAATAAAGAAAATTCCCACTTGAAGGATAAACGGTAAACACTTCCATTTCTTTTAACTTCAAATACATACGTTCTCTTTCACCGATTATTTTCTTGAGGATTTTTTTCCTATATGCTTCATCCTCCAGTGCGGCAATGCCTGCAATCGCTGCTGCAGAATTTACGTTGTATGGCGGTTTGATTTTCATCAACTGCTTCACTAACAGCCCTGACATTAGTCCATATCCCAATCGCAATCCCGCGATTCCCGCCCACTTGCTAAAGGACCGAATGATTATGAGATTTTCATATCTATCCAATAACCCAATGCAAGTTTCTCCTCCATATTCGATATACGCTTCATCAACACAAACAAGCACTCCCGTATCAAGTATTTTTTTTATTTCACTCACTGTTGTTGTTGATCCTGTCGGATTATTTGGATTGCATATAAAAACTATTTTAGTTTTGCTGTTGAGCGCCCCTATTATCTTTTCGCTGTCGATTGCAAAACTGGGTTTTCTTGGAATGGAACACAGTGCACCTCTATTCAATAGCGTCGACTGCGCATATGAGCTAAATGTTGGGGGGCAAGATATGACGACATCATCCTCATCTAATACAAGCCGAAGTATCAGATCAATAATTTCATCTCCCCCATTGGAAACAAAAATATTCTTTACTTCAACAGTTGTGTATTCCGAAATCGCATTTCTTAAAGAAATATATTCGGGATCTGGGTAGTACTGATAGCCGCTAAATTTGTATAACGCTTTTATAACCTTAGGGGATGGGCCCCATACATTTTCTCCCGCATCAAGCTTGTCGATTTTACTAATATCGACTTTTAGCCTAGCTGCGATACCCTCTGCGCTTTCTACAGGCATGTACTGCAAATATCTAGAAATGTCCTTTCTCAATATGTTGTTTTTCATAATTATTTAAATCGAATTGAGGTCGACTGCTTGTGAGCTGGAAGCTCTTCGACTTCCGCAATCGTTTCAATTGTTTGTTTAATTTGTAATAATCCATTTTTTGTGCATTTTTGCACCTGCATCCATTTGCCGAAACTGTCGACTCCAAGTGGTGGATACATTTTTGCCATACCTCCTGTCGGAAGGACGTGGTTTGCACCAGTCGCATAATCGCCACATGATTTCGATGTCCACCGTCCGACAAAAACCGATCCGGCATTCACTATATTCCTTACCAGTGAGTCGGCATTTTTCGTCATTATTTCCAAATGTTCTGGGGCATAATTGTTTGTGAATTCTATCGCCTCTGTCATTGTGTCAACCAAACAGATAAGACCGTATCTGTCGAGTGCCTTTTGCGCACGGGCTCGTGTCGTGAGGTTCCCCAATTGCTTTTCAATTTCATCGTTCGTTTTCTTTGCTATTCTTTCAGATGTCGTAACGAGAACACACGCTGAATCTTCGCCATGTTCCCCATCAGCAAGGAGATCCGCAGCGATAAACGCGGGATTTGCCATTTCATCTGCAATTATGAATACCTCTGAAGGACCTGCAGGCATATCGATGCTGATTGTTTTCTGTGCGATTGTTTTTGCAGCAGTTACAAATGAATTTCCGGCACCAAAAATCTTATACACCTGTGGAATAGTTTCTGTTCCATATGTCATCGCTGCAATCGCTTCCACCCCACCTACCTTATATATATTTTTTATCCCAACCATATCCGCCGCAACAAGCGTCGCAGCCGGAATTTTGCCATCTTCTTTTACTGGAGAACATAACACGATCTCTTTGCATCCTGCAATAATCGCAGGGATTGCAGTCATAAGAACAGATGATGGATAGGTTGCCTTACCACCTGGAATATATAATCCAACTTTCTCTATCGCTCTCCACTCTCGCCACACCTCAATACCGTTTTCCGGCAATACTTTTTTCTCAATTTTTTTTGGGAGTTGTGATTTTTGAACAAGCGTTATGTTTTTTATCATCTGCTTCAGCGCTTTTATGGTCGAAGGATTAATGGTTTCATATGCTTTATCTATCTCTTCCTTCGTTACGGATATCGATTGATAAACATTTTTCCCGTAACGCCCCTGGTATTTATTGAGCAATACCTCGTCTCCTTTTATTTGTACGTTATCCATAGTTGCTTTTATCGATGGAAGGATCTCTTCATTTGTACCTGAAGATCTCATGATGATTCTGTCATATTCTTCCTTTTTGATATTTTTTAGGCGTTTAATATTCATAGAATAAGTTTTTCAACTGGTAATACTAATATGTCTGTTGCACCCGCTCCTTTTAATTTTTCTATCGTTTCCCAAAATATATCTTCCTGTATGACTGTCTGTATGGAAATCCATCCAGGGGTTGCAAGGGGCGAAATTGTCGGAGCTTTAAGTCCTGGGACAATTGTCTGTATCGTTTTCATAATCGAACTTGGCGCATTCATCATCACATACTTGTAGTTATCTGCAGTCAAAACGCCGTTCAAACGCAGAAGAAGTTTTTGTACAAGTGATGCTTTCCCTAATCGTAGATTGTTCTTGCCGATAAGCACCGCTTGAGACTCATAGATCTTTTCTATTATACGAAGGTCGTTTAGTGCCATTGTGCTGCCTGTTGAGACTAGATCGATTATCGCATCCGACATCTGGAGAGCCGGTGCGATTTCCACGGATCCATTGATCCGTACCAATTCTGCCTGTATCTTGTTTTTTCTCAAATATTGGAGTGCCAACTTTGTGTATGATGTTGCAATCCTTTTTCCTTGCAGATCAGATAATTTGCATGCTTTCGATTCCTTTGGTACCGCAAGCGAAAGTGTGCAGTATCCATAGGGAAGTGGAAGTATCTTACTCACCTTACTTCCAGACTCAAAGAGGATGTTCTCCCCCACGATCCCCAGGTCAACAGCTCCCTTTTCCACATAATCAGGAATATCATCATCCCTTAGATACACAATGTTGAGGGGAAAGTTGCGGCAGGCAGCAAACAGTTTTTGCTGATAGCTCTCAAATTCAAGTCCTGCACTTCGTAAAAGTGCAATAGTGCTCTCAGTTAATCGTCCCTTCTTTTGTATAGCTAATTTGATATAGCCGTTATTTAATTTTTTCATAAAAAAAGACCCCGCTTTTTGGCGGGGTTAGTAATTGACATTACATCACGAGTTCCCGCCTAAGCAGGGTTGTGATGTGAAACTTCTGATTGTGATTCCAAATTGATAAACATGTTAGTATGTTAACACGTTCATATAGTTTTGTCAAGAGATAAATTTGTCGAGTATAATAGTGCCATATGCCAAATATACGTAAAGCTATTTCCGCAGAACTCAAAAAGAAGGAATCATTCAAACCAAAAAATGAAAGAGAAAAATTGCTCATTGAGGCTATTGCCGCACTCAAGAATGAGTCTGAGGTTATGGCATTGTTGCGCGATATGCTTACCATGCCTGAAATTCAAGAGTTCTCCAATAGGATAACAATAGCTAAACGTCTTCTCGAAGGGCTTCCCTATCTTGAAATAGCAAAAGAAATAGGAACATCAACAACCACGGTTACTCGTGTCGCCCATTGGCTTTATAACGGGTGCGGCGGATATTATGCCGCACTAAAAAAATATGATACATCTCTCAAACGGGCAAAAAAAAGTACTTCATGACATCCTTGAATGGTGTAAACAAAACAGAACGTCAACAAATCAATATGTCACTGTTGGGGGATATGCTGGCACAGGAAAAACCACACTCATCGCTGTGCTTCGTAAACGAATCGAAAAACTGAGAAAACAAAATGCTGTTGGTTTTGTTAGTTATACAGGAAAGGCAAGTCGTGTGTTGCGGACGAAACTGAAAGAGGAGAAGGCCCTTTACCCAGACGATTCAGTCGGGACAATTCATTCACTCATCTATTCCCCCATTGTTAACGATAAGGAGGAAATCATTGGTTGGAAGCAAAAGGAAGAAATCGATCGAGATCTAATTATTATCGATGAAGCATCAATGGTTGATGAGACCATATGGCGACATCTGCTTTCTTATAAAGTGCCTATTATTGTTGTCGGCGATCATGGACAACTTCCACCCATCTCTGGATCCTTTCATTTGATTGCGGAACCAGAACTGGAACTCGTCGAAATCCACAGACAAGCGAAAGGAAATCCTATCATTGAACTTTCCATACAAGCACGACAGACCGGACATATCGAGTCGGGGATTTATGGACCTGCTGTACGAAAATTTTCTAAACTAGATCATGATTTTCAGGAAGCACTTGCAGAACTTCTCTCAAATTATTCATCCGACACACTGATACTGTGTGGTTACAATAAAACAAGAAAGCGCCTCAATGCACATATCCGATCAATGCTGGGTTTCACATCACTTCTTCCCCAACAGGGAGATAGAGTGATTTGTTTACGCAACAATCATGAAAAACATATTTTTAATGGAATGATCGGCACCATTCTCACTATCGGTGATGGAAACACGGAGTTTTATAAAGCGGAAATACAAATGGATGGTGAAGATGATATATATAGCGGTTATATTTCTAAGGAACAGTTCGCAAGTGACAGTGCACTTAACTTTACAAATAAAAGAGCCCGTATCATGGGGGGAGATTTATTCGACTTTGGATATGCTCTTACTGTTCACAAAGCACAAGGTAGTCAAGCAACTCGGGTAATTCTTTTTGAAGAACGATTTTCTAAAATGGATGATGATCAATGGAGGCGTTGGTTGTATACCGGAATAACACGAGCAGAAAAAGAACTTTTTATCATTCCTCAATAAAAAATAAAATAATCATTTGCACCGGCGTCATATTCCTGTTACTGTGAATGTGTTACATATTTATTTTTTTCTATGGCAGTAAAAAAGAAAAAGGTAGTCGCAAAGAAAAAACCAGTCGTCAAGAAAAAGACGCATGCTGCAGTAAAAAAAACTGTACGCAAGACAAAAGCAAAAAGAAAGTAACGAAGATAATTCTTACTACTTCAAAATCCCGCACATATGCGGGGTTTTGTTTTTTATAATAGGGTGTGAAAAAAATATCTTCAAAAAAACGTCTTTATAATCCGTATGTGTGGTTGCGATATCTTATAATTTCTGCCTGTACAATTTTGCTTTCGTTCATTTTCCTCATTTCAATATATGGAAAAGAAATTGTCGCTCTGCTGAATGAGTCAGCACAACCTGTCGGAGACGGGACGCGCTATCTTTTGGGTTTCATCCCTCTTCCGCTTATTACGGATATCCTTCAAAAGGAGCAGCGGTTGTTCCTCACCGCCATCAGGAGCGTATTGAGCCTATTTGACAGTGTAAAATAGGCTTTTTATTGGGAATATGGTATAATTGGAGACAGTTAGCCTAGAGTGCTCGCAAGACGCTTCTTAGGAAATTCTCAAAATCAAAAGGAGGTGTTACAGAGTAGTGGATAACAAAAAATTATTCGTAGGTAATCTTCCATGGGGTATCAACAATGACTCCCTTCGTGAGCTTTTTGCATCAGTCGGTGAAGTCGTAGAAGCCATGGTTATTACTGATCGTATGTCAGGTAGATCAAAAGGTTTCGGATTTGTTACTTTTGCAACTGAAGAGGCAGCACAAGCTGCAGTTCAACAATTGAACGAAAAAGAAATCGAAGGTCGAAAAATCATCGTGAACGTCGCTCGACCAAAAGAAGAGCGAAGACCAGGTGGTTTCAGAGATGATCGAAGACGCAGCTATTAACCAATAAACAAAAAACACTATCTAGTTCGTATGTAAATACTGATAACGGATAGTGTTTTTTTATGCACAACAGAATTTTATTTGTCCTTTTTCTTATCTAATCGGTCAAGGCCGAGACCCTTTATTCCAAAATAGACAACCATCGCTATGATGGCAAAGTCTATAAATGAATTAAGAAAACTTCCCCACATGATTTTTGCAGGGCCAACTTGAAGAAAGATTTTTTTCAACTCCCCTGCTCGTCCCAAAAATATTCCTACAATCGGATTGACAAGATCATTGACAAGGGATGTCACCATCTTTGAAATCGCTCCCCCCAAAATGAAACCAACAGCCAATCCCATAACTCCTTGTTCGCGTATAAATGTAATAAAGCCTTTCATATTTTTTTACCTGTGCGGTATACTGGTAATGGTCATATTATATATAATTCTTGGATATGTTGTATTTTATACTTGGGTTCGTTGTTGTTCAAACAATACTTATCTTTTTACTCTTAAAAAAACGTGTTGAGTTCCCTTCCGAAATGAAGGATAAGATGTCAGAATTATCTTTTGAGATAAAAAACATAAAGGATGAATTTCCGAAAAATAGAGAGGAAAATTCAAAAAACCTTCATCAAACACGCGAAGAACTTGCTCATAATCTCCAAATTTCCTCCGATGTCCAAAAAAGCCAACTCAATATTTTTGCGGAACAACTAAAACATCTCACTACCCTCAACTCACAGGCACTTGAAAAAATGACCCGGACGATCGAAGAGCGATTAAAACAGATTCAAGATGATACAAATACAAAATTGGAAAAAATGAGAGAAACGGTTGATGAAAAACTCCACAAGACGCTTGAGTCAAGATTGGCTGAATCGTTCCGAACAGTGCAAACGCAGCTTGAGCAGGTACATAAAGGACTTGGTGAAATGCAAACATTGGCGGTAGGTGTTGGTGACCTGAAAAAAGTCCTTACAAATGTTAAAACAAGAGGGGTAATGGGTGAGATTCAACTTGCAAATATCATTGAAGATTTGCTTACTCCAGATCAATATGAAAAGAATGTCAAGACAAAAAAAGATAGTAGTGACCTCGTTGAGTTTGCTATCAAACTCCCTGGTGATGAAAGCGGCCCAGTCTATCTACCGATCGACTCAAAATTTCCAACTGAAAACTATATTGCGCTTTTGAATTCCTATGAGCTTGGCGATCCATTGCAGGTTGCGACATTTTCAAAAAAACTTCAGGATGATATTGAATCATTTGCAAAAGATATACATGACAAATATATCGATGTTCCACATACCACAGAATTTGCAATTCTCTTTCTCCCGACAGAAGGACTCTATGCGGAAATTGTCCGAAAAACCGATCTCATACAAAAACTGCAAAATAAATATCATGTCAATGTGGCTGGCCCATCAACTCTTGCATCCTCACTTAGCGGATTCAGGATGGGATTTAGAACGTTAATGATCGAAAAACAATCAAGTAAGGTTTGGAAGGTGTTAGGTGAAGTTAAGACAGAGTTCAAGCAATTCGAGACTGTGCTTTCAAATGCCCAGAAGAAAATCAGACAGGCTGATTCTGAACTTGACCTGTTGGTTGGGACTCGTACAAAACAAATGCAGAAAAGACTAAGGGATGTTGAAGAGCTCCCAAGCGGAGAGCCAAAACTAATCCTTGACTCTGCAAATCTTAATCCGTTGTTCGAGTCGGAGCAGGTGTAGGTTTATGGCTGGCAATCTTAAGGATGATTCTTGCGTCTATATTTGAACTTTCCCTATTCCATAATTCTCCTCTGATGATGATCTTGTTCCCTATCTCTATATCCGAATATGTTATTGTATTTTTTTGCTCTGTATAGCGCACAACAGACGAAATGTGAACGGTTATATTCCCCCTACCGACAGTTTTTACTGTAAGGGTATTGTCTGCTTTTTCAATCACTTCACCCACAAAGACTGCTGTCCTTCTCTGCATGGTTAGGTTTCTGATATAGGATGCATCAATTTCACCTGAGCTAGTTTGTTTTCCGAGAATTATGAGTGTATCTTTTGGATTGAAATCTGAAAGCCGAGACTCTGCACCAAACTTGCTTCTCAGCTCCGTATCTTCAGCGGTGTTTATCGTATATGACTCGCCATTTTTTTCCACCGTCAATGTTGATCCGGCAATCGTAACAAGTGTTCCTTTCAGTTGTTTTTTAATACTTCTCTTTATCATGTCTTTAGCTTGCTCCAATAAATTTTTTTCTATTTTGGCTGGAACAGCTCGTTTTTCTATTCTCTTCATAGGTGGAATGCGCATTTCAGCATATACTCCTCCGACAGCGAATAAAACAAAGATAGACAATACAACCAGATTTCTCATATCAATATATATGCATAATATTCCAAATAAGTTTCAGTTAAAGCCCCTCTATGGTGCGGATAATGAGCAGTTCTCTTTCAGCCGCATTCCCCTCATCGTCATATGCCACAATGGAAATATAATTCTCTCCTTCATCTAGGGTTACTTGCTGATCAAACTTTCCATTTACTCCAAGGGTTACGTCGGCCTCATTCACGATAACATGTGCTTTTGGATTGACTCGCCCCTTAATTGTGATTGAGTTTTTTTGTACCTCTGTACCTGATAGCGGTTCATCAATAACCAGATCAAGTGATTTCGAATATGTGGAGTTTTCTTGTGCTGTTTTCGGAGTGTTTGTTGACGTTTCGCTTATATCCGTTTGAGAAGTGCTCTGCTGCAGTGACTTATTACTTCCAGACTTAAATGCAAATACTAACAATATCACGCCTAATATAAGTGGGACAATAATTGTTTTTTTCATTTTGATGTCCAATAAATGATAAGTGATTTCAATCTATGATAGTATACTCTTCTATTTTTTATCAATGAAAATAATAGGGCCACTCCTCCAATAACGCCTGCTAAATACATTATTATCAACCAAATGGGTGTTTCTTTAAAAAATATGTAGAGTAATTCATTTGTTTTTATAAATGAAAACCCATCTGCCTGCATATACCCATGAATAAGTGAGTAAATTTCACTCTCTTGGAATAAATCACCCAACACTCCACCAAAAATAAGGATTACGGCCCCAGCAAAAAGCATTAACCCAAAACGGATTATTAATTGTCCCGATGTCCGTTTCGTTTCAAAGGTGTATACACCTTGAACTATTTTTTTATTAAGAGACGGGGCGGTTTTCATAGGGAATGTTCTTTTTGAATGAATAATCGTGCGCGACGTATAAGTGTACGGACCGTATTAATAGGCTTACCTATTTTTTTTGAGATTTCTTTATAGGAGTACCCTTCCACGAACCATGATAGAGCATTTTTTTGGTCTGGCCGAAGATTGTTCAGCATATCTCCGTTATCGTCTTCATATTTATCAGCTTCATTTGGATAATCCAGTTCTTCATTAAGAGGGATTGTTTTTTTGTATTTTCTGAAATACATATATAGCTCATTGCGGGTAATCTGCATGAGATACGGATAGAGTGGTCTTGAAGGATTAAACCGCGATATGCTTTTGTACAGTTGAATAAAACTTATCTGCACGATATCGTCTGCTTCCTCCTTTTTAAACAGGCGTCCGATAACATAGCTCTTGATTTTTCCAGAATACCGATTGACGAGTGTCTCAAAAACCTCAATATTGCCCTGCTGGATCTGGCGTATTATTACCTCATCCGTCATGTCCATATAGGTATTATGCTACCACACGGGAAGAAGTTTCATCTGGTACAATAGAGCTATGGAAGAAAGTGTGAAAAAGAGCGGCAAAGTGCTCCTAATCGGAAGACCAAACGTAGGAAAATCGACCTTTTTGAACAACCTTATTGGGCAAAAAGTGGCGATTACCTCCCCAAAGGCACAAACAACAAGATTCCCTATTAAAGCCCTTCTGGAAGAAGAGAGAGGAACTGTTGTATTTATCGACACTCCTGGGATTTTTGCAAAAGCTGAGGATAAACTATCCAAAAAAATAAATCAGAATACGCTTTCCATCATCCATGAAGATGTGGATGTAGTCATTTATATGGTTGACCATACAAGAAGAAGGGATTTTGAAGAAGCAAAAGTCTTGGGTATTGTTAGAAAAATCGATAAACCAAAAATCCTTGTTATTAACAAAATCGACAAAAAAGAGGATTCATATCTCGCACAATATGAATTTATGAAGGAAGAATTTAAGGATTCTTTTGAAATATCGGCGCTCCACAGCATGCATATGGGACCACTCCTTACTCGCCTGTTTGAATTACTTCCGGAAAAGAAGGAAGGCGAGCTTTTGGAACATGTAAACCCATATCCCGTCATGAATATCGATAGTAAGACGTTCGTTGCGGAACTCATTCGGGAAAAAGTGTTTTTGATGATGGGAGAGGAAATACCATATACTTCAACGGCTGTAGTAGACGATATCAAAAACAGATCAAACGACCTTACCTATGTGAAAGCGCGAATCCTCACGACAGAAACAAGATATAAGAGGATGATCATTGGAAGCGAAGGAAGAAAAATAAAAGAAATCGGAAGCTATGCACGGAAAGAAATCGCGCTCGCAATCGGAAAGAAAGTATTCCTAGATTTGACAGTTGAGGTTGATCCTCACTGGCAAGAGTTATACAGCTAAGATCCGTTTAATACATTCTTCTCTTCCCAATATCTCCATAGATTCGTTCAGCGGCGGCGAAATCTTTTTTCCAGTTATGGCCACTCGTAACATCTGAAAGAACTCACTGTTTTTGAGGCCTGATTCTTTTGCAACAACCACCATAGCGTCTCCTATTTTATGTGTAGAAAATTCATTTATCGTTTCTAGTGAACTCACCACCTTAGCTAGGATATCTTTTTTGCCATTGAGGTCGACTTCATACGTTGTAGGCGCCTTGAATAAAAACTCCGTAAGAGGAAGATAATCGGATAATTTTTTTATACGCTCTCTCACTAAAGGAATACTTTTTTCAATTGTCACCGCATCGTATGCGTCGCCAATATATTCTTGGACCTTTACCTTTAAGTTTTGTACCGCCAACTGTCGTATATATTCTCCGTTCATCCATTCAAGTTTAATCTGATCAAAAACGGGCGCTGTTGTCTGTATATCTTTTATATCAAAAACACGGATATATTCTTTCAGATCAAATATTTCCTTTCCTTCAGGGTGACTCCACCCCATTAATGATAAATAGTTAAGAAGGGCCTCTTTGAATATACCTCTTTCTATATAGTCTGATGCCCATACTGGATTCTTTCTTTTTGACAGTTTTGATTTGTCGGGGTTGCGAAGGAGCGAAACATGTCCAAACTCAGGTGGCTTCCAACCGAATGCTTCATAGAGGATAATATGTTTTGGGGTTGAAGGAAGCCATTCTTCACCACGCAAAACGTGCGATATTTCCATTAAATGGTCATCGACCACCACACCAAGGTGGTATGTGGGAAAACCATCTGATTTAAGAAGAACTTGGTCATCGATACTTGAGCTCTGAAAACGTACTTCACCACGTATTAAATCTTTAAAAACAACCTCTGTTTCTGGAATAAGCAGACGCACGACATATTTCATCCCTTGTTCCATTTCTTTTTTAACTTCATCTTGTCTTTTAAGACAGTGTCTGTCGTATTTCGGGATATGCTTTTCTTCTTGTTGTTTTTTTCGCATATCATTGAGCCGTTCAGGTGTGCAAGTACAATAATATGCTTTCCCTTTCTCAATCAGTTCTAAGGCATACTTCTTATATATATCTAGTCGCTCAGATTGGCGATATGGCGCAAAAGGCCCACCGACAATTGGGGATTCATCCGCAACAATACCCAGATCCTGAAGTGTTTTGAGCATTTTCTCTTCTCCTCCAGGTACAAGTCTCGTTCTATCTGTATCTTCAATGCGGATTATGAATTGGCCGTTGTTCTTCTTTGCCCATGCATAATTCATCAAGGCCGTAGCAACGCTGCCAATATGAACATCTTTACCAGTTGGGGATGGAGCTATTCGAGTTCGTATCATGGAGATAATTATACCTTATTCAATAAGAGCCTTCTCTTCATCGGAAGCAATCCCTCTGAAACCAACATGTGACTGTCCTGCAAAGAACAATCCTTCTCCAATACCTGCAGATAGGAGGAAGTGTTTTTCTCCTCCCGTGAGATAGAATGTGTCTGTAATCCTGTCAACTGCCGCTGTCGATTGTTTAAGAATGATCTGCATTGAAGAGTTTGTGACAATAGCTTTTCCCTCTTCGGTTGCTAAAAAGTCTTCCACATCTTGCGTGATCGTTGTCAGACCAAGATGGTATTTCCTCGCACGTTTTGCAAAATTATGGAGATATGCTCCGGAATCTTTATGTTTAATCAGATACCATGCCTCATCAACGATGAGTACTCGTTTTTTCTTGTCTTGTCGGACTCTGTTCCAGATATAATCAAGCACGATATACATAGCGACAGGACGTAAATTTTCCTCAAGATCTCGAATACCGAAAACGGTAAAGTGATTTTTAATATCAAAATTGGATTTTTGGTTAAAAATGCCTGCAGCCGAACCCATAACAAATTTTTCTAGTCTATTTGCCATCTCTTTCGCTTCTGGGGTTTCCATTCCCATAAAGACCTTATATAAATCCTCAAGTAATGGGGCGGGATTTCTAAATGTTGTGGGATCTTGTGTGATACCTACATTTCGGTAAGTCATAACAAGGGCTCGGTCCAACATGGCGTCCTGTGCCGGTGATATATCATCTCCCATAATCACCTTTATAAGGGAGTGAAGATCAAGAATCTTATTTGATAATTCATCTGGCTCGTTCGTCTCGCTAATCAGGTCGAAAGGATTTATTTTATATTGTGATGTGGTTGAAAATACCACGAATTCACCGCCCATTGATTGGGTCAGTTTTTGATATTCATTTTCCGGATCGAGGATGATGACGTCCGTGCCCATCATAAGTAAACGGAGCGCTTCCATTTTGACAAAAAAACTTTTTCCACCTCCCGATTTACCGAGAATAACTGAATTTGCATTTTCAAGCGTAAATCGATCGAAAATGATAAGACTTCCGTCATGTTGGTTCATTCCATAGAGAATCCCTTCATTCCGTGTAAGTGCTGCGGTTGAAAAAGGAAAGGTTGTCGCAAGGGATGTGGTATCCATATTTCTCCATACCTGTAATTTATCGGAGAACATCGGAACGGTTGATTTAAATCCCTCTTCCTGTTCGAGTGTTGCCTGTTTGGCGATAATTAAAATCGATGAAAGTGATGAATCGACCTCTTTTGTCAGATTATCAAGTTCTTCTTTTGAATCAGCAGGAATGGTTATATATAGTCCGAATTGAAAGAAGCGTTCACTCCCTTTTGCTAATTCTGCCTGAAGGGATAGCGCATCATCAAGTGCAACTTGCGTCGTTGGATCGACAACCTTCCCCGCTTTTATTTCCGACTCAATCGATGCTTCCATTTCCGCAATCTTTCTTTTGAGTTCATCGAGGACCGTCTTTGATTCTGTTGGGTAAATATACATTGATATATAAAGCGGTCGATCAAATGTAATCAAGGAGTAAAGCCAGTTTGCTGAAACATAGCGAGGATAGGCAGTGACAAAAAGAGTACGATAATATTTTTCATCAATTTTTAGATGATTAAAATCCGTCTCAATAAAGGATGGCGCAATCATATCTTTGATTGAAACAGCTCCTTGCGCAAGCACATTCCCAACGTTTTGCACACCTGCCGGTATAGCTACATTTTTTGATCCTGCCATATTAGTTATTACTCATCACCACGTCTGTATAGGTGTCAATCGGCGCCAACATGCGTCCCGTAGCTGACGGATTATATAAATTGTAAAATAATTCTGTAAGTTCTTGTTTTTGCATGACATTTGCCCTGAGACCAATCTTTGCAAGCAAACGAAGCAAATGATCTCGCTTCGGATACAAGGATGTCTTTGCACGCGCAATTACATATTCTTTCTTCAAGCCGCTTCCTACCCCGCTTATTCCTATTTCCAGCGGCGAAAACGGAACGACAAAATAGAATTTCTTCTCAAGTACTGAATTCTTTTTTACTATCGATTTGATAAATTCCTTATAACTCCCTAATCGAGTTTTCATAAGATCATCCTTACTCACATTTGAGACTGAATCGATATACTCCAAATAGGAAGATATATCCATTTTCTTTGAGAGAATGAGTATTTGGATTGGGAATGAAAGCGAATTGAGAAGCCCAGCGTATGAGTAGATTATGGATGATTGCTCTTCTGCTGAGAGCAACCAGAAATTAACCGCTCCGACGCTGATAACGACGGCTGCTGAAAAATCCTTCAGCAATAAAACGTCATCTTTTATATCTTCAATCTCTGTAAACGATTGAGTTGATGATTTGATCGGTGATGTTGGTTTGGTGACTGGCATAACAAACTATAATAATTCTTTTGAAAATATATCTATCGACTTCGTATTGATATCCTGGATGGCTATTTTCATTGTATCAAATAAGTAGGAGTTCTTTGGATCCTTAATTTCGAATATATATTCCCCGCTTGGAAGTGGGTTGAACGTCGCAAATATTCCATGCTGATTTGTTTTCAATAGACGAACAGGGGTATTTTGTTGATTTTTCACATATATGAGAATGCCAGGCAACGGGATGTGTTTACCATTTTTGATGGTCCCGATGAAAAATGGCTTTTTGTCTGCCTGAGGCGCGGGCGAAGGAATTGTCGTTTGTGGTTGTGCAGGCGCTTGAGGAGCAACAGTGGCTGTGAAAGCGTCAACAACCTGTTGTGCTGTCTTTGGGGGAGCTGCAGAGGCTGAAATCACTGGAGCCGAAACGGCTTGAGGAGCTACTTTATCCTGGAAACTTTGTTGCACTTGTTTTTTTTGTAGATTCGGTTGTATTGTCTGTTTTGTTTTTGCAAGATATGTGGCCAACATCTGTTGAGACTCAATATGAGCCATAACATGATGGGGATCTGAGACATAAAACAGATTTTGAAGAAGTGTAATGGGTTGGTTATGTTTATGGTAGGTATATTGAGTTGGTGAATTCAGACGCTTCCAAATATTTTTTATCCAAACGTCAAGTGGTCTGTCATTGATGGGGACAAAAGCAAGTGCGATGCCGAGAAATCCTACGGCCAACCCTAAAAGGATGTTGAGTAAAGGAATCGGAAATATCATAAAGATGATATACCCTGCTGGAGCAAAGATAACAAGGTATAGGAATTGCTTCAACGTCATAAACCCTATGAGCTTAAACTCAAACGAAGTAATCTGTCGCGGAATAGGATGCTGCTCCATACATTCAGTATAGCGAAGATAGCTGAAAGTTGGAAGTTGAAGTTGAAGGCAAAGAAAAAAGCTATCGGAAAGTCATTTCGACTCCCCTCTAGCTTTAATCTTCAAACTTGTACCGGATATTATCTATAAGTTACTGGTTTTTCCTTTTGGGTAAGGACCAAGCTCATTTTTCGTGATCGTTTGTCTACTTTTTCGATATATGCTTTTATCTTATCGCCCATTTTCAGATTCTCTTTTCCTGTAAGTTTACTGATATGAATAAGTCCTTCAACACCAGGTGTAAGACGGACAAAATATCCATATCTCTCTTGACGTACAACTTCTCCTTCCACTTCTTTATCTTGTGGGTAGTTTTCTTCAATCTTTTCCCATGGATCAAGTGTGAGTCTTTTGATGGAAAGATTCAATTTGAGATCCTGGTTATTTTTTTCTACTACGGAAACATCAATATCATCACCAACTTTTGCGTAGCCTGATGGGCTCATAACCTTCTCCCATGAGATCTCGGAAATATGAATAAGTCCTTCAACACCAGCAACCTCACAGAAGATGCCGAATTCAGATACACCAAGCACTTTTGCTTTATATGTTTTTCCTATTTCAATCTTCTCAAACTCTTCATGGAGCTGTTTTTGTGAGATATTAAGGGCTGCAACTTTTTGAGAAACAACCAATCTGTTCTTTTTCTCGTCAACTTCAAGGATCTTGACTTTAATTTTCTGTCCACTTAACTTTTCAGGGCTGTTTAAGAAATTTTCAGTTAGTTGGATTTTTGGAATGACTCCACGAATTCCCATAAAGTCTACAAATACGCCACCTTTTCCGTATTCACCACACATTACTTCAATTTCTTCTTCCTTGTCTTTCTTTCCTTTTAATATTTCCCATTTCCCTTGTTCAAAGAACTTTCTCATGGAAACGACAGGATATCCTTCTTTTGATTCCTCAGCGATGATTCGTACATGAGCTGTCTGTCCTTCTTTCAAATAAGGAAGATATGTTGAAATTTCTTTTAATTCTTTTTCACCGAGAAGTGCATATGCCTTTGCTCCGATGTCAAAAAGAACATTTTTTCGAGAGAGTGAGATGATAATAGCCTCGATATCTGCATTTTTCTTTACGCGTGCAAATGGCGCTTTCTGGAGGAGTGCCTCCATGGGGTTTGTTTGAGTTGTTGTTTTTTTCTTCATTATTTTTTGCCTTTCTCCTTGCGGAACTCAAACTATACCAAAAAAATGTCGAAAAAACAATACCTATAATCGAGATAGATCTTCTGCAACGCGCTGATTAAGATCTATAAGCGCATTTAAAATCTCCTCATCTTGACCTTGAGGAAGCATTTTTGCAATTTCCTGAATGATTTCACGATGTTTTGTGTTGCTCAATTTAAGCGTATAGACAAACTGTTCGCTGGCTGAAGTCCCTTGTTTTTTTGATGCCTTCAATAACGGAGGAATGCGTAAGGCTCGCTCCTCAGCGTCAGCTAATACTTCAACCGATTGACGTGTTTTTCCTTTTTCGGCAAGGATAATGGCGATGTGGGCTCGTTTGTCAGAAGATATCAAAAGAAATTCAGCTTTCTGGATATAATCACGTGTAAGAAATTCCTTTATTTGATCCCGTAATTGTTTGAAAAAATACAAAGGATTTTCTGGGGTGATTCCAGCATAAGGAAGCTCATATATGACCGTTCCATCTTTGATTAAATCCTTAGGAGTAGCTGCTTGTACAGCCCCGATAAGAAAAAGACCACACAAAACCAAAACAGCTTTTTTCATACTATATTGTACCATACCTCCAATCTTCATCTTGCACTCTGGCTAATTTAATATTATAGTTGTACATATAGGTATGAATAAAAACCGTGTGCTTGCTCCATTATTTTTGTTTTTCGTTTCTCTTTATCTTTGCGCTGGTTCTGTATTCGCAACGAAGTTTGATCTTATTCCTCCTACCGGGACACTTGAAAGAGGACAAGACATCACTTTCACCATCAACATAGATACTGAAGGAGCTTCCCTTACAACCATACAATCGGGATTAACCTACGATGCCCAATTACTACAATATGTTAGCGTCACAGCCGGAGCTGCAATGAATTCCGTGGTTGCAGATACCACCACATATGGAACCGGAAAAATCCTCTTTACAGGAACAAATAATGCTGGATTTAATGGAACCGGTGTTTTTGCAACGGTTGTATTTAAAATCATTGCTCAAAGTGCTGGTGAAACGGAGATTTGTACATTATGGCTCCCAACACCAACAGCGACACCAGGTCCCACATCAATAATCCCTACCAGCCCACCTGTCCCTACTCTCCCTCCACAGCCGACAGCACTTCCAAGAACCGGAATCACCGATTCACGAAATACAGCGGTAACCGCAGCAGTTATATTCTTCGCAGTTGCAGGTGGTGTTTTCTATCTTGCACAGAAACAAAAATATTCATTGCCCACAAAAAAACATCCATCACACCACACTCACACTCATGAAAAAAGCGCCTAACTTTTCTCTTCCTGATCAAGACGGAGTTATCCGAACGCTTACTGATTACAAAGGGTCGTGGGTGCTCGTATATTTTTATCCAAAGGATGATACTCCGGGCTGCACGAAAGAAGCATGTGGATTTCGTGACCTAGCACAAGAATATAAAAAAAATAATGTGATTATCCTAGGTATCTCAAAAGATTCCGTAGCCTCTCACAAAAAATTCGCTGAAAAATATCACTTGTCGTTTCCCCTCTTGAGCGATGAGACAAAAGATGTGATTAAAACATATGGTGCGTGGGGAGAGAAAAAATTCATGGGTCGTGTATTTGATGGGATAAAGCGGGTCAGTTTTCTTATCAATCCCGACCAAATGATACAAAAGGAATACCTGAAGGTTGATGTTTTCAACCACTCAAAAGAAATTGTGCAAGATACTACTTCTTCGCTTTAATAAAGAGTGCAACTGCTATCAAGATCAAAACGACAAGTGTCGCTCCTATAACGATCATCGTGATACTTTTATTTTCGAAGAGACGTGATGAAAGTGAATTTTTGTTTTCTTCACTCATTTTTGACAAAGTGACATATGACTTTTGATTTTTTTTATTCGTACTTGCCGCTGTTTCAAGCTCTGCATTTGTTGGCTTGTTTATGACTACACCATCTCTTTTTGCAAGCAATAAATTCAGCTTATTGTCCGTAATATAATCTGTGTTTTCCTTAACAAATTGTGAAGTTGTCTTAATCGAATGCTGGGATGTGCTTGGAGTTGTTATGTCGATATAATATTCAAATACCGGAAGGTCACTTGAATAGACGATAAAGAATCCCTTTTCATCCGCAACTGTTTCATAAACGACAGCATCATCCATCTTTTGTTTTATCTGAATAGTTGCAAATGGAACTGGTTTTTTATTTTCATCGTATGCAATTCCCTCAATGTGATTAAGGATCGGTTCATATATTTTCACATCATAGTTCTCAACAGGAGCATATACACTATCTTTCCATGCAGGATCTGTTAGTTTTACTTTTGCTGCTTGAGGGACAAGTGCTTCAAGCGGGATTTCTTCTTTTCCAATGGAAATGGAATACTCACCGAACTTATCTGCATATGTACATTCACCTATACGAGTACGTCCGAGTTCCGTAACCATACACACACGGGAAAATGGGAAGCTTGACTTTCCTGAATAAACGATAAAGTCTCCCATATCAACCGCCTCATCGGCAGTCATGACTTCCGCCACTGCTCCCGTATATGGCTCTCCTTTTGGTTGCAGAGGAATATCATGATGTGTTGCGACTCCCTGTACCTCTTCAAATACTTTTGCAGGTGAATATAGATCAGAATAAATAGAACTATAGTTTTGGCTAAGCTTCGGAGTACTTATGAATTGATGAGTGCTTGGACCTTGTATCGTCATGGAATACATTCCGGGCTTTTCGACAAGAATATTGAACAGACCACTCATATCTGTCGTATCACTATTACTTTCAAACTGTTGGATTGCGGGTTTACCTGTGCTGTCGCTTAAGGTAACTTCAACATCTTCCATTGGTTCAAGTGAGACAGCGTCAAATGCACGCCCATATGGATCCCACGTTATCATCGTACAATCCTTGCTTTTGCTGGTGACTTGTGTATCGACAAATGTGAAACCAATCTGAGCGAGTTGCTGTGTATTGTTTGCACCAGCTGAGGCAACTTCCGTATCTCCTCCTTTTGCGGTTGGCGGCACAGTTCCGACAGCATAATATGTGTATTGAACGTGGGCTGTATAATCCCCTTCTTGCGTTAATATGTTTACTGGTCCATTAGGCACTTCTTGTGCGGATGTTGTCCCAAGGACATTCGAATTTTGCCCTCCCATTGCAACAACCGTTCCTCCATTGGTGAATCCAATCGTTTTGCAACCTGGTTTCTTTTCAACGCTCTTTTCAATCTTTTTTTGATTATCGTCAAGCTTATCTGCGCAGTTTGGATTCCCTATCTTTCCCGCCTTACATTTTTTTTCAAAATTTTCATTCTCCTCTATCTCTTTGTTATTGCTATTACAGCGTACGATCTGGCATGAAGCCGCTTCACATGTGCCGGTCAATTGCACATCAACTTGGGCTCTCTTGAACCATGCTGGAGGTGGTGAACCCTGAAGTTTTGGAAGAAGACATGTGCGAATCGAGCCTTGCGTTATCATTCCGGCATTTCCTGTCTCACGTGCATAAACACTACCTCCGATAAACAGTACCAGAATAAAAACAAATAAAAGAAATTTTTTATTCATATTAGTATTGTGGAGTTGTTTGTTTGGACTTCATCATGACAAATACACCAACTCCAACCATAACCAAAACAAGTATAACCACAACTATCATCATGACTCCTGATGATCCTGCCAATGAACCTCCCACAGTTTGCGGTGTTGGCGAAACTTGATTCGACGTCCCTGTGAATCCCGTACCTGTCTTTTTCCCAGTCCCCTTGCTGCTCCCAGCTGCTGATAATGCTTGTATATCTGAGTCTTTGACGACATCCTTAACCTTGACTTGGGATGCATATACCTCTGTATTAGAGGTTTTTTTTGTTTCAAATGGTTTAATCCCTTCTGCGGTAAAGAACTTAATGTTCTGTTTAATAAAAGTGCCCGTATCAACCACGACTATTTCACCTGTTGGTTTTTTGTATCGAAGTTCAAATG
The DNA here is from genome assembly GCA_049304035.1 of Microgenomates group bacterium. Classification (GTDB taxonomy): domain Bacteria; phylum Patescibacteriota; class Microgenomatia; order UBA1406; family GWC2-37-13; genus JAKBEU01. The sequence continues at coordinate 130,309 of JBAQNR010000008.1, forward strand.
GAAAGCGAGGAAGATGCTGTGAGCCAACCTTATATCTTCCCTCTTCATCTGCAACGGTGACATACATTGGATTGTTGCTGTAGGTTGTATACACACCAACAATTGCTCCAGGAATTGCCATCCTATTTGCATCATATGCAACCCCCTCAATATATCTAGGAAGAGGTTTGACATTGTATGACGTGGCTGTTGTCGCTGCATTAACAGATATTTTTTCAGAAATAAAATTCCAAATCTTTCTTGCAGCCGCAACAAATATATTTTCTTTTTTTGAAAATACACCAGTTGTATAAAAAGAGTTAAGCTCAAAACTTACATTGACATTCTGCAATAACAATTGCTTTCCGTTGACTGAATCTATTTGTTCTTGGTCAATAAACATATCATATTCTCCCAATTCATTCGTTACTTCAGTTTTAACCAAATTAACTGGCGCTCCCTCTTCATCTAATAAATTCATTGTTAATATAACTTTGGATTTTGGATGGGATACTCTTCCGAATATGTTGATTTGGTCACCTGCTGCTGCAGATCCTTCTTCCAGTTTTTGCAGTGTTGTTATTAATAAGGTCGGATCGGTAATCGTAACTGGGATGTGCGCAATCGCCACAGATCCTTTCACTTCTTCAACTTCCATATCTTTTTGATAAACGTTCGTTTTTCCAGTTGAGTCAATAAATAAATCCTGATACCCAGATTTGACCGTTGTCAGATCTGCGATTGTCGCATTCGTTGATGTAATTCTTAATTTATAAAATCCAGGTTCGACGTAAAAACTATATTGACCGTTTGTTGGACGGGAAACGTCTGGATTTGTCAAACCGAGGCCTGATGGGACATCGCTAAAAGTCCCCCCCTTGGGGCCTTTGGAAAGGGTAACTTGGACTCCTTGAACTGGATTAAGTGTTGCGGCATCGAATACATATCCTCGAGGATCCCATCCGATTTTTACACACTTCGATGTGTCTCCACTTAACTTTGTAAAATCAAAAGTTCCTTGTTGTTGTGCTCCAAGATTCCCCGTTTCTGTTCCATTTTGTCCTGCCCCATTATCTGCCTGTACCCATGACCATTGATGAATGACTCCAGGCAAATATTGGTCCGACCAGGAAACGGCAGAAGTAAAAGCGGAGCCATCTGCATTTGTTCTTCTTGCAGGCACTTGCCCTCCGTTCACACCTCCAACCGTACATCCCTCTCCATCACATCCAATACCTTGTAATGCGGTAAGGTCGTCATGTTTTCCGAATAGATTGTCATCAACACCGGCAATACCAGTTGTACATTTCGTTCCTATTGCGGCTGTAATACACACAAACACCCATGTGTCTGAATCGCCCTGAGCTTTAATCTCGCCATCAGGCTTTATGGAAAGATTTGCGGTATGGCCTGATGCATCAACTTTCAAACAGTCACTAATAAACCCATCAATTACTGCATGAGCATCTTTTATGAGGAATACATTTATCAACAAAACCAATGACAGGCTAATTAGTAGTTTTTTCATATATTTCCAGTGTAATTGTATATATACATATTGTCAACCCGCCGCCATTACAGTACCATGAAAGTATGGCGAGAAAATTAGCCGGTTTTGTTGGTATTGTTTTTTTCACACTTTTTTTTGTCGCCTCAGTATTGGCCGCTGATACTCCTGCTGTACCACCTGCAGCTCCGCTTCCCTGCTCCATTGATCCGCGTCTCGGCAACTGTCCAAAAGATTTGCCGGATATATATAAGAAAAGCGCGTTCTATAAGGGAGAAAAATGTGTCGCCACCTATGATGAGTTCGTAAAAAATCCACTCATAAACCACTATTGGGCGCTTGACGAACAGACAACAACGCAAGGGAAGGCAAATGAACGAGCTCGCCAATTCTTGTATTGGGTGATGACGAAAAGCGCCATTGACCAGCACCCGGCAATACGCCAAATCTGGACAGTCACCCAAAATATAACGCTTTTCCTCTTTTTGCTTGTTGCCGCTCTTTTCGGTATCGGATATATTGTCGGACAACGTTCCGATTTTCAAATAAAAATGCAGGTGTGGCCAATTGTCTACAAAATTGGGGCGGGGCTTCTCTATATTATCTTCTCTTACGCGATAATCATGACGTTTGTCCAACTCTCGGAAATCATCATGAAGTTCTTCATTGAGTCTCTCGGGGGAGACAGATTGTTCAATATTTATTTTACTGGAGCACAAAGTAAGGAAGATAGTTATGCCACATTTGTTGGATGTCGTGATCTTAATTTCAAAGTACAAGAGGCGATTTCTGCGGAAATGTTTCTCATGAAGGTAACAAATGTCACGTACTATCTGATGGGCATCATGATGCTCCTTCGAAAAATACTTCTCTGGTTTTTGTTGTTCGCTGCGCCATTCCTTGCACTTCTTATGCCGTTTGTCTTTATTAGAAATGTGGGGTGGATTTGGATAGGGGTTTTTGCGCAATGGGTGTTTTATGGTCCGCTTTTCGCTCTGTTCCTTGGAGCTCTGACGAAAATCTGGCAAAGTGGTATTCCATTCCCGTTTGATTTTTCAAGAGCGACACAGGTTTCCGGATATATTTATCCAACAGGAATTAATATTGTGTACGGCGGCCCCGCACAGATAGGAAGCCAAATTATTGGAGCACTTAATAATGGAAATTATGTCGACACGTTTGTTGAATATGTAATTTCGCTTATTATGTTGTGGGCAGTCATATGGTTTCCTTGGTGGCTCCTTCGTATTTTCCGTGACTACTGTTGTGATGGAATAATGGCTATGAAGAATGTATTGATGTCTATGTATGACCGTATGGCGCCACCACCACCAAAAACACCACCACCAGCTCCAACCGCATCTCACTCGTTCAACAACACATCGATGAAATCAACAAGAGATATCGAAACCCAGATGCATATAAAGATGGAGACGTTGCAGGAAATCAAACAGACAAAGACAGAAGATATCACCAAGTCTCTCAATCTTTCAATGAATAAAATCACTGATATCGCAAAGTTTGAAACAAATAAGCAGACAAATGAAACGGTACGAAAGAATATCGACATGTTGTCTCAACCAACGAAAGCCAATACGCCGGCTGAGCGACAAAAGTTCATGAACATTCGTACCGAATTATTCAATAGAACCATTAAGGACGATAAAGTGGCACGTCAAATCCTGTCCTCCATTTCTTCTTCTCGAACAGAGATAAACTCACGAAAAGAAGAGATATTAAAAACAGTTCCTCGTTCCGTTACCGCGCCACAAGCAGTTGCTTATAAAGTGAATATAAGTAATGACAAAGTCACCTCAATGAATACGACACTCATGAATACTGTCAGCTCTAATACTTCCATCATGGAAAATATCACCAAAGTAACCCAAGCACCTGCACAACAGATACAGACCGTCTTAAGCTCATATAAGGTGAACATCGCAAAAGCACCTGCACAGATCTTGACCAACATTACCAAAGAAACAGGAATAGCTACCGACACGGTAAAGTCAATCATTAAGGCAATCGCAGAATCCGTCAAGAAAAATAAAGAGGTTGTCAAAAAGGTTGCAGAAAAAGAACAGATGAAGGAAGAAGACGTCGAGCGCGTAATCGAAACACAGACGCCGCTTGTTTCTGAACCGGAAAAAACGATTGAACAAACGGTTGCAATTCCTCCAAGCGTCTCAATTGAAGACTACGAAGAAGTTAAAAAGATGTGGACTCAACAATATGAAAAAGGTGAAGTTCCTGCATCGGAAAATATCACATCCCGTGAACAATGGGTCGATCAGGATATTGTCTTTATTACGAACACGCTCAATAAGCTTCTCTCTGCCGACGACAAGTTGCGACAGGAAGGAATTGATGATCTTGCATACATTCTCCCAATTTTCTTGATCAATAGTCTCAAGGGGGAAGAACTTATCGTGTACTTAAAAGCGAAGATTGAAGCGGCCAAATTCGTTAAGCATGATATGGATAAGGAACGAGAGATCACTGAAAAACTAAAGAAGAAATCCGAAGAGACAGAAGAATTTGTCGACGTAAAGAAAAAGACAGAAGAGAATACAAAAACTCTTGAGATGAGTCAGGACCTCCCAGGGGAAGAAGAAAAATCTAAACAAGAACCAACGCCTTTGGAAAACGAGTCAACACCTCAACCCCTTCCTCCGAAACTGTGATAGTGTCTTCAATTCTCATTCCCCATTTATCCGGGATATATATTCCTGGTTCAATGGTAAACACCTGACCGACTTTTTTGATATCTGAGGAAATTATATTTACTCGAGGGGCCTCATGAACTTCAAGTCCTATCCCGTGCCCCGTTGAATGACTGAAATTGGGAAGATTGTTTTTTTGCAGTTCATTGCGGCAAAATGTGTCTATGGATTTCAATTCTGCGGCGGTATTCACATACGCAACTGTCTTTTTCTGTACTTCAAGTAGTTTTGCATAGGTGTTCTTGATTTCATCAGACACTCCCCCTACCCCAACCATGCGTGTAATATCTGAGGAATAATTGTGGGATTTTACACCAAAATCGATAAGAAGAATTGAACCGTCTTTTATAACGCCCTCACCCTGTTTAGTGTTGTAGTGAGGGTTTGCAGCATGTGCATCAACGGCAACGATTGGATCAAATGCGATTTGTGCCCCATACCCTTCTCTCACCATTTTTTCCAGTAACCATGCAATTTCTTTTTCTGATTGCTCCGGGTGAATATAAGGGGTTATATCTTTTAAAACTTGATCTCCAATGTGACATGCTTGTTTTATTGCAAATAGTTCCTCATCCGTCTTGATCGATCGATATGGAGAAAGAATTTGCGCAAATGGAAGAAGTTCCATTCCTGTTTTTTCCAATTGTATTTGCTCTCCCCATTTTAAATCGTCCATTTCGCATCCTAATACTTTCACATTGCTCTCACTGCATATTCGTCCTATCACTTCAAGAGCTCGCTCTTTAGGTTTAAGAATGTAAAGCTCTGAATCATCACTATGTTTTTCTCCAACATATCGTCCATCGGTGATGATTATTTTCTTGCCGTTGACCAATAGAAGATATGCTTCCCGCTCATGAGGGCTCAGCGGCTCAAACCCGGTAAGGTATAAAACGTTATAAAACTGAGAAATCAAGAATGCGTCTGTCTTTGCTGTCTGCAACAATGAGGTGATATCAACCATAGCTGTTAATTCTCATTCTGAGAAACAAGTGCGACGCCAAGGAAGATGATAAGCACTGGCCAAAATTTCTGGATTAAATAAAGATCGATCAATCCAAGATTTTTGAGTAGAAATAAAATTCCCAATATGACTAAAACACTTCCAAGATATTGTTGAGATTTTCCCTTTTTTTCATTCATTGTATGTGGTTGTTCATTTTTAATTTGGTCCGTAAAATCCTTCACTGCGTCTTTCATCTGTTGAACATTTTCCTTCACTGTGTCTCTGCTGTCGTTTGCTTCGGACACATCGGATGGAAGAAGCAGCCATAACAAAAGATACATCAAGATACCTGATCCGCCAAATGCGGTGAGTACAATAAAAAGAAAACGGATCACATTGGGATCAAGATCAAAGTAATCTGCGATACCTGCCGCAACACCAGCAAGCAGTTTGTTTTTTGTGTTTCGAAGAAGCCTTTTGTCAGTTTTTGTCATATTGCAATTGTAACAAAAATTATTTCTTTAAAAAATCCAAAATATAGGTGGGATAATCATCCTCAATTGAGAAATGACAAAATGTAATTGGCAAACTGTCTATTTACATTGGAAATATTCCATCGCCATACTGTCGCTGTCAAGGGAATGTCCTCTCGAGTTAAGCCAGCTAATGATCCCCTTCCCGCTTTTTTACGAGTATTTTTGATCTTCTTTCCAAGTTTTTTTAAATTAACCTTTTATTCCTAAAAGCAAAGCCTGAGGTGGTTTTAAGGTATTTTTCAAAATCTAATGCCTTCTTTTTAGAATGAAATGCTGCGTAGTAAATGAGGCGTATTGGCCGTAATTTTCTTGTCTGGGGAACATTTCCTGTTTCATGTTCTTTAATTCTATTTTTTAAATGAGAAGAGTATCCAATATATTTTGTTTTATTTACCATTTCAAGAATATATACATAGTAAAACATAAAATAAAATTACCTGAATAGAAGAAAAAGTCAACGGATTATATGCTACAAAATGAGATAGATACAGCCCCACTTCGCTCTAACGAGCTTCGTTAGGGACACCCCTTCTTTTCTATTAAATAAACCCGCTGTATGAATAATAGAGTGCCGTGCACCTAACGTAGTCCTGACCGAAGGGTCATGGACGAAGTGGTGGAGATGCCGGGAATTGAACCCGGATCTGAGGAAACACGTCTACAAAGGTTTAGTGAGGGGTAGGATATTTTTTACGCATGCATAAGTTGGGAAATAAACAAACCTTCTTATACAGCCAATTAAGGGTTGTCTGATCCCTACCCAATTGGGAATGGTAGTTCACATATTCCGGTTGGTTAACCCCATTTCTAGCGCAAACCGGAAGAATCTCTAGAATGGGGCTTTATCAAAAGCTTATATTATGCAAAGAGCATAGCTTTTTGATTTGATCCGAAGATCATTTCTGAAGCAAAAGCTTTCAACTCAGCAACGTTTTCCTCAAATGAGTTAGCAGTTGTTGATTTTCTGTTTAACGGACAGACCCGCCCTCACCTTTTGTAAATGTGCCGATTCCCCATCGATTCCTGTCATCCCCTTCGACTTCGCTCAGGACAAGCCCATGGGAGCTTCTATTATACCATTTTCAGCTTGCTATAACGACCTCAAATGGGATAGAATATCTTATGCTTATATCCAATTACAAGGCTATATTATTCGATTTCGATGAAACACTTGTTGAGGCTATGAACATCAAGTGGAAGCAGCACCAAGCCACTGCAAAACAGTTTTATGATCACGATCTCACCGAAGAAACGATCCGTGCCTATTGGGGAATGCCGTTTGAACCAATGATCGAGCTGTTTTATGACCATAAAGACTCCGTTGAGAATATGAGGAATAATTATCATTCGCTTGATGATCAATATCCTAAGTATCCTTTTACCGATACTATTCCTGTATTAACCTATCTTCATGCGCACGGATACTGGACCGGTATTATAACCAGTATGACTAAAGACTCCGTTGTCAAAGACATGAAAGAAACAGGAATGCCATATGATAAATTCGATCTCATTCAAGGATCAACAGACTCACTCTTTCACAAACCTGATCCACGGGTATTTGATGCTACGATCAAATTATTGAAACAAAAAAAAATACGTCTTGATGAAATCCTCTATGTGGGAGACGACATCCGGGATATGAAAGCAGCTCTTGGCGCCGGAATCCATTTTATTGCCATTCCAAACGGCCTCACTCCAAAAAAAGAATTCCTTGCGGAAAAAGCCGTCTGCATCGATTCGCTTTCTGAACTTATCCGTTAAGTCATTTTAGAGAAGGTGGTAGTGCGGCAAGAATATCCCATGTAGAGCGAAGCGTATCCGCCGGGACGATTTTTTTTATCTTCTTCAAAAACTGCCATAAAACATATGCATCATCGTATGCTCTGTGCCTGCTGTTATACGTAAATCCAAACCGTTCAATAAGCGATGCTAGTTTGTGAGTTTTGTGTTGTGGAAAGAGCCTGCGTGATAATCGTACCGTGCAACAACGTCGTGATTCAAATGGAATCTCGACCCGTTCCAATTCGGATTTTATGAATGAGTAATCAAACCAAACATTATGCGCAACAAATGTCGCTCCTTTTAAAAGTTTTGTTACTTTGTTTTTAACCTTTGCAAAAATAGGCGCATCTTCCACGTCATGTTTTGAAATACCGGTCAGATGAGTGATAAATGGAGGAATGGATACTTCCGGATTAATAAGGGTTGTGAATGTGTCGACGATTTTATTCCCTTCTACTCGGATAATGGCGATCTCGATAATCCGATGGCGAGATGCACTCATGCCGGTTGTTTCCAAATCAACAATAGCGAGATTTTTATCAAACATGGAACTCCATTATACGTTAATATGCAGCGCCTTGGAACCCAGGACAGTTTTCTGTGGCCCATTGAAGAAATGCTGAACTACATTCCGTTTTCTTTGCTCCAATCGGGGGCATACAATCAACATATTCACTTTCTGGACACACATATTTTGTGGTCGTTGGTGCATTTTTCAAACATGTCCCTGCCGCATCTGGATATGTTCCATCATATTTACAATAATATCCTGATGGACATAATTTTCCAGCTATACCTCCACAGGTCATTTTTGCACTATTGATAAGCTTTATATAAAATGATTTGCTCCCATAAATAGTGTATGAGTCTGTCCTGCCGCCGTCAGTTTTGGCATGCACTTCTACTTGTTTTCTAAGAAAATTATTTAGCTTTGATGAATCAAGAATTCCTTCAGGTATCGTTCCTCTTGGCTCAGATACATCAGGTCCTTCCCCTTTCAATACGATAACATTACCCTTTCCGACCCCGATAGAACATACTCCGTCAACTTCGCATCCATAGTTGATATTGCTTATAACACCGGTAAATGTTTTTACCTCATCCTCAATGATTGGGCATTCTTCGAATTCGCAATCTGGTGGGATTCTTCCAACTGCGGTTCCATCAGGACATACACGCGCATCCATCGTGCAGGCAACCGGTTCTTCCGTTGGGTTTGTTACAGGTGCATTATTTTTTGATGGTTGGAGAGTTGACTGATAGCTCATTCCCAGGGAAAAGGTTATGATGGGAAGAACGATGAATAACGTAAGGCCTATCGCCTTTGAAAATGGGGTTACGGTTGTGAGTTCTTTTGATAGTTGCATACTTACACTATATCATGGACAAACTCTTCAAGTCTATCGATACCCTTGCGAATATTCTCGTCACTCGTTGCATAGCTCAATCGGATAAATCGATCATCCCCGAATGCGCTTCCCGGCACTGCTGCCACATATTTTTTTTCGAGCAACTGTTTGCAGAATTCACTGGAAGTCGTCATTGCCCCTTTGTATAAGTTCGAGATATCAACAAATACATAGAATGCTCCATCTGGAGTACTCACCGTAAGTTGAGGTATATTTTTGAGTCTTCCAACAATATAATCTCTCCGTTTTTTATACGCTTCCCTCATCATGGTGACAACCTCTTGTGGACCATTAAGCGCTTCAACTGCAGCTTTTTGGGCGATGCTGTTTGCATTTGAGGTCAGATGATCTTGAAGAAGCGCAGCGCCTCTTATAATGTCTTTTTCACCGGCACAATATCCAAGTCTCCATCCGGTCATTGAGTAGGCTTTCGAAACACCATTGACAACAATCGTCAATTTCTTGATATCCTCTCCCAGTTCTGCTATCGATACGTGTTTTTTTTCATAGATAAGTGGTTCATATATCTCGTCACTGATCACATATATGTTTTTTTCCACACATATTTTCGCTATTTCCTGCAACTCCTCTTTTGAATAGACATATCCTGTTGGATTTGATGGAGAATTCAAAATCAACAGTTTCGTTTTATTAGTAATACTTTTCTTCAAATCTTCAGGATCTAACCTGAAATTTATTGTCTGAATCATGTCACACTCCCCTCCGGCAAGTTTTACCATCTCTTCATAACTTACCCAATACGGCACTGGAAGAATCACCCTGTCTCCTGGATTGATGAGTACTTGTATTAGGTTGTATAAACATTGTTTTGCTCCAGTCGATACAAGTATGTTTTCTGTTTTATAGCTCAGATTATTATCTCTTTCGAATTTTTTGCAGATAGCTTCTTTTAATTCAATGATTCCGCTTGTTGTCGTATATTTCGTAAATCCGTTTTGGATTGCCTGTATCGCTGCTTTTTTTATGTGTTCTGGCGTGTCAAAATCCGGTTCACCAGCACCAAATGAGATAACGTCTATCCCCTTTGCCTTCATCTCTTTTGCCTTTGCAGAAATCGCCAAGGTGAGAGATGGGTTTATGTGTTGTGCTCTATTTGAAATCATAGGTGTGGTCCCGCATTAATAATGGTATCTGGAATATTTTTAAACTTTTTAAAATTATCCTGAAACGCTGTTACTAAAGATTCCGCAACCGTATCATATTCTTTTTTATCTCTCCATAACTGCCTTGGTTTTAGGATTTGGCTGTTCACAAGAGGTACCTCTTTCGGAACATCCAGATTGAAAACATCATCATGATGATATGCGGTCTCATCAAGCTTTCCCTCCAGGATTGCAGTGATGATTGCGCGGGTCGCATGGATACTGATTCGTTTTCCAACGCCATATGCCCCTCCGGACCATCCCGTATTTACCAAATATATTTTTGTTTTATATTCTTTCAGATAGTCTCTGAGAAGATTCGCATATACAAGTGGTTTCAGGGCCATAAAAGGACCCCCGAAAAATGGAGAGAATGTTGTTTTCGGTTCAGTGATACCCCGCTCGGTTCCTGCCAGTTTGGAAGTGTATCCAGACATGAAATGATACATTGCCGCATGAATAGATAGCTTTGCTACAGGAGGAAGAACCCCAAATGCATCCGCGGTAAGAAATATCACATAGGAGGGATGCCCCCCAATACCGGAAAGCACTGCATTTTCTATAAATTCAATTGGATAGACTACCCGAGTATTTTCTGTGTAATGTGGATCGGTGAAATCGATTTCACCATCAGGTTTGACGACGACATTTTCAAGCAACGACTGATGTCGGATCGCCCCCCAAATTTGGGGTTCGCTTTCTTTTTTGAGGTTGATGCATTTTGCATAGCATCCCCCTTCAAAATTGAAGATGCCGTTTTCGCTCCATCCATGTTCGTCATCTCCGATAAGCTGTCTGTTTGGATCTGCGGATAATGTCGTTTTCCCCGTTCCGGAGAGTCCGAAGAATAATGCCGTTTTCCCATCGTGCCCCACATTTGCCGAGCAGTGCATGGGAAGCACGTTTTTTTCGGGGAGAAGCATATTCATCACTGAAAATATTGATTTTTTTATCTCACCGGAATATTTCGTTCCTCCAATGAGGACTATCTTTTTCTCCATGTTGAGGACAATGAATGTCTCGGAGTTTGTCCCATCTACTTTTGGGTCCGCATAACAATTTGGAGCGGAGAGGACAGTTAACTGAGGTGTATGGGTAAGTAATTCTGCTGCTGTTGGCCTGCGAAGGAGGTGTGTTGAAAACAATGTTTGGTATGCATATTCGGAAACGACACGGACATGGAGCTTATATTTCTTATCTGCACCGGCAAATCCATCAAAGATGTAAAGGTCGTCTTGATTTGAGAGATGGGACGAAACTTTCTTATATAATTTTTCAAAATTTTCCTCAGTCATCGCAACATTCGATGTATTCCAATTAACTTTTTCATGTATTGATGGAGTGTCGACGATGAATTTGTCTTTTGGCGATCTTCCTGTGTATTTTCCTGTGTATACAAGAAGCGCTCCTGTCTTTGTTTTAACGACTTCCTTTTTATCAAGCGATTTGTCTGTGAGCCAGTCTATGTGAGGGTTTCTATGAACGTTTCCACGAGGGTTTATGTTATGCCTACTCAACGAGTATGTATTCATATACCTTTTACTCTAACCTGTTGAAAGATCATTGTCAAATCACTTTTTCATCCATTCCTTCATCTCTCTTTTTTCGTTTCTGACAATCTCTTTCTTCTTTTCCACATTCTTTTTTTCCAGATCCCTTCTCCCCCGAACAACGGCAACTTCTATCTTAATGTAAGGTCCCTGACTGTAACAAGAAAGAGGAACAAGTGTCAGACCTTTTGCGGCAGTTTTTACATGTAATTTAAGCAGTTCTTTTTTGTGAAGAAGAAGTTTCCTGCTTCTTTTTGGGTCATACTCTTCCTGTGATGCAAATTCATATTTTTGTACATCGGCATTGATGAGGTATGCCTCACCCCTCATAAGTTTTACATATGCTGCGTCAAGGTTTACTCGTTTCAGGAATATCGACTTTGTTTCAGCCCCAGTGAGGACTACCCCTGTCTCGACAGTCTCAAGAACTTCGTAGTCCCGCGATGCTTTTCTATTTAACACTTTCATGTGCCAATTGTATCAAAGAAATGACTCCTCGATTACTGCATCGGTGTCCCGACTTTTTTCTTGGTTGCAACCATGACGACTGTGATTGCCCCTAGGATGAGTATGAAAACAATTGATGCGATAACCATTGGGCTCATCTCCGTTTTTGTTGAATCGGTCGTCTGAGGTTGAGTCTGATCTGGTATCTCCCTTTGTTGAGGTTTAACGTTTTGTTTAAATTTGCCGACCACATTATTATTGACTGAAAACTCCGATGTCTCTTTTTTTATCAACTCTTTTGAGGTTGGATCAATGAATTCAAAATAATATGGGAGGCTTGGAGCAGCGCCTTTTACCACTGAAAAGTGCCCTGTCTCATCTGCCTTTACCTGCACTGCGACCGCATCATTGTTCTTCAAACGGAGGTTAACCGTTGCAAATGGGATGATTCCTCCGTTTTGGTTATAGGCATATCCATCCACATTCTGCAAAATCGGTTGTGTTCTGATTGTTACCGTATTTTCTTGCTGCGCAAAGACAACTCCAATAAGTTTTTGCAACCAGCTATTTCGTAATGCAAGTGGAAGCTGGGTCAGATCAACTTTTTCATAAGAAATATCTATCGGTGTCTGAGGATTGATAAGGGATGCCGCAACAGGAAAAGAATATGCGCCGTTTTTGTCGGCAGTACCTTCTGCTATTTGTACTCCACCCTGTTTAATGAATATTTTTGTCAATGGGTGTGTTGTTTGTCCTGAGTAAACCTCCCCATCATCTGCCGCTATTTCTGTATGTGCAAGAATACTGAGTGGTCTATTGGTTTTTGCACTTGTAGAAATGAGTGCGATATCTCTATGTTCAACATTTGGATATCCTTGCTGTTCCTCTTCTGGAGTATCGATCCGTTCGACTATTTTTTCATCAGTTTTATATATATCACTATATACCTTTGTATAATTTTGATGAATCTGGGACACATCCGTCACCATCGTGTATGTATTTGGAAGCTTTGCCGATAAGTAATAATCTCCCTCTTCCACATAAAATGTGTAGTTACCTAATACATCTGTGATATCTGGGTTTCTCACTCCTGCAACATTGAGTGTTTTTTTTGCGGAATCAAGGATTGTTACCGAAATATTTTCCATTGGTTCCAATGTGTTTGCATCAAATACTCTTCCTTCTGGATCCCATTGGATAGAAGCACAATCTTTTGTGGAACCTGGGCTAAATAATTGATCCATCCCCAAAGGTCCTTGTTGTAAGCCACCTACAGTACCTGCCGCTTGCGTTGGATCCCCGGTTGGTTGGGGTTCTCGTGGAAAGACTGCAAAATATTGAGCGGGTGTATGTCTAGCAGGTTCATACGCGGGGACTGCATTCACTATGACCTCAACGTTCCCATCTATTGAATTCATTTTTGCTTGTCCACTCACATATTGCATAACTCCAGCCACATATTTTGCACCAAATGGAGCAAGCTCCGTATCGGCTGCCTGGTCTCCCGTTGTGATTATTTGTCCCGCTTTTGATTGCGTGATGTTGACGATATATATCGTTTTTCCGATAGGAAGCCCTGTTCCCGTAAGCTTTCTTTTTCGAACTGTCTTGCTCCCCTTCTGTTCTATTATTTTTTCTGGTTTGAGACAGACCTTATCGTATCCTACCGGGTTTCCTTCCGCCATCGTTGTTTTTGGATAAACAAATGCAATGCCAGAAATAATAACAACTAGGGTTACGATACGAAAAAAGTGTTTCATGTATACATGATGCTCTTTTTTTAGAGAGATTTCAAGAAGTTATTTCTCAATTATCTTATACACCCATGGTGCAAGGATAGAATAAATGCGCGGATCTTGTAGTTTATCTATGTTGTTTTTATGCAGGATATAAGACCCATATGCATATTGATAATCTGATACAGGAAGTTTATTTAGTTCAACTGTATAGACATAATCAATTTCATGCTCATAATGTCCACTCACATCGTCAAAGGCCTTGTAATAAACTTTTTTGACGAATGTTATATCCTCGGCAATATCTTCTGCATGTATTCCCCATTCCCTTTGTAATCCGTCAAGGACAGAAACGACGCCATCCTGCAGTTCGTCATTAACGTATAGCTGGTGCGAGGAGAATGATAGGTCAAATACATTGTCGAATACAGGGTGTTTTCTATGTTGTAGTACTAATTGATCCTCAAATGTGACAATTGCAGTATATCCTCTGTGAAGAATCCCTTTCTTGTGAGCTTCCCACTTCTCGATTTTTCCAATAACTTCGTCCTGTTCATTAACCTCTGCAATGAATTGTTTTTGTTTATAGTAGTTGTTACTCATGTGAAAAAAGTAATGATATCATATCAAATAAATAGGGAAGAAGGGGCTTTCTTTTCATGACGATATTAACCTCTTTTACTTCTCCCTGAGTGACAATATCGTTTCCGTCATATATGTTTTTTATCGATAGTTTGGTTTCTGTTGCTAATACATATCCTTTCTTCTCAACAGTCAACCTATATGTTCCAGCAGGGACAAAAAATTGATAGGTGCCATTCATTGGAGTAATGACGGGATTGGACAGAATTCCCCATTTTTTATCCTCCATAAGGACAAACTCCCCCTTTTGATTTTTAACGGAAAGCTTCACTGTAACATCTGCAAGCGGTTTTCCGGTATCTGCGTCAGAAATTACACCACGGGGATCCCAGTTAATTATTACGCAGTATTTGTTGAAATTGTCACTTGAAAATAATGCTAATCCCTGTTGGAGTGCTCCCGCGCTTCCTTGGTCATTTTGGCCTGAGTCAAGGTCTTGCACTGTCATGATATACCGCCAAGCGTTGCTTGTCGTTTTACTTTCCCATTCGTACGGTCCAAACTTTCCTTCTGCATCGGTTTTTCGTATTTTTTCCGGAATCGTCTGATCGATCGATTCATTATTTTGGGTGGTGTATGATACAAATTCATATCCATATTTATTTCTCAGTTCTCCCAAGTTTGATTTATTTATGAGTGTGTTATCCAATGCATCATTTCCGGTCGTACATTGATACGATTGCTGGTCAGGAGACAAACATTCAAAAACATAGGTGGGTTGATTGGCGAGAATGAGTCGGGTGCCCTCTTTCGTGCGGATCAATACCCTATGTGCTTTATTTCCCCATGCAGAACAAGGCGCCCCTTCTTTTGAACAAGGGACCGATTCAATACAGATCCAGCTTTTCCCCAGTGTTTTTCTGTCATCTTGCTTTTTTTCACCTTCAAATGATTCTGGAGGAGGAAGCGCTATTGTTGCGACAATTGTCGGTTGAACCGGTGTGGGTGTCGCTGGCGGCTCAGTTGGAATTGGTGGTTCATCAGTGGGCTTTGGACCTGGAGGCGGTTTGAATTCTCCCTCACATGAATTGCATTCTCTTGTGTCGTTACCGCATGCGCATTTCAATACTTTCGTCTTGCAATTTTTACATCCCGCAGGACATCCACCAGAATGCATTCCGACAGATTCACAGCTTGGCATGTAACAAATAGGGCAACACTCCTTTCCATTTTTATATGAACATCCGCCACCATCACACAATGGTCCACAATCACAATTAAAACTGCACTTGTCAGCACACCCCGCTCCCCCTATGGTTGCAGAAACTGGTGTTACATATGAAAAGAAAACCAAAGCAACAACAATAAACAGTATCTTTCTCATAGTTCAATTAAGACACGAACAAGTAATGCATTTGGAATAAGTTCATACGAAAGGCTCTCTTCAAGCTCTTTGTGTTCTGTATAAAAAGCGTTTTTCCCAAGTCTGTATCCAGCAACGTCCTCGCTGTCGAATGATTGGGTAAATAATTTCTGAAGAAGTTCATTACGTGCCTGCATATATTCTTGCTTTGCATTTACCTTTAATAATTCATGGTAGAAATAAACACGAGATGCACACAAAGTCATGTTGTTTGAACACTCGTTGCCAATATGTCTATCTGCGAGTCTGCTTGCAGTTGTTAAAAAATCATCGTTTCCTGTGATTCGATATAAATCGAGCGCCGCTATTCCGAAATAATATGGATTTAACAATGTCGAATCCCCATTGCTTTTTATGTAGCGTCGCATCGCCTGATTATACAGTTCCGTCGCAATATTCAAATAAGGTTGCTCCTTTTCGACTTTCGAATCTCTTATGAATAGAAATGAATATGTGTATTCAGAAGAAAAAATACTGTAAAGGTTGTCCCGCTCCGTTAGCTCACCCTCATATGGAGTTGCTGTTTCAAAGGTGAGGAGTTCCGGCATCGACTCACGTGCTCCGACTTCCTTTTCGATTGGATTTATGATCAGTGGGTCGTGCTGCATACGATAAAGAACATCCCAGGCAAGCTTTTTTTGGTCAACAGACAACTCTTGACCACTCCATAATTCATATATCAATTTAAAGTTCCACGTTATCGGTTGAATAGCAGAAATCTTCTTCGTATTTGCATAGGTTTTCAAATCATTCTCGACAATTGCAAGTACCGGACGACTTCGTTCTACATGTTCATAATATTTATAATGAGCCCATGTTGAGATAAGCCCGACATTGTTTGCGACCATCCGCGTCGTACATTGCTTCGATGAGGTGCAGTTCTCCGAGACCGCATATCCTCCATCGCAAATGAACTCCCCATTACTTGAGGGATTATCGAGACGTATATTATGTAATCTGGTTTTATCCATCCATCCTAATATGTTCAATGCGGCATAGCGTGCATACTCTGGAGTGAAAAGTTCCCTTTTTTTTTGTGAATCCTTGCCGAACTGGCCCTGAAGCGAATATCCTTTTGAGTTTTTGTTCGATGATAGTTTCACATCATTCTGGACTTCGTCTTTTCTTTTTAGGTTTCCGCTGAAGATAAAAAAGAGGCTAAAAACCAATAAAAAAAGGCCGAGAAGAGCTCCTCCAATCAGTTGCAATTTTTTTGTTTCCATTCGCGTATTTTCATTATATACAAAATATAAATCAAGAATAGATCTCTTTGTTACAATATCGTATGTATTCGAAGATCGGAAACACACTCCTTTGGCTTGCCATATTTTTGTTTTCCCTCGCACTTCCATTCCAATTGGGAAAGCATTTCTTCTTTTCTTTTTCTTACCTGTCAGGTATCCGAATCGATTATCTTGCCCCCACTTTATATCTGACGGATCTCTTATCGCTTCCATTGGTATTTGCATCCCTTTTTATTTTGTATGGGAAACGAATAGTAATTAAGGAATTGCTGCAAAAAAATATTTTGATTGGGATTGGTTTTTTTATCCTGGTCGATATCAACTATATTTTCTCGTTCTCAAAAGAGTTGTGGTTTTATTCACTCATCCGAATTATTCAATGGATACTTGTCTTTTATTTTTTTTGGTCACAAAAACATAAAAAGACCGTTTACTCTGCCGTCATCTACGGGTTGCTCTGTGGTTCGCTGTTGGAAGTATGGCTTTCTCTTCAACAACTTACGATGCGTCACAGCATCCAAGGACTATGGTGGTACTTGGGAGAACGGCGATTTTATATTTCAACTCCAGGAATCGCAAAAGCGTATCTCTTCGGAAAAGAATTCCTTCGCCCATATGGGACATTTTCCCATCCGAATTCTCTAGCCGGATTTTACCTTTTACTCTATATATTCATTATTACCCAAAAGAGAATTACAAATAGTATGGTTAAATCATTACTGCTCATTTTTTCTTCTTTCCTCATCCTCCTTTCCTTCTCGCGGTCGGTCATCATTATATATGCAGGTTTGAATCTGCTTTATTTCTCTCGTCAATTTATGAGTTGTAAACTCTGTATGATGGCCAAGGTTGTGGTGGCACTTTTTCTTATTTTTCTTGCGATAAGTATTTCCGGAGATCGTGACAGCATGAATAAGCGTACTGATTTCATGCAAAAATCCATCAGTATTATTAAACAGAGACCTCTAAGCGGGAGCGGATTAGGGAGTTATCTTGTCGCACAACACGCCTATCCACAAAAGTTCTCCACTTTTTTTGAGCAACCAGTGCACAACATTTTTCTCTTGGCAATTGCCCAACTTGGCCTTCCATTTTCCCTATTCATACTCGCTCTCATCGTTCAAGCGGTCATTGCAGAAATACGCAACACCTCCTTTCTTTTTCCTCTACTTGCAGTATTGGGTACGGGGATGATCGATCATTATTGGCTTACACTTCACCAAAATGTGTTGGTAACCGCCGTGATTTTTGGCATACTGTTTGTATATGCGAAAAAGACTTCCGGAACTTGATGATATTCGAGGAATCTCGATTATCGTGATGATACTCATTCATACGAATGCCTATTTTCTTAAAAACGTCTGGGCATATAATACCCGTGAGATCAGTCAATTCGCGGTTGTCGCTTTTCTTTTTTGTTCCGCTTTTCTTACGGTCCAAAAACCATATCCAACTTCGTTTATTGAGATCTTGTCTTATTTTTACAAACGGATAAAACGCCTCGTCATTCCCTTTTATGTTTTTTTTGTTGTGTATGTTGTATTCATGAATCTTGCAACAGGAAAACACTTCAATGAAGGTTATATAATGGACAGCTTCCTTTTAATTGGGGGGATTGATTTTAATTGGTTGGTCTTATTGTTCATCCAGATCATGATCGTTACACCACTTCTCCAATATCTGTTCGATAGACATAAAAAAATACTTCATCTTTATACGGTGGTCGCCCTCGTTTCAGCGCTATTATTTTTGAAATACACTCCGCTCTCCTACTATAGATCTATTATGTGGCTCCCCTGGTCTCTTGTCATTGTTTACGTATTATATTTTGAAAAAATATGGAAGAATAAAGCGCTCTTTTTTTGGACGACTTTTTTGTTCGGCGCCCTCTTTTTGAGTACTCAACAATTAGTCCTCCTCCCACTTCATCATTCGTTCTCGATGTACTACAATAAATATCCTCCTAATTTGTACCACATCAGTTACAGTTTGTTTGCAGTCAATATTCTCTATTATTTATCTCGAATCAAGCTTTTTGCTTCTAAATTCGCACAAAACATCATCCATTTTTTTAGCGTGAATTCATACCAGATCTTTTTTATTCACATTATTGTTATCGAAGCTGTGTGGAAATGGATACGACCGAATAATTGGATTCTGTTTTTCATCCTTGTCACCTACGTAAGTGTATTGGTACAAATGGGATTCAATAAGATTAACGAACGGCTTCATCATATTTCCAAGAGAAAGCTCCCCGCATAATTATCTTTTTTCTACGTTGAAGAGAGGACCGACTATCTGTATATTGGCCGGTGCCCGTAAGTTGAAAAAGTCTTTAAATTCGTTCATCGAGAAACTATCGCTTTTCCCGCTCCCACTTACAGAAACCGATGTGGATCGCCCCGATCCAAAGTCAGCACTTACGGTGACATTGTCAATTGTAGTATAGGCATTTCCTCCCAATTCTTGTCTAACACGGTTAGCATCCCACGTATCTGTGCCTGCTGGATTGGGTTGGTCGGGTTGATATAGGTGATTACGAGTACCTGAATCTTTTCTTGCAAGAAGAATCACATTAACGATATCAGCAACTTCCTCTGGTCTCATCCAAGCTGTTTTACTGTCCCCTCTCGATCCCCAATCGCAATAAAACCAAGGCGAATCACGATCATATGCCTTATTTTTTAGCTCATCAAAACTTCCGACAGACCCTTCAAAATCATTCGCATGTTTTGTCCAATCAGTGTTGCTCCATCCGATTTCTCCCGAACTGAAAATATATCCACCATGTGTTGAGGAGAACCAGGCTTTTATAGGTGTTCCTCCTTGTGTCATAACCTTTCCAGATGTTTCTTGGACAGCTGTTCTCCATTGTCCTGTTTTTTCTCCACAATATACCTGACACGATTCGGTTGTACAGATTTCATTTGCACCATTATTAGTATATGCCAGAGCATAGGATCTTGCCGCGATTACTTGCGCCTTTAGTGCTTCCATTGGCCAGCTTTCCGGTATTTCACAAACGCCTAGTAAATATGTCTCAAGCGGCATAGAGCCGTGTCCTTGAACATTAATATTAATATTGTCACGTGTTTCAAAATTAATATTATTGTAATAAGACCTTAGGATATCCTCATGTCCCTGAAATGACGCTCTAAATTTTGCTCCATATTGATTTAGCCCTATTCTGTTTGGCGTTCCAAACGTAAAAAAGGCGAATTTTGGACTGAAGCCAGGGTCACGGCCATTCGTTAAATCACTATCACATCTGCCTGCTGAATTTGCGGAACGAGTAATATTTAATCCTGCAAGTTTCTGTGCAAGAATCGATTGCTGTTGTGCGGTGAGCGATGCAATTTTACTTTGTAGCTCTCCTAAATATTTTTTTGATTTCGCAACCTCGCCTGCGAGGAATGTCGATTGTTTATCAACATCTGCCTTAACTGCCGCCAACTGCTGTCGTTCAGTTTCCAATTGTTTCTTCTTATCTTCTACCTGCTTGATGAATATTGCAATGCGGATGATCGCCTTTCTATCTTCATCGACAAGTGTTTTTTGATAAAAATAATTTTGGAGTGACTGAGAGATATTGTCTGAGAGAAGAAGGTTTACCATGGAAAATGAATTCTTTCCCATGTTTTTGTAATATGATTTTGCCCGCTGATTGAGAAGTTTTTGTTGAGTGGTAAATGCCTTTTCTCCTTCGACAACCTGTGTTTGCTTGGTTTCTATCTGACCCTCCAAGATAAATACTTTCGACTTGATCCCATCAAGTTGCTTTTGCAAGTTTTGCAGTTGGTTTTCATTCGTCTGATTTGCCGAGCTCAACTCATTAAATGTCTTCTTGAGGTCATCAAGCTGTTTGGATATGTCATCTAACTGATCTGCACGTAAAGGAGAAACGACAATAAAAAATGTAAAGAAAATTATGCACAGCAACGCGAATCGCTTCATAGACTCATTATAACTTTTAATGTATACTATTTCTATGAAGAAGATTGTTGTGTCTGTTCTCTTGTCTCTACTGCTCTTATCCATCACCAGAACCCCTTCTTTTGCTGCCTCAAAAAGATATGTCACCTGTGATGCGTGTGGACTGTGTCCAAAAATAGTCAATGGAACAACATCTTCTTGTACGGTTGACTTTGTCCCGGGAGATTGGAAACGATGTGTAAAATGTTTATACCCAACGCTTTATCCTCCAGCAAGCAATCCAAACCCAGCAGCATGTAATTCGGTATTGATAAATGAAAATACTGGCACTGTCAAATTTCCTGTGACAAGCGGGCGACAGTTTACGATGTTGGGATGTATCACTTCAGGTTCAAGCATCGGCGGGTTTGCCGATAAGAGTGGCGCTCCTAGTTTTGTGCAAGCATTGTTGAATGTGTTATTTACTTTTGCGGGTGGACTTGCATTTCTCTATCTTATGTATGGAGGATTCATTATTATTACTTCTCAGGCAGATCCAGAGCGGTTGAATTATGGAAGACGATTGATCTACGGATCCATTATCGGACTTATCTTCACGTTCGGTTCAGTGTTTATTGTGAATCTTGTCGGTTCCGGAATTCTTCGCATTCCAGGATTTAACGGCGCAACGGTTCCAACTCCGTAATATTAGTCCTTCTTTCCCGATCTCTTCATGAAGATACCTGTGAGTAAGGATGATCCGAGAAGTGGAAACATAACTATAGGTACTCCAGTATTTGGAATTGATGTTGGGACAGTACTCCCAGAATATGAATGAAAATTAGGATCGACTTTCTTTTGTTGTGGTGCTTTAGTTGGTGCAACAGTTTTGCCTGTGTTAGTTTTCACGGTCAATGAGGGACTTTTTGTAGGAACAGGCGTCATTGTAGGAGCGGTTTTTGTTGGTGAGGCTGATTTTGCTAGGTTCAATCCTTTAATGTTAAATTTACCGCTTGCAACGATAATAAACACTGCGACAACAATCAAACCAAGGATAAATGAGAGGGCTTTATTGAATTGTTCCATAGACAATTATTATATCATTATAGGATATATTTTGCAACTCGAATTGACTTTTTTCTTCATTTAAGCAAGAATGAGGTATGGAGAATCCACAGCTATTGTATTCGTGGAAAGCACCGCTTCGTGCCTACAAACGGCGAAGTGGCAGTATTTTGCGGTTTTATATTGCTCTTTCCCTTCTTTTGAGCCTGATTGTGTTCTTTTTCGGAGACCGTGTTCTCCTCGTGCCCATTTTGACTCTTTTGTTCCTGTTTTACGTACTCACGATTACGCCTCCACCGGAAATAGAAAATATGATCACTGTTTTTGGGATTGAAACAGCCGGGATTTCACTTCGCTGGGAATTCTTATCGCATTATTACTATACAAAGAAGTTCCATTTCAATATCCTTACGTTGGTGAGTCAGGCTCCTTATGCATACCACGTCTATCTTATTGTCCCAGACGATCAGATGAAATCATCGATAAATGCTATTTTATCCAAGCACCTCATGTATGTTGAGAAGCCGCAACGCAGTTTGACGGACAAGATGGTTGACTGGTTGTCAAATCTTATGCCAGATGATGAGGAAGGCTTGGAACAGCTGAACGCATCTTTTCACCAAAAACAGACGGAGACATCTCTTTCACCCCAAAAAGCCGTGACCATTTAAGCAGCCCCTCATCTGTTGAAACAACGATCCCATCTAATTCCTTTGCAAGGACAATGATATCTAAGTCTGCAATACTGTCTAAGAAACCGACACGTGTCGCCTGTCTATATCTGTCGCGGAAGCCTTTGATTTGTACTCCAACCTTTTTTTGAAACTCCATTTTTGAAAGAGTCGCAGCCCCCATAAAAGACTGTGCTGCCTGCTCGATCTCTTCTTCCCCTGTGCGAAGTCCACGATAGCTTCTGTTCCGGATATCATCAACAAGTGTATAGAAAACGGAGGCGGGAAATTGGAATGCATCGATGTTGGGCGATTTGACAGTGATATGACTCAATAACTTTTTTACCGTTTCTTGTTCTTTGTTTTCAAAAAAACCTAAAAACTCCTCAACAATGCGCGGCGGCATATACAATTGTGTTTTTTCTCCACATACTGTCATGTTTTGCATGACCTGTTCTGTCGTCTGACCAAAACCCAACCCTGCTTGCATATTAAAAAATAGGTTCGTGTCGAGAATGTAAGTATCCATAGATAGATATATCATACCACCCAAATCATACATTCTGTTCATAATTTATATGGCATCTAATGTGTCTAATTGCTAATCATGGCTAAGCAAAAAAACATGTATCACTTTGTACCACTTTGACCGCTTGTAATTCCACCTCTAGTGTTCTAGATTTTTCATTGACACTATAAATATGAATTGCTTATTTTGCAAAAACGAAGACACCGAAGTTATAGAGACACGATTGGTCGATGAGGGAATCGCAATTAGACGAAGAAGAATGTGCCCAAAATGCCAAAAAAGATTCACGACATATGAGCGATCGGAAGAGTTTCCGATACTGGTCATCAAGAAAGATGGAAAACGAGAACGATTCAATAGAGATAAAGTACGCTTGGGTTTACAGAAAGCATGCGAAAAAACAGTTGTGACAGCTGGTCAAATTGAAACAATGATTTCAAATATTGAGCTTGAAGTAAAACAGAAGGATTCGGCGGAGGTTGAAAGTTCTGTTATTGGCGCACTTATCGCAAAACAGTTGAAAACCGTAGATAAGATTGCGTATATTCGGTTTGCATCGGTTTTCAAACGGTTCGTAGAGTTGGATGATTTCCAAAAAGAAATCAGAAAACTCAGTTAATAATTTTTTTAAAGTGTATTAATACATTTTTATAATTTATATGAAACTCTCTGGCATCTCGGAAAAAGTCTTTATCGATCGTTATTCTTTAAAAGATAAGGCGGGTAAACCTTTGGAAAAAAAACCGGACGAGATGTGGAAACGAATCGCAAAAGCGGTTGCTTCCCAAGAAAAGACACCTGAGGGGAAAAAGAAATGGGAAAAGGAATTTAATGAAGCGATGAAGGATTTTAAATATGTCCCAGGTGGGCGCATCTTGGCAGGGGCAGGTACCGGATACGATGTTACGTATTATAACTGTTTCGTTATCCCAAGCCCAAAAGATGCTCGTGGAGGAATTTTGGAGACATTAAAACAGATGGTTGAGATTATGGCAAGAGGCGGTGGTGTTGGAATCAACCTCTCTTCCCTTCGACCTCGTGGATCTCGCGTGAAAAAGGTAAATGGTTTTTCTTCCGGTCCAATAAACTGGGCTGAATTGTTCTCAGTCGCAACAAAAGATATCATCCAACAAGGAGGAACACGCCGCGGTGCCCTTATGTTGATGTTGTGGGACTGGCATCCTGATATCGAGGAATTCATAACGGTTAAACAGGATTTGAAACGTATAAATGGGGCAAATCTTTCGGTATGCGTATCAGACTCATTTATGGAGGCGGTCGAAAAAGATGCAGATTGGGATCTTGTTTTTCCAGACACAACAGACCCTGAATACGATGAAAAATGGGATGGAGACATCTTTGCATGGAAGGCTTTAGGGAAAAAAGTCGTCGTTCGAAAGACTGTTAAGGCGCGTTCTATATGGGACCTTATTGCCCAGGCCGCATGGAAATCAGCAGAACCTGGTCTTGTTTTCATGGAACGATACAATAAATGGCACAACAATTGGTACTGGAACAGAATCAACTGTGTTAACCCATGTGGAGAAGAAGGACTTCCACCATGGGGCGTCTGTAATTTAGGCTCCGTTAATTTGTCTGCATTAGTAAAAGGAACCGATGTCGATAAAAAAGGGACATTTGACTTTGGCGAATTGAAAAAAGTGGTTCGTGCAGGAGTCAGATTCCAAGACAACATTATCGATATGGACCAATACTTCTTCGAGGGAATCCGCAAGACACAACTTGAAGGTGAACGCCGCATCGGTCTTGGCACGATGGGACTTGGGGACACTCTCATCAAGTTGCACATGAGATATGGATCAAAAGAATCCCTTCAGTTTATCGATAAGGTATACAAAATCATCCGAGATGAAGCCTATCGAGCATCAACTGAAAATGCGAAAGAAAAAGGTGCTTTTGCAAAATACGACAAGGAAAAATATTTGAAAGGTAAATTCATCCAGGCATTACCAAGTGATATCCAAAAAAATATTGGAGACCGTGGAATACGCAACTCCCTCCTTCTTATGCAAGCTCCAACTGGATCAACTTCACTTATGGTAAATACCACATCAGGTATCGAGCCTGTTTTTGAGTTTGAGTTTATCCGAAGAGACAGAATCGGAGAAAATATTATCCGTCATCATATCTATGAGAAATGGATAAAAAAACATGAAAAAGAACTGAAAGAAGGAAAAATAAAACGCCCACAATGGTTTGTTTCAGCACAAGAACTTACTCCTGAAGAACATGTCAGTGTGCAAGCAGTCATCCAAAAATATGTTGATGCATCTATTTCAAAAACTGTCAATGCTCCAAACAGCCACACAGTTGATGACGTAAAACGACTGTATATGCTTGCGTATAAACAAGGCCTTAAGGGAATTGCTTATATGAGAGAAGGATCAAGAGATGGTGTGCTTGAAAGAATGGACAAAAAAGAAGATAAAAAGGCCGAAATTGTTCCTCAATATCAAGTAAAGCCTCGCCCGATGGTCGTTCACGGATCAACATATCGAATGGATACTCCAGTTGGTACTGCGTTCATCACCATTAATACTAATGGGGGTGTTGTCCCAGAACCTTTGGAAGTATTCATTAGTATTAGTAAACCAGGGAGCGATATTTCCGCTATGGCAGAAGGATTAGCCCGCACAATCTCACTCGCCCTTCGATTTGCTTCAGGCATCTCTGCAATGGACAGAGTGAAAGAGATTGTCAATCAACTTGAGGGAATCGGTGGAGCACGTGTCAGCGGATTCGGAAAAAACAGGATAAAAAGCCTTCCGGATGCAGTCGCAAAAGTGCTTAAGATGCATTACAGCATAGGAGTAAAAAAAGAGGAAGTTATCGTAGCAGAAAATCCAAAACTCGTAACAGAGACCACGCAAGCATCACTTATTCCATCCCCACAACCAAAGGGGTTGTTTGACCTTTGTCCAGATTGTGGAGAAGCGTCATTTGCCCACGAGGAGGGATGTAAGAAGTGTTATAGCTGTGGATATTCTGAATGTTCATGAAAATATACACACGGACTGGGGACGGCGGCACAACGGGAATGTTTGGGGGCGAGCGGGTCTTAAAAGATTCACTCGCCGTTGAGTCGTATGGTTCAATTGACGAGCTCACAAGCGTTCTTGGTGTTCTACTTACTTTGATGTCTGATAAAAAGGAGGCTCTTTATATCACCGATATCCAAAAAGACCTGTATGTTCTCATGGGTTTTCTTGCTCACTCTCCTGTCTCGCTCGCTTCATGCAAGAGACATGTCGTTGATATGGAAAAGAAGATAGATGTAATATCGGAAAAACTCCCCCCCCTTCACTCTTTTATAATCCCAGGTGGCTCTCCTGCATCCGCATGGGCGCACTTAGCTCGAACGGTCTGTAGAAGAGCAGAACGAATGGTTGTACATCTCCTTAATCAGGAAGACAAAAAAAATAGTGACCTTCTTATCGTCATTCAATATCTCAATAGACTCTCTGACCTCTTGTTTACCTATGCACGTTTTTTCAATACGCAAAATGAATCTCCACTAAAAATATGAATAAAAAAACATTTGTATCCATACTGTTTATTCTTCTTGTCGGAATTACCGGATATTTTCAATTCTCGCCAAAAAAAGAGGTACCAAAAAAATTAAACACGAGGCCCACCATTTCGATAAAACAAATTGTCCGAGTCGACTCGGAAGTGTCTGAAAAAAAAGAACATGTGGTTGTGGGATCAACAGCCCTGCAAGCGCTCTATAAAACACACAAAATCCAAAGCAAGGGACTTGGTGCAAATTCATTTATTATCGCTATCGATGGGAGAATGGCGTCGGAAGAAAAACGAGAATTTTGGGCATACTATGTTAACGGCAAGCAGGCGGATGTCGGAGCTGGAGCATATGTGATAAAAAATAATGATACAATAGAGTGGAAAATTGAGACATACTGAAATGAAAAAACATATTGTGGAATCATACATTGCCGTCTTTGCGATAGCTCTCGGTGCTGTATTGGCACGACTTATTCCCCACATTCCAAATGTAGCACCCATTGCCGCTCTTGCCCTTTTTTCTGGGATGAAACTTCCCAATTGGAAAGGATTCTTTATTCCTCTTATCGCTATGCTTATTTCTGATTATTTTCTTGGATTCCACGCCACGATGCCGTTTGTTTACGGAAGCTTCTTTCTCATTGGGGGAATCGGATATATGTTAAGAAAAAATATATCACCTCTGTATATAGGCCTCGGAAGTTTTGCTGGATCGGTTCTTTTTTTCCTTATAACCAACTTTGGGGTTTGGATGACATCGTCAATGTATGAAAAAAGCATTCAAGGACTCATCCACTCTTACGTAATGGGTTTGCCATTTTTCAGAAACACAATTCTTGGAGATATCTTTTATACAACCCTCTTCTTTTTTGGGTACCATAGTATTACTTTATTATTTGTCTTGATGTTGCCATCTCGTCGTAAGACGGAAAGGCATATTGGGAACACTGTGTAAATCAGTGACTGTGCCGCAGCGGTAATCCTCACTCAGTGAGGAAAGTCCGAAGACCGATCAAGATAGTGAAACACGAGCCATGTCCTATGTCCGCCGTCCTTGAAAGAGCCCCATCTACGCCTGTATTGTCGCTTATCCCTCACGAACACTCTTTCAATGAGGAAAATCACAAATATCAGGAAACATACACAGATTCTCAGTGGCTTAATGAATATAAGAAAAGTCCTGGATCGATTTTTAAATATTACTCTGTGCAAAACGAGTTTGATTTCCTTAAGTCTGCAGATGAGTTGTCTCCCGAAGGGAAAACTTTTTATATAGCCGAAAATGTAAATAGATATCTTGGTGAGTTTGTTGGGAAAGTCCCCTATTCAACCATCCGTTATGAGATGGATACAGATGGTTTTACTTTTGCAGGTATGCACATGATGGATTCATACAAGAAAGCCGCTGCGTTATCAAAAAGAGAAAGAGAACGAGCAGAGGTGGTTGGGTTTCAAATTATTGAAGATGCACTTCTAAACAAAGATAAAATACCAAATCCTCCAACCTCAGCGTATTGGATATCTCCTCCAAAAGACTGGGATTATGGGTTCATTTTTATATTTAAAAAAGAGGAAAACGGTAAAACTGCCGAGTATATTCTTCGTTATCCCGAAAACAGGGGAGAATTTGTCCAGAGCAATAAGTTGTTAGATACGATAGAACCTCAATCTCCTGAGTTACATAATTCAGATAGTTTTCTTCTCACTCCTTTATTTGGCATTGAAAAACAAAGAGACCATGGTGATATTGATAGGATTATGAGAGCAATTGGGATAGATGAAAGGAAGATTGATGAGTCCCATTACTTTGAGGAGCAGGTAAAAAATACACTTGGCACATGGATAAATGAATATGCACGCAGAGTAATAGATTTGTCGCAAAAAGACCGAAGAGATATTGATTTTGATTGGCAGGTCGAGCAAGCAGAAATTTTGCTCCTTTCCATATATCAACAAGCACAGGATATTTTACGGCTGTTCCCCTATCAAAATAGGTCTCCAGCACTCACTCGTACATTTCAGTCTGATGCAAATACATTTTCCCAAGAATTGTTGGGAATCCATGCGCTACAGTTAAAAAAACAAAAGAACCTTCCACAAGCAGAAGGAGGCAGTTGCCCGGTTATTAACGATGCACAAAATATGACTGATCCTGTTGCTCAGTTTGTTTCAAACCACGATATCGTCAACGCTCTAAAAATCGGCAAAAAATTGGAAGATATTCTTAATGGTGAATCAAATTTGAAAAAATTGTTGGAATGCAAATGCCCTAAATGCGAACAAGAAGTCGTTGCTGTAATAGAAAATGAGACAATAACATGTCCAAGAAAAGAATGCGGCAACACCGCTCCATACAAATGTTAGACGTTGTATAATCAAAATTACATGCAAAACTTCACTCCCATCGATGACCTTATCCAAGAATATAAAGCAATGAAATATGGTGCAGGAGCTGCAACAAAAGAAACGCTCCCTATTCCAGCAGTTGAATCAGCTCCTATTGAT
This sequence comes from Microgenomates group bacterium, assembly GCA_049304035.1. Classification (GTDB taxonomy): domain Bacteria; phylum Patescibacteriota; class Microgenomatia; order UBA1406; family GWC2-37-13; genus JAKBEU01. The sequence continues at coordinate 159,564 of JBAQNR010000008.1, forward strand.
GAACGAAAAGAAGAAGTGATTGAAAGCAAAGATGTTAGCTCATATGTAAAGCCAAAAAAAGACGAGTCTATCTCCCTTCCACCAGACTTGAAAAAACTTGGTGTCCAGACCCCAGATACTGACGATCAGTTCAAAGCTGCACTTTATAAGATCAAGCTCCCAGTGAGTGATGAAAGGATTATGGATGACTTGAAAGCGTCTCCATCTGAATCAAAACGGTGGTTTGCGACACTGCTTGTTTACATCCTAGCACAAGCTCATCTGACCTTAAAAAGAATTGGAACAAAAGTAGTTAGAGTTTTTAAGACAGATTGAGTTAAATCTGTACTTTCTTGAGCTCCTCTTCAAAACCCTCTTTGCCCATCGCTCCGGAGAATTGCCCGACTATCTGCCCATCTTTGAAGATAACAAATGTTGGGATTGAAAAAACGGAATATTGAGATGCAAGATCCCCATTCTCATCTACATTTACCTTATAAAAGGCAATATTTTTATGCTCGTCAACCAATTGATCTATGATAGGTCCCGTCATCTTACATGGACCACACCATTCTGCGAAAAAATCAACAAAAACAAGTCCTTTCTTATCTAAAACATCCTGTTTAAATGTGGTTTGATTTGTGTGTGGTGTTGCCATAGGATAAAACTATACTGGGGGATGTATTGCATGTCAAGAGTCTATTTTTTTCTTTTCTTCTTTGTCCATATTGACCGTCAATACAAACATGAAAAATCCAAGCACAATCGTCGAGCTCCCAAAAAATAAAATATCTGGAAAAAATTGTTCTAGCAATGTCTGATCCAGCTTAATGGATGCCTCTGTTTTCAAAAACACTTCCTTATCTCCCAGTTTGATATGTGCTAGTGATTGAAACTTTTCTTCTTGTTCTGTAAGAGCTACATTTTTTTCATAATAAAATGGATCGCCGTTATTACTTAAGAAAGATGTCTCTATATTAATCGACTCTCCAATTCTTTGAGAAGAGAATATATTATCAAACATCTTGCTTGGATTGATTCCCATAACGATATATCCGCTAACCGCTGTCGCCTTCAACAGTGTATTTTTTTCATATATTGGTTGGATAAGAAATATCATATCTTTCCCGAATTGATTGACTACTTGAGTTGATACAAGTGCATGATCTGCCTCACTTTTAGAAAACGCTTGGCTCAGCTGTGGATTTTCTGTGGCGTCATATCCGAAATAACGAGAACCAGCGATATTGGGCGATATATAATTGAAAATATAGCCTGTTTTTTTATCTTCCTGTGTGGTTAGGTTGAAATAAAGGAACTGAAATGGTGTTTGTGTTTTTTCTGCCCTAATCCTATTTGTATACGCCTTCTTATCTATTACTTTTTCAACATATGCAATCATCTCAACTGCATTCAAATCATCTTTTTTACTATTGAATAGGTCTAAATAAAATGTATTGAACTCTGTTCTCGAAACCATGTCACTTGCCTCAAATAATTTTTTTCCATAATAAAGCACGTCTATATAGGAAGTTATCTTATTCTTCATCAGATCTCTGATATCAAAAGATGCCTCTTCAAAGGACTCTCTTGCAATGGCAACTTGTCTTATCTGTGTAATTTGTCGAAGAGTAAAATTAAGCGTTAAAAGAACGAGTAGAAATATAAGCGCTATATATAGCTGTTTTTTATGATGTGTCTCGTTCATTTGGAATCTGGTTTTGATAGATGTATAAAATCCTTATTTATCCTCAAAATGGAAATAAAATAAAATATTGCACTTATAAGAAAAAACAAATCAGAGATATCTCCATTCCAATAGGAGCTATTATTCATCCTAAATGAGAAAACTATGTCCCCTATTACTTGAGAGAGTACCGCAACAACAAGAGTTAATGTGCTGGATACGTTTTTATTCTCTTCAATTCTCAGTGCTATTACCGCCAATGATAATATTGTCGCATCAAGAAGTGGGTATAAATAGTTAAAGATAATCTCTAACCATGGCGCTGTTAACTCGTAGGATGGTTTATAAAGAACAAAGAAAATAAAAAAATATATTATGGACACGATCAAAAACGAATCTCTCAGTGAGGTTTTATTTATTTTCGTTTTGAAAATGTCAAAATAGAACCAAAAGGATGCACCCATCAATAAGGAGTATAAAATGAAAAAATAATCAGCATATGACGGATAGGGGATGTCCATATGTGCAACAAGATTGTAATAACCCCAAATTAGGGCTGCAATCCCCCAAGAGATGAGACCAAATCCATAGATAGAAAGGAAATTTTTCATTGGTTTTTTTATATCCTTCAGGGAGTAAACCAAAGCTATGAGGCCGGTAATAAAATACATAAGTCCAACACCAATATTGAAGTAGAAATTAATTTGTGTCGCTTTTGATGAAATGAATTGAAGATATGTCCAAAGCACCAGTAACCCAATTGAAAATAATGTGATGAATATTTTTGCAATAGTTCTGATTGCTTGCATATCTATCAGATTATCAGAAAATATTATACATAACAAAGTTATTGCGCATACTCCTGGATTTTCTTTTTTCTGTCTTGAATTGAAAGAGAGCTTTGTACTCCTGGCCCATTTATGCATCCTCCCTCACAAAAAAGAATGTCGACGAATCGTATTGTCTTGTTCTCTGTGAACTCTTTGAGTGCCATCTCACAGTTTTTATAGCTTGAAACTATCCGAATCTCTTCATCTTTAAGTATGTTTCGTATTCCTCCACTCTCGGTAAGCCCACCGTCAAAAGGATATATACGTGTATGTTTTTCTTCGATATCAAACTGTGCATCTTGTGTGATGGATACATCCTGAAGTTTTTTTTCTTTGAGAAGCTGCTCGAGTTCCTTATAGGTAATGACGACCATCTTCAGCTCAGGATAGTCCTCACTTGCTTCTAGTTTTTTTACAATACACGGCCCAACAAAGACGGGACGATAATTGGGAAATTTTTCATGAACTATTTTTGCTGTGGCGACCATAGGAGAGTCTGCTTGAAAAGCAAGATATTTAAGCATCTCTGGATGCTTTGTTCTCACATATCGCACAAAGCTCGCGCACGGACTTGTTATAAAGCGTGATTGAGGATTTTCTTTCAATAATTTTGAGACGGCTTCATTTGTTTTTTTTGCCCCAGCAGAAACCTCAACAACGAATTCGAATCCGAGCGCCTTCAGTTTAGAAATTATTTCTGAACGTCCATACATTATTGGAAAGGATGGGGCGACCATCGCAACCAACCGCTCCTTTTTTTCAAGAAGAATCTTAAGTTCATCAAGGTCTGTCATAGTTTTTTTTTATTAATTTGTTGATTGCTAATGCAAGCACTCCTCCAACGAGAGCTGTGACTAATTGAAATACTCCCATTGCCTTAAGAAAAATCGGTGGAACGAGATGTCCTCCGATATATAGGTATGCTATCAGAAACAACAGCGCACTTTTCGAGAATGAGCTAATGAATAATGATGATATAAATGAATTCTTTTTAATCATGGATGCAAATACTGTTGTTAAAATATAGTTTCCTATCCATATAAAAGGCATAAAATACAATAAAAAAGGAGTAAAAGTTCCAAACAGTACCCCATTCAACACGGCTCCAATACTAGGGAGAACGATTATTGGGAGTATTTGTTTTTTATTAAAAGAATATACCGAAAGGAATAAAAAGGCGTTAACGATAGCCCCAGTTAATAATTGGGGTCCAGTAACAAATAAGGGAATTAAGAAGGAGACAGAGACAAGTGCATAATAGTAAATAAGGGTTTGTGTTTTTGGAAGTGTAATAGTTTGAGTATCCATAAAATAACTATAGCACACCCTCTTTCCATTGAGATTTGGAAAGATTCACTTTGTCTTTGTCAAAGATTACCCCTTCCTCTTTGAGGAGTTTTTTCTTTGAGATCAAACCTCCCTTCATTGAGTATCCGGTAAGAGAACCGTTTGAGCCAACCACTCGATGACAAGGAACATTTGGGGCATAAGGATTTATTTTCATATAATGTCCCACTGCCCTTGCCGCACCAGTCTTACCAGCAAGACGGGCTATCTGCCCGTATGTTGCAACCATTCCTTTTGGGATTTGTCGTGTTATTTCATATACTTTTTGTGCAAAAGAGGTGTCCATATTTATTGATTGTTATCACAACTTGACTATTGCTTCAATTTTATTACATAATGACTATATTATTAAGGTGTTATTTTATCGACAACTATGAGGATCAAAACCCTGCTTATATTACTAACCTTCTTTGTTTCTGCACTCATTTTCCCAATTATTGTATCTGCACAATCGAATGCTGTTGTTGAAAAAACAGTAAAATGTCTTAAAAATCGTCCAGAAGATAAAGGAAATACGGCTTCATTAACATGGCATGATCCCCCAACACCACAGTCGCTTCCAAAATATCTAACCGGAACCTTTTTACCAGGTTCAACCGTATATACAGTTGCGTGTATCGGAACTGGAGAAGGAAGAAGATGTGGGACAGGAAACAAGACGCTTGACGATGAACTATTTAGTGGAACGGTAGGTCTTGCGCGAGGAGATTATCAAATCAATGTAACGTTTAACAAACCAAAGCAAGAGGTTGATAATACGGGCATTATCAATGTTGACGCTGTTGTTGGTGGAACTGCCGCAAATCAAGGATCGTATGAGTTTTTCGGTGTTGAAGTAACTCAAAAAGTCGACACGACAATCCCAGGACAGGGCGCTCTCCAACAAGGTGTATTTAAGTTTATTGAGACTGGTGCTCAAGATTGTGCAAAACTTTCTTGGACACATCATGATCCATACGGCATTGTGTTTGATAGCGTCAGTCTTGAACCATTAGGTAATGTTGTCGTCACGATTAATGATGAAACAGGCAAACCTCTTGAAAATAATCCCGTTCTGTTCAATAAAAAACCCACCCTTGAAGATGGGGTATACAACTATTTGGTTCCTCCAGGAAAATATATCATGACAGTTCAAGTTCCAACTGGATACAAATTCAGTGCGACCCCAAAAGCAAGTGCGAATATGGCGACTGTTTATGATTTCATTGACGAAAACGATTCCAAAAGCCACTGCACGATCTACAAGCCGGGTGAGATTATCGATGAAAAAGCAGATTTTCCTGAATGTAGAAACATTCCACTTGAGCCTGTTTCAGTAGCCGCAAATGTTAAGGATCCTGTCAGTATCCTGTACTCTCTAGAAAAAGACATGGATAAGGAAGTTTATAGAATTACAGGAAAAGTTTCCCATCCTTTGGCAACCGTAATAGCCCAACAGTCTATTTCTGCGACACAAAAAGTGGAACTGGCAAAGATTGAGTCTAATCACTCTGGGTACTACACACTTGAAATACCTCTCGCAAATGTACTTCCTGATGCTCCTATGGAGGTCGTGTTTGTCAAAAGCACTCTCATGGGATCAACCCAAGCGAAATCGTTTTTTAATTCAATACTGGGTTTTATCGTCAAAACGGTTAATGCCCAAAATAAAAATGTTTTGGTTTTAGACCAGCTTCCAACTTATGTTGAGGGATATGCGTTCGATGAAAAACAACAGATTATCCCAAACGCAACGGTGGAGGTGGTATTGAAAAATGGAGGGTCAACTTATTACCAAGCAAAGGCAGACGAAAATGGATATTTCTTTATCGCCCCAAAAAACCTTCCATCTAGTCAATTGAATTTGGAATTTTCCCTTCGTTTTGTGAAGCAAGATGGAAAAAAGGTTGCTTATAAAATATATGAATTCACGAAAGCGAATAAATATTATTTTACGAAAGAAGGGATCAACTTACTTACCGGAATGAAGAGTGGGAAAATAGCAGAACCACAACCTGCAAATGAAACTAAATTGGGAATTGTTCCACTTACCCAAAAAGAAAGAGCGGCATTGCAAAAAACAAAGACATCGTCCTCGTCTCAAACGGTAGGAGAAACACCTAATAGTCTTGAACAGGCAAAATCAGAACAAAACAAATCAATGCAGCAGATAGCGATGGTTATACTCTTTCTCGTTGTGCTTATAGTGGTTGGTGCAGTTGCCGTCATCACTGCATTAAAGAAAAAATAGATATCAAGCTAGATAACGATTGTCACTGTCTTTGTACGGGAGGTGAACCCTGATGTTATAACAACCCGTGATGGAGATGTGTGAAAGTATTTTGCTAATATGCGGATGACATCGTTATTTGCCTTCCCCTTCTCAGGAATCTTTTGTGTACATATGATGAAGTGAGATTCATCTATCTTCTCAACCATCTCTGTGCGAGACTTTGGTTTAACCTTAATGTATATATTCATATATTCATATTAGAGATATCTGTAATTGTAGCATTTGTGGTGCTATTCCTATATTTGTTATACTGATTCCATATGAAAATCAATATTCGCCTTATTTATCTCTATCTTTTTTCATTTGTCGGACTTGTGACATTCGTCATTGGGTGCACTCGCCTTGTAGACCTTGGATTAAAGGTGTATGTATTCAAAAATGCTGATATGTATGGAATATATCCACAATCCAAAACACCCATGGGCCCAGATGATAAAAGGACACCGGAACAGATCCAGAAGGAAGCTTATGACCAGGAACGCTTTCAAATTGAAGAATCAAAAAGAAACAGACAAAGAGAAACTTCCTCAGCGCTTGCAATGATATTTGTTGGAGGACCTTTATATCTGTATCATTGGGGAGCGATACAAAGCGAAAATAAAATATCACGCAAAAAGAAATGAACTCGCTAGTCGAAGATGAATTAAGGGAAATTATAAGGAATACTCAAAGCGAGTCTTCTGTAAGAAGGCAATTTGAAGAAAGAATAAGTGTAGGACTTTTTTCCAGAAAAGAAAATCCAGTTTCACATTTTTGTACATACTTTCCTTCTATCGATCTCCAAGAAAAAAAAGTATTTATAGGCTTGCATAAAAAATCAGGTCTTTGGCTTTTTAATGGGGGACATTTGGATTCCGGTGAAACCCCTTATGATGGAGTCACCCGGGAGATTGATGAAGAATGGGGAATGAATGTTAAATTAACAATACCTCGTCCTTCCCTGCTTACGGTAACAAAAATTGAAAACCCAAAGAAACAAATATGTGAACTTCACTTTGACATATGGTACTTTATCTTTCTTCAAACAACTACATTTGAACCCAACCCTCATTTACTCTCAATGGAATTTTCAAAATGGGGATGGAAAACATTTGATGAAGCTGAGTATATAATGAAAGATGATTCAACGCACAGAGCGCTTAAGGTAATGAGGGGAACTTTTTAATAGCCAACGCGCCGACCATTTCTCCTTAATCTTGTCTTAATCTTGTGTACTGTATATTCTTTGTATTAGTAATTATCTTTATACACATGAAACATATTATTGATTATATCTCTCAGAATATTATATCCGTTCTAGGAGTGACTATTCTCGCTGGGACAACGCTATCAACAAGTGTTGTTGGAATGTCAAAAGTCATGAGCCAATTGGGGACAACAAAAACTCCTGAAGTTCCTGAAATTCATCAAACCGCCCAACAACAGGAGTCAAAAACGCAAACAACTCAAACAAATAATAATTCTGCGTCTACTTCTCAATCTTCCACCTCACAAAATATAACCGTCACTCAACCTGTACCGACTCATCCCGTAGCAAAATCACCAGTGGTTTCAAACTCTCCCAAAACACCCATAATCTCAAATACCTCAACTGTCAGTAAATGTATTATTACGTTGAGTGGTAGTCAATATGATGTAACATCTCTTCAAACATCTCACTCTGGGGGAAATGTATTTACCTGTGGGACGGATATGACATCTGTTTATATCTCTCAACATGGTAGTAATTTTTCACGGATGCAGCCATATCTCATTACCTCCTCCAGTACAAGCCAATCAAGCGGAGGCACACCACCAAGCAATTCGTCAGGTGGATCTTCTATTGGTACTTCATTATCGTCTTCATCAGGACGAGAAATAGAGGACAAAGATGAAGATTCCTCAATACGAGAATCAGAAACGGAAAAAAAAGAACAGGAAGAGCAGAGAGAATCTGAAAAGCATGCTTTTGAACAGCAAAAAGAATCTGAAAATGATAATTGAAATTAGTTATACGCATGAAAAAGCAAGTAGGAATATTTGGCATTTGGATAATCTCTCTAATAACCGTAACGTTGTGGATTCTCTCAAAGAATCCACAGGATAATCTTTTTTCTGATTCATTCAGAAGTGTGAGTCAACTATTTGCTCTCCTTGGAATAGTTATGATGAGCACTGTTTTCATCACTTCAACTCATTTTTCATTCATAGAAGATTTGTTCGGAGGACTCGATAGGGTCTATAAAACACATCATATCCTTGGAATGATTTCTTTTATCATGCTTATTAACCACCCACTCCTTCTCGCCTCAAAAGCCATGCCCAATATGAAGGCCGTTTCTCTTTATCTATTTCCTGGCCTTGATCTTTCATATAACCTGGGAGTATTTGCTGCATATATTATGATCTTCTCATTCATTAGTATTGTTTTTATAAAGCTCCCTTATCATGTCTGGCTCCAAGGGCACCGTCTACTTGGAATAGTTGGATTGTTAGGAGGAATCCATGCCGCTTTAATTTCAAGCGACGTGTCTTCCTTTCTCCCTCTCCGTATATGGATATTGGCATGGTCATTCATGGGCACTCTCGCTTTTCTATATAAAATACTTGTTTATCCCAATACAAAAATTGCGAAATATGAAATTATTGAGGTTTCACAGTCGTTGGACATCGTCTCAGTTATGGCAAAAGCAAAAACTGCAAAACTGTCGTTTGTCCCTGGGCAATTTGGATTTGTGTCTTTTAAATCCCCAAGCCTCTCTTCAGAGCCTCATCCCTTTTCATTTTCTTCAAGTCCCGCCGAAGAGACTGTACGATTTTCGATTAAAATGCTTGGTGATTTTACCCTACATGTTCCGCGTGTTAAGGTTGGAGATACGCTATTTATAAAAGGACCATATGGAAGGTTTGGACATTCAGTCATTAATTCAAAAAATAGGCAGATATGGATTGCGGGTGGGATTGGGATCACGCCGTTTCTGAGCTTACTTCGACATATATCTATCAATGATAGTAAACAATCAATTGTCCTGTTTTATTCATATGGAAGAAAAGAGGAGGCAATATTTGATAAAGAGATCAATGATCTTATATATAAGAATGAAAACATTGTCTACGTTCCTTGGTGTACATATGAAAAAGGAAGAGTATCTGTTGATAAAATGAAGGCTTATTTGGATTCTGAACCATCAAACTATATATATCATCTTTGTGGACCGGCTCCCATGATGAGCTCCATCACAAAAAATCTAATACATCAAGGAGTAGATGAGGGAAATATCTACTTTGAAGAATTCCAAATGAATATATGAATAAAAATTTAAAACAGATAGCTCGATTTACCATCATTAATGCGCTTATTTTTTCTTTCACTGTTTTTATTACTCCAAAAAAAATAGTTACTAATTCTAAAAATAATGTCGCCACTCAATCTTCTCAAAAAATTTTGTCTCCTACTGTCACCACCACAACAGTTGATGCTGGAACAACAAATGACAATACCTCTGGTAACTTAACGCAAACACCTACCCAGATACCAGCACAAAAAATATCAGTATTTGATCAAGTGTTGTCTCATGGTTCACAATCGGATTGTTGGATGATTATTGAAGGACATGTGTATGATATTTCTTCCTATTTCGGATCGCATCCTGGTGGAGATCAAAGACTGCTTGATTACTGCGGCAAGGATGCTACAAGCGCCTTTCAATCAAAACCAGGATCTGGAGCCGATCATTCCGTTGCAGCCCGCTCTATGTTACAAAGTTACCTGATAGAATAAGCATGTATGAGAATCCTCATTGTGGAAGATGATAAGCGTCTTGCGGTAAATATTCAAAAACTTCTTTTAATTAACCATTTAGCCGGAGATATTTTAACATTGGGTAAAGATGCTCTTTTCAGACTTGAAACAGAAGAATATGACGCACTCATCCTCGATTGGATGTTGCCTGATATGAATGGAACGGATTTGTGCGAGCTTCTACGAAAAAGAAAGAATTCTATCCCCATTCTTATGCTTACGGCAAAAAGTCAGGATGAGGATGTGGTTATTGGTCTTAAAAGTGGAGCAGATGATTATCTGATTAAGCCATTCTCTGTTGAAGTTCTAATTGCACGCATCCAGTCACTTCTCCGTCGCAGATCTCAACCTCTTGAACAACCTTTGCTGAAAGTTGGATCGCTTACATTGAATAAAAATACTTGTGAAGTCAAACGAGACAATATTAAAATCACTCTTGCTCCGAAAGAATATGCGCTCCTTGAATGTCTTATGATGAATAAAGGAAAAGCGCTTGACCGGATGTACCTTATGGAACACGTGTGGGGAGAACAGATAGATGAGCTATCAAATACGGTCGATGTTCATATTCGATATCTACGAATAAAAATTGATGGAGATAACAAAAAAAAGTTAATACAAACCGTTAAAGGAAAAGGATACCTTATATGCGACTAAATACTAAGCACAAATTCATCCTCGGATTTTCGACATACTTCATTGTCTTTTTTCTAATCATTTCTATATTATTTATATTCATATTTAGGTTTATATACATAAAACAAATTAAACAGGAGGTGAATCTTGAATTCTCGGAAATCATTAAGGAACATGTTGATGTTGATAATCAGGGATTTTTTTTTAAAAAGGATGTGCGTGGGGAAACCCTCCGTTCTCATCTTTTTGCAGATAACATTAGTGCGCTTTTTATTGCAACCGATAGTTCTGTTTTACGTGCGTATGGGGCATTTGAAATTCAAAATAATACCGATCAAGCTGCTATTTTGACCCTAATAAATAAGTCTTCCAAAACTCATACGGTCCTGCAGCAAATTATAAAATGGAACGATGAGTCCTTTCAATCTTTGATTGCCCCCATTACTTACAAGGGTATTCCTATCGCATATATGGTTATTGCTAAGTCGCAAAAATCTGTTGAAGAGAGCACTTCATCTATGGTCGCGATCATTTTTTCACTTGGATTTATCGGTGTCGTCGGAAGCATTATTATTGGGTATTTTTCCACCTCATCTTTATTAAGTCCAGTTCACAAGCTCATAGACGTAATAGAAAAAACAAACCTACATGAACTTGCATACAGCAATACTATCAAAGGCTCACCAAACGATGAGTTTGTGATTCTTTCCAAGAAATATAACGACATGATTATACGTTTAAAAAATATGTCAACTCGCCAAAAGGAATTTATAGCCAACGCTTCTCACGAACTTAAAACCCCTCTAACTCGCGCAATCTCATCTCTTGATGTCCTCGCGGCACAAATTCCTTCAAATTCTATCGATATTACTCAAATTAAAGAAGATTTGCTTGATATTAATACTTTGATTGAAAGACTTTTGTTGCTTGCTCGGATTAAAGAAAAAGGACAAATAGAAGGTTCTGTAATCCTAAAAACGCTTATGAATACTATTCAAAGTTTTTTTGAAACACAATTATCAGAGAAAAAAATATCTCTCACCACACAAGTTGAAGACAATATCTTATTACCTTTACCAAAAGAATATGCAGCTATTGTTTTCCAAAATATTATTAGCAATGCGATTAAATATTCTCATCATAATTCTACAATAGATGTTCACGCATATAAAAAAAATGGTCAAATTCATGTGTTAATTCAGGACCAAGGTATGGGAATGAACTATTCAGATAAATTGAAAGTGTTTGATAGGTTCTTCAGAAGCTCAAAAGCCCGTTTGGTGAGCGAAGGATATGGTGTCGGCCTCTCATTAGTGCAGGAGATATGTGAAGAATACAATGCGATAGTCAATGTGAGGTCTGCAGAAAAAAAAGGGACAACAGTTGAAATACTATTTCAAGAGATATCCCCCATCAACAACAATCTGGCTTCCGGTCATATATGACGACATGTCTGATGCGAGAAAAAGAACCGCTTTCCCAATATCGTCTGGAACGCCCATTCTTCCCATGGCAACGTCCATTTTAGGTGGTTCTGGGTTTCTTTCAATTGAGACTTCTTTCCCCCCTGCCTGCATTGAGGCAACGCCTTTTGTCATTACTCCCCCTGGGGCAACTGCATTCACTGAAATATTATTTTTTGCAAGCTCCAACGCAACGTTTTTCGTGAATCCCCATACGGCATGTTTTGAGGCATCATATGAAGCAAGGCCAACCATTGATGGATGAATTGCGTCAATTGAGGTTACGTTTATTATCTTCCCACCCTTTCCTTGTTGGATCATTTGTTCAGATACATACTTCGTAAACAGAAAGACCCCTTTAAGGTTTATTGATAGAACATTCTCAAATAATTCGCTCGTAAGTTGCGTAAGTGGGGCAAACGGAAAAATACCGGCATTATTCACAAGAATATCTATCCCTCCAAATAATTTTATGGTTTCAGAAATGACTTTTTTCACGTCTTCTTCCTTTGAAACATCTCCTTGAGTGATCGCGACGGAAAACCCATTCGTTTTTAAGTCTTCTACCGCTTTCTCTCCTTCTTCCTTGTTTCTGCAAACAATCATCACTTTTGCTCCGGCCTCAGCGAGACGATTGCTGATGCCATATCCTATACCAACCGATCCACCGGTAACGATTGCAACTTTATTTGTCAGATCAAGAAGTTGACTATTCTTTGTGTAGTTCATAGTTTGATTTTTAGATATTTTTGCCGTTAATTTCCACCTAGTCCAAATTTAGACTGTGTTCTGTAATTCGATAGATGTTCCTTTTTACCACAAGGATCGCTGCTCACCTCTTGGATTAATGCAAGCCCGTCAAAAGTGTCGCTCCATATAGAACACCCTATTTCTTTCCCTTCCAGGCGCCACATATATCCATCAAATCCACTTTCTAAAGATGGCTTACATTTCGGTGATATCAAAGCAGAATCTAGTTGGGCTTCTTTTGGGACAGCAACCACTTTCGCAAAATCGCTCCACTTACATGTAAATCCATTCTCGATATATGTTCCCGTGGCATGATTTGTTATCCATGCACCAGTTCCTTTATAGTCTCTAGATCCGTTGTTTCTGTCTAGCTCCGTAACGCTCGGATTGGAATTGCAGTTTTTACTACTTAACCATGCCTCATTCCATTTCATCATCAGATTGTCTCCTACGACTAAAGGTGGTTCAGGCATTAAGTAGTTGCCGAAGATACCGTTAAAAATATGACCTTCGAAGTTATACCCCCACTTGTCATAGCCGGATGTGATTGGTTGTCCGTGATACGTGATCCCCCCATCACTAATTTTTCTACATGCGCCACTTGAGTTTTCTTGTGTTTGAGCTGGTGTGGTAATAAAAGTGAGAACGGCGGCGAGTACGAGTAAAATATATACTTTCTTCATTATATTTTCACCCCCTTTATGTGTTTATACATATTAATTTGAGTATACATTATTAATGCATTTGGTATACAAGTATAAATATATGAGCCTGTGGTACACTTCATCTCAGATATGTTCTTACTAGAAAAGGATTCATGGAAAATAAAAAAGACTGGAAAAAGGGGGTGGGGGGTTTTTGCAAAAAAAAGGATTAAATCTGGGGTCGTTATAAGCGATTACCTTGGAACGATTATAAGAAACGCTGACTATGATTTAGATCAGGATAAAAAAGGTTTGTATCTCATGTATTTTGATGATCAAAAATCCATTTATCCGGATTTATCAAAGCCAGGACCTCACCTCATCAACCACTCCTGTTCTCCCAATTGTTGGATGTATGTGTATTATGGACACACGCTGTTTTTTACCTTGAGGAATATTGAGCCTAATGAAGAACTCACCATTTCATATTTGCTGTATCCGAATGATGGCACATGTAGACCCTGTACACACATATGCAAATGTGGAAGCGAATTCTGCACCAAAACAATGCATTTATCTAAACATAAATATGATATTTGGCACAAACATCAACTTATTGAAAATAAAAAAACACGAAGGAAAAGTGTCTCAATTGGTCAAGTTCTCCCTATGCTTTCTTCATACCCAAAATCTATTACTATATCCCCTGTTTATCGAAAAATATATGAATCTCAATAGAACATGTCTTGATTGCTCCTTGGATAGGAATTTGGTAAAAAAAAATATGTAGTAGGAACGGTTAGAAAAGTTTTTCCTGATAAGATTTGTTGTTTAGTTTAATTAAGGATTCCTTCTCTATCTGTCGGATTCTTTCATAAGACACCTTATATTTATTTCCTATTGATTTTAATCTTTTTCCTTTTAGACGCAGTGTCAATATGTCCGCTTCTTTAGATTTCAACCTATGGGTATTTTTAACGAAGTCAATAAAGTGGGTTAGTGTTCTATTTGACATTTTCAGTAGGCATTATACATCTAAGCGTTAGATTGATTCAACAACGTAAATTTTCAATCTGTTTCATCATGTTGTTTTTTCCTTCCTAAATATTGTGTGATCATGGTTTTATCCTTTTTACCAATGCTTGGATATAATTACAATATATGTCTACTTCGAACCATGTAATTGTTATTCCCGGATTAGGTAATGGTGTCGATCGCCACATATGGGCGTCAAATAGATGGAAAAAATTTGGAATCATTCCACACGTTTTCGACGTACGATGGAAGATCGAAGAAAAGGGGCTTTCAGAAAAACTTTTAAGGGCTCTTGAACTGATAGATTCATTATTAGAAACAAATTCACATATATCACTTGTTGGGAATTCTGCCGGAAGCAGTTTTGCGCTTAATTTGTTTGGTGAAAGAAGAAAAAGTATTGATAAGGTTATTATCAACTGTGGAAGAGTGAGAGATGGCGACTGGCCATGGTTTACATTTAACCAAGCAACTGAGCTGAGCCCCTCATTCAAAGAGTCGGTGTTAAAAGCTCAGGAATTGGAAAAAACATTTACACCATATGACAGAAGTAGGATTTTAACATTGAGACCGCTATTTGATGAGGTTGTTCCACCTTCTACCGTTTCGATACAGGGAGCAAAAAACACAGTTACCCCTTCATTTGAACATAGTCTGAGCATTGCGTTAAATATGACTTTGTTTAGTAAGCAAATCATTGATTTTATCCTGCACAAGGATTAAATCTAAACTCTCAGCAAGCCTCGAAATGCTCTTGAACCATAGTAGGAATCTGCACCGTTATGAAATACAAAGACATGGTTATAGCGACGATCGGCAAAAATGGCACCGCCTAGTTTCCTTATTTCGGGAGGTGTCTTTAGCCAACTTGATGTTTTCGTGTCAAAATCGCCAAGTTTCTGCAATTCCCCATATTGTTCTTCCGTTAATATCTCAATCCCCATGTCTGTGGCCATCTCCAGCGCCGAGTTCTTTGGCTTAAATTCTTTTCTCTCTTCCAATGCCTCGCGATCATAACACACACTCCTACGCCCTTTTGGGCTTTCCACTGAACAATCATAAAAAATACACTCACTTGTTTTTTTATCAAAACCAATCACATCCGGTTCCCCACCGGTCCGCTCCATTTCATTAAGCGACCAGAGTTTTTCAGTATTGGCTTCCAACCTTTTTTGTACTTGAGTCCAGTTGACACCTTTATGACGAGTCATATTCTTCTCAAAACGATGTTTTAATATTGCAAATAATTCCTCTTGTCGTGTCATGGTTATTTTTTTATTATTTGTGTTTTGCATACTTATATATTACAACTTTTGTATTAGATTGATATTGGAAAAGCGGGAGGGTGGGGATTTCTATGGAAGGAATTACTTCTCTGCCAATGCTTTAAGCGTTTGCAATGCTTTCGGCCATGTTTCATTCATGAATGATTTGAATTCATTGGCCACATCTATCTCAATCAATAGATTAGTTTTTCCATCTACATCTATGAATCTATATTTTTCGTACCCAACCCATTTTTTTGCCTCGCTACTTGTGATATCTTCTACTCCGTCATTTACCAAACCTATGTGTTTGATTGACATTAATTCATGGAGGACATTATCGGCAATAAGACTCACCATACCACCCATTCCCCCATTTTCATTTGGTGCAAGAAATTGCATTTTACTACCTTTTGCCCAATTTCCAACAAAATGTGATCCTTGCATAAATATTGCTGCCCATTCACGATATGTCTTGTCGCTGAGCATGATTTCCCAAACTTTCTTTTGTGGCGCATTGATGTGGATCGAAAAATGAAGTGTTTTCATATATTAAATTTTAGCATAGAACATCAACTCCATGATTAATTTCCGTCTTGGTTGGAATAATAGGTAATTTATTATCGTTTTAATCATTTAATGTATAATCAGGTTATCTTTATGTCTCATCTCAATGATCAAAACCTCATACCCCTTCATGACCCAGCTGCATTCCGACGAAGATTTAAGAGCAGAAAAAGAACAATCGAAAGTTTTGAAGCACATGCAAATATTGATCGATCACCAACAGAGAAACTTGCTGATTTTATAACGTCCCGTTTGGGAAGCATGGAGTTTCTCGTTATTAATGCCGTATGGTTTTTAGGTTGGATAGCGATAAATACTGGAGCCATCCCAAATATTCGAGTTTTTGATCCCTTTCCCTTTGGTTTGCTAACGATGATTGTTTCATTAGAAGCTATTTTTTTGGCTATTATCGTGTTAATATCTCAAAATCGTGCCGCAAAGATTGATGATTTACGAGATGAGATCGACTTACATATAAATACAATCGCTGAGGAAGAAATCACAAAATCTATCGAGTTGTTAATCCTCTTGCTTAAAAAAAATAATATTGATGTTTCAAAAGATCTTGAGCTTAAACAAATGTTGGAACCAACAAACAAAGAGGATATCCAACAAACACTGAAAAAACAGATTGGTTAATAAGTCATAATTATGCTCATCAAAAAGCTCTCCTAAGTGAGGCAGTGAAATATGAACTAAAGAATATTTTCAATCATTGTCTTTTGGCCAATAAATGAAGAAACGTTAATTTCAGGATCGAAAAGTCGAATCAAATCGAGATCTGGCCTGTTGAAAATGGAAACACCCTCCATTGTCTTATCTTCTAGTAAAGATTGTTTAAGAGCTAAAAATTTGTTAGGTTCCATATAAAAATCCACATCTCCAATGTGAGGGGTGTTCTTATTAGGTTTACGGATATATAAATACGTGTAGGTTGTTGCTGGTATTTCATTTTTTTGAGGAATGATTATTGGTACATGTAGTTTAAAATACTTCTTATTCCAATTATTGTTTGCTTCTGTCAATTCTTCCCTTATTCTGGTTAGTCTTATGAACTCATCTTCAAAATGACAAAAAACGCCGATGTTGCCAGCAACCGGTAACAGGTAACCGAGATTCTTTTTGCAAAGCCTATGGCACTCAACATGAATATATTCAATCGTTTTAAGTAGTTGAGATGTATCGTTTATTGGATTAAATAGATGCGAGTGCATGAAAAATTATATCAAGAAATCCAAACCTGGCCTGCAACCCACTTCCATCAACACCCATATTTTCAATTTACCTCATCAAGCAGATATTTTTTATGACAGTATTCACGAGAAGATTCGGCTGTAGGACATAACATATACCCTTTGTTGTTTTCAAATGTCATATAGTAAAATCCCTGTGCTGTTTTTGGATTTCCCGGAACCATTCCTTTAAAGTACATGTTCGATAACAAGTCGAGGGAAGAAGGATAAACCCCATGATCGGAATAATATCGATACAACATATTGTGGATCATAAAAAAATTGTAATCCACTTCTTTCCCGGTTGATTTCACGTTAAAACTATTATTCGCTACAAATTTTTTTTTGGTTGGTGTGGGAATTTGTGCTGGCTTCGGTTGTTGCGTTAGGCCATTCATCATTTCTTGGAATCCCACACTGTTTTTGGGAGGAGTAATCGAAATCGGTTTATTTATATTTGAAAATTCAAATGTAATCACATACTGTTTATCTATTTTCATGACTGTATTTACGATACGGTCGTTCAATTGCCAGAATATGTTACTAGGGTGATTTGGCTTATCATCAAACACTCCTGCAATCTGTTTTTTGGAAAGTGGTGGACAAGATGTTACTATTTTGATTATCTCCCCTCTCATGTTCACATACACGTCTATAGTTGTCTTATCGAAGATGTCATTCAACAATTGTTGATCCTTTATCATGAATGCCCGTACTGAAGGAAACAGTATGCTATTGAGTTTTTGGTAATCAAATCTCAGGGGGATCTTCAACGAGAAAGCAGGGGAAACAAACTGGATAGTGGGAATCCCTCGCAACCGTAAAGATTTTACGATTTGTTCATTCATCAACCGTCCACTCTCCAATACTTCCTTTTCATATTCCTTGCTGGGATTCAAACCATCAAGTATGGTTTTATTGAACAACAGATATGTTTTTCCGTTCACGAATGTATTTTGGAGAATGGTTTTCTTGAAGTGAAGGAAGTCGGCGCTTTCAGTATATGACCCGTTTCCCTTAAACTCGTCTGTGATGTATTGCCTCAATTGAGACGAGTCTAGCTTTAGATACATATTATCTTTGTTAAAGATGAGGTGCGCCATGTCTTCCTTGTTGGCAAAGCTCCATCTCATGAAAATCTGTTTCCATTTTGCCGTGTCTCCCACGAAATCTGTGGAAAAGTGAAGCGAGGAAAAATTGAAGGTGGTTTCAAGGTGATACGAAGACAATTTGTTTGAACTATTTACTATTTTTTGGATCAATGCACTTACCAACTGTTCGCGATATTTCACAACTCCACCGATTACCGCGCATAGAACTATGATGTTCACCAAGATAGATATAAACAAAACTTTTTGTTTTTTGATTTGCGTAAGATGCGTGTGGATTGGAGCCATGTGTAAAGTATATCAGACTAGAAAGGAGCTTTCTTATCGCCCCAAACCTGAGAATAGCAGTATCAATGCGACAATAGTAAAAACAGCAAAGATTCCTACGGTTTTAACAAAAAGATCAATTGCCGCCTTTTTCTTCCCTTCAATAAAAAACAATAATGGTTGATAAAAAAAGAGGTATGCCATCACCGCAACAGAAAGGGTAAGTAGTGATAAAAATACGACTGGCGCAAAAAAAGTGTCGGGCTTATTTCTGAGAGTTTGGGAGACAAAAGTCATTATGGTAACCCCAAGAACAATATATGCAGAAACGCTCAAAGCATTAATGATCGGATTCTTAGACATAGATTGATTATATCAAGTTGTCTATATAAAAAGGATTTCTATCCTTAAACCATTCGACTAATATTCTCGACACCTCATCTTTAAAAGGACCATCCTTAATACTATGTGGGGCATTTTTGACAACTATATGTTTCATTTTTAACTTGTCCTGAATTGCATCGATATAATTTTGGATAACTTGATGAGGAACGAGTGTGTCCTTTTCACATTCAATAATTAAGATGTTTCCCATAAAATCGTGGATTGCCTCAAGGGCGAGTGTTTCATCGAATTTCCTTGGTTTTGTTCTCCACTCAGATACACCTGGATTTTTACCTCCATTTTGTACTTGAAGCGACTCAAAACTTTCTTTTTTGTAGTCTGCGGGAACCCTTAATACGACGTTATGTAAGATTTTTTGTTTGCTTAAGATGGAGACTAAATATCCTCCAAAGCTACTACCAACTGCAGAAATATTTTGTGAATCCACCTCGGGAAGAGAGACCAAATAATCGTATGCTTCAATGCAGTCTTTTAAAAATTGCTTTGGGGTGTATTTGTTTATATCCCCTTCACTCACACCATGTCCCCTCATGTCGAAAAGCATTACAACATAACCAAGCTTGATAAGATCCTTGGCGTATTGAAAACTTCTACTCTTGTCGCTTGTCCATCCATGGATAAAAAGAATTGCAGGATTTTTTTCTTTTAGTTTTTCTGGATAAAACAAATTGCCCTTAAGGGTTAATCCGTCGCTTTGAAATTGAATATCTTTCATATGTAAATTATATCAAGCCGCCTATTTTTTGTTTTGTGAGTAGACATAGATTTAAGAAAAAAATGAGGGCTTGCACTGGGCTTGCTGAAGTGCTCTCCAAAGTTGGGGCAATAAGAAGGTTTTTTATGTTTTAATCAGCAATCACACAAATGTTTCTCTTTATGTGTAAAGTATCCTTCTTTAAATAACAAGCCAGAGATTATTACGCCCGATACAGCATCAGTCCACCATAATCCAAATAGATAATTTAAGCCGAGTCCAATTAACATGGTCGCTGACAACCATATACAAGCAAGTGTTTGTTTTGAGTCAGCTACCAATGCACGATTATGAGTAGTTATTCCTATATTCTTTTTTTGATTATATAAACCCAACATTACAACAATAGATACGCCAGCTATCACAACTCCAAACCAACTCTGTTGTGGAGCCTCATGATTAAGAAGTTTTTTAATAGATTCGAATAAAACATATCCTCCCAATATAAAAAAACTGTATGAGATGAGTTTAATTGCTTTTGCTTCTGTAGGGTCATCATGTTTATTTGTTGTTCCTTTTTTTGTTTTCCATATGATAATACCACCAGAAATAGATTCAATAAAACTATCAAACCCAAAACCAACAAGAGAAATTGTGTTTAATGATGAACCGGTGAAAATAGATATAACTCCTTCTAAAACGTTATAAATTACTGTGAAGTAGGATAACTTCAATATTTTTTCATTTACCTGTTTTTCCATGAGTATATTTTACCGTATTACAGTTGGATTATATGTGAGGGTGTTTTAGAGCCTTATGTGGCTCCCCCGCCAAGATTTGGTTCGGCATGCTCACCACAAGTTCACGAAGTTATTTCTTCCGACAAAGTTCTCCGTCAATCTCAGTGCAGCTGTTTATTCCTAGTCCTCCTATTATTAGTTGTTGCTTCTTTGCGCTACTCCAACCTTTAAGTTGTTTTTCCCTAATTGCAGCCTCAGTTTTACTTGTATATTTTTCACAGTACACTAGCTCAACATCAGAAAACTTTTTTGTGAAAAAGGATTGTTTATTTTTATGGGAAATTAGTCTACTTTCAACATCATCTGTTATTCCAACATAAAAAGTTTTCTGATCGCAAAGAAGCAGGTAGACATACCAGTGGATAGTATTCATTGTATTGTGGCTTGCACTGAGCTTGCCGAAGTGCTCCCCCGCCAAGATTTGAACTTGGAACCTTGTCGTTAACAGCGACCTGCTCTACCGTTGAGCTACAGGGGAAAAGGTGACAAACTATATGATACCAAATGGAAGTGCGTTTTTGAAGCCTAAAATGGAAGGGTAAGTTCAGTTTGGGCATTCCCGTTGCCCTCCATGTATCTTTTCCAGTCAACCCGGATGATGTTTCTCCCTATTTCATTGACATAATATACCTCTCCATATTTCACTCCAAAATCAAAGAGCTCTTTGGTTATCATAACGTCGTCCAGACAGTATTTCTTCAATTCCTCGATCTTTCCCTCCTTATAATAGTCAATCGCCATAAGGCCGTGGCCACTTTTTTTCTTTCCTAGGGTTGCGGCTGCCATATCATTTAGAGCGAGGCGTCTGCCGATTTTTGCACGGATGTCTTCCAATAAGTCGAATGTCGAAAGTGATAATAATGCTCCTGGATAATATGCCTGAAGGACGGGTAAATCAAAACCGTTGCTGTTGTAGCCGATGACATATGAAGCATTTTCAAGAATGGAAAATGATTTGTTCAAATCTTTTTCTTCAAAGACAACGCCCTTTCCTGTGCCGTAATCATAGAGAGCCATGACAGAAACACCAAGTTTTTCATGTTCGCTGAAATCCCGGAATGTGTGTTTTGTCTCCAAATCAATAATTATGGGGAATTTCTTCATAGGATATGTCTTAAGTTAATTGAGGG
Organism: Microgenomates group bacterium; assembly: GCA_049304035.1. Classification (GTDB taxonomy): domain Bacteria; phylum Patescibacteriota; class Microgenomatia; order UBA1406; family GWC2-37-13; genus JAKBEU01. The sequence goes on from JBAQNR010000008.1 coordinate 181,457, forward strand.
GTTTTCCTCTTTTCCCTTCTTTATATATTTCCATTTCCACAAGGTTTCGTTTTGCGTTTAAATCCACTATGCCTGTGCCAAAATGAAGATTGCTCAATTTTTCCTGGAGTTGTTGATACATCCCCTCGAAATAATGGTAAAAGGCATGCTCTTGTTGTTTGTCAATTTTTGAGATGTGCTTTTCAATGAAGTCATCCATTTTCCCTAGTTGCCATATCGTCTCCACGAACGCTTGATTCGAGAAGTTGAGTTTTGAAACGTCGCCTTGGATTGGTTTGACCTTGAATTTCATCATGCGGACCTCATTGATCATCTGATCGTGGGCGGGTTTATTATCAAGAACATCTTTCTTAAAGCTTTTGAAGAGACGTAACATGTCGGGCGCTGAATCTCTTTTTTTCATAGAGTATAATTATTATATGCTATACGAACAATTGCAAGCTGAACAAATAACCGCCTTAAGGGCAAAAGAAACCCTAAAACTTCAAACAATCAGGGAGATTATATCAAAGGTAAAAAATAAAGAGATAGATAAAGGTGGCCCACTTGCTGATGTGGAAGTGCTCGAGGTTATAAAAAAAATCAAAAAAGAGCTTGTCGAGTCGGTTGAATCATTCCAAAAAGGTGGACGAAACGATCTTATCGAAGAAGCAAACAAACAACTCGTCATTGTGAACTCATATCTTCCAGCAGAGCTTACAGATGAGGTGTTAAAAAGTGAAATAACCGCACTCCTTGAGAAAAATAAGGATTTGATTGCAAAAAATCAAAAAGCGAGCATAGGTATTTGTATGAAAGAACTTCGAAGTAAGGCGGATTCCGCACGAATCATGGCTGTTTTGAAGCAGTTGTTGCCTGTATGAGAAAAATTTTCTTTATTGTGGTTTTGATCTTCCTAGTCATTTCTCTTATTAGAAATATTGGTGATTACTATAAAAATATTTCTTTCTACGATGAAACGAAGCATAATTTGACAACCGCACAAGAAATAAATAAATCCTTAGGGATCCGTAAACAATCAAACCTGTCGGATTTTGAAATAGAAAAGAATTTAAGGAATAAACAAAGCTTGGTTCGAGAGAATGAGTATATGATAATCATTCCTTCTCCCTCTCCAACTCCAACCCCATATGTGGGACCAACAGAGGCTCCTTATAGACAATGGGTGGGGTTATTTTTTGAATAACTTCTGGTATACTTAGTATTGAATATACCCATACGGGGTAGTGTACGGTTGCACAGAAGGCTCATAATCTTCTAGACCACGGTTCGACTCCTGGCCCCGTAACAATGAACACCTTTCTTCTCTCTATTATTGTTCCTGTTTTTAACGAACAACATAATATTTCCCCTCTTCTTGAACGTCTAATTCCTATTGTTGAAAAATATGATTATGAAATCATTTTTGTAAGCGATGGATCATCGGATAAGACCGTCGATGAAATAAAAAAACATTCTACATCAAACAATAAAATAAAATGTCTGAACTTCTATCGGAACTTTGGTCATCAAATGGCTCTTACGTGCGGATATCGATATTCAAAAGGTGATTGCGTCATTTCTATTGACGCTGACCTTCAAGATCCACCCGAAGTGATCTACGAAATGATTGGATTATGGAAAAAGGGAGCAAAGGTTGTTTATGCAAAAAGAAAAACAAGAGAAGTTGATTCGTATTTCAAAAAGCAAACCGCTTCCATGTTCTATAAATTTATTAACTTCCTATCAGAGACCCCTATTCCCGATGAGGTCGGAGACTTCAGACTTCTTGATAAGGAAATCGTACAGTTCTTAAACAATCTCTCGGAGCAATCCCGCTTCTTACGTGGCTTGGTCGCGTGGGGAGGATATCCAGCTGAATATGTGTATTTTAAAAGAGAAAAACGATTTTCTGGAGAAACACACTACACTCTTTCCAAAATGCTCAATTTCGCAATGGAAGGAATTATATCTTTTTCAACCAAACCCTTAAGACTTGCCTCATATTTGGGATTCTTTTCGGCAGGTGTTGGATTTCTTGGCATACTATATGCGATTATCGGTAAGGTTGTCCATGCGTCTGGATGGGTAACAGGATGGACTGCTCTTTTTGTAGGTGTCATGTTTATTGGGGGCGTACAACTTCTTACGATCGGAATTATTGGGGAATATATAAGTAAAATATATAAAGAGGTTCAAAAACGCCCACAATATCTCATCAAAGATACTGTCAATATATGAAAAAGTTAGGGATCATTCTTCTTGGAGTTGGATTTGGAGTATTGTGCTATATCATTCTTACCTTCCTCTCAAGCAAACAAGAGCTTGTTTCTCCGGTTGAACAACCTGATAAAAACGTTATCTTGCAGCAAAACTTCAAGTCGAATTAATCTCCAATACTAAACTTGAAGAGCTTCCCTGTTCCTCCCAAGAAAAGGATGTCAATAACATTGAGAATGAGGAATGAAGCGAGAAATATGACTAGACCGATTACTGCATACCGAAGAGTTCCTTGCGCCTTCTTGAGTTTTTCTGGATTACCAAGAGAGGTCAGATAGCTGAATCCTCCCATGACAAACATGACAAACAAAACCACAACAATAAGGCCTGAGGCCATATTGAGTATGTTTTGAAACACAACCTCGAAACATTTGAGAGTTGGAACCCCATCGACCATGCAGGTGCCCCACTCATCAACCGTGGCAGCATATACTGATGGGATCATGACGGTTAGTTAAGTAATTTTGGTATTGAGTCTTGGACACTACAATCTGTAAGTCCGACACAGAATGCTCCTTTAAGTACCAATTGTTCCATTGTTGCGATAAGGACAAGTACGACGACAAGAATGACAAGACCGACGACGGCCGCTTGTATTTTATCTTGTGCTTTTTTTACGTTTTCCTTATCTCCGGATGAAGTGACCCACGCCATTGCCCCAAGCAATAGATATAGAAGCGCGGCAAGACCAGCAAAGAAAAAGAGGAAGCGCACCATAAAGGAAATTACTTTTGCTAAGTTGGGGACAGCAAATCCGAGAGTGCCGCCCACGTCGGCGCCCGCAGCATACACTGAAGGAACCAAAAATGACATTATGCTTAGTGCGAGAATATTTATTTTTTTCATATGTGCTTATTTTAGATGATAAAAGCTTAATAAGTCAAGCCCTATAACACATACATCAGAAGAACAATTGTCCCAACCCACAATAATATTGTCGCCACCAGCGGGACATCCTTTGTAATTATCTTTTCTGGACGCTCTCCCTCAACTTTCTCATATAGGAGTTGTGCATAGCGTGAGATTCCGTAAACGACAAGGGGAATTGTTACCATCATCCATTTTCGCGCCTCAAAACCAGGCAAATAATTACTCATGAAGGAAGAAAAGATTGTGTTTACCTGAGGAATTTTTTCCATATAAGTATATGTTGCATAAGCAAGAATTGTTCCTGTTGCGAAAGTTGTGGTTAAAAAATCGAGATAATGTTCTTGGTATCGATAAAGCGACTCTCTCGTTTCTCTTCCATGTGTAATAAGTTCTGCATGTCGTTTTACCGTCGCCATGAATAATGAGATAAAAAATATCGTGAGCAAAAGCCAGATTGGTATATGGTATCCCGTCACCACTTCTCCACCAAAAGCACGGATCATAAATGAGAAGGATATGGAAAAAATATCAATTGTTGGAAATTTTTTCAAATAAAGCGAATAAAAAAAATGAAGGAGTATAAAAAGAAGTGCAAGAAAGAAAAAGGATGGTGAAAAAAGAAGGGAAAACAACAGTGATAATATCGTGAGAATAAAAACGGCGAATGTTGCCTGCTGCATGCTTATTTCCCCAGAGGCAATGGGTCTATACCGTTTGACTGGGTGTTTTTTGTCGTAGGAATAGTCGATGATATCATTCAAGAGATATGAGGTGGAAGAAAGAAGGCAGAATATACAGAAAGAAAGAAATGTCTGCCAAAGCAGAACAACATCGAATAATTTTCCGGCAAATATGACAGCAGTAAAAACAATGAGATTTTTTATCCATTGATTTACCCTCATCGCTCGCGCAAACACCTTAATTGTTTTGATCATCGAGTGCATTGCATGCATTATAGATTATTTTTCTGCAAGAATCTTCTTTGTTTCTATTTTATACAATTCAACCTGGGGTTGATCGAATGCGTTTATATTCATCAATTTTCCCAAGAACATCATCTCTATCATTTTAAACTGCATATATGCCGCAATCTCTTCGACGCATACAGACTCCAAGATAATTTCCGAATAGGGAAGATTCGTTTTTTCATATGCCTTAATTGTCCCCTGTTGTATCGCTCCCATGATGTCCCCCACCGATCTTCCCTCTATTCCTTGAATGTGGGTCAATAAATTTGTCTTGGGTAATCCACACTCGTCAAATGTGTTTGTATAAATGAAGGACGTATATTTGTTTTTTGGCCCTCCTAGATACAGTTGAACAACCGAATGAAGGTCGACCGACCCGATAGAAACAGTTGGCGTCAGACCCTTCCCACTTTTTCCTGTGCTTTCCCCCATCAACTGGCGATACCACTTTCCCAAGGATTCAAGCTCCATATGAAAATAAAAATTATCATTAATGGCGATTCCCCGACCTGAGTGTTCAAATAGGATGATTGCTGATTCGCGCGCACCATTATTCTCGTCCTTCAAACATCGATCTCTCATTGCGGTTGCGCTTTTCATGATCCCTTCAATGTCAAAGCCGCAAAGCGCAAGAGGAAATAATCCCACCGCGGAAAACACCGAATACCTTCCCCCAACATTTTTTTGTATTTCCAAAACATCTATCCCCAATGAGATTGCCCTATTCCATAAGGGAGAGTTTTTGTCTGTCGTCACAACCACATATTCCTGCCAGTTTTTGAATGTGTCTTTAAAAAGCAGTAGGACCATTTCTCCATTCGTCGCTGTTTCCGTTGTCCCCCCGGATTTACTTATGATATTGATGACCATTTCACCGGGTGCTGGGTTTTCTTTTTTGAAAAAGGAGATAAAGTGATTGATATATTCGACATCCGTAGTATCGAGGAATATTATTTTTGGATATCTTTCCGTTTGAAACAAATCAAACGAGCCATACACACTATCATAGAGCGCTTTTGTCCCTAAGTATGAGCCACCTATTCCGATATTAATTATGTATTTGAGGTTTTTTGATTTTTTCCTTTCAACTATTTTTTTTACATCATTCAGCATGGAGAAATCATCAACAAGACATAAAGATGCCTCGTTTTTGCTGTAATCGCGATCCCTAACTATCTGTTTTAGGTTCTTTATGTAGTCTGCCAACTCTCCTTGTTTCTTGCTTATTGTTTCATGAGATATTCCCGAGTTGATATGTATGAATTTCATATTTTTATCGTAAATATGTTAATAACAATTCTCCCTGTATTTTTGGGTGGATGACGTAACGTATCCCTTGAGGAATAAAACAAGAGTGCCCTCTTCCAATCTGTATTGACTCTCCAGATTCATCCACAACCTCAATGGATCCGTCTTTTACAAAGAGGTGGTGAAACGATGAGGTGCTTTTCATATTCTTATCCGCTTCAAGCTTAAGAGACGTGAGTGAATAAAATGGGGTATCAAACAATTGCCCGTCCTCTTTTTTTTCTATTGAAAGCGTGTTTCTTTTTTCATCTTGGTCGATATGTTTGAAATAATCATCAATTTGGATATCTCTAATCGTCCCATCCTCTTTGAACTTTCCTTGATCAAACGAGCGGATTGTTGAAACAGGATCCATCACGTCTTGCTGTATCTCATACAGTATGTTCCCTTGTGGACATGCAGATAGATCTTCTTCCCAGGAATGATGCAATCCTCCTCCACTCAAATCCACTACGTCTCCTTTTTTTACTATATGTGTGTTTACGAATTGCCATGGATTTTTTTCTGTAATAAATTCTCTTGCGAGTTGATCTGCTTGGGCACGTGTCATACTTTTTTCCACAACCAGAGAGCTGAGTTCTTTCATTTTATTGTTGATTTCAAAGCAACAGTTTTTATATTCATCAATATCTACCCCCTTCTTTAACCCGAATGTTATTTTTCCATCCTCGAAGTAATACCACGACTCTGCTTTTGGTTGCCAATATTGGTCGTTTTCTGTTGGACGAACATGAAGTTGAAAAGAGTTCCCTTTTGCTTGAGTAAATTTGATGAGAGGAAATGGTCTGTCTTCGGAAAAAAGAGATATATTAATTGTTTTGCCATATTGAGGACCATACTCTTGGCTTTCCGTAGAGGATAATCCAACCGCAAGCTTTGTACCGCTATATAACTCATAACTTTGGCCTATTTTTTTTCCTTTAACCCCCTCCTTCATGAGCCAATCTTTCATTTCGCAAATATATGATCCACCCCATGTCGGTTGTTCTATAAGATGTGGAACAATTATGTATGGTTTTTTTTGAACTGTCATAGAAATTTATTATACAGGAGATACAAACGAAGTATGGTCGGAGCGGCGAGACTTGAACTCGCGACCTTGCGCTCCCAAAGCGCACGTTCTAGCCATCTGAACTACGCTCCGACTGAATATGTATTGTACCAGATTAAGTGTGGTTTATTATTATCGTTTTTCAAAATAGAGCGTAACGGTCGATGTGACAACCTCCGCTCCAGCCTCAAGTGACGGACCAGACCCTCCCTCACCACCTTCGAATTTCTGATACATTGGGGCTGCTGGGGATGATTCGCCGCTTAGTGATTCAACTATGTTGATAACCCTCCCCAACCTTATTCCCAAGGATCCTACAAGTTTTTTCGCCTGTTCTTTCGCGTTTTTGATTGCGGCCCCCCGCGCCTCTTCCCTATATTTGGCTGGATTATCAACCACAAACCGAGTGTTGTTTATTTGGTTTGCCCCCGCTTTTGTGGCCGCTTCAATAACCAAGGATATTTCCCCAATCTTTTTTGTTTTTATTGTTACTGTTGCGTTCCCTTCATATCCGACAATCCTACTTGTACCGTTCTCGTATGAATATGAGGGGTATACGGAATAGTTAGTTGTTTTTATCTCTTTAGATGAAATTCCAAGTTTCTTTACCGCCGCGACAAGGTCTGTGTTTATTTTGTCGATCTTTTTTCTTGCTTCTTCAACTGTTGCAACATTGTTAACCGTCACTCCCACATCCACATATGCAACGTCTGGTATCACGTCAACTCTCCCCTCTCCCACCACTGCAAGCTCTGTACTGGTGTTGCTGACCGAAACATGAAGTGGATACCCTATGTTGAGGATTTTTATGATAAAAAGGGCCACGACAACTGATGTGATTGTGATGATGATATTTTTTGTATTCATTGTTGGTTTAAAAAATAATTACTAACCACCTTTCCTAATTTTACGGCATAATTTGTACCCCTGTCATAGGGGTATGTCATGTCTAAATTTGCAATCAATATGTTTTTTTCCTTTGTCGCAAATGATTGTGGAATCTTCGTAAACTCCGCATCAAAAATGGGTTGCGCGAAAGGTGCCTTGATGAGAGCAACCACTTCCGGAACCTCGGATAATTGCGGATTTATGTTTTTTAGGTGTGGAAGGACAAATTTCAACATCTCTTCTTCGTTTTTTTTCAAGAGTTCACTTCCTTCGTCAACATACCAAGCAATATATGTTATGTGTTTATTGTCATAATGCAACTTATCGACAAAGTTGGTATGTTGGACCACACACATGAAGGGAATATCCCTTGCCCCCACATTGAGCCAATATACTTTGTTAAGAAGGGGTTTGTCCCATTTGAGTATCAGGTTTATGGCAAATAGATATTTCCTTTTTCTCTGCTGAGCACAATAGTCTTCCCCGAGTAGATCTCCCATGACTTTGAGAGTTGTGGGGTATGGAAGCGTAGAGATAATAGCGTCTACGGTTTCGGAAAAATCAGCACCCTCCTTTTTTCCAGAAACCTCATAAACCACCCCTTCTTTCCGTATATTTGTTATATATGATGATTTACTTATTAAAACACCCAGGCTTCTATCTTTGGCGGCAACCTCATCTATAAATGTTTGGAATCCACCTGTGGGGTATCCTAGGTTTTGAGTTCTCTTTGTAACGCGCGCCCATATGAATGAAGCTAGTATTTTTTCCGCATATATACCGAACTTTTTCCGAAAGAGTTGTTCCCATAACACCTCCCAAACTTCATTCCCCATTGTCATCCGTAAAAATGCACCGGAGGTCACTTTTTCATAATATGATAAAAAGGGGGACAGCTTCAAGAAAACGATTGTTATTCCCGCCCGCAACTTCGATAGGAAAGATAATTCAGGCAGCAAAAGAAAGTCTTTCGGTGAATCTACGGGAAAAATGCGGTAATTATTTACCCTCCCAAATAATGATGCGGTAAGTGGCTGTGTAAAAACAAATCCATCGTATCCAATTTCTCTAGCTAATTTTAAAATTTCCCCATCATTGCTGAATATGTGATGATATGTGCGTTCAAGCTCCCACTCCCACCCTTTTCTATTGAAGCCCTGCGCAAGACCTCCCAATTTGCCCTCAGCCTCATACAACACAATACTGTGTCCTTTTTTTGCCAAATAATATGCGGAGGTAAGACCGGTAAGCCCACCACCAAGTATTGCTATTTTCATAATTACCTCATAATTACCGAGGAATTCCCGTTAATCTTTGCTGTGAGACAAGATGGCCCCCACAACGAGGGTGAGAGGAATGGCAAAGAGCATTCCCAAAACCCCCCCATATCTCCCCCCCACAATAAGCGCGATAAGCGTCACTACGGGGTGTAGCCCTATTACCCTCTTCATAACCATAGGGACGATTATGTGGTTTTCAAATTGTTGAATGACAATAGAGAGAAGTAATGTAAAAAGTCCAAGAAGGGGTGCTTGTGAAAACCCAACCAAGAATGCGGGAATCGCTGCAATCGTTGGCCCGATCGTCGGAATAGCCTCAAGAACGCCAGCAATAATCCCAAGTGGGAGCGCATACTTAACCCCTAAAATCAAAAGTCCAACGTATGTCGCCGCTCCAATTATGGCCATTAAAAAAAGCTGCCCAACCAACCATTGCCCCAGCCGTTTTTCTATTTTTTCCTCAATCTTTATAACTTTTTCTGCGTCTTGTTTTGACAACAGGCGAGCAATGACGTTATAAATTGTTTGGGAGTCCAAGGTGAGATAGATGCTGAAGAAAATTGTAGTAACAACAAAAGAAACATTTGAAAACAATGACCCAACCACAGCAAAAAAATTGTTGGTTACGCTTGGGACATATTGTATAAATGAAAAGTTCCCAAGATTTACGTTTAGAGGAGCAATTTTCTTTACACTTTCTACTATTTTTGGGAAATGATTAATAAAAAGGGTTGTTTCAACTATAAATGGGGGAATAATCCATGAAATAATAAAGCCGACAAAAATTATGAAGAGGAGGAACACTGACAAAACCGCAACCCCCCGGGAGGCCCCTTTTTTTGTAAACCACTCAACGGGTTGTTTTGCTGCACTCATGATGATATATGCAATAAAAAGAGAAAGCAAAAGATCCCTCATTTCCCATGCAAACCGTAGGGAGAAAAAAACAGCGATCCCAATGAGGATTGTTTTTATCGATATTTCTATTTTTGGAAGAGGTTTATCCATATAGCATTATCATATCACGCAGCGGCATTATTTCGCAAGCGAGAAGGATAGAACGGTCTTAACCCCTCGCCTTTTTAGCTCTCTTGCACACTCTCCGATCGTTGAGGTTGTTGTAACAACATCATCAACCAACAACACAGCGTCGGGAACGGTCTCTCCCACAAAACAAAATGCGTTTTTGATTATCATCTTTCTTTTGTTGTTATCCTTAATATTTGCAAGATGTTCTGTGTTTATTTTCCTGGTAAGGATATTTTTAAGAGGAAGGTTGGTTTTTTTAGCAATGTGGGTTGCGATTATTTCTGCTTGGTTAAACCCCCTTTCAAGCAATCTTTTTTGATGAAGGGGGACAGGCACCACAACAGGAGAGAATATTTTTTTCCACCGCCAAACCGTCTCGTAAAAAGATGGTTGTGCGTTTTTTAGCAGACTTGAAAGCAAGAGGTGAGCTCGATGATATTTTGCCTGTATTATGGCGCCCCTAAGGAATGACGTGTATTTGTAGAAAGAATTGTGCCCATCTATTCCTTTGCTTCTTTTACACCCAATGTGGGTGAGCCCAAGAGCCCCACCTCTCCCACAATAAACACACACATTATTTTTTATTGAGGCAATCTTTTTAAAACAATCCCCACAAATATAGCTTCCTATATACCCACACCCGACACAAAACTCCGGAAAAAGAATGGAGAGCATATGTTAATGGCCCAAATATGTATAGATTGTACTGGTTTTGAGCTACTTATTCCCACTTGCTATTTTGTGTGAAGATGTTTATTATTTGTGGATAAGTTATCCACAAATTATACACGGCTCAATGTTGCAATCCACCTGGAAAAGTTTATTAGAATACCTGAAGATCTCCCTTCCTGAAAAGTCGGTCATATTTTCCCTACTGAGTCAATCGTCTCTGCAAGAGATGTCTGATGAAAGAATGGTTATCATGACGGACAGCCCGGGAATGTCTTTCTACCTTGTGAGTAAGAAGTTGGAAATTGAGATTCATATTGCGGCATATTTTAAAAAATCGATGCGGGTGGAGTTTATATCAAAACAGAAGGCGCCAAAACTTGAACAGCCCCTTCTTTCATATGAGCCTCCTCTTGAAGACTTGTTTACCCGCTCAGGCCTCAATTTAAAATATACATTTGAAAACTTTGCTGTCTCAACAAGTAATAATGTGGCCTTTGCCGCCGCACAGGCCGTGTCTCAAAACCCAGGAAAATCATATAACCCTTTATTTTTTTATGGAGGTGTTGGAGTTGGAAAAACACATCTTGCACAGGCGGTGGCCAGAACGGTGCTTGAGAAAAACCAGGAGGGGCGGGTTTTGTTTTGTCCAGGAGATAGGTTCACAAATGAACTTATAGAGTCAATTCAAAACAAAACAACACAGGCTTTTAGAAAAAAATATAGACATCTTCATCTTTTGATTGTTGACGACATTCAATTCATAGCGGGAAAACAGACCGTTCAAGAGGAGTTCTTTCACACGTTCAATACGATTGTCGGGGCGGGGGGACAGGTCATCTTGACCTCAGATAGGGCGCCCCATGAAATAAAAAATCTTGAGGATAGGCTGCGCTCACGGTTTTCTGGTGGGCTCATCGTCGACCTCCAACCAGCTGATTTTGAACTGCGGACAGCGATATTGCTCATTAAGGCAAAAGAGAAAAATATACAAATACACATGGACGCCGCGCGCGTTGTCGCTGAACAAATAATTGATTCGCGTGCCCTTGAGGGGGCCCTTCTCTCTCTCTATGCCAGAACGATTGGGAGAAAAGAGGAAATAGATCTTGAAGAGGTGGACCTATACTTCAAGAATACCTCTTCAACGACTGTAAAAAGGGTTTCTCCCCAAGATGTGATTCGGGTTGTGTGTCTATATTATGGAATAAAGCCAGGAGTAATCAAAAGTCCCACAAGAACAGAGTCGGTTGCTTTTCCCAGACAGATAATAATGTATCTCTTGAGAAAGGAACTACACATGAAACTTGAGGAGGTTGCCCTGACGCTAAAAAGAAGAGACCACACCACCGTTATGTATGCGTTTGAAAAAGTAAGTGCGCTTTATATGAAAGATGCACAGGTTAAGTCTGAGATCGATAAGATAGTCCAATCCCTTACATAAACACATGGATTTCACACCGATTACACACGCCCACATTGTTGTTTGTCTTGTGTTGAAAAGATCTTTATCATTTTATACACTTATGCACACACTCTACTACTACTAATTTATATATAACTAAATATGGAGATAACAACAAATAAAGATCTTTTGCTCGGAAGCATTTTACAAGCGTCTCGATTCACATCCTCTCGTGTAGGATCTACAGCAGGACTACAAGGAATATTATTTCTTAATAAGGAGAAAAAACTTCACTTATACTCGACCGATCTGAGCACCTTTTTCCACACAGCAATCGGCTCAACTCAGGATGAAGAATGTCGCTTTCTCCTCGATACGCGAAAAGTAGTAGAATTTCTCTCCTATCTTGCACCAGGCGATATAACAATGCATGCCGAAAAAGACAAAATAACGATTCTACAAAAAAAAACAAAGGGGTCATTCTCGTTCATGCCCGGGGTTGATTTTCCAACACCTCCAAAGATGGAGGGAGAAACACAAAAAATAGAAGTCAAGACATTTGAAAAGATAATATCACTCGTGCTATTTTCAGCTTCGAAAGACCTCTCTCGACCTGTGTTGAGCGGCGTAAACTTCGTTGAAAAAGACGGAGAAATGGACGTTGTGTCTACAGACGGTTTTAGACTATCTCTCCTTCACATCAAAAACGATATAAACCTAAAAGCATCTCTTGTTCCAGCAGAGTTTCTCTTGGAGTTATCGAGGAACGTTAAAGAGAAAAAGGAAATTCAGATGAGCTATCTTGATAAAGAGAAAATGGTCTTTTTTAAGACGGACGAAGATGAGTATTTTACTCGCCTCATAGAGGGAGACTTCCCCCCTTATGAAAGAGTTGTCCCAAAAGAAAAAAAGACATCCGTTGTTATAGACAGAGAAGAACTGATACGAAACGTTAAGCTTATTTCTGTCTTTGCCCGGGACTTTTCCAACATTGTTGTTTGTCGCTTTGATAAAAATGGACTCACCCTTTCCCCAAAGACAGAGGGGGGGGCGGAAAACTCCACAACCCAAGACTGTGAATTTGAGGGAGAGGATATGAAAGTTGCGTTTAATTTCAAATTTCTTCTCGACTTCTTAAACTCCACAAGAGACGAAAAGATATCGATTGAATTATTAAGACCCGATGCCCCCGTTGTCCTTAGGACAAATGAAAAAGATTATACACATATAATCATGCCTGTGAGAATTCAGGAGTAATGAGGAGCGAGGCATTCTTTTACGAGTGAATCGGCGTCTTCATTCTTTTCTCGAAGCACATGGGTGTAAGATATCGGAACGCCAATCTCCTGTTCAAGAGAGCGTATCTTAAATACAAATTCCCTAATTCTTTCGTTTTTTACCTTATACAAGCCATTTAATTGGCTTACAAGAAGAAGGGAGTCGGAGATAAACGAAACGGAGGAGATTGGGAGCTCTTTTTTTAACCGTAAAACAGTAAGAAGGGCGTTGTTAACCGCCATATATTCTGCATAGTTATTCGTTTGAGATCCCAAGAAAAAAGCCTTTTTTTCTAAAAGTCCTCCACACTTCTTTGAAATAACGTAGGCGCTCGCAGCAGGACCGGGATTATGGAGAGCCCCGCCGTCTGTGTGAATGATAATATCCATGGACTATATTATAGCTCACCAAGTTGTTCTTTTTTCTTTGTTTCGTCTCTTACGAGAGTGAGAAAACGCTCTGTTGAGGAGAGGCGTCTGTGTCCAACTATTTTTGCGATATATTCCAAAGAGGCACCGCTTAGTATTTGCTGAGCGATAAATGTGTTTCTCAAATCGTTGACCGTTGCCTTTTGTATCTCTACTTCTCTAAAGCAGCGATTGATTATCTGGCGGATGTTCCTGATAAGGATGGATTTTCCACTTCTCGTTATAAAGAGAGGGTCTTCTGGTTTTCCACTACCCCTTACTTTTATATATTCAGAAACAGCCCTCTTGGCAGATTTGTTTAGGGGAATATTTCTTTCTGGTGTTTTTCCATACACTCGAATATGAACATCTCCTTCAAGAACATCTCCAAGCTTCAAACCGGCCAATTCTCCTATTTTGATACCTGTCTGGAGGAGAACCTCAATTAGCGCATATGTTCGAGCGTCATCTTTAGCAAAATCTCTCAGGGCGTGGTACTCTTGTTTGCTTAAAATGCGAGGGGCAGATTGTGTATATTTGGGATGAGAAACATCAAGAGAGGGGTTTTGATCAATTTTTTGGTTATTCTTCAAAAAACGGAAAAACGTTCTGATCGAGTTGAGCTTGCGAGAAGCCGACTTTTTTGTATAACCATCCTTAATGAGTTTTCCAATGAAGCCATCAATGTCTTCTTTCTTTATTTCTCTAACGTCATTTTTTTCAACACTTGAAAGAAACCCAACAAACTGCTCTAAGTCCTTTTTGTAGGCGATGAGAGTAAATGATGATTTTCCCTGTGAGGAAAGGTGTTGAATGAACTCTGTTATAAGAGTTCTAATAGCTGTAAATTCCATGGTCCTATAATATAACATATGTGTGGGGAAAATGCAAGTATAGGTGGCTTATTTTATGAAACTATGGGTATTTTCCCTTAGTATTTTTCAAAAAAGACCCTCTCTTTTGGGACGCTTAACGAGAGAAGAAGCACACGAAGGGATTCGACAACAGTGCGAGATCCACAAAGGTAGTATTGGTCATTTGCATCGGGGGAACCCAAGACACTCTTCCACACGTCTTGGATGTGGCCCGTTCGGTAAAACTGCAGTAAATATGCGGGAATTGATGAGAGGTACTCTTGCTTTGACAAACAATAGTAAAAAGAAAGACCTCGCTGTGTGTATAGTGAATACAACTCATCAAATAAGTATGTCTCTTCAATTGTCCTCATTCCCCAAAAAAGAAAGCTGTCTTTAAGACTGACGGAAGGGGACGAAAGAAAAAAACTTCGAATAGGCGCAAAACCCGTGCCTGTAGCCATATATATTTTTCTGCTGGGCGTTTTTTTCTGAGTAAAGAGGCCGGCGGGACCAGCAACGTCGATGCAGTCGCCAACACGGAGGTTTTTTAAATACTGTGTACCCATCCCACCATCTATGATTTTTATCAATAATTCAAATGTTCCCTGGGTATTTGGTGAGCTGGCAAAAGAATAAAGTCTTTTTAACGGCGGTTGACCAGGAATGGTTACAATGGCATATTGACCCGAAACAAAATCAAAATGGCCATCTTTAGTGCAAAAAAATAAACGGTAAACACCCTCCGCGACTTGTTGTTTTGAAAGGAGGACGGCTTTAAATTGATTCATAAAGGATATTATAAATGAGAGCGCTGATTTATTTCTGCCTCTACAAGCTCCTTTGGTTTTCCATATTTTAAGCGTGAAAGCTGAATAATGGCTTGAGCTAGTTTTTCATTTGCGCCTTTTTTATATTCCGAGAAATCTTTTGTCATGTCTATGGAAAATGGGGGAACCGGCTCATTGTCCACAATTGTTTTCATGTATGCATGAAACCGCTCAACATTTATCAAATCAGACTCCCCAAATGTTGGTTGATACTCTCGTTGTATATAAGATGCGTCAGTGACACCCACACGGAAAGAAATAAGGCTACCAACATTACCAAAAACGGCATTCTTCACTTCCTCATCCATCTGTCCGATAAACTGGTTTGCCACAGTAAGACTGAGGTGGTATTTTCTAGCCTCAGAGAGGATGGTTGCAAAATCAGGGGTCGCAAAGTTTTGGAACTCATCGACATATAGAAAAAAATCGCGTCTATCTGCCTCAGGAATTTCCTGACGACTCATAGCTGCGATAAGGATGCGAGGAATTAGAACCAGTCCCAAGAAACTTGAATTTTCTTCGCCCATCTTGCCCTTAGACAAATTAATAAGAAGTATTTTTCCCGTATCCATTATCTCTCTAAAATCGAAGGAGGATTTTGACTGCCCAATGATATTTCGCATTGTTTTATTTGTAATGAATCTGCCGAATTTTGAGACGATATAATCAAGAACCTCTGATTTATGGAAATCAGAGGTCTGGGCTATTTGATCCGTCCAGTAGCGGCGCACAATCGGGTCACTCACTTTTGGAAGAAGCTCCTGGACATATTTTTGATCGGTGAGAACGCGAACAATCTCAACAAACGTTGCTCCTGGCTCACACATTATGGTCAACATAGCATTTCTTACGGCGTGTTCAAATCGGGGGCCAATAATACCTGTGCGCTGTGGATCATATAGCTTATACATCAAATTAATGATCGCTGAGGTAATAAAATGTTTTTGCTCCTCATTTTTAGCCTCTAATAGATTGAGCCCCATCGGTCTATCTCCATCAGAAGGATCAAAATATATGACATCCTCCGCTCTTTCTGGAGGAATCCTGCGAACAATATCATCTATAAGGTCTCCGTGGGGATCCATAACGCAGACACCGTGACCAGCCTTAATATCCTGGACAGCCATATCTTGAAGGAGTACTGATTTTCCCACACCGGTTTTCCCAATGATATAGGTGTGACGAGCTCTGTCTTTAGGTGAAACACACACGGGTCTCTTCACGCCGCGATAGTAGCCAAAACCCATAAATGTACCCCCAGACGTTGGAACCTCAGAAGAAACGGGAGCTGTTTTTGCTTTTAACCATTGGATATGCGGAGTTTCAATCGTCTTATTTGGGAAATGAAAAATTGAAGCGAGTTCATCTGGGCTTAAAATAGAAATCGACTTATACCAAGGAAGCTCAAAAACAGGAAAAAATTTATATATGAAGTTGATCATAAATCCACCCTGGAACAAGACCTTTGCTTTTTTTAGTGAGTTTTGGTCGGAGTTAAACTGAGCAAGAGCAGAGCCTATATTTCGTGCATGTAAGCCTGCAAGATCTTTTGTTTTCGCTGAAACCACATAACGAATTGTCGTCTCAAACCCAGCGCGTGAGCACTTATCCTCTATTTTTTCCAATACTTTCGGGTCGCTGCTAAAGGTTGCTTTTTCTGGATTTGCCTCATTCTTCTTTGTGGTGGAAACATATGACTTGCCGGATTTTTTCCATTTTCCTTCCGCTGGCCTAATCAGTATTTGGATTATTGCACCCTCCCCCTCGCTGATTTTTGAAAGGGCGGATGTTATTGCGGACAATGTGTCTGTTGGAATGTCTCTATATGTTTTCAGAGGCATATATGAGAAATCTTTCTGGACAAGTGATCCGCTCGCAACTTTCCCTTCCTCTGAAAAAATATTCGGCTCATCAACCTTCCTAATATCGGCGTTCGGATAATAGCCATATATTGTTTTTTCTATCAAATCAACTATTTTAGCCGGGGCAGAGACATAAAACCGGATTTCGGATTGGGTGCCAACAATCTCAAAACAGACAACGTCGTCTACATCGAGGAAAGAAAGGAACCCTCCTTTTTTGAGGGTGCTGAAAGAACCAAACATTTGTTCTGCGGCATCTATCTTGATTTCGTTATCTTTTGACACACGCACTTCAAGTGTCACCATTTCAAGCGACATCTGTTCCCTCTTTTTTAATCGTGAATATAATACTGCTGCATAAAAAAAGAGCAGTGTTGCTATTCCCGCAAGTCCTGCTGCGAGAAGAGCAATGCCAAGCGTAATAAGTCTTTCCGATATGGTTTGAAGACCCACGATATCCATAAAAAAATTATATACTATATATCATGCTCGCACATGACGTCTTTTATAAGAAATTAGGTTCGAAAAATACACGTTATTTTCTTGGTATTTCGCTGTGTATTGTGTTTATTGCGGCAAATGTTTTTGCATCTCAAAGATACAACTCACACATGTATGGATATATGGATGGAAAAAGTGAGGATCAGCTAACCTATATAAAACACATATGGGGATCACCCCTTTTTGACCTAGAAATAAAAGCCCTTAAAGAAGAAGGTGAGACTGCGCTACTTGAACGGTGGGAAAAAATTCAGCAACAAAACAATAAAAGAATTTCGATGATGGAGGCGGTGGTCCAAAGCCATCCTTATTCTCCAGAGCTTTATTATAATCTGTTTCTACTATACTCTGAGAATGGAAATACCACAAAAGCGCATGAATATTTACAAAAAGCAAAAGAAATTGACCCCTCCATATAATGAGAAAAGATCTATATGAGGATTTGTATCAAACTGAATCGAACCATTGGTGGCACAAAGCAAAAAGGTCATATGTCGTTGGGATGATCGGTGACCATGCAGACAAAAATAAAAAAACAATCCTTGACGTGGGGTGTGGGACAGGGAAGAATATGGAAGAGCTTTCTTCATTAGGTGTGGTTTATGGAATAGACTCCTCGGACGAAGCGCTTTTGTTCTGCAAAAAAAGGAGATTGAAAAACATCCAAAAAGGCCTCATTGAAAAGATTCCCTTCGAAAAAAAATCCCTCGACATCGTGTGCGCCTTGGATGTTTTAGAGCATGTTGATGATGTAGAAGCCATCTCTGAGATATATAGAGTTCTTAAAAACAAAGGAATACTCATCTTCACGGTGCCGGCGTTTTCATGGCTTTGGAGTAAATGGGATGAAGTTTTGGGACACAAGCGAAGATATTCACCAAACATGTTGCAAAAGCTTTTTCCCGATGACAAATGGATCATAAAAAGACGAACATTCATTCATTCATTTTTGGTTTTGCCCACATATTTAATTAGGCTAATAAAAAGCAAAAGCAACAAACAATACTCCTCAGACTTTCAACTTATGAATCCTCCACTCAACCTCATTCTTAGTTTTCTTTCTCATCTTGAACAAATGGCCGTAAAACGCTATGATATGCCATTTGGCACATCACTTCTATGCGTAATACAAAAAAAATAAGACTGTCTTTGATAATCCCCATCTATAACGAAGAGAAAAGAATACATAACCTAAAAAGTATTGTTTCCTACGCAAAAAAGGAGAAAATAATAAGTGAGATTATCGTGGTAAACGATGGGAGTACAGATAACACAAAAAAACTTCTGAAGAGTATGGCAAGTGAAGGTTCTTTCACGATTGTTTCATATAAAAAAAATAGAGGAAAAGGATATGCGATAAAAAAAGGGATTTTCGCAGCAAAGGGGACACATGTTGTTTTTATTGATATAGATCTATCAACACCCCTTTCCACGATTCAACCACTTGTAAAACAAATTCCACACTTCGACATTGTTATTGGAACAAGAAAAAATAAGGAAGCCAAGCTTAAACAACGACAACCGCTACTCAGAGAGTTGATGGGAAAGAGTTTTACTTTTTTGTCACAAACACTTCTCCAAGTATATGTGACTGATTTTACCTGTGGGTTTAAGTGTTTCACAAAAAAGGCAGCAGTTAAAATATTTTCCCAACAGAAGATAGAGAGATGGTCGTTTGATGCTGAGGCATTATTTTTGGCAAAAAAGCTGAATTTTTCTATCGGAGAGCTTCCGGTCGTCTGGAAAAATGATCCAAACACGAAAGTAAAATTTCCAAAAGACATTTTAATTTCAATATATGAGCTTCTTACGATTATCAAAAATGAAAAAGAGGGCGTATACAAAAAACTACCTAATTGAGCACAACAAATATGTTGCCCCGGAGTAAATAGTCTTATCACACACTGATTGTATTAGTAAATCAACCCCAGCCCTTCCGTTTTCGGTACTCAGCGGCCCTCTTTGATATGGTCCAACTACCATGATGTCATTTTTGGAACACCTTGCTTTCGGATATATAACTCTATTTACAATTGGGGGGAGCTCTGCGACAAGTAACCAACCATCGTAGCACAACCTTGTATTCTTTGATATTGATGAGGTCGCCCTTCTAACAGACTCTTGATCCCTGTATGAAAATATTGGCGCCGAATAAGGACTTTGTAATCCATTTACAAACAGATGAGTCATTTGATTTAGTTCTTTTATTGTGGGGACAAATGAGGGGATGGATAGCGGACTGCTTATTAAGGAATAAATGGTTAGAAAAAAACAAACTGCAGAGACGGCCAATAGTAGATTTTGTTTTTTTAAACTTAAATGACGAATCAATAGAGAATATATTATAGAAACAATCATCATTCCCAAAACAACGGCAGGGAGCGCGTGCCGAAACCAACCTGTTTGCGACAGCAAGACATACCAAGAAAAAAACACAAAAAAACATCCGACAATATAAATCATAAAACGACTGATAGATTTTTTTTTCAGAATTATAGATACGATTAATGGAGTTCCAAGCAGGGCCGCTGAAAGACCCACATGTTCCCATACACGGATTTTGCTTGCAATAAATCTAAAGGAAAGACCATCCTTTAATATGGCCAATCCGCTACCCCCCGCCTTCATGGTAAGATAAATATCTTTATTGATGGCTAAATATCCATCGATACCAAAATACCTGGAGAGATATAAATAACGATAGAATTCAAAAATAATGGTTGGAAAAAGTATGGAGGATACCAGTATGAAAGTTGAAAGAATTTTTTTTCGTAAAAACAAATCAACAATAGCTATTGCGGGAAGTGTTAGAAAAAAAAGGCTTTTTGTTTGAATAGAGAGTCCAATAAACAATCCTCCAAAAATAATCGATTTGAGCGATGGTTTTTTTTGAGAAATAAAAACCAACCCAATCATTAAATATAAAAGTGCAACCTGCTCACTGAAGGCTTCAAAACTCTGGTTGATCCAAATTTGAGGGTAGAACCACATCCATATTCCAAATAGTACAAACCCGATAATACCGCCAAACTTATAAACGAGCGTAAAAAGCAAAACGATAAGGAGAGAAAAACATAAAAGAGGAAAAATGCGAAACTGGACCCATCCGCTGCCAAAAAGCTTAAGGATTATTGCTTCTGGAACAATAAAACCGGGTCCCACCGTAACTCCTGCTGGAAAATATGAATATCCATTTTCATCTTGGACAGAAAACCGGCCGTGAATGCTGGGAAACGCTCCCTTCTTGTCCGAACCTTCAATCGTATTGATTGAGGAGGCGTAGATGCCTTTTTCAGCAAGATTTCTAGCGACACTTAAATACCAACCACTGTCATGTTCGATGCCCACATCTTGGGTTGCGACAAACACCACAAAACGTGAAATAAAGACAAGTGAGAAAATGCATATGAAAATATATGGAAGATATTTTTTCATAAATCACAGTATACAGTACAAAAATATAAGGATTATAATCACAATATGAGACAAGTACACATGTATATAAAAGGAGACGTAATAGGAGTTGGGTTTCGGGCGTGGATGAAGATACAATCAAAAATAATTGGAGTAAACGGATGGGTGCGAAATGTCTTTATTCACCCAGATAGATTTGGATCTGGGGGAGGGGTAGAAGCCGTTGTCCAAGGGGACGACAACAAGGTTGAAGAGATGGTTGAAAAAACAAAAGAAGGGCCACCGGTAAGCAGAGTAGAAGACGTTGAAATCTACGAACAAAGTACAAAAGAAATCTTTGAGACATTTGAAATTCGAAAGTAGTGTGTGGACCCGAGGGGATTTGAACCCCTAGTCTCTTCCATGCCATGGAAGCGCGATAGCCGTTACGCTACGAGCCCAAAAAGAACTTCCTTATTATAAATCACAAACTCTTCTCCCACATAGGAAATTTTATCCGACAAAATATCCCTGAACGAACAAAGAAAGAATTGCGATTTGCAATAATGCAAAAATCGCGATAATGACCGATTTTAATGTAGGGCTTTTTAACTCTCCCAGGAAGATGAAAAATGAAAGTGAGAAAAGGGCATAACGGGGGATGGAAGAGAAGGTGCCAGTTGCAGTCGGCAACACAATATTTATGAAAGAAAAAATATTAAGACCAAGCCTTTGCAAACCTCGGAGGTTTGTTGAGGCTGCGCTAAGTTGTTTTTTGATTTTTAGGAAGTCTAATACGAGAACAACAAAAACAAGACTGAAGATGCTCATCTCAAAAAGTGATAAATACCATTGGAAGTCGTGTGTCGCGGTCAAAAGTATCTTTATATATCGATAATAAACCTGAGGAAGAGTTATTAAATGTGTAGAACGATTGGCTCCGAATATTGGTTGGGAATTAAAGAAAAAAAGAGGATCCCCCGTCGTTTTCCAAAGATATCCCATATAGGAAATCAGACCTATGAATGGAGAAATAAGAACAAATACAAAGTTGAAAGCGGAAGGCTTAGTATTTTTCAATACGTTTCGAATATCAGTAAGGAAGTGAAAAAAGAAGGGAATTATGAGAAAAATTCCGATGAGGCGTGTTGCGGAAGACAAGCCGGCAAATATTCCAGCGGCAACATAGTGTTTCTTGTGTAAAAAAAATAAGGAAAGAATAAGAAGAATAAAAAAGAGACTTTCGGTATAGACCATTCCAAAATAAAAAGCAGTGGGGAAGGAGAGGAGAAAAAACAAGGGCCAACTTGTTTTTATTTTTAATTCCCTTATGAATTTATTGAAAAAAACAAGGCCAAATAGCAATGTGCAATTTGAAATAAATAGTGCGCCGACAAGATAATTTGGGATTATGTAACCAACAATATGAATGAAAAGGGGATAGAGGGGAAAGAAAGCCTGTTCCCATTGGGAATAATTTTGCTTTGCGATCAATAAGTAATGAATGCCATCAAAATTTGCAAACGAAGAGATCCAGGATGGTAAACCGTATTCAACAAGGAGTTCCTTATAAGGGAAAAAACCCAAATAAGGAATGACTTTCTGTGCGAAGAAAGACACAAGACTATATATAACTATCATTTCTTTATTTTAACATGGTCTATTCCCATTCCATGGTTGCAGGAGGCTTCGTTGTGATATCTAATACGACCCGTGAAACCTGAGGTACCTCATTAACGATTCGGGATGAAATCTGCTGCAGTACTTTTTGAGGGGGGTATACCCAATCAACAGACATTCTGTCGAGTGTGCTGACAAGTCTAAGAGCGACAACTTCCCCATAAAATCGCCCATCTCCCTTAACAGCTGTACTATTAGTACCCGTTAAAATGGTCCAACATTGGAATACTTTTTCATACCAACCGGATTTTTTCATTTCCTCAACAAGGATAGAATCTGCAATTTTTTGTTTTGTTAATCGCTCCTTTGTTACCTCGCCTAATATTCTCACCGCATGTCCAGGTCCCGGAAAAGGTTGTTGATAAACAACCTCTTTTGGTAGGCCAAGTTGAAGGCCAATTTGCCGAACCTGATCTGTGTAATAATACTTGAGAGGCTCGAGTAATCCGAGCTTCATATGTTTAGGAAGGCCTCCAACATTATGGTGACTCTTTATATGTGCGGAGTGTTTGGTTCCTTGAGAGTGAATAAAGTCAGCATATGTTGTTCCCTGCATTAAAAGTGAAGCTTTAGGATATTTTTTTAGTTGCTTTTCAAAAGCCACAATATATTGATTACCGATTGCTTTTCTTTTTTTCTCCGGGTCAACAACACCTTTTAATGCGGTTAAAAATTCACTTTCTGCGGAGATAATCCCAACCGGTATCCCCAAAATCTTCGGGAACAATGTCTTTATTCGTTCAAGGGTGTCATCCCTCATTAATCCATTATTAACATAAAAAGGCTTAAATTGTTTTCCAATTGCTTTAGCAACCAAAGCTCCCGCAACAACACTATCAGTTCCACCTGAAAACGCTCCAATTACGAGTTTGTTTCCAACGGTCTCTTTAATCTGAGAGATGATCGCATCAACATCGATTGTTACTGGTTTAATGGGAAGGTTGCAAATATGAGTTACAAAGTTTAACAACAACAATATGCCCTGCTCAGTATGTGTTGCCTCAGGATGAAATTGAATTCCATAGATATTTTTTTTAAGGTTTGCTACTGCCCCAAACTCAACCTGTTGGGTGCTTCCAAGAACCACAAAATCTTTTGGTGCCTTAATAACACTATCCCCATGACTCATCCACACAGTCGAAAGGGATTTTATACCAGAAAAAAGAGGATTTGTTGATTGTATACTAAGGAGAGCGGGGCCATACTCTTTCCTACTTGGCTTAACGCTACCACCTAGCAGATGAGCCATCAACTGCCAACCATAGCAAATTCCAAGCATGGGAACTTGGCAATCAAAGAATGATTTGGGAAGAGTTGGAGCCCCCTTTTCATAAACTGAAGAAGGGCCGCCTGATAAAATAACACCCCCTGGTTTAAGTTCTAACACCGATTTTAGTGCTTCTTCTGGAGAAACAATACTTACAACAATTCCCATATCTGTCAATCTGCGTCCAATTAGATGAGTTGTTTGCGATCCAAAATCAACAATGAGAATCATATGAGTGAAAATTATTGATAACTTTTACCTGGATTTGTAACAAGAATGTCATGAGGATGGCTTTCTTTAAGAGACGCTTGAGAAATTCGGACAAACTGTGCATGTTTGTGAAGGAGTTGGATGTTTTTTGTTCCAACATAGTACATGCCAGATTTTATGCCGCCAATTGCTTGTTCAAGCAATTCCTCAACTGTCCCCTTGATTGGGACAAGTCCCTCAACTCCTTCAGCCACAAGAGCTCTATCTGAATATGATTTACCGTGGAACTCACCTTCTGACTTTATCTTTGCTCCCTGTTGCATTGCTCCAACAGAACCCATTCCTCGATATGACTTAAACATATATTCTTCTTTTTCTATCTTCAAAATATCCTTAAAACGAAGAGGGACATGTTCTTTCTTCAACAACACCTTTTTCCCAGGCGCCTCTTCACAGGAAGCAAAAAAGCTCCCCATCATTATTGTCGACGCTCCTCCAGCAAGCGCTTTTACCATATCGCCAGAGTAGGTTATTCCACCATCTGCAATAACAGGAACTTTATATTTTTTTGCGACTGGTCCAATTTCTAAAAGAGCAGTCATTTGAGGAATGCCCATGCCGGAAACAATGCGAGTTGTGCATATTGCACCTGGGCCCATCCCAACTCGCAATCCATCTGCACCAGCCTTTATTAAGGCAAGAGCCCCTTCTTTTGTTGCTATATTGCCCCCAATAACCTCAAGATAAGGAAATCTATTTTTTATTGAAGAAATTGCATCGATAACTGTTTTTGCGTACCCGTGTGCAGAATCTACAATAACCACATCCACACCAACAGCCGCTAATTTCTCAATTCGATCATTGTATCCTTCAGCGCCTACAGCAGCCCCAACCAATAGTTTTAGTTTTTTGACTTTCTGAACCTCATCAAGTTGACTTTCGATGGACAGGTTTCGATGTATAAAGCCAATGCCACCAAGTTGCGCCAAAGAAATTGCCAACGCACTTTCCGTAACAGTATCCATTGGTGCGGATGTAAAAGGAATTGAAAGGGAAATTTTTTTAGTGAGCTGTGTCTTTAGAGATATGTCACCTCTTTTAAAATCGCTATATCCTGGACGAAGCAGGAGATCGTCAAATGTTAATCCATCGATAAAAGATTTAGAGATAGAGATTGCCATGTTTACTCTTTAAATTTATAAATGAATATTGAAACGACCATTTTATTGTTTGTTTAATTTGGGCAGGTGTTAAAATTTTATTTTTTTCTAAATATTCATACTGTTTAATCAGATGAGCATCCTTGATCATTTCAGGCCAATCAGTGTTAATAGTGACCTTGACTTTGTTTTCGAAAAGAGTTTGAAGGATGGTACGCATCTCGTCATTATCTTTCACAGCCTGAGTCATAAGATTACTGAGGGGGCACACCTCCAAGACAATATCCCTATCACTGAGTTCCCTCATAAGTTTTTTGTCGTATGCTGCCTTTATACCGTGTCCTATCCGGTTTGGCCTTGCATATTTAATACAGTCCCACATATCATTATCAGGATCGGTTTCCCCAGAATGAGATGTTATCTTCAATCCAGCTCGACGTGCCTTATTGAGCATTTGTTCATAATCTTTAAAATGGAAGGTTCCCTTATCGTAGTTTGAAAAATCAACCCCTACTACGCCACGACTATGATATTTAATAGCTTTTTCAATGATGATTGCATTTTTTTCAACAGAAAACTGGCGATCCAAACAAAAGATAATACCTGCATGAAGCTTCGGGTATTCCAGAAGAGCTCGCTCCATACCTCGAAGCATTGCCATAATAACATGATCGAGATCAACCTCTCCATCCCTATTATGTTTCATTGGGTTGCCTCGAAGCTCAAGAAGAGTTATGTTATTTGAGCGATATGCTCCACTCATCGTTTCATAGACACCTTTCTCGAGTGCAAGTGAGCCGGATGACAGCTTGTCCAATATAGGATGATAAACAGAGTCAAGATATTCCTTTAGCGTTGACTTATGGTTTGGATTGAGGACGATAAAATCCACAAATTCATGATAGTCCCGCTTCGTAAGTTTATATCCCTCGCTTTGGGCAATATGCCAGTACACCGCTGGAGGAATAGATGTTCCGATGTGGGCATGCAAATCGGCCAGGTTACAAAAAAGCCCGCCATTTCGGCGGGGTTCTGAGGACAAGGACTTTGTATTAGGTCTTTCCATATTCAATGATAGCAGAGGTTTTTTGAAAGTCAAGATTAAGAAGAATGTATGGTGATTAGATTGTTGCTAAGATCTTCGCAAGCATGATCTTCATTTTTTCACTTGCGTTGTTTGCTTGTTGTACAACTTCAGCATGATTGTGTTTTACAAATGCAAGATTGGTTACAAGAGATAAGCCGAGAACCTTTATATCAAATGAGCGGGCAGCCAATGTTTCAGGGACAGTGCTCATACCGCATACATCTGCACCTAAAAATTTAAGAGCCATTTTATCTGCCGGTGTTTCGTAATTTGGACCATGGTAATACACATATACACCCTCATGAAACGCAATTGTATTTTCAATACATATTTTTTTAGCTTGCTCTCTTAATTGAGGATCAAATACCTCAGAGACATCGACAAATTGAGCTCCCTTTAGGGGGCTGTCGATTGCAAGAAGTAAAGTAATCATATCTGAGAGGATGACAAAATCGCCAACTTTATATTTTTCATTTAGTGCTCCACAGGCTGCGGTAAGAATAATATTCTTTACTCCAAGTTTGGCGAACAAGCGTATCGGCGCGGTTGCCTCATATCCAGAAAATCCTTCATACATATGGAATCTTCCAGACATACAAGCCACCCTTTTTTCCTGTATTGTGCCAATGAGCAATTCTCCAACATGACCCGGCACGGAGGTTTTAACATCAAACAACTCTTCATATGGAATTCTTTGTTCAATCTGAATATCATCGATAATCTTATTCCATCCGGATCCGAGAACCATAACAGTTTCCGGAAAAGATGTTATTTTCTGTGAAATTATTTCAAAGGTATTTTCTAATGTTTTCATTATATTTTTAAGTATTTGGTAATATATTTTTTTGGAATCTTAATGAGAGATAGTTGTTTTGATATATGTTCAGTAGACTTTCCATCTTTTAATAGGTTTGTTTGAAGCGCCTCCACAGTTTCTCTCATGTCATATGGGAACACGATCCAATCATTTACAGATTTTACGTAAAAATCAGGTAGGTGGTTAGTCCATGGTTTAATATAAAGTGAGGCGGTTGTTACGCTTGCTGTTCCTAAATCGGCAAGATATTTGATACCACGCACAAACGTTTTTCCTGTATCTGAAACATCATCAATCAATAGGATATTTTTACCTTTTAAATCTCCTCCGACATGATATGAAATATCACTCATCTCTTGTTGTTTTAAATCTTTATAGCTTGAAATAGTAAAGGAAGCGACAGGTAGTTTTAAAAAATCTGATGCAATATGCGCTATAGTAAGGCCTCCGCGTGCTATGCCGACAATAAGATCAAGTTTTATATCCTTTTTTATAATCTTTTCTGTCAGCGAATGGGTTGTGGAATGAAGTTGTTTCCAGCTTACACTGTAATAATTCATATTTCCCAAGTATATCGTATTTATTTTTTAACAACGATAAAACATTCTTCCATACGCTTATCCTTAAGGCGTTTTAGTATCGCATCAAAGTCATGTATTTGAGACTTATGTTCTTTGATCGCTGCGATTTTAATATCCAGTACTGACGTAACATCAATCCTTTTAGAAATAGCACCTTTAGGATATCCTGGGGGGAAATATACAAAGTAGGTTTGTCCAACCCCTCTCTGTTCTTCGTCAAGGCAAAAATAATGTAGTTCCTTCACATAATCGAGTCGATAAAAAACATAGCTTGTTATCATCGACATTGCGATATGGTCTAGATGTCCGGAGATACCACGATTTTCATACGTAAGAAAGAGTCCTGGTTTATAGATATTTGCAAGCTCCTCTATTTTTTCTGCAACCGCATGGTAATTGTTGTTTTTTAATTCGCCGTCAACAAAACCAAGAAAAAATACGTCTTTAATTCCTAAAATATTCGCAGCCGCCCGTAATTCCTTTTCCCTCTTATCTACAAGAAGCTCTTTTGTTTTTGAATAATCCTGGCCAGCCTCTCCTTTTGTTGCACATATTAAATAGACATCATGAGTTTTTGCAAGAAGAGCAATTGTCCCACTTGGGCCAAATGACTCATCATCAGGATGAGCAAAAAGAGCAAACACTGTTTTTTTCATGAGTTGATTATAATAGTTTAGTGAAAAAAATAACTGGAACAATGCAATTTGGCACAAAAACAGTTCTGCTTGATATCGATGATGGTGAACTAGCTGAGTTTGTGCTGCATGAATATATCCTTAACATAACACCAATCCCTGCAAAACGACATAAGTTGCAAGTGTGTGTGATAAGTGGCGCCTATGAGACTAAATATTTAGTTTTGGAAGGAGGCAAGCTCATTAGAAAGATAAGAATGGACGTGAACGTTTCTGTAAACATTAAAGAATTTATTCTACAGGGGTTAATTGAACTGTGTCTCAGTAAGAATGGGTTTTATTTTATTCATGCTTCTTCCTATGTGATTGATAAAAATCTATTTATATTCTTAGGCCCTTCTGGAAGTGGAAAAACAACAATTCTTCAATTACTGAAACCAAAAAACGTTACCAGTAATGACACGCTAGTTTTACAGAGAAGTGGAAAAGGAGTGATTTTTCTTTACACCTCTCCTTTTGACGGTAACTCATCCGTTACCCAAACAAAAAAAATCAAAATCAAGAATATTCAATTCTATAAATTGACTAAGAACAAAATTAACGTCATATCAAAACTAGAGCTCCATGAAAAAGTTGAGTTGTTGATAACAAACATGAATCTACATATGTTTGCGATGCAAACAAACATAGCTTCAATATCCACGCTTAAGGCTACATGTCAAATACAAGCGGCAAAAACAGCATTAGATCTTCAAAATTCATCAGAAGCACATAACCTTAATTTTAATTTAGGTTTAAACAACGCTATATTTTCAAACATAACACAGCATGAATAACTATTCTGTGGCCTTGCTCACATACAAACGCAAAGAACTTTTTACAAGATGTTTAATTTCCATATTGAACCAAACTACAAAACCCAATGAAATAATAATCATCGATCAAAACACCGATAACTCAATGAAAAGAATAGTTAAACAGTTTCAAGACAATAACAAGCCGGTCGATATTAAATATGTCCACATGAAGAAAAAAAACGTTTCGATCGGAAGAAATGTGGCGATACAGAAATCCAGTAACAATTATCTTCTTTTTACCGATGATGATTGTGAAGTTGAAAAGGATTGGGGTAAGAATGCGGTTTATGCATTAGGAACACATCAATTGGTGCTTGGGAATTGTCTAATGAATAACCAACAACAGGGTGTTTTAGCACTCATTCAACATAGATTAACCGATTCCTACTTTGCACTTTTTAGATTCCAAATGAATGAAAATGGTTTTCAGTCATACATAATAGATACAAAGAATTGTGCCATGAACAAAAAGGGAATTATTAAGCATAAAATTTCTTTTAATCCTCGTCAGCCGTATATTGAAGACATGGATTTCTCATATCAAGCATACATAAACAACATATCCATCCGCTATGAACCGAAAATGCGCATATGGCACACCTATAAAGACAATTTGTTTGACGCCTTAAAGTCCCAGTTTAAATTGGGACACAATTTTCAGATATTAGACAAGAGGTGGGAGAAGAATCTTCGCATAAAAGCACTGAATGCATATGTTTTTACTAAACACATGAAAAAAAATAGTATAGCAATCACACCTCTCTCACACATATACTTACTCTTCTCTCTCTTCAGAAAGCTTGGATATGCATTTGGTACAATAAGGACGGTTTTTCTCGGGACGTAGTTCAGATGGCTAGAACGTCAGGCTGGGGGTCTGAAGGTCGCGAGTTCAAGTCTCGCCGTCCCGACATTGGAATTTCTTTCCGAAGAATGAGGAAATAGAAATTCATATGTCTTCCCGAAATGAATATTTGTCTGCGTGGACGTAGACCACGAGACAAGTATAAGTGAAGGAGGACTAATAAAAAAGGCTCCTTCAGGTAAGTCATACAGTGTTTTTTTGTATAATATATATATGAAAACAAACTCACGTCCAAGTTGGGATGCATATTTTGTCTCGATCGCCCACATTGTCCAGACACGCTCAAACTGCATTCGAGGGGAGAGGGGAGCGATTCTCACAAAAGATAAAAGAATAGTCACCACAGGGTATAATGGAACACCATCAGGAATAAAAGACTGTGATGAAGGTGGATGCAAAAGATGTCTTGATAGAGAAAATAATAAGGTAAAGCCTGGGGAGCGGAAGGATTTATGCATCTGTGTCCATGCAGAGCAAAATGCTCTAATTCAGGCCTCCTATCACGGTGTTTCAACTAAAGGGACAACGCTCTATTCGACAGTTTCTCCCTGTATAACATGTGCCAAAGCGATAATTAATGCTGGAGTAGTTGAGGTTGTGTATGACGATGAACATAGTGACGATTTTGGAGAAAAACTGCTAAAATCAGCGGGGGTAAAAGTCAGGAAATATATAAAGTAAATTTAATGTGTATCTTTTCTCTATGATGCAACTAAGCCAACTATGGCAACATAAAAACCCATCTTTGGTTATCGCGAATGCATCATGTCAAAAATCTACACATTAAATTTACTTAAAAAAGAAGTATTACATGAAAAACATATTAATTTGTATCTTTATCTTAACTTTTACCATATCGTTGCCCCATATTTCTTTTGCCCAGGAAAATAACAAAGTCGGCATCTCACTCCTGCAACCATCCTCTGAAGACATAGCTCAGGCTGCTGAGCTAATAAACAGCAATGACGGTGATTGGGGGTATGTAACGCTGGTTATCCAGGAAAATGATAGAGATGTAAGAAAATGGCAAGATTTATTTGAGCAGCTTCGTGAGAAACACCTCATTCCGATCGTGAGACTTGCAACAAGTCCTCAAGGTGAGGTATGGAGAAGGCCTGAAGAAAACGATGCAAAAGAATGGGCAGACTTTCTCAATAAATTAAATTGGGTTATAAAAAAAAGATACCTGGTTCTTTTTAATGAGCCAAACCATGCAAGTGAGTGGGGAGGAGAGGTTGATCCTGAAGGATATGCAAAAGTTGCAGATACGTTTATAAAGATAATTAAAGAGTCAAACAAAGACTATATAGTCATGCTTGCAGGAATGGACGCTGCAGCGCCATCATATCCGCCACAATTTGAAGATTCAGGCATATTTATTCGCAAAGTATTTGAGACAAAAGATACGCAGCTAAAAGACGGTATTGACGCATGGGCGTCTCATTCTTATCCAAACCCTGGATTTAGTGGGTCTGTATGGGATACGAATAAAAAATCCATTAAGGGGTATGAATATGAACTTGATTTGCTTCAAGAAATGGGTGTTTCAAAAGAGCTTCCCGTGTTCATAACCGAAACAGGATGGCTGGAAGGAAAACTATCAGACAATCAAATTGCGGAGAACAATAAAATTGCATTCAGCGAAATCTGGGGAATAGATGGGCGAATACAAGCTATCACTCCATTTGTTTTTAAGTATCTATCAGAACCATTCAAGGGATTTTCATGGATACACGAAGAGGGGTTTTCGCAAAAATACGAAGTTATTAAGGAAATCAAAAAGAAAAAAGGTGAACCAGACCAAATTCAAGAAGGTTCGATACACGTCTCTCTTCCCCAAACGTTAATAGCGAGTTCTTCATATCATTTTCCGCTTACTATCAAAAATAGCGGGCAAGCAATTTGGAGCAGTGAAGATGGATATATCCTTTCATTCAAATCATCTTCAGAAGAAGTCAAAACTCTCATTTCTCCAATACAGAAAATAAAGCCGTTTGAAGAATCACAGTTTTTTATCAATATTCAGACCCCCACAAAGCCACAAACTATCAAAGTTTCTCTGTCTCTAAAGAAAGGGAAAGAGCGGGTTATTTATACAAAAGAACATTCGATCGTAATCGAACCACTTCCTCATTTGACTATAAAAACCTCATTGTTCCCTAAACTTCTTTCCCAGGCGGAGGGATTTGAGGTTCAGCTTTTTAACAAACAGGAGGAATTGATCTATTCAAAAAAAGGTATTTCTATGCGAAAGGGTGTGGTTGAAGTGGACAGATTGACAGATATCATCCCGGGTGAGGTATATAGAGTTGTCTTGATCGGATATCCCTATATCCCTCGTCAAGAAATCACCACTATTAGTAAAGGAAAAAATTACGTCAAGTTAAAACAACTTCTTCCATTTGATGCAAACGGAAATGGACGACTTGACTGGGGAGATGTTCTTGAAGCGATCAAACATCCGAGTTTTTTATTACGATTTGTTCCATGGAATCAGCTGTAAATCAAATTACAGATGGCTTAAAAATTGGACCCTTTTCTTTAATTCCTGACTTGACGCTTTAGTTAGATAGCTTCCAATACCCAAAACATCTGGTTTATATTTCTTTGAAAGAATTATTGGTAATGTATTTTCATTCACTGAACCATCAATCAGTATTTCCTTGTTAAAATTCCTTTTTCTGAGTTGTTCAATTTTTATGAGCAATTCTTCATGAAAAGAGCTTCCTTGAAATCCAGGAATTATTGTCATAATTTGAATGGAGGATAGTCGCTCCAATAGCTCCTGTTTGATATTTTCAACTCCATCTTCAGGGTTTAAGACAAGCCCAAACCTATATGAAGGATATTGGTTTTTTAATAGCGTATATGAAGGAAAGGCGGAATTGTGAATTAATATCATCCCAACTCTTTTTTTCGGAAGAAGTTTTATTAATTCAATATGTTTGATTGGGTCTGAAACCATCAGATGAAAATCAAATATTGTCCCAGAAACTAGATTAAAAAAAGCTGACTGAAAAAGCTCAACAATTTGTGTGGTTGTATTGGGGACGAGGGTATTGTCGGCAATGTCAATCTGAAAACGAGTGTAGTACGGAGAAAGGTCAAGCAGCTCCTTTCTTTGTTTTTTGATCTCTTGCTCTAAAAGTGCGGGGGTGACTATCATTTTTTCACTTGATTTTTAATTCCATCAATTACTTTTTGCACCTCATCATCGGTTGCTAAGTAGTAATGTCTTATGGGTTTGAGATTCTCATCAAATTCATACACTAGTGGAATACAATATGGGATATTTACTTCCATAATAGCCTCTTCTGATAAGCCATCTAGATGTTTCATAATTGCCCTAATTGAATTTCCATGTGCAGATATGATTATTTTCTTACCGTCTTTCACAAGCGGCATGATGACGTTGTTCCAGTAGGGAACAGCACGGTTATATGTGTCTTCTAAGCATTCGCCACTTGGTAATTCAGATGTCTTTAACTGAGCATATCGAGGATCATGAGAAGGGTGTCGTGGGTCGTTTAGCTCTATCTGGGGAGGGCGAACGTCATAGCTTCTTCTCCATAATTGCACTTGTTCTTTTCCATACTTTTCCACAGTCTCAGCCTTATTAAGGCCTTGTAGGGCTCCATAATGTCTTTCATTGAGTTGCCATGCATAGGTAAGCGGGATCCAATTCAAGTCCATGCCATCAAGCACCTTCCATAATGTTTTTATTCCTCGTTTGAGTACTGAGGCAAACCCGAGATCGAATGTGTATCCGAGTTCTTTCAGTTTTTTCCCATACTTGAAGGTTTCTTCAAGACCAACGGGTGCTAAATCGATATCTGTCCAGCCCGTAAATCTATCTGGCCAGATGGAAAGTCCATGTCGAACAATGACAACTTTATACATAATATGTTTCTGAAGCTTATAACTTATATAGATTATAATCAATAGCGCATACAATGAAAAGAATATTCAACAACAAACTTTCCCCAGTTCAAAAAATAGCTCTTGGGGATATACAGTTCAGGGGAATACAAGACCCTGGAAGAAAAACGGTTTTCATGATTTTTACGCTAGGCATAGTGATCGTTTTTATCATTCTTTTTATTCGACTTTTTAATTTGACTATTGTTAAGGGGGAATATTACAAAAGATTGTCAGAGTCAAACAGGATAAAAGAAATACTTATTGAACCGTTGTATGGCACCATTCGCGACAGAAAAGGTTTCGTGCTTGCAGAAAATAAAGAAAGCAATGTTTCAAACGCTCAAGATTTTATCCGTTCAAAAAGAACTTATTATTATCCTGAAGAAACGGCCCATCTTATCGGGTATAGACAAATTGCCGATACGTATGATTTACAACATGATTACTGCATGCGTAAATTGATAGTGGGTGAACGTGTTGGAAAAAAGGGAATAGAACAACTACATGATTGCAGTTTACGAGGCGTTCCTGGAAAAAAACTGATTGAGGTTAATGCATCAGGAAAGGCAGAAGGCGTGATTGCGGTTATCCCTCCAACATCAGGGAAAGACGTACAACTTGCAATAGACATTGAACTACAGAAAACCGCATATAAAGCCCTCCAAGGAAGAAGAGGTGTTGTAATTGTTATGCAGCCAAAAACTGGAGAATTACTGGCATTCGTTTCCAGCCCCTCATTTGATCCAACATTGTTTGAGATAGGTGACAACAAAGTGAAAAACATCATCAACAATGAAGAGAAGCCATTATTAAACAGGATTACTGAGGGGGTATATCAACCTGGATCAATTTTTAAGCCCATCTTAGCAGTTGGGGCACTAGAAGATGACATTGTCACGAAAGATTATCTTATACAAGACAACGGATTTGTAATGGCGGGCGCACTCCGATTTGGTAATTGGTACTTTTTACAATATGGAAAAACTGAGGGCCCCGTTAATATGATTAAGGCGATAAGTAGGTCAAACGATACTTATTTTTATAAACTCGGAGAAAAGATGGGGCCAGAAAAGATTCAACAATGGGCAGAAAAATTTGGCTTAGGGAATACGGTTAATATAGGATTCCCGCAAGGAGAAGGTACCCTTCCTTCCCCATTTTGGAAAAAGGAAATACTGAAAGAAAATTGGTACTTAGGCGACACGTACAATTATTCAATCGGACAAGGATACCTACTTACGACGCCTTTGCAAATGGCATATGCACTAAACGCTTTTCCAAGCAATGGGTATGTATGTATCCCGAAATTTTTAAAGGGAGAATCAGCGGATTGTAAAAAATTACCTCTATCGCAAGAGAATATACAGACTATACAAGAGGGAATGAGGCAAGCATGTAGCACGGGGGGGACAGGCTGGCCACTTTTCGATTTCAAGATACGAGTCGGTCCCAACAAGCCAACCCCAACCAGTGACAGTGCCAAAAAAACAAGCAGTGAATCTGCGCAAATCGATACGGCAAAATATCAAGGAATACAAGTTGCGTGTAAAACGGGAACCGCAGAATCTCACGCAAAATCTGGAATTCCTCACGCATGGATATATGCATATGCGCCATTTGAAAATCCAGAAATTGCGATTACTATTTTGGTCGAAGAAGGTGGTCAAGGATCTGATATTGCAGCGCCTATCGCCCGGGATATCCTCAAGGCTTATTTCGAACGGGCAGAGTAAATTTCTTCTTTCCTACTCTTAGAGATAATATATGCTGGAAAATCTCCCTGAAAAATGGATGAGTGATATGAAGATCTGCATTTATAAAAAACTCCGATAAATCCTTATCCTCAGACACCTCATATTGAAATGCTTGAACAATAAGTTCAAGTTTGTCGATCTGCCAAAATATTTCCGATTCAATACTCTTCCGCTGAAGCATTTCATCGAAAATCATTTGATATTCCGTTGAATCTCCTAATATTGAGAATATTTTTTTTATACCCTCTTCTTCCATCAATTCCTTTTTACGCTTTTTTTCTACATCTATCATCTTTCCCTGAATCCAGACGATATCTCCTGTTATGATTTCACCTAAATCATGGATAATCGCCATCTTCACTAATTTTTCCCGATCGACACCAAGATGGTCTGCTAGTATGAGAGCGATCACACACAACTGATATGAGTGTTCAGCCACACTCTCTGGATTATTGATATGATGCATTTTCCACCCGGTGCGGATAACCCGCTTTGCCTTGACTGTTTCCAACAGAAAGTTGAGTATCTGTGGTGGGGAGATCCGTTCCTTCTGGAAATTTGGAAGTCGTGAAATCTCTTCTTGTTCTTCGTCAGTAAGAAAACCCTGTCCAGCGGCATTAAAGAACAACTGGGCCTCCTTAAGAAGTGTTATACCTCCCATTTCGATGAAAATTTTAACCATCTCCAACAATAGTTTTCTATCTTTCGGTATGCGGGTATTTTTTTGCCAATGCGAGTAAATACTGTCTTCATAGACGTATCCTTTTTGTGCAAGTGCATTCCCAAAAACAGTAAGAGTGGCAAACTCAGATTTAAGCCGATACTTTTTGAATAACTCTCCGAAAGTCTTATTTTTTTGCATTTTCAACTGAAACTATACCAGATTCCTTGTATTTGTCAACTTTCCTGACAACTTTATCATGGGATCAGAACGAAATATGGAGTATTTTGTCTGTAACGATATATATTTGCTACATATAAAATATGATCAAAAAGAGCAATTTGATTGACTGCGCGCTCCGTTCATATAATAGAGATATAAAAAAGCTTAAAGAATGCTCTCCTGATTGGAAACCGATTTCATTCGAAGAATATACAGAAATATACTGCAAAAAGCTGTCAAATAAAAAAGTTTTTTAAAAGTCCAGCTTCACTAAGTTGTGTTGTTCAAGGTTTATTAAATATTTCCTGATGTCGGATGTGAGTTTTTTCTTTGGAATCTCAGGATACGATTTTTGTATCTGCTCAACCAGTCCCCCAAGGGCAATGGTGCCATTCTTTTTAAGAATTCGAAATATTTTCCCCCCGACAGGATTTAACTTCAATATTTCTTGTGTTGACTCATTCTTGACGAATATATCTGCACCGTTTTGAAAAAAATCAATACGATTAACCAAAGAAATCAGATGAGGTACTTTTTTTTGAGTATTTGGAGTCGACACACCCCTCTTTTTTACTATGATCCGACGATTTCGCGATAAACCAAACTTCAATAAGAGATTCTTAATCCATTTTTTTGTCTTTGGGTGGAGTAAGTAGATAGTCTTATCGGTGATACCAGCATCGATGAATGCTCTTTGTCTATATCGACACGCATTACAAAATCCACAATGAAATAAAAATGGTCTCGCACAACTCCAGGTTTTTTCCAAAGGAATATCATTTTTAGATCCATTTATGATGGATTTTTCCTTGGGATAGTTGAAGCCTTTTTCGATTGGGCCAGTTATTTGCCAATTCCAATCACCTAAAACCAGACAAAGATACATATTTAGAGACCTCAAAACCGTTTGTGTTGGCTCTCTTCCTATAGCGCTGTCATTTGGGACAACTCCTAAGAAAATGGATGTCACCGGGACATTTTTTGATTGTAATGAGAGTCCATATTCATAGGAAGATAGAAGATATCGTGCAAATCTTGTTGGATAATCAAGAAGATAGACCGATTTTTCCCCAGTTTCCTTATTGATTTTGAGGTTGTTTGCAACAATTCTCCAATTAGTTTCCAATATGTGTATATTCCCCCCCCTTGTCAGTGAAAAACTAAGGTCTATGGGTATAAACTTAATTTTCCGCACAAGATGGGGAAACATCCCTTTATAAAATTTAAAAAAATATTTGATTGCTCGCACTTCGCCGGGAATATTATTTTTATTAAAAAGGGGAGAAGTAAAGTAAATTGGGTATACCACAAGCCCATATACACTCATCAGGTGGAACCAAAGCATTATCGAATCAAGTCCGCCCGATACGATCAACAAAACAGGCTCATTCCGTTTGGGCATTTTAAAGGCATACCCACGTTTATCGAGGAACATTTGATTCAAGCCCTCAAGGATTGGAGGATCCTCAAATTTTTTTTTAAAGAAAAAGGGCTTATTTCTCGCCATTATGCAATGTACTTGACTTATAAACAGAAATTGGATACATTATAAACGTAGTGTATATTAAATACCAACGAGACTCACTATGAAAAAGGGCACGAAATTACCAGAGCGGAGGATAACACAAAGAGGTCGTTATTCTTCCCCAAGTCTTGAGGTGAAAAAGCTTTCTAAAATAGTGACACTCACTTCATATTGATTTTTTTGTGTCTACCTTCTGACACCATGTACTTTTGCCCAAAATTTTTTTATAAACGAGTACAATAAAAGGGATGATCTATCCAGCCAACTTGCTTATAACCAACTATTGCAACCAAAACTGTCCATTCTGTTTTGCGAGCCGGGAAATGAAGTCGTCCACTCTTGATAAGGAGATGAAACTGGATGATTACAAAAAAATTCTTAGAAAGATAAAAAGAAGCGGACATTATTCTGCCATCAAGCTCCTTGGGGGTGAACCAACCCTTCACTCTCAGCTTTTTCCCATGTTGGACTTGGCAGTGCAGGAGGGGCTGCAAGTGCAAATATTCACAAATGGCATCATGGATTTAAAAAAAGCTGACAAACTCGCCACATATGGAAAAAAGATAGGATATACATTTAATTGTGTCACACCTGGATTTAGTCACAACAAAAAGATCAGAGAGGAAGTTATATCAAATATGGGGAGAGTTGGCAAAAAAAGCGAAATAACAACCTCTGTAACAATTGATCCTTATTTTAAAACAGATACATTTATCGCAATCGCAAAGCAAAGCTTTCCTTTGCTGCATTCAATTCGCATTGGGTTTTCAAATCCTATACTGGGCCAGAAAAACTGGTATGCATTCTCAGATTTTCATAAGATGGGGCCATTAATGGTTGATTTTATGAAAAAAATGCGCGCAAATGGATTTATCGGTGCATTCACAATGAACTGTGGCTTTACACGATGTATGTTCACGAATGACGAATATGCTTACGTTAAGAAAGAATTTAAGCAGATGGGGTGGAGTTGTTTTGGGAAGGAAAGCAGTATGGATGTGGCCGTAGATATGAGTGCATTTCATTGCTTTCCACTTTCAGAGCATAAAAGAGTCGATCTTAAATCAACAAGTTATGCCAAGGCGAACACACTATTTATTAAGGAGCGAATGAAGTTATGGGCAACGGTAAAAAAGGACGTATGTCTGAAATGTCCATTTTACGGATTTGGAGGAGAGAAGTGTCCTGGACCGTGTCTTGCGTTTAACTTCAATGAGGCCGCTGCTCTAAAAAACTAAGAGTGTAGGTTGTGTGTGAACATGCCCTCCTTCTTTAATGCCAATATCAATTACCACAACGGTATGGTTTTTGGATACGACGAAACCCATTTAAGGCTGGTTTGTCATGTTGACATTTTCCGATAATTGGTTTATATTCATAAATAATGAAGATAAAAAATAAAAAAATCGCGAAGTATGTACGACCATCTGTCGTAAGTCTCCTTAAGACATCTACACGGTTTGGATCAAATAAAAAAGGGAGAGAAATAGGGATAGAAGAGCTTTTAGCTACGACAAAAGCCTAATCGACCTGACAGGCAGGAGTGGCGTTTTTTCTTCTTTTTAAATCATATCCTTGATACCACAAAGAAAATTACACTTTCGTTTTGCTTGACAACACACAACTGAATTGAATATACTGTAGTTGGTTCTATACTATCAATTTTAGGCTCAGAAGGCAGTCTTGATTGCACAAAACAATGCTTACAACGAATCAAAAATCCTCCGAGAAGACAAATATGTTATTAATAGCATTCGTTGTCATTCTCGCTTCTATTCTAACTGCAGAAATTTACTATCTTTTCGTATATAAGAAACAACAGAAAGTTGACAATGCGACAAAGCTTATAGAAAACACACTCACTGCCAAGAAGCCGCCGGTCTCAAACCTATATAAGAAGGTACCTGAGATAGATGTGAATAGAGTATATGATAATATCCCAGACAAGATTGAAGCAACGAGGACCGCATATAAGAATGGTGTTCTATCAGAGCTGGTATTGACAGAGCGCTACAAAAGCATTCTGACCAATATTGGCGAAACGCAAACCACACGTGAATTAGCCGATGGTACTGAGAAAAAATTTGATTTTATTATCCAATTTTCAAATATGGCCGAGGAAGGAAAAAAGGAAATGGGTGTACTTTTGACAAAGGAGGAGCTAAAACGAGTGACTTTTTATAAGATGCAAAACGATGAAGAAGTCTTAACCGATTCATCTGATATTAAGGCTGGCGATCTTGCATTTATCACTATTGAGACAAGCCTTCTTTCCAGTCCATCAGACAGCCTTGTTTCAATGAAGATTGTGAAACTACTATAAGGATCAGACCAGAATCTTATTCTTTTTGAGATTGCTCATGAGTTCTTGAATATCCTTCACTGCATCCTTTTCTTCCACGTTATACTTTTTTGCGAGCAATGAAGCTATGCGAGCGGGTTCGGTTTTCGTTTTTATTTTAGAGAATATATACTCTGCTGTTTCGTTAAACGTAAAGAGCGAAGAATTATCGATATCAAATCCAACAAGTTGCTTGTCAATCTTCTGGAAAATGATATTTTTATTCACCTTATATGAGGACACTATTTTTTTCATAGTTTTGTTTCATAATAGTATAATATCTTTCGATATTTTCCAATCGTTTTTTATTAATGTTCTTACGTTCCTCAGAAAAAAATACTTTCTGGAGGGTCCTTGATGAAATTCTAATGACATGATAGTTTGTGTTTTTGAGAAGCCGAGGAGCGAGTTCATTGGTCGTAAATGAATGCTTCTTGGTATTCAGATATGAGATGGCAGATTTTATATTCTGAAATGCAACATTTTCTGGTAGGCGACAGGTGATATGGGGATCGCCAGTCAAAAAAATTGATTTAAACCTGCTCATCGAGAATAGATGAAAGTTATCTGGTTTTTTTGTATTTCCCCCACTCTTCCTTAACGCGATACCAAGGAGGGCTTCTTCGAATGCTCCCAGTATGGCAGATTTTGGATTGCCGTTCGATTTTATCCCAACGCCAAAGGAGGATGACTTCTTGTCTTTTATGCATGCAACGATTGATGGAATTCCTAAATCGTTCGTTATATCAAAAAACATATAAGAAGATTCCCTTAAGATATTGGAGATACCATACTTATATAATTCTAGTTTTATGATAGAGGGGTTTATGAGACGAATTGGCAAACCATTTACAAGAAAATATGGCATAAACGCATCTCTTTCGACCAATTCATATAATGCCGTAAAACAGGCGCGCTCCTTATCGAAATCAACACCAACACCGCCTTCTTCAAAATGAGGAATAAATAATCGTTCAATAGTTTCAGCCACGCATTTTGCATGTGCGATATCTTTGGATATGCAGGAAGCTCCATAGGAATATATATTTTCTCCTTTGAAATGAACGAGCGACTCTACGATATTCATTTTTTTTACCAACAGTTTTGAAGGGACGGAACGAAGCGTGATGGGGACGCCAGACATATGAATACGAAATAATATTTCCAGATAATTTTTCTTCATAGCTCATAAAAGAATATTTTATCCATCTGTCTAAGAAGAGGCACAGAAAAAATGGAAGTTCTCCATTCATAAAAAAAAGCTACTAATGACGTTGAGGAGAGGGTACACCCACTTAATACCCAAGCATGAATTTCATGGATAAGAGCACCACACTGTTCCTTGGGAGTAGTGGTTGAATTTACGCACAAAACAGGTTTTTTAGAATCATAGTAACCTTTGATTAAATTTTGCAATAATACCCTACCTTCAAGATGTATATTCTTTTTTTGGATATCTAATAGTTGTCCGATTGTTTTGATTGTCGCATGATTCGAATGAAGCGCATCTTTTCCCACAAGCGCAACAAACTCCCTATTTGTTGCAACAGGCACATATTTCAGATGAAGTTTATCTTGATTATTTTTCAGAAAAGCCAAAACATATATGAGCGATTTATCATACCGATTCTCCTTCCAAAATGTACGAACCTTTGATAAATCAGGATTATCCATGTAAAATTCCAATAATTTGTCAATTTTTATCTTATTACTGCTCCGTGAACGGAGTATTGCAGCAAGCGAATCAATGCTTTGCATAGCCTAACGTGAACATATAAATGAGCGGTTCCACCGAATGTTTGACCCCAATGAGTTGTTCGATTTTTTTATCCTGGAATCCTCCTCCCATAGGGATAGAGTTCATTCCCAAAGCGCAGGAAAGAAGCTGTATTGTTTGGCCAATATGTCCCGCCTCAAGAAGTAGGTATCTCTTCCCCCGAACTCCATATTTTTGGGTTGTGCGCCTCACGATACCGGTTATGATGAGGATGAGTGAGGATTTGATCTTGGCAAGCTGTGGGATATATACATCCAGCTGAGTTGGGACGTTATTATTAATAATCTCAAGTGAATGATCCCGAACATTGTAATGGTAGATACCATCCTTAAGCCTTGTTTTATTGTTGATGAGATAACACTCAAGAGGATATTTCCCACCCGCAGAAGGATAGTGTCTATGATCTTCTTTATCTTGTCTTGTATTTAGTCCAAATCCGTAATAAAGGATTGTTGAGATAGCCTTTAACGATAATTTTCTTTGCGAAAATTCCCGTACCGTTTTTCTGTTCTCAAGAGCGTCTTTAAGTAAAAAATGAGGCAATATTTCTCTTGGGAGTTTTACTGACTGGTTATTTTTATATTCCTTATATTCAACAGGAGGAGGAAGCAAGACGTGTCTTATATATTTTTTTAGGAACCCCCTCTTTTTATTTGATACTTCTTTTTCATTCAACACATTATTGAACATATGTGCCTCTATTCTATAATAGACCGTAGGTATTAGTACACATAAAACAAACAGAACGGTATTGTGGTATATTGCCATATTGTATAATGCAATTCATATGTCAATAAAACGAAAAAAAGCAAGAAATATACCCTCTTTAATATGGCAATTTGTTGTTGCACATTATCTTGTTTTTGTCATTGTTGGATGTGTGGGATTTGTCGGATTGGTTTCGATTTATAAACTGTATATCAAAAAACCAACATACATATATGTGAAAGTGAAGGTTGGGCAGGGATATTGGTGGGCATCAACCCAAAAACCAAGCATGTGGTATTTGAAAGCAATCCAGAATGCTCAAGAAGAAGTGGATTTAACAGGTAAACCAACTGCCAAAGTGCTCCGTGTCGCATATTATCCTTGGTACGGTTCCAATCAATATGACATTTATGTCACTTTAAGATTATCAGTATCTAAGGTTGGAGCGCAGGGTTCCTATACTTACAATCGAGAAACAATTGGGATTGGAGGACCTATCGATCTCGAATTTAAGAATGTTCAGTTTTCTGGCACGATCATCGCCTTAAGCGAAAAACCGATTGTCCCAACGACTGAGTCTAAAACAGTATACCTCACTAAAAAATACACATATCCTTGGGAGTATGACGCAATAAAGATTGGCGATTACTTCAATGATGGCAATGGAAATGTTATAGAAATACTGGAAAAAGCAAAAGGTGAAACAAACGAAGTCGTGCTCAACGATATGGGAAGGCTTTTAAGTGCGGAAACAGAAACATATAGATATATATTATTAAAAATAAAAATGAGAGTGAGACAAGAAGATGGACAAATATTATATGGCGACGAAATAATTGTGTCTCCGGGACGGAATCTTGGATTTATAACGAATGAATTCACTTTCAATGACTATGTCGTCTCCAAGATTGAATAAAAATACTCCTAACAAGATATTTCAAATTCATTCAAAGGGAGATAGTATGCTCCCCATCTTAATGAATGGAGATATAATCGAATTTACCAAATCCTCATATGAGGAGCTATCGGTAAACGATATTGTCCTCATATATCATGATGGAATATTCTTAACCCACAGGCTCATTTACAAAGCAAAAAAATATTGCATCACACGTGGAGATAATAATGCAAAATCAGACAGACAAGCAAAGCCTGAACAGGTAATCGCAAAAGCAATACGCTTTAAGAGGAGGAGGAATTGGCACGACATACAAGAGGTGTATATCTCTCAATCATTGACATATATCACAGAAATCTCAAAGCTCATCAAGCTCCTGCGACTGCATAAAATTAGACACGTATTTTTGAAGGGTGTAATGATTTCTCTCCGATATGAATCACGCATACCTCAAAGAATTTATGCTGATTGCGATATTCTAATTCAAAGAGAGCAGTTCGGACAAATGAAAAGTGTCTTCAAAATGCTTGGATATAAAATGATAAAAGAGACTCAATTGAGGTCAATATCCGAGAGTGAATTTTCCGAAATAAGCTTCTTTAAAATCGTTGGAATGATGCCTGTTGTTTTTGACGTTCATCTTGAGCCGGTTTTTTTAATGACCAAGTTAAACGGCATGAATTTGTTGTATCCAAAGGATAAAAGGGACAACCTGGGCAAAGTACTCATTGAAACTTCTGAAAAAATAAAATTAGGCAAATGGTCCTATTCACTGTTGGACCCATCAATGCAAATAGTGTATTTGGCACTTCACGTATTTCATCATAACTATACGGATATTGTGCGTTTAAAGCTTATCGATGCAGTGATAAGGAAGGCAACAAAA
The DNA here is from genome assembly GCA_049304035.1 of Microgenomates group bacterium. Classification (GTDB taxonomy): domain Bacteria; phylum Patescibacteriota; class Microgenomatia; order UBA1406; family GWC2-37-13; genus JAKBEU01. The sequence continues at coordinate 226,161 of JBAQNR010000008.1, forward strand.
CGAAGGGGAATGTGGCGATTTTTTGTAAAGACCACGAAAGATTATTCTCTGCATTCTTATATCAATCCAGTTTTATTACAATTGAGAAAGTATTTTAAAACTCCAATCCCTCAACAAGTCTTCAGGTCGTTGGAGATAAGGAACCCAATCACCAAAAAAGTTGGTGAATGGGCGGCAAATTCAGTAGATGTATTTAGCCAGGAAAACAGAATGAGAGCGGGAATAAGACGATTCATATTGATCATTATATTGTCACCAGAGCCATATCTTAAGAAATTATTATTATTCTTATATCCGGGAACGATAAGGTCAGTGTTTTGGGTTGTTTATGCAAAAATATATATGATTATAAAAATGCGCTCGATTCAAAGGAATTAATCATAAGCAAGCAAACCCTTCATGCTATAAAATGTATGTATGCGCATTGAAAGCGGTTATTCTTTATCTCCCAGAGAAGAGCGTATAGAGTTTCGATCGAAACGGGTGCAAGACTTTATATCTCTTAATACCCGAACCCCAGAATTAATTCCTCGAAGACTATTAGACGTGCTCCACCCAAAACCAATAGTCCAAAAACTTGAAGGGGGAAAGGGGATAAAAGTAAGATTGGATATTGAACAAATGGAGGACGGGGCCCTCGGGGTGTTGTACTGTCTTCAAACAAACTTAATGCATCGATCCATATCTCCTGTTCCTCAGGGTATGCGCCATATGATTGATTCATTGGTTCCAGCTGAAAAATCAGCTTTTGAATTATCCCCAAAGCCAACAATTGAATCAAAGATAGACCTTGCCATGGCCCCAATACTTGAAAAGTTGCAGTTGGAGTTTAATCACTCAGAGGCAAACGGTAAACCAGATGAATATATATATTTTTCTGATCCAAAGGAAAGTGCAATATTTGCAGTTGCCCACACACTCGTCCGTGGAGTGAAAACAGACAAAAAGGGAAGACGCGTCGTTTTTATGGAGCCAAAAACAGAAGAATGGAAAGAGACAGTGGATCTGATACGAAAGCTTAATAAATATCTTCCAGAGCGTAATCAACTTCAGATATTACCATTATCTGAAGATAAAGATGAGCCAAAACCACCTAAACAAATTAGAAACGAAAGGAATGTAAATAGATTGGCCCAAGTCCCAAAAAAGGAAATGGGAGTTTATCGAAACATAAAAGATGTATTGCATATGGCACAAGAAAATGTTGATATGCAGATATATGATGGGGAGGAAATTGACACTCAGTTTGTATTGCCGGCAGGGACACTTGTATCAGCAATTCAGAGGGGCGAGATGTCAAAAGGGAACATAATCAGGGAATTGATCTCAGTGTCAGACCCGGAGTCCGATTTGTATAGAAAAACAACACTAAACACACTTTTTGGGGCAAAAGATCAAGAAAAAACCCTTCATTCACTGAGCCTATACTCATATCTGACGCTTACACGACCAGAGAGTGGTGAAAGAGTTGCTGCATGGTTGACTCAAACGAAAAAAGGAGAAATCCACAAAGTCGCAGAGGATGCACTCCTCTTTTTTTCAGAACTGTTTAAAGATGAACGCTATCATGAAATGAGTGACGCACTCACCAATGATCTTCTTCAAGAAAAAAAATCATTACCAACACTAACCAAGCTTTTGACCGAACAGTATGCAAAGATACGACATGTTTCGCAGAAACATATTGCACGGGAACTTGCGAATTTGCCAATTATCGAAATGGGGACAAAATTATTCATGGCAAGGCAAATTTCTACACTGAGGGATGAGATATCAGACGCAATTAAAGGAAGGAGAAATGCGCTGCGGTCTTCTCATCAGGCACCTGTTGGAGCGGAGATGAGTGAGGAGTCATTGCGACAAGATGGATTTCCTTTGCTCCAAAATGAACCACATGTGCCGATTGAAATAAATATCGCTTCTGGTGACCCTCGTGATCAGGAAACGCTCACATATCTGCTTACCAATGAACACTCACAACAAGATATTGTCAAACACTTAAGAAAACAATCTCAGCAGAGAGTGGTTGATTTACTTATCTATATGGGAGCAGAATTATGGTCACAAACCGCTGATAGTTCCTCTGATTTTGGTGCAAGAAGTCTAAACTATACAGAAGAACGAATCGGTAAGGGGAACTTTCCTCAGAGGACATATGATATACCCGGAAGCCTTCCAGGAGAGTATACAGGGACCTTTTTCCTTGATGCACATTCTAAAACGGGAATATGGATATCGATCACTCAACAAGCTGACTTGGAGAATGATGACTCGTTCCGTATGGGGTATGGGGATATGACGATTGGACATATCGTCGGCAAGAAAGTTGCACGACATGAAAATTTATAATTTCAAAGATTTAGTTATGTTAATAAAAATTTCTTAACAATGGTGTTATATTATATACATATAGGCTACATACATATTAGCTTTATTTATAGGATATAACAATAAATGAGGCTAAAATTGGTTGCAATTATCAAGTTTAAGGTATATACTATAAGCCATGGTACCAACAGTTGACGTATTAAGGCGAAGGGGAGCAGGCCATTCATATAGTACTGTTACGGTCCCTACCACTCCAAATACGGAACCTCATACCTCCCATGAAAAAGGCCTCACTTATCCTCGTGCGCTTGGTCTTGCAGCCATTGTTGTTACTCTTACTGCCTGTTCATCAACAACGCTAGCCACTGCCACTCAGGAATCGCCACAAAGCGGTAACCCAACGCTTCAAGCTCCTACACCCGCGGTGACAATAGAAAGTCCAGCTCAGATTGAAGCAACAGCTACACCGAAAATCGAAATAAGTATGCCGGCACCAATCGACGGATTATATTATGGTTCGTATGGAGTTGATTCAGATAATCGGCAAGTAGTCACAGGCGCAATAGATCCGGTTGATTTTAATAACAACAATCCAAATAGTCCGTACAAGGTTCCGTCGTATGGGAATGGGGAAGTGCAAGTAAACACACTTTATTCAGAAACAAATTCGCAAGATGCTGCTGCAACAATGCTTGACCAAAAGTGGTTGGACGGGTATTTTAATGCGCAAACTGATAAAACAGGCGCAACAACCGGAACTCTTCCGGACGGAAGTAAGGTAACAAAGCAAGGATTATTTTGGGTTGATGAAAAGGGGAATATATTGAATCCAATTGTACGAAATATAGCGGGAGATGACTCAAAATTCGGATGGCCAATGCTCGCAGTAAAAGATAATCAATTATTTATGGCAATTGTAGATGGAGATGGAACATTGGTGGCAGGAGAGCAGTTCCATCCAGCATTCCAAAGCCCCAGCGCCATCGCTGAGTCTGTAGGATTCGAGCAGGCAAAAGATGTAGCGCAAGTCTCACTTACACAGACAGGCATCCTTAGAATGTTTGATAGTCAAGGAAGATTAATGGATGAGGTGATATATCTTGGAAGCGGAGAAGGAATTATCGATATATCAGAGGTTGTTGTGATGCCTGTCTTAAATAAAATATCCTATGCTCTTACTAAAGCGGGAATTGGCAAGACACCAGAACAATTAATTCAGCAGGGATATGTGATTGAATCAAGAACGGGCGTTGATGGAAAAAAATATGAAGTGGCATCTGTCTATATCGACCCTAATTCCAGCTTAACTGGAGAAGCTCTTGAAGGTGCTATTCCCGTAGCAATGAGAGTTGAGGGAGGAGAATGGGAAGGGGTTAATCTGAAAAATTATAGCGCAATGTTAGGTATCAACAGCGGAACTCTGCTTGAAGGTGGAGGCTCTGACGAATATGATATTTTAAAATTAACACAAAGAGATAATTTTAACTCTGGCGTAGTGACGGTCTATCAAGACCTTCCTGGAGGTCCAGACAACTACGACTATGGTTATCCTGATTTCGAAGTTCATGACGCTGGTGAAGGAATGCCACTTATGACATCTATGTTCATTTGGCCAAGTGTTATTCCTGATTGGTTAAGAAATGGTGGCTATGACAAGGAACAGTTGATGTCGATTATGACGGACTGGATTACCAATTCAATGAAAAGGTATCCAGAAATCAAAACTTGGCAAGTGTTAAATGAGGCAAATACAGGAGATTTTTTTGAAAAGACTCTGGGCCCCGACTACGTAGTTGAATTTTTTAAGATCGCAAGAGCCGCGAGACCAGATGCGGTTTTAATCTACAACGATTATGGAAATCACAGTTCGCTTGAAGGGCCAAATTCAACAAACGGCAATAGAACCCAACATACATTGGACATACTAAATAAACTTGATGAAGCTGGAAAACTAGCTGGTGTTCAACTAGTTGACGGCGTTGGTGTTCAAATGGTTATTTACGCAGATGAACTTCCCTCATTTGATGATGTTACCGCAACCCTAAAAGCATACAATAGACCCGTATATATCACTGAGTTCGCTGTAATCATGTCCAATGTACCAGGTACTCCTGAGGAAAGGCTTTTGAAACAAGCAGAAATATATAACAAATTAGTTGAGGCAATACTAAATTCAGGATGCGACACCATAGTTTACTTTAACCAAAGCGATAAAAATTCGCCTTGGGAGAATGATACAAACTTACCTGAATATTCAAAAAAAGCTGATCCAACACTTTTTGATGATGAATATAATCCAAAACTCGCCTATTATGCGGTATTGCAAGCTCTTCACAACTTTAGTGCAGGAAAATAATCAAGAGTGAGTCGTAATTATATATCACACCATCTACTATAATACCGCTATGCACCATTCATGGGATAAAATATTTAGGTTGAAACGAAGAAAAGTTCTTATATATGTTAAAGATATCCATGGGGGAACAGGAAGATTTATCGAAAGTTTAGTTACGTTAGCTCAACGTGACAAGAGGTATTTTAAAAATATTGATTTTAAAATCGTCAGTAATGTTGATGGACGAAGCCTAAATTTACGCATAAAAAAACTATCCACTAATCTAACGATACATAAATCCCTATCTATTAGCGGCGTTTTTAAATCACTATTCAATTTCATTGAATTATATAAATTAGCTTGTCAATATAAACCAGATGTAATATTTTCATTGGACATTTATGCGAATATTACCATATTAATCCTTAATCTTTTCTTGAAAAAAAAAGCAAAACTTATTACGAGTACACATATTAATTTAACTGAATATATTGAGAGTAGGACAAGTAGTCTTTTTAGTTATATCTCTACTTTAGCAATAAAAAAACTCTATAATTTTTCTGATATTCACCTTGCTCCGAGTGTTGAACTTAAAAAACAACTCGTAAATACTTATAAAATTGACAGTAATAAAATTACATCAATACCATATCCCGTTGATGTAAAAAAGATAAAATATCTTTCAAAAACCCTACAGGGTAATCATAAAGATATTAAAAGAAAAACAAATATCCTTAATATATTATCAATGGGACGATTCGAAGCTCAGAAGGGCTTCGACATGCTATTAGAGTCTATCTCTGAGATTAAAGCACACTTCCCAAAAGAGTTAGAGCGTATACACATATATATACTCGGAAAGGGAAAACAAAAGGAAAAATATAAGGAATTTATAAAGAATAACCACCTTAATGATAAAGTCACACTCCTTAAATGGACAAATAATCCATTCCCCATACTCAAAATGGCGGATATTTTTGTTTTTGTTTCCAATTATGAATGTTTTCCAAATGTGCTTCTTGAGGCTCAGGCCCTTTCCGTTCCGACAATATCCTCAGATGTCGATTTTGGACCAAGAGAAATACTAGACTATGGACAGTATGGTGTTTTATTGAAAGACAGATCCGCTTCAGAAATAATGCGGAATATCATTAAACTCTCCAAGAATGGCATACTTCGGAAGGAAATGAAGCTAAACTCAATCTCTGCAATAAATAGATATTCTTGGAGAACATTACGATCAGAATATAGACGACTGTTATATAGTAGTAAATAAATCCATATATTTATCAACCATAATTTTTACCGAGAAGTCTATTGCTCTTGTTAAGTTTGCCTCTTGATATCTTATAAGCAATTTTTTATTTTCTATCACTTTGATAATAGCCCTTGCTAAGAGAGAGCTATTTTTTGGAGGCACCAATAGTCCATTCTTACAATATATGATTTTATTTATTTCCAAATTTTTTAATCTTTCATATTGTCCTGAAGAGCAAATGATTTCTTTTGGGCCAGAAATACAATCGGTCGATATGATAGGTAAACCACAGGCCATAGCTTCGACAATTACGTTGCCGAATCCTTCAAATAGTGAAGAAAATACAAATAAATCAGATTGGGACAAATAAGGATATGGATTGGAAACAAACCCCAAAAATCGAACATTGTTCATGAGCTTATTTTTTTTGACTTCATTTTTCAAAAAGGAATATTCACTTCCCTTCCCAATGATTAGCAATGTGGCCTCCGGATGTACTTCACACACGATCTTCATTGCCTCGATCAAGTATATGTGCCCTTTTTTTTGTTCGAGTCTTCCTAAAATTGAAATATAAAAAGAACCTTGATTTATGTTGAGATCTGGAGTTTTGCTTTTCATATTCCTTTTAATATGTTCAATATCTAATCCGCTATATATTGTTGTTATTTTATTGTTAGGAATCCCATATATATTTTTTGATATTTTTTCAATACCCATTGAAATACAAACAACCTTATTTGTCATAACGAAGCTCATTTTCATCAGTAAGGAATGCAAAAAATCTCTTAATTTTAGTTCTTCGAGAATATTATTTCCGATCATGAGGATGCTTTTCTTATTTAGGATCAAAGCTGCGAAGGTGGCAAAATAAAATGGGTAGAATTCAATTGCTCCCACAAATATGTCATACTTATTTTGCCTACTCAAAAGAACAAGTTTGATAAAACGCATGAGCATAACGACAGGTTTAAGATATTTGGGAACTTCCTTCTTATTAGATGACAAGTTGATAATATTGATAGCTTTTAGAGATTGGTATTCTTTCTCATAATCGATAATGTTCTTTATTAAGACAACATCAATCCTTATACCGTTATTCTTTTTCAAGTGGCGAGTAAGATTGATGATGTTGCGTTCAGCTCCACCCGCAATAAGTGAGTCAATAATAATGCAGACATTACTATTATTTTGTTTTTTCATATGATAGCTTATACGAAGCTAATAGTCCTCTAATAAAGAAGAAAAGATACAAAAATTCCTTTGAATCTGTTGGATGGACCATTGAATAGATTACTATTCCCCAAAATTGGACAATTAAAACAACTTTTAAGTCATATTCCTTAAAATTTTTTAGACTCTTATAGTCGTCGGACATATATATAAATAGCAGCAAGCTTATTAATATTAATCCAGGAAACCCCGATTCAACAAAATTAGTTAACAAAAGATTATGTGGACTGTGGAAAACTTCATTTGAGAGTGAATCGTTGTGAATCGCAATAGCTCTTGATTTATGGAAAAAATTATAGAAATTATCAAATCCAACCCCAGTAATAGGGTAGGCCAGTCCGACGTCTAGAGCTTTTTTAATCAACACTGAGCGAGAAGTAAGAAGATTGGTTGGATCGCTTATCGCCTCAGGTATATTTATGTCAGAAAAAAATCTACCAGAGACATATTGGATGTTCGAAGCATATGGATAAAGGATAAAAACCGAAACGCCAATTATAAAAATGAATAAAAATACTCGTATAGTTTTACCTATATCAATTTTCTTTATCAGTAGGAATAAAGAAAAAAAACAGAATATGTACAAAACGATTCGAATTCTCCAATTCGACAGTAATGCCAGTATGATAAGTGTAACCAACAAAATATAAGGGAAGGCCTTTCTCAGATTAGGATAAATCGGAGCATAGTTTCTTTTTTGGATTATCCAATACAAAAGAATAGGCACGGATAATTCATTAAAAAAACTGATATATGGTCTTCCTCGCTCAATATTTGCTTGGATTAATTGAGCAAAGTTTTCCTTTATGAACGGAAGGTAGGCGTTATTCCCAGAAAGGAACAATAACTCTAGCCCAATATTTATACATGTGGAGAGTATAAATGCGAAAAAATATATATTAATGATCTTATTCCTATACTTTTCATTGCACAACATCAATCCAATAAAGAATCCTAAATAACCCGTAATAAATGTCTGAAATGAAAGCACAAATGGTACTATTTCAACAGTGTTAATGACAGAAAATGACCTGATAAAAAAATATATAAGAGTAATTTTGATTTCACCATTTATATTATTGTTTTTTTGGAAGGCATTCCTAAGAACGATAAGTATAAACAACAAGAAGATTGAAATCTTTGAAATTTGAATCGGGAAATTCAAAGGTGGAATACGGGTAAAAACGAGTGAAGTAAACATCAGAACAAACAGGATCCGATTATAAATTAAATTAGACATGAAATGATTTTGTCCTTATTATTGATAATAACGAATTTTAGCTTCATATACCCACACTGACTTGTTATAATGTCTGAGAATGAATCTATTACTACTTGTTAAAAACATTGATGGCGGAACAGGCAAATTTATAATCGATCTTTATTCAATATTGAATAGATATTGGGCAAAAAAAAATGGGAATACCCTCCACATTATTTGTCTAGAAAAACCTCACTTCAGGAAACTTAGACTATTTAAAACTATTAAATATATCCACCCAAAAAAATATTATGAATCATATTATAAGTTAAATGGTAGGATATTGTCATTGTTTTTATCTGAAGTGACAACTTTAAATAATCTGCTCAAACTATACAATAGCGATATAGCGATTGGTATAGACATTCATAGCAATTTTCTTTTGATCATAAATAAATTATTAAATAATAATAAGTTAAGGGTAATATGCACCACCCATATCGATTTACTTCAAACGATAAAATCAAAGGCTTCATATCCCCTCATGATGGTTCTTAAGTCGGCCGTGAAGATGTTATATGCTCAAGCAGATTATCTCATAGGGTGTTCGAATGGGGTTTCAAAACAACTTGAACGAGATTTCAAATTGAAGCGCAACTCAGTCCACACAATCTATCTTGGAGTAAAAAAACCCACAAAGAACATCTTGAGAAATAGGAACAGAAAAACTTTCACGTTCGCGACTGTGGGCAGACTAGAGGAGCAAAAAAGTATAGACACCATTATCTCTGCACTAAATTTACTAAATGGGATGGTTGATAGTCCCGTATTATTAAGAATAATCGGTGATGGAACACAGCGGAGCGAATTAATTAAACAGGTATCTAGCCTTAGGTTGTCAGAGCAAGTTATTTTCAGGGGGTGGAGACAGAACATTGAACGAGAACTCATAAATACCGATGCCTTCATTCTCTCAAGTAAGAGGGAGGGGTTTCCCTATGTTCTTCTTGAGGCGCTGTCAGTCGGGCTACCCATCATTTCTTCAAATGTACCCTATGGTCCCTCAGAAATATTAAAGGGGGGAAAATATGGGGTGTTGGTACCTATGCAGAACGCTGAAGCATTAGCGGAAAAGATGTATGAACTAGTTACAAGTAAAAGAAAATATTCATATTATGCCAATAAATCTATTGAGCGTTCTAACTTCTTTACTCTAGATAAAATGGCAGATTCATACATGAAAGTATTGCGAAATTTTGAAAATTAGCATGAAACCACTTATTTCGATCATTACACCAACATATAACCATGAGGACTATATCGAACAGTGTATCGAATCCGTGCAGGGCCAATTGCGTTATAAAAACTGGGAATTGTTAGTGATAGACGATCATTCATCCGATTCAACAGTAAAACTTGTCCGTAAAAAAATGAAAGAAGATGGGCGTATTAAGTTGATAATGCATAAAAAAAATTGGGGCATATTTAATCTAGGAAAATCATATAACGAGGCACTTATAAAATCGAAAGGAGACTTAATCGCTATTCTTGAGGGAGATGATTATTGGCCAGAAGACAAATTAATATCCCAAGTCCCCCTATTTATTAAAAATAAAAAAGCAGTATTAAGTTATGGAAAGTGGAATTTTATGAGCAATAAGGGAAGGAAAATATATACTCGCAATTACCATTTTAATGGTAATAAACTGAATAATATTCCCATGCATTCAATATTTGATTTATTCCTTACGCTGCAATTTGATATAGCATCCTCGACGGTATTGATAAAAAAAAATCCATTAATAAGAATCGGCGGCTTCAAAAGCCATAAATACTACCCTTTTGTTGATATTCCAACCTATTTGTCTCTTGCTAGTATGGGTGAATTTGTCTTTATTGATAAAGTATTGGGGTGTTATCGCAGAGCACGACAGTCTGCATGGATAGAATTTGCAAATAAAAGTAATAATATGGGAAAAGAAGGGGTAAGAATTTGCATAAATGATTTTGTAAGCAAACACATCAATAAATCGATATTGACTCAGAATATAATATCTAAACAAGACAGATATCTTCTTTACAGAAAATACACTTCATGGATGAGTATGGTATTCAATTATTTTATTGCAAAACAATAGCGGATAGGAGTTAACGATCTCCATGATTATCGAGAATGTCCTGTTATTTGCATTGGGCGAAGTATGTAAAAGGAAGACTCTTTTCCTTTAGGTCACAATCGAACATTTTTGCCATACCCTCTAAATTATTAGAGCTTACTTTCAGCGAGTTTCCGAACTGGACAAAATATATGTCAATTTGGGCCTTGATAGGTATTATTTTCTTGATAATTCCATCTTTCCTAAGTGAATCCAGAGTACCAATAACAATCACCTTTGAATTAGTAGAATACTCCAACTCATATTTGAGCAATGGGACATAATATTCATTATTACCCAAGATAATTAGCTTGTTTTTTGTGGGCGATTTTATCACGGTATCGATAACGGATTTTACAGGAAAAGGGGGGTCAACATAATACAAATAAGGGAACTTGGCAAAAGACAGTATAGAAAGAAATATGAGAACGATAAAACCAAGTGTTTTGGTCAATAATCCACCCTTTTTGTTTTCAATTGAAGCAAGCACAGAGCACAAGAGGGAAATTCCACATAAGTAGGCAATATTAGACAAATGAAGATTCCTGCCTAAAAAGATAGGAGAATAATAATAGCTAATTAATAGTGAAAGTAGAATTGGCACCCAGAAAAGGAGGATAATGAACAATATCTTTTTGTTCCTACTATATAAATAGTAGAAGATATTAAACGCATTGCCGATTATGAGAAGAAAAAGCGCCATTAGTAAATATTCATGTTCATAGTAATCTGGAAAACCACTAAAAAATTGAATTTCTCCGGAAAATCTAGACAAAGGAAGAAATGGATTTAATAACCTTATACTATTCGGACTACCTCCTCCATAATATTCAGCGGAATATTGACCCTCCGTAGGAGAAATTGTGAACCTACTTATACCATTCCACCAATTTATCAAGTCATTTGTGAAGGCACCATAAATATTAATTCCTGGAGGAGAGAATATGTATGTGGAGTAGAAATTCACTCTAAATATAACATTTTTTGAATTGGAGACGTCTATATAGTTGTCATATACCCGGTCGTTCCATTTCCTACCCGTATTAATAAATATATGGTTATTTACTTGAGGTATATCTACGACCTTTTTAGAAAGTGGATATCGCTTAGTATTGTCTCGTAGTGGAATACCCGTAAAGTTCTCAAACTTACATTGATCGACCATTTCTGTAATATGTCTTTCATACCTTGCTGCACAGATGGAAAAATCTTTTACATATAGTAGTGAATATGGGGCAATGTTATACCCAAGGTAAGCTTTACCCATCGGAAATGGATCTCTAGGTAAAACTTTCGTTGAAATAACTTTGAATTTCTCATCAAACAGTGTTACGCGCTTCTGTGAGCGTTGAATTTGAATATACAAATTTTTTCCTTGTGGGAAATTCCGTTGACTATCATATACGGGCAATATATTCTCTTCCAGCTTCATTGATTGTTCGAAATTCCCAAATAAAAATGGCAAGACAGTTAAACTGCAGAGTGCTGAAAGTAGTAATCCATTAAATACATATCGGAGCCTTTCATGACCAATCTTGAAGATATAATAAATCAGGAAAAAAACCAGATATACCGCAAATAACCAGATTGCGCTATAGTCTAGAAACACTAACAGCCAGTTAACAAAAGCAAATTTAATTAACAATTTTATATTGTTTATCTCTTCCTCAAGAATTGTAAAGAAAAAAGTAAGCGAAATAATAATAAGAAGAATTACGAATGGATAGGGCCTTGCAACAATATTAAGAGATATTTGCGTAAGCGATACAGAGAAGATGTATAGAAATATAAATGGGAATAGTTTATATCTTTTAGATATTTTATATGCAAGTACCGGAACCAAATATAGTATAAAAAAGGAAGCGATCAAACTTGGAAGCCGAAGCCAGAAAGGATTTGTCGATATCATCTGCCAAAAATGGAGAAAAATCGAATGAAGGGGGGGGTGCGCTGTGTCCCAATGTTGTTGAGTAATCAGCTTCCAAAGTGAATTATCTCGGGCAGTAAAGAAAATATATATTTCATCACGCCACAAAGGAGTGTAGATGGCATTAATTACTCGAAGTAAAGTCCCTATTATAACCAGAACAAAAAGCCAATACTGCTCTTTGAGAGAAAAATATTTATTCCATAAAGGAAATGAAAACTGTTTTTTAAATACTTTTTTGTTTTCTGTCTTCGGCTCTTTTTTTATTACGTGTTTTGCTGTGAGTTGCATTTGAAAGTGAGTTTATTTTACTATTTTTTTTGCAATTAAAAAGAAGCCATTTTTTAAATAAAGGCCAATTCGAGGGATATCTTTAAGGAATGACAAAAGTTTACTTGGCCGAAGATAGAAACTTGCATAGGCTTTGCTTGCAAGCTTATCTTGTTCACTCGGTGAAAGAAAGGCGTTGTGAAGAATTGATTTTCCACTCGAATCAAATGCGCTGAGAGGTGCTGTTTCCTTATCCTTGAATGAATGTGCCTTAAGAGCTTCATCGTATATCTTTGTGCCATAATCTGGCGTCATTGTTGAAAATGAAGCAAAGTCGGGATCTAATCGTTTTGCATAATCGATCGTTTCCAAGGCTTGTTTTTCTGATTCATGAGGAAAGCCAATAATAAAATATCCAAGAACCCGGACACCTTCTTCTTTGCATGTTTGAACCGCACGAGTAATGTTTTCCTTTATCTTGCTTGGCGCATACTCCTTTAGGATTTGTGGGTTTCCCGACTCAACACCAATCTGTACAGTGTGGCACCCTGCAGACTTCATGAGCCGTATGAGTTCGGGCGTAACGCGAAAACTATGTATCTGTGCGCTCCAAGAAAACCTAAACTTATTTTTTATCATCATGCGCAAAACGGCATCGACAAATGGGGGGTTTGCATTGAATGTTGAGTCGATAAAAAATATTTCTTTGATTCCTGCCTTTTTCATTGCTTTGAACTCCTTTTCCAACTCAGTTAAATCCCGGGTGTGATAATTCAATCTGCTGGCGATACAGAACGAACAGGTAAAGGGACACCCAAAGGCGGTTATAGCCGTAATGAATGGTTTAGATTTTATCGTAGGAGATGAGTAATGGGCTATAGGAAATAAGTGATAGAGTGGAGGGTTGATGCCGTCAACAATCCTCTGATTTTTAAGATTCACTGTGCCGATTTTTGATCTTGTGGAACATGTTGGGCATAATTTTGGTTTACCGATAAGCGCAGAAATGATTGTTTTGTCCATAAAGTTATGGAAAATTCCATCAACGAAGGGAAACTGTTTAAGAAAACGCGTTGGTGCAAAACAAGGGGTATTCCCCATGACAAACAGTTTTATTTTCTTTTTCGAACGGTCCTTAATTCTTTTGATAAATGCCATGTCTTTTTCAAAACTGACCGTACCTGTCAGACAACAGATGATGTCAGGATCAATATGCATGATTCTTGCCTGTGTAGCTCCTTCAGATACTCGTTCGCCTGGCGCGTCTATCACAGACACGGTAAATCGCCTATCACCGTTCAATATGCCTGAAATGTACAGTAAGTCGGTCGGCGCCCATTGATAGCCAGATTTTGCAGTAAAACAACAGTAGTTATCACGGATGATGGGTTGTGGGTAGGGTGGATTTAAAAGAAGTATGCGTTTTTTCATTTCAGAATAGAAGTATACATATATATATTTTAGTATAATCAACTTCATGTTTTCTATGAAGAGAATATCTATCCTATTATTTGTCGGAATTGTGATATTTTTGGTTTTTATTGGTACCAATAAACAGTGTGGGGGTATTAATTGTGTTCAATTTACCAATAGTGAGCATTTAAAAGAGCAAGAGGTTTATGAGAATACAGATAAATCCTATAGAGCTCTATTATCAGATGGAGATAAACAAGCAAGAGTTGAGGTGTATTCACAGGTGACCGCAGAGGAAGCTGAAAACTTTACACAAATAAAAAAAATGAAGATGATGGGGCTATTTGAAAATGCTCGCTCACCTTATCCAGGAATGCTGTCTAACGAAACAGAATGTGATAAAAAATATATCCCCACATTTAATGAAATAGCAGTAAATGGGCTACTAATACAATATATACGAGGATATCTGAATGAACGGCTTCAATATGGGAGTTGTCTTGAATCAGAAATTAGGCATATTGGGCATCTGGCACTTTTTTATTGCCCGAATGAAAAGAAATGGTATCAAATTGAGGTTATTGCAAAACCAAATGAGCAAGCAAACGGTCCGTATATAAATATTTTTAAATCAATACGATGTCATCGGTAAGTATTGCTGCATTCTTTTTACCTCATCATTATGTGTGAATATTAAGTTGTTTTGCTCTTGGGGATCATTCTGCATGTCATATAATTCATACGGGATATTTTTTTTACCTTCCTTTTGGATGAATAATTTCCATTGTTGGTTCATGATCGTTTTGTTATTGCCATCTAAAAGATGTTCTGCATAGACGCTTTTATTCCTTCGATTATCAAACAGATCGAAACCAGATGTGGTTATGTTTTGCCTAACGCCAATAATGTTAAGAAGGGTAGGCATAATATCGACACTTTGAGCAAATTGAGTGACTGTTTTGCCTTCACTTCCGGGAATATAAATGAGAAGAGGAACTTTGATACTTGTATTAAAAAGATTTTTTGCATGTTCAAATTGTCCGTGTTCCATAAATTCTTCTCCATGGTCTGAGGTAACGATAATAATCGTATTCTTTTTTAGATCTGTGCTTAATATTTGATCGAATATTCCTTGGAGGTATATATCCAATTCCTTTATTTTGGAATCATAGAGATTCACGGCCTGCTTCACTTCATTACTATTTAGCGATTCGACCAGATACATATAGAATGCATTATGGTAAAACTCAAGAAAATATTCATATTCTTTAACAGTGCAAAAAGTAGCATCGTCAATTGACCGCTTTTCCAAGTCTGCATACATCGATTGAAACGTATTTTTTATCTTTGCATCCCAACTCCAAAAATGTATTCCCAACTCATATGTTGTCACTTTTTTTAAATATGAAAGAAACTGAGGTGTGCATTTTCTTAATTCATTTTTTGTTTGGGGTATTTGTGAATTAGTCCGACCATCGTCATCAGCAAAAAATCTTTTATTTACGTCTTCAAGAAGATATGGACTGTGCAACCAAAAGGTATGGAGGAATAGAAATGTTTTTTGGTTCTTTTCATTATTTTTTTTTAGCATGTCTATGCCGGCATTCCAATCTAGAGGATGTTCCACGGGAATGATCTTATTAATTCCCCGATTATAAACCTTATCGAAAGGTAGATATGGGGAATTGTCAGGAATAAATAGATAGGTCATGAACCCATTTTGTTGTAGTATCTCAGGTAAAAAAGGAATCGAACGAGACAGACTATCTATATGCGGTATATTCACTTTGTGCTGACTTGGGTAAAGACCTGTAAAGATTGAAACATGGCTCGGTAACGTATAATTTGCATTTGAAAACATGTTGCTAAATGTAATATTTTTTTTTGCAAATTTACATAAATTTGGGGCGGTATTACGCTTATATCCATAACAGGGAAGGTGGTTGGCACTTAAGGTGTCAAGTGAGATGAGGACAATATTACAATCTTTACAGAACGGTTTATTAGTTATGGTGCTTTGAACAAGAGAAATGCCCCTATCTATGACTGATTTAGTATTTACTCCTTTCACTAAGAGAAGACCATATGAGACAAAAATAAATAGGATGCATATCATTATGACCAATAGTTTCCTCATATTTAGTAGAGTTTACGTAATAGTAGGTCAATACCGCGCTCTATTTTATTCATAAAAATTGGTAATGCTTTTCCCTCAACAAATGAAGGAGATTTGATTTCTAATGCCTTCATGATTGTCGGATACTGGTCAATGTGGTTAATTGGTTTATCTCCTAGGAAATTATTCTGTTTAATGCCAGGGCCACTTATCATAAATGGCGTCCACATCCCGGGGATATTTGGATCGACAGCTTGTTTATATCCTCCCTCTTTTGCTTTCTCAAAAAGAGTAAGATCTTCTGACATATTCTCGCTCCATCCATATCCTGGTGCATTTGCGATAACTAGATCCCCCGCCCTGTCTGGGTCCATTTGGAGAAAATCTCTTGCTTGTTCCCATTGGGTTACCTCAACCAATGGCTTTTGACCATTTACATCCTTCAGGTTTTTTAGTGTCTGTTCAACCTCAGATCGAAGAGCTTCATATGCGGGGCCAGATGCACGAGTATATATTCCTTCCAAGCCATTTGGATTAATATACACATGTGCCATTTTAAGATAAATAACTTGTGTATTTTTCCAGTCAACAATCGGTTCGCCAGTTTGGGAATCAATTGTAAACTTCAACCAACCTTTTTTAGCGAACAAATTATTGAGGTTCACATATGTATTAAGGGGGATATTCCCATGATCTGAGCTAAAAACAACATATGTATTTGAGTCTGCAACTTTCAATACTTCTCCAATCATTGTATCGATGCGTTTATACATTTCGAATATCTCATCATAAGCCTGTTTTTTTTGGGTTTCTGATGCTTTTTTATAAGTTTCGCTTTGTGGATCAACATATCCCATCCACCATGGTGCGGTTAGCATCTGGTTTGGTGTATAAATGTCATGGATAACCGCATCAGGTGAGAATTGCTTGACCAGCGCACTGACGGCTTTTGTGTGCCAATCAAACGACATATTTGCCTCTTGAAGAAACGTTTTTTTATCTTCAGGATAATATCCTAATTGAAAGGGAAAATTATCGACAAAATCCACCATTGGTCCGACTTCTTTTGTCATTATGTCAGCGCTTTCCGGAGGCTGAGCTATATATTTATTAAGGTTATTGTAATAAAGCCGAACTCGATAAAACCCATCTTGCCCAAGCTTGATAACTGTAGCTCGAACTTGCGTATCGACAGGTATTTTTTTATCACCAACAGTCCATGTTAAGGTTATTGGTTGCCATTCGCTCCACTCACCTGGTTTTAAATTCGCAAACACCATCTTTTTATTTGAGGAGAAAGCCATACGGTCATAATTGACAACATTATCATTCGTAGAATCATAAATATATCCATAGACTGTTCCATTCCACCCGGTAAGTGTTACATCGTATGCCGGGGAATAACTTATAGGTGGTTTTGCCCAACCATGCGCTATTTGCGCATCGTTATATTGTGTTAGCTGTGCGCCCGCATAGAATAATCTTGATGCTAAACCCTGTTTTATTCGTTGGCTCAAGTCTCCTTTTGTTTCAAAGTTTAATGCAAAGAAATCTGCTCCCCAACCGCCCCATCTTCCTCTTAGGACAACACCTTTTTCGATCTCAGGAGGGGTTGATCCAGGAACGGAGAGGACATCCACCTTCATATGTGCCTCCTCAAGTGTTGACCAGATAGCAGGAACTTTTCGCGAAGTTGAGCGAAATCCTGGAATTGCAATTTTATCCAAAGAGGCACCTATCGTGCGCATCGGGCCATCATCTATACCATGAGTTTTTGGGTATGAGCCGGTTAGTAGTGTTGCAAAATTTATTGGAGTATGGCTGGGAAAAGTTGGGCGTGAATACCCATAAGTACCAGAATCCATGAGTTTTTTTATGTTGGGAAGTTTTCCATCTCGAGCCCATTTATAGATATTCATTACATTTGGTTCAGCCCGTAGTCCATCTGGGATAAACCAATAGAGTTTCAACCCGGAATTTTGTTTTTTTTGAGAAGCAATATATAGCGAAAAAGTCAGAGCACATACAAGTAAAACTATGCCTAGTTTTTTATTCATATCATTACAGCTTAATTCAATTACAAAATATTTTCAAAAGTAAAGATATGTGCCCCTAAAAGAAGCGAATATATGAATTATTCTTATCATAGTTTGTACCCGGATGGCATACGATTTCACAACCCCTCTTTTTTATTGCATATGACGTTTCCCAACTCATAAAGGAAATGGGCATAGTGCTTTTTTTCCATGTGGGGCTCTGGTCCAATGTAATTCCATACATAAGTTGTTCAAAAGCGGCCAGGATGAAAAGTATACTGTGCATAATATATCCCATAATCGAATGATGGAGTATTGATCCATATCTACGAGTCTGATGGATAGAATATTTGGCGATATACTGTTCAACTATCCTATCAATGGGATAAAGTGTATGAGTGTGTTGGTGTGAATTTATCTCATATATTTTTCCATATTGTGAAACGATTTTTTTGATTTGAGCTTCAATTTCGTCTGAGAGCTCGGAAAAACAAACAAGATTAAAGCAAAGTCTTAAATAGAGCGCTGGGAAGGGATAAAAAATGCCATTTTTATCAACGAGTGATGGAACCTGATTAGGTGATAGGAGCGGCCGCCCTTCAATGAGGTTTAAATGGAGTGCAATTTGTGCTTTTCTTATTTTTTTTCCCAATATGCCGTTTGGTAGGATGGAGACTTTCGAAATTTTTTGTTTATGAACGAGAATATCTACTTCTATATTCACTTTTGGTTCAAGATTATAGTCATCCGCGGTAAATATATTGTTGTTTCCCTCATTCACGAATGATTTTTTCTTTGAAATAAGGGATAGAAATTCCTTGACCAACTGGAAAAGGATGATTTTTGTGTTGAAGCGAGTCGGACGCAGATTGTGGATAGATACGGGGAGCTCAACGATTGATAGACCCTGTTTTTGTGCAATGAGCAGTATTTCGGTATCGAAAAAAAGATGAGTTGGGTGCAATTTTTTCGTTATCGATGCAATTTTTTTTGTTTTATAAGCCTTAATTCCATGCGTATCCGTCCCCTTATATGAAAATATTGCCTGCAGCAGGAAATTCGTCATTTTTGAGGCTAAATATCGGAATGGTGCCCGCCCATCACGGGAGCTAGGAAGCATTTTTGAACCGACAACAACATCATTTACCTGCAAGAGAGCGATAGCATTTTTCAGGAAGGTCATATCGATCAGATCGAGATCGAATTGTATCGTAATAGGAAACCTCGCATTCACAATCCCTTGTTGAAGAGCGGCTCCATAACAGGGAGTGGTAAGTCGGAAGACTCGTATCGATTTGTATTTTTTTGCAAGTTGTCGAGCGAGATTATATGTGCCATCCTTACTTCCATTTTCTACAAGCAGTATTTCATATTTAAACTCCTTTTTCAGATTTTGGACTAACGATGTTATAGCAGGAATGAGAAGCTCGCTTTCATTGTAGATTGGTATAACGATTGAAATACCCCCTATATACTTCATATTCAGCATTATACATGAAGCATTTTTTCCATCAAAACGATCAATTCATCAGCGCCTTTCCTTGAATGGTCCTGCACATAGTCTTTTTTTAAAGATTTCAATATTTGTTTTAAAAAAGAATAAACCGCATTTGTCTTTAAGCTCTCTTTTTGTTTTATCGCAAAGATACCATCATATATATTTGTCGTCTTTATTTCCTTTTCAGGATTCCATAAGAGTTCATCAATCTTTTCTCCCTTCCTATTGCCGATTATCTTAATAGGATACGTCTCGCTTTTATTCCGCATTACAAGTAGGCAATGGGCAAGTTCCAGAATGGGGACACTCGTTCCCATATCGAACATATATGTTGTCTGTTTTTGCGCACGGACCCAAGCATTCAGCACAAGATGGACTGCCTCAGAGACGCTCATAAAGTACCGCCTCATTTGAGGATCTGTTATTGTTAGGGCTTCATCACGCTCTATTTGTTTTAAAAAAAGCTCAATTACACTGCCGCTACTATTGAATACATTGCCAAATCGCACAGATGAAAATTGGGTTTTGGAGGTTAAATCAAAATATCTCATGATTTGTTCAGCGATATATTTTGTCATTCCCATAATACAGTTTGGTTTAACTGCTTTATCTGTTGAAATGAGAATAAATTGCTTCACTGAATTGAGTGCTGCAAGACGTGCGACTGTGTATGTTGCAGAAATATTATTGGATACAGCTTCATATATATTGTCTTCCAAAAGAGGGACATGTTTATATGCAGCTGCATGAAAAACAGTATGAATTTCATTCATTTTGAAAATACGTGTCATCAAATACCTGTTCGTGATTGTTCCCAAAACATATTCGATTTTAGTTGAAGGGGAAGAGTGGGTGATTAATGACAAAATGTATTTCAGATAGAACAAATTTCGCTCTGTATTATCAATGACAATGATTTTTTTTGGAGATCCCAGATAAATTTGACGTGCGAGTTCACTTCCGATAAATCCACCCGCACCGGTGATAAGGATTGTTTTACCGTGAACGTTTTTCATTATCTCTGTTTGCTTTTGGAGGCTGATTTTTCCCCCAATTAGATCTACTGGTTCGATCTTTTTGATTTCATCGAGTGATATTGAATTTTTGATAATTACGTCTGGAAGGCGGGGAATGATATAGACAACAACAGTTGAAATTCGTTTGAGGGAGAGTAGGATATTACGTATCGTTTCCCCTCGTTCGGAAGGAAGCGCAATAATTATTGTCGAAATTCGTTGTTTCTTTATGACTGATGGGATATCCGCAAGGGAACCTAAAATTGGATATTGTTTGTTCGTGACAACGCGATTTTTTGAGCGTTTATCATCGACCATACCAACAATATCGAATTGTTTCGCAATGGTTCTACTCTTGAGAAGTAAGAGACATGCTTTTCCCGCCCCAATAACAAGTGTTTTATTCATATCTTTGTTTAATCATCCAATGGATAGACTCTCTCAGAGAATACACAGGTTTCCACCCGAGTTCATTCTCTCCCTTTCGTATTGTATATATGCCTTCACAAAAAGATTCAGGTTTTCCCGAAAGAAGGATGCGCGGAAATGGTTTATCACAATTGTCCTGCCAAATAATGCGGAAATCATGGAGTAGTTTCTCATATGTTGTCTGTTTTCCTGAACTGACATTATAAAGGAAAGATGGCGAGGACGCAGAAATGATCCGCATGATAGCATGAGCCACATCTCGCACGTCTATATAGTCGCGTGCGATATGTGAATTACTTATTGCCACTGTATAATTAGATTGTTCAGAAGCCCTAAATATAGATTCAATAAGAGATCCACTTCTTCCATAAGGCATAAGGATATTGGAAATTCTCATATACACGATGTCATCTTTTCTTTCTTCAAAATAGTAGCGAGCGACACGTTCTTGGAATAACTTTGAGACCCCATAGAGTGATATTGGATGTTCATTCGTCGATTCAGAAACAGTTCCCTTTAATTCTCCGTATTCCGCCACCGACCCAAGAACAATGTGACGTATATTTTCCTTAACAAGGAATTTTGCGAAAGAAAAAACATTGAAAGATACTTCTTCCTGCTTTTTTGGATCCGTATGACCTGCGCAGTGAATCACTGTATCTATTGAAAAATCGTCATATATCTTGTGTATTTGCGCTGGGGTAAGAAGTGTAATGTCTGTGCAGATCGTTGCTTTTTTATTGCTTTTTGAGAGTGTAATAATGTTGTGAAATGGAGAGAGAAGGGATGATAAATGAAAACCAACATGTCCTGACGATCCTGTAATTAAAATCGTTTTTCTAACCATACATAGTTGGTATTGTAGCGTGTTATGGTGAAAGTTGCACTAGAGACAGATCGATTTTAGATTGTTTTTGCAAATAACATTTATTCCATCTCTTTCTTCTTGAGAAAGTGGGAGCGTCAATAGAAACAGTCTCTGTTTTCTAAGATATTCATTTGAATCGCCCCCACCTTGTTCGATGGCGAGGAGTAATTTGGGGAACTGTTTCACATACATGTGAGGGGAGTAGAGTGATAATTTTTCTAAAACACGACGCTCTTCACTATGGTTTTTTGTAAGGTTATAGAATTCTGCAATCCTCAATAGTGTGATTTCCTCATAAGGCCTTTCTTTTTCAAGATCGATAAGAGCTGGGTATAATTTCTGTCTACTTTCTGTTTTGCCAACACTACTTAAATAGGTCGTCAAATTGAGCAATTTATTCTGACGTATATTGAGCTGTGTAAAAATCATCGCATAACCTACGCTTCCGATAACAAGGAATAGGAGGATTACCCGAGGAGACAGGAAAGAGGTCGAGTAGCGTGCGTGTACTTGTCCAGCATAAAAAAACAGAAGAAAAAGCATGAGTGGAATCTGATAGGTATAGTCTGTTTGAAAGTTGATCAGTATATAGATCACAGGAAGGACGACAACCATTTTCTTCTTTAATCCGCCGAATACAACCAACGTAAAGAAAACCAACATCCAAAGAACGGATAATAACCCTCCCTCAACAAACATATTGAGAAAGAAGTTGTGTGCGCTCCCGATTTTATAGCTGATATCTGCGACGACTGAAGAAGATAAGTATGAAAAATTCCCAAGGCCAATTCCAAGACCGATATGCTCAGGAATCATTCGAGTCACGAAAGACGTCACTTGTGAAAAATAGACATCTCGGGTGCTTAAAAGAGGTTTGGGGACAATTTGGAAAGCATATGAAAAATATTTTTGGATTGGTTCGATAAAACGATTATGTGAAAACTCGCTTGAATATATCATGATCACCGGAATGATAATATACAGTGATCTGAACATATTGAACAACATTCTCTGTTTTCTTTCACGGTCTACCTCGATAAAAAATGCCGCAAGGGATGTTATTCCAAGGGATAGGAAGGCTGATTTAGAGAAAGACATGATGAGAATGGGCAGAAAGAGGTATAAAAGCGTTTTTTGTGCGTATTTTGATTTGAACATAAAGGGTGTGACCGCAATAATGAGCCCAATCAGATCTCCAAGATGATTGTGACTATCAGTTGTGGGGAGGATCATCTGATACCCTCCAGTCGTGAGAAACGGTAAAGGAATCCAATTGAAGAGTTTGAAAAGATACAGAAGAGTATATATTCCCACAGTTATGAAAATCGGAAGCAAAACAAAACGAGTCTCAACTTTGAACTGAGATGAGACCAAAAAAAGCATGAAACAGCTAACAAAAAGCAGTAATTTTTCCAACGATACGGAAATGTTGATCGAAAGAAGAAAGGAGCTGACAGTAAGGAAAAAAAGAGCGATAAGTAGACTTACGAAAAAATATATATTGGATGGAACCTGTTTTTTTTTAAAATAGCGGAACAGAAGGAATACGGCAGAAAAGAAAACCACAGACAGACTCATCCATAATGAAGGAATGAGCGTGAGACCGCTCATGATGAATATGATGATGATACCGATAAAAAACAGAGGCATATTTGATGATACCATTGTCCCTTGTGCGAATGCAAAAAATGTGATAGTTTGTAATTAGTATGAAGCGACTCCCAATATCTTTTTTTATAGTTATTTTTTTCTTTGCATTTTTTTATTCAACTTCTACTTTTGCTCGTACTTGTGGAGAAACAGGATGTGCGGAGTACGGTTGTACAGGGGGATATGTATGTAATGGGGGTAATGATACATGTGGAAGCCAATATAACCAATGTACGGGAGCAACCAACACCACATGTCAGGCGAATACTGGATGGGACACGACCAGCCCATGTAATACAGCTAATGAGTGTACAGGAAGCGGAACAAGAACAGCAACATGGACTCCAGGCACTTGTTCAACAAACTGCGGAAACTCAAATACGAGAACCGACACTTGTACGTGCAGCTCAAACAATACCTGTCCAATAACTTGCACGGGGCCTGTAAAGGCATGTGCCGCAACCAATGTGGTTGCTTGCGCTTGTGTAAACGGAGCGCCTCAAGCGCCGGCTATTACTTCAGTAACACCCACATGTACCACTAACGGATCTACTACAATAAATTGGACATTTGGCTCAACGACAGGTTGCGGAAATGCATGGGGATATGCCTGTTCTGCTGGAAGCAACACATTTTATATCATGGACGGTGCAGCAACGATAGCTTCAGGAATTCCGGCAGGTACAAGTCCATATAGTAGAGCTGTAACACTAACTGCAGGACCGCACACAATAAAGGTTTGTGCTGATAACGGACCATTGACTAATTGCTCGACTGTTACTAATGTGACAACTCAGATTGATACTACGGCCCCGAATGCTCCAACTGGAGGAACGGTCACTTTTGCATCAAATCCATCATGTACTGACCAGTATGTGCCGACTTATACATGGAATGCTGTAGCCGCGGATAATGGATGTGCTGGAATGAATACATCACCTTATCATCCTCAAGGAAGTACTGCGGTGGGCTTTAGTCCTCTATTATGGGCAGATGCATGGCAATCTAGTACAAGTAAAGCTGCAGCTACATCATACGTCCCAGGAACAACTCTATATTTTCAAGTTCGATCAAGAGACGCATTTGATACGAGATCTAACTTTTCGTCACCGGTAATCACAGGGGTTGTTCCGTCACCAATCCCATACCCGACAATTCACATAGAAGGACCTTTCACTGAAAAGGTAAGTGGGCTTTGCTATTCAAATATCACACTTGATAAAGACAGTTTCGCATTTGCTCCCACAACAAACCCAAGCACGGGGGTTACAACCACTTGTAAAGCACAATCAAACACGAGATATGAATGTGACATCACAATCGATAATTCACGGGGACTCTGCACTGTGCCAACTACGACACTTACACTCAACGCATCATATCCAGGATATTCTGAAGCCATCTGGAGAACTGGAGATGTTTGTGGAGGGGTTGCAAAAGATATTACTGCAACCGCAGGTGACTTAGTCGATCGATCCAATATTCCCCTATTCTTAACCTATTCGGGCGGATCCGGAACCAGTGGGTGGTTCAAACTCTCTCAAGCATCTTTCAATTCAAGAGAAAACGGAAGACAAAATTATCTTCCGAATACCATGAAAACAATTGATAATAGTGGGGACGATTCCATCGCGACAAAATATTTCATCATCGGCACGTCTCCTGGGACGATCGCACAAAACAGCCCAGTTGTCGTTGGCCCATCAAGCACTGCTTACTCGGCAAATAATTGGTATACAACCTCATATTCTCATTCAGATGACATGACATATCAAAAATACATTGACTATATAAAAGCCCGAAAGGACTCAACAGCAATAACGAGCTTTCCACTTTCAGCCGCCTCTTTTCCTGCAAATGGCACATACACTGTTGCGCAAAACGTGACACTTGATCCAACATGGTTTGATGGGAAAAATGTAGTTTTGGTTGTTCAGGGCGCTACAGCATCATTTTCAACAAATTTTATCCCGGTTGGCGGATCGGTTGCCATCCTTGCAAAAGACATCGTTATCGATCCTACAGTTACGGAAATAAATGGTATTTTGGTTGGACAATCTGTTTCAACGGGTGTATCCGCTAGCGGGTTGAAGATAAAGGGAAACCTAATAGATGAATCAGCGCTCCAGTTGGACAGATTGCAAGCGGATGGACGTATGCCATCACTACTGGTTGTATTCGATGTGCAAACATACATGAATGTATTACCGTATCTGTCAACAAGCACGTATGATTGGCGACAGATACAATAAAAATTGTAAATTTCAAATTAAAATTTAAAATGACAATGCATTTTCAAAAAAGACGTGGACAGGTACTATTGATTGCGATTATGCTCCTTGCGACAGTGGTTACTGTAGTGATGACTATCGCTTTTAACTCCACAACCGAAACGCAAGTTGCAAAACTTGAAGAAGATTCCCAAAAAGCGCTTGCAGCAGCTGAGGCAGGGATTGACTCAGTCATAAAGCAATCTGTCGGGACAAACATACCTCTTTCAACACTGGGTGATTTTTCAACGCAGGGAATATCAGGAAATGCGCAAGTTCTTTCTGTAAACAAAAACACATTTATTTCCCCCCTCCTACAAAAAGATGAACAATATACGTTTTACTTATCCGATTATCCGACCTTTGCAAATCCATGGTCTGGAAATCTTGGCATCTATTTTTTATCTGAGGCGGGTCAATGTCCAAGCATAGAGGTTCTAGTCGTGACGAATATGAATACGCAGGCACGATATGCATTCAATACATGCGCGGCTACAATCAACGGTGCGGAAACTGCATCGATCATGTCAACACAAATAGATGATATAACGTTTCAACGAAAGATCCTAACCCCTCTTTCCATTACAAACGGAACAGTTGCCTTTGTAAAGGTATATGGTGGAAGAACTAAGCTGGGGTTTAAGGATGAGGGTGGGATCAATAATCTTCCAACTCAAGGGAAAACGGTTGATTCAGAAGCGCGCACACAAAGTGGAGTGGTCAAAAAAGTTCAATTATTCCAATCCTATCCTCAAATTCCATCAAGCTTCATGATGACGAGTTTCTAGTAAAATTAGGAATTTGAAATGTACACCTGTTTTTGTATTACTTCCATTTCTTCTTTTGTATAAACTTGAGGTTTTCTAAGAGTTAAATACATATCTTCCGCACTGTAGCGTGGGATAATCCGTATATGTGCATGAGGAACTTCTTCTCCGAATGTTAGATATGATATCGAAGTTGCGCCTAAATTTTTTTCAATGGAACGAGCAATTTTCCGTGCAGCTTCCCAATATTCCCCAAATTCAGGTACATCATTAACCCATCGATAGTGCTTCTTCGGTATAAGAATAGCATTGCCCCTACTTAAAGGAAAAATGTCCAGTAAACCCAAAAATAATTTGTCTTCATACACCTTGTAAGATGGAATTTCACGAGCTACTATTTTGCAGAATATACAGTCCATATGTATTTAGTATAATGATTAATGTTATTAGTAGTATAACGCTCCTATGAATAATATTGATACTTTGGTTTACACTTCAGTATTTAATAGTTCCGAAGACGAGCGAAAGAAAGCGCGACTTGAAATTCGCTCCCTCGCAAAAAAACATGGCATCTATCCAGCCTCAATTCATCAGTTCTACATGGAATATGGACAAGGAAAACACACAAACGCAACTATCCCCGCATTTAATTTAAGGAATCTTACCTATGATTTTGGTCGTCTTATCTTCCGCCTCATGAAGGAAAAAAATATACGTGCAGGAATTTTTGAAATAGCCCGTGGGGAATCGACGTATACCGCACAAACCCATGATGAATTTGCCACATCAGTTCTCGCTGCAGCCCTAGCAGAAAATTGGCAAGGACCTGTTTATATTCAAGCCGATCATACCCAATTTTCAGCGGAAAAATATGTTGCAGATCCAAAAGGCCAAGAAGAAGTATTGAAAAAATTCATCAAAACAGCGATTGATGCTGGTTTCTATAATATCGACATTGACGCATCAACACTTGTTGACCTTACGAAGACAGACTTAAAAGAGCAACAAAAGGAAAATGCTCACATGACCGCAGTGCTTACTGATTATATTCGTGAAATTGAGCCAGAAGGTGTCACTGTTTCAGTGGGTGGTGAAATAGGTCATATCGGTGGGAAAAATAGCACAGTGGGCGAATTTGAGGCTTATATGCAGCTCGTGGAAGGAGAGCGAAACAAAACAAAACCAGGATTATCAAAAGTAAGTGTACAAACAGGAACGAGTCATGGGGGAATCGTGATGCCGGATGGGACAATTAAGCAGGCAATAGTCGATTTTACCGTTTTGGAAACAATAGGAAAAGTTGCACGAGAAACATATAAAATGGGTGGTCCAGTTCAACATGGAGCATCTACACTTCCTACTGCTATGTTCCATAATTTTCCTGCAGTAAACACAGTTGAGATACATTTAGCGACTGGTTTTCAGAATATCATCTTTGAATTTATGCCAGATGAACTGAGAAAAGAAATCTATGCGTGGCTTGACGTGAATTGTGTATCAGAACGTAAAGAAGGGCAAACTGATGAACAGTTTTATTATAAAACAAGAAAGAAAGCGAATGGCCCATTCAAGGAACGGATCTGGAAAATGAATGCAGATAATAAGAAGAATGTCATGGAAGGTCTTGAAAAGGAAGTTCGACTTATCTTGCATGAATTAAAAGTTGAAAATACCAACTAACAATTAAAAGTTTAGAGTTAAAACATATGAAAAAAATCAGAGTAGGACTTAATGGATTTGGAAGGATTGGGCGTGCTGTTACTAGAATTGCATTTGAGAGAGAGACGTTTGAAATAGTTGCAATTAATACTCGAAAGACTCCCCCAGATATGCTTGCATACCTTTTACAATATGACTCTGTGTATCGACGGTTTGGAAAGAAGGTTGAAGCGGGCTCAGATTTTATCTCAGTAGATGGAAAAAAAATACCAACACTAATGACGGCAGACATTTCCCAGATTCCATGGGAAAAATATAATGTTGATGTTGTAGTCGATGCAACGGGCGCATTTACAAAAAAGGAAGATCTGATGAAGCACGTGCGAGGAACGGTAAAAAAGGTGATTCTTACCGCACCATCAAAAGATCAAGAGACAACACATGTCGTTCTCGGAGTAAATGATGATGTAATCAATTGGAAAGATGAAGTTGTCATTTCTAATGCCTCATGCACAACAAACTGTGCGGCACCAATGTTTAAGATTCTTGAAAGAGAATTTGGAATAGAAATGGGGTACTTGACAACAATCCACTCATATACGGCGACACAAAGCCTTCTCGATGAGTCGAATAAAAAACCGGACAGATCAAGAGCGGCCGCTCTTAATATGGGTCCATCAACAACCGGCGCTGCAAAGGCGGTTGGGAAAGTAATCCCAGAACTTAAAGGAAAGCTTGACGGAATGTCTGTTCGTGTGCCGACGCCCACAGTTTCATTTACTGATATATCAGCAGTCATGAAAAAAGACGTGACAGCTGAAGAAATAAACGCCGCATTTAAAAAACATGCAGAGGGAGATATGAAAACGGTACTTGGATACGAAACAGCACCACTTGTATCATCTGATTTCATTGGAGATACCCATTCTTGTATTTTTGACGCAAATTACACAAAAGTAATAAACGGCAAGTTACTCAAAGTATTTGGATGGTATGACAATGAGTGGGGGTATTCATGCAGAATAGTTGATTTGGTGGAAAAGGTATCGGACTTTGTCTAATTGATGCCATCGTTTCGTATTTTCTGTTCTTGTGCTTACGATAAATTCGTACAAGGTGATTGGAGTGCTCAAATAGGGCATCTCCAGCGCAATTCCAGAAAATACTCACAAAATAATTTATTTGTATGTTTGTTATGCACTCAAAGTTTCATGTTAAAAGTTTCACTTTATAAAATTGATGATCAAATATATTGATGAGGTTGAGATAACAAATAAAAAAATATTAGTCCGCGTCGATTACAACATATCTTTCAAGAAAGATGGTTCGATAAATGACGATACTCGTATCAAAAACTCACTTTCTTCTCTTCAGCTGCTTCTTAAAAGGGGGAACAAACTTATTCTCATGTCGCATTTAGGTAAACCGAAAGGTCGTGATATGGTATTTTCTATGAAGCCTGTTGTTGAGCGACTGCAGACTTATTTACCAGATTATACAGTGAAGCTGATTGACGATTTTTTGAGCCTGCAAACCTCCGAGGTTTGCAAAGGCCAAACTGAAAAAGAAATATTTATTTTGGAAAATACACGATTCTATGAAGGGGAAAAAAAGAATGATCCGATATTTTCAAAACAGTTGGCAGATTTAGCTGAGGTATATGTAGATGATGCATTTGGGAGTATTCATAGAGCTCACGCTTCAACCGTGGGAGTCGCATCATTTCTTCCTTCATATGGAGGACTTCTACTTAAGAAGGAAGTTCAAATGATTAAGAAGGTAATTGAGGCTCCAGAAAGGCCAGTTGTCGCAATAATTGCAGGAGCAAAAATCTCTTCAAAGATCGGTTTGATTGAAAAACTGATGACTATTGCTAACACAATCCTTATTGGTGGTGCAATGACGAATAATTTTTTACTCGCAAAAGGTCTTCGTATTGGACAGGGACTTGTCGAAAAAGAATATGTCCTTGAAGCGAAACGACTTCTTGATCTTGCAGTGACGCTCAATAAGGAGATAATCCTTCCAATAGATAGAAGGATCGGTCATAAAACTGACGAAAGCACAGTGCCGGTGGAAAAGAATGTTGCCCAGATTGAGGAACAAGATGAAACACTTGATATTGGGTCCAAAACAGAGTTTTTATTTGGAGATAGTATTTCACGAGCAAAAACCATTATCTGGAATGGACCGGTTGGATACTTTGAAAATCCCCAGTTTGCAAAAGGGAGTGTCGCCGTATATAACGCCATTATCGCAAATTCTTCGGCAATATCAATTTTAGGCGGTGGAGACACTCTCTCTGTAATCAAGAAATTGCCGAATAAGGATAAAATCACTCATATTTCTACCGGGGGAGGAGCAATGCTTGAACTTATCGAAAAAGGCACGCTTCCTGGGCTTGATGCACTTGATAAATAATATGACCAACACAATTGGAATAAGCACCTCGTTTTATTGTCATGACGGACGGGGAAATTGGCTTCTTCATCGGCGAAGTGAGCAATGCAGAGATGAAAGGCGCGTGTGGGATTGCGGTGGTGGAAAACTTGAGTTCGGCTTATCCCTTGAAGAAAACGTATTGAAAGAAATACAGGAAGAATATTGTTGTGACGCCAAAATTCAGGAACAACTTCCGGCAATTACCCTTTTACGAGAGTCTCCACAACAGATGCGGACACACTGGCTCATAATTCCTTTTATTCTTTTTATCGATAAAGCAAATCAAAAAAAAGTACAAATAGGAGATAAAGAGAAAATGGAAGAAATAGGGTGGTTTACATTCGATATGCTTCCACAGCCGATGCACTCAGGTTTTGTGAAGACGATTTCCCTCTATAAATCCCGGTTCTTGAAGTATCTTCCTACTTGATTATTTCGATAACTGTGTCCGCCTCACTTGGTGAGGAAACAGTTGTTATTGTGTTTGTCTTAGTGATTGAAGGGAGATCTGATATCCCAATGACCTTTCCTTTTGAGATCCAGTACAGCGTTAGATGGGATAACGTATTCTTGTTCCAAAATGTCCGCATTTGGTTATCGGGGAAGTTGAAGATCATCCCATCCAATCCTCCAATATCATTTTTATTTGTCACAAACATCAACCCTCGTTCCCATTTTTTAGGAGTATCGGCGACTAAAAGTCGTAGGTTCGTTGTGGAAAGTTTAAAGCTTGTTTTATCATATCCACTGAAGTTTAAATTATTAACAACTTCTAATTTAGATTTTTTTTTATAGATTCTAGTTACTGGATGATCAAAAACAGTCCAGGTTTCTTCTGCATTTTCGTCAGGCAATTCAATTAGATTTTTACCTAAAAACGCAATATGCGGATAGGAGGT
This sequence comes from Microgenomates group bacterium, assembly GCA_049304035.1. Classification (GTDB taxonomy): domain Bacteria; phylum Patescibacteriota; class Microgenomatia; order UBA1406; family GWC2-37-13; genus JAKBEU01. The sequence goes on from JBAQNR010000008.1 coordinate 257,932, forward strand.
AAATTCAATTATTTTTTCATATTTTCCAGACAAGGAAAATAATTTTTCATAGTAATCTGCGAGCAGGGGGTAGGTATTTTTTGGATGGTTTTTGAATATCCTTCGAGAAGGAATAATGATGTAATCAGCCTGTTTTAAGGCTTCAGAAAGGTCTGATTGTAATTGAGGAATCACATCTAAATCGTAGAAATTAAAAGAACTGATGAGGTAATTCTTGGGTATGTTCTGATATATGGGGGGGATGATCGGGAGATCGATCACATTCGCTGTCTCGGTTAGTATTTTGCTTTGTGCAGGAATGTTTTTATATATCCATTCAGATGCCGTAAAACGGATATCAGGAGCAAGATATATGGAGACATATGCAATTCCAGGGAGAATTGCAATAAACACAACAATACTAATAAGAACCCTATTTTTTCTTAGAAAACGGATCAAAAAAAGAATCGCAAGCAATGAAAAGAGCGGAAAAGAAGGGGCGATAAAACGAGTCCATTTAGCGTAGAAAAAAGAAACAGGAAGGAAACTAAGAAGAAGAGCAAATCTAAGTAAGTTGTATTGATTCAAAACAACAGATTCTGTCACGACTCTCATCCCAGTCAGTGCTCCTTTGCCATTCGGCGAAGATGCGCGCATGTCGGGGCGCCCCTTCGCCCGTGCCACCTGTTGTTTTGTAAACCAAGGCAAAAATATAAATCCAAGAATACCAACTATGAGTTGCGGCCAACCGAGAACATAGGGAAGGATTTTTTCGAACTGAAACAGGATGGGAATCGTATTTTCAAACTGTCTCGTATAAAAAGCTTTATACGTGCCTAGCCCAACAGCGGATTCGTAATTCATTGATCCGATAAAATCCTTCCAATTGAGAAGGGAATGAGGGGAAGAGAGGATAAAGAAAAATGAGGTAAGTAATAAATATAGGAATAAAGAAATAATTTTATGATAGATTCCGTCATAATTGAAACGTCCCAAAAAGTGCTCAAAAGCTGCTACGCCTGCTGGCCGCACTTTTTCCGCTCGTTTTTGGGCCCCTTCAATTATGCCACCTATCGTGCTAAATATACCCCAACTCATTATAAGTAATGGAATCCCTAGGAATAGGAACGAGGATGTTTTTGTTCCAAGAGCTAGTCCAGAGAATAGAGCGAGGAAAAAGAGATGTTTGGTTGAATGTTTGGAACCTCCTATTGATGATAAACGGAGGGAGTAGTAAACAATAAGAGTATAGAGAAGCATAAGGAGGCTTTCGGTTGTGCCAAAATGGGAAAATTGGATCGCATAGGGCTGGAAAATCAAGAAAATCAAAGCTAAAACCTGGATGCTAAAAGTTTTACGCTCACTGTTTGAGGTCATCAACTCAATTATTTTTAATAAAACGTATATTAAAAGGATGGAACTAAGGGCTGAGATAATACGAAGTGAAATCGTAGCTTCAATATATGTTGGTTGGGCAGAAATACCTAAAATTAAATGGCTAAGTTGAATGCCACCATATGCAAGATAGAGAGGGAATTGGCCATATGCAAAGAAGTGAGGATTAAAACAATTGGTTATTTGATGATAGTTAGAGGGAAAACTCGGGCAGTTTAATTGTTGAACAGCTACAGCCATATTGCGTTCATCCGGATGCATAGGGTATGGTAGTCCCCAATCAAGGCCCACAAAGCGAGTATAAAAAAGGAGCAACAATAAAACAATGATCACGAATTTCTTCATTTACCCATTATAAAGTAAAAATATGGTTGAATTTGCCAGTAAATTTTATATGTGTCTTTTTGTAAACAACAAACTAAGCCAACTTTGTTGAGAGAAACAACTCCACCTCTTCGACGCAGAATTGTTGTTTACAAAAAATCCATATACTTCAATTTACTTAATAGATACTGCTTCACGGTTGCATTTATTTAATTGATTTTGTATCATTAGGGCAGCCAAAATCCGCGATCACTCAGTAAGTAAGGGCTTGCCCTGAGCTTGCCGAAGGGTTTTCAAAATCATTATCATTTTGAATTTTGGTCAAAACAGTAGTATGAATCAGTACGACCTGACGTTTCTTCTGAATGAAGAGACAGAACTTAAAACACTTAAAGAATTGGTTGCCTCACTTGGTGGCAAGCTGAACAAAGAAGAAAAATGGGGAGAAAGGACTCTTGCATACCAAATCAAAGGACTCCATAAGGCTCATTATTACCAATGGCACATTGAAATGCCAAAGAAGAATGCAATGGAGCTTCGAAAACGACTTCAATTTAATGAAAAATTGATTCGTTATCTCTTATTAGCAATTGACTAATATTTCATATGGCAAGCAGATCAATGAATAAAGCAATCTTAATCGGCAATCTGACACGAGATCCTGAATTGAAATACACCCCAAACGGAACCGCAGTCTGCACATTCGGCGTCGCAACAAACAGAAGTTGGACAACCACTGATGGTCAGATCAAGGAAGATACTCAGTTTCATCGTGTTGTTGCATGGCAGAAATTAGCGGAACTTTGCGGTAAGCTTCTTGCAAAAGGAAAGAAGATTTACATGGAAGGACGCATAACATACAGAAGTTTTGTCGGAAAAGATGGTCAACAGAGATCAATAACAGAAATCGTCCTTGATGATTTCATCATGTTTGATAGTGGAAAACGATTGGTTCCTGGAGAAGGAGCACAAACAGCAGAGCATACAGGTGCATCTGAAACACATCAAGTAGAGCATCATGATGCCCCACCAGTTGAATCAAATGATCATACGGAAACTATTAATCCGGAAGACATCCCATTTTAAGTTATCAGCTAAAAATTAAAAATAAAATTAAATAAATACCCATGACAAATAATTGTTTTTTTTGTGAATATAAATCAGAACCAGCATTCAAAGACATCGATAATCTTGATAAGTTTCTTTCTATAAGAAAAAAGATCGTAAACAGAGAAAGATCTCGAGTATGTGCAAAACATCAACGAAAACTGACAAAAGAGATTAAGTATGCACGATATCTTGCTCTTATCCCATTCGTCTCCTATCAGGGAATGAAATAATAGAGAATACGTGTACTTTGTACGTTAAATATCGTATCATAGGTGTATGACGCTTGATATTCCTATTGATATAGAAAAGAAGCTGGCGATAAAGGTTGGTGATGTTGTCGGATTCACAACCCCCCTTTATAAAACGAAGGATATATCTGAAGAGCGGATTGCTGTGGCAGACCTTCTCGGCATACATCCAAAAAAGATATTCCAACATTTGAAAAAGAATGTCGGTGATACAGTCGCGCAAGGAGATATAATCGCAACAAAAGAATCCTTTTTTTCTCACAAAAAAATAATGTCCCATCTTAATGGGATAATAACGGAAATTGACCATATCGAAGGTGTTGTGCTTGTTGAAACACAAAAAGATGGATTAAAGGAGCTCTGCTGGTTTGCTGGCGAAGTCCAAGGAATAGAAAAAAAGTCGATAAAAATAAAAGTTGGAAAACATCAACTTTTCCAAGCTAAATACGTGCAAAGGGATTTTGGAGGGACCATTTGGGGTGAATTCCCCGTAGGGATATTCGAACATGCATCTGAGTATGATGTAGCCAAACTTGAAGCGCTTGGCGGAAGAGGATTAATCAGCTCCTATAAATATGAAGGTCAGACTCAACTCCCAAAAGCCGAATTTAAACTAAAAGACGATTTTGAGGCCATTAAAGACAAACAATTCTCCTATTGTTTTGCCAGTGCCGAACATAGTACAATCATATTTTACTCTTTATGAAAGAAAAGAAGGTTCACCTCAAAATAACCAACGTACTTTTAATTGCCTCAGCAGCTGTTTTGTTGTTCGGTGGAGGCTATAAACTCGGGGAAGGTAAGATTGCACTTCAGCAAGGTATTTCCGTTCCAGTTCAAAAAAAGAACATCAACTTCGATATGTTTTGGAAAGTGTGGGATACCCTTGAAAAAAAATATGTTGATCAAAAAAAATTGGATTCAAAAAAAATGTATTATGGAGCAATTAAGGGAATGGTTGCCTCAATAGAAGATCCATACACCTTTTTTCTCACTCCAACAGAAAATAAACAGTCAAAAGACGATTTAGGCGGTCGCTTTGAAGGTATTGGTGCACAGCTGGGTCTCAAAGACAATCGTGTCGTTGTCGTTGCACCCCTAAAAAATTCTCCAGCAGAAAAAGCTGGGATGAAATCAGGGGATTTTGTCGTAAAGGTTGACTCCTTGGTGACCGCTGGCCTTCCCTTAACTCAAGTTGTCTCAAAAGTACGTGGGAGTAAAGGAACTAAGGTACACATCATTCTTGAACGAAGTGGAAAAGAATTGGAAGTTGATGTGATAAGAGATGCGATTCATATTGAATCGGTCGAAACACGGCTTAATGAGAAATTATCTACGTGCGAGATGGACTGTGATAACGTTGCGTACCTCAAGTTAAATCAATTTGGAGACAGCACGGTTGATGAATGGGAGAAAAAAGTGATTGAAATAAAAAACGAATGGGAAAGTGGGAAGATTAGAGGTCTTGTATTGGATCTTCGTGACAATCCAGGGGGTTATCTTGAGAGCTCTGTATATCTTGCGGGAGAGTTCTTGCCGCAAGGAAAATTAGTTGTAAAACAAGAATCAACAACGTATGAAAATAAAGACTACTATGTTACTCGTGGGGGTTCTCTTCTTACGATCCCGTTGACGGTTCTCATCAATAGGGGGTCCGCCTCAGCTGCTGAGATATTATCCGGTGCGCTCCGCGACAACAAGCGAGCCGTTCTTGTTGGAGAGAAATCGTTTGGAAAAGGTTCCGTGCAAGAGGCGCTTGACTTAGGAGATGGAATGGGCTTACATGTGACCGTTGCGAAATGGGTTCTTCCAAAGGGAGAATGGATAAATGGAAAAGGTATCACTCCTGAAGATAAGGTGGAAAATATCGTCCCTGAAGGAAACACCATGAGTCGAGAGTTGGACAAACAACTTGACGTAGCAATAGAGAAGCTCCTTAAATAGGTTACGCTATTTATTAATGTCTTCATACACAATGCGCCATTGTCTTGAATGGGATATGTTAGTGTGGAAACACACTTCATGGTGTTTCATGGTTTAAATCACTAAATGGGTGTCAACATTTTTCGCACGGGATATCCCTAGCTCGTTACTAAGCAGTTTATCAGAAGGTGAAGAAGCTGAGAATGCGAGATAGAAGGTTAAGTTCGATTCTGATAACGCTTCCTGTATCTGCGGAGACGAGAACTTGTTTCTGGATACTGATCGGAAGCAATCCGAGAAACTTCTCAACTTTTTGTCCCGTAATTCGATAGATAAGACTCCCTTTTTCACTTACAAGCAGGATTGATGGTTCAGTTCCACCTGTGCTCAATGCCTTAAGTTCAATAATAATGCCGAGAGCTTCATCAGGCATGATGCTGACTTTTTGTGGACCGGTAGGAGTCTCGACTGTAAGTACACCACTGAGCGGGTCAATGGATAATCCCATACTTGAATATGCTACGACGTTATTCGCGTTAATTTCAAGTTGGGGAGCTGGAGCGGAAGATCCAGTAGTATTGGCGGTATTTTGTGCAGCCTGACTCTTTGCAGTCTGCTGCGCTGATTGTGCTTGGTTTGAAATGCTGAAGAACTGATTCCCACGTTTCACTAACAGCTCATCTTGTTGGGTGACAAATTGAGATCCAGTTTTTTGTTGAAGGCCAACCATAATGCCGCTCGATATCGGGGATTCAACCGTGCTGTTATTCGCCAACAATCTTTGTTCTTGAGAAAGGATGGGTTTGCTTTTCGTTATGATGCTGGGAGCAACAGAAATATTTGTTATTTTTGATGTATCCACTTGATAACTTGTCCCTCCACCAACGGTTGGTTGTTGGGATGCAAGTGAGTCTGGGATTATAGATTCTGGTGGGATTGTGGGGATGGGGGTAGAAGTTGGAATCATCGTTGGACTGGGTTCGGTGCGTGGATTATTTGACTGTTGTTGAGGCGGAGCTGTCGGTTGTGGTGTCGCTGTTGGTGGGATTCTTGTCGGTGTTGGGGTTGGTGGCCTAAACAGGTCAAATCCCGCGTTTTGAGAACGAGCCTGTGTGATGGTTGGTGCTTGCACAGTGTCCGACTGGCCTGCATACGTACTCAATATAATCTGAATACCTTCAACAGGCGCTGTAGAAGCTGCCGCAGAAGACCCAGTATCGGTGCATGCGTAACACACTTGTGTGTCCGAACCGACACATACTTCTCCTCCATATTGGGCCTCGGTAACATGGGTTCGTTTTTGTGCACATCCGCTTCCACTCTTCAAACAGGCGCCAAAACTACTCCATAAACAATTAACAGGGCAATGTTGAGTGTTGCAGTTTTGTGAACTATTTCCTTGACAGTCACTTCCACCATATTGAGGAGCTGGATTCGTACAAGTCCGATATTGCACTCCGGTGTCACATGTCTTTGAACATGTCCCCCAACTACTCCATCCTCCATTGATAGGGCAGTGCTGTGTATTACAATATTGCCAGTCACTTCCTTGACAATCACTTCCACCATATTGAGGAGCGGGATTTGTACAAGTCCGATATTGCACTCCAGTATCACATGGTTTCGAGCATGATCCCCAATTACTCCATCCTCCGTCGACCGGCACAGGTGTAGGTGATCCAATCGGGCAAGAGAGAGTGTATTGTGTACAAATGCTTGGGTAGTGATAATATTCAGGGTGTTCACAGATACAACACCAAGTGGCCCAATTATCATTCATGCAACCATCATGAAGATTGGTATACGCATTAGAATTCGAATACAGGCGATCTTCACCATTTTGGAGGTCAGCACTGGTGCAATTTTTATTGCAATCAGAAGCCGCATTAAATGTAGTTGCGTTATTATTTCCCCAAGACAGAGATTGGCGTACATCAATAAACAAAAGAAGCAAAGCTAAAATAAATAAGGAGAAATATTTCATTACAGTATAATCATATATTACTTTGCGATATGAAATCAACATTTATTGATACCCACTGTCACCTTAATTTCAAACGTTTTAAAAAAACGTTGGATGAGGTCATTTTGACAACAAAAGAAAAAAACGTGACAATCTGCATTGTTCCTGGAACAGATATTACTCTCTCCCAAAAGGCAGTGGAAATAGCCTCAAAAAATGAGGGGATATATGCTGCCATTGGTATCCATCCACATCATGCGTTTGATGTAAAAGTCACGACACATAATATACAAGACGACATCTCAAAACTTGAAAAGCTCATAATCGATCCGAAAGTTGTAGCGGTGGGCGAGATAGGTTTGGATAGACATGTCTATGAGGACACAAAATATCCTGACTATCAGATAAGCGATGAGTTCATGGATGCGCAAAAGGAATATTTCATCGCACAACTTCATATGGCGCAAAAATACAAAAAAGCACTAATCATTCACAACAGGGAGACAAAAAAAGACCTTCTGGCGATACTTGATGCGGAGTGGACTGATGATATGAGATTCCGAACGGTTTTTCATTGCTGTGAACCAGATGAAGAACTGCTGCAATATGCAATTGCACATAGTATTTACATTGGCGTCGATGGAGATGTGACCTATGGAGGTGAAAAAGCCTCATTTGCCAATAAAATACCACTTGAGACACTTGTTTTGGAAACTGATTCGCCATTTTTGCTCCCTGAACCACTCAAAACACAAAAACTCTATCCGAACACACCCGCTAGCATTCCAATTATCGCTCAATATATCGCCGATTTAAAAGGAATGACTATAGAAGAAGTGGCACAGGCAACCACAAAAAATGCGAGAAGACTATTTAATGTCTAGACTATTAGTAGGGATATATCGCTTCAATCACCTTCTTTTTGAATGACTCTGCACTATACTTTTTAGATTGTTCTAGAGCCTTAAAAGATAATTCAGATCTCTTTTTTTCGTTACTGGTTAGTTGTTTTATTTTTTCTGCTATCGCATCCGCATCATTCCCATCGACATACTCCGCACTGTCTTTTGCAATCTCCCGGAATATCGGTTTATCATTTAACAGAGAGGGGCACCCACAAGCAGCGGCCTCAACAAATGAAAACCCGAATCCTTCATCATGTGACAACAACAAATTATAAGCCGCTTTTGAATAGAGGTTTACAAGCTCTTCATCTGTAACAAATCCAGTGAATATGAATTGCTTATGGTTTTGCGCCTCTTCGAAAAACTGTCGCAGGTCATCTTGCCAGGGATGAGAATAATGTTCTGGATTTGTGTCTTGGAATATTTTCCCAACAAACATACATGTACTATTTGTTTTTTTTAGTGCCACAGCCAGTTTCGAAAGATTTTTATTCCACGTTCCATCTCCTACATAAATACAATAGTCACCATGTGATGAATGTTGTCGGGAGGAATCCCAGAAACAACGTGCTAATGTGGGATATAAGACAGAAATCTTTTCCTTAGGAATATTCAGGAACGATTGGATATCAGTTTTACTAACCTCGGAATCTGTAATGATTCGGTCAAAAAAGCGGAGGTTATTTTTTTGCAAAAAAGAATAAAACCATGCCTTGATACCGATTGGGAAATGCTCCTTATATTTAAAAGGAATCACATCATGAATTACCGCTATTTGTCTGTCTGTGATGCGCTTCGTAATGAGGGGTTGTTGGTAGAACGTATAGAAAGGCTGGATCAAAATGGCATGTGAAGGAATATCTGTAAGAGAGTCGGTGAATATCCAATCAGAAGGGGTGTTTTCCCTCAAAATCTGCAGATATCGGCCTATTCCACGGACTTTACTTTGTACATCTACACTCGTTGGATCATATATATACACAGGCGCGCGCATGGGTATATTGTATACTAGAAAGAATATGAATACTAATCGCTCCCTTACTCAACAACTTCATCACTATATTTCTGCGCAAATGATGAACTGCATGGCTCATTATAATGAGACAAAGTCACGAAATGTCGTTCAAAAGAACTTTGAATGGGCAGAAGGATTCGCAAAACAATATTATTCTAGTAGAACTGAGCGGGCGGAAGATCTTTTGACGAATGAAGTCAAACAGGCACAGGATTTAGCATGGAGATTTATTGGTGCGGGAAATCATGATTTTTTTGTCACCTGTGTCGACGGTCGAAACATACCAATAATTATGTTTTCGAAACCGCCCCATATTGGCGGAGTGCTTCGAGCACCAGCTGGTGCAGTAAACGGATTCATGGAAGGGGAAAAGCCTGGGACAGTCTTTATCGACGAATCCTCATATGTGGTACAACGGATAGTCAAATTACTAAGGGAAAAAGCGGGAGACACTATTTATTATGGACTTGACTCCCATTTTGGCTGTGCTGCGCGAGGCCAGATCCATGCCACCGAAGGTGGATATCAGGTTGATGGAGGGGTAAGGACGGATATCGTGAGTAAATTAATGACTGCGCGAGGAATACTCCAATTGAGGAAAGAAATGAAGGAAAAAGGAGAAGAGATTGCAGCAATCATTCCAACATTCTTCTCATTTGACCCCAATACCGGAGGGGTTGTTTCGGGTCTTGAACTGCATATCGATGAAGAGGATGTTGCAAAATACGGATATACAGCAGAAATAGTGGAAAAATTAGTAAAAAAAGGCCTAATCGTAAGTACACTACATCTTATTAAAGATAAAAATGTACAGGCCGTTCTGTCAAATATTATAAAAGCAAAATCAGCTGATTTTAGGGATAAGTTCAGCAAATCTCTGCTTTCAAATTGGATTGCTACGACAACTCTTTATGCAGATGGGAAGGGAGAGCTATTCCAACTTATATATGAAAAGCTTGTCTTTGCATATGGAAGGACGGGGTGGGTTGTTGGCGATATGGACAATCTCGCGACACATTTTATCTCTGAAAGAACACTTCGCCAAAAAGCAAAATTTTTACTGAAGAACATGGTCACTCGTTATTCCATTGCTGGCTCAGAGGATGAATGGCCATTCAATTCTCACAGTGAGGAGATGTCTGTAATTACGGATGGCGGATATGCGCCTTTTTCAGATATAGACGCTTTCGCTGTATTTTCAAGAGATTTGAATAGCCTTTTGACAAATACCAAGCTTACCATTGACCTAGTGCGCAATTCACGAAGAACAAAAAAAATATCAGATCCGGTCAACAACAGCAAATTGAGTGAAACTGAGTTCTTCAGCGCGCCAGTCCTTATTTCAAATAAGGCAATTCTCAAAAGAGTAAGTGAGGCGAGCTGGAAAACGCTCTCTTCCCTTAATATCAACACTGTTCTCGCTGCCCTAGATTGGGACGATAGGGATGTCCTCAATTGGCAAAAGTCCGATTTTGAAGAAATAATTATTGAGTGCGCAAAAAATAATAAAGTACCAATCGAACTTCATGATGCTTATGTTTTTATAGAAGGACTTTATGAACTTTTTGACAGAATTCGCATAATGATGAAGGATAAATATTTCCGTAGAATGATCCTACATGGGAACATCGTGTTATTAAACACTCTTGTCGATGGGAATAGGATGCCTAAATACATCGCCCATTTTGTCATATAACGTATGAAAGATTTACCCTTGATTCGATTGAGGAACGATGAATATAATCGATATATCCAAGACTATAAAGAGAAATGTATGTTTGATGAGAGCACTCTCATATTGCCGGAAGAATGGGCTGTCGTAGCACGTTGTTGTGAGGATTATGGATTATCTCAAAAAACAACACATGAGCCACACTCTCAAGGCGGGGTCGACGAAAAGCAATTTTCGATAATCCTCTATATAAAAGGTAATTTTACCCTACCCGGATACACATCTCTTACAACTGAGAGGGGAAACGTAGCATTGCGACCATTTATCGTTCATGACACTCAAGTAGCGAAACGGATGCACATCGTTGCCAATCTGCTTGTTTCCGGTAAAGAGTTAATATCGCCTGTTGAGATAGATGAAGAATATATATATGAAGCACTTCGGGAAACATCATTTACGATGGCCCTTGAAGAGATAGAGAAATGGGGAAAAGAAACGCAATCGCTTCAAATATCATTTGATGAAGATGGGCATTTTAAAGCGATCGAGCTTGATGAGTCAATATAAGTTAATCTCATACTATGATACTAGGTCCAGAATTATTATTGAAATTGGTCAAAGAAAAAAAATTAGTGGAAGGGCTTGCTGAACGTGAGCTAACCACTCCAGAAGGGGCAGGATTTGATTTAAGACTGGGGGAGGTATATAAAATATCAGGCTCTGCATTTTTAGGGATTACCCACAGAGAAACGCCAAAGATAGAGAAGGTGGTGGAATATAAAGAGGGGGAGCTTCGTACGATAAAGATCAATCCTGGGGATTTTTTCTTAGTAAGTACGATGGAAAAAGTCAATCTTCCTCTCGATATTACGGTAAATTTCAAGCCCCGCACAACGACATTTCGGAGTGGACTCTTCCTTCGGACGGGAAATGGTGCTCCTGGTTACTGCGGGAAACTGACATTTGGCCTTAAAAATGAAGGCCCAATCACCGTTGAAATTGAAATGGGATCGCGATTTGTTCATGCTCAGTTTGAATGGGTAGATGGGGGGGGAACACAATATAAGGGTCAGTGGCAGGGGGGAAGAGTAACGACTGAGAAGCGAGAAAAACAGATTTAAGCAAAACCATAAATCGTTAACGATAAACACAAAACAAATTCTAAATCATAAATCCTCAAACGATTGTTTTAAATTTCTAATTTGGTATTATTTGCATAGGTTTAGAGTTTAGAATTTAGTATTTTTCAATTATGAAACATCCCGAATATCAATATCTCAATCTTCTTAAAGACATTCAAGATAATGGTGTTCGCAAGGTTGATAGGGGTACAGGGGATGCATCATATAGTGTATTTGGACGACAGATACGCTTTAACCTGTCAGAGGGATTTCCATTATTAACTACTAAAAAAGTCTATTGGAAAGGCGTACTTCATGAACTTTTTTGGTTTTTGTCTGGACAGTCGAATATAGAATATCTTGTGAAAAATAAAGTACATATTTGGGATGACTATCCGTACAAAATATATATTGAGAAAACTCAAGGTTCCAACGTCAAAATTCTAACAAAAGAGGAATTTATCGAAAAGATAACTACTGATACAAAATTTGCAAAGAAGTGGGGGAATCTTCCGAAAATATATGGAGAATCCTGGCGAAGATGGCCGACAAGGACAGAAAGAACCATCGATCAACTCGCTTGGGTAATACAAGAGATACAAGATGATCCAAATGCTCACAATCTCATCGTAAATTCATGGAATCCAGAGTATCTATACACCATGGCGCTCAAAAAGGATGCCTCCCGTTTTCCTATTTGTCACAACATGTATCAGGTAAATATTATTGACGGAAAATTGTCACTTCAGCTTTATCAACGGAGCGCAGACATATTCCTTGGTGTTCCATTTAATATCGCAAGCTATGCGTTATTGACCTTAATTTTAGCCAATGTGACTGGGTATGAGCCGGGAGAATTTGTGCATACATTTGGAGACGTTCATATATATGAAATTCATCTAGAACAAGTAAAGGAGCAATTAAAGAGAGAGCCAATGAAATTTCCTTCGATCTCATTTAATCATGATTTCAAATCAATCGATACATTTAAGACAGAATATGTCGATTTATGTGATTATCAATTTCATCCACCAATCAAAGCCTCACTATCAGTCTCCGGTGGGTATTTTCAAAAGAAAAAATGAATACTCCCCGCATCAGTATCATTTGCGCACTTTCTGATGATCGAGTTATCGGGAATAAAAACATGATTCCTTGGCATATCAAAGATGACCTTATCCGTTTTAAAGAAAAAACGGCAGGGCACACGGTTATTATGGGGAGGACTACCTTTGAATCTGTTATGGCATATTATCAAAGAAGCGGACGGCCCATTCCCGAAAGGAAACACATAGTAATTAGTCGAGATGCAACCTATATAACCTCATACAAAGATTGTTATATTGTTTCATCAATAAATGAGGCTTTGGAAAAGGCTAAATCAATAGAATTAGAAGAGGTTTTCATTTCGGGAGGTGCCTCTATTTTTAAGCAAACAATCGATATTGCGGATAGATTATATCTAACCGTTGTCCATAAGAAATTTGAAGGAGACACGTTTTTTCCAGAATATGCGCAATTTACAAAAATAATAGGTAGGGAAGATAAGATTACTTCTAAAGGTACGCCTTATACATTTCTTGATCTTGAAAAGTGAAAAATTCTTCGGCTTCGCTCAGAACGAGACCCACAACTCTTGAAGAGGCATTTGAGATAATCACTCAAGAAATGCTTACTGTATTCGTAAAAAAGCATAAAGATTATGGGAAGGGAAACATTTTAGACACAGGAGAGTTGGGTATTGTATTCCGAGAAAGTGATAAACTCAATAGACTTAAAAATATTTTATCAACAGGGAAGAAGCCAAAAAATGAAGGGATTGATGATAATTGGATGGACATAGGGGTTTATGCCGTTATCGCTTTGATGTATCGTAAAAAATGGTTTCAAAAATTGGTGTTAAAGAATAAATAATGCTCGCCTTTGCAAACCTCGGAGGTTTGCAGGCTCAAACCAATATGAAAACAAATCTAGCTAATGAATATTGGTATGATTTACCAAAAGAACTAATAGCTCAAGCACCGGCAACTCCTCGTGATTCCAGCAAATTACTCGTGTATAACACACAGACAAACGAGATAAAAACGGATTATTTTTACAATATTGCAACCCACCTTCCCCCTTCTACCGCTTTTACATTAAACGACTCGAAAGTGGTCCCTGCACGAGTGACTCTTTATAAAGAAACTGGAGGAAAAATAGTCGTTTTATTTTTGATAAATGAATGGCTTCCCCATAAAATAGGCACGATCCCATGTTTTTTTGACAGAAAAGCCGTAGTAGGAGATAAACTGTATTTTACAGATAAAAGCTTTGTGACAATCCAAAATCAAAAAGAAGAACTGTTCTATGTTGAATGGATTGGATCTGTGGACACACTTATCGAGAAATTGACCCAATATGGGGAAATGCCTATTCCTCCCTATATAAAACATTCCCCCTTATCGAGGGATGAATTGATGGAAAAGTATCAGACAATATTTGCTCATACAGCTGGTTCTAGCGCTGCACCAACTGCATCACTTCATTACACTAATGAAGTATTCAGTTCATTTACTAAGAAACAAATGGAGAAAATACAAGTGACGCTGCATGTGGGACTTGGGACATTTGCCCCCCTCACTGAAAAAAATATTGCTGAAAAAAAGCTTCATCACGAATGGTATGAAATTTCTCAACAAGCAGCTTCTCAACTACGGAAAGTAAAAAATGAAAAAAGACCACTACTTGCTGTTGGGACAACCGTTGTTCGAACACTCGAATCATATGCTCAAAATGGAGAAGTTGGTGCCCCTTATAGTGGGAGTACCGATTTATTCATCCAACCAGGCTTTGATTTTAAGATGGTTACCTTGCTGCAGACAAATTTTCATCTTCCAAGCTCCTCTCTCATGATGCTTGTTGATGCATTTTTAGCTTATAAGAAAGCCCCAAAGAGAATACTTGAGCTCTATGAATATGCAAAAAATAATAAGTTCAGATTCTTTTCTTTCGGTGATACGATGTTAATACTATAACAAACGCTAAACTCTAAATCCTAACCAAACAAAGCAAAATATCAAAATCTAAACAGATGATCTTGAGGTTTTGTTTTATTTAAAATTTAGTATTTGATTAGAGTTTATGGTCTCTGGTTTAGAGTTTTCCACTAATGTCCTTGAATTTGTCAACGACCTAGGGTACTATCAGGATAGTGAATTATTAATTTCACAGTTATCTCTATGAGCACCACAAAAGCCCCAGATTACAAAGCTTCCCTTAATCAACTAGAATCTCTTTTTGAGGAATACTTAGGCAAAAAGGCCCCCGCAATGCCAGAAAGTGTTAAGGAAACACTTGTTTCATTTGCTCCATACATCGCAATCATCGGAATCGTTCTCACTCTTCCAGCAGTATTTACACTTCTTGGAATTGGCGCAGCAATGAGTCCATTTACTGCATTTTTAGGCGCATCATATATGATGTCCTACGGTTTCACATATTATGTAGGGATAATCGTTCTTATCGGTTCAGCAATCCTTGAGGTAATGGCAGTTCCTGGATTGTTCAAAAGATCAATGGGAGCATGGAAGTTGATGTTTTATTCAACATTAGTGAGCTTCATTGGAACAGTGGTGCAGGGATCAGTATTAGGAGGCTTATTAAGTCTTCTTATCGGTATGTACCTTTTGTTCCAGGTAAAAGAAAAATATAGATAATTATTATTTTTACAGCAGATTCTGTCCCGGTTCATTTCTCCGCCAGTGCTTTCTCATAGCCCGGGAATTTGTGCGTGTCGGGGATACTCTTGGAGCCGTGCCGCCTGCTGAACACATAGTCTAATTTGACCACAGTGTCGTATAATAAGTGAATGTCTTTTTTTAATGTAAAACATATATCGTCAAAGTCCAAGGCACGTCTTGGAACGATCACCACAGATCATGGCGTCGTCCAAACTCCAGCATTTGTGCCCGTGGGGACGAAAGGAACAATAAAAGGTCTAACCCAGGGACACATCAAAGAGCTTTCAATCCAACTTTCATTTGTAAATACATACCACCTTGTTACTCATCCTGGAATCGAGGTGTTGGAACAGGCTGGTGGGATTCATAATTTTGCACAATATACAATACCTTTGATGTCCGATTCAGGTGGGTTTCAGGTCTTTTCACTTGCCTTACGTCAGCGAGAACAAAAAAAAGCTCGAGTAAGAGGAGAAGAAGAGCCATTAGTTGAGAAAATAGATGAAAATGGGGTGATATTTAGATCAGTATATGATGGTCAAAAGATAGTTTTTACTCCTGAAACATCGATGGACTTCCAAAAGAGTATTGGAGCGGACATCAATATGGCGTTTGATGAATGCACATATTACCCTGCGACGCATGAATATACGGAAAAAGCCATGAATAGGACGCATGAGTGGCTCAAACGATGTATTACACATCGCAATTCTCAATTTCAAATTTCAAATTTACAATCAAACACTCCCCATTCATTTAAAATTAAAAATTTCGAATTTAAAACTAAACATCAATATCTTTATGGTATCATCCAAGGCGGTACATTTGAAGACCTGAGGAAACAATCCGCAGAATTTGTCGTTGCACAGAACACTCCTGGAATTGCCATAGGTGGTGTATCAGTCGGTGAGACGAAAGAAGAAATGAGAAATCAAGTGAAATGGGTTGCACCCTATTTACCCAAAGACCGCCCAGTTCACCTTCTTGGCGTTGGGCAGGTGGATGATATTGTAGATCTTGTGAAGCATGGGATAGATACATTTGACTGTGTTGAGCCAACAAGGGTTGCACGTATGGGTTCAGCATATCAAACACGGCCGGTATTAGCTCATCTGGAAGGAAATTATTCCTCATATGAGGTTGACCTCAACAAAACAATATACAGGGCTGATTTAAGTCCTTTGGATGAAGATTGTCACTGTTCAACTTGTGTGAACTTTAGTAAGGCATATATCCATCATCTGTTCAAACAACGTGAACTACTCGGATATACGCTTCTTTCGTATCACAATCTGTTCGTTATGGAAAGATTGATGGATGTGATCAGAAACTTGATTCGGACCGATGTGATGTGATATAATTCAATCTTCATATAAATTTCCATCCCTTTAAATTAGAAGTGATGGCATAAAAATGATTAAACGAGTTTTTGAAAAAGAGGCTCAACCAAATAGAATTCCCCCTATTCCTGCACTCAGGGACTACTTCCAAACACTTATTAGTAAGGGCTTCATAAAAGAACGAATTGTTGACGCCGATGTTGAAAGGATTGAGGCAATTGTTAATAGAAATAATACGATTGGACAACTCCTCCAGACTGATGAATATAAAGCGATTTTAGCCGAAGAAAAAGAGATAAAGGGAGATGCTAAATTGGGAGGCGTCATTTGTATTGATGGACGGTTTACTACGATTCATCCATTTGGAAGATCGATAAACATATGGGAAGAACCAGCTGCATTTGCTGAGGTCGCTGATGACTCTGAGGACCCTCGACTTGAGTCTGCACAGTTTAATGAGGCACTTCGTGCAGCGGCAAAAGATGGGAGAGATTTATTAGAAATTGTTTTTGCCCATACGAGTCTTACTACTGATGGTGTGTGTGGACGCATGAAGGGTGGTGAGGCGGAGCACGAGTTTGATGGTTTACCAGCTGAGCTAGCAACACTTGAAGCAAAAAATCTATACATACTCGAACACAATCAGATTCCCGCAATCACAAGTACCTTCAATGAATTTCGTCAGGAAAACGGTTTATCACCCCTAAAGCAGGTGGCCATTTCTGCAACCTTTGATACTGACACCATGGGTGTCATATTAAACCTTGGCTCCGATCATGAGTTTTCAACCACGACAATGATGCGGGAGATAAAGGATGATCTGCAATTTATGATGGGAGAACATTTTGGAATCTTTGGAGGACTAAGGGATCAATTTACTGAAACAGAGCATTTTATCGATTTTTCAAAAAGAGCAGTTGAGATTACAAAGGTATTATTGACCTGGGATAAGTTTACACTCCCTGCACAAAACTACATAAATGAATTTTATCCCGATCTGACGATTGATCAAAAAAATGCACTCATATTTACATTGGCTCGGACATCTGCTGCACAGTATATTACTGGGCTTGCTGATGTTCCAAAAGAAGGTCCTAACCATCTATTTGCAGAGCATGAAGAAAGCTATATGTCTGTTTCACTCGATGGAAAACCCATGGGGCGATTTGACTTTGGTGACCAATCTTTTGGAAGCTCTCCTTCCAAGACATCAACCGCTATAGAACATATTCATACAAAGCTCACTCTGCTTGATAAACATCATAAACATGATCTGGCACGAAAACCTGATATTCTGTTTGTAAGTAAGATTGTAGATGCAGATCTATGGAGAAAGTATGATACAGCTGCAGGCGATCAAACAATTAAGCGAGCACTTGGAAAACATGGGCAATTCTACGGTGAATTATGTAAAGACCAGCAAATTAAGGAAAGGATGCAAAACGGATCGCTTATTGTCGTCCCTGTGCTTCTTGATCAAGAAACTGGCGAGGTTCTGGATGTGATTAATCAATCAATATATCTTAGAAAAGAAAAAGGGAAAAGTATTCAATAAATTACTTTGTATACATTCTAAGAAACATATTGACATCAATTTCTTTTTTTCCTTCAAGTTGGACCTTTGTAATCATTGGTTTTCCATTTTTTACTACCATACCTGTGATTTTCAGTCGTTTCTCAACTGGTGTTTGTCCTTCCGAAGCCGGTAGGTGAAGGAGGGTCCATATCCCCGGCCAAGGAGAAAGTGCTCTAAATAAGTTAAAGATCGAAAGTTTGAAGTCGAAAGTTGGCGGTGGCCCATATTTGGAAAAGTACTCCAAAATAATAGGTGAACAGTCGTCCTTTGTGAGAGCTTCATCCTTTAAAATTTTTTGAACGATGCCGAAAGGAACAAATCCATCTTTTTTTGTCAATAGTCGTGTATATGTTCTATTTTGATGATCTTGTTCTTTCTTTTGTAGCTTTCCATCTATCAATAATTGTATATTTTTTTTGAATAGCTTATAGCCAATATCAGAAAGTCTATTTTCTAGTTCATCCCTCGTTTCTTGTTCATGAATGGGGTCTATCTGTTGATCAATGATGGGGCCATGATCGAGCTTCTCATCCATCTGAATGAGGCTAACACCAGTTTCCTTATCTCCCAGTAGGAGTGAATATACAATCGGTGAGGTGTTCCTATATTTAGGCAGTAACGAAGGATGGATGTTCCAGAAGCCCCAATGTGGCAATTCAAGGATTTCCTTAGGAATGAATTCACCAAATGCATACAAGAGAACAAGGTCCACCTCCTGCAGTTTTACATTACAAATTTTTGATTTTAAATCATCAAAAACGGGAATGTTATATTTTTGTGCGCATAACTTAACGGGGGTAGAGGTGAGAATCTGTTTCCGCCCGGCTGGCCGATCTGGTTGGGTGACCACAAATTGGAGCTCGACAGGTAAAGCAGGATCACCGATTATCTGTTCAAGCACACGAGCGGCAAAGTCTGGAGCCCCGAAGAAAGCCAGTTTTAATTTATTCATGATACGTTATATAATACACAAAAAATGGCGCCAATAGAAAGATTATCCTCAGTAATAAGACCAGCATACTTTATCACGACAGCATATGGCAAGGCGGGTAAAGCTGATTTAGCAATGAAGGCTGGGTATACACTCCTTCCTTCCCACCTTCAGTTTATAGCTGAGGAGGCAAGCAGAAGAGAGGATTTGTTTGCTGAAGCCTTGCGGCTGAAAGTCGTTGATCATCACTATAAAAAAAATAGCGATATCCCAAACACCGTAAATGCTGCCGCAAACAAAGCGGAGGGGGTTGATTGGAGTTTTGAAGAATTGAAGCGTACACATCCTGGGGAGGCTCTTGACCTTGCAGGACGTGATTATGAAGTGATGGACAATCAAATGGTGGTGGTCGATACGATGGGCCATAAAGTTGGTCTAAAAAAACCGCGACACGACACATCTCAACACCTCCAGGAGGATATTCTACGACTCCTCGATCTAATGAAACGAGGGTCCGAAGATGGATCACATATAGAATATCTTTCGACATTCATAAGAGGTGTGTTTGGTAAACAAACGATAAAGGAATATAAAACGGTGCGAACAGTTGTTGGGACGATACTCAAAGATATTAATCTTGGGTTGATGGGACAGTTTATGACCAACAATCTTCATATTACCGGAGCGATAGACATAGAAGAATTAATTGGGCATTTTGTCGAACATACAGGAGCGCATGTCAGAATACGAAAATACAATGAAGGACGGCGTCATTACGAAGGGAACGTTGTTATTATCGACCAACTAGTTCAGGTGAAAGAAAACACATATTACTTACCAGGTGATTACATAATCAACAACAACGTATTGCCGGCGCTTGCACGAGGATTTTTATAAACAGAATTATTGAAAGGAAATGCTTTTTTCCATAAGCGGCACGTATTGTTTCTGGATTGTGAGAGTGATCATTTTTCCACTGATAGGATGAACCAGTCGATAGGAAATGGTGTCCTTCGTTTGGGTTTCAAATGCACGAATATTTTTATTTATACTTACAGAACGCTCTGTCTTAATCATAATTAATGGTTTATTTTCACAGGCAAGTGCCACAGTTAACATCTTTTTGGTGTCGGTAAAGACAGCTGACGTAGAGCCCTCCTTTATTTTGTCTAGAGTGTTCGGGATGAGAAAAGAAATGGCGCATCCAAGATGTTTATATTCTGAAAACGATAAGGATGCAATAGTCGGTTGCAGTGTTGGTGTTGGGGGGATGCTGATGAGATAGCGGATCGTTTTATTGGCTAGCTCTACCCGTTGACCATAGCGTATTCCCAGAATAAATAAAAGGATTGCAAAAAGAAAAGCAAGAAAAAAATAGGGGAGGGAACGTTTGGACATATAGTAAGTATACACCGATAATTTTTGAGAAATTTTAAACCCTAAATTATAAACTCTAAAAAATATCAAATAATACACTTATTGACTTGCACCATATAGCCCCTAGAACGTAGCGAGGTTTAGGATTTAGAATTTTCTTTTTTATTTTCACTAAAAAATGTCCTTATCACTTCCTCAATACTTGCATCTTCAACGGTAAGATCAAAAAAAGGAAGTGTTTGAGAAATTTGCTTGATTTTTTCAGGCAATTCTGACCTTTTTACCGAAAATACAAGCTGAGGGTGAGTATAGGTTACTGGAATCCCAATAGCCTGTATTTTTGATTTAGGAACCATATCTTCCAGCGTTATTTTTATCCGCTTAGCTGTTGAGTATTGTTCAATAATATTTTTAAGCGAACCATCGTACATAATAATTCCCTTATGGATGATTATGAGCCGTTTTGCAAGCCGTTTTACATCCTCGAGATAATGACTAGTTAGGATAACGGTAGATTTATACGTTTCTTGGTATTCCTTGATGAATTCCCTTATCGCTTCTTGGGAAAAAATATCCAATCCAATTGTCGGTTCATCCAAAAAGACAAGTTTTGGCGTATGTAAAAGTCCTGCGATAAACTCCATTTTCATCCGTTCTCCGAGAGATAGTACTTTTACCGGCTTGTTTACCAGAGACTCACATTGGAGAATTGCGAGAAGGTGATTCCGCGTTTTTTTATATTTAGTCTCATCGATTTCATATATCGTCCGCTGTAAGTCAAAGGTGTCAAGGGCGGGCAAATCCCATATAAGTTGATTGCGTTGCCCCATAATGAAGGCGATTTGTTTTAAGAATTCCTGCTTTTTATCGAAAGGGTTTTGGTCGAGAACTGAAAGGGAACCAGAGCTTGGATGCAGTATGCCGGCAAGCATTTTGAGTGTCGTTGTTTTCCCTGCCCCATTTGGACCGATGAAGCCTACCAATTCATTTTTCCCAATAGAAAAGGAAAGATCCTTAACGGCTGTTTGCTCCTTAAATTGGCGAAAAAATACATCCTTAAACAGATTATTCTGTCTGATATGGGATTTATAGATTTTTGTTATATTTTTGACTATGATCATAAGCATTATCCTCCCCAGCTTTGGTATTGCTTTAATGCAAAGTTCCACATCGACATAGAAACAATGAACAATATCGATGATAGTATAAACGAAATCAAAAACATATCCCAAGAGAGTATGCCAAGAAGCGCTTGAGAGGGGAATGATGTCATAATACCGATAGGAAGAACGAATGTGAAAATGCTGCGGATGGGCTCCTGATATATCGCCATGGGAAATCGACCAAGGCTTGTTAAATCACGATAAATAAGGATGGTATGGTCCACCTCAGTTGTCAGAATGCCAAGCGCTAGAACCAGAATATGGAATGAGGTAGCAATCCATAGCGAATTTATCAGCAAAACAAAAAAGAGGAAAATATTCTGGCCAATCGGAACGATTCCTGAGGCAATGACGATAGTGATGATCGTATAGGGAATAAGGAGAATCATATCAAGGATATCCACCCCTCCGACCAGTATACGGAGGAATGGGTGATATGGTTTCAATAATATCGTATCAAGAGACCCATTTACGACAAGTGATCGAAAGCGGTATACTTCCCGAAATAGGATTTGAGAAATGGTATCGATCAGGTTGAACACCATATAAAACAAAGCTACTTGTTGAATGGAATATCCCTTAAGGACACGCGTTTTTGAGAAAATGAAAAAGAGAAGAATGAAAAGGAAGGCAAAGCGAATGATTTTGCCTATCGTAAAAACAACAACGCCCAACCGACCTTGGGTGGTTGTCCGCATACTATTGCGGGCGAAAAGGAAAAAAATTTTAAAATTATGTTTCATATTTTTATTTTCCCCAAAATGAAAAATCTTTGATTCCTTTGTTCCAGACGGCCTTCGTACAGAAAAAAAGAATGCCTGACCAGGCGATAGCACAAGTCAATTGTTGTGCGATATAAGGCGCTTGAACACCACTTATAAGTGTTTTTGCAGGAAGATAATACAAATATGGAAAAGGAGTAAATAAGAATATGCGATAGATCATTGGAGGGAGTAGATCGAGCGGGAAGTGGGTTCCTGATACGATATATAACACCATCATGAACACAAAACGAGGGGCCCACACCTCCGGTGTCCAAAACCCAATAAAAGAAAGAAGAAGATTTATACAAAAGGAAATACAAATAGCACAAATAAGAAATATGAAGAAAAATCCAAAGGCTTGAGGAGGAATGAGTTGTATGTGTAAAAAATAGACAATGAGGATAAACTCAATGATGCCGAAAAATCCATTCATGAGTTTGTCGACTAAATCGGTTGCGCCGTAATATCCAAAAACTGACAACGGCTTTAAGAGAAGATTCATAATACCTCCACTTTGAATTTCATATGCAAGATTTGCGGTGCGTGTACTGGCGATTATCGTGACAATGAGGCCGGTATAGAGAAGATATGACATCATTTCCGTTTTTGAGTATTGGCCGAATGATGCTTTTGAATCAAATACTGCAAGCCATAAATAGAGGGTAATTAATGAAGAGATGACCATGCGGAGGCGCCATAGAACAAAGTTGAGCCGATAAGCAAAATATTCTTTGCAAGTAACAATAAAAACTTGAACGTAGCGTTGCATTGAAATAGTATACAAAGAAAAACTTGTACCGATTTGACAAACACAGTTGGTATGTTATACTTTCATCAGATCCTCTTCGATAGGATTGGCAATTTGAAAACTTTTTCTGAACAATTTTTTATAGGGTATTTGTCAAGTAATTGACGGAAATACGGTTTAGTATTAGAAGCCTCGGCTTCCGATCTGGCCCAACCCTTACCAATATCTAGAAAAAGTTTCTGCACAACCGTCCTTGAGGATCGCTCCATGTAGCTTTTTTCCCATGTATTTAATCAATTTATCTATTATTGTAGATTTCATTATTTATTAATTTATTATTTTTTCCCTCTCTTCTCATATGTTTACCAAACGTTCAAAACCTGCCTCAAAAGCACCTGTTTCTTCACAGGATCAATCCGAAACGCTCGATGTTTCCAAGATGCTTGATCAACTTGAATCAAAGCCAATTATGACCGCGGATTCAGGATATGATCTTCCACCTCAACAAGAACTACAACCAGCCGTAAAAACTGCACCTGCCCAAAAAGGAGCGCCTTTGGAAGACAGGTTGAGAGAAGATCTTAAAATGAGTTACCCTGCAAAGGGAATCTTAGACGTCACTTTTGGAGGATATGGATTCTTAAGAAAAGATTATGTCATCAACCCAGATAATGATATTTATGTATCTACATCCCAAATTCGACGCTTTTGGTTGCGAAAAGGAGATGAAGTTGAGGGATTAGCCCGTCCTGCAAAGGAAGGAGAACGATTTCATTCACTTCTTCTGATAAAGAAAATAAATGGAGTTGAGATCACTGAAGAACAAAGCAGAACCCGAAAAGAGTTTGACAAGCTGACATCTATTCATCCAAATAAACAGATTAGACTTGAAACGAAGCCAGAAATATTATCCACACGCATTGTCGATTTGATCTCACCAATAGGATTTGGACAACGTGCACTTATTGTTTCTCAACCAAAAGCCGGTAAAACAACATTCCTAAAAGAAGTTGCTGAAGCTATAACCCTCAATCATCCAGATGCAACACTTATGGCTATTCTCATTGGAGAGCGACCTGAAGAAGTCACTGAAATCAAAAGATCACTTAAGGGTGAGGTTGCCGCATCAAACTTTGATGAGTCACCTCGACAACAAGTAAAAGTCGCTCATCTAGCATTAGACAGAGCACGACGATTAGTTGAAATGGGACACCACGTTGTTATATTGCTTGATTCTATTACACGTCTTGCCCGCGCTTTGAATATGGCTGTTGGACAAAATGGAAAAGGAACCGGACGAAGTATGTCAGGTGGATTTGACCCATCAGCATTATATCCAGCGAAAAAATTCTTAGGAGCAGCGCGAAATTGTGAAGAAGGTGGTAGTTTGACGATCATTGGAACAGCACTCATCAAAACAGAGTCACGTATGGATGACCTCATCTATGAGGAGTTTAAGGGGACGGGCAATATGGAGGTCCATCTTGATCGTGGATTTGCAGATAAACGTCTCTATCCTGCGCTTGATATTGAGAAATCAGGAACTCGACATGAGGAACTTTTATTCAGTGCAGATCACTTAAAGAAGATCACAACGCTTCGACGCATGCTGTCGCTTCTTACGCCAGAAGAACGATTGACCGCCATGATCGATAAGCTGACGAAAGTAAAGACAAATGATGAGTTTCTTAACAGCTTAAAAGGGTAACTGTTATACTATCCACCATGGTATACGGCGTGCTTGAAAAGCTATTTGCAGGTGTCCTTATAATTCTTTTTCTCCCACTTCTCTGTGTATTGTGTATATTAGTGCGTCTTACTTCACGTGGTCCATTCCTGTATAGACAGGAGCGAATCGGAAAAGATAATAAACCGTTTTGGATCTATAAAATACGTACCATGATAGATGGAGCGGATAAACTACAAGCAAAATACAGAAAACAGAACGAAGCGGACGGTCCTGTTTTTAAGATTCGCAACGATCCACGTTATACACGCATCGGTGTTTTTTTATCGCACAGCGCCCTAGATGAGCTTCCGCAACTGATTAACGTACTTCGGGGAGAGATGTCATTCGTAGGTCCCCGCCCCCTTCCGAAAAAAGAGGCACAATTAGTCCCAAAAAAATATCAGTCTCGGTTTTCCGTACTTCCCGGTATGACTTCATCATGGGTGGTGCAGGGATCACACAGCCTTTCGTTTAAAAAATGGATGGAGCTTGACTGTGCGTATGTAAGGCATAGCTCACCAATGCAAAATATCACAATCTTTGTACAAACGGCGTGGGTAGTGGTAAAAGAAATACTTAACTAAGAAGGAATAATTCTCGCATATGCCAGCAGTGACGTCTTATGCTTCGTTTTTCCCACCTACCCCAACTCATCACCGCATAAATGTCACGTGCTTTGGCATACTGCTTCGAATTATTAGCGTTTAATAATAATTGTGTATAACTTGTGGGAAACCATATGTTGCGGGAATTAATACAATATACGACGTGCAATCTTCACAACACTCAAAATAAATCATAAATGTAGGGCTTCATGTCTATTTGATCAGAATTTAGTTTTCTCCCTTGACATTTTCTTTTTTGAAGATATATACTGGGTACTGGTAGGGAGTATCAAATGAATTTGAAATTTTGAATTATAAATTTATACTATTGCCATATGGAACTTTCTCAACGTATCAGTAGAATCATCGGGCAGTTGAAGGGAATTCAGAAGATGGTTGAATCGAAGCGCGACTGTGGAGATGTACTCCAACAAGTTTCTGCCGTAAAAAAAGCGATAGACGGCCTTTCCAAAGAGATAGTTGTGAGTAATATCTGTGAGTTTTTACCTCATAAAGACGTAAGTAGAGTAAGCGAAATGATTGAGCGGGCTATCAACTTATAAATTTATATATATTTCTATTTATGGAAAATAAAGTCATCATAATCGGTGGAGGAGCCGCGGGCCTTTCCAGCGCTCTATATTTAGCACGAGCAGGATTAAAGCCACTCCTATTTGCTGGATCTCCTCCTGGCGGACAGTTGATGCTTACGACCGACGTTGAAAACTTTCCTGGTCAAGATGCAATACTAGGTCCAACACTTATTGAGACCATGAGAAAACAAGCTGTTAAGTTTGGCACAACCATCATTGATGAAAATGTCAAATCTGCTGAAGTTGAAGCGGACCGATTGAAATCGATAGAATCAGCAAGTGGAAAAGTATATAAAACGAATGCGCTGATCATTGCGACAGGAGCAAAAGCACTGTGGATGGGATTACCAAGCGAAACACGTCTTCGAGGAAAAGGTGTTTCCGCATGTGCGACCTGTGATGGATTTTTCTTTAAGAATAAGGTTGTCGCAATTATTGGCGGTGGAGATAGCGCCTTGGAAGAAGCTCTAACTCTTACGAAATTTGCTACAAAAGTTTACATTGTCCACAGACGAGAAGAATTTAAAGCTTCAAAAATCATGCAAAAAAGAGTGCTTGAACACGAAAAAATTGAAGTGATATGGAATGCACAAGTAATCGAAGTTATGGGACAGCTCAAAGTTGAAGGTTTGAAACTAAAAGTGCCGGAGGGGGAGAGAACAATAGATGTGAGTGGTGTATTTGTTGCAATTGGCCACAGACCGGATACAGATATATTCAAAGATCTTATAGAGCTTGATGCAAAAGGATATGTTATGACAGTGAACACAATCGCACTGGAGAATTTAAAATTTGAAATTTTGAATTTAAAATCAAACCCAACAGAAGAGAATTCATTAAAAAATAAAAATTTAAAATCAAAAATTCAAAAGTTTGATACGACATATGGGACTCAAACTTCTGTGAGCGGTGTTTTTGGTGCTGGGGATTGCGTGGATCACGTTTACAAACAAGCATCAACAGCAGCTGGAATGGGAGTTCAAGCTGCATTAGATGCAGAACGATGGCTTGAAAGTCATGATTAATTTTTGGTTATAAGTATTATCAATTATTTAAGGATATATTTATGAACGACATGTTGCAGACAGCTCAAAATACAATTATCAGGACAGGAAAAGCCATGGGACTTCCCCAGGATATCATCAACCGTTTGGTTGAACCAGACGCAGTCCATGAATATATGTTGGAAGTAAAGATGGATAACGGCAAGAAACGATTGTTTTCGGCATTCCGCATACAGCACAACGACAATCTTGGTCCATATAAAGGGGGAATCCGATTCCATCAAAACGTGTCGAGGGATGAGGTACAAGCTCTTGCAACACTCATGTCGATCAAATGTGCAGTTGCCGGACTTCCATATGGAGGAGGTAAGGGTGGCATAATTTTTAATCCTAAGGAAGTTTCAACAGGAGAGCTTGAACGGATTTCAAAAGCATTTGCTCAAGCTATCTCGCCAGTCATCGGTCCAGAGGTTGACGTGCCAGCCCCAGACGTAAACACAAATGGACAAATCATGAAATGGATGACAGACGAATTCGTCAAAAATCAAAAATCCAAATCAAAATATACAAAGTCCCAGCTCCATGCAACATTTACGGGAAAAATGATCAAAGAAGGTGGTACTCTCGGAAGAACGGAAGCGACAGGACGTGGAGGAGTGGCTATAACAGAAGCACTTCTTGCAAAACTCAAGAAAAATCCCTCAGAGATGAAGGTTGCGGTACAAGGGTTCGGTAATGTCGGCTTTTTTTATGCGAAGATCGCAACGGAGCGCGGTATGCAAGTTGTTGCCGTTTCAGACTCAAAAGGTGGGGTGACCAGCTCAGACATGAAAACCACTCTTGATATTGCAAAAATATTGGATTGCAAAAAAGAAAAGGGTGAAGTGGCCGGTTGCTATTGCGTTGGCGGCGTTTGCGATATAAAGCAAGGAAAAAAATTAACAAATAAAGATCTTCTGGAACTTCCTGTTGATATATTGGTTCCAGCAGCGTTGGAGAATGTAATCAATAAGGAAAATATGCAGAAAATTCAAGCAAAAATCATTATCGAAATGGCAAATGGACCTATTAGTGAGGAGGCGTATGACTATTTGACAAAAAAGGGAGTACTCATTGTCCCGGATGTGCTTGCAAATAGTGGTGGTGTTGCAGTTTCATATCTTGAATGGTATCAAAATATGAAAGGACAAACGTGGTCCGAGGAAAAAGTAAATAAAAAATTACACTCAATGATGAGTGATGCTTTTGAGGAAATTTGGCAGACGTATAAAAAACGAAAAACCAGCCTCAAACAAGCTGCATTTGAAACAGCAATTGGAAGAATTGTTGCAAAAATAAAAAAGTAATGTTAGATTGAGCTATGACATTTAAATCTGTACGAGCATATGCTCTTTACGGGCTGCTCTTTTTAACCGTGGTTTTTTTCCTTCCCGTTTTGCAGGATATGTTTGTATTGGCTAAATGGTTTTTGGTTGGATTTATCGCGCTAGCACTCATCATAAGTTCAATCGGCGAACTCATCGTTACGAAAAAATTGACATGGGAGAAAAGAGAAGCAGACTCTGTCCTAGCGCTTTTCATCTTTGCAGGAGTGCTTTCGCTCCTTTTTGGATCGATAAACAAAATTCAAGCGCTTATCAGTCCACAATTTGGACTATTGACCTTTGTATTCCTTTTCATACTGTACTTATATGTTTCTCGAGCGCATAAAAAACTTGTCCAAGGCGGAATGATTTTTGGATTGTTTAGTACGATTTTTTCTGTCACTGTTTTGTTTGAGACAATTCCAGCCCTTACCGCTCTTCTCCCTATACAACTGAAGACATTTCAGAATATTTCTCTTGCTGGTAATCTATTTGATGCCTTTTTATTCCTTGGTTTTTCTGCGGTGATTTCACTCAGTGTTTTATTAAAAAAAGAACTATCAAGTGGTAAGAGAGTATCTGCATTTTTTGGATTTAGCAGCTCTGTGTTCGCTGCAATAGTCGTATTATTTACTCTCGTAAGAAATGGTTCAGCACTTGCGCTTCCCTCATATACCCATTCTTGGTACCTCGGAGTTGAGACGCTCAAACAACCTCTTACCGCATTGTTTGGTGTTGGGTTGGACAATTTCCAGACAGTGTTTACTCGGGTAAAAGATCTTGCATATAACAGTTCGGCAGTTTGGCAAATCTCATCATTTCCGCTATCGCGCTCGTTTATTTTTCATGTAATGACAGAGATGGGTTTATTCGGACTATCAGCAACCCTCCTCATTCTTGTACATTTATTTAAACGTGCATTTTCAGAACATGGGACGACAACAATGAAGTTGGTTGCTTTTTATTTTACGGTGACATTTATTCTGCTTCCTCCCTCATTTCTTATGTTATTCCTGCTCTTTGTATGGGTTGGATATGTTGAATCACACAGTCGTCAACACGAAGCATCGCTTGACTTAGGAGAAATAATTCCTGCATACGCACTCATCGCATTGGTCGGAATAGTACTTATGGGAGGGTCAGTATTCCTTTTAAGCAGAATTTTTATGTCAGAATATATTTTCAAACAGTCGCTTGAGACAAACAACCTTAAGAACGTATATGAAAAAATGAAGAGTGCTGTTTCCTATAATCCATACAATGAACGGATTCGATCGAATTTCACCCAAATACACCTATTGATTGCCAATACTATCGCTGAGAAGGCTCCGAAGAATGAACAAGG
The DNA here is from genome assembly GCA_049304035.1 of Microgenomates group bacterium. GTDB lineage: Bacteria > Patescibacteriota > Microgenomatia > UBA1406 > GWC2-37-13 > JAKBEU01. Next base: position 287,848 of record JBAQNR010000008.1, read on the forward strand.
CCAAGCACAGTTAAGTGAAGTTGATAAACAGACGGTGAGCCAGGCAATCCAAGCGGCAATTAGCGAAGCAAAGGCTGTTGTTTCACTCAATCCACAGAAAGCAACAAACTGGGAACTCTTGGGATATATTTACAGAAACATCATGGGCGTTGTCCAAGGGGCTGATAGCTGGACAATTTCCGCTTATCAGAGAGCGGTGACTCTCGATCCTCAGAATCCACAGTACAGAGTTGCATTGGGAGGTGTCATGTATGGGCTTAAGCAATACGAGGATGCTTCCCGTTTGTTTGAACAAGCGGTTTTATTAAAGCCAGATTGGTCAAATGCGCAATACAACTATGCGTGGTCGCTTGCGCAAAAAGGGGAGTTTCAGCGTGCTGCGACAGCCATGCAAGCATGTATTTCCTTGCTCAATCCAGCAAAAGATTCAGCTGACTATACAAAAGCGACAGCAGACTTAGAAGAGTTTAAAAAGAAAATTCCTGCAACTGAGACATCCCAAGAGTCGACTCAAACAACCCAACAGCAGAAAGAGACGCTGACATTGCCTCCTTCTGCAGAGTCGATCATCGAGCCTAAGATAACGATTCCACAGACCGCATCGCCTGAAGCCCCCCTTCGCTAAAGCTACGGAGGGGTAAACTCAAGGGGGATTTAGTATAATAGGGGATGGCAGATTTAGGTCTATTTGTCTCATTCCTCAAGGAGTATATCTTTAATAAAGCAGTGTTGTTTAGCACACAGTTTGAAGCTTTAAAAGATATTGTCGTGTCCTTCCTTATTGCAAAGCGAGGGAAATATTCCTCATCTTTTCTCAACAGTTCACTTATTATCCTTGTTGTTATAGCCGTTGTTGCTGGGCCAATCATTGCAGAAAATAATCCATTTTCTCCGTTGTTTATTCAACAATACGATCAAAAAAACCAATCAAGCGTTGTTTCATATAATCCTTATGAGACGGCTCTTTCCACGGTTATTTCTTCAAAGCCAAGAGATAAGGTTGAAAACTATAGAATAAAAAGCGGTGATACCCTCGCCTCTATTGGTAAAAAATTTGGTATTTCTGTCGATACGATCAAATGGGCTAATGATTTGAAATCGGATACGATTAAACCAGATCAGACGTTGAAAATACCGCCAGTTACCGGAGTTGTCCATACGGTCGTATCAGGAGAAACGGTTTATTCCATTGCAAAAAAATATAAGACCACCGCTCAAAACATTGTCAATTTCATCTTCAATGATTTTGCAGATTTGGACACGTTTGCTCTTCGAGCAGGGCAGACATTATATGTTCCAGATGGAGTAATCGAGGCGGAGCAGCCAAAATACTTTGCACAGGCACCTCAATATGCAAATGCGATTGCAGGAATAAAGGGTTCGTCAAACTTTATATGGCCAACAACGGGTATCATTACCCAATATCCGACGTGGTACCATATGGCCTTTGACATTGCAAGCAATGGAGGACCTGCAATTATTGCGGCCGACACAGGAACTGTCACTTATGCTGGTTGTATAGACTGGGGTTATGGATGTCATGTGATGGTTGATCATGGTAATGGGTATCAAACATTGTATGGCCATATGTCTGTGATTTCCGTAAGTGCTGGGCAGGCAGTAAATCAAGGACAACAACTCGGTGTTATGGGATCAACTGGGCGGTCCACAGGTCCTCATCTCCATTTTGAAATTCGCCTTAATGGCGCTCTCCAAAATCCGCAGAACTACCTGAAATAAATCTCTAAACTTTCAATTCTAAATTCTAATCAAATCAATACAAAAACCTAAAACCAAAACGTTTAGGAGCTTGGGATTGTTTAGAGTTTGGAGTTTATAGTTTAGGATTTGGAGAAGGAATAAGATTTACTGTATCGTTATTCCACTGAAGTTAAAGCCTCCGCTGAACTCAAAAACACTTGAATTTACCGTCTGGGTTTGCGTCGTACACCATGCTCCGTATTGGGGTCCGGCGATAAAGGGAGCAATACGATATTGATAGCTGTGATTCAGTTGTACAGTACTGTCAACATAGGAAACGGTGTTGGGGTTGAGTGAGGGATTCAAATCTACCCAGCCGGCAGCATCTACATTCCTTTGTATTTTATAGCCGGCTTCATTTCCAGATACATCGGTCCATTCCACGGTGTTTGTTGTATCGTTCGTGCGTGTCGATTTGCAGGAGGTTGCCGCTTCAACGGCGGTTGTGGTAAATGAAAATGGAACTGCTTGTGTACCTGTCCACGTATTTGCGCCTCCCGGATCAATAGCATAACTTCTCCAATAGTATGTTGTCACATAGTTTAACGGTGTTTGGAGTGTGTATGAACCCTGCATACCGGTCGTATATGCAGTCCCATTTTCGGCATTTTGGGCACTCCATCCAGTCTGTGAGCTTGTCTGATCAAATGTCTGACAGTTGAGAGTCATAGCTGCATCCGTGCAGAGTTGTATTTTATATTGGAGGTAATCAAGGTCAATATCCGTTCCGGTGGTTTGAAGGGTTGGTGTTCGAGATACGCTTGTTGTTGTCTTTGGAGGAGAATCAAGTGATGGCAAAGTTGGCGCAACATTTGAATTATAATTCAAAGTAACTGACGTTAATTTTGCAGAGAGAGAAGCATCTGTTGACGTGAATACTGTTCTGTATTGGAAATATCTATTCCCCGTAGCTGAGGTAATGGAAGAGCCTGTAGGAATAGTTAGATATCCGTTTGTTGACTTTATGTCATCAAGCCAAATAGTACGTCCTTCGTTTCCATCCGTGAGTCGTAACGAAAGTTGTTTTACTGAGTTACGACCATCAGATTGTATATCAGTTATATTCCAATATTCTCTTTGCCATTTGAATACGTCCGCATTTGCGGTAAATCCAGAAGCAGGGAAGGTGCTACCCGCATCCCAAGAGAGGACGGTAATTGCGCCAGTGCTTGCCGTCACGGAAACGACATTACCTTGTGCAATATATTCTGTCCCATCATAATTTTCACGAACGATTATTTTGTCATCGGGATAAATATTTGAACCCTTTTGATTCATTCCAAATATTGTCGCATCAACGGAGAATGATAGGTCTCCTGAGCTTGCGATAAGGTTACCCGAATCAAGCTTTGCGCCAAAGTCAATTGTGATTGGATGCGAGCGCGAACCAGTTTCATATGCTTGGCGAATATCACTTGCTGTGCGGGCAGTATTACTTATACGGACTTCATCAATGCTTCCCATATAAGGATTTGTATATCCAGTGCCAATATATGCTGGCAGAGTTCCTGCAGTTGCTGCCGCATATGGAGCAGTTGTAACGCTTGTTTGCTGTCCATTGATATACCAATATACTTTCATAGCGGCTAAGTCGCGCACAACAGCGACATGATTCCATTTATTTGCAGTAACAGCTACAGTACTTGTAAAGCCAGTATATGGAGCTGCATTGATGCCTGAAGTTCCATAATAATATGAAAGGATACCTGTCGTTTCTTGAGTGATGGTGCCTTCTCCACCAAATGCCTTATTATATGGATTTCGTCTTACTGTTAAATCGGTTGGGAAGAGCCACATCTCTATCGTTTGGCTTCCAGTTATTTGTAGAGATGAAGGATTTCCTAGGGATATCAAGTCTGATGTCCCGTTAAAATAGCGCGCTTTACCGATTTTTCCCTGTGTGAGGGTGGTTCCGGTTGCGACAGTATTCCGCTCGGAATACACTTTGCTTGGATAACGGATAATGACTATTCCAGATCCACCATTTCCTCCTTTGTCACTATGTCCACAACCACCACCGCCACCACCGGTATTTGCACCACCCGCGCCACCAATACCCTGGCCTAATGCACCCATATTCAATGTGGGGGTTTCACCATTTGTCGTGCCTCCAGTTCCCCCTGTCCCAGGAGTTCCTGTTGTATAGGCTCCACCACCTCCACCACCACCTGGGCCTCCATTACCAGCACGCACTGTTCCTAAATCTCCCGGATAAAATCCACCTCCACCGCCACCACCACCATAATAATATGCCGTACCAGACATTGAGGAGCGGCGCCCAGTTCCACCATCGCCTGGCTCCGAACAGTTTGTTGCTGCAATACCCGATCCGGATCCTCCACCTCCGCGTCCCTCTGTGTCGTTTCCAGAGCGTGCGACCGCTGACATTGCTCCTCCCGCATTTCCAAGTCCACCTGTTGCGGATGATGGTTGTTGTGCTGCGCCTCCTGCGCCACTTCCTGCACTACAACCACCCGCTCCTCCTCCTGAGCCACCTGCAGCGCCAGCTCCATCTGGAAAGCGACTCCCTGTGCCGCCGCCAAGAGCGGTGAGCGAGACAGTTCCTCCAACTACACTTGAGTTTTGACCATTCGTATTATCTGCCGCACCACTTCCTGATCCACCAGATCCACCATTTCCAACAGTGACAGTGTATGAAGTTGGGATAACTTTGAATGATCCTTCATATACTCCACCACCTCCACCACCACCTCCAACATATGATCCACCACCTCCACCACCACCGACGATAAGTGTTTCTACATCTCCTTTTCCTGCTGTCACCTGGAAAGTACCCGAACCAGTAAATGTATGTATCTTATATCCATCAACATAGCTAATCGTTCCCCCCGTTGCGGTTATCAGATCTGTTGTAGGTGTATCTGCTGAATTTTTTATCACCGCTTTGACAGGATTTCTTTCTCGTATCCAAAATCGATGATTCATCGAAAATCCAGATGAGTGTTGTGCTCCATTACAGATATAGATATATGTATCATCATTCCATTGATTCATGAAAAAATGGTACCAACCCGCATTGGAAGCGGTACCCATATTTATGACACAGCCTGCACCACCTTGAGGATTATTCGTCACCCCCAAGCTTCCATGGCAATTAATCCCTGCAGTTCCTGCGCCGGCATTGTATCCGCAGCCAATATCTCCCGTCCATGCAAGTGCTTGATCCGAGGCACGATACGACTGAAAACTTGTTGTGGTTGTAGATGCAGGCATTCCTTCTTCATACGTCCAATATCCGGTATAGTTCCTTAATACCACAAATTCATAATTCCCAGTAGAGTAGGCTGAATTAAATCCATTTTGGTCAACCATCACATCAAAGTTGTTTGATGGGCCGATTATATTTCGTACGTCCGCATCAGCGAGTTTGTAGGCATTTCCCATAAGAGTTGTCGCATCGGCAACGGCACCTACGGCTTCCGATTTACCGATCATTGCAGATCCATACCAGCTTTTTACCGCCATTGTCCACCCACCACCATCGTAGGTCATATTGCAATACACTTGGATCGGTGCTCCATCTCCCGAGCCGTCAGGATCGACTGTGTAAACGCCACTGGTAACTATTCCAAACTGTCGTAAATCGTAACAACTTCTTGCGACTTCCTTGTTATCGTCATCCAAATGAAATAGGGCAACGGTATTTGCATCCGATTGATAATTTACATACGAGGAATCGCCAAGTGAAGCATTCAGATAAGTACCTGGTCTATCAGCAGCAACATAGAAGGGGAGAATTGTTTTTGTGGAAAGGTCAGTTGGCGCTATGGTTTTAAAAATAGAGTGATTACTTCCTAGTCGATATGCTTCTGCTATTTCTTCTGGAGTGCGGGCAATATTACTGATGCGGACTTCATCAATATAGCCACCCCACCACCAATTATTATCGTCATATCCGATTCGGGTTTGATTTGCATTGGAAGCTAAATTACCGCTTTGAGTGACATTTCCGATTTTTATACCATTCTTGTACACCGAGGCGGTTTTACCATCTTGTGTTACAGCCAAATGGGTCCATTTATTCATTTCTATCCCAACACCAGTGCTTGTGAAAGCCCATGGATTACCAGCAAATTGGATAGAATCGCTCACAAGCGAGAGGGCATATGCGGCGTTTTTACGAATGATACCCATATTCGTTGTCGCAGACGTACGATATACCCAAGCTTCAAGAGTTATATTTGGCGGACTTATCCCCGTCCCAATCTCAATTCTGTCAGCGCTTCCGTTGAAGCTTCTTGCTTTTCCCGAAATACCATTCACGACTGAAGTGCCTGTTGGGGTTGCATGATTATATGTGATTGTTTGAACAGCGGGATATTTGATGACGACGATTCCCGATCCACCTTTACCACCGTTATAATAGGCACCTGCGCTATACGATCCACCACCTCCACCGCCACCAGTGTTAGTTGTTCCAGCTGTACCGACGCCATTTGTATTACCAGCGCCACCACCACCACTTCCTCCTGCTCCAGCAGTTTGAGCACCATTTACGGGACTTCCACCTCCACCACCAGCATATGTCGCAGAAGTGCCACTTATTGAATATGCAAGACCAGCGCCGCCAGCTCCAGAGCCTGAAACTGCAGTTCCTGCGGCACCAACAGCTCCTGCTCCACCACCTCCACTGTTATTACCAACCCATCCCACATCCACGAGACCAATTCCTCCATTATTTCCTTGTGATCCAGTACCTGCCGTTGAGGCTGGAGCGGCAGATTTTACTGCTCCACCACCTCCACTTCCTCCATTTGCTCCACCAACACCACCATGTGAACTTCCGCCTCCACCACCAACAGCAGTAATCGTGGAAAATATTGAATTACTTCCACTTGTTCCTGCAGCTCCTGTCGTTAATCCACCATTTCCTCCATCTCCTACAGTGATAGTATAAGGAGTCGCAGTAACCGATACGTTCGTATTATATACAAGTCCTCCTGCTCCTCCACCACCACCAGTATTTCCTCCTCCTCCGCCACCTGCAACAACAAGAGCGGCAACAGATGTGGTTGCACTCAGTGGAGTGAATGTTGAAGCGCCAAGCGCTGTAAAGTTATGTATACAACTCCCATCGACAACTGTAACCGTTCCACCCGTTCCACATGAAGTTGATATTATTCCGCTACTATCATGTAAATATGCACCGGTTCCACCTGTTTCATCAAGATGCCACATACCAATGGTACCCGCATCAGATTCAACTTTTCCTGTAGAGTATTGGAGAGCCCCAGTTCCCTCACGTTTTAAAAGTGTTTTTATTTTGTTTGAATACGCTGGAGGAATTGACGTCCCAGAAAGTGCTGTCGAATATGAGATGATAACTCGGCCTGCGCCACCATTTCCACCACAACGAGTACCGCATTGTGCCGACTGAAGATATGTTATTCCCCCTGTTGCATCAACTATATCTGTTCCGAGTGTCACAGTATTTGCATTGAGAAAAATTGATCCTCCAGAACCTCCACCACCAGCCGCACCATTTCCTCCTCCATCTCCGTTACTATTAAGCCCCCGTCCACCGCTTGAAGTAATGGTATTATTGTTTGTCACGGTATCTGCAGATATGAAGATCGCGCCGCCTCCGTTGCCACCAAGACCTCCAATATGACCCGTTCCACCAGTCCATCCACCTCCACTTCCCCCTCCCGATCCAAGGAAGATATTTATATTATTGCCATATGTTTTACCTGGAATGCCTACAGCATTTGTCCCATCTTTTCCGGATGTCCCAATTGTCCCATAACTTCCTCCAGATCCACCTTCAACTGAGTATGGAGAGTACCATGTTGCATATCCAACACCACCTGATCCTCCACCGACGTTATTTGTCCGAGCGATACTGTTACAAGAGGGAAGAGGAGTCTGCCCACTAATTGATTCGCCAGCTCGACCATGTGCGCTTGTGCCATCAAGTAGACAGTTATCGACTCCTATTGACATTCCCCCAGGGCTCCCTCCCACAAAACCTTTACTATCCATGGTGATAGTTCCATTATTCGTGAGTGTTCCATTTGACCTGAAAAATAGGATACCGTTTTTTGTCCCATTCCATGCAGTTGCTGTAAGTGTTGCCGCCGCAGTACAGCCCCCTCCGGTATTTCCGCCACAAATAGTAACATTGCCAAAGTTGGGGATACGTTGGACCATGATTTTTTGGGTCGTTCCATCATAGGTATTCGAAAGGGGATAATCGGTGAAATTGAGAGTATTTGTCGAAACTGAAGAAACTATATGTGTTTCATATTCACCGACTGATTGATAGTCATTACTTGTTCCTTGGAGATTGATAATGATAAACTCATCTCCCGCAGCCAATCCTGTTGGCGTTGTTGAGACGGTAATAGAGGTATCTCCAGCTTGTGCGAGAGCTGTGACAGAAAAATTAACCGCATATGCTGTTGCGCGCACACTTCCATTACATACAGAGGATCCAGCTGTTGAATCAAGTGTTTTTGTCCCATTATTCATGATACAGTCCCCATCAGTACCTGTTCCAAGATTAATTGTTCCGCCAGCTGAGACGGCAGGTGAGCTTTTCTGATTACTGTCTATTTTCCACTGACTTGCTGCTGAGTCGAGAGTATCAACAGTCGACTCACTCGTTATCGGTTTCCATGCTTCCCATGTCCCATCTGTTGGGTCTGCAGTATTTCCTACACGCGTTTGGAATTCAAGATTTGATGAACTGTAATTACTCCGAATTTCATTTTCAGATAAAACTCTTCCATACAATCGAGTTGAGTCTATAATACCTGGAAAAAATTGCGACATCGACGTTCCTAATCCAATCAGTTTTATATCTGCATTATTTAAAATTGTGTAAGCTGTTTTTGTAGCAGCTGAAACCTCAATGCCATTTACATACATTTTTCCCATATCACTATTTGAAGAACGAGTGTAGACAATATAGTTCCATTCATTTACCTTAATAGCATTATTGTCTGAATCAAAAAGCCACGTATTCAAACCAGTGACTGAGACGCGATTGATTCCTGCATTTCCAGTTCCAACTTCAAGTTGCCACGCTCCAGCAGCATTCGCTGATCTTGTGCTGAATATTGAATAGCGAGCATTCAGATCTTTTGGTTTAACCCAAATCTCAATTGTAAAAGGCCCACCGCCAACGTTTAATGCGGCATTATTTGGGATAGAAACGTAATCAGTTGTTCCATTAAACATGATTGCGGCGGTGCCCCATCGTTGATTCTGTCTAGTCCACCCAGAAAGGGGAACTACATCAGGTCCAGATGTATTTGAAAAACCGGTAAGCGTCCCATTGCATGCAACCCCACATGAACCTGTATGAACCGATGCTGTCGTTAACCCAGAATCATTAAAATTCCATTGGGCGACCAGATTTGTCGCACTATATACCGTCTCACCATATCCAGTTGAGGCGCCGCCCTCGCTCCATGTTAGACTGTTCCAAGCGGTTGCTTTTGTGCCGAGGTCAACAACAGGAGAGGTATAGGATGCATATGGACGTCTGGAAGCATCTGCTTTTATTTCCTCTGATGAGCGAGCGATGTTGCTGACACGAACCTCATCAATAGACCCACCCCAAGCTTGAGTTGTATTTGTTGAAATAGCATTTACATTTGCAGACGTTCCAAGAGTAGCTGGGGCTGTTGCTCCAGTTTTGGTAAGCTCTCCATTTATATATATATAATAGTTTGTGTCTGATTTCACCCAAGCAACATGACTCCATCTATTTAATTGGAGTGTTCCACCAGTTACTTCAGCAACGGTCCAACTTGTGCCATTGCCCATATAAAATGACACTTGATCCCCATACTGACCAACATAAAGAACTGCGTTTTCCGTAAATACACGAAAATGAATTGCGGCCGTTTGAACTGAGGGATAAACCCACGCCTCAACTGTTAGATTTTGGAGATTATCTACGATTGTTTGTGATCCAAGACTAATATAATCAGTACCACTAAAACTTCTTGCGTTTCCAATTTTACCTGGAACAACGCTGGTTCCAGTTGGCGTACCTGTATATCCATTTCCTGAGGAATCATATACGTTTCCACTAGCCTCATTCATGTGCCATAATCCAACAGTATATTCATCCGCAGGAAGTTCTTGGTAATAGCTTTCAACGCTCGGTGTCGCACCTGAGCCGGTGTCCACCGTGCCATTTGATGTCCCTGTAGCAAATGTGCTTGTTGAATTGTGTACAACCGTTGGGTCGATTGTTATCGGAAGAACTCGCTTTGGATCATGGAGCCAAGCTGAATCAACCTCAACCTGTAATACATATGTTTGACCGGTTTGGGTTATCGTATGAAGACTGGAAAGAAGTTCAGTTGCAAAACTTGCCTGTGTTTTTTGTTTATTCTCTTCTTCTTGTCCGACAACCTTGTATTTTACTGCATAACTAATTGCTCCGCTTCCATCTTTTACATACGGACGTTCGAAATGAAACTGATATTTATTATCCTTATCAAAAAAGACAGGAATACCTTCTGCTGATATTTTTGTGATGAGTCCTTGTGTTTTTAGTGTACTGGGAAATACGTTTTCTTGAGGGATCTTATTAAGGATAATGTTTTCTTTTAGTCCATCCCTCCGCATGCTATATTCTGTCGTTATTTCACCATTGGGAGAAGAAAATGCGATTAAATTTGGGCCTTCTTTTAAGGTTGATTGTTCAAGCGGTAGTTGAAATGAAAGCGACACTCCTTCACGATTGACAGTGACGTCAACTTGTTTTTCCGTATGGGAAATTGTCGTGTCGAAAACGTTCGGAATCGAGCTGTGAAATTCATTCGGGTTAAGGAGTTGTTTACTGAATCCCAACTCAGGTTTTTTTGGAATAAAAGAGGAGACAAAAAAGGCCGTCACAACAATAATAATTGCTACTATTGCAATATACGATTTCTGAAGTATAGAATGAGCCTTTTTTACCATAACGAGTGGATACTTTCAGTGTAACAAAAAAGAAGTGTCAACAGGTGACTAAATATCGCTTTTTTATGTGCAACCTATAGAAGGATTTTTTATGCAACATTCTTCATGTGAAGGATAGATGACAAGACATGCGCCAGTTTGCACAGCTAGCAGACAGTTGTTATATGCTTCAGTTCCCTGATTTCCTGGGCCGCCACAATTATTGCATTTGTTGTCGCGAGTTAGGCAGTTGTAAATACTCGATTTATTCAAATATGTATTGGGGCTCGTCTCTCCGTAATCATACCCCCATGGTTTTGCGGGTCCGCATCCGCCACCACCACATCCTACCTCTAGGCTTTGTTCGTCGTCTTTGGTATTGAACTTAGCGTAGATACGATACATTGTCGGGCAAAAGACTTTATCCACGGAATAATAAAATTTTTTTGCTGGATGGTTTCCATCACAGGGGAGCTTTTCAAAATAGGGAAGCAATTGTGGACTGGTTGGTTCTTTCCCACAAATATAACAAGGATTACCAGGAGGAGCTGTATTATCGCCACCAGAATAACAGATCTGTTGAGGTGAAGGATAACAACCATTATCGTTAAAGAATTCCTCCATTACTTTATGGAATTTTGATAAATCAGACTTTTTTTGTGTATCAAGAGCTCGTCCAATTATCGTTCCGGGGGAGATGATTGTGATTAATCCGGTACTGATAACGGCAAGGAGGGTGAATGCTATAAGTATTTCAATGAGAGTCATACCAATTCTATTTTTTTCCATAGATATATGTCATAATGATAGCATGGTTCGCCAAAAACTACATCTGGCACTTTTTTTCGTGACTTTTTTTGTAATTTCCCTCATAGAAGGGATTCATATGGTCTTGGATTTGCGTTTTCTTTATTTTATCCTCTTTATCCTTCCGCTCCTCCTATTTATATTGGATACGAAAAAAAAATATTCTCTTCCCAAAGTATTTGTCGGTCTAATCATGGCCTATTTCTTGTTTTCATTCATATCTCTCATAAACTCCAAACAAATATCCGTTTCTATTGAATTGTTTTTGAGAGATGTCAGCCTCTTTCTTCTGATGGTTTATGTACAGGCAAACAGTGAGGAGATAAAAAAACATATTCCAAAAATCATCATAATACTGTCATTGGTGTTCATTGGAGTTTCTGGCATATGCTTTCTTACACAATACGGACGTGATTTTATAAGAAGCATAACACTCAACCTTCTTTTCAATCCAGCTTATCCCCATAAGACAATTGGAGATTATCTTACGTTCGCAATAATTATATGTATTTATTTTATATTTGTAAAAAAAGAATCATTCTGGAGGTATCCACTCTATATATTCATCCCTATTTTTATCTTATCCTTTTCCCGCACTGCATATATCACTCTCGGATCAGTTTCATTACTAATGTTGTTCATATATAGAAAAAAATTAAAAAGGATTTCACCCCTACTTTTATTTTCTCTTATAGGGAATCTGATATTGATAGCAACACTTCTTGTGATATTCGTTTCAACAACGCACAATGCTTCACTTTCATTTATCCAGAATTATCTACAAAAAACACTTTTTATATATTCACGTCCGTTTTTATATTCACATCTCCCATTCTGGATTGCGGGAGTAAAAGGATTCCTTCTATATCCATTTGTCGGAATAGGGCAGGGGAATTTTCAAAGCATTTCATTTCGATTTACAGAACTTCTCTTCCTTTGGTCAAATACAAGTTTTGCCATTTTATTAGACATGTTGACAGAGCAAGGATTGTTTGTCGCATTAAGCTTTTTTGCTTTGATATCCTACGTGATCGTTACATCCAGGAAAGATAGTATATTTTATTTTCTACTTGTGGGACTTTTGATAAGTTTCATGGGGTTTTCTGCATATCTATACACACAAATCTGGATGTTATTTTTTATCATCCTTGGCTTGGTGCTTGAACCAAAAAAAGGTTCCGTCATTGAATTTAATAAAAATATCCTCTATTTACCCCTTTGCCTTGGTGTCGTATATATGCAATTCCTCGCTCTACATTATATGTATATTGACAATGGTAAACGTGAATTGGCCCATAAAATATACCCATATAATAAAGAGAATGTGGAGATGTTGATAACAAAGGAATTCCTCTATAAGGCAAATGAAAAAACAATCACATCATATCTAAGTCAATATCAAAAAGCATTCAGTACGGATCCCTATAAACTGGAATATATCGGAGATACATACCTATCATTAGGAAAACCATACAAAATGAAGGCGCTCCATGCTTATGAAGACAGCTTCATATGGGGCTCTTATGCATATGGGGGAAATCTTTTATCACGAATGGATAAGTTATATAAGCTCAAGAAAGAGCTTCAAGGTGAAAAGGCAGCAAAACAGTATGTGCAGACATTCACAAGAGAATATAGAAAAATCCTTGAGCAAGACAATAAAAAAATACAGGGCGATCTTTACGACAACCTCATAGAGACATACTTTCCTCAAAGATAACCAACTGCATATCATCTGATATGTCGAATTCTAACAAAGCAAGACTTAATTTATAGGAAGATAAGGCTATATTAGCGGTATAGGGTATGAAATATACAACAAGAATGAAGGAATGAAGTGTGTATATGCTTAGAATTCGCTTAATGACATTTTTGAGCTACGCTCGTTGTGGTTACTGCCGGGCATGTTGTTCCAGCTCCTCCGATGGTTGTCGTGCAAGTTCCAGCAACTGCGCCAGCATAAGTATTCCAAGTTCCCGTTGCCCCGCAGGCTGTAGCTGCTGCAAATCCATTTGAGATGGTGAATACATGAGATGCGCATCCAGTAGTATTACAGACATAGGTTGGCTGTGAAGGGTCTTTATCCTGTGCTCCTGAACAATTCCAATCATATGCAAGCCCGGTTACAGTGTTGGTAAAAGAAGTGGAATAATACAGGGCTTGTCCTGGATGGGCATTTGCGTTACCGTCGCCACAATCGGTTGCTGTCGCAGCGTCTCTTAACCGACCCGCAGTATAAGTTGCCATAAGCGCTCCGTGGGATGATGCACTTGCTTTTGTCGCAGCAGCGCATGTCGCCGCATTAATACATGAACTGTTTGCCTCTGGCCCATTGGTATATGTGTCTCCATCTGCATCGGTGTAACACTGTTGAGGACTTGTTCTGAATACATGTTGTGGCCCAGCTCCAGCGGCTCCTCCATCATTATCATTACAGTCAACACCAAGTGGTGTCAAAAAAGCTTTTCTAATACCACCAACTGGTTTAGCTGCAAGGAGTTGTGGAGTAAGAGAGGTTACATATGAATCCTGATCTGCGTCTATATACCAAAGTGTTTTTCCGATTGCCAACTTTCCTCCATCAATGATTGCAAGCGATCCACCGGTAAGCGTGAGTTTTCCAAGCGAAATTTGCTGGGTAGCCGTTATTGTCAGTGTTCCTCCAGCAATCCGCAACTCACCCGTATTTGTCGTACTACTCGCATCGGCTCCCTCATCAATCCCATCAATATCATTATCGAATGAACATGAAGAGACCATGGTATTCGCATCTCCATTTACGGAAAAAGTACACCCTGCTTCAACGGAACGAGGAATCAGAAGGAGTGCTAAGGCAAGAAGTAATAATAATTTGAATTTCATATTATCTAAGAGTTACGTCAACCGTGGACGTGCCACTTGCGCTTGTTGCCTGAATGGATAACACATATGTGTATAGGTATGAATCATCAACTATCCACTCTCCAGACCAGTTTCCTTTATTTGTGACTCCCGGCCCTGCGGTCAATGCATGTTCCGTTGTTTTTTTATCTGTCTTAAGAGTTGCTACAACTTTCTGCACAGGGACCGTATCATTCACTTCGATCGTCAGTTTTTGCTTGCCGCCGAGCGCTGGATCGTAAGGATCAATCGTTCCCTTGCCCATTCGTGGACCTTTTATATCAGATCCGACTGAAACCATAAAGTTTTTTGATCCATGTGGAATCGGTTTTGGGGAAGGGGTTGGTGTCGCCGTCGGTGCCTTTGTGATTTCTCTGGTTGGCGTTCTTGTGATTACGACAGTGCCAGTGACGAGAGGTGTTTGAGTTGCAATTACTTGTTGTTGGGTAGGGGATGTGGTTGGGATTGAAGTCACCACTTTTTCCTTCTTTCCAATTAAGTAGAATGAGGCAAGTGCGACTAATATTATGACAAGAGTGACAAGAATGATAGCATCAACACTTATATGTTCGTTTTTAGCCTTATCCATTTTATCTTCTTTCATAGTATATTATTCAATGTAGATTAATTTTTTAACGATGTCAAGTGATAGATTGTATTCATATTAATTAGTTGATGATAAGCCAGTTGAACGGCGTTTCGGCATGAATTAATAAGCTCGAGGAGATGATGAAATACGGCGAGCATGGTGTTATGGAATCTTTTGGACACGTAACCTTTTTAGACACAGACAATTGTCCTTGGATATTGTTTGAAGTTGGAGTCAGATAAATAAGTGAATCTGCCGTTACGTTGTCATTATAGATAATCACTTCTTTTGTATCTTGAGGAACTGTCCCTGTGCCGGCAACCTCAGTATTTGTTTTTATGGCGGGGATAGGGGTGTTTGTTTCATTCATAATTCCTGAATCCGCAATGATCGCTCCCTGAGTTGCAATACTATCGAGCGTGAATTTTTTAGCAATCACTTCGCTAAATCGGGCAGATCCCGAAGCATCGATTGAAGCAACCGTCTCACCATTTGTATTCTTTATGGCGAGTGATGTTGCAGACACCTCTCCCTTTGAAGTAATATTGCCGTTTTTTGCAATGACAACCGATCCATCAAATAATGTAATTGTACTCAGTGAAGAAATCGTCAGATTGGATTCAAGAGCAAGAATAGAATTTTTTTGGACGAATAACGAACCAACGACGAGGGAATCAGCAATATGTGCTTTATAAATATTTGCTGTGTCAGTAACCGTTATGGAATTATATGAAGCATCCAAATTTTGATAATACACTGGATTTGGGAGGGGGGTATTTTTCAGTGCCGCAAGTTCTTGTTGCACTGAATTTATATCTCCGCTGAGCGACTGATAGGATGACGCAAGCGTTGAAGAAGTACTTGCGATTTGAGAGGAAAGCGCATCGATTGTTTGAGACTTGATTTCATTTGCGATAAGAGTTCCTGAAACCGATGCGTCGTCGGTCGTGAGTTGTCCACTGTTTACCGCTTGTGCTGTAAGAGTTCCCGCAAACGTTGCAGAACCTTCAGCGTCGATCGTCACAACAGGTAAGTTGTGTAGTCCATTGATGACCAATTTTGCTAATTCGCCAGATTTAGTTCCGATATCAATAGTATTTGTGTTTAATCGTGGAGTTTCAATTATATTTGAGGCTTTAATAAGCTCTGAATTAATTTCTTTCGACTGTATTTTATTAGTGGCAGTCAACGTATCAACTTCTGCGATTGGGGAGACAATTTTTTGTGTATTTATTATCCCAGCCGTGAGGTTTGCGAATAATGCTTGATTCGCAGCGGTAAACTCTTCAACAAAATTGCCGATGAGTGAATATATTCCCGCTTGGAAACTAATTTTAGGGGCAGAGTACGTAGGTGCAGCTCCAGCAAGGATATTGCCTTGGTCGTTGAGGATAAATCCAGTTCCATAGTCATTATCATTTCGTCTGTTGGCGAATTTACCTGCATCAAAACGTGGTGCTGTAAGGCGGTATGAAATTTCGCTCGGTATTGAGGAGTATAACGTCAGTACTAAATTATTCTGATCAACTGTATACCACACTTTCCCATTTGTATTGGAAGAGAGAAGGATAGTCATATCCTTTATCTGCTCTTTTATATTTGTTGTTTTTCCAAAAAGCCAGAGATCTGAACCTTCTGGTTGATCTCCCAAGGCAATTCGTTTGATGTATGCTTTTGCTTCTTCATTCCGATCGGTTACAAGAACTTTTCCGGTTGTCTCTTCTTTGACTCCGGTCATTGATGGAAGATAGGTGGCATACTTTTTGCCATTGATCGTATAAGGAGGGTCGATGGTACCTGCATTTATCTTTCCATCACATGCAGTTCCCGCACCCTCATCAACACAAAGAGATGTAGAAGTGGTGTCTCCAGAGCCTCGAATGGTAATTTGGTTATAGTTTGCTCCATCCCATGACGTGATCTCTGGTGATCCATCTATCATCGCAATATCACCTTGGTTCGTAAGAAGTCCACCCAAGACAGATGAACCTGCTGGATCAAGATAGTAAGCTGCGCTTGCAGAATCAACATATTTATCTGCCCGTACTTGCCCAGCAACATCCAACTTATATGTATTGCTCGGTGTTCGTGTGCCGATTCCAACAGCTCCTGTTCCTAGATAAAACCATGCATCCTGGTTATTCGTGCCTGGCAAGTGAACGAGAGCACTTCCAGTTGCTGTGTTTCCTAAATTGATTGCGTCAGTGATATACTGTGGCGCCATACTTCCCAGTGTCCGTTGCCAATATTTTGATCCCATCTCAGACCAAATACTTCCATCCCAGTAGAACACTCTATTGCTAGTTGTATCGTAATACATTGCACCATTTCCAATGCTTGTTGGTGCGCTTGCAAATCCGCCGATTTGGATTTGTCCAATTGAAGCGATATTCGCCACATTTATCAAATTATCATTTGAGAAGGATATATTACCTGATGCTGAGTCAAATGTGATATCTCCACTTACGTTTGAAATCGTCGAACTTGAACCGGCAATGGAGAGTTTTCCTGTTGGATTGGCAACACCAATTCCAACGTTTCCATTGCTTTTCACAACAAAACGGGGTTCGCCTGAGGATGATGCCGTAAAAATATCTCCACTTCCTGATTGGTCAACAATTAAAGCTGCCATACTTGTGTTCCCGGAGATTGAAGCCACCGGAATTGTTCCTGATATCGAACGGACATCAAGTGTTGCAAGAGGAGATAATGTCCCTATGCCAATCTTGCCGGTGTTGATTGTAAGATACGTGTTTGCCTGATCACCCCACGATTGGATATTGTTATATGGATCGCGCTCCCACCATGTTCTTGTATTTGTTCCTGGTGTTAAATATGTATTATCGATGCTAATCCCATCATGTAATCGTGCTGTCAACCAATCACTACCATTTGCGTCACGATACAACCATTCATTATGCATAAAAACATTACTGCCAACCGAACCAGAGAATCGTGAGTTCAGTTCTGTATTACCGGCCACAGAGCCAAGGATAGATGAGTCATATACATGCAATTTTGCGAGTGGATTAATTGTTCCGATGCCTACATTTCCCGTTGTATCTTGTAAAACCATGCCTGTTGCCCATGTGCTCATGGTGTCCTTATATCCAAAATTGAGATTTCCCCATTCGGATTTAATCATCTGGGTGTTTCCAATAGTAAGGCTTCCTGATATTGATGCTGAAGCACCAGTCAATCCTCCAACAAGACTCAATCCTCCTCCAAATACGGAGTCTCCTGAAGGATCAACATAATACGTTCCTCCTCCAACCGTGTCGGTAAAAATATCTCCTCGTACAGTTCCGTTCACGTCGAGTTTGTAAGTAGGATTGACAATCCCAACACCAACATTCCCATTGTTTTTGACGACAAATCGTGGGTTTCCAGAGGAAGAGGCTGTGAAAATATCCCCCGTTCCTGATTGGTCAACGACGAGAGTGGACATTGATGTCGCTCCAGAGACCGATGCGACTGGCGTTGTCCCAGAAGTTTTTCTTACATCAAGTGCGGCCAGTGGCGCTGCTGTACTAATTCCTACACTTCCGTTTGGCATTATGGTCATAAGGTCTGTTGTATAGTTTCGTAC
Source organism: Microgenomates group bacterium (assembly GCA_049304035.1). Classification (GTDB taxonomy): domain Bacteria; phylum Patescibacteriota; class Microgenomatia; order UBA1406; family GWC2-37-13; genus JAKBEU01. The sequence continues at coordinate 306,396 of JBAQNR010000008.1, forward strand.
CGTAAGGACAGGTCTTGTAGCAAGAGCACTACTTGCAAGCTGGGAGGTTAATACAAGAGCGGGAGATGTTCCTGTATCTGTGGTTATCATCGCTTGGATATTTCCTGCAGTGGTAGATCCAGAACCTCTAAATCTCATTTGAGGAGAAAATAATGCATCTGTTGTCGATCCATTTCTCAGTGAGAAGTATGCAACCGCATCATCACTCACATTGAATCGTGCAATTTCTTCTGCGGTTGAAGTTTGCGCAGCTTGTTGGACATGGAATTGAGTCTGAGGATTTGTTGTCCCTATCCCCACATTTCCTGTTCCATTAGGATTAAGTAAAATATTGCCTGTTGAGTTATATGTAGCAGAGTTACCAAGAGTAAGACTTGTTCTATTTGTTGTTGATATATTCCCATTCCCATCGATAAATGTGTTCACGTTAGCAGTCGTACCAGAAATGGAAGCTGTGGGGGTTCCGGCATTTGAATTGAGAAATGCAAACTTTGCAGAATTACTTGCCGAACCTCCAATGAACATATCAAGCGTTGCGTTTACCGGGTAAAGAGTACCGCTCGCAAGTGTCCAATAACTATTTAAGTTGGAGATATCTGTCCAAGAATTTGCTCCACCGCCACCTGACGTAAAGACAAAGCCAGATGTTCCAGCATCGCCATTTGCCCGGAGTGCGCCAAGAAGGTTTATATCACCTGCAACAACCGCATCTGCAGTGACATTTAATTGTCCTCCGATTGTTGCAGCATTTGAAGTAACAAAAGCTTCAGAATTCACAAGAACATTTCCCTTATTGAACGTTGTCAGATTCAAGTCTGAGGAGTTGAATGTTTCGCCTGATTGTATGTATAAAGGAGCTTGTGATTTGATATACGATGCTGTTGGGTTGGTAAAGTTCAAATCATATGCCATCGAAACATCTCCTGCTGAAGTGAAATTTGTTGGAAGATTGGAGGTGATCCCTGTCTCAGAGACAGAGAATATTGATGTACCATCATCCTTGATATTTAGGAGATTTCCAATTGTGCCATTTGCACCGATATTGATTGAAAATAAGTCTCCTGTTGCCGTTGTTAGTGAACCTGGTGACCAATCCAAATTGATAAGACCTCCTGTTGTAAGTGCTGTTGAGGTGGATGAAAGATATAATCCAGTTCCTGTCGTGAGTGAGTTTGCATTAATAGTGGTTCCGTTGGTTGTTGTTCCAGCAAACGTCTGCGCAAACGAATTGTCTAGAGAAGTCGCACCGTGGAGTGTCAGTGCTCCTGGAGTTGTTACCGATCCAATTGTGTTAATCGATGAAGCTCCTGCACCAAATGTATTTGTTGTTGATGTGCCTGTCCCAATCGTTGAGTTACCAGAAGAAGTAAGTGTTGTAAATGCGGCAGTATTTGGTGTTGTTGATCCAATTGTACCTGGAGCTGACCATGTCCCTCCAATTAAAGTAGAGGCGTTTATTGTTCCGGTGCTTGTGTAGTCAAGAGATGCGCCCGCTCCCACAAGCATTGCTGCTGTTGTATTTGTTGCGGACGTTATTCCAGAAAAGGGAACAGATGAAGCGCCAACTGTTGATGTCCATGTTGGTGTGAC
>JBAQNR010000009.1:0-145748 GCA_049304035.1 Microgenomates group bacterium
CAGCAGCAGGTCCAGTTGAGGAAAAAACCTCATTCACCGTTGTGCTTACCGAAGCAGGAGCAAATAAATTAGCAGTAATTAAGGCAGTACGAGAAATCAATCCCGCACTTGGACTTATGGATGCTAAAAAAGCAGTAGAAACTCTACCTTACGAATTAGTTAAAGATGCGAAGAAAGATGTCGCAGAAGAAGCTAAGAAGAAGATAGAAGCTGCAGGTGCAAAAGTAGAGATGAAGTAATTTATTACTTTATTTCAATCCCGATGAAAATCGGGATCTAGGAAACCTTTAATTTTCTAGCGAAAACATCAAAAAAGTCCCTCAGAGAAATCTGGGGGATTTTTTTTGGCCTCATCCCACCTCCGGGGTTGGTGAGGCTATTGTTTAATCATCGCGCATCTGTTTTTTTATCCATCTCAATTTCTTTTGATAATCCTTGTTATCCATGACAAATTTTTTATATGCCTCAGAAGTACGAATAGAAATGGGTTGTATTTTATCTAAAATGGACTGCTGTAGATATAACTTGTACGACGAAAATTCCCAGCATTGAGGTTCTTTCACTAAATCTGCCGTAACAGGGTTTAAATGTATATATCTCGAAACATGGAGGAGTTGTTCGTTATTAACAATGCGAACACACCTGAAGCGAGATTGCCACAGTGGACCACGCCTATCGTTCTTCGTATTGTAAAATCGCGTGTAGGAGTTTTCAACAGTCCCAATAAAATGAGAAACATTTATGCTTTTCACAGGGGAAAGTAAAAGATGGTAATGATCCGGCATAACACAATAGGCAAGTATTTTGAATGTAGGATTTTCCAATTGAATTACGCTTCGATACTGAAACATAACTCTGTAACGGATATTGTTTGAAAAAGAAGTCTTTGGTTCACAATCGTAGTAAGCAAGAGTATTAAGAAAACGTTCCGAGTAACTTTCCTTCCTGAAAATTGCATAGGAAGAAATGCTTTTGTTGCATATATGGTAGATCTCACCGATTGTGAATAGTACTGTTCTTCTCATCTTGAAAATGGTCCCACAACGGTGTGTATTTGACAACGGTTTATAAGCCGCAATTATCTATTTTAGACTGTCATAGAAGCATATTTAACGCTTTATTGGCCTAAAACCAACCCCGGAGGTTTGCGAGGCTAATTTGTGCGTAGCAGCATGGGTTGCAATTTACTGAAAATTCTTCTATAATCCTATTCTTATGGCAACATCTTCAGATTACGGTGCAGAGTCAATCGTCGTTTTAGAGGGGCTCGAACCGGTACGCAAACGACCAGGAATGTATATCGGGACCACGTCCCAATTAGGGGTAAACCATTGTCTTAACGAAATCATCGACAACTCAATTGATGAGGCGTTGGCAGGTTTTGCAAAAGATGTAAAAATCATCATTGAAGAGAATGGCTATTACACCGTTTTTGACAACGGACGTGGAATCCCTGTTGAAAAAGTATCAAAATACAAGGTGTCTGCTCTAGAACTTGTCATGACAAAGCTTCATGCTGGAGGCAAGTTCAATCAAAGTGCCTACAAAATATCCGGAGGTCTTCACGGAGTTGGCGCATCGGTCGTGAATGCGCTCTCCGATCATGTCATCGTCGAAGTCCGTAGAGAAGGAAAGCTATACAGACAAGAATATAAAAGAGGTAAGCCCCAAGGGGATGTTGAAAAAGTGAAGTCCTCCATACTCGGATTCGACTTCGGCAATGGTACAGCAACCTCATTCCTTCCGGACAAAACAATCTTTACCGAAACAATCGAAATCCATTATCCCACACTCAAGAAGCAGCTCAAGGAGCGCGCCTATCTTATCCGCAACGTCATGTTCCAGATAGAGAACAAGAAGGCAAATGACAGGATGTCATACTTCTTCGATGGAGGAATCATTTCGCTCATCAACGATCTTAACAGAGGCAAAAAAACAGTCCATGAGCCAATATTCATCAATAAATCGTTTGAAGACAAGGAAGTTGAAGTTGCGATCCAATATAACGATTCTCTTTCAGAAAATGTGTATTCGTTCGTAAACGTAATCAACACACAAGAAGGTGGAACTCATCTAACAGGTTTCAGAATCGCTCTTACAAAAGCGATTAACACCTATGCGAAAAAAGAGCTTGCAGAAAAGGACAAGGAAGATTCGCTCACTGGAGATGATGTGAAAGAAGGGTTGACCGCAATAGTCTATGTGAAAATGCCTTCAACCAATTTGCAGTTTGAAGGTCAGACAAAAACAAAGCTGGGGAATTCAGAAGTCCAGTCTGTCGTACAAACAGCTGTTTCAGAATATCTTGATACCTATTTTGAGGAAAATCCACGTGTAGCAAAAGAAATTTTAGGGAAAATACTTCTTGCTCAAAAAGCACGTCTTGCAGCAAAAGCAGCGAAAGAAGCTGTGCTTAGAAAAGGCGCACTTGAAGGCTCTGCTCTTCCTGGAAAATTAGCTGATTGTCAAGAAAAGGATCCTGCTTTATCCGAACTCTTTATGGTTGAGGGTAACTCAGCAGGTGGCACCGCAAAACAAGGAAGAGACCGCAAATTTCAAGCAATCCTACCTCTTCGAGGAAAGATCTTGAATACAGAACGAGCATACCTAGATAAAGTACTTGCATTTAAGGAAATAAAAGATCTCGTCATTGCGCTTGGTATGGGTATCGGAGAAACAATCGACTACGCAAAGCTTCGTTATCACAAAATTGTGATCATGACCGATGCTGATGTCGATGGAGAACATATTATGACACTTCTTCTGACGTTCTTCTTCCGACATATGCCGCAAATTATCGAAAACGGACATTTATATGTTGCTCAACCACCACTGTACAAAATCCAACAAGGAAAAAAAGTGCAGTATGCCTACTCAGAAGATCAAAAAGAAAAAATGGTCAAGAAATTTCCTGAAGGAACGAATATAAATGTCCAACGATATAAAGGTTTGGGAGAAATGAATCCTGAACAGTTATGGGAAACAACAATGGATCCAACTGTCAGAATTTTAAAACAAGTAAACATCGCAGACTCACAAGAAGCAGATCGTATATTCACCATGCTTATGGGCGATGAAGTTCCACCGAGAAAGAAATTTATTGTGACTCATGCAAAGTTGGCAAATTTGGATATTTAATTATCAATTTAGTTAAAAAAACTATGGATACATCTAAGCTCTCTGTCGGAAAAAACCCACCAAGCGAAGTAAATGTTGTTATTGAAATTCCTCAAGGATCTCCAATCAAATACGAGTTGGATAAGGAATCGGGATTTATGAAAGTAGACAGATTTGCATTCACAACAATGGTTTATCCATTTAACTATGGATTCATTCCAAATACACATGCGGAAGATGGAGATCCAGTTGATGTTCTTGTCATATCTACTTATGCAGTACAACCAGGCGCATATATTTCAGTACGACCTATCGGCATGCTTGAGATGGAGGATGAGGCAGGAATTGACACAAAAATATTGGCGGTACCTGTTGAAAAAGTAGATCCTTTTTTCGCAGACATTCAAGATATCAATGATTTGAATGAAATAGAAAAAAAGAAAATCCAACATTTTTTCAACCACTACAAAGAACTTGAAGCGGGTAAATGGGTAAAGACAAAAAACTTTTTAGGAAAAGACAAGGCGTATGAGTCTATTAAAGCGGGAATGAAATAAGTTAGTGAAGTAATTTTATGGAAGAAAACAAACCAGAAGAACAAACAACACCGGATCTATCAGCACCACATCATGGAAAATCGAATGAAGAAATAGTGACAGTGATGAAGCGTGCATATTTGAATTATGCAATGTCTGTCATCGTATCACGCGCACTTCCTGATGTTCGAGATGGATTAAAGCCTGTTCACAGACGCATATTGTATGCTATGTATAAACTAGGTCTCACGTCTGGTGCCCGTTTTTCCAAAAGCGCAAAGGTTGTTGGAGAGGTTCTTGGTAAATATCATCCTCATGGTGATTCATCTGTGTACGAAGCAGTTGCTCGTATGGCACAGGATTTTTCCATGCGCTATCCACTCATTAAAGGGCAGGGGAACTTCGGCTCAATCGATGGTGATCCGCCAGCCGCAATGCGTTATACAGAAGTGAAACTTTCAAAAATTGCCGATGAGCTTCTTGACGATATCGATAAAGAGACAGTTGATTGGACAGATAATTTTGATGCAACATTGCAGGAACCTGTCTATACTCCGGCAAAACTACCAAATCTTCTTCTAATGGGAGCAGAAGGAATCGCTGTCGGTATGGCGACAAAAATCCCTCCACATAATTTGACAGAGCTTGTTGGAGCAATCTGCTTGATGATTGATCGCGCGAAGAAAACTGTAACGGCCAAAGAAGAAAAACTCATGAAGCCAACAGATGTTCCTCTCTCTTTTGAAGCGACGATTGATGAGTTGCTTGAACATATAAAAGGACCAGACTTCCCAACACATGGAATAATCTATGGATGGAATGAGATCAAACAAGCATATATCACAGGAAAAGGGAAGGTACTTATTCGTGCAAAAGTCAGCGACGAAGATTTGGGTAAGGGAAAAATGGCAATCATCATCGATGAGTTGCCATACCAAGTCAACAAAGCTGCTTTAGTCGAAAAAATAGCACATCTTGTCATTGATAAAAAAATTGTTGGGATTTCGGATCTGCGAGATGAATCAGACCGTGAAGGAATCCGTGTCGTTATCGAGCTGAAACGTGACGCACAGTATAAAAAAGTCTTGAACAATCTATTCAAATATACCGAAATGCAGACATCGTTCCCAATCAATATTGTCGCATTGGTTGATGGTGTTCCGCAAACACTTGGTCTTCATACGATTCTTGAACAATACATCAGACACCGAGTCCGCATCGTCACTCGAAGAACTGAACACCAATTGAAACAAGCAAAGTATCGAGCCCATATTTTGGAAGGATATCTTATCGCACTTGATAATATCGATGAGGTCGTTGAAATAATCAAGAAATCAAAAGATGAGCCAGATGCAAAAGCGAAATTGATGAGAAAGTTTGGACTGTCTGAAATCCAGACCCAAGCAATTCTTGACATGCAACTCAAAAAACTTACCGGTCTTGAAAGATCAAAGATCGAAGAAGAGTTGAAAGAATTGAAGAAGCTCATCAGCTATCTCGAATCACTTTTGAAAGATGTATTGAAAATACTTGGAGTCATCAAGGATGAACTCCTTGAACTTGTAAAGAAATATGGTGATGAACGACGAACAAAAGTGATCAAATCACGACCTGGTGAAATCACGGATGAAGAATTGATCGAAAACAAAGAAGTAATTGTCGTTCTTACAAAAGAAGGATATATCAAGCAGGTACCACGAGAAACATTCAAAGTCCAAAATCGTGGAGGAAAAGGAGTTTCCGGAATTGAGACAAAAGAAACGGATAACGTCTATTTCATCACAACAGCGATGACTCATGACTATACTCTTTTCTTTACCAATCAGGGCCGCATGTTCCAAAATAGAGTGTGGGACATTCCAGTCGGATCTCGTATCTCAAAAGGGAAAGCAATTGTCAATCTGCTCGCACTTCGCCCAGAAGAGATAGTCACATCCGTTCTTACCTATGGCGCAAATGCAGGGGACGGTAAATTCGTCCTGATGTGCACCAAGCAGGGGACAGTCAAAAAGACAACATTTGAGGAATTCGAGAATATCCGCTCAAACGGCATCATCGCAATCAAATTGGAAGAGAAAGACGAATTGCTGTGGGTCAAGATGACAGACGGCAAGATGAACGTCATTATTACTACAAAACACGGGAAAGCTATCGTATTCAAAGAGCCAGAGGTACGCCCAACAGGACGCGCTTCAATCGGCGTGCGCGGCATTGAACTTGCTGATGGCGATCTCGTAGCTTCAGCTGAAGTCTTTACACATGAAGAGTTCAAGAAGAACATTATAGTGATTGGTGAGCACGGCGTCGGAAAGAAGACAAATCTTACCCTTTTTAAAGGTCAACATCGTGGAGGAAAAGGAGTCAAAATAGCCTCAGTTGATCAAAAAATGGGTGAAATCTGCTTCGTGCAGATCGTCAATCCGGAAGACACGACAATCATTATGACAAGCACTTCTGGTCAGATCGTCAAAATCCCACTAGCCTCAATTCCACCTCGTTCACGCACGGCTAAAGGAGTCATTTTGATGAGATTCTCAGATAAGACCGATAAGGTTGTCAGTGCAACGTTGATCTAACTCAGCCTCAATTTCCAGCTTTCCTGAGTGGACTTTTAGCCTTCGGCTTGGTATAATAATCCATAATGGTTATACCGGTCAAACTGTTGGTAGAACGCCTTGAATCGGAGCTAAAAAAGGAAGTTGCAAAGCTCAGTAAAAAACGCAAACTTAAAGTCGTTGTCTTCTTGGTCGGCGACACTCCAGAACAAATCTCCTTTGTCCGCATTAAACAGCAAACAGCAAAACGCCTCGGTATTTTATTCGAATTCATTCATTATAAAACCGCCCCTTCTTTCGAGCCGTTTCTCAGAAAAATCAAGGAGATGTCCCAACATCCGGATGTAACCGGCATCATCGTCCAACAGCCATTACCACCTCAGCTTGTTACAGAAAGCATGTATGATTTCATCGCTCTCGAAAAAGAAATAGAGGGACACAGAAGAAAGACAGAATTTTACTCTCCTCTCGGTCTTGCCGTCCTCACTCTTTTGAAATATACCTATCTTCATCCAAAAGCTGATGCGGGACTGTTTATCGATAAAAGAAAGGATTTCGAAGCTCTTCGCCGATCACTCAAACATAAACATGTCATCATTATCGGCAAGGGACCAACAGGCGGAAAACAACTTGTAAAAACATTCAGTGAAGTAAAAATTAACTTCATGAATATCAATTCACAGACCCCTCAACCTGAAGAGTATTACCGAGAAGCGGATGTTATCGTTCCGGCCGTGGGCAAAAAAATCCTTACTCCAGATATGTTGAAGCCAGGTGTTATTTTGATCAATGTCGGAGTCAGAAAAGAAGAAGGCAAACTCAAGGGCGACTACGATGAAAAAGAAGTTGAACCAATTGCAGGATCCTATACCGCAACTCCTGGAGGAGTCGGACCACTGGATGTCCTGTATCTCTTCAAAAATCTTGTTGATGCTGCAAAAATGCAGAAGTGGAAATAACTCATATGAATCTTTTCGTCCTCTTCGGACAAACGGCGACAGGCAAGACTTCCAAAGCCCTCGAATTAGTCGACCAATATAACGGCGAAATAATCAACTTTGATTCCCGTCAGATATATAAAAAGCTCGATATCGTTACAGGAAAAGATCGTCCAACCGATCCGAAATATAAAATCTGGCTCTATGATCTCGTTGATCCGAAAGATGCTTATTCTTCAGCGGAATATGTGCATGTTGCAGAACAGACACTAGGCGAGGTTATTTCTCGGGGAAAAACACCAATACTTGTTGGGGGGACAGGTTTTTATCTCTATCATTTGTTATATGGCACTCCTCAGATCTCCGTTCCCGAAAATTGGCCACTTCGTAAAGAATTAGGAAATAAATCCGTGATAGAACTTACCGAACTTCTTAAACAAAAAAATAGTGCCTTATTTGATGAAATGAACGAAAGTGATCGTATGAATCCCCGCAGACTCATACGACGCATCGAAATTGCTTATGCAGGAGGCTCTCTTGCGCCAAAGGCAACAACAGTGACCCTCCCATCCCGCCTCGCAAACCTCGGAGGTTTGCAGGGCGAAGTTGAGATCAAATATGTGCCGTTTTTCCATACCGATTCAGAAAAGACGAGAGAAATTATTCGTGCACGGATAATGGCGCGGCTTGATGCGGGCGCAATTGAAGAAACGCAGAGATTACTAAGTGAAGGATATAAGCCAACCGATCCGGGCTTGAATGCAATCGGTTACCAACAGATCATTTCATATATCAACGATGAATGCACGAAAGAACAGATGATCGAACTCTGGCTTACGAGGGAAATTCAATACGCAAAACGACAAAAAACCTTCTTCAAGAAATACTTTACGTTGTAATTTGGGTTCTTCTATAAAAAAGGGCCGGAATGGTTGCTATGATTGCCAAGAGAGAAGATGTATAGAATGCGTTTACAATACCATATCTATCAGAAAGGAAGCCGAGAAAAAGCGGTGCGATGGTTGACCCCATCCCCACAAATACCGCATTCAAAGAAAATGCCTTTTCGTACCGTCCATGATGATCAACCGACTCTGAAACCATAGCAGTCAGAATAGGTACCGTCCCTTTGGTGAACATACCTAAAATTATAGAGGATACTATGATGGTTGAAATATCATGGCTTATGGCGAGTACCAGTATAAAAAAGGCCATCAAAAATTCAGAGATAATGAACACCTTTGTATTTCCTAATCGATCGACAAGGCGGCCTAAAAACACTTTCCCAAACATGTTCCCAAGAAAAAAAGTTGAGGTGAGGGCCCCAAGGTAAACAGGAGGAATACCTCTTTTCAAAAGAAGAAAAGGAATAAAGATGAAAAGAGAACCGCTTGCAAGCGTGTCTAAAACGAAAGATGCGGTTGCGAATAGGAACTTTTTATTTTTCAGTACATCTTTGTATGAGGGACCTGAACTCGTATGCTCTTGGATTTTTACCCCATCTTTTTGTTTTTTTCGCGAAAAAACTATATAAAAAACGATAAAGAGTAACGCTATAAAAGTTGAGATGATGAATGCCGTCTGTCTCCACCCGATAGCGACGATAATCAATGTCGCAATAGAAGAAATCCCCATTCTCCCAAGCTCAGCAAGAGCAGTGAAATTACCAAGTTGTGTCCCTCGTTCTTCTTTCGTGAACATCTTTGAAACGATGGAAAACGCAACGGAATGAAACATGCCAAACCCTATTCCTGCAAGAATAAATGCTAATATGATCATGAAGTAGAGAGACGATAATGAAGCAAAAAAGTAGCCCAATCCATAGAATATCATGAGAAGGATAAGAAGACGGAATCCTCCTATTTTGGTTGCAATTATTCCTGCTGGAATCGCCATGAATATTTCCAGGCTATTCATTGCGGTGCCAAGGAATCCCACTTTCGTCAGGCTTATCGATAGATCTTTCGCGATGAAAGGAAGAAAAAGAAGCAAGCTTGCCTTAAACCCATCGTTGAGAATATGGAGCGTATTGATCGCTAAGACCTCTCGTTTATGTGCCATCTATATAGTATACCGCATGGTGTGCAGATGCCAAAGGTGGTTAGATAATTTCACCTTATTTGATACCTGCTTTATCACACGCAATCTGGCATACGCCCGCTCGACCCAATAGTGTTTTTTTGCATGCTTCTTTACATGGGGTTCCTGTTTCTATTTCCGCCTTTACTTTTTCACATGATTGAGTACAAGGAGCCTTTCCAGCTGTGCTTACCGCGCTGTTCGGAAAATATGTCGTGCAAATAGCGTTGCAGTCAATTGTGTTCTCTGCCGCTCTACTGTTATATCCTTTTGTCTTAAGTTGAGATACGACAATTCCGAAAACAACAAGTAAAACAACCGCTGCCCCAATTGCAATTAGTCGATAATTAATTTGTTTAGGAGCTATTTTTTGTTTTTTTGCTATATTCCTTTTTTTCATAGTAATAGTTTCATTATCAAATATTTGTTAACTAAATGCAACTTTTAAGAGTATGGCGGTATCTGCTATAATCTTTTCATATGTTTGATTCAGGAGCCAGCTCACCACCAGGCGCAGAAGAGTTTAAAGCCACTCGATGGTTACACCCTATTGCCCTCAAAACAGGAAATGAAATAAGTCAATCTGCCACGATCTCAGTGGATCCAAACGATAAAATTCTCCCAACGATGGATAGAAGGTTAACCACAGAGATACTACTTCCAGAAAATACACCCATTGATTCACTCGTCGTCGCTGTCTCTTTGAGAGCGAAAAAAATAGTTGTGGATGAAAGGGATACGTATACGACAGTGCCACTCGTGCAGACATTTCGGGTGACTCTTCAGGAAAATGGGGAAAAAATATTGGTTCCGGAGAATCTTTCTGTTGCACTTGAGGATACTGTTGTACGAGAATTGCCGGTAGAGAACACTCCTGAAGCCGTGGAACTCCGAAAGCAAACTCGCAAACTCACCTTTGAAACCGCCACAGATGAGGCGCTTGCCGCTCCAAAAAAATCCGAAGTCGAATCTGTATGTCAACGCCTCAGTTCACAAAGCCCAAATATTGAAGTTGGGCTTATCACGAAGGCTGATTTAGCAATATTCAACAACCAAAAAAACTTGCAACTTAATTGGTCACACCTAAACCAAAAGAATTCTACGCCGTTGTCTCAAAAGTCCACACCACTCCCAGCAGCTAAACTGTAAAACTAGGCTCATTTAACTGTTCGATTATTTGTAGTATTTGATTATTAAACTAGTGTCGCTTTATTGCTTGTTGAAGAGTTTCATGAAAGCGTCTTTCGGAATTTCAACCTTGCCGACAGCTTTCATCTGTTTTTTTCCTTCCTTCTGCTTTTCAAGAAGTTTATTCTTTCGGCCAACATCTCCTGCTCCCACAACCTTACTGTTATGGATAAGGACATTTTTTCTGAAAGGGGAAATCCGTTCGGATGCAATGATTTTTCCTTTGTATTTTGCTTGAATCTTCACATCATACTGCTGGCGAGGAATCAATTCCTTCAATCTCTTGGTAAGGAATTGTGCCTTTTCCTGCGCACGTGCAGTCACCACAATTTCTGAGAATTCCTCTATTGGATCATTATTCAGCAGGAGTTCCATTTTATTTGCATCAGCAAATTCATAGCGAAGAAGTTCCCAATCAAGGGAAGCATATCCGCTTGTGACGCTTTTCAATCGGTCAAAGAAATCTGTAATCAATTCTGCCAGCGGCATCTCATAGGTAAGCGCAATCTGATTGGTATTATCCATTGTGATGAACTTCGCACGATGTTCTTCACATACCTTCATGACAGCACCTGTATAATTTTCCGGCGTATAGATGAATATTTTTACGATCGGTTCATAAAATTTTCCATCTTCTATTTTAAACTCAACCTGAGGAGGTGTGAGAACAAGGCTCAGTTCATACTCTCTTTCAAGCCGTTCTCGGACAACATCCGCATGAAGGAGGCCTAAGAAACCAACACGGAATCCAGCCCCAAGCGCCGTACTATAAATCCCGCTAAAGTCCAGAGCACTATCGGTAAGATATAATTTTTCCAGTGCTTTTTTAAAATTCAGATAATCATTTGTCTCCGTTGGAAAAATACTCGCATATACCATTGGCTTTACTTTTTTATATCCAGGAAGGGGAGGTGTTTCATCTCGAGGCAACTGCATTGTGTCGCCGATTTCGATTGCATGAATATCCTTCAGGTTTGTCGCAACGTAACCGATCTCTCCATTTTGCAGTTCTTCAGTTGCAGTAAGATCCGGCTTGAATATACCGACTTCAGAAACAATAAAATTGCTTTGTGAGTGACCCATACGAACCGTCATTCCTCGTTTGATCGATCCGTTAAACACCCGGACAAAAGCGATAACACCTTTATAGGTATCGTAATAGGAATCGAATATGAGTGCTTGTAATCTTTTGTTCTTATCATTACTCATTTTTACATCACCTGCCTTATCCACCTTGTCATTCCGATGAAAATCGGAATCTAGTCGAATATCCTTTTTTTCTGGATCCCGGATCAGGTCCGGGATGACGGCAGGAGGGGGGATTTTTTCAATCACACTATCAAGCACTGCTTGGACACCTTGCCCGGTTTTTGCGGATATCTCATAGATTTCATCTGCCCGAACGCCAAGAAAATCGATTATCTGTTTTTTCGTTTTTTCAATTTCCGCTCCCGGCATATCGATCTTGTTGATGACCGGAATAATGACAAGATTTTTATCAAGAGCTTTATATGCATTTGCAATTGTCTGTGCTTGAATCCCTTGTGTGCAATCAACAAGAAGAATGACGCCATCAACACAAGCCAAAGTCCGATCCACTTCGTAGGAAAAATCAACGTGCCCTGGAGTGTCGATAAGATTGAGCATGTGCTCGCCATATATCATCCGGACTGGCGCAAGTTTTATGGTGATTCCTCGTTCGCGAGAGACAGGGTTGCGATCTAAAAGCTGTTCTTCGTGTTTTCCAATTCCCACAACGCCAGTCATCTCCAATAGACGATCGGCAAGAGTGCTCTTGCCATGGTCAACGTGTGCAATAATTGCGAAATTACGGACTGAACGCATAGTAAATTCAAAATATCAAACTCTAAACACTAAATTCTAAACAAATTTATTCTGTCATGCCGAACTCGTTTCTGCATCTCCTGAGATCCTGAAACAAGTTCAGGATGACAATGAGAATTAAAAATTGATTTCAAATTCACTTACACCTCTATCAATTTAATCGTCGAGGTGTGTCCCTTCTTCATCCATTCATCTCCATGAATAATAATCATCGACTGTCCTGCAACGATTCTTTTTTCTTTTTTCAAATGTTCAACAATACTTTTTATTCCAGCAACAGTCATAAGATCTTTTGTATATGGCTCAAAATGAGACAATGGCTCAACTGCATAGTCAAGTGTGAGCATATCTGCTTCCTTGGAGCTGGGAACCAGCGCAAAGATTGGAGCGCTTGGTCTGTAGCGAGAAAGCATTCGAACTGTTCTTCCAGTTGCTGTAAAAACTATAAATCCACCAAACCCTTTTTCGTTTCCTGCAACGTTCTTATACATGCTATATGCAGCATCACACAAAACCCTTTCATTATCATTTCGATTAAACAAAAATGCATCTCTTAAATCAGCGCTAAATCTAAGCTCATTTGATTTGATTATGTGCTTCATCATCGTTACAGATTCAAGAGGATATTTCCCAGATGCGCTTTCTGCAGAAAGCATCACTGCATCTGTATGATCAAAAGTCGCATTGGCAACGTCTGATACCTCGGCTCGTGTTGGAAATGGGTTATCAACCATTGTCTGCAACATCTGAGTTGCCGTGATGACTGGGATTCCTTTTTCAATACATTTTTTTATTATTATTTTCTGCCAGTAGGGAACTTCTTCTAGAGGTAGTTCTATTCCCAAGTCTCCTCTTGCAACCATAATTCCATCACTCACTTCAATGATCTCATCTAGATTATCAATTGCTGACTTTGCTTCTATCTTAGAAATTATTTTTGCAACTACTTTATATTTCGCCATCTCTTTTCTCGTTATCTCAACATCCTCAGCAGTGCGGGCATAGGAAAGAGCGATATAATCTATTTCTGCTCGTTGTGCCATTTTAAGTCCTTCAAAATCACGATCGACAAGAACTGGAAAAGGGAAGTTTGCTCCAGGAATGCGAAGTGATTTTCTGTTTTTAAGAAATCCTGCTCGGTTACATTTTAAGATTACTTCAGGCTTCACTTCCATGACAGTAAACGTAAATGCACCATCATCTGCAAGTAAATGTTGTCCTACTTTTAAAAATTCAAAGAGATCTGGATGGGAGCAAGAAAACCCTTTTTTCTTTTCAGAAAATGCAGTCTCCCCAAGCGTTACTAGTTCTCCAATTTCTACCTGAATACCTTCAACAGGCATATTGATTCGGATCTCAGGACCTTGTAGATCAAGAAGTGTGCCTACATGCTTATTTAGTGATTTTGCAACTTGTTTTACGCGATGAATTCGCTCTGCGTGCCATTCAATTGTTGAATGTTTAAAATTAAAACGAAAGACGTTAACCCCTGCCTCGATCAACTTCTGTATTTGTTCTTCAGAATCGGATACAGGTCCGATTGTTGCGACGATTTTTGTGAGCTTTCCCATAGCCATATATTATACAGGAAATTCACTTGATAAATTTTAAGTTTAGTAATTTAAATTTGTATGTTATAGTATTCACTAATCATGAGCAAAAGCAAGAAACCATCCCAGCTTATAGAAAAAGAAAAGATACTGTATGTTGAGGTTGAACAGCTTCGATACCGTCTCTATCTTCATGACACATCAATTATTTTTGAGTTTTTTTCAGCATTTTACTTTGCTTTTCAAGATATCAAGGGGCTATTTGTAAAAAAAGCTGCACAAAGTGAAACTCACTTTTTACAATCGCTTAAACGAAAAAAATCACTCCTTCAGATTCTTGAAAAAACTCCCTATGCGTGGATTATTTTTTTAGCTAGAAGAATAAAAAACTCTTTGTCATTTCGAGGAAGTAAGCGACCGAGAAATCCAGTAAGCACTAGCAAGCGCAAAACAAAATCTTATCTCATTTTTGGAACCACATATGCAACAGATTTCCAATCTCGTTCCGTACAAATTGCACGAAAGCTCGCTGAAAAAAATAAAGTTATCTATGTCGAGGGAGTATTTGATGAAGGAATAAAACCAGGCTCCCGGATCATTGAAGAATCAGAGATGTTTACAGCGATTCGATTAACTGCCAGACAGATGTTCCATCTGAATTATCAGAAACCTTCCACTGAGGAACTCTCATTTATAAAAAAATCTCTCCAAAAATTTATCACTATCCACTATCCACTAGTCACTAGCCACATTAATGTTTTCAAATATATCCACCATCCATTCTGGAAATATGTCCTCTCATTAAAAAAGAATTCATTCCTTTTTGATCTAGCAGACAATTTTGAAAAGGGCAGTCATGCATCAAAACATATTGTTCAAGCAGAGCAAGACCTAATAAAAAATGCCTTAAAAATTACAGTGCCAAAACTCCCAAAGAAAAAAAGTTCTCGGTTTGTGCTTTTAAAAAATGGCGTCAATTGGAATCATTTTAAAGATGCATCGCAGACGATTCAGACATGTGATGTTGGTTTGTGCTGGATAAAAAAACCGGTTATTGGATTTATCGGCTCAATTGATGAACGGACAGATGAGGCTCTTATCGGAACTATTGCTTCAGCATTCCCAACAGCATCGGTCGTACTCGTTGGAAATACAGACTACCGCCCAATTATCAAAGTGGCAGAACAACACGCAAATATTTTTCCTGTTGGAAAACAACCATATAATAAACTTCCCCTTATGCTGCAGTCATTCGATATTCTTATTGCTCCGTATGATCTCCCGGAGCTACCGCTTTACCTCGCATCAGGCAAACCAATCATCTGTTCAGCCAAACACACCTCCGGGGTTGGTTTAGGCTCAACCATGTATACATCTAAGACATCTACAGATTGGGTTTTAGCAATTCAAGAAGCGCTCAAAGAAAGCAAAAGAAGTAGGAAAAAATACCAAAGAATTTTATTAGCAAAAAAGCTCAACTGGAAAATCCCTCATGCCATCACAAACTAAAACTTGTCTTTTATATATCATCACGAACTGACGACTTGTGTGTCATCCCGAACTTGTTTCAGGATCTCAGGAGATGCTGAAATGAATTCAACATGACAGATCTTTCAATGTTGGATTAACTTTTTTGATCAAATTCAATTTCCAATCTCTATGCCAATTTTTTTATTGTTTTTCTCGTCCAATTGCTTCATTTATGTTTTTGTACTCTTCAAAATATAGTAATTTTTTAAGTTTATATTTTTCAGTAAATCCTTTTACAATTTCTTTCTTATGTTCAAATATTCTTCTTGATAAATCATTTGTTACGCCAATATAAAGCGTAGTTATGTGTATATTTGTCATTATATAAACGTAATACATTCGTCTATAGTATAACGAATATGTGAGATGCTGAAACAAGTTCAGCATGACAATTTGTTTAGTATTTTTTCACTCAGTGTTTACTGTTATACTGAAATAATGTCCTCATCCGTTACTGCTATTGTTGTTGCATATAATCATGGACCTTTTCTGCGTCAAGCACTTGAAAGTATTCTTCATCAGACAAAACATGTCGACAAGACAATCATCATCAACAATGGATCGACAGATAACACCGAAGAAATCGCAAAAGAATATGTCTCTCTCTACTACCCTTATATCCAAAGTCATTCCTACAAAGAAAATAAGGGCCAACTCACAGCATTTAATAGGGGATTGGAACTAAGCGAAACAACGTATACTTGTTTTCTTGATGGCGATGACGAACTAGACCATCGATACATCGCTCTCGCACTGCACGGATTTGAAAAAGAAAAAAAGGCAGCAGTGGCATACAGCAACACAGTGCTCTTTGGGCCACGCGAATATTCCGCTTGGCTTACCTATCCAAAAGAATGGCGAAAAAAAGAGGGAAGCTCCTATACGATCCATTCTCCTGCATACTGCGAACACGTAAAATATCTGCTCAAAAAAATAAACTATATCAATAACGCTGCGCTTTTCAATACACAACACGCAAAAGATGTGGGAGGGTTTATCGATCATGACAAATATGATCTCAGGCACTATTTGTGGTACCGTTTATTTGATATCGGACACACCGGTGTTCATATTCCTCATGTCCTGTATCGTTATCGCCATCACTCATATCTGCAGGAAAATAACCAGTGGCGTGTCCGCAAAATGCATGCAGATAATCCTATAGACAAACATATTCTCTACTATCAAGAAGAAATAGAACGTCTGAAAGACTCGCCCTTCTATAAAACTGAGCGAGTTTTGCAGCGCCTTGCAGACAACTTTAAGTGCGATTGCGAGAAATAAAGATTGTTCCAAAGCTCCATGTTGACATTCAAAAAAAAAGTCCTATAATGTGGTTTTTGAGCGTATGGCCGTATTACCAAGCAAGGAAAGAATTACCCCCAATCGCGCACTCCCAAACGTCGGCATTGTGCCAAGCATGTTTTATGGCTATAAAGCATTTGTCGATCAACTTCATGAAGGATTTAATGAACCAAACTTCAACATAGAAAATGATTTGTTTGTAGATGAGTCCGTGTTCAAAAATGGTGAGCGATGGCTTAAAGTAATTATTGGGGACAAAGGATGGGAAGATGACCTTAAGGAGGCTGCTCGTTCTCGTGCAATTATTCCTATTTGGACTTCAACAAAATTCGGCGGAGATGAAGCATATGTAAAGCGAACTGTAGCACGAATGATTGAAGCGGTAACACATACTGAAAGAGGCCGATTACCTCTGGTTGATGAAGCAGTGGGAATTGCACCTTTTATTGATTTGCGACAAGATAAAGATGGTAAAGGAGGAGGAAAAGGAAAACGCGAGGTGGGCGAAGCATGTGAAGCGGTACTTATCGCTCGTGACCTTATTGGTCTTAATAAATTTGCTATTCTGGGTACACACAGTAGTGAAGGACTTGATTACATTAAGCAAACGGTTCCAGATGTCCTCCCAATTACGGCAACTCCAATGTTTGCGGAATATATAAAAAGCGAATTGTTTGACAAAAAAGTCATTGATCCAAAAAATGCGCGCGTAGTATCTCTCGATAAAGGAAGTCTGCAACAATGTTTGCTTCTTTCAGAGCAACTTGACCTTGACCCAGCTCAAAATATTGTTTCATTTGATAAAGACAGAAAAGGGCATAATATGGTGGGCGATCTTATGCTTCAGTATGGAGATCCAAAAGATATGGAAGGAAAAGATATGATTATTTACGATGACATGATAGACACCTATGGTTCAATGAAAGAAACCTGTCATCAACTCAGAGAAAAATACCACTGCAAATCGATTACGGTCATCGCAACGCACGGAGTCTTATCAAATCCAGGTCGAACTAATGCACTTACGTCCCTTGATACAAACGGATCAGGACATGTCATTGTTGACAACCTTATTATGAGTGACTCGCTTCCAACACCTAAATATGCCTTCAAAGGAACAAAAAAAGTCACCATTATTCCTGTCGCAACAATGCTTGGAAGAATGACGAAAGCGTTTACAACAATGACATCAGAAGAAATGTATCAAGATCCTAGATATAAGGATTATATTCTCGATCCAGTTGACAAGGAAATAGTCTGGGAACGTTTTCAAGCTGAACAGGCCATTGCAGGCAGAATTCATTTTCCAATTGATCAGGCAGCTTCCTGACAGTCTAAACTCCTCCATTTGTGGCTTATAATCCGTTGACAAAACTTTGTAATAAATATACAAAAATACTACAGTTTGTCATCCCCGTGCAAACGGGGATCCAGTTTATAATTACCTTATTCCATGAGTAAATCCTACTACGTATATATCCTTGCTTCACAAAGAAACGGAACACTGTATGTTGGAATTACTAGTAATTTGGAAAGGAGAATCTGGGAACATAAATATAATTATA
The DNA here is from genome assembly GCA_049304035.1 of Microgenomates group bacterium. Taxonomy (GTDB): domain Bacteria; phylum Patescibacteriota; class Microgenomatia; order UBA1406; family GWC2-37-13; genus JAKBEU01. The sequence goes on from JBAQNR010000009.1 coordinate 18,209, forward strand.
TTGAGGGATTTACATGCAGATACGAAGTTCACCATTTAGTTTATTATGAACTTCACGAAGATCCAGAAATAGCAATTCAACGTGAAAAACAAATTAAAAAATGGAATAGGTTATGGAAATTGAAACTTATTGAAGAAAAAAATCCCTTATGGAAAGACTTATCGGCTGGATTCCCGCCTGCGCGGGAATGACAAAGAGAATCGCGGGAATGACATGGGAAGTCACGCTTATTATTTCCAAAATAATCAATAATACACGCTACTAAAGCCATTTGATCATTTGATTATTGGATTATTTGTCTATTTGCTTATTAGGCACCTTAGGTGCCTTCTTTCCAGCTTGCCAAATATTCTTTCTGTTCTGCTGTCAATCGGTCAATTTCCACGCCTTCGCTTTTCAGCTTGAGTGCGGCAATTTCCTGATCAAGTGCAGCCGGAAGAGCAACAACTTTTGACTCCAATTTTCCCTTATTTTTCCACATGTATTCCGCGCCCAATGCCTGTCCTGCAAAGCTCATATCCATGACGCTTGCTGGGTGCCCCTCAGCACTTCCCAAATTCACAAGTCTTCCTTCTGCAAGAAGATAAATCTTTTTCTTGCCGACTGTGTACTCTTCAACAAATGGTCGTACAGTGCGGACGCTTTTTGCTAGTTTTTTCAGTGCAACTTTATTTATTTCAACATCGAAGTGTCCTGAGTTTGCCAAGACGATTCCGTCTTTTGCTGCTTTTATATGAGCTGCATCAATAATATGTTTGTCTCCCGTAACAGTGACGAGGATATCCGCCTGAGCAACCGCTTCAAGAAGAGGCATAACTCTGTATCCATCCATTCTCGCTTCAAGTGCTTTTACAGCATCCACTTCACAGACAATTACTTGCGCTCCCATTCCATGTGCTCTCGAAGCAAGCCCTCTTCCACACCATCCGTATCCAACAACGACAAATGTCTTACCAGCAAGTAAAATATTTGTTGCGCGGATGACTCCGTCCAATGTCGACTGCCCAGTGCCATATCTGTTATCGAATAAATGTTTTGTCAGATTATCATTCACTGCAAGGACCGGGATCTTTAATGCATTATCTTTTTCCATTGCACGAAGGCGGATCACTCCCGTTGTGGTTTCTTCATTACTGCCAACAACGCCTGCCAACAATTCTTTTCTCGAGGTATGAAGAAGCCCAACGAGATCTGCTCCATCATCCATCGTAAGATTTGGTTTCATATCAAGCACTGCATTCAGGTGTTTGAAATATGTTTTATTGTCTTCTCCTTTAATTGCAAACGTAGGAATCTTATATTCTGCGACCAGTGCTGCTGCAACCGCATCATTTGTTGAAAGGGGATTGCTTGCTGCTAAAAATACATTTGCTCCACCGGCTTTCAATGTTCGCATTAAATTTGCCGTTTCGCTTGTTACATGCAAACATGCTGCGAGAGTCACCCCTTTAAGAGGTTTTTCTTTTTCAAATCGTTTACGAATAAGAGTAAGGACCGGCATCTGCCAATCTGCCCATTCGATTAACTGCTTTCCAAGAGCCGCAAGTTTTATATCTTTTACGTCGTGCTTCATACTGTTTTATGTGTCATTCCCGCGCAGGCGGGAATCTAGTCTAAAATGACAATATTGATAATATTAGTCTGGATCCCCGTCTTCACGGGGATGACAATTTTTAATTTAAAATTAACTCAGCATTTCAATCCTTTTTTCTATCTCTGCCTTCGTCACCGTATACTCAACAGTCCCCACAGTCGCGACAGCAAAGCTTGCCATCACATTTCCCATGATAAGACATTCTTTTATTGGTTTCCCTGCTGCAAGCGCCCCCACAAATCCTCCGCGCCATGCATCTCCTGCACCGGTTGGGTCAACCACTCGGCGAAGCCGACATGCTTTGATAATAATAGAAATTTTCTTTATGTCATTCCGATGCAAATCGGAATCCAGTCGAATGTCCTTTTTTTCTGGATCCCGGATCAGGTCCGGGATGACGGAATGCCCCTCATACTTTACTCCCTTTCCTCCAAGCGTCGTAATCACATTGACACCCTTATCAACGAGCTCTTTTACTGTCATCCCAATCCGTTTTTCAATCATAGCTATTTCATAATCATTTCCAACGACATAAGTTGCGTTCAACACTCCTTTTTTAAGAAGATCATCGCGAATCCAAGTAAGGGTCATGCCGGGATCAAACATATACGGAATCTTGTTATTAATTACATGGCGAAGGACAGTGGAAAATGGTTTTTCATGTGTGGCAGAAACAATCCACAGGTCATTTTTATCGGATGGCAATTTTGTCGGGATAAGCGCACTTGCTCCATAATAAAATCCCCAAATCTGATTATCGTTCATGTCGGTGATCACTTTTCCAGTTGCTGTATAGAGTTTTTTATCTTTCATAACATACGATGTGTCAATATTGTTTGCCTTAAAAAACTCAACGATTTCATCTCCATCTCTCCCAACAGACGCAACAGGAAATATTTTGACTTTGTCATCCCGTGCTCCGACACGGGATCTATATAATTCACCTTTCTGGATCCCGACTTTCGTCGGGATGACGTGTCCATAAAAGTCCAAAGTATTCCTCAGCGCATACGCAATATTCGTCGTAATCCCTCCCAAATGTTTCGCCAAGTCGGAAACGGCGAACGATACGTTTATCTGGTGAAGTTTTTCCGGATGGAAGTAATCTTTAAAATGATGGGGGAAGTCCATGATTTCGTCATATGCCACAGATCCTGAAACATATATATTCCTCATAGTTAGAAAACTATTGTATCAGATTTAAACGAAACAACCACTAAACCTCTTTTTATCCTTTCCCAATAGCCTAAATGCTACTTTTTGCGGCTTATAAGCGACTGACAAACATACATATCTGTCTTAATATTGATTAAATCCTTATTATTTGTTTTAATGGTAACGCTTATGATCACCGACTTAGATGTAAAAAAATTAGAGAAAACTTTCGCAACCAAAGCGGAGTTCCGTGCACTTGATAATAAAATTGATGGTGTAGACAAAAAACTGGATACGTCTGTGGTAGAGCTTCTTTCATTCATTGGAGATGTAAAAGAAAGCATAATTAGTGAATTTCGAGATTTACGAGGTGAATTGGATGAATTCAGAAATGAAATCCGCGGCAACACCCAAAGCAACCAATCAATTCTTGACAACCATGAATCCAGAATTTCTCATCTTGAATATATGGGTAAGTAGCACTTCTGAGATTTCTCCACGCGCTATCGCTTAGTTGAAATGACACGTTCCCCTTTGTCATCCCGTGCTGCGACACGGGATCTATATAATTCCCCTTTCTGGATCCCGATTTTCATCGGGATGACACGTGTTAAAAAATTAAATAATTAACTATTTGATAGTGGTCTAGACTTTTTTTTATTAATCATTTACTATTCAATATATGTTAACTAAGAAAGATCTAGCCGCAATTCAGTCAATGTTTGTAAATTCAGAATCAAAAATGATGACTGCAGTTCAAAAAATGCTTCAGAGTAACACTGATCAGCTCGTTAAACTTATTTCTAGCTTATATAACACCCACGATGGTGTTCTCAACAATCACGAGAAGCGCCTCACACATCATATCGAAAGCATCTCCTTTAAATCAAACTGACGCTCCATAATTTTAAATTTATAATTCTTAATTTTTAATCAATTTATAAATTCATTTCAAATTTAAAATTTGTTTAGTATTTAGAGTTTAGGGTTTAGGATTTTGTTATAATAGTGCTCATGGACAAAAACTCCTCCCATTTTCTCTCCCTTATTGTCCCCGTATATCGTCAGGAAAAGACAATCGTCAAGAATCTTCATATTATCAAACAGGCTCTCGATGCCATCCGTTACGATTACGAAATCATCGCAGTGGTGGACGGAAAAGTGGACGCTTCATTTGAAAAAATCAAGCAAGCGAAAATAGAAAAAGTGAAATGTCTTTTCTACTCGGAAAACCGAGGGAAAAGCTATGCAATCCGCCTTGGCATGCATGAAGCAAAAGGGGATTATGTGATGTTTATGGACTCAGGGTTGGAGATAGACACGAGCGGCATCTCAATGCTTCTTGAACATATGGAGTGGTACAATGCAGATATCATTGTTGGCAGCAAAAGGCACCCTGCCTCCCAAGTGCATTACTCGCTCACTCGAAAAATATTAAGCTATGGATATTACCTGTTTGTAAAACTCCTCTTTGGAGTAGGAGTACGAGACACTCAAGCAGGAATAAAGATATATAGAAAAGAAGTCATCGAAAAGGTTTTGCCCCGGCTCGTTGAAAAGAAATTCGCAGGAGATCTTGAAGTACTAGTTGTCGCAAAAACGCTCGGGTTCAATCGCATATATGAAGCCCCTATTAAGCTAGATTATAATCTCAGTTCTGTCACTTCCGCTGCAACTCTTAATGCGATCAGAGGAATCTTTCAAGACACACTTGCAATCTTCTATCGTAAAAATATTCTTCGGTATTATAATTCTCCTCATCAAAAACTCATACTTCCAAAGGATTTAGAAATAACAAAAAAATAAATCGTTCACATGAAAAAGATTCTTATACTCAATTGGAGATGTCCAAAAAATCCTCTCTCAGGAGGTGCAGAAAAAGTGACGCTTGAACATGCAAAAGCCTGGGTCAAAGAGGGAATGAGCATAACTTGGCTTGCGGGAGGGTTTAAAGATGCTCCTCAAACGGAAAATATCGAAGGAGTACATATATATAGATTTGGTAGCCCTATCTCAATTTATTTTCTGGCTCCATTTCTCTATTGGTTCAAATGGAACGGGAATTTTGACCTGGTTTTTGACGAGATACACGGCGTTCCATTTTTCTCTCCATTGTGGGCGTGGAAATCGAAGAAAATTGCCTATATCCATGAAGTCGCCCAAGAAATATGGGATGAGATGCTCCCATTTCCCATCAATATTCTAGGCAAGTTATATGAAAAAATATATTTTATTTTCTATAAAAAAACTCCATTCCTAACGGGAAGTAATTCCACAAAACAAGATCTAGTCCACTATGGAATCCCAGAAAAAAACATTACCGTGATTCCTCACGGGTTATTCCTGAAACCAATCGATACACCTGCACAGAAAGAGAAGGAGCTTACATTGCTTTATGTATCCCGCCTGGTCAGAATGAAAGGTATTGAAGACGCACTTCATATATTCGCCGAAGTCGTAAAGAAAATGCCAAGCGCAAAGTTTTGGATAGTAGGAAATGGGGAGGAGGGATATGAAAAAAAACTCCACGAACTTGCAAAACAATTGAGTGTCAGTAAATTGGTCACTTTCTTTGGATATGTAATTGAGGAAAAAAAGGTTGAACTCTACCAAAAAGCCCACTTTCTGCTTCATACATCCGTCAGAGAAGGGTTTGGTCTTGTAGTTATTGAATCCAACTCACAAGGAACACCAGCGTTCGTCTATGATTCACCAGGATTAAAAGACGTAGTTCGTGAGGGAGTTAATGGTTTTATATTTAAAAAGGGTTCATATATTAAAATTGCATATAAATTAATTTCTTTATACAATGATCCGACATTTAACTTTCTAGCTCAATCATCTATTAAAGAAAGCCTTAACTATAAATGGGGAGAAATTACAAAAAAAGTTATAAAGATACTACTGAAATAAATACAAAGCCATTAGTTTCTATCATTATCCCCACATATAACGAAGAGAAAAATATTGATACTCTATTATCTTCAATAATACGTCAACAATACAAAGAGATTGAAATAATTGTAGTCGATCAATCAAGCACAGATAAGACTGCTGAAATAGCAAAACAATATGGAGCGATCGTTATAAATCTTCCAAAGCCAAAGTTTTATTCACCTCCAGGTAATAATAGAAATATTGGGACAAAAAAAGCATCAGGCAGTATATTGCTTCATCTTGATGCAGATATGGAACTCCCTAAGTCCAACTTCATCGATAACTTTATAAAGTTATTTGATAAGGAGCACAGGGCGGTGATTATTCATGAAGTCGATATCGCTGAGGGTTTTTGGAACAAATGTAAGGCGCTTGAACGGAGTTTATATTGGAATACTGAAATGGAAGCTGCACGAGGTGTAAGCATGGAATTATTTGAACAAGTTCAGGGCTACGATAGGAAAATTAGTTCTGGAGAGGATTTTCATATCTCTTCGAAGTATGAAGAATATACAAAAATTAATTCATCTAAACAGGTGTTCCTGCATCACAGAACAGGATATACATCATTAAAAAGTCTCTTAAAGAAGAAGTTTAATTATGGAAAGACAGCAAAATTATTTCTAAGTGATACAAAGAATGGTCAAAAAAAGAATATAGCAATCATTTCATTAAGAATATATCTAAGAAATTGGAAGTTACTGTTCACGAGTCCAATATACTATGTATGTATATTCCTACTTAGATTTTTCGAACTGATGGCTGTTAATTTGGGTATGGTTTACCAAGAAACTTTATTAAAAATCACCTCAGACCGTTGATCGTTATTATTTAATAAAAATGACTAATTTTTCAAAATATTACCAACAAAATTTGACCTATTTGCCATATATAGATAAAAGGTTAAAAAAAATAATTCAGCTAGTTATTGATCTTAAACCTAAAAGTGTATTGGACATTGGATGTGGAAATGGATTACTTCTCAATGAACTAATTAAGGTTAACAAGGCAAATTATTATGGCGTTGATGTTTTTACAAGAAAAAATACTACATTTGCATATAAAAAATCAGATATAACAAAAGAATTGCCATTTAATGATGACACTTTTACCTGCGTAATTCTAGGAGAGGTGATTGAGCACGTTCCAAACCCTGATTTTGTTTTAAAGGAAATTTATCGCATTTTAAAGAAGGATGGATATTTAATTATTTCTACTCCCAATCTCGTATCTTGGGCAAACAGGATTTTAATCCTATTTGGAATTCAACCTTTTTTTACTGAAACAAGTTCATACAAAAAATTAGGTAGATTCTTTTCTTTCCTAGGTCAAGGATCTGATGCTCAGGGTCATTTAAAAATATTCACATATAAATCACTTGATGAAATTCTACAAATGTACAAGTTTAAAGTTCAGAAAAGATTTGGAGTACCATTCTTTTTCCCCTTTCCACTTTCAATCATAGATGACATTTTTACTCATTATGTTCCATTAACATCAGGTTTATTATATCTTGCAAAAAAAGATTGAGATTTAAATGAGGGAGAGTCTTAGCGAGCTACTTAAATTCTTTTAATAAGTTTTGCCGGATTCCCACCAACAATACAATTATCTTCTACATTTTTCGTGATCACTGAGCCCGCGGCAACAACTGCATTCTCTCCTATTGTTACCCCTTTTAATATCATTGCGCCTGACGCTATCCATGCTCCTTTCTTTATTTTAATTGGAGCTTCTAATATTGTTGACACTCTGTCTTTCCCTTTTTTTGTATAATCGTGTGCTCTTGCTAATACCATGACTCTATGTCCAAAAAATACATCATCTCCTATTTCTATTTGCCCATTAGATGTTTCTCCAGCGCTCAAAATACTATCTTCGAGGTATACGTCTGACCCTATTTTTATATTTTTACCATTCCATGATTTAAAACCATTAAAAAAAATTGTGCCTCTTCCAAGTGAGGAAATATTGTGTATAAAACGTAAAATTATAAAACAGTAAGTCTTGTAAATGCGAGATAGTAACTTATACGGTATAAACAATAGTAAAAACGTCTTCAGCAATCCAAACATATTTTAGAGTGGTGTTAACTAATCAGATTATTATATATCTTTGTTGCTTCCTTAATTTCACCGAAGAAAATCTGTTTTCCCTTATCTAAGACTAAGCCTTTACTGCAATATTGTTCAACTTGTTGTGGATTATGACTCACCATAACCATAGTTGCATTCTTTTTATGAAATTCACTCATTCTATCCAAACATTTTTGCTGAAATTTTGCATCTCCAACGGCCAAGATTTCATCGATAAGAAGGATGTCAGGAGTCTCTGCCACCGCTACAGCAAATGCAAGGCGCATATACATTCCTGAAGAATAGTATTTAACCGGCTGATCCATAAAATCTCTTAGTTCAGAAAACTCCACAATTGGTTCGTATAGTTTATTCATCTCTTTACGTTTTATGCCAAGTATTGAACCGTTTAAATATACATTCTCACGCCCAGTAAGTTCCGGATGAAAACCTGCACCAAGCTCTATCAGGGGTGCAACACGACCAGAAACAGTAATTCTTCCATCTGACGGCTTAGTAACCCCAGCAATGAGCTTGAGCATGGTAGATTTGCCCGAACCATTTCTTCCTAATATGCCAATTGATTCACCTCTTTTAATTTCGAAGTTTATTTTTTCCAAGGCATTAAACCTCAGTACCATTTCGGAGCCTGAAAAAAGAGCGGGTAAAAACTCTTTAAAAGTTCTGTGTTTTTGCAGGCTATACGATTTATGTATATTTTCCGCCTTAATTACTATTGGATATTCTGTATTAGACATAATCTGCAAATTGACCTTCTAATTTTTTAAACGTAAAAAATCCAATAAAAAAAACGATTAGGGAAATAATAAATGCCATTCCCAAACTGCCAAGATTGGGGGCGGCATGGGCTAAGATTACTTGTCTATATGCGTTTATAATAACCGCCATAGGGTTAAGCGAAAATATAAATCTATATTGTGCTGGGATAACCTCAACGGGATACATAATGGGAGTCAAATACATCCACAAGAGAAGAACAAGATTTAATAGATATTGAATATCTCTATAAAACAAATTGAGCGCAGACAAAATGAGAGAGATGCCTATCATAAAAATTGCTTGTATAAGAAAAATTACCGGAATCCAAAAAATAGATGAAGTTATAGGTATTTGAAAAATAATGAGAAATACGATTAGGACCAGGCATGAAAATAAGAAATCAACAGTCTTAGCCATTATGGCTGAATAGACGAGTATTTCACGAGGGAAATATATCTTAGTAATAAGGCTGCTATTTCCAATAAGGACGTTCGTAGATGAAGAGAGGCTCGCCGCAAAAAGGTTCCAAGGTAATAGCGCTACAGAAAGGAAGATGATAAACGGAACTCCAAGTGAATAAACTTTTAGAATTTGCCCAAAGACAAAGCTCATGACCACAAGCTGGAAAAGGGGATTGAGGATTACCCATGCATAGCCAAGCACGCTCTGTTTATACCTTTGAGTAATCTCTCTATTTGCCAGATTCCAAAGCAATTCGCGGTAATCCCAAAATAGCTCGAGATTTTTTATTAACTTTTGAAGCTTCGACATACTTAATTGTACCAAAATGCGAGATATATATTTTGTTTAAATAGATAACAACTAATCACCGAGTAATTTTCTTTAATATGGTTTTTATAGAATTATAGATTGGAGATTTGAATGCTCTATAAATCAATGAGTCTCTTAATTCTTCAAATTCCATTGCTTCTCTGTAATATTTTATCGCAAAGTCATTCAATGAGTCTGCAACTTCTGATAATGGAATACTTGTTTTTGTTCTTTTGAATGTTTTCTTGTATCTCTTCCTCAAGAGAATGTAGTTCTTTTTCCATTCTTCCTTAGTTTGATTTCTAACATTAAATGTCCCAACCTGTGTTGTGTATACCGATGTAATCTTAGATATTATTGATGTGTCGTACTTTAACATCAATCTAATAAAGAAATCCCAATCTTCTAGCACTTTAAGTTTATTATCGAATAATCCAACCTTACGAAGAATTAGTCTATTAAACATCACAGAATTTATTGGGTAGTAATTTTGAAAAAAAAGGAAATTTAGCTTGTTTGTTTTTGTATAGTCGAAATGTGGACGCATGATGTTTTGGGCAGTGAGCAATTCGTTTGATAAGGAAATCGAAACATTTTTTTTATTTTTTAATTGGGAGGCAACATGCAGTGCAATGTGATTTGACAAATAATAGTCGTCATCATCTAACAATCCTATTATCTTTCCCTTTGAATTTTTAATTCCAACGTTTGCTGCACCCGCTCTACTGAGCTGTGTTGCATTGGTAATATAGGTAAATTCTCTTAGCTTACCCCTACTGGTTTTCTTTTTAAATTCGTCAATTATGTACTGCACATCCTGTCCATGATCATTTACAACGACTATTTGTATGTTTGAATATGTCTGCTTAAAAACACTTTCTATAGCTTTCCTCAGAAGAATAGGTCTATTATATGTACGAATAATCACCGAAACCAGAATATCGTTATTTGCTTGGTTTTTCATTGTGTTGATATTCTATATTTAATTTTCTGAATTTTGTTATATATCCTATAGGGAAGAGACTTGTATTTGTCGGTCCAAAGATTAACATCTTTTCTCATGTTTGCTGGAAAAGAGTTTATTTTTTTTTGTAAAAATCTAGCTACACCTTTATAACCCGCCTTCTTAACAATGTGAAAAACGCTGCAATAGAATATATATTCACTTTCATACATATTAATTATTTGATCGTGCGTTACCTTACTTATCATATCGATCCACAAATTATCATATTCGGGTGTTGATTTAAATATAGAAGTTCCTTGTCTATTGTGCTTTCGAGACATAACTGTTGCTTCCTTGCAGAATATCAAAGTACATTTTGGAAACAGCTTGAACCATAATTCATAATCTTGCGTATTTGGTAAATTCTCATCGAACATGCCATGCTTTGTAAAAACATCCTTTGGAATTAATAGAGTGCATCCGTTTACCAACCCATTTAGTAGTGGATAAGGAAACCTTGTGAGATTAATCGCAGAATGCAAGAGATGATATCCTGTATGACTAAGAAAATTTGCATTTTTGTCTACAAGCAAATAATTGCTATATGATATTGTCTTTCTTCTTAATCTTTTATCAATTTTTCTTAACTCAGCAATCTGCAGATGAATCTTAACTTTTGAATACATGTCATCATGTGATAACCACGATATATACTCACCTTTTGATTTTTTAATACCCAAGTTTAATGCTGAAGCAACGCCACCATTCTCTTTTTTAAAATAGCGGACTTTTTTTCCATATGATTTCACAATCTCTTCGGTATTGTCAGTAGAGCCATCATTTATTACAAGTATCTCTATGTTCTTATACGTTTGATCCAATGCACTATTAATTGCATCTTTAACAAAATTTGAGCCATTATATACAGGGATAACGATTGAGACTAGGGGGTTATACTTTTTTCCAGGTCTCACGATTGACATAGGATGTATAACTTAAAATGATGTTTACAACTTTCTTCGAAACATTATCAACGTCGTAGTCTAGCACAGATCTGTATGGCTTTTTAGATTCTGAATAATTAGAGATTGTTACTTTAATTGCCATTAGAACATCATCAGTTTTAAGTCCTGACATAATAACTGCACCTTCATCCATTCCTTCTGGACGTTCGTGAGAGTTTCGAATGTTAATAGCAGGGAAGGAGAGAAGAGAAGATTCCTCGGTGATAGTCCCACTGTCGCTAAGAACACAAATTGCATTTTTCTGTAGCGCCAAATAATCAAAGAAGCCAAATGGTTTATGAAATTGAATCAATTTATTAGTTTGAATTTTCTTTTTTTCAATCTTAATTCTTGTACGAGGATGTGTGGAAAATATTATTGGTCTTTTGTACTTACTTGCAACTCTATTTAATGTTTTTATTAGGTTCATAAAGTTGCCATCATTATCAATGTTTTCTTCTCTATGTGCGCTTACGACAAAATATTTTTTTTGTGATAGTTTTAGTCTTCCTAATATTTCTGAAGACTCTATACTTGACTTATGTTTAATAAGTAGCTCTTTCATTGAAGAACCAACTTTAAAAATTGTTTCTTGTCTTATTCCTTCCTGAATTAAATATCTTCTTGCATGTTCCGTTATCGTCATGTTTATGTCACTAGTGTGATCAACTATCTTTCTATTTATCTCCTCCGGAACCCGTTGGTCAAAGCAACGGTTGCCAGCTTCCATATGAAATATAGGAATTTTTCTTCTTTTTGCTGCAATAACTGCTAAGCAGCTATTCGTATCTCCATATACCAATAATGCGTCAGGTTTTTCTTTCTCCATAACAGCGTCAGATTTAGAAATAATATTTGCAATAGTCTGTGCAACATTTTTTCCAACAGCATTTAAAAAGTAATCTGGCTTTCGAAGCCCTAAATCTTTGAAGAAAATCTCATTCAATTCATAATCATGATTTTGACCAGTATGTACTAGAACTTGATCAAGATGCTCATCAACCTCTTTTATAGTCTGTGCAAGCTTAATTATTTCTGGACGGGTCCCAACTATTGTTATTAGTTTCATATATTGATTGATATTTTGATACTACCTATTGTTTATTTTTTTTTCGATCAAATTTATACTCTCGACAATGCTGTTTATTCTATCATTCAGAACTGATCCTCTTGTCTTTTGTAGATCATCGAGACAATCAATTATATTGTCAAGTTTTTTATTCATATTAATGTTTTTTCCACTATATTTAACAATATCTTCCGAGCTAACAATATCAAAATTTGCTGAAAGATTTACAACCATCTTTTCAAGATTATCAATCTTATTACTTAATATTGAAACTTTTTTATAAAGAGGGTTAACTTTGTATAGTAACTTCTTTAGACTACTCTTAATAATCGACCTTATTTTAGTTAATTCATCTAAGGCTTTATATATTTGAAATCTAACAAACATTGTTAATGTTTTTTGTTTAGATATAAGATTGATGTACTTTAACCATTTCTTTTTTGTAGAAACTCTATCCCACCCATATTTAAAAATTTGATTCCTTGGATTTTTATTTGGAATAAAATCTTTTTTTATTCCATCCAAGATTATAAATTTAAGATTTGAAGCTAGAGCTTCCCATTCAGTCATATAAAATGGTCTTAAGCGACTTGTGGAAAGAAAGAAGTCTCCACAATTAAACAACTCATTCATTTGGGTTTGTGGTATTTGAGTAAAATTCAAACAATTCTTATCGCTAAGTGGAGAGGATTCTCTACTCCACTTCCAGATTATTATCCAGAAAATATCTGGATGGCTAATTTTATATTTTAAGAATTTATCAAATCCCTTCATTTCATGAGTGGTACCTGCCCATATACCTATTTTGGTTTTTAGGGGAATATGATATTTTTTTTTGAGTTCTTCAATATTTTTCAAAGGTTTAAAAATTTCTGTATCAACACCAATCGGTAGCACATCAATATTTCCATAGTTCCTGTAATAGTCCGTCATTATTTTTGATGTGATAGTTAATTTATTTGAGTATTTTGCAGACTCAGCTATTCTTGCGATTCTATCATCCCAAATATTTGATTTGAGAATTTTTTTCATTTCAGGATACAATTCCCAAAGTAAGCAGATGGTATTATCAGGGTATGCAGACTTGCCCATCGTAGAATACTGTAAAATCACATCATTAAAGCCAACCTTTGATTTTGGATTTATGAATTCAGAATTAGGAAACTCTCTCTTAAACCAGGTCCAAAAAGTATCTTCACCTAAACCGCTTGCAACCTCAGGAACAAGAAATATTTTCATAGAGATTATTTATTAATATTATTAATCTTCTTTTTCTCCTTCTTTGAAATGATAAACTATCGAATCACAGGAGGTAAAATGTTTAACACCAATTGCTGCTAACTTTTCATACAATTTTTCATCTCCATACATATGAATGTCCTCAAAACTTCTTCCTGCAATATTACCATGTGGATATAATCCAACCTTTTCAAGGTTTCTTTTATGCACAATACAAGGCATATATCCTCCTCCTTTTGCAGTTTTGTTCACTGATATCTTTTTTGCAAAAAATAAAAATTTTTCTTCGGAATAATTATGTGGATTTGAACCAAATTCACCCAAAATTGCTTTTGGAAAAACTCCATATATTGGATGGTTCCGCTCAACAAGCTGGGAGGTAACAATTCTATTTTCACTTAGTTTATCAAGTAAATTTTCCAACCATTTTGGAGAAAACATATTATCACTATTCACTAATACAACAATATCCGACTTGCAATTTTCAATTCCATAATTATATCCTCTATAGACTCTGCTTATATATTCTGGAGCTCCATATCCACGCATATAGAGTGTCTCTTTTGACAAAAAAGGATTATTATTGATAATAAAATTATATTTCTTCTTTTTTAAATGATCTATAACTTTCTTTGTAGGATCATTAGCAACAAAAAGAAGCTCAGCTTCTCCTGAAGATAATTTAGGTGTATGTTTATACAAAGAATCGTACACCGCATCAGCAAAGGTTGTTGATTTATATATCAAGCAAATTATGCTTACAGTTTTCTCCTTATTTTTTTTACTATTTACCAATATGACAGGATTTATCTTTGTAGTTAAATTTTCCAGTTTCACTGCTACTCTATTAATTATTTTATTTGTCACTGGATCCTTTCTTTTCTGTAAAATGCGAGACTTTTTAAAGATGTATTCTATTTTAGGACATAATAAACTTTTACTTTCTTTGAATTTATTCAAATTCTTATTTTGATTATTTGTATTAATGTATATATTGTTAAGATTCTTTTCAAGTAAATCTATCTTATTAGTTATTGCTAATATTTTTTTATATGATGGAGAAATTTTAATTAGTATTATTCTAAATATTTTCTTGATGTTCATTACTTTTTATTTTTTAACTCATCTTTTATATAGCTTAATTTAAGCAATGTGTTTTCTACATCATTTGTATTTAATCTCGTAGTATTTGAAGAATTATATTCTGAATACTTTGAAGATAATTTATCACCCATAGAAAAATATTTAGCGTAATTTAAGTCTCTAATATCAGCTGGGATTCTGAAATACTTTCCCATGTTTTTTGCTTTTGCCATTTCCTCTTGATTCACAAGAGTCTCATACTTCTTTTCACCATGCCTTGATCCTATTATTACAATTTTATTTTTTGCCTTGAAAATGTGCTGGAGTGCTTTTGCAAGATCTAGAATTGTACAAGCGGGAGCTTTTTGCACAAATGTATCACCCGACTTTGCATGCTGGTAGGCATATAAAACTAAATCAACGGACTCGTCTAAAGACATGAGAAACCGTGTCATTGATGGATCTGTAATTGTAATATCTTTGCCGCTTTTGATTTGTTTTATGAAAAGAGGGATAACTGAACCACGAGATGCCATAACATTCCCATATCGCGTTGCACAAAATGTAGTTATTTTTGGATCAATTGTGCGTGATTTTGCGATCATGAGTTTCTCCATAAGCGCCTTGGTCATTCCCATTGCATTTATTGGATATACTGCCTTATCAGTGCTAAGAACGACAACCTTTTTTACTTTATTTGCGATTGAGGCGTTTAGTACATTCTCTGCACCAAGTATATTCGTATACACTGCCTCCATGGGAAAAAATTCACACGAAGGCACCTGTTTTAATGCTGCAGCATGAAATACGAAATCAACCCCAATAAGCGCTCTATTTATGCTTTCATAATTCCTTACATCACCTATATAAAACTTAACTCTGCTATTATTTAATTCATTCCTTAATGAATCTTGTTTTTCTTCATCTCTACTAAAAACTCTAATTTCTTTTATGTTTGTTTTAGTCAAAAAGTGACGAAGCATTTTCCCACCAAATGAACCGGTTCCTCCCGTTATAAGTAATGTCTTATTTTTAAATGAAACTTTACTTTTCATTTTTATGTCTTGATTTATAAAAAGGTGAACTCAAATAATCCATGTGCATTTCCCTGATAAGTTCATTCCATGGGGGAGGAGAGTATCTTATTTTGTTTCTAATTTTATCCGAATTTAATGCTCTATTTATTTTTAGATTTGAGTCAGAAAAAATCTTTACTTTCATCTTATATTCTTTCTTGATTATTTTTAGTAGGTCGTATTTCGAAATAGAATTTGCCGATAGATGATATAGTCCACGCAGTGTTTTGTTCGGAATAACTTTTTCTGCAATTATCCTTGCTAAAACCACTGTTGGAAACCCAGTGAATATTGCTTTATTATATCCTTTTATTGTTTTATTACTTTGCCCTAAAAACCAATCCAATAGACTTACCCCAGCTTTTAATTCATGCCCTATTATTGAAGTTC
Source organism: Microgenomates group bacterium (assembly GCA_049304035.1). Lineage (GTDB taxonomy): Bacteria > Patescibacteriota > Microgenomatia > UBA1406 > GWC2-37-13 > JAKBEU01. Next base: position 34,328 of record JBAQNR010000009.1, read on the forward strand.
GAAGCGTCAAACTGGTTCCAGAATGAATTTCCCCAAGAAATTTGGTCATCCCATATACGTCATGACAAGTGGGTAAATCTGTTTCAAAATACTCACTTTCTTTTTTGCCATCGAAAACACAATCTGTGGCGATTGTGATAAAACGTATTTTCTTTTTCTCACAGATACTGCTAACTTGTTGGGGGAATAAAGCATTCAAAAGTATTGTTTGGATATTGGTACCGTTTTCCTTTTTTTGTTTAATCATACCAATACAATTTATTACTACATTTGGCTTTACGGAAGTTAACACTTTCTCAACTGAAGTAAGATCATTTGCATACACCGCCTCAGATATTGATGATTTATATTTTTCTGGTAGTGTGCCATTAAAACTTTTTAAAGAAGTAACCGTTCCATAAACCTTATATTGGGAATATGAGCTTAATGCCTCAAACATTTTGTGGCCCAACATACCACTTGCCCCCAAAATTAAAACAGTCGTTTTTTGCGTCATAGGTGGATAATTAGGGATATTTTACTTTTTTAAATCAATTATTACAACTTATGAGTTTTGAAGACAATTTGTGTACAAATCAACTGATTAACTGTATAGTAGATATTAGCCATGTATATTTTGCTTACCAACCACCAAATGTATGCCTATACAGGCACGGAATTATATACATATACATTCGCTTTAGCATTAAAAAAATTAGGACACAAAATATGTGTCTATACAAAATTCCCCGGTGAAATATCTGAAAAACTTGAAGAAAAGGGGGTAAGATGCACAAACGATCTGGAATCATTAAAAGATGAACCTTTTGACATTGCTCACATACATCATGTAATGTGCGCCTACGAAATAAGAATTAAATTTCCAAAAATTCCAATGGTGTTTCAATCTCATGGTGCAAAAACCATATTAGAACAACCACCAAAGCTGAATATAAATATTTCTCGTTTTTTAGCAATATCTGAAATGGTGAAGGAGAATGTAAAGAAAACAAATTATATTGATGATGTTCAAATAATTGGAAACGGATTTGATACACAATCTTTTCGCCAAATTAAACCAATCAACTCAAAACCTCAAAATGCATTGGTAATAAGTAATAAGATGACTTTGCCGAAAAAAACTATTCTTAAGAAAGCGCTTCAAAAGCTTGGGATAAACTGCGTATTTATTGGGGCAGAAAATGCTGTGGCTTATCATCGATTGCCAAAATATATTAATGAAGCAGATATTGTGTTCACAATTGGAAGAGGAGTTGTGGAAAGTCTACTATGTGGAAGAGCTGTTTTTGTCTTTGATTCTCATGCTGCTGATGGCATCATTACTTCCTCAAATTATGACAGCATAAAAAAAGCTCATTTCTCTGGACAAGCTTTCAATAAAAAGTTCAATCCATCACAAATTATTAAAGAGATTAATACATTTTATAATCCAGAAGATGTTGCAATACTCTCACTAAAAGCACAGCAAGAGTTTAATATTGATACCATTGCAAAAAAATTGGTTTCTATATATGAAGATGTCCTTAAATTTCCCGTGGAAAAAATATCTGAAGAAAAAATTGGAATAATAAATCAAATTCTTGATTTAGTAGAAGTTGAGAATATGTATGTTGCAAAAGAACTGAAGGGGATTAAAGAGTCTCGTCTGTATGATGTTTGGAAAAAATATTCTATTCTAAAAAAACTAGCAAAACTTCAAAAACGATAAAGAGATACATTTTGTACAATATAAATATGAAAGTTCCTTTATGCTCAATAATCATCCTCAACTATCACACAGATGAGATGACATTTCGTTTGGTGGATAAACTACGTGATGATGAGTTTGAAATTATTTTAGTTGATAATAGTTCCTCAGAAAATCTTAAAGCGAGAGTTGCATCGCTACATCATGTTTTATACACCAACCCAGGAGCAAATCTAGGATTTGCTGGAGGAGTGAATTTTGGAATAAAACAAAGCAAAGGGGAATGGATCATGCTTCTTAATAGCGATGCAGATACAGATATCAAAACCATTAAAGAACTGATCAATAAGTGCAAGTCAGTAAGTATGAAAGTCGCCACACCACGACTCATTAATGGAGATGGAACAATCGAAACTAATGTTGGCCTATTCTCAACTATTTTTGAACATCCGATAAACTGGCTTTTCCTAAGACCACGATTCGTTTTACCTGAAACGGATACGAAAGTGCATACGGCAACAGGCGGAGCGCTCCTTATCCATCGCTCGATCATTGAAAAAGTTGGATTGCTTGATGATAAAAATTTCTTTATGTACTTTGAGGATATGGATTATTCATATCGCTTGCATAATGCGGGAATTTCTGTCCTTTATGTTCCCACATGTGTCGTTAACCATATTGGTGGCGGTTCTTCAGATAAAAATCCAACTCAAAAAAAACAGAGCTATTTTACCTCGTTAGACAAGTATCTTTTGAAACATCGCGGATCATTCATTCTCTGGTTGAATAAGATCTTCAAATTCCTTGCTTAAGTTTTATCTCGTCACGTGCCACCAGGGAAGAATCCAATAGAAGGAAAGAAGGGTGATGAATTGGATAGAGAGTAGACCTAAAAGAAGAAACTTCATCTTCTTATTATTTGCAGCTCCTGCAATGCCAAACGCATAGGGAATGACAATTGCCATTTCATAGGTAAGCCGAGCGGCGGAATAATGGTTGCTCATCATGTTATAAAGCACATACATCGCAAGCATCGAAATGCCCACTGCGTTTACGATAAGCGACGCTTCCTTATGTTTCTTCCACATAGACCATAATCCGTAGAGAGATAAGGGAAGGAGAATAAATCCCAAAGACCAAAGTATAAATGCTTTTTTATGGAATTTTATGAACGGTGTTATCACATTATGACCATCGTTAAAAAAACTGTTCCATGCGCCGCCAAGAAGCGAATAGTATTGAGTCGTATACATATCCACTTTCGGGATCCAATCAAGGCGATAATAAAAGGAGGGATTGCGTGGAGCATTCTTGACGCTTGATACTGTTTGCACTATGTTGGACGGACCTTTGCTTTGAGCACCACGAAGAAATACCGGCGCAGATGCGGCAACAAATGAAACCAAGAGTGCACAGGCGATAAGAATGAATAGACCACGTTTTGATTTGCTTTTTTTCAAAACAATGATGAGGGCAACAAGAAGAGTTGGAAGAATCGTGATGATGGACATCTTTGTCCATATGCCCAAAACCAAACTTCCCCCTAGCCAAATGGAGTCGGTTATTATTTCTTTTTTTGTCTTTGCTTTGATCAAATAGAGCGTTGAGATTGCGGCAGAGATGATGAAAAATGTGCTCAGTAGTTCATTCGTTATCATCGCAGGGAAGATATTAAGCATCGGGAGGGCGGCAAGAGATAACATCCCCAAAAGCACCTGGTGCTTATCCTTGAAAATAGTTTTCAAACCCAAGCCCACCATGCCGATAATCATCCATAGGACAAAAATATTTATATAGTGGGCGGCGCGGAAGTTGCCAGCGGTACTCATCACTAAAGCACCGATAATGTAGTAAAGCGGGGGCTGATGGGTCTCCCAACCTGTTGGCGGAGGGATTTCTTTTTTCTCGGCGAGATAACGAATATAGTAGACATGACCTGAGCCATCAAAGCCGTGGTTCGGCGCATAGATGCTGGCGTTGTGCAGCCCGAGGGCGAATGAGGAGATGATGACGATTGCAATAGCCGCCCAGTAGTACCATTTCATTACACAATTGTAACAAAAATCCAGTTAACCACGCATGAAGACTGCGGTCTCAAGTTTATCTGTTCTATTTTGAAGATCTACAATATCAGAGTCGAAAACATTGACCACTGCGTTGATGTCTTTTTGAACTTTATTCAATTTTGAACGGAGAGGTTTAATTTTCTTTTCCATAACTCGCTCAATTGCAGTGAGATCGTCGTTGGTAAGCATAACTGAATAATAAATGATTAATATAGAAAAGTCTATATTACTGTTTTATATTTGTCAGTCGCTTATAAGCCGCATTTTCAATTTATTTACTGCTACATAGCTCCAAAGATAAATCATATTGCCTTTTACAAACCTCGGAGGTTTGCATGAAGGCCAATAAATAAAATGACTATTGGTCTATAATAGGTGATACATGCAAACGATAACAGCAGTTATTCCGGCAAAGAATGAAGAACAGAATATTGAAAAATGCATCAAGAGTGTTTTATGGTGCAATAAGGTGCTTGTGATCGCTACCGGAACAGACAAGACCGCTGAAATCGCACGAAGCCTGGGAGCTGAGGTGGTCGAAAAAAACAAATCGGATAAAGATGACTTTGAAGAACTCCAACGAAACCTGAACTGGGCAAATGAAACAGCGACGACAGATTGGGTATTGCGTATTGACGCAGATGAAGAAGTCACACCAGAATTGAGAGAGGAAGTTCTGGAAATCCTAAACACTAAACTCGAAACTCTAAACAAACAAGACCAAACACTAAATCCTGAAATAGTTGCCTTTGGAATACCAAGAAGACAAAATTTCCTTGGAACATTTCTCACAGGAGGGGATTGGGCATATGACAGACTTACTCGTCTTTTTAAACCACAGTTCTGCAAGTATGAACCGATTGTCAAAGTACATGAACAGTTTCAGGTAAAGGGAACCATCGGATATTTAAAAAATACTCTTCTCCACTATTCTCACCCAGATATGAAGATATTGATGAAGAAGTTTGAATCATATACAACGCTTGAAGCGCAGGAGTTTAAAGGGACACCGTTAGAAGCGCTCATGAAACTTATTCTGATGCCGCCATATATTTTCCTTCGATGGATGATCTATCATCAGGGATATAAAGATGGGCTCGTTGGGGCACAAGCGGGAGCAATGCGCGCATACTACGACGTCATGCTTTACTTCAAGATATTGAATAGAAAATTTAACTAACCTTACCGATTCAATACTTCGTTACTTACAGCAAGTGTATTGTCATCCCCTCGGAGGAGGGGATCCAGTCGATGATTGACAAACATTTCTCTGTTTGTCATCCCGGACTCCGATCCGGGATCTATAAAATTGTTTTATCCTCTGGATTCCCGCGTTCGCGGGAATGACACACCTATCGAAACGTCAAATCATCGAGAAGCGATGAATCAACAGGCACTCCTGCATCCTGAACTGAAAAATAATATTTTTCTATATATGATCCGCCGATACTTTTTGAGATCGATCTTGGCTGCTTTGTTATTTTCAATTGTCCCTCTCTCCACCATTTCTCATTCGTATATTTATTGTCACTTGGATAGATCATAAGATACGTGACTGGTTTTTTTTGGAATTTATATGAGCGAGTTTCCGGATAGACCTGGGCGGCATAGCTCATCGCATATTTGAATGGATACGCATATTGGTCTGCCGTATATACAAACCACCCAAACTCCTCTTCTGCATTTCTGAATATCGATTGCGCCTGACCATTATAAAAACTCCATAACGCCGTGTTGTTCTTGAAAAATTTAGCGTCCTGTTTTTTTATTATCTGACTGTTGGTGATAATCAAGAATAGGACAAGCGGAACGAATAGTAGTGTGGAATATTTTTTGAACTGATATTCAAATAGTGATCCGATAGCAATGCAAAAGAGGGGAAGGAAAGCCCAGTAATAATATTCATATACGATTCCCTTAAGTGGAAGAGTAAGGATCCAAAATCCGATATAGAAATAGAGGAAATAACCAACGAGTGGATTCTTGGGAAATTTTTTCTTTGCTTTGCTTGTAAAAAAGAGCAGAACAAGGAGTATGAATATCCCAGTAAATGCCATAGCCAAATATGTGTTTCCATTTGAAAAATAGGAAGACAACGCAAGGAGCATATCTTTTGCCCGAGTGGTAAGAAGTGCCAAATAATCAACCTGCTCTTTCGCTCCACCAGGCGATACATAGCGAAGGATTCCTTTCAGTTGAATGAATTGATGGCGCAGATCGAATAAAATAAATGTCGAAAGAGGGAGAGAAAGAACTGCGAACGATAACAAATGGATAAACTTCTTGTGTTTAATAATTGCGTACAAAATGAGAATGCTTGCAAGAAACAAAATGGGCACTCCCCATACCATCTCAAACTGAATCGACATTCCGACACAGAAAAGGGCAAGGAGCAAATCTACTATTTTTTGTTTCTGCATATAACGCACGAAAAAAAGGAAAAACAGCGGAGAAAAGAGAACAGCCCCAAAAGGATTGTAAAGAGATGAGACGCTTCCGGCGATTGCGAGTGCGAATAATGCTGTGATTGGAAGGGCGCTTTGCTTGCTTACTAATTTGCTTGAGGCAAAATAAAGTATTCCCATACTTGTCGCAGCAAGAGCAACCCAAAACCATCCAACAGCGACAGGATCTCCTTCACCTATAACGAATGCAGGGACATTAAGATATAACCAGGCTGGGCCATGGAATACTCCTTGCATACTGGTGCGGGGGCCAATGAGGACCGGTTTTTTTGTCATGACGATTTCTTCAAAGAGGAGAAAGTCACGTGCGAGATCGCCATAAAAATAAAGATTATTGTGTTGGACAAACCATGAAGCAAAAAAAATACTCGCAGCAACTGCGAGAAGAAAAAAAGCGTTAAGCGCTGTTTTCATAGATAGTACATTATATTATCTAAACATCAAATCTTGTATAAGAGATGAATCGACCTGGATTTCTTGTTCTTCTTTTGTCAGATTATACCGTTCAATAGTGGATCCGTTCTGATAGGTGAATTCCTTGTCGGGGGTTCTCGTGATTTTTATCCTGTCTTTTTTCCAATCGGCAGAATTGATATATTGGTTTGAACCGTCTTGAAGAATAAGATAGGTCGTCGGTTTTTTCTCATAAGAAAATCCTTTCTTTATATTTTTTTGCTGGAGATAATGCATGGCATATTTGGATGAATACCCATATTGATCCGCTGTGTACACGAACCATCCAAATTCACTTGGTGCATCTTTAAAAATATCTTCAGCTTGGACTTTATAGAAATTCCATAAGCCCGTGTCGCTGGCAAAATAAGCATTCGTCTGTTTTGATAGTGTTATTCCATTTTGGATAATCACGATAAGAAAAATAACGATTGAAAGGTGAGCGAAATATTTTTTTAAGACTGCTGAAAGAGCGATTGCCAACACTATGCAAAACAAGGGGAGAAACGGCCAGGTGTAATACCCCCACAATGTCCCACGGAAAAGAAGTGTGAGGACAAAGTACCCGCCATATAAATATAAGAAATAGATAACGGCATTATTCCACTTCTTTTTCTTGAAATAAAGGATCATTAGTGCGACAAACAGCACGAAGAAGGAAAGAGTGACAAAAAGATTGCTGTTTGAAAAATAAGAAAACATTGTGAGAGCCATTTCTCGTATACGAAGCCAGACAACCGAGATAAACGGAAGGGTTGCTCTATCTCCATTGGTACCCTTCAGATAATTGATGACTGATTTGGTTTGTAAGAATTGATGTCGTAAATCAAAGAGAAGATAGGTGGACAATGGAATTGAAAGGATGCTGAATGAAAAGAGATGGGCTATTTTTTTATGTTTAATTATTCTCTTAAATATAAGCGGCAAAGAAAGGATCAACACAGGCACTCCCCATGCCATTTGAAATTGAATGATGAGACCGATCAGGAAAAGGGAAAGCAGGAGATGAACTATTTTTCTTTTCTCCAAATAAAGAACGAGGAAATAAAAATAAAGAGGGGAAAACAAAACTGCTCCAAAAGGGTTGAATAGATTGGGAGCTGCACCGCTGATTGCCAAACCATAGATGATAGATGCCAACATCGCAGCTTTATCATCGGAAAGTTTCTTTGTGACAAAATATACGCTTGCGATACTGAGGATTACGAGCGCTGCCCAAAACCAAGATATTGCGGCTGGGTTTCCGCCACTCAGGAAAAATACAGGTAGGTTGAGATACAACCAAGCAGGGCCATGAAACACCCCAGGAATCCCTCCAGAACGAGGGCCTATGAGAGCCGGCTTATGATTGACAATCATATCTTCCATGAGGAGAAAATCTCGGGCAATATCTGTATGGAAATGAATCGCTCCATGAAGCGCGTACCAGGATGCAAGGAGAGTGCATGAAATAATCGCAACCCAAAACAAAATCTTTACTGCTTTGTTCATGACCATTATTATATCGCATTTATTCAATAGACATGCAATTTATATTATCTGTAATTTGAACAAATCATCTTACGTGTCATCCTGAACTTGTTTCAGGATCTCAAAAACATAGATGCCGAAACGAGTTCGGCATGACAAGAATACAAAAAAACCAGTAATGAGTATTAATATGTTATTTTTTTGTTTTTCTGACAATCTAATTAGTAGTTTTTGCGGCTTATCCTCCTACGCTCTATGAGCTACGGAAGGACACGGTAAGCGACTGACAAGCTAGACAATATCATCTAGACTTTTGTCTATTACTCATTTATCATTCTCATATGTTAACTAAGAGGGATTTATTGGCGATACAACAGATTGTTGATGGATCAGTTTCCACTTCAGAGAAAAGACTAGAAGTGAAATTAATGGAGGCAATGGGAAAAAATACTCAAGATTTGATTGATCTTATTTCTGTCGGCTTCCACATGACTGATAATCTCGATGCACGTGTATCCCACCTAGAGAAAAAAGTCTTTCCTAATGCGCTATAATTAGGACTATCATGAAACAAGGAATACATCGCTCATTTGGTATCGATATTCTCCGAGTTATTGCAATGTTAGGCGTTATATTTCTTCATACAATAGATTCCTTCACTGTTCGAGCAGATTTTTTTCTTACCAAAGCGTGGTTTGTGTTTGAGCCTCTTTCAGCTATATCAAGATCTAGTCTCGCTCTCTTTTTCATGATAAGTGGATATCTCGTAATCAACAAAAATAGAACAGTAAGTGAGAATCTAAAAATCACCATATCGCGTATTGTTATCCCACTTATTTCTTTTTCTATCCTTTCCTCATTTTTTTATATTTTTAAAACTGGGAAAAGTATACAGACTGCAATTGATCCGACATATGTTTTTGGAGATGCGATGAAACTACCCGATAATTGGCTTTGGTTTTTGGAAATACTGTTATTTTTATATCTACTCAATCCCCTTTGGCAGGAATTATTTTCTGATAAGTCAAAACGGACAAGTGCGCGATATATAACATTTTTCTTTTTCTTTTTTGCCAGTTTGATTATTCTATTGAAATTTATAATTTTTACTCCAAATTTTTTTAATAGATACACTGCTTGGATCGCGTACATATGTTGTTATTTATATGGAGCATTGGTAAAAAATGAATGGCACGGTCGAAAGTCTGTCTACTTTTACACCTTACTCTTCCTTATTGGATTAGTTTTACAAATTGGCGGAACATACTATTCCATATTGAGCAATGGACGTGGTGCTCCACTGCAATTTGCAGGATATTTTTCTGACAACATTGCAATCCCGTCGCTTCTAATGGCGGTTGGGCTGTTTAATATGTTTATCGACATAAAAGAGATAAAGATTGGAGGTAAGAAGATTTCATTTATGATGCAAAAGATAATTCAAACATTTGCAGTGTTGTCGTATGGGATATATTTAACACATGAATTTATCTCACAAACGCTCTTTGATATAGTGGGGTGGAGTGTGGACTCCGTACACATAAATATATATCTGTATAACGTAGGAGTATTTGCCATAACGCTTTTTGGATCCGCAGTAATTACTTATATCATCTCTCGTATCCCCAAGCTGAGAATGATCGTCGGCATCTCTTCATGAATGCGGCCTTTGCAAACCTCTTACTGCAACCATTTTTTGAGTATGGTAAACGGCGAGACGACCGATGCAAGCGTACCTTCTGCGCCAAGCGCGTTGACGATTGTGTGATCGTGTCCGCTTAATGTTTGTAGATATGGATCTGGTGTTTTTTCAAGCGTCAAATCGGAAACGTAATAAATAGATGCGGGGACAACGCCCAGTTCCAAACAGATGTCGTTGAAATAATCCGCCTCCATATCGAGAAGTAAATCTGCATAATTTATTGCCCCATACTTTTCTCTTATTAATTTTTTGAGACGAGGAAGATCTTGAAGCGACTGCAAAGTAAGCCCGTTGACGGAAACGACTGCTTTATGCGAGTCTGCATGGCTAATGATAACCACGTCTTCTGGGTGAAGAAGGTTTGGATAATCGCGGATTCCTTGAAGCGGATCAATCTCTTTTTTATCACGCTGAACTGACATGACAGAAGTCTGTTCTGGCATGACAACACGGCCTCTTGCGACAGTGCTCCCTTCAATCGGAACAGCACCAACTTTTCCGAAAAATCCAAAGTTCTCAATATCAAATTTATTCTTGAATGCTCGGACAATGCCATGCATTGAGTCTCCGAGCGGATAGGGAAGCGAGTAATATTTGAATTTCTTCTCTTTTAACTGTTGGACGATTGCTCGTATTTCATTATTGTCTATTCCACCTTCTCCATTTGCTCCATTGATGATGTTGTCACCCAAGTTTGAAAAATCGATTATGTCAACATAGCTTCCTAAAGCCGTATGAGTCGGCTGGATGATTCTCTTGCGAACCGTCCCCACCGCACCCTCCAAACGAAGTTTCAGTTGTTGCATCTGTGAATCGTTTCCTGCATATCTGTTGAGGTATTGCAGTGCTGAAAACTGCCTCATTATTTCTTTATCGTCAAGTTTTTTCAATCCTGCTAATTCTTGTTCTGCGACGAGCTTGCCCCCTTTACCCTCTCGTATCGCATTCGCTTTTATGTAATCGAATTCTGCCGGCAAAATGACACCCGTTCCAATCAGTAATTCAACGCTAAAGTCATTTCCAAAAAGGACGTGCTTGGGAGATTCGATATTATGCATCTTCATTTCCGCATCTATTTTATCGACAACATCTCGCATGACTTTGGGAGCTTCAAAGGCTTGTTCAAACTGTCCATCTGCAATCCTTCGTGGCAGTGCGGGTACTCCTTCCCATGGCTTTTTAAGGACGGCACCCTTGCTCACGCTCATTCCTTCTCCCGCAGCAAGACCGGCAACCATATATCCGGCGTTTCTGTCTTTGTATTTTTTTCCATATGCACGGGCAGTCTCGATGAAACCCATGAAACTCATGACTTCAAAGGCATCGGTGTAATTTTCCTTGATGTTGTGGCGAAGCAAGAAAGTAATATGACTTTTCCCCCGTTCATCAACCCGAAGGCTATAAACGCGGGATCTGTTATTGGGAATAAATTTTTCTGTCCCATCCGCAAAAAAACTTTCTGGGTCATCGGTAAGGTGTATTTCGGCATTATTTAAATTCTCAAAATGGCGATTGTTCACGAAGCGGGGAAGAATATAAGACATCGTCCCTTTGACATCGTCTGGATGAGCAGTTTCCAAAATACCTTCAATCTGGATTTCTTCCTTGTTGCTTTTGACGAAAATACCAATCGGATAGTTGTCTGCAAGAGAAGCAAGCTCGGGAGCTGTGTAAACCCGCCCATCAGCAAGCCGCGTCATCATACGAAACATGACTTCTTCTCGGTTCAATGTTTGCGTCATTTCTGTGCCGGTGGGAAGTGATCCAAATTCTGGCCCACTGCGCGCATCTGGCAGTATCCTATTATTGAGCCCTACAAGTGCTTGGGTGAGAGGAGATGGAGATGACCTTTGTGTCGAGCCGACAGCTCGGTATAAAGGCTCAAACCTTTGTAATTCTGTAGCCATGGGAGAAATATTATATCATCAAAATACAATGTTATTTATACATATTCTGTATGAGTTTTTACCACAGTGGCTCATGTGTTAAATATTAGCCATTGCAAACCTCGGAGGTTTGCAATGGCCACGCATAAACTGAGGGTGATTATAACCTATAGTTATGTTATAATGTGCCTCATGAGCACAGAAAGAGAAGGAATAAACACACTCTTTGGGCCAGGATTTGCTGCAATAGCATTTGTGCTCACATATGTTCAAAAAAATTATACAAGCACTCATAATACTGCATTTGGTGTCATGAGCGAAAAACTTCTTAAAGCATTTGGCGTCAATAAAAACTCATAACATATGGCAGGAGAACGCCCAACACTTAACCCTTCTCATGTCGCCGAACTTCCATTTCGATTAAAACAGGAAGTGAACCAACTTCTGACTGCGACATGGGCAGATCAAACAAAAACTCAGACAGTATCGTTTACCATGCCGGCAGAGTCGCATGTTATGCCGCTGTTTGGCAACGAGGTATTCAAACAACTTGTTCATCTGCATAATGCACATCGTTATCCGCATTTATTCGTCAGCCCATTAACACTGATGACATTTGATAGTGAAATCGATACATATGCAAAAACAGTGAAAGGGGGCATTCCTATCCATGGTGAAGGAATTATTCCTCATGAGCACAAGCATTTCTGGGAATATGAAAGTTTGTTTGGAGTCGGTGAAAAGCCGGCAAAACCTGCACAAATCCAACTTTCTTTTTTCTGGGAAAAGTGTGGGGACGTTTATGAACTTAATTGTAGTGGAGATCACTTGACTGCCGATGGTATCCCTGAACCAAGGTATCGATCTGTGTATATCGCACCACAAAACCCCTCGATAACCGATTTGAAAAAATATTATAAATCATTTGTAACATTAAATCCGATGAAATGGAAACAACATGTGCAAATGGCCACTGCCGCAACACGAATGACATACTCAAATGAGGATATTGATCCTGAATTTTTTCATATGTGGCTTCACAAAAACAGACATACTATCGATTCCAAGCAGTTTTTAGGAAGTATCCTGCGATATTAAGCCGCATCGCTATATCACTTGAAATTGTTATCGTACACATCTTACAATTAAAGCACTATGAACAAACTCACCTCATGCGATCGCTATAAAATCGGCTTTTTTGGACTACTCATCATCGTTGTCGGAATGATCGGATATTATGTATCCTCATCCAACACAAATCTCTCGTACAAAAATAGAGCCTCGATAAACAACTTAAATGAGCTACCTGCAGAAGGTGAAAACGTTGACGGTCAACAAGGAGTGGGAGAGCCCGATTTAAACAACTTTAGTATGATCGCCACAATAAGCTCAATGCTTCCTGAGGTTGGAAAAAAAGACACCTATCGCATCGCATTTGTCGAAGTACCATATAAACCCCTTGATGGCGGTGGTTTTGGGCAGGAGGGTTCGCCAGTTATGCTTTTTTCAAGTGTTGAAGCATCCCCTGAAGCAACCCCCGATCCTGATGAAACCATCACCGAGACAATCTGTTCATTTGTCGGAACTGTAATACCACAAACAATACAAGTTCCACTCCCAGAGGAACAGGGAGATAATGGGACAGTAAGCCAAACCTCCAATACAAAGGTCATTAATATTCCAATTGATTCGCTTATCACAAATAAATCCTATGAATTGCACACGTTCTTGATCGAATACATGTACACACCAGCAGATCAAAAGAAAGTGTGTGTCATAAAAAATATTTCGATGCAGGAAGATGAAAAGGAAGTAAATGAACCATCGCCGACACCGACTAGCATGCCCTGATCAGGGAAGAGTGACAAGAGAGTTCGTTTGTTCTACATCTTTTTTTATCTGTTCAATCAACTCTTCTTTTGACATGAATTTCCTTGCAGGACGAAGATAGGAATATGTCTCAACGGTCACTTTTTCCGTTTCTAATACCGTTATTGAGGGGGTATCGAGTAAAAACAATTCTACCTTTTTTTCAGTCTCTTTGAATGTGGGGGCATTGCCACAATGCATCGCAGCCTTGTATACTCTTCCCCTTATCGTTACCTTTGCTGCATACACACCTTCATGAATATCAATCCATGTCAGGTTATGAAGGTTGATTGTGGGATACCCAAGCGTTTTTCCTCTTCCTTTTCCTTTGATCGGCATGCCGGTGAATTTCATATGGTTTTTTTTGATACGTTATATAGTGAGAATAATAATATCGCACCGGAAACAATTTGTATAGGTGATATCACTGTGTTATAGAGGAAATAATCCACACCTATCGCAAGCAGAGGGAACGTAAGTTCAAGAAGTGTCGAAACACGTACAGGTGTCGACTTCAAACCTTTGTAGTAAAGAAGAAGGGCAACCATTCCTGTCGATACTGCGATAAAAATGAACTGGCCCAGCTGTATCGGAGTAACAGATTTGACAAGCATAAGCTGGCCAAAAAGAAGGAGGGCGATAAAAGAAAGTAGTGTCGTGATAAAAAAACGCATCCCGCTTACCACTCGATCATTATGTTTCAGAAGGACATAGCGGGAAAGAGCTGTTGATGCACCCCAAACAACTGCAGCTCCAAGCGCAAATACTGCTGCTTGAAGCGTCTTGTCACCCGTATTTAAATTTACCGAACCTGTCGGGAATGTAACCAAGAATGCAGCGATGAGCGCGCACACCGCCCAAAAAACATATTCTTTTGAAAGTTTTTCCTTAAGAAGGATGCGTGCGGCAAGAAGCGCAAAGATGGGTTGTAATTTTTGAAGCAAAAAGACGACGCTGAAGGAAATATAATTCGTCATCAAAAGCGCAGTTGTAAACCACAGCGTGCCAAGAAGTCCACTGAATAGGGAAATCGCTCCAAGTGCGAGCCATTCTTTTTTATTAAACCGCTCTTTTTGTATTCCTTTGAAAATAAAGGGGAGGATGAGTATCGATCCAACGAGATGCTCAACGCTTACGATTACAAGAGGGGGAAGGGAATAGAGACTTCTTCGGACAATACCATCGAGTGCCCAGAGCACAGCAGCAACAACGATAAGTATCGACCCTTTACGTATATTCATTCTATATGTATAAAGAATATACACCTTTTTTTCTATCAGTCAACACAGAACAAAGGTATTTTTGATACAATAGCCATACATATGTTCGACTTTCTAAAAGGATTCTCTCCCTTTCAGCTCGCTCTCATTGGCGGTTGCTTTGCATGGGGAGTCACCAGTCTTGGAGCGGCTGTGGTATTCCTATTCAAGAAAATAGACAGGAATGTTCTAAATGGTCTTCTTGGTTTTTCTGCCGGCGTCATGATCGCTGCAGCAATCTGGTCTCTTATTATCCCTGCAATTGACCTCAGCAAAGAGATGAAAATGGTCGCATGGGTGCCGCCAGCTATTGGTATCATAACCGGAATGGTGGTTCTTTTTATCATTGATAAAATTCTTCCTCATTTGCATCAAGGGTTGCCACAATCAAAGTCGGAGGGAATAAAAACTGCATGGCAAAAGAATATGCTTCTCTTTTCTGCAATCACACTTCATAATATTCCTGAAGGACTTGTGATTGGCGTTGCATTTGGATCGCTTAACTATTCCACTACTCATCTCACCATAGCGACAGCGGCTGCGTTGGCACTCGGAATAGCATTGCAGGATTTTCCGGAAGGAATTGCAGCATCGGTCCCATTACGGGGCGGCGGTTGGAGCAAGTGGAAATGTTTTTTTTACGGACAGCTTTCGGGAATGGTTGAACCAATTGGTGCACTCATCGGCTACTGGTTCGTTACCGTGTCTCGACAGATTCTTCCGTTTGCGCTTTCCTTTGCTGCGGGGGCGATGCTTTTTGTTGTGATTGAAGAACTTATTCCGGAGTCTCAGCAAGAAGGGAATACAGACATCTCAACGATCTTCACGATAATCGGATTTGTCGTCATGATGATTCTGGATGTAGCGCTCAGTTAAGACACATGGTACTCCACCTGCACATATCTGCGGACAATTGCTGGATCGTGTAAATCAAGGGAACCAAATGTCACCGCTGCGACATCCGAAAGGAATCTTTCATTCTCAAATGCTTCATCGGCAAGACGGATTGATGCACGGATATTCACCGTCGAATCTGCATTGAATTGTTTATACATAAGGGGACCATGTATCGCCTGACCTTTTTTGAATTTCTTGATTGCATCGGCAACAGAAAGTAATGGTTCTTCAGGATGTCGTTTATCGATCAAGAATAATCCATCTCGTGTGAGAAATAATCCGAATGTCGAAAGTGCTTCTATCGCAAGACTTGTCATATTTTTTTGGGAAATACGCATCAATGCGTCGCTTGATGCGATAAAATCTCCTCCAATTTCATATGCAATCGGCTTGCTTTTTCCTTTTTCGCCGAATGAATGTACTTTATCGCAGATATTGACTCCAGGGACTTCCGCAGGTGGCCGTCCATATGGATCCTCACCGAGAGTTGCCCTATGAAGAGACATTGATTGCACCCTGTTAACTCCCATAAGGATATGGGCCGGTCGCAAACGAGCGACAGGAAGTAGAGTCGTTTCACGCATGGATACCATCCCATAGTATATCATACTATAGGACCTAAATCAATGAATCTACGCTCAGAATCGTGTATAATAGATTTTCTTATGAAAAACACAGCAGACACGGTGCTCCTTATTTCCCCCATCAGATTTGGTTTCAATCCAGAGACTGCGGAGTCAAACGTATTCCAACATGAATTGGAGCAGGATCAAAGCGTCACTCTGTACGACGCCGAGCGGGAATGGGAAGAGGTGTGTAAACTGCTTGTGAAAAACAAGATAAACGTCATCGCAGTCATGGATACACTGACCCCTGTGAAACCTGATGCTCTTTTCCCTAACAACTGGATAACGACACATGAAGACGGAAAGATAATCATCTACCCGCTCCTTGCGCAAAACAGACGAGCGGAAAAAAGAACGGATATCATACAACAAATGAGAAAAAAATATCTGGTGACAGACGTCATCGACTTGTCCTATTTTGAAAAGGAAAAAAAGTATCTGGAAGGAACAGGGAGCATGGTGCTTGACCGGGAAAATAAAATTATATATGCATGTCTTTCAGCGCGCACCCATAAGGAACCTTTGGAACATGTCGCCAAAATACTCGGATACAAAGTGATTGCGTTTCACGCATTTGATCATCACACACCGATCTATCATACGAATGTATTTATGTCTGTTGGAAGCAAATGGGTAGCTATTTGTATGGATGCAATTCCTGATAAAAAAGAAGGAGATGTTTTAAAGAACTCTTTTATAAAAACAGGGAAAGAACTCATCAATCTCACAAAAACACAAATTGACGCATTTGCAGGGAATATACTGGAGCTGCAAACACTGGAAGGTGAAAATAAAATCATTATGTCTCAGACTGCGTATGAAAGCCTAACTCCAGAACAGATACAAGTATTCCAAAAATACGGGGATATTTTGTCTTCTGATGTTCACACTATTGAGCAGGTTGGGGGAGGGGGGATTCGCTGCTTATTGGCAGAGATTTTTTTATCGAAAATTTAACTGAATGTTTTTTGTCTTTTTCATCAATACCGGTAGACGTACTTTCACAAACTACATCTTTTCCGGCTAACCTTCCATAAATATTACGTACAGTAAATAATCCGTATCCGGTATGTCCATCTTTTCCTGGTCTCATAGGTTCAAATAAATGTGATGAATCAATGGGAAATTTAGCATCATTTTCAATTGTGAATTCACCGTCCAATTCAGATGCGCTCACTGTGGATTTTTTATATACAACAGCATTTTTAGCTAAATTAAAAAGCATTATACCTGTTACCCCATCTACCTCCTGTTGAGCCAGCTCAGGGGGACATTCTATTGCCTCGCTGTTTTTTGCAGCAACGACAAATATATCTCCCATTTTTATCTTCGTCCTTTCTAGTTCATGAAACCATTTACCAACTTCAGCATAATCGCCGTCTTTTATCCCATTAAGCATGAATGCAGATCTTGATACAATACTCCAAATTTTTGTTTGTTTTTTTGCATTCATAAGTAACGGTATATAATCTTTAAGTTTTTCACCTTCCTTTGCAATGATTGCGTCAATAGATTCGTTGAAATTTGAGATAAAAGTATCCATGCCTTTTATTTTGGCATGCAACGTACTTTTTGTGTTTTCAAATATTTTTGCAACTGCATCTCCATTTTTTAAGAGTTGTTTTGCTTCTTGCGATTCTAATGCTCGCGAGTTAAAACTAGTCACTAATCCTACTGTTAATGTTGATACCCCATTTAGATCGTGAAGAACAAAACTGTTCCAACTATCACCTGTGTAATAGGGAGGTTGAGGTTCAGGAGGAATCACAGGTTCGACTAACCCAACAGGCCCATCAGGGGAACCTTCAAATTTCTTTCTAATGAGAAAGTTCTTGTAGTCTGCGTCTTCTATAGCTTTTTCCACTTCCCGTCTCCACCTTGTTTTTACATTATCTTCTGCAGCAGTATTAATTCTTGAATTGAGGAGTCCCACATCTTGAACCAATCTTGGAAATTGTGGAAGTTTGGCGATATCAGAGTGATTATGTTTGCCCTCCATCATATGAGGCATCAAAGGAGCCTTGGGCACATGTGAACCGGGTGAGTATGTTATTTCGTTTCCAGTCATTTGATATTATTTCTGCAATCGTTTGAGATCTGCAGCTACCATCGTCTTTACTAATTCGCTAAATGGCATTTTAGGTTTCCAACCAAGCTTGGTGTTTGCTTTTGTTGCACGAGCGAGAAGAAGTGGTACTTCTGCTGGCCGTTTGAATCGTGCATCAATCGTCACATATTTTTTCCAGTCTGTTATACCGACTTCCGCAAATGCAAGCTCGACAAATTCGCTCACTGCATGTGTTTCGCCTGTACCGATCACATAATCATCCGGTTGCTCTGCTTGCATCATCAAATACATCGCTTCGACATAGTCTCCCGCAAATCCCCAATCACGTTTTGCATCGAGGTTGCCAAGAGCAAGTGTATCTGCAAGACCAAGCTTAATTTTAGCAACTCCATCTGTTATCTTTCGTGTAACGAATTGGATTCCTCGAAGGGGGGACTCATGATTGAATAAGATACCGTTTGTCGTAAAAATGCCAAATGACTCTCTGAAATTGATCGTCATCCAATAAGAATATACTTTTGAAATGCCGTAAGGACTTCGTGGATGAAATATCGTATTCTCATCTTGGAATCCACTTTCGTTGCTCAAGCCAAACATTTCACTTGTGGATGCTTGGTAGAATTTTGTTGTTGGAGAAAAGAATTTGATCGAATTTAAAAGATACAAGACGCCTAATGAATTTACTTCTGTTGTGAGCTTTGCCTGATCCCATGAGGAGCCGACGAATGATTGTGCGGCAAGATTATATATTTCATTTGGTCGGGTTGTCTTTATGAGATTGAGAAGGGAAGATTCATCGGTAAGGTCGCCTTCGACAAAATCAACGTCATGCTCAATTCCGAGGAATTTGAGATTGTCCATGTGTGGCTGAGAATAGCGGCGCATGAGACCGTATACCTTATATCCTTTTTCAATAAGAAGTTTTGCTAAATAGGGACCATCCTGACCTAAAATACCTGTGATAAGCGCTGTTTTTGCCATAAAAATTCTTTAATTTACAATTGCTTCTATTATATCAATAAATCTCATGCAATGTAATTAGACTGGATTCCGACTTTCCCACCAAAGGCGGGCAGGCGTCGGAATGACAAACACCGTGTCATCCTGAACTTGTTTCAGGATCTCATGAAAGTCATAGATGCCGAAACTAGTTCGGCATGACAGATATGTTGTTTAGAGTTTAGTGTTTAGTGTTTATGATTTTGTATAATGAGTGTATGATTTCGAAATTGACCTTATTCCTGAAGCGACCTACAAGCACAGCGGTGATTATTAATACCGTTGGGAATTACCTCAATGTATTCTTCTCCGCGTTTTTTGTCTATCTTCTCGTACGCATTCTTAATCCATCAGAGTATGGAGTATTCAGCGTCTTATTTGGCATAACGTTTGTTTTGGCAAATATCCTCGACTTTGGGACAACAGCTACTATATACTCCTATCTCCCCGGATTGATTGAGCAAAAATCGGAGCATGCCTATCGTTTCATCAAAAGTACATTTTTTTATCAAACGTTATTTTCAAGCATATTCATCGCATTCCTGCTTCTTGCATTTCCTTGGCTTGATGAGGTATTTTTCAAGACACACTCGCACATCTCTACGCTCTATGTCACATCTTTTTCCGTTCTCTTTTTCATCTGGCAGAATTTCCTGAGCAATTGTCTGTATGTCGCCAAACGGGTTCTCCAGGTAAATTTGTATACGTTGTATGCCAATATCGCCAAGACCGCAATCGTTCTTGTATTGATGTGGCTTCACATGATAAATATCGGCATAATCATTTTCGTATTCGGTATCATCGGGCCAACCGTCTTTTTCCTTTTTGTCTACGCATCCAAGAAAAACCATATGAACGCCATAATGAAGGCACCGG
This sequence comes from Microgenomates group bacterium, assembly GCA_049304035.1. GTDB lineage: Bacteria > Patescibacteriota > Microgenomatia > UBA1406 > GWC2-37-13 > JAKBEU01. The sequence continues at coordinate 54,651 of JBAQNR010000009.1, forward strand.
TAGATAGCGCAGATTTCCGTCTTCGCTATATGCTTACCTATTTCATCGCTTCGCAATTCTTCAATTTGGGAATGCGCATGGATTTATTTCTTCTTTCCTATTTCAGACCCAAAGATGAGGTGGGCTACTATGGACTGGCGCAGAAGATCATATTGACGATCATCGCAACAGTAACGAGTATTACGCAAGTCATATCACCTGCATTTTCACGGATAAAAACTCAAAGCGAAGTCCGCGCTCATGCAAAATCCGCATTTATGTACATGCTTGTCCCAACGGCAATATTTTTACTTTTAGCAATAACGCCAAACTGGGTATTCGACCTGTTCTTTACGGAGAAATTCCAACATACCGCGACTATTTCCCGTATCCTTGCGCTTGTCTATATCCCATTTTCCTTCATTAGCGTATTTCATTTATTTTTGCTGTACACAGTCAAAAGGCCAGGAGATATTCTCATTGGGAATCTGGCAATGTTTTTTGTCATCTCAGTCGGCTGCTTCTTCTTCATTCCATACTATGGTTCATATGCCGCAATAGTTGCACTTGGTGTTTCGTTTATCGTCGCAAGCATCGTCCTTACGTTCTTCTCGGCAAAAGCATACAAAAAACTACCTGTAGTATAAAGCCATAATAGATTCTCCAGATTCCGTCACGATTGATTGCTTCCCGGTCAGTGTCCAAAAAGCTTCCAAAGCCTGCTGGCGGAACTTTTTGTTCACGTGACGGGCCCCTTCAATCGTGCCACCTGTTCATTTGGGTTTAAAAATTTAAATCACTCCAGCGGAGTTTATTGTTTCGAGAAGCTTATTTGAACCAGCGCTCATACCGGCGCCTCGCAGTTCTCTAAGCTTTCCGAAATAATAAACGGAGCGCGATAAGAATAGATTTTTTATGCATTGCGAAGACATATCCATTTTTCCAGTATCAAATCCCCTCTGAAATGTTGTTCGGATTCCTTCATACATCCTTTTTCTTTCAAAAGTTGAGAGTGGTCCAATCCATATATTTCATTGGTATAGGGGATGACATAGATTGTTTCCGGGACAACTGCTTTCTTTATGTCGCGCAATTCAAATACTCGGACATCGCTTCGATAGTAACCAACCGGATCTGAGGAGGGGAGAATCATATATACGGGTATATTCTCATTTAAATGTCGACCAAGCTCTTTCCAATCTTCCCGATGGAATTGAGGAAGGAGAAGATATATTAATGAAAAGAGAAGGAAAAGTGCAGTCATTCCGTACTCGATACGGAATCTATTTAATAATCCTTTCTGGATCCCGATTTTCATCGGGATGACGGATTGGGCAAGTAAAATACTCATCACAGGAACTAAATAGAGGAACCGAAAATACATCATCATCGGTGCCCAGAAAGAAACAAATAGACCAAACAATAATGGAAGAATAAATAAATAGCCGAATAATTTATTTTTTCTTACACCAAAAAGTGCGGCCAACCAAATGAGCGCCGTTGGGATTCCTGAAACCAGATAGTAGCTTATTTTCGGGTACCAACTTAAGCGCCCAGTCGCGAACTTAAGAAAAATCATCGCGACGTTTTTTAGCTCAGCTTTGCCAAGGGCCATGCTCCAGTTTTTTAGGTCCGCAAGCCCTGCTTTCGCATTGAGCATTTGGGAATAGAGAAGAGGAGAGAGAATCAGAAGCGAGAATAATAATCCCCATGTCATCGAGAACATCATCTTTGTCATTTCAACGAAAGTTGAAATCCAGTCTAATTTACTTTTTTTATTGTTGCCTTTCTGGATCCCGATTTTCATCGGGATGACGAACCAATAGATAATGAGTATTGCCGCGATAAAAAACCCACTTCCATAGAATGTGAACATCGAAAATCCCGCAAAAACATTGAACAGGGTCTTATCATTTTTGCTTGGTTTTGGCTGGATAGCTGATAAAAAATAATATAATGCGATAGTCAAAAACATAGCTGCCATCATATGCATTCTCGCTTCCTGACTGTAATAGATTATCAAAGGATTAAAAAGAAAAAATGCTGCTGCCCATAATCCTGTTGTATGATTCTTGAGCAGCCTGCCGATTTTATAAACAAACCAGCCGGCAATGAGAGAGAAAAGAATGGAAGGCATTCTGAGCACAACTTCTGAATATCCAAATAGCGAAGTCCATGCTGATACAGCCATATAATAAAATGGGGGGTGGACGTCTCCTGGAGAAAGCTGTGTAGGAATCAGGTGAAAGGGAATTGTTTTGACGACTTTTGCAACAATGGATTCATCAAGCCAAAGTGATTGATTGAGATTTATCAACCGAATTAGAAATGCAGAGATAAATAATAGAATTGTCATTTCGTTTATTATAAACTATCTTGGACTGTCATTCCTACGACCACACTTATCATCTCTACGAGCATATTTATAGTCTCTCTTGTCATCCATGCGAGATTCTTTGTCATCCCGTGCTGCGACACGGGATCCAGTATCAATTACCATATTAGATCGTATTATATAAATCATTCCAATCTGCATTCTTATTTTCAATTAGTTCTAATTTCCAATTTCTTTTCCATTCCTTCAGCTGTTTTTCTCTTTGAATCGCTAGTTCAATTGAATCAAATACCTCATAATAGACCAAAATATGAGTTTTATATTTTTGACTAAATCCATCAATCATATCCAATTTATGTTGGTAAACTCTTTTTTTTAAATTTGAAGTAACACCAATATATAATGTTCCATTGCGTTTATTTGTAAGAATATAAATAAAAGAAGTATTCACATATTAATCATACTGGATCCCGACTTTCGTCGGGATGACGTCATTTCTTATTTGGATGACGATCTATCACTTCCTTTTCGTTGGGGTGGGTGTTATTTTTGAAGTTGGGGCACGTGTTGGAGTTGGAGTGATTTCCAATATCCCATTTTTAATCATCATCCGCACTTCTGTCCAATCATCCTCGCCAACACGGGGGATTAATATGTATCCACCGTAATCAGAGAAAGAGCTTTTGAGATAATCGCTATCGCTCATGTGGAGATTTATTATTCTGTAATTTTTCGCATCTTTAATTTCTGCAAGGAATTTTTTTATCTCACTTGTGCCAACATCCGTTGTGATGTGTTGCTTCATCTCTTCCATAAGTGGAAATATCTTTGCGACGATGCCGACATTCAATACTTTTTCTTTAATCGCCTTTACGAATTGTTGTTGACGAGCAGCTCTTCCAAAATCCGTTCCGTCCTGCAGTGAATGGCGAGAGCGGACATATTTGAGTGCCGTTGCACCATCCATATGAGTCGTACCAACATCAAAGTGAAGGTGTTCATACCGACATGGGAATGCGTCCTTTGGTTCTTCAGTAATATCATTAAAGAATTTCTCAAGCTCAGGTTTTTCTGCAAATAATTTTTTCTTTTCTTCCTCATCAAACCCAGGTTTGAGGAACTTTTCAATTTTTGCGAAATCTTCTTGTCTGTCACACATTTCTTTCTCCTTTCCTTCTATCGGATATTCGTAATCGTCGAATGTTTTCTGGACTTGAACATCGATCCCTCCCAATGCATCAACCGACTTTTCAAACCCCTTGAAATCGACAGTTAAAATATTGTCTATTTGAAGTCCGGTAACGGTTTTTACAGCCTCTTTGACGAGCTCTGGAGTTCCTGCTTTTTTAACGATTACTGCGGGAAAATTTTTCCACTCATACATTCCCATTTGATAGATTGAATTGATCTTTGAATGGAATATCTCTTTTGTTTTTACCGGAAGTTTCACCCACAGATCGCGGGGAAGGGAAACGAGTGAAACGGTATTTTTCTTTGTGTCGAGGTGGGCGATCATCATGGAATCGGTAAGATATGGACCATCATGACCTTCTCCGCCAAATCCCATAAGTAGAAAATTGTATTCCGTCTTCTCGACTGCAATGGGTGGTTTTTGGGAGCCATTTTTATATATTGATTTATAGAAATCAAGAGAACGTGTTGCAAAGTATGCGAGGTAAACCGCAACAAAAGCAGCGAGAATCACGAATGCTTTCTTAATCATAAAGGTAATTATACCAAGATTGGCCAAGAATATATTATTGAGGATTGGGTTCGTTTTTGATATACTTCATGAGAGAACTTTTAAAGCGGGATTAGTTTAATGGCAGAACGAGAGATTTCCAATCTTTCGGCAGGGGTTCGATTCCCCTATCCCGCTCCAATGACCGCATCTCTACTCGAGACACTGGATTTAAGAAGACGAGTTGAAACTTCTCTTGTCAATTCAGGATGGTATGGCGACGCAGACAGATCCGCAGACTTCTATCTCGATTTTTTCCCCAGTATCCCCAAAATCATGCGGGAAATCAAAAGCACATCACAAAATCCGCGTGCATTAGATATGGGGTGTGGAACAGGACGTGCAGCGCGAGAACTACAAGACACATTTCATATTCCTTTTGACGGCGTCTCACTTGTCTTCTATCCACCTATCGAAGAACATAAGTTCCTTGATCCGGAAAGGATAACCATTGCCCATTCTGGGAACACGGAACTTCAAAAGGGAATATATAATTTCATTACTTCAGTTGGTTGTTTGGATATTGGGGGCACACTCTCATATTTGAAACAAGAAGTCGAACCAGTATTCGATCTGATGGCGCCAGGGGGATATTTCCTACTCGCGCGCACATCTCCATTGACACATGAAAAACTTGATGAGTACCAAAGATTTCTATCTTATGCGGAAGGATATGGGTTGAAAATGCGGACTGATCTCATGGCGCTTTCGCCTACTCCATACAAGTTGGGAAGCGTGATTTTTCAGAAATAAAAACAGGCTCACTATCCGAAAAAACTTCTACTCCCTTTCCCATGAAGACACAAGCCGGATCAACTGATCTTTTTTATCCAAGGCAAAATTCAACCTAAGACCGCTAACACCATTATCAACAAATGAGAATATGATTTTTAGCGTATCTTTTTCGATTGTATTTATTATCCATGCATTTTTTGCTAGCTCTCGCACAGTCTGTATTGTGTTTAATTTATGGACAGTAAGCGCGGCATGTCTTTTGATGGAGTAAATATGTGATATGGCATACGGACGAGACCCTTTCTGTATGATCGTTGAGTCCTTCTCAAGCCATGGGACCTGGTAACAAAAAAATCCATCCTTTTCCTTTTTTATCGCAACACAATCGTCTGAAAAAGATGGATACTGTTTACCAAGTGCCCTAACAATCGTAGACTTTCCCACCTCTGATTCCCCCATAAAAAGAGCGACTTTTGTCTTTGTAAAAACCCCTGCTGCATGAAGGAGAAATCCTTTTTTTTCTAACAAAGAGATGAGGATCAAAAGAAGAAGCTGTGATATCTCAAAGACACTGACATGATAGTATGTCTCATATTTTGTTTTATGTTTCTTTTCAAAACATTGACTATATGTTTTTTTATGATTTACTAAAAACGGAATACCCGAAATTTCTACGATGGTAATTTGAGCGTCGCATTTCTTGCTCTCTTCGATTTTAAATGGAGCGCAGTAGCTCAGAACTGACTTCAGGAGTGCCTCTTTCTTTTCCGGCCATTCAGTATCTGTAAATACGATGTTGATCACGAACCCAGCGATATGCAATGAAATCGTCATAGTCATATGATACTAAATCGCGATTCATTCACATCCCTTTTGGGTATTAAGGAGTATGCCCAAGAAGTTTTTTTGCCGTAAGTACAAAATAATTGCGTGTCAATTCCAGAACGGTTTTCAGATACCATTTCGAAAAATGAAAGGTTGAATTTCCGGCTGTAATGGCGAGCAGATTGTATTCAACAGGAGCATAATCATCCGTCAAGATGGGGCACTTTTCTGATTTAAATTTTTCGGCATCATATATGTTCTTTACCTTATTGGTTGCCAATGGCTTTTTTGCATTTTTGAGTGCAATAATCAAGAGTGTTTGGAGTGTATTTTTGTTCACTTCCCGCTCAGCAGGAACTACATAAACATGGGGGAATACGGAAGAGATGGTTTTATATGAAGCACAAGCAAGCCAACCTTTTTTTCCCTCCAATGCCGAGGCGACATTTGATACATAAATACCAGAAGAACTCAACGTATTAAAAACGTTTTTGACTGCTTCTTGAGTAAGAAGATGATGGGGAGGAACGATATCCTTATAAGTGTCATTAATAACAAGATCATAGCTGCCATCAGGCACTTTATTGATATAGGTCCGTGCATCTTCAATCATTATTGAATGCCTTGGGTTATCTTTATATCCGAAATAGGACGATGCAATTTTGGTGATAACTTTATCGATCTCGACTGAATCAACGCTCAGTGCAGGATAATGGTATAAAAGTGAGTTGGAGAGACTAAATGTCCCCCCACCAAGAACCAGTGCTTTTTTTGGATTGTTCAATAACATAGAAAGAATCAAGTCAAAGTTCGGCAGATACGCCTGTGGAGATGAACCCGAATCTTTCGATTCATAGCCAAAAGCACCCGTGATGAGATATGTGCTGTTATTTTGTTTATATACAAGAACCTTCCCGTAGGGCGTATCGATATCCACCAATCCCGCTTTATTTAAATACAATGTGAAACGTGGTAAAAAATAAAAAACAGTGAGCAGAATGCAACAAATAAAAATGCCATAGAGTAGTTTTTTGCTCCGATCAAGCAATAAAGCTAGCCCAATCAGCAACAGACCTAGCATGAATAAGATCGTGGATATGCCGAAAAATGGAATTAAGATGAAACTGGAGGCAAGTGTCCCGATGATGCTCCCTATTGTTGATAATGCGCTGAGATTCCCCATTTTGGTGCCCGTCTTCTTGAGTGTGGTCAACATGAGCTTTGCCAAAAATGGGTTAATCATCCCCAGAAATACATTCGGAATAATAAAGATGCTCATGCACGCAAGTATGGTGCCCCCGAGAAGAGATAGGGAAGGGATGCCAAGGATCATATGGATCACAAGCGGATGAAAGATGCCGATAAAAGCGATAAATACTCCTGCATAAAACAAAAGAAGAGACAGGTCCTTTTTATGCACGCCTTTGTCCGCATATAATCCACCATACCAATATCCAATGCTCAAACTCCCGAGAATAAAACCTATAAGTAGGGATAATGTATTAATGCTCGTCCCGAAATAGGGAGATAGGATTCGTGTGCCAATCAACTCCAATATCATGACAGAAGCGCCGACAAAAAATGCCACTATTTGCAAATAGTAGTTTGGGATATTCTGCATTTTTGGGTGATTAGGTGAATTGAATGGTGGTGCTATATAATACAGATCAGTATACCAATGAAAACATCAGTTGAACTACTCTTAGAAATAATCAATGGGATAGGGTCACACGCTGTCATTCAAAATAGCAATGCATTTTTTGATGAGCTCCCCGTATTCTTTTATTCCGGACTGATTCGTATCACGAAAAATAATGAATTGAGAAAGAAAGGATATCAGATCTACAGTGATAATATCGTTGCGGGGGGAAGCTCCACTAACGACAAGATGATCGGAATTTTAAAATGTGCTGCAGAACTCATTGAACGGTTTTGCCTGTTTACTTTCCACCCTGACACTATTTCCATAAAATCAAGACAAGAAATGTCATCCCATACTAATACGATCGACCCACAGACAATTCATCCACAGATAAAGGGAGGACAATTCGGATGGATAAAAGGGAAAGAGCTAAATACAAATAAGGATGTCTCTCTTCCTGCACAAATGGTGTATCTGAATTATTATTCATGGGCACGAAAAAATCATAAAGAACCAAGATTTATTCAACAGATAAGTAACGGGGGATGTTTTGGTTTTACGAAAGAATCTGCCATGCTACGTGGTATATATGAACTTATAGAAAGAGATGCGATTCTGACCAAGTATCTCGCTCGTTTACCTTTGTATTCAATCGATATCGCTTCTATCAGGAATAAAGAAATTCAATCACTGCATCAGACCATAAAGCAATATAATTTTGAGAATGTGCTTGTCGATGCGACTTCCGACTTGGGTATTCCTACCTATTTTTCAGCTGCGATCGACAACAGCGGCATTGTACCCCAGGTTACGTACGGTGCGAAAGCCAGCCTTCACTCAGTGGACGCCATTATTGGTGCGATTGAGGAATCTCATATGGGAAGGACGTGGGTTCGATATGAATTGCTCCAAAGGGATGGGGTCATTCCTCACATATCTCCCAACGCTATTCGCACACGGCTTGAAAGAGCTTTTTACTATGCTGACAAGAAAAATTCTATGCCTTTATTTAATTCATTAAAACATAAAAAATTTTCCGCCGGCATAAGCCCACTCCAAAAAAACCTTGACTCCGATAGGAATGAGCTGGATCTATTACTTGGCATCCTGAAAAAAAGAGGCATTCGGGTGATTGCGGTTGATGTTAAACCTCCTTTCTTGGATAAATATCCAATTTTTATATATAAGATCATTATGCCCGATCTGCAATACCTTTACCTTGAAGAAGGTACCAAGAATATCAATAGTGAACGTATAGGAAAAGTCTGTGCATTCTATGGTAAACAACTCCCAAATCGGTTTAACGAAATTCCACATTTTCTATTATGAAAAAGGTGCCGCTCCAATTGAAATCGATTTTAAGAACCCCACAAAACGCTTATGAACTATTCCAACAACAAACGGAGATCGCCGCTCTTGGCAAGCAAAAAGTAGTCGCACATAAAGTGTATTTCAAAGCATATGATCGACTGAAGGCAATTAAGTTGGGAAGAAGCCCGCTTTCACCAACGCTAAAAAAAATTCTCAAAGACAGGTCGTCTCAGAGAGAATGTAACATCGATAATCGTATCACTCCAAAACAGATAGGATCACTTCTTTACTATTCTAGCGGTTTACACACATATAAAAGTCAAATGGAGAGCTACCGTTTTTATCCCAGCGCAGGCGGAAGATTCCCCTTAGAACTATATCTCATCCCCAACCGGATCGACCAACTCAGTCGGGGAGGAGTCTACCACTACAATGTAAGGGGAGATTATGTTGAGGAAAGAGTGCAGGTAAATCCGATGGAACTCAAGGCTTGCTTCCAGCAGCCGTTCGTGTCAAAATCTGATGCTATCATTGTGATAAGTGGTGTATTCAAAAGAACAACAATGAAGTATGGTGAAAGAGGGTATAGATATGTTCTGATGGAAAGCGGTCATATTGGACAGAACATATATCTTGTCGGCCAATCGCTCGGTTTGAATGTGTGTGGCGTATGTGGTTTTTTTGATGAGAAAGTTAATAGATACCTGCACATTGATGGTGTTTCCGAATCTGCGCTCTATTGTTTTGCCATTAATGCAAAGAGATGAATTCATTTGTACTTGTTCTTGTATTGATAAAATAAAGACAATATAATAAGATTATGAACCTACTCAGTAAGCTCTTGATCTACTTCCTCTTTTTTGTCAGTGCAGTGGTGGTATCAGAGTTAGCTCTTCTTTTTTTCTTAGGAGACCAAAGCAAAATAATATTAAATAACCTCACTATCCAGAAGTCAGAAAAGAGTAAGACATGCCCCGTTGCAGCAACTCCATCAGCTACAATCTCAAGCGAAGCAGCTGCCAGTTGCTCCAACTGGTTTTCGAAGTATAAATATATTGACTCTTCGGAAACCATCACGAAAGGTATATTTAGCCATATGGAAGAGAACCCCAAAACCCGCGAAACAAAAATCTTCTTTACTGGGCAGCAAGAAACCTACTATGTATCTTTTGACAGCAGGATTACCACCGTTACAATAACGGATTCCAAAGAGGAAAAATTACAAAAATCTTCCTTGAAAAAGGGCGACTATTTACGTGTTGTAGAAAAATATTTGAAAACGAATGACAATTCAGAAAATTTTTCTGTTACTATAACAAGACAATAAAATGAAAAAGAGCTATGTTAAGGGGAAGCTTACTGTCTCAAAGATCCAAATAGTCAAGCTAAGAAAGCCAAGTCTCGATTCTTATAATGAGATTTCAAACTTACTTATCGCTACCTATCCTGGATGCGGCCATTCGTGCACTTCTGACGAAAGATTAAAGAAGAACATTGCCAAACTTGCTCCAGTCGCAGAAAAAATTGCGAGAATGAAACCTGTCAGTTTTGATTGGAAATTCGGTAAGGCAAAAAAGAAAAGTATCGGATTGATCGCTCAGGATCTTGAAAAGATATATCCTGAATTAGTTCATGAAGGAGTGGATGGCTACAAAAGCATCGAATATGATAAGTTAACTGCTATCCTAATTTCTGCGATCCAAGAACTGACTCAGCGAGTAGAGCATCTCGAAAAAAATAAATAACGACTCAAAGATTCTTCTCTGCGAATAGTTTTCCGATTGTCCTCCCCATTTTAAACCGTATCCGATATAGTGGGATCTTACTTACAAGAAGATGAACAAATGAGAGTTGATCAGAACCGTCAACATAAAAGGTGTTTTCGATAATTACAGGAAGGACGTCGGCAATATTTTCTATCTTAGTTATACTATTGCTTGCGCTCTGCTCCAAAAAACAAAGTCCAATAACCTTATATTCGGAAGAATTATCCCTTCTCCGCAAAGGCACCTTTTTTTCGAATAAAGGAATCTGACAAGTCCACCATGCATTTTTTTTATAAACAATGAATGAGATGTCGTCCGTCAACTGGGTATATGTAGGACTCAATTGATCGCAAATGGTCGATTTCCCCGATCTAGACTTCCCAACAAACAAAATCGCTTTGTTGTTGCGTACAACTGATGATGCATGTAAACATGTTCCGTCATTGGATTTTGTAAGAGCGAGTAGGGAGGTTATTAGTATCTCCCTGAGAAGTTGACCAAATACCTTTTTTTTGAGCAGTGCTCCTGTCAATGGAACTATGTATACAAAAGCTTTAGAAGACAGTGGAACCTGTTTTGACGCAATAAACTCAATTTTTCTGTTGACAATTTTTTTGACTTGTTGGGAAGGGATGTAGCCCGCAAAGTTTTTTCTGAACAGATGAACCATCTGTTCCTGCCATTTTAGCCCGCTTTGCGGAATAATGAACTCGATTATATAACCGAAATAGGAAAGATGGATAGATGTTGATTTCATCACAAGCAAAAGTATAGCATCCCAACAAACTGTTGTTCAGCGTAATCGTATCAGCTCGCTCGTATCGACCACACAGCTAAGCGGTTGTTTAAAAGAAGTGGATTTATATGCGTACTCAACAGTCAAGTCATTTCTTTCCGGAAAATAATAGGACAAGAACGAGTCACCCGATAATGTGAGGGCGATTTTTTCCGATCCATCCCATGAACCCATTTTCATCTGTGCAGGGTCTTTGATAAATATGGTCTTACAGGTGTCGAATCTTTGTTTATTTGCGAATATTTTTTCCGCATTTTTCGTGATGGAAGATTCCAAAGTATATGTACTGATGATCTCATGCTGTTTGATCCCAAAATAATTCCAGATGAGATAAAGACAGAATGAAATAATAACCACAATTCTCATTGTTTTTTTCTTCCAAAGCACCGAGAATATAAGCCCCTCAATCAAAGAAACAAAAATCAAAGGAATCGTCAGACGAACCATCCATTTATGAATGATTGGAAGGACAGGTAAAAGAAAAAATATAAATAAAATGGTATTAGTACCGATATAGGTAAGTATCAACTTCCGCTCTTTCTTCATCTGAAAAAAAAGATAAACGACTGATGAAATAAACAAAAGAAGATATCCCAACATAACAAAAAAATAGATTTTAAATGAAGGAGATGAAAAATAATTCCAAAAGTCACCAAACGGAAGGGAAAATATGCTTCTCATATAGTCAGACATCATTGCAGGGAATCCCATTGACCAAAGGCTATACCAAAGCACATTGTTGATGAGTAGTTTTGGACTCAGATGAATGACGTATTCCGGAAGTATCGGCATCCGGGAGTTTACAAATACATGAATTGCAATGAACACAAAATCAAGAAGAATATAGATGATAAACAGTGGATGGAATTTTTTATACTTTACATAATAAAAAAAGAATGCAATGAAGGGAAAGAGAAGCGCTTGTTCTTTAGAAAAAAGCGCCAATATAAATAGGCCTAAACTTATGATGAACTTCTTATTCAAGATATAGTAAAGACTGCAGATAAGTAAAGTGAACTGGGCAACTTCCTGGAAGGTTGCAAACCAATACAACTGATATACATGAGAAAAATGAAACAGGTATAGAATGCTTGAAAAAAAGGAAATCTCCTTATTTTTCGTAATAAGGAGAATTGTTTTGTAAAGAAAATACACTCCCAATAAGAAAACCAAGAACACGAATATGTGTCCGGTAATCATAGGGAATGGAAGACGTTGCAGGAAAAAATAAAAGAATTCTGTTGGTAATGGACGATAGAACGTGGTGCGAATTGGGGAGAGAAAATTCAGGAATTCGAAACCCCTGCTGATTTTAAGAAAATAAAAATCATCATTGAAATAGAATTTTGAAAAGACACCGGAAAAGAAGAAGAAAAACAATAGGATAGTGGCAAACAGAGATGTTTTTTTCATCATTATTTTCTATCCAACTCGGTATCGGCCCAGGAGACAGGATCTTCTAATGGTTCAATGTGGGTATCGATTGTCGAATTCGGGATAGTGTCACGCAGTTTCTTTTCGATTTCCTCAACGAGCGAATGAGCATTCTGCACCGTCCATACGCCAGGGACCAATACATGGAATGAGATGAAATTCCTGCTTCCTGAACAGCGCGTCCGCAGACCATGAAACTCGATCTTCTTTTGCTTATATTCCATAAATATGGAATTGATAAACGCTACGTAACCCCGATCAATTGCACTATCCATGAAGCCGGAAAGAGATTTTTGGACAATCGAGAACCCTGCTGAAATAATATTGAGTCCTACAATAATCGCGATGATCGGATCAAGGATAAATAGTTTCGTTATATATACTATCGCAAGACCGATGAGGACTCCAACCGTCGTGTAGACGTCTGTCATAAGATGATGACCATCTGCTTCAAGCGCAAGTGAGCGTCTTTTTTTTCCGTTTTTGATCAGCATCAGGCCAACTATCAAATTTATGAGAGATGCTCCAACTGAAAATAGAAGCCCAAGACCTGGCGCTTCAAGCGCTGCTGGATGAAATAAGCGTTGCACTGCTGCAAAAATGATTGCTGCCGCCGCAATCATGATGAAAAAACCCTCGGCAATACTTGAGATGTATTCCGCCTTACTATGACCAAAAGGGTGAGTCTCATCAGCAGGCTTATGTGCCAACCGAACCATAAAGAAAGTAATAGTCGCCGCAAGTAGATTTACGAATGACTCAAGTGCATCAGAAAGCAAACTTACCGAATTGGTAAGCGCGAATGCGCTTAACTTCATCATTATCGTGAGGATAGATGCTCCAATGGATACACCAGCTAATTTTTGTGAAGAAACAGTCTTCATATTTGATATAGTATATAGTATATGAAAAATATTGCCATTATTGGAGCGTTTCTTTTGTTGATAATCGGTGTTGTGTATTCGTTAACAGTTCAATATAATAATCAACCTAATGTTGCAGATGATACACAAAAAACTGCAACGCAAGTTACACAAAATTCCTCAGAACCCACTATGAAACAACCAAAATCATCCATCGACAAATCAAAAAAATATTCCGCACTCATGAAAACAACGGCAGGGGACATGGAAATTGAATTATATGCTGACAAGACACCAATCACGGTGAATAATTTTGTCACACTTTCAAAAAAGGATTTTTATAAGAATGTAATCTTTCACAGAACAATCAAAGGATTTATGATCCAAGGGGGCGACCCAACCGGAACCGGATCAGGCGGACCAGGATATAAATTTGCCGATGAGAAATTTGATGGAGAATATACGCGTGGGACACTCGCAATGGCAAATGCCGGTCCAAATACCAATGGAAGTCAATTCTTCATAATGCACCAAGACAATCCATTACCAAAGAATTATGTCATCTTCGGTAAGGTTACTAAAGGATTGGAAGTGGTCGACAAGATCGCAGAAGCACCAACAAAACCAGAAGGCGAAGGATCAAGCCCAGTAAGTCCTGTGAAAATACTATCCGTGACAATAACTGAAAAATAATTTGTCACCTTTTCAACCTAAGCAATCCGTAGCATATGCCAGCAGTGACGTCTTATGCTTCTGAATCTCCACCTACCCCAATATATTCCACCGCATAAATGTCACGTGCTTGGCATATTGCTACTCATTGCTTCGATTTATACACCTAGAGGAACAGGTGGCACGAGTAAAGGGTACGGGGCTTCGAGAGATAAAACAGCACTGACGGGCTTGCCCTTCCGTAGCTTTAGCGAAGGAGGGGGAAATTACGAGTGACAGAATCTGGACGACTAAGGAAAGAAAAAATATATGAGTTGACATCCTTCATTTGTTGGCGTATTCTATACCTATACCCCAGGTAGGGGTAATTACTAATATTCAAATTGAGCTATGAAAGACAACGCCAAAACACTTACGAGTTATAAAAAAGCAAAAAGCCTTCTTGAAAAAATAATCTCAATGATGGAAAATGGGGAATATTGCATCGATATCATGCAACAGAACTTAGCAGTTATCGGTCTTCTTAAATCTGCCCACCAACAGCTCATGGAATCACATCTAAATAGCTGCTTCAAGCATGCGATGGGGACAAACAACCAGAAAAGGAAAGACCAAATGATCGAGGAAATCTTAAAGGTAACTAACATATATAACAAGTAATTTTATTCAATTTTAAAAATTGATTTCAAATTTAAAATTACAAATTAAAAATTCGAGAGCAGAGAAAATAAGATATGAACACCAAAACAATTTCTATAAAAGGGATGCATTGCAGATCTTGCGAGATTCTTATTGAAGATGAATTAAAAAAAATAAAGAATGTCTCATCAGTCGACATTAGCCATAGAACTGGGACAGCAACAATAGAATACCAGGGTAAGCATCTTGACCATGGGGATGTTGTTCATGCGATAAGTGAAGCGGGATATGAACTCGGCATTAATGAAAAGTTGGCGTTTATGTCTTCAAGTAAAGATGACTATATCCAGCTCGGTTTTGCGGGAATTATTCTTGCACTTCTCTATTTCACTCTAAATGAACTGGGTATTTTTAATATTAATTTTGCGGCTTCGAACAATTTTTCAAGTCTTCCTATCGTTTTATTGGTAGGGCTTACCGCAGGCATCTCGACCTGTATGGCCCTTGTTGGAGGGTTGGTCCTTGGGGTTGCGGGAAAGTTCGCGCAAGATAATCCCCAGGCAACGCCAGGTGAGAAGTTCGTTCCCCATATCTTCTTTAATATTGGGCGTATCGTTTCGTTTTTTATATTAGGCGGAGTCATCGGTTTAATCGGTTCTGCATTCCAATTATCCTCATCAGTAACCGGGCTCCTCATAGTTCTTGTCGGGCTGTCGATGATACTTCTTGGACTGCAGTTGACCAATATCTTCCCACGTCTTTCGACAATTTCATTGACTCTTCCCAAAGGAATTAGTAAAGCGCTTGGGATTACGACAAACTCAGACAAATCTTACTCACATAAAAGTGCATTTGGTATGGGAGCGCTTACCTTTTTTGTCCCCTGTGGGTTTACGCAAGCAATCCAGCTGTATGCGATGACAACCGGATCGTTCGTGACGGGAGCTTTGACGATGGCTGTGTTTGCTTTGGGAACAACGCCTGGATTGTTGAGTCTCGGTGGACTGACATCTTTCATTAAGGGGAAATCTTCCGGATTATTTTTCAAGTTTGTTGGACTGATCGTCATTGCAATGGCGTTATTCAACATTTCAAATGGCCTCACGCTTGCAGGCATCAAAAAAAACACTCAGGAAACAAAAACCATTCAAAAGCAGTATCCGAATGTGAAAATGGTAAACGGCGTTCAAGTTGTGCATATGGAGCAAAATGCACAAGGATATTACCCTGATGTATTCACTGTCAAGAAGGGCATTCCGGTTAAATGGATAGTCAAATCTGTTTACCCATATTCATGTGCAAGTAGCTTGATGGTACAAAAACTGAATATTCGGACAGTGTTGACCGAAAAGGAACAGGTTTTTGATTTTACTCCAAAAGAAGCTGGGGATATTCCGTTTAGCTGTAGCATGGGAATGTACAGCGGAACAATACAAGTTGAATAATATATCTATGAATAAAAATATGGCTCAAGTATTTACGCTCAAGGGATTATCATGCGGATCATGTGAAAAGATGGTTTCAAAAAGATTGATGAAAATCGACGGAGTAACAGATGTGCGCGTAACTGCGGCAAATGGTCTAACCACCATTTCCACAGCAAGACAAATTACGTCAGATGAAATAGTTGCCGCTCTCGAAGGGACACATTATTCAGTTGTTAATAATTCATTATAAATTCCATGGTAAAAAAAAATATTTCGTTTTCCGTAACAGGTATGCATTGCACCTCCTGCGAGCTCATGATTAAAGAGGAGCTCTCAGAATTAAAAGGAGTATCAGATGTATCAGTAGATTTCAAAACGGGAAAAGGAATGGTAAGCGTAGATGGAAATGAAATTGATCATGATGATATTATTAATGCCATAAAAAAAGCCGGATATGTTGGGAAGATTGATGATGACCTCGTAATCGAAAAAGAAGCAAAAGAAATTGAGCTCACTAAGACGACAGCAAGATCAAATGATCCTATGCATATTCCCTCATCTCCCGCCATCTCCATGAATAGTGGAGAGACGAATACATCTAAACGAATTAGCTTGTCCCTCTCTGGAATGCATTGCACATCATGTGCTCTTATAATAGAAAAATCTCTTAAAAAAATACCGGGTGTAAAAGAAGCGAATGTTAACTTTTCAGCAGAAAAGGCCCTCATTACGTATGATGAATTAACCGCAAAAAAAGAATCATTTATTGATGTGGTGAAGCAGACTGGGTATTCAGCAGAATTTATCGATGATAAAGATCCTTCATTTGAAACAAATAAAAGAAAGGGGGAAATAAATTCACTCTTTACCAAATTCCTCATAAGTCTCATTTTGAGCGTTCCCATGATTTATTTCATGTTGTTCGATTTCTTTTCATGGATTCCAGGAAGGGCTTTTTTCCTTCCACTGGTTGGAATAATATCGCTCATTCTGACAACTCCTGTCCAATTCATAATCGGTAAGGGATTTTATAAGGGTGCATGGTCTGCTCTCCGTATGAAGACGTTTAACATGGATAGTCTCATTGCCATAGGGACCTCCGTTGCATACTTCTATAGCGTTGTAAACTATATCGTTTATTATCTCTATGCGAAATCTCTCATTGGCATCGGAGGAGAAAAAATTCCTGAACTGTATTTTGAAACAGCGGCGTTCCTCATTACTTTTGTTATCTTGGGAAAATGGCTAGAAGCCCAAGCAAAGGGGAGAACATCGGATGCTATAAAGAAGCTCATGGGCTTACAGGCAAAAACGGCCCGAGTCCTTCGAAATGGCGTGACAGTTGATATTGCAATTGACCAAGTACTAAATGGAGATATTGTTTTGGTTCGTCCTGGAGAAAAAATACCAGTTGATGGAATAATTGTGAAAGGATCTTCAGCAGTTGATGAATCCATGATAACAGGTGAAAGCTTGCCGGTCGAAAAACAGATAAAAGATACAGTTGTTGGGGGCACGATCAACAAAACCGGAAGCTTTGAGTTTCGAGCAACAAGAGTTGGATCTGAGACTACTCTATCACAAATTATTCGCTTAGTTGAAGAAGCTCAAGGATCAAAGGCGCCTATTCAAGACTTTGCCGATAAAATATCTGCTTATTTTGTTCCTACAGTTATCGCAATCGCCATTCTGACATTTATCGTATGGTATTTTTTCCTGGGTGCAACTCTGTCATTTGCATTAATGGCGTTCACCGCTGTGATTGTCATTGCATGTCCTTGTGCTTTAGGCCTCGCTACACCTACCGCTATTATGGTTGGAACAGGTAAGGGTGCGGAACATGGAATGCTTATCAAGGGCGGAGAACCATTGGAAAGCGCATGCAAAATCAACACAATAGTGTTTGATAAGACAGGAACCCTTACGAAGGGAAAACCAGAAGTGACCGACGTAGAAAGCTTTAAAGAAATGGACGATGATGAGGTTATGGCAATTGCAGCTTCAATTGAAAAACAATCAGAACATCCTCTTGCTGAGGCAATATATCAATATGCGGATGAAGAAGGACTTGCCTTGAGCACGGTCGAAGGGTTTAAGGCAATCCCTGGACATGGAGTTCATGCAACAGCAAATGGGGATTTATATTATTTTGGGAATAGGAAACTCATCACTGATGTTGCCGGTCTTACCATAGATAGAATAAATAGAAAAATGAATCGATTGGAAGAACAAGGAAAGACTGTGATGATCCTTGCAAATAAAACAGACATATTGGGACTCATCGGGGTTGCGGACACTGTAAAAGAAACTTCGAAAGAAGCTGTTGAGAAATTGAAGAGGCTTGGAATAGATGTGTATATGATCACGGGTGACAATGAACGAACCGCAAAGGCAATCGCTTTGCAGGTTGGGATAACGAATGTTCTTGCCGAGGTGTTACCAGAGGATAAAGCTAAAAATGTAAAAAAATTACAGGATACAGGAAAAAAAGTTGCAATGGTTGGGGATGGCATCAACGATGCGCCAGCACTGGCTCAAGCAGACCTAGGGATCGCTATGGGATCGGGAACTGATGTCGCAATGGAAGCGGGAGGAATCGTAATCATCAAAAATGATTTACGGGATGTCGCTAATGCGATCGATCTATCAAAGACAACGATGAACAAGATCAAACAAAACATGTTCTTTGCGCTTTTTTATAACGTCATGGGCATTCCGGTTGCAGCAAGAGTTTTTGCAGGCCTCGGACTTGTCCTTAAACCAGAACTTGCAGGTCTTGCGATGGCACTGTCATCGATATCGGTGGTAACCAATTCATTACTGCTTAGAGGATACAAACCAGGCAAGAAAAACTATCTTTCAAGCGTAGCACCATTTGTCATGGTGTTACTTTTCTCATTTATGTTCTTTGAATTTGCGAAGTTCAGTTCCGGTATGGGCACTGACGGGAAAACAATGAATATTAGATTATCTGCAGAATCAAAAAAATATATTGGGACATTATTTGCAAACGGAAAAACCAAGATTAACTTTGCGGAAGGGAACCCTAAGCTTTTCCTTGAAGTTTCTCCCATCAACGCAACATTGTTAAAGGCAAAGGAAGGAACAGTAATTCTTGGAAAGAATGAAATGATTGTCGGATATGAAGAAGCGATGATGATGAAGGAAGAGAGACTCATTCAAAAACCTGGAGATGTCCTCAGGGATTTCTTTGGTACACCTGCCATGAAGGTTGTTGGTATATTGGAACCAACAGGAACAATTGCCGACAAATATCATTTTGTTAATACGGAAACATTTGTGAATCTGAAAAATGAAGGCACATTGAAAACTGTTACCGAAGAAGATGGTAGTATTGAATTATTTTATGTCATCTCATCACAAATTCCTGATAAATTTCGGCAGAACATAACGCTGGGGAGCTTAAGCAATCTTACTCTTGGCAGGAAACAATATACCCCTATGTATTTTGGTTCTGAAGAGGGGGCAATGATGATGCAAAAGGGTGAATTTAAAAAAGAAGGAGATGTTTTGAGGGAATTGGAACGCGATGTGATTGTTGCCGGTGTCTTGCCAAAAACAGGAACCGCACTTGATTCCATGCACTTTGTTGGTGAGGGATTTTAATTGAGAAGTGCTGTTTGAAATGTGTATACTTATGGCAATGAAAAGAAATGTTGTCGTGACACTTGAATGTTTCGTAAAAAAGGGGAATAAATATCTCATGCTCCATAGAAATCCAAACAAAAGGATTATGCCCGATATATGGATGGCACCCGGCGGACATAGGGAATTCAATGAAGGATTGTTTGCATGCGCACATCGGGAAATTTTTGAAGAAACGGGCCTACAGATAAAAAACCTGCGAATCAAAGCAACCGGAAATGCATTTGTGAAAGATATCGATCAGGAATTTTTCTTCCATATGATCGTAGCGGACTATGCTGGCGGTAAGTTGCTAACAAATGAAAGCGATGGAAGCTTTAAATGGCTGACAAAAAAAGAAATACTGCAACTCCCTAAACTTCTTCCGGAACTCAAACATATTTTACCTCACGTCCTCTCAAGTAAAAAAAACGCCATTTCATATACTGCATACTATGAAAGCGGGACAGAGATGACTTCATTCGCTTTGGAGGAATGATTACGCGATGAATTCGTGCAGATTTTCGTCCCCAATCGTGAATGATGTCCCCTGGCCAGAAACAATCCGGTAGGCAACCTTCCTGACAATCAGCTCAATCTGTCTCTCGAGACTGCGGATACCTGGCTCAAAGCCGAGAGGACGAACTAATTTATCCCATGTTGTATCACTTATCGTAATCTGTTCAGGAGTAAGACCGGCTTCTCGAATGTATTTTGGGAATACAAACCGTTTTCCTATTTCCTTTTTTTCCAAATCATTATATGAGGGCATTTGCACGACTTCAAGACGGTCAAGCACGGCGGTAGCAACAGTGCTCGTATTGTTTGCCGTAGCGACAAACAAGGCCTGGGAGAGATCGAACGGATAGTCGATAAAGTAATCCGTATATGAACTGTTCTGACCAGGATCAAGTAGTTCAATCAAAACACCCATAATCGCAGACCGCGACTCTGGTGTACATCTGTCAAGCTCATCAAGAAGAATTACCGGATTTTTCGTACCAGCCTGGCGCAGTGCACGTATGATCATACCCGGCTCAGCTTCGGGCGAAGTCTTGCTTTGTCCACGAAGATCAAGGGCAGATGAAAGCCCTCCGAAAGGAATACGTACCAATTTTCTTCCCAGAGCTTCAGCGATTGATTTTGCAAATGTCGTTTTACCTGTTCCGGCCAGTCCGACGAAAAATAAGTTTGGTGCATGATAGACAGTGGCATTTGTATTGCGCCGTTGCATAATAAGGACAGACAGATACTCCAACACTAAATTTTTTACTTTTTCCAGACCAAAATGGTTTTTATCCAGAAACTCCTTAGCTTTATTGATATCCAACACATCAGGAGAGGAGACATTCCATGGAATATTCGTTATCCAATCGATATATTTTGCGGTGATATCAAGTTGAGCTAAGCTTCCCCCAAACTTAAGGGTCAGATTGATACGGTCTATCTGCTGTAATGCCTTCTCGTGAAGATTAGCAGGCAGATTTGCCGACTGCAACTGAGCTCTCATCTTGTCTATTTCTGACAAGCTACTTGGCATGTTTGTTTGATTAGCAGAGGAAGGTTCCACTTGACAAAAAATATAAATTCGGTTATAAATAACTGTACAAATTTTATTTTATAAGTTATTTCATATAAAGTCTATGACAAAAACAAATGGGCCAACAATAAAACCCTTGTTTGATTTCGTTCTTATAAAACCACTTGTTGCGGAAACAAAAACCGCCTCAGGTATTTTGCTCCCAGACACGGTAAAAGAGAAGCCTCAAGTCGGTGAAGTAATGGCAATTGGACCCGGTGTCTTCAAAAAAGGAATTTTGACTCCTATGGTTGTCAAAGTCGGTCAAAAAGTTATGTATAAAAAATGGGGTGGTAATGAAGTGAAGGTTGGAATGGAAGAATGGATGCTCGTTGAACAAAAAGATGTTATGGCAATTGTAGAATAACTTTATAAATTTATAACTTAAAATATGGCAAAAAAAGTAGTATATGGCGTTGAAGCCAGAAACAAACTCCTTTCCGGAGTTAACCAGCTCGCAGATGCAGTCGCAACAACACTTGGACCAAAGGGTCGAAATGTTGCAATCGATAAAAAATGGGGAGCACCAAATGTAATTCATGATGGTGTCACCGTTGCTAAAGAACTTGAACTTCCAGATGCATTTGAAAATATGGGAGCACAACTTGTCAAGGAAGCTGCTTCAAAAACTGCAGATATTGCAGGCGACGGAACAACAACAGCAACAGTGCTTGCTCGCTCAATAGTCGTTGAAGGAATCAAGATGATCTCAGCTGGAGCCAATCCAATGATCATGCGAAGAGGACTTGCAAAAGCAGGAGAAGCAATTGTTGAGGAATTAAAAGGCCTTTCAAAAAAAATCACATTGAATGATGCAGCAAGCGTTGCAACCATATCAGCAGCAAGTGAAGAATTAGGAGATCTTATCGCCGACGCATTAAAGAAAGTCGGAGGAAAAGATGGGGTCGTTACTGTTGAAGAGGGAAAAGGACTAAACACATTTGTTGATCATAAAGAAGGAATGCAATTTGATAAAGGATTTGCATCTCAATATTTTGCTACCAATACAGACAAGATGATTGCGGAAATTGAGGAACCATATATCCTCATCACAGACAAAAAGATTTCAGCAATCGCAGATCTTCTTCCATTCCTCGAAAAGTTCGTAAAGGTTTCTAAGAATCTTGTCATCATCGCAGATGATATTGATGGTGAAGCTCTCGCAACACTCGTTGTCAACAAACTCCGAGGAACATTTAACGCACTTGTCGTCAAAGCGCCAGGATTTGGGGACAGAAGAAAAGAAATGTTGCAAGATATCGCTATCCTCACTGGAGGAACAGTCATTTCAGAAGAATTAGGAAAAAAACTTGATTCAGTTGAAGTTGATGACTGTGGTAGAGCTGATAAGGTAAACTCTGATAAAGAAAATACAAGCATCATCGGAGGACGTGGAGATAAAAAAGCAATCTTGGCTCGTGTCGCTCAGATTAAAACCCAAATGCAAGAATCCACATCAGATTTCGATCGAGAAAAGCTACAAGAACGATTAGCAAAACTTTCAGGTGGTGTTGCTGTCATTAATGTTGGAGCCGCAACCGAAGTTGAGCTAAAGGATAGAAAAGAACGAGTCATCGATGCAGTTGCCGCAACAAAGGCAGCTCTTGAAGAGGGAATTGTTCCAGGTGGAGCAGTGGCTCTTTTGAATATTGCACAACACATGAATTCAAAGTCATTTGAAAAATCAGGTGCAAGCAAGGATGAACTCATCGGTTATGAAATTGTACGCAGTGCAATCGAAGAACCGTTTAAGATGCTCATGAAAAATGCAGGTCTTAATGCTGGAGAACTCATCGCAAAGGCACGAACAGTTAGCGCAAAGGGATTTGGATTTGATGTCTTAAAGACAGAATCTGTTGAGACAGCAGAACCAATCGATATGATCAAGGCAGGAATCATTGATCCACTTAAAGTGGTCCGCACAGCAGTGCAAAATGCAATTTCCGTTGCAACAATGATTCTTACAACAGAAGCATTGATTAGTGATATCCCAGAAGAGAAAAAAACACCAGCAGCTCCAGATATGGGAGGAATGGGTGGCATGGGAATGGGAGGATATTAAGCTTAAAGATAAGCTAAAAAGGCCCCGTCGCAAGACGGGGTTTTTTTATAAAGTAGGACCTCCATCAGGGATATATACCTCTTGGCTTGAAGGACTTCCAGAATTATATATTGCATATAGTAATAATAGAAAGATAGCGAAGACTATTCTTAACCAAAGTGGCATTGAAAAAAATAGGTCATTTGCTTTCTTTATGGTTATTTGCACAACCTTCAAAGTGTTGTGAAAATTAATCGTCCCCCTCAATGAGACTCCCACAACTATTATTGCCAAGATAATGAGCACCGTCGCTGCTATTTCACTGGTCATATGTGTTTTAAGTTTTATCGAATCATCTTACCAATCCAAGTGGCTGGTACCAATTAAATGGCTTGGTGCAAACTGGGCAGCTTATTGGAGGCTGTTTTCCTTTATAGATAAATCCACAATTTACACATTTCCATTCAAGCTCAACATCTGCATCATAAAGCGTTTTATTATCAAGCTTGCGTGCGATGATGATGTACCTCTCTTCATGTTTTTCTTCAACAAGTTTTAGTGAACCAAATAACTTTGCAGCTTTTTCATCCTTTTCCTCGATTGCAACCTTCTCAAACTCTGGATACATATTGGTCCATTCATATTTCTCTCCCTCAGCGGCCATTTTTAAGTTATCAAGCGTTTTCTTGAATGGTTCGATTGAAAGTTCTGTTGGTGTTTTTACAGGTCCAACTATCTGCTCAAACAATTCTTCTGCATGTGCTCTTTCGTTGTCTGCAGTCTCTTCAAACACACGGGCAACCCATTCCAATCCTTCTTTTCGGGCCGTCTTTGCAAAAATCCCGTATTTGTTTCGTGCTTGGCTTTCACCGGCAAAAGCCTTGAGCAGGTTCTGTTGTGTTTGGGTCATATGCAGTCATAGTAGCATAAGTGCAGAAAAGCTTCAATATGCTATCATTGTCTTATGTCATGGATTGTATATGCATCACTTTCTGCAGTTTTTGCGGCATTGACCGCAATTCTTGCAAAAATCGGGATAAAGGGAGTCAACTCAAATCTAGCAACGGCGATACGTACTGTAGTAATTCTTCTTTTCGCATGGGGGATAGTGTTCACACAAGGACTCCAAAAGGATATCCAACATCTTTCAAAAACAACTGTGCTTTTTCTGATTCTTTCGGGTATTGCAACTGGGCTTTCCTGGCTCTTTTATTTTCGCGCACTGCAAGTTGGCGAAGCTTCAAAAGTTGCGCCGATAGACAAATTCAGCTTAGTGTTGACCATCTTTTTTGCTGCTATTATTTTGAAAGAAAAGATTACTCTTCCAATAGGCATAGGGGTATTTTTAGTGACAGTTGGAACCTACATTATCGCATTCGTTAAATAGTCTATTATTGCCCCGTAATCCATAAGAAGGGAAGAAGGAGTAGATCAATGAAGCATGAAATTACTTCTGTCGTTATGCCCGCCACATCTTCAGCAGTTGATTCCATATGACATAAGCTTATAGTAACTATCTATAGTATACATTTAAAGATTTGTTGCTGTCAATAGTTCTGATCAGGGCATCACACCAAGGAAATATTTGGGATTTTTTGAAAGGATCCGCAGTCCCCAACCGGTATTCCAGTCTGCCGTTTCCATGATGAAACAACTGGTTATATTGCTTGGAACCATTTGCTTTTCAAACTCATCAATCGTATAGAGATAGTGAGTGGGCATATCGGCATAATAAGCCATTGAGGGATGCTCCCCCCACCATGTTGTCGTATGGATTACCAAATCCATCGACTTTAGTGTTTTGTATGCGGTCCGTGATGTTTCGCTCACCAAAACTGTGATATCGGTGCATCCGACCTTTTTTGCGTCCTGAGCTATAAGCTGATGATCGTCCCATGTCGAATAATTTGTTGTGAGGAACGAATTGATTGGAGTGATAGTTCTAAAAAAGAAAAAGAGTATTGCACAAGTTATCCCAACCTTCATCCAATCCCTTGGGATATAACGGACCAA
Organism: Microgenomates group bacterium; assembly: GCA_049304035.1. Taxonomy (GTDB): domain Bacteria; phylum Patescibacteriota; class Microgenomatia; order UBA1406; family GWC2-37-13; genus JAKBEU01. Next base: position 80,094 of record JBAQNR010000009.1, read on the forward strand.
ATAGACGGTAAGAAATGCGAACTGGGGAAGGACAGGATATATATACCATGCGATTTTTGTCTTAGTTAGATTGAGAAAAAGAAACCATGGGATAAATATGAGCGCAAAAAATGCCTCCTTTTTTTTCTGGATAAAAAATTCATAGATCAAAACGCTGGTAGATAGGACAATAGGAATAAGGAACCACTTGAATTGTTCAACGATTATGTCTATATAGAATGTCCTTTGGCCAAAATGTTGTTCGATCGAAGCGGTGACTCGTTTGAAATGGCTGTCGATTATATGATATTGAATAAATGTGTCCTTATATTGCAGATACATCCATATGAACCACAATGAAGAAACAGTAATCTGAAAGAAGATAATTTGTAAAAAGTGCTTATATTCATTCTTATATTTCTTTTTTTTGTGAACCAACAATTGATATGTCTCGAACAGGAAAACCATCCCGACAGGAAAATATCCGAGAAGTGATTTGCTTAACACCCCTATCAGAAGGAAGAACATTCCCATATATAATCGTTTGTAATACAATGCATATCCGAGCCATCCGATGAGAAGGAATACATCGACATTCAACACCTGGGTTCTCTGTAAAAATGGAGCTAGGTAGGAGGTGATAGTTACAGTCATCAAAGAAACAAGCACTGATGCAGAGAAACGAAAAGCAAATATATATAAAAGCGCGAGAGCCATACCGCTTATGAGTACGGAAACTACACGCATCGATATTTCTGGTTGTATAGGAAGTAGTCCTGCAAGTCCATAGACAAGTGGAGGGAGTGGTGGTTTATCGAGCCAGGCGCTTCCTTGCCAAAGGGGAACTAGATATGATTTTGCGCGTATCATCTCTTTTCCGACTTGTGCATAGATTCCCTCATCCCAGTCGAAAAAAGGCCGGACATCGGATATGACCTTAAACAGGTTGACACAAAGAAAAATGAAAAGGATGATAAAGAAGGGGATGTGCTTTTTCATATAAGAATAATTAGGGGAACATATAGTAATAGTAGATACCGTGGAAAGATGGGGACAATGAACACAAATAGGTTATATAAGATAATGAAGGAAATAAGCAGATGTGAATTCTTATGCTTGATCCAATTTCTTTTTAACCCATACATACCCAGGAGATAGAGTATCGGCCAAAGCAGATTCCACTCTGAGTAAAAGGAAATGGACCGGGCCATATCCCAAAATTTCCAACTTCCTGTGAATATGAGTCTCAGATAGTTTCCTGCGAACTCAAGAAGTGGGATATGCGCATTCCCATAGAATACAACGATATATTTTTGGAGCCCAAGAAACGATCTGATCGTCCCACCTTGCATAAAAAATGAAAAATAAGTCAGGCAAAAAACAATTGCCCCGACACTAAAAATTATCAGTATTTCTTTCCATCGATTCTTTAATAGGAAGACGAGCCATGCGGAAAAAAGAAATAGATGGGGAAGAAGTGTCTTGGTAGAAAGCAGCAGTCCAAAGGATATACCTGCTCCGACATAAAACATCAGATTCTTTTTTTTCAATCCCATAAGGATGAAGTGCGTCAGCAATAAGAAGAAGAACAATTGATATAACTCAAGTTGTGGACCATGAATAATTTGATCCGTAAAAAGAGAAAATATTGAAACAAGAAAAACAGACAAACCTGAATAAAAAATGGAATTATGGATTTGGAAGCCGACGATTCCAACGAGTGCCAAGGTGAACAACGCAACAACTATGCCGATTGCATGTTCGTTTCCAAATAGTTCAATCGACTGGCCGATCAGGTACTTTGCAAAAGGAGGGTGTTCAGGATTGAGCATACTTGGATTGGCGCCATTCACATATTTATATCCTACATATGAATAGAGAAAACTATCTGAAACCCCTTTATCCTGTATGTCTTTTAGGATTTTTTCCTTTTGGATTTGAATTTGCTGCTTAGATTTTGTTTCGTCCATATAGTTCTTCCATCCGGTATATTCATTTTTCACAGCCCATTCATCGAGTATCTTATCGGGAGCAACATTCTGAGATTGTTGCCATTGCGATTGGCTATATATTTTCTCTGCCTGTATTGGATTGAATCTCTCGAATAAATATATCGAGTGTGCAAAAACCGTATAAAAAAAATATAAAAACGCAGCTACTATAAAAAGTGCTCCAACGTTTCGCACCGTTTTATTGTTTGATCTTTGCATCTGGATGATCGATATAATATTGTAACGGCATATGCGCTTCAAACGCTTCGAAGAACACAGGAGCTTGATATATATAATAGGTTCTCAGATCATAAAGTGCAGATGCGCTCAAAATGAAAAAGAGAATAATGATAAAAATCTGACTGCTTATTTTATATCGATCCTGGATATACCGATATAATACTCCGAAAGAGTAGATTGAAAAATAAACGATTGAGGGAAGCGAAGTTATCGTACGAAGCATATTGGGGTTTTCCCATGGATAAGTGAGAAGGGTGGGGAAAATGGAGATACAAAAATAGAGCAGGAATATCTGGTTGATTTTGTTTTTGATGTCTTTTGATGCAAAAAATAAACCAAGTATAAAAAAAACGGAAATGATCGGATTAAGAGCTGCTTTGTTTGGGTAATTGTGTCTGCCGTTTACGTCTCCTCGAACTGAGAACAACAACAAAGTCGAAGCGACATTCCTTCCAAAGAAGGAGAATTTTTCTTGAATACTCAGTTCTGTGTTCGCAGGGTAAAGAAGCTGGTTGACACGTATGTCAGGCTGCCTACTGAGGTATACGGTAAGTGGAGTAATACAGATTATGAAAGGTACTAGAAATGAGAGAAATGTCATTATCGTATATTTGGAAAAAAACGAAAAATCCAATTGGTTGTTCTTTCTTTCAAGTACAAATGCGAAAAGAGCAATCAGTATCACTAGAAAGAAAAGTCTTCCTGGTTGATAGGAATTGTAGGCAAGTCCTGCAAATAGTCCACTTCCGATTAACCACTTTTTTTCTTTATGATCTAAATAATGAAGAAAGAAAAGAAGACTTGCCAATTCAAGTGTAATTAGGAATGTTCCCTCAAATCCAAAACGTGCGAAGTTAAAAAACCATCGTGTAGTTGCAAAAAGGAAGAGCCCACCGATAGCTAAAACATTTTGTAATCGAGAAACTCGGAACCGTTCCGCTTTATTTAGAGATTTCTGTATGACCAAGTAAAACAGGACAATAGCGAACATACCGAAAAGTGCCGATGGTAATCTCAGTCCGAATGAAGTTGTGCCGAAAAGTTTCAGTGACTGAAGGAGAATGTAGAAATACATCGTTGCATGGCCTGTCGCCAAGGGGCTATATGGCGTATATGCGTGTCCATCAAGTGATAATGCAAGTTTGGCAAATTCGATTTCGTCAAACGTAAGGAATCGGGGAACAGAACAAAACCGATAGAAGATGACAAATCCGCTTAAGAGAAGTGATGTTATTACCACAACACCCAACCATTTATTTTTTGTATGAACCGATGAGGTCATAGTATTTTATCTCAAAAATATCTTTGAGTGTTTCTATTGAATCTGTGAGAAAGTTGACGTTTTTTGTTTCAACATGCGTCCACATCACTGGGATTTCTGTTATCGAATAACCGAATTTTGTCGCCAAAAACAGAAATTCCAAATCGAATCCCGCTGATACCGAAGAGCCGCTCACCGTATGGGTTTTCTTGAATACAACCAAAGACTGAATTATCTTTTTTGCCTTTTCTGTGTTAAACGCTTTGAATCCGCACTGGGTATCCTTGATCTTTTTTAGACCAATCATGAAGTTCCGGATGACGATGAAACCAACCGCCATAACTTTACGAGCGAATGGCGCACCTTTACGTGTCGAGTTCCGTGATCCGATAATGATGTCTGTTCCTTTTTCAATTTCAACCACCATTTTCTCTATTTCTTCAATCGGGGTCGCAAGATCGATGTCTGTAAATATGACATATTCGCTTTTTGCAGCCATGATGGCAGCCATCAGGGTATGAGCTTTTCCTTTATGCTTATTTTCAAGCAGTGTGAAAATCGGATATTCATGAAGATAATCTTTTTTGATTATGTTTTTTGTGCCATCTGTAGATCCATCATCCGATATGATAACCTCCTTGATTGAAGGAACGTGGCGAACATAGTTACCTATTTTATCGAGAACACCTTTTTGTATGTTTAGCTCTTCGTTATAGCAGGGAACAATGAGGGATATCGTGTGCATTTTTATTGATGAATCAGTTTATAGATTGAAATACCATCTGTCTTTGTTATTGTATCAATTTTCGCATTCCCGAACATTTGTATATTCCATGAATCGGATTTTATTATGCGACATGGCTCTTTATCACATAGAACAAAAAGCGTGTTCGCTACTTCTCCGCTTGATCCGTCAACAACATTTCCTCCATTGAGCTCGATGTAGTATTGATAACAATCTCGTGAGGTAAACTCGACGGGATACGTCGTCAGGTTTATGCGTTCGCCGTTGCTCATTTCCGCGATTTGCTTTCCGATTTTTTCAGGCTGCGCAAACTGCTGCGATGATTCTTTCCAAATGAAATAATATGAACGAGATTGGATAAGAATGAATGACGAGATGCAGATGACACTCAAAAGTTTTAGTTTATGTTTCGTCAATTCGGAAAAAATATAGGCAAGCAACACATAGAAGCTGATGTAGACTGTATGGAAATAATGGGGAATTTCCTGCGCATTGACCCTACTTAATGCAAACAAAAGAGAGACAAATGAAATAAGATGCAACGTGATGAATGGATGCTCCTTTTTCTTGAGAAGAAATATGACAATACCGATAACTACTAGTGCGAATGCACAGGCGATAAGCGGTGAAACTGAAATATGAAGTGCGAATTTGATAACTGCTGTTACTACATCGATAAGCCTGCTCGATAATGGACCGGATGAAACGATATTCTGTTTGGTGAATAAAGAGATGAGATTGCGCACATTGAGAAAATCGTGCCGAATTTCAAATAATGCAAATGGTATGAGTGTAACTGCAAATCCAGCAATGGAAAGGAAGGGGACGGAAATTGATTTCAGATTTCTCTTCCTAAGAAGGAATAACAAATAATAAATGGCAATTGGCACCGATAATAAAGCGGCGAGATGATGAAGTTGAAAGGACAGACCAAAAAAAACGCCGAATAATAACGAAAATAATACCCTTCTCTTTCCGTACAAAGCTAAGAAAAACAGACTCAGCGTTATGAATGAAAAATAGGGAAGTAGGTTTGGATTCCAGGAAAACCGTCCAATATCGACAAAAAGTGCTGAACAGGCGATTAAAATTGAGAGAATTATCGCAACGTCTTTTGACACTATCTTTTTCACTATGTAATAAATAAGGATAGAGAGAACCGCACTAAGAAGAGCGACCCCAATGGCAAGCCCAACCGGATTTGATTGGAAAAGCCATAAGAACGGAGCGACAACATAATAATAAAATGGACCAAGAAAGACCTCTCCTATGGAGGAAGGGGGACCAATGAGTGGAAATTTCTGTAAAAGGATAATCCTACGAATGATTATGGCATCTCGTCCTTGATCACCCAGGAACATATAAAAATCCGATATACGATACAAGCGCAAAAAAAGTCCAGCTAGTATAATAAACAATATGTCAAAACGCATAATACCTTATTTTACCTTATTACTCCTCGTTTTCACAAGCACGCTTGTTGCTTGGTTTCCCTTTCTTCTCAAGGGGGAAATGAGTACTATATATAAACATTTTGACGGTCCACTTTATATCATCGCTGCAAAAACAGGGTACAATCCTGCCGCGATCAACCTATTAGATCGTGATGCAGTACTTCCACATAACCCTCTTTATTTCGCAGCACATCTTCCTGGATATCCTTTTTTCATTTGGCTTGGATCGTTTGCGTTTGGATTCCTGAAGTCGATGTTGTCTGTAACGATTATTAGCACCATACTTCTTGCATGGCTGTTTTATTACATTGTTAGAAGATTTCAGCTTTCAAAACAACCATTGCTTTTGACCTCAGTTTTTCTATTTCTTCCACGCTTTTTAGTTGTAAGATCGGTTGGTTCACCTGAGCCATTATTTATCCTCTTTATCCTTGGCTCCTTATTCTTTTTTGAGAAAAAGAACTATTTGTTTGCGGGAATTCTCGGAGGGCTTGCAACAATGACCAAAACTCCCGGTATATTGCTTTTTCCTGCATACATTCTCGCGATAGGTGAAGGATTTGTCATTCCCGCGAAGGCGGGAATCCAGTCTAAAATTTTCAACTTTAAACTCCTTTATTTGCTTCTGATCCCTTTCGGTCTCCTCATGGTTTTTGGCATTTATGCAGTTCAATATAAGGATTTTTTCGCATATTTTCATTCCGGCGATAATGTTCACTTACTGTATCCATATTCAGTCTTTACCTCATCGGCAGCATGGGTAGGGACAGCGTGGCTTGAAGATGTGATTTTCTATTTTGCTCTTTACGCATCGACAGTTGTCAGTCTTTGGAACTCAAAATACCGCAGTTTCTTCTATTTTGCGCTCGTATTTTTCTCAGCGACCATATTCGTACAACACAGAGATATCAGTCGATACAGTCTTCCGCTTTGGCCACTAGCAGTGATTGCTTTTGAACACGTACTCACATCAAAAAAAGCTCTATTGGTCTTTTGCATACTTCTATTGGGGATTTACATGTACGCTTGGAACTTTTTAGGCACCAACACTATGCCCATTACCGAGTGGCTTCCATTTCTTTAATATAGACATCTTGTAGTGTATAGTATTAGTATGCATCAGAAAATCTGTATTGATAAACGGATAGGTTTTCTTGCGCTATTTGTGGTTATTACTATCGTAGCTGTCAATCTTCTTAGCCTCCTCAATCAGCAAAAGACAAGCACAAACTCAAAAGCAGCTGAACCAGTAGTGATTGCTTGCAATACAAAAGGGGCCGTTGTCGTGAAGGATATGAACGGCGGGCTCTGGAGTTGGGGAAGCCTTAAGACAGGCATCAGCACTTGTTCATCACAAAGAATTTTATCATCAGATCCAAATTATTCCTTGTACCTTTCAAGAGCTTCTTCATACCCTGACACAGCCTCATCTGGTGAGTTTCGATTTATGGAACAATATGCTCTAAGAGGGACCGTCTGTACCCGATATGGGATTGATATAGATATGGAATCGAACATGGTAGGCGGATTATATGCACCGTTCAACGTTTCGCTTTCGCCTTCCTATTTGTCAAAGGTCCCAGGTGTCCTTGTTGGGACAACGAGTTATCCAAAACTTTCTGTCGGGGTGTTTGACTTCAGATCGAACTGTAATATCGCTGGAACGAACCCAACCTGCAGGGGGAGAATTATGACTATTGGAACTCAACAATGGAATATTGGATTCAGACTATGCTCACCGATCGGAACAAAGAAGGGGTGCTGCAGCACGAATATCGTTTCAAAATCCACTCCGCTTGCACAATAAACCCTCTTGACAACATACTTCGGTTACCGTAATATATATCTATGGATGATACTCGAGTAGATTTTCTATTTACGTTGTATTTTATTGGCCGAAAAGTAAAGGGACATTATAAAGAAGAGAACAAAGATCTCATGCTTTCCGCAGCCATATTGCATTTATTGCAAAAGAAAGAATATACACTTTCAAACTTGGCAAAAATCCTATACTCCAAACTATCATCACTTTCAGAAAGAATAACCGCCATGGAATCTGAAGGTTTAGTGAAAAAAGTCAGCAAAGAAGGGGATGAACGGGAACAATGTATTTCCCTAACCGCCGCGGGGAAGAAGAAAGTCGAAAAAACACTTGAAATAATGAGGGCCCACTGCCTTGAATTTACCACTGGTGTGTCAGACGCTGAACTACAGCAGGTCAATCCTGTATTGAAAAAGATGATTTCCTAATTATGAGTTACAATGAATAATGAGCCTTAATAAATAGTATGAAAAATATATTTGGATTTTTGAAGAAAAGATGGTATTTTGTTCTCATTGTGGTGATTGGAGTTGGGTTATATATCAATAACCAACGAACAGCACAGGCAAAAATAGAAAAAGAAACTACATATACCGTCGAAAGACAAAACATGAAAGAACTTCTCTCTCTTGCTGGAGAAATTAGTGCTGATGAACATATTGTCTTACGATTCCAGACTTCTGGACGCCTTGCCTGGGTAGGAGTAAAAGAAGGAGATGTGGTAAAAAAATATCAAACCATAGCCTCTCTTGACCAAAGAGAAGTGAAGAAAAAACTCCAGAAAAGTCTTCTTACATACGCACAGACACGTAATTCATTCGATCAAGTCGGGACCGACAATCAGCGAATCGGAGACCAACCAACAACAGATTGGGATTTGGGAGACAAAATGAAACGACTGCTTGAAAATGCACAGTATGGACTTGAAAGTTCTGTACTAGACGTTGAACTCACGAATATGGCTATTGAATACAGTAATTTATACACTCCTATTGAAGGGGTTGTGACTCGTGCAGATTCCAAATATGCCGGCGTCAATATAACACCAGCCCAAGCAGAGTTTGAAATTATCAATCCAAAAACGCTTTATTTTTCATTCACCGCTGATCAGACAGAAATAACGAAACTTTCTGAAGGAATGAAGGGAGAGATTAACCTCGATTCATTCCCCGATCAGTCCAAATCTGGGTCCCTTTACTATGTGTCTTACACGCCTAAAGCAGGGGAAACTGGCACTGTCTATGAGGGAAGAGTGCGCATTCCAACTGATGAGATAAACAAATATCGCTTCGGAATGACAGGGGACGTTTCATTCACTCTCAGCGAAAAAAACAATGTTGTCGTTGTGCAAGATAAATTCATAAAATCAGAAGGTGATAAGAAATTCGTCTGGAGAAAAAAGAACGGAAAGCAAGAAAAGGTATACATCAAAACCGGTCTTGAGACTGATGGGCTGGTAGAAATACTTTCCGGAGTAGAAATGGGAGACGTTATCGCAAATGTACAGAATTAACCCCGTACAGTTCACATATGATCAAACTCAAAAACGTAAATAAGTCCTATAAGCTGGATGATGATGTGATTTTTACTGCTGTAAAAGACGTAAGCCTAGAAATCAAACAGGGAGAATTCACTTCGATAATTGGACCTTCAGGGAGTGGCAAATCGACACTTATGCATATTATCGGACTTCTCGATCAGCCAACGCATGGCTCCATATTCATTGATGACAAAGATGTTTCCAAATTGAATGACAATGAATTGTCTTCTCTCAGGAATACTTTTGTTGGGTTCGTTTTTCAGCAGTTTAATTTGATCAATAAATTGACTGTTTTGGAAAACATTTTGATTCCTACGATCTATACCCGAGCGACTCTTACCTATGATCCGATCGAAAAAGCCCGCTATCTGCTCAAACGTTTTGGGCTGGAAACAAAAGAAAAATCATTCCCAAATAAAATTTCTGGAGGACAACAACAGCGCGTCGCTATTGCTCGTGCATTGATTATGAATCCGAAATTGATTTTGGCTGATGAACCAACTGGGAACCTCGATACGAAATCCGGAGCGGAAATATTGAAGTTGTTACATGAACTCCATGAAAATGAAAAAATAACAGTCGTTATCGTCACCCATGATCCGAATATCGCAAAACAAGCAAACAGAATAATAGAAATTAGAGATGGAGAAATACAATGAACCATTTTATTTTTGTCCTCAAATCCGCCTTCGAAGACTTTTCCCGAAACAAGGGGCGTACATTCTTAACTTCTCTTGGCATAGTTATCGGCGTATTGTCAGTTGTGATTCTTATTGCATTTGGGCTCGGCTTGAAAAAATACATCAATGACCAATTTCAAAGTCTTGGATCAAATATCATTCGTGTCGTTCCAGGACAGATTCTCAAAGGGGGGAGCTTTAGTGCTTCCAGTGGCATGAGCACTATTCGATTTGATTCACGAGACGTATTAAAATTGCAAAGAGTGAAAAGTGCAGCGTATGTCATTCCGATTGTCACTCGCTCACTATTGGTTTCCATCGGAAAAGGAACCGAACCTGCCACCCTCTATGCAAGTACACATGACATATTCCTTGCCCTCAATTTGAAAACACGTTTTGGGAACATATTCACAAAGACCGATGTGGAAAAAAGGAGTAAAATCGCTGTGATTGGCCCAAAGATTGCCGCGAAGTTATTTGGAACTGAAGATGTTGCTCTGGGTAAGATAATAAAAATCGACAATCAAAATTTTAGAGTTCAGGGTGTCCTCGAATCGAAAGGTGGGGGAGGATTCGGTGGACCAGACCTTGACTCCTTCATCTATATGCCGCATACGACCGCGCAGGTCTTTAATCCAGATAAAAAATTCTATGCGATTATCGTCAAATCGAGTAGTGACGTTAGTATCGCAACCGCAAAAGATGAAATAAAGACTGCCTTACTGAAGCGCTATAAGGAAGATGACTTTTCCGTTATCGATCAGGCAGAATTGCTTGGGGCAATCGAGGGAATTTTCGGAATGCTCAATACGGTACTTGTTGCGATCGCGGCGGTCTCGTTGGTTGTTGGAGGAATCGGCATCATGAATATCATGTATGTTACCGTAACCGAACGAATCAAGGAAATCGGTATCCGCCGAGCACTTGGAGCACGAACTTCCGACATCCTACTGCAATTTCTCGTCGAATCGGTAGCGCTCTCAATTCTTGGTGGACTCCTCGGTTTGGGACTTGCATATATTATTGTCTTTTTTATGCAAAGCTTTTTTCCTGCTTATATCGATGTCAATTCTGTCATTTTAGCTTTAGGCGTGTCGACTGTAATTGGCGTAGTCTTTGGCGTTTTCCCTGCAAAAAAAGCGGCAGATCTTTCTCCAATCGATGCAATACGAAATGAATGATATTCGCATCAAACCCCAAATCTCAAACACTAAATCATAAACCCTAAACAAATAAATACAAAATTTTAAATTATAAAATTTAAAAACTATTTAGGGTTTAAAATTTGGTTAGAATTTAGTGTTTAATGTTTAGGATTTTGACAGTGTAGATTGACAAACTCCATGAGTTGCTCCTTGAAGTTTTCTTCACTATATTGTTCCGACTCTTTTCGAGCATTCTTTCTCATTTCCACATATTCCTTCTCACTAAGCGATTTGATTTTTCGAATCGACTCAACAACCGACTCGGCTGAGAGTTCATCATACAGATATCCATTGAGACCTTCCTTCACCGTCTCCTTTAATCCACCAGATGCAAAAGCGATAACCGGCACTCCGTATCCCATCGCTTCAATAGGAGCGATTCCAAATTCTTCATCGACCGAAGCAAATAAAAATGCGTGTGCCTCCTGTAATTCTTTTAACAAATCATTATCCGACAGATTTCCAAGAAATGTAACAGTTGGGCCAGCGAGGGATTTCAGATATTCCCCATCTCTACCGACGCCGACCACATGTAAATCAAATTTTTGTTTGTTTGCTGCTTCGATCAAGATATCCACATGTTTTGCCCTGGCAAGACGCGATACGGTAACATAGTAGGGTTTAGGATTTGGGCTATATGACTGAGGGTTTTGCGCAATGGCGACTGGAGGGTAAATAACCGTTGATTGGCGGCGATAAAATTTTTCAATTCTTTTCTGAGTTTCTATCGAATTGGCAATAAGAAAATCTGGGCGTTTTGATGCATCAAAATCCCACATACGCAGAAAGTGATTCACAAGAAGTCCATATATCTTAATAGGCCAATATTTTTGCCATTCGATTGCCGTTTGATATCCATATAAATAACGAGGAGGATGATGAATATATGAAATATGGACTGTCGGTTTTTTTGTCTTTACTCCTTTACACATCCATGATCCTGTTGATGAGATAACTAAATCAAACTCCGACAGATTTAAGCTTTCCCAAATAAGAGGAGTCAGGAATCGGAAAGGGGAATACAATTTATTGATGATAGGAATCTTTCCAAACCAAGTAAGTCGAATATCCCAATCTTTCACCAATGCCGCATGTTCTCCTAATTTTTGTGGATCATATGTAGTCGTATAAACAGGAGCGTCAGGAAAAAGAGACTTAATACTCACCAATACACGTTCAGCACCTCCAAACTCCGCCAATTGATCATGAACAATAGCAACTTTCATAGATAGATATATTATACTATTACAGTTGTCATCCCGAACTCGTTTCGGGATCTCGAGTTTCAAAATTAGATGCTGAAACAAGTTCAGCATGACACATATAAATATATGAATATTGTCCACGCAGCTATACTTGGGGTCGTTGAAGGGCTTACAGAGTTTCTCCCTATCTCTTCAACTGCACATATGATTCTAGCTTCCCGATTAATGGGGCTCCATCAGACGGAATTCTTGAAGTTTTTTGAGGTTTTTATCCAGGTTGGGGCTATTTTTGCTGTCGTTTTCCTCTATTTCAAGAAATTCTTTGATTTGAAACTCATCAAACAGCTTATTGCATCTTTTATACCAACCGCTGTTGTCGGATTTCTTTTATACAAGATCATCAAGACCGTATTTTTTAATTCGACATACTTAATTGCCGGGAGCCTAATTCTCTTTGGGATTCTTTTTATTGTCGTGGAAAAATACAACAAAAAACTCAATAAATCTGTCGGAAAGATGACGCTACAAACCGCAGTGCTCATTGGCCTTGCTCAAGCTTTGGCAGTTGTGCCAGGTGTGTCACGTGCCGGAATCATAATGATAGCCATGATGATGTTGGGTTTTAAACGAGAAGAAAGTGCCCAATACTCATTTATGCTCGCTCTCCCAACACTTGCCGCCGCTGCAATGCTTGATGCCATAAAAATGAGGGGAATCAGCCTCTCAGTATCAGAATATGAAATGGTTGGAATCGGTCTACTCACTTCGTTCATCGTTGCATATTTCAGCATGAAATGGTTCATTTCTTTCCTGCAGAAGAAAAAACTCACTTCGTTTGGTGTTTATCGGATTGCTCTTGGTATAATAAGCTTGTTTTTCTAAGGGCAGTTTCGTTGTTGAGCCCTTGTAGCTTAATTGGATAGAGCATTGGCTTCCGAAGCCACAGGTTGTGGGTTCAAGTCCCGCCAAGGGCACAGTTTCTCTTAGGGCCTATAGTTAAGTGGTATACCGCGTCATTCGCATTGACGAGTCGCCGGTTCGATTCCGGCTAGGTCCACAATTTTGAGACGAAAATTACAATGTAATTGAGTATTTTTATATAGTTTGATATACTTAAGTCCATGTCTGAAGCTGCAGTTAAAGAAGTCAATCCAAGGCACTTATCAACCCCAGACCTCCTTAAAGTGTTAAAGCCATATATTGTCTTAGTCCAAGCCCCACCAGCAGGTGCTAGGGGAATGGGACTCAATACAAAACTCGTCGCTGATGAAGAACATCGTCGACTCACGACATTAGAAGCACAGGAAGAACATGAAATATTACAAGAGCTCTGGAGATTTGAACAAACACGTGGTGAAATTATCTTTACTGAAGGAGAAGTATCACCAACGTCTTACAGAGCGGGATATCATGCAGATAACATGACTTTCGGATCGCGTATATTCCAATGTCCAAGTGAAAGTCTAAATAAACAAATTGGTCCTTGGTTTGATGAATTCCACAGCAGAGTAGAAAATTTGCATCCAAAGAATAAGGAAATTGTATAGAATAAGCGTTGATTTCATTATACTTTAAGTAATATAGAGCCAAACAGAGGCTAGAAATTTGATATACTATCAGTTACAATAGGATCTGTAGTTCAACGGTTAGAACGATACTCTTATAAAGTATAGACGATGGTTCGACTCCATCCTGATCCACCCTTCGACCCAATAGTGGGCTCAGGGTAAACAGAAAGCTGAGATAGCCAAGGTGGTCACGGCGGGGGTCTGAAAAACCTCAGATGCGTGTTCGATTCACGCTCTCAGCACCCTTCGTCTCAAACTAATATTGAGACTCAGGGTAAACTAATGATCTATGTTTACATATTAGAGTGTAAAGATAAGTCGTATTACACAGGAATAACAAGTAATATTGGAAGAAGATTACTAGAGCATAATTCAAGAATAAAAAGTTGCTTACAAAAAAGCAAAGTTCCGGTAAGACTTGTTTATTTTGCGGAGTACAAAACAAGGATGGAGGCAGCAAAAAAAGAAAGAGAGATTAAAACATGGAATAGAAAGAGAAAAACAGATTTAATTCTTAGATATAAAATAAGTTTATACTGAGCGAGTTAGTTTACATCGAGCAAAGCGAGATGCGGTGGTAGTTCAACGGTAGAATGTCTCCTTGCCAAGGAGAAGGTTGCCGGTTCAAATCCGGTCCACCGCTCATGAGGGTCGTTTAATAAAGGTGAACTTTTTACCTATGAAATTGCTTTCCTTAAATGTCGCGTTATTTGAAGCAAACAACAAACTCCTTTCACCATTTTTACATGAACAAAATGCAGATTTTGTCTGTCTCCAGGAAATAACGAGGGGACTTGAAGATACGGTGCTTGAGGATTATATATCAAAGGAAATTGTCGATCAATCTACTCAAAATTTAAAATATTTTTTCTTTGGTCCTAATTCAGTTATGGGCGATTTTGAACAGAAAAACTTTCATGGCAAAAAAGTGTATCGATTCAAATTTGGAGGACTAATGGAGTTTGGCAACTATACGAAATCTCAGTTTAAAATCATCAAGGCACAGAACGTCTTTGTGCAAAATCATTTTACCTATACTCCCGATCATTCTAAATGGCCAGACGAAGACTACCGCGCAGTACTTGTGACAGATCACATGATTAATGGAAAAAAACTGAGGATATTGAACTACCACGGCGTTTGGACGAGAAATAAACGTGGCACAGAAAAATCAATTACAGCAAATAAGATAATCAATGAGCTTGCACTTCAGGCAGAAGGGGAAGTGATAATCTGTGGGGATTTCAATCTGTTTCCCGATACCCCTTCAATGAAAATATTTGAAAATAATTTCACTAGTCTGGTAGATGTATATAAGATCAAAACGACGAGACCACAAGCAAATGAATTGAGCAATCTAGAAAGAAACGTTGTCGACTATATATTGGTCAGCAAAGGGATAGACGTAAAGGATTTTCAAGTAGTTGACTCAAACGTCTCCGATCATCTGCCTTTAGCTCTTGATTTTGAGTTTTTGAAATAACTTCTTAATCGGCCTAAAGTATTTCTTGTAATTATCCGCCACTGCCATTTCACAATGCCGGCAAAGCACATCGCCGTACTTTTCATCTTTCAGTTTTTTTTCAATAAGTTTGTATGCTTCTCCCTTATAAAGCGAGTCATAGCTACTCAAAAGCAAATTTCCGAGCTTATATTCAAGCGCGTTATCCATACAGCACAGATATACGTCTCCATTAGGTAAAAGCATGGAGTGTTTCATACCAAATTCGCTGTTACAAGTTATGGGACCAGAGTTATATATTTTTTTTACCCCCTTTAAATTACCCGCCTTAGAAATTAACTTTGGTGTAACACAAAGTTCCCCAAAATCCTCAATAAGATCTTTATGAAGAGTACCCATGGTCATATAACTGCAGTTTTGTATATGTGACCGCTTAATCTTGAGAAGCACCGCTTTAAGGTTTTTTGTTACTGGAATAAGAGCGTTGTTATCTGCATCCGAAAGATGAACGACAAACTTCGTATAAGGGATTTTTTTTATTTTATCGACATCTTTTATATCCATTCCTACAGCAGTTGTATAAACTCGAAACCCAGTGAATCCTTTCTTGTACGCATATAGGAGCATCTTTGTCATATCTTTGCTGAGCCATGGTTCTGACATGCCGGAGAAGGTGATCTGCACATCCTTTGGAAGTTTGTCAATACACTTCTTGAAAGTATCAAAATTCAATATCACATTTTTTCCCTTTTCCTTATGATATGCACTCATGAATGTCTTTTGTGGACACCATGAACACATATTCTTACATCCAATACGCGTTGTGATTTCAAGGTTTCTCATTGGTGACATTATATAATGGAATTAGTTTTCCATCATCTCCAAAATTTCTTCAAATGCTTGAATATCCGAGGGGTAGGAGAGGGTTTTCATTATTGTTTCTTCTGTTGCGAATTTTGCATCCATCATTTCCCAGTCATGATTTTTTGGATCACCCGATATGTATTCCATGAGATAATAGTAAACAGTCTTATCGATCTGCATATCATTCCACTCATATGAATAAGAAACTTTCACAGGATGTGGGTTAATTATTCTTGCTTTTACCCCCCCTTCTTCCTCCACCTCTCTCAGTGCAGCCTCTTCCATCTTTTCATTTATATCTGTGTCACCAATCAAACCCTTTGGGAATACCCATCCTTTGTGTTGAGAGTGCTGTGTCATTAACCAGAGGAGAGGACCGTCATTTTTTTTATACACGATACCGCCAGCACTCGTTTCATTTTTTCTTTTCATAGTATTGACCACCCATTTCATATTTAAAAATAGGTTTGCGAACCGGTCCGAATATAAATTGATAGAGGAGTGCTGTAATCGATTTGTAAAGACTCACTAGAAGACCTTCCTTTTCAAATCTGCGTGTTGAAACGAAAAGGAGTGGTGTTTGGAATACGTCCATCTCAGCACCTTTCTTATGTGCGCGCTTCACGATATCATAATCTTCACCAAAGAATATTGATTGATCGAAACCGTCTATTCTTTCAAACACAGTTCTCAGCATCATTATGCATGGGCCGTTTGCAGCTGGGCTAATATGTTGGATCAAATGAACAATCCTATTCATTATTCCAAAGAGAAATCTCCCTTTCCATGATGGTGGACTTGGTCTATTCCATACCGTTGCCATATGTGGTTTATTGACCTGGATATGCTTCATCATTTGTTTAAAGAAGTGTTTTTCAACGTAGACATCCGCATCAAAGAATACAAGCCATTGGCCAGTTGCATATTTGGCTCCGTTATTACGAGCTGCGCTGACATTTTGCATTTTTTCTTCAATATGGACAAGGTTGGGAAAATTCTTCTTGAAGCTTTCCACCACTTTTGAAGTATCATCTGTAGAGTCGCTATCGCTAACGATGATCTCGAAATCTTGGCAAGACTGCTCGACAAGGCTATTCAACAATCTCTTTATGTTCTTTTCTTCATTATGTGCGGGGATGATTACTGAAAAAAATGGAGCCATATAGTCTCATTATACAAAGATATCCGTATCCGTATAGAGCATTGTGAGTCTGTCAATTCCGAGGCCCACCCCTGCATATATGTGACCCTTCATTTGGTCCAGCGATGTCAGGAATTCATCATCGATGGGAAGTCCTGTTTTTTCCTGCTCCTTTATGAATGTTGCGTGTATATATTCTTTATCCGTCTTTTCAGTATTCCCGTTTGCGATCTCTATTTTGTTTATGTAAAGTTCGAATCTTTCCGCAAAACCATTCATGTCTTGTTTTTTTGCGCATAAAGGGGAAATCCTTTCTGGAAAATCGATAAGAAAAAACGGTTTGTTTGAAAATGACGTTTCAATCTCATTCACAAACAGTTGGTCGTACAATTCTTCCCAAGTGGCTCCATCTATCCTATATCCTTTTGTCTTCGCGATGTTGTATATTTTTTTTTCATCGGTAAGCAGTTCTTCAAGTGAGGTCCCACATTTTTCCCTAAATAGATCGTTTAGAGAAATTCGTGGGAATGAACTTTCAGGGATGCTGATCTGTTTATCCACCTCAGTGTTTATATTCCTAAGCAATAGTTCCAGTTCCTCCATGATCTTTAGATATGTCGAATCTTTCCTGTACCACTCCAACATGATAAACTCATTGTTGTGGAGAGTGCCAATTCTTTCGTAGTTGCGAAACGATTTGGAGATTGCAAAACAGTTTCCAATTCCACAAGCCAACATTTTCTTTATTCCGCGTTCAGGCGACATCGAAAGATAAAACGTTTCATTCGTACCGTTATGAACTGTCGAAAATGGCTGCAGGTTTGGTTCAAGTGGGAGGGCGGTATTTAACAATGGTGGAATCACCTCATGAAAATCCTTTGAATAAAAAAAGTGCCGGATACTCTTAATTATTTTCTCTCGAATAAAATATTTTTCCATTTAGTTGTTTATCTCCTCAATTATATCCTTAATGCCACACATAAACTCCGTTTGACTGCAGCCAAGACAAGGTCCTCCAATTCTGTTTTTAAGATTTGTGAATAATGTCTGTATTTCATCATCAATTTTCCCGATAGGTCGATAACCTTCGCAGCATCCATAAATTACCCCGCTTGATGCAAGTGCAATTTGATAGCACCCCAACTCTTTTGGAGGAAATACTTTCCGCATCTTCATTATTTCAATGAGTTCGTCTTTTGATAGATAGTCGAAACCTTCTGTTTCACCTTCAATATTCGAAATGGGATGATGAGTAAGGTATGCTGCAGGCTTGCGTGGATGATAGGTAACTTCAATTTCTCCCAGTTCTTTCTGCAAGTATGCCTCAAATAGGTCTATTTTTTTATAGTTTTGCTTTGTGACTATGCTGAATATTTCCGTGTGAAATCCCAACTCGCGTGCATTCTTTAAGAAAGTTATGCTCTTTTTGAAGTTGCCAACCCCTCTGTTTGAGTCATGATATTCTTCAAGTCCATCGATTGAAACGATGAGATTATTCAAATTTGGATTTTTCATCTCGGACAATTTATCAATAGTCCCATTCGTTATGGTTTGTATGAAGATACCCTGTGCCGTAAGAGCATTTACCATATGGGTAAAATAGGGAAGCGCAAATACTTCACCACCGCAGAAAGTGATAATCTTTACTTCATGCACTTTCGTATATCTTTCGATGAAGTTGAGTATGTCCTTTTCTGGAAGGATCGGATCTGTTTTTTTTGTATAACAAATCTTGCATTTCAGATTGCATTTTTCAAGTGGATTGATATACACGTGATGAAGGACATTTGAAAAGTGTGTATTCATAATCATCATTCTAATTCCCCCTTGAGCCAATCATGATAATCCTTATTGATATATTCTGTAGGAATCGCCATGATGCATGGGCATTTATATGAGTGGACCAAGTACACTTCTTTTTCTAATTTTGGAAGCAACTCTTTCTTTGTCTTTGCAATTAAGACCGCCTCATCAGCACTTTCAAGACTTCCAGATTTTGGAGGCCAGAAATATGTTGAATTCATCTGTGGATATACATTTATACAGGCGCATAACCGTTTTGAAAGAAGATGCTTGCCTATCGAGTTAGCTTGTTCTATCGACTTACATGGAATATAAACCATCACTATATCTGTCATAGCATATTCTACCATTCCAACCGTATATAATGTATATATTATGGAAAAAAAAGTTACCTGCATTGTCCCATTCTTAAACGAAAAAGAACGAATTGGGGGAGTGCTCACCCAGCTTTTAAAAGTCCCATCAATCTCCCAAATACTCTGCGTTGATGGAGCATCGATTGACGGGGGAAGCGAATATATTTTAAAAGAATTTCCGACGGTTGAAGTAATAACCTTACCAAAAAATATTGGAAAAACCGGGACGGTGAAAGCGGGTCTGGAAAAGGCACTCGGCGATTATATTCTATTGTTCGATGCGGATCTTTCAGGAGTGGTCCCCACTGAAGTGGACACCGTTTTACAGTCGATCATTAGGAGTGATTCTATCGATATGATTATATTCAACAGGACTACGCCACGACTAATCACAAAACTCAACCGATTCGACCTTATCTATTCTGGTGAACGTGTGATAAAAAAATCAGATCTTGAGATTGCGATTCAAGGAGCAACGAAGTTCCAATTGGAAATTGCATTGAATACATACATGATGAGAAATCATAAAAAAATATTTTATTTTTCGGCATCACACACTAATCTTGCGAAGTCCAAGAAATTAGGACCGCTTGAGGGAATGAAGGAAGATTTGAGAATGTTTTGGCAGGTGTGTTCTTTTGATCCTTGGAACTATTTTGCTCAAACGCTTTTTTTCTGCAGGAATAGATTGCCTGTTACTCGTTGATCGAAAGAATATGATTGAGTGCTTCACTCATTCCATTATTTTCTGCAGCATTTACCACCTTATCGGCAATTTCCTTTAATTCATCAGGTGCATTTCCCATTGCGATTTTATACCCACATGCGGTGAAGAGTGGATAATCATTGTGACCATCGCCAATTGCAACAATTTCTGATGGGGGGATGCCGAGAATTTTTCCATACTCAAGAACGGCGGTATGTTTTGTCGATGCCTGAGATGTTACATCTAAGCCATAATTGTTTTTTATAGAAAATTTGATCGCTTCCACATCTTTGCAATTGTGTCTTATGTTTTTTATATATGTATCTATCTCAGCTTCTGGAAGCAAATTTGCAGATCCATGAATCAGTATCTTCAAGACACCAGGTGGGATTGAATCTAAACTAAACTTTTCGATAGTCACATCTTTTGTATATGCCGAATTGCCATGAGAATTCGTCATGTATGCATGTTCTTTTGTCTCTATGCTGAAAATTTTATTCAGTCCATGAAAATAATTTACGACATATTTCGTTGAAGCTTCAGATATTGGTCTATACCATGGAGTTTTTCCTGTTTTCCAATCAATAATCATTCCTCCTCCGCTCACGATATTAAGCGATGATAAATTCAACTCCCCAATGATTCGTTCGATTTCACCAAAATACGCTTTTCCTGTTGCAACAGAAAATTGAATTCCTTTGTCTTGAATATCTTTTATCAACCCAGGCACTGTCTTTTCATAAGCACCATCATAATTAAGGAGTGTCCCATCAACATCGGAAAGTATAGCTTTTATTTTCATATTTTTTTATTAACAAGTAGAGTAATTGTAATACATTACTCATCTAGATTGCCCCCCATATTCCATCATTTGAAATCCGGTCCAAAATACCATATACTTGCCGATAAATTATATGGAAAAACGCTCTCAATATGCCCTAGGAATAACTTCGACTGGCGTTGTTAGCGCCGCATCTGGTTTTGATGCACTTGTACATACTCTCCCTCAATATCGATATATGCTCGGACCTGTGATTGGCAATCACATTGGTAACACCCTTTATACAGCAGCGCCTATTATCGCTGCAACATTTATAGGAAAGAGACTGGAGGAAATTGGTATTGAAAAAAACAGCAAAATCCTTGAAGTGTCTGGAAGAGCACTCCCGATATTGGCAATGGCAACAATGGCAGTTGCAAATTTTGTTGCTGAAAGCTTCATGGGTAATTACCAATTCCTCGGTGATATGGCATTTGGATTGGCGACTATCCCTGTGGCATATATCGCTGCAAAAACCGCATTCGATCTCTTTAGAAATGCATCGCGTCAATCGTCTCAAGAACAGTTGCAACTGGCTTAGAGAGAACGATATACTTGCATAAGACCTGATTTTCTCCAAGACATATGAATAAAATATTTTTACTCATTCTTTTTATTGTTGTTAAGAGTCTCTATGTGCCTCTTAACAAGAGGAAGTCGACCTATTATTGGAAGTCAAGGATGGACGATAAAATTAAGTTTATCCCCATTTTTGTGGTTCCATATATCGGTTACTTCCTGTTTATCATTGTTTCAATTATTGGACTATGGAATAGTGTGTTTATATATGATTTTATTATCAGTTATATTATCGCGTATTTGATTGCTGAGCTGTTTTGGTATTTTTTCCCAAATGGGGTTAAACGTCCCGATATCACAAAAGGTGGTATGTTGACGAAAATCATCGCATTTATATATCTTCACGACGGAGATACAAACGGGTTTCCCAGTGGTCATGTGTTTGGTACATTAATTTGCTGCTATTATTTTTCGTCAGCATTTCCTTCTCTTGCCATTGGCACATGGGTATTTGGATCACTTATTATCGCTTCTACTGTGTTGATCAAACAGCATTATTTGGTCGATATACTAGGGGGATTTTTTGTTTTTATTTCCAGCCTTTATCTAGGTGGCTTGTTAATCCAATACGTTTAATTTATTCTTATTTCTCCAAATCCAATCGCTCGTGGATTTTGATCTGTGCCACAAACTCTGGGATATGAGAGACTAACACCATCGCTCCCTTGAACTCACTGAGTGCTTGTGCGATTACAGGAAGATGACGGAAATTAATATGATTCGTTGGCTCATCTAAAATAAGCAGGCCGGGCTCCATAAGAACAAGTCGTGCAAAAGAGAGAAGGCCTTTTTGCCCTTCAGATAAACTACGGATTCTAGATCCCATCAATTCCCCGGTGATTAAGAATCCAGCTGCCACTGAACGAAGTTTGTGTTCTGTTAGCTCAGCTCCAGATTGAAGAAGAGCGTTTGAAAGAGAATCCCAGACGGTATCCTCATAGTTGAGAGTGCTAAAATCTTGACTATAATATCCCACCCGAACTCCGTTTGTGATAATGGCACCAGTGGCTGTTCCTTTTGCGATTGATTCAATAAGGGTGCTTTTTCCAATCCCATTTGGGCCAACAATAAGCATGTGTCTATCTTTCAACAAGAAGACTCTGGCGTTTTTTTTAACCTCCACATGGTTTTTTATGATTGAAAATGAATTTATTTTAAGCACTTCACCGGCAACTCCTTGTTGTGCAGGAATTGTAAAGTGACGTATTGTTTTATCTTCTTTTCTGACTTCCACTTTTTCGCTTTCAAGCTTCTCAACCTTTTCCCTCATTTTTTTTGCGACATTTCTCATTTTTCCACCCTTGTTCGCAAAGAAATTCGCCTTTTCTTTATTTGCCTGTATCCCACGTTCCATTTGTGCATTCAATCTATTCTGTTGTTCAATCCGCGCCTCAATATCCGCAACCACATCATGATAGTTGCCAGCATATTGTTCGACTTTTTTCGTGTGACTGTCAAGGTAGAGAACTCCTTGAGTAAAAGAGTTTAAAAAATCTGCATCATGGGAAATCACGATGACACTATTTTCATACAGCATCAAGAAAGTCATGAGGTGATCTATTCCTGCTTTATCCAGATTGTTCGTTGGCTCATCAAGAAGAAGCAAATCTGGATCTTGTACGAGTGCAGATGCAAGAAGCAATCGCGCTTGTTGGCCACCAGAAAATGATTTGACGATTTTATCACTCGGTGCATGTAGATTGACAGCATTCAAGGCAGATGCCATGCGGCGTCTAACAACATGTGGTTCTTGTCCACACCATTTAGTGAAATATTGTTCAACCGTAAGCTTTTTGTCTTCTGGGTCTATCACCTGATGTGCTGTCGCAACCGTCAATCTCTTATCGACTGAAATTTGCCCTGATGTTGGTTTAAGGGTACCCGTCAATAGCTTAAATAGCGTACTCTTTCCGGCGCCGTTTTGTCCCATTAAAGCCACTTTCATTCCTTTCCTCACAGAAAACCCAACTTCATCGAGGATTTTCTTTTCATCATCGAACATGAATGAGACTTTATCGAACCTAATTATTGTTTCCATAGGAAGTACATAGAGTAAATTTGGGAAGCCCTATTATACCTCGAATAGAGGATAAATTGGAGCCAAAAGGACTATTCACAAATACTTCTCAGGGTTAAACCAACATGTGTTTCTTTTTTCTGAAATCACGGAACCATTTGTAGTTCACTTCCCATGCATCACCTTCAGGTATTGGGATCTTTCCGTATCCGAATGGCACGTCTATAGCGAATCGTGCAGTTGCAGCAACTCCTGAAAGTTTTGGGCGCAGTTTCCCCCAAATTTTTATTGCTTTTTTTATTGGGACCGTAAAATGCTGAGCCCAATATACTGGATCGTTTTGATACAGATAATATGGCCTGATGCCGTTTATAGCCATTTTGACAAAAAGGTCGTGCAATGTTTTCTCTGAATCATTCACTCCTTTCAAAAGAACCGTTTGACTACAGACCGTTGCCATTGCGATTTTACGGAAGTTATAGAGAACAGTTAACGTTTTTTCTGTAAGTTCAAATGGGTGATTTATATGAACCATCAGGTAAGGATTCCTTATTCTTGATAGCAACTCATAATGCCATGGTTGAACAGAAATCGGATTATGGACAGGGAGACGAGTACCGATACGGATAATATCGAGGTTTCCTTCTTTCTGCAGTCTCACCAGCTCTTCGATTATTTTTGTTAAATAAGGTCTTGGTGTGGTTAATGGGTCGCCGCCTGAAACGATGATCTCATTTATTTCTTTATGTTGTTTTAAAAAAGCGATTACTTTTTTTATTTCTTCATCACTTAAATATGGGTTTTGAGCTATAGCTGCCTTCGTATGAGCTTTTACAAATGCAGGTATTCCAACTTCTCGACCCCTCGTACAAAATCTGCAATATGTCGCACAAAAACGAGTCACTGTCCAAAGAACTCTTCCGTAATGAAGCACATTGCCTTTTTTATCCAACTTACCTTTGTATTTGTAGACAACTCCTGGCGCAACTTCATTATGATCTTCGATAAGTGGGTCTTCCGACTTGATCTTATGGAATTTCTTTTCGAGAGATGGTTGGGAAATAAACTGCTTGCCAAGCGGTCCATTTTCTCCACCAGTTTCTTTGATTAGATTAACCATATATAGGGAGACCATTTCAGGCAATCCCCCATGGGGAAGCATGACTTTTGTGCCACGAGGAATAAGATTTTTTTGGATTGTGTTCATATATTAATAAATTGATATATGTAATAAATTAATATCTTTTATAACGATTTGTCAATGACTATTTATATGTATTTTTTATAATTATTCTTTGCAATTGGTATACTAAGATTTATGAAGGCCACTATTGCAAATAACTCCAACTATTTCAAGGAAATATTCGTGGATTTGATTTATACGAATGACAAATTTCAGGATATTGAATTTGAAAATTGCAGATTCGAAAAATGTCGGTTCACTGAATGTATTTTTGACAACTGTAGATTTATTGATTGCATCTTCATTGCTTGCTCAATCAGTGCCGCAAAACCTTTCAACTCAAAATTCGATTCTGTGTTTTTTAAGGATAGTAAAGTGATGGGGTTTGATTGGACAAAGTCAAGAAGTGTAAACACTGTATCATTTGAAAATTGCGATCTGAGTTATTCTAATTTCAGTTTCATGAAGTTACCGAATCTTTCATTATTGAAATGTATTGCGAAAGAAGTAAACTTCAACGAAGCCGATTTAACCGGAAGTATATTTACAGAAACAGACTTCCTCGAAACGGTATTCTCACACACCAATTTGACAAAGGCAGATTTTAGAAAAGCAATCAACTATGGAATCGACTTTAACTTTAATGTTTTGAAAAAAGCAAAATTTTCCCTCCCGGAAGCCGCTTCACTATTGAGAAGTCTTGACATAGAACTTGAAGGTTAATTGGTCACTATTTTACCAATGTCTTATATATGCTTCTTTTTGCTTCCAACATTTCGTAACCCCATATAGAGCATGAGAAGTAGGAGTACTTTAATGGGATAATCACCGTTTAGGTTAAGTGCCATCTTTGTAAGGGCAGTTTCTTGGCCTATCAGTATATGTATAACAGTACCTAATGGTAAGGTGAGCCATAGCCATTGCGTCCTGGAAATATTCAATTTGAGCTTTGACACGAGCTTTGAAAGGAGAGGTGCCAAAAAATATATGCCAACATAGGAAATAATCAAATCGAAGATCGCCATTCCGGCAATCCTGAATTGTCTTAAATATGAGATTGTGTCCATAGAGGCAAGTATAGCTGAGACGCAGATGCGATGCATTGATAATTCAGAATCTTCTATATAAATATTTACTATTGAATTCGAAAATGAAGGATAAGTGTGTACAACTTTTCAACTCTTTGTTGTTCCTTATCTTGCATTTTCAAAATAACAAAATAGCTGTTATTTAGTACTCAGTTATTTAGTACTCAGTTATTTAGTACTCAGTTATTTTTACTTCTAATTCAAAATCTTGCTGTCCATCTGCCCATGCAAATAATTGGAGTTTGTCAAAAAATTTTGTTTTTACAGAGTTTAATAATTTATTTTGAAAACTGTATACGTCAATTTGAGTCTCTTTACTTGTTGTAATTACAATTTTTATTGGATCATGAGAGTAGTTGTCAATTAATTTTTTATAGTTATGAGTTAATGTGTCTTGATAAAAATGAAAATAAAGATTATTACTCTCCAGATCTTTTGTAAGATGAAATAAATAATGTTCCAAGTCAAATCTTGCCGAAGGAAATGCATCATTGTTAGAAAATTTAATTCCAAATCGCCATCTTGGAAAAGCCTTCGTTGGTCTGCAGAGAATTGTTAGTTTTTTTGTACAATATATTTCAGGAATAAAAACATCATCGTCTACTCTTCCAAGATATCTATTCCTTAAATAGTAAATTTTGCTAATAAATGCACTTTCTTTCAGTATTTCCTTGATAACTGGAGCAATAAAAGGTTTAAGTAAAAAAATCCACGCATTAGTTATAAAACTAATAACCCAACCAATTATATTTAAAATGAAACCTAAAATTGTGTTTAAGAGTTTGAACCTGCCAAATACAATAAATAGAGTTTCCATTATGAATACCAAAACTAGCAAACCTACGAATAAAGTAGCAAAATTAAAGAGAATGCTCTTGTCTAAGGGGATAAACGATAATTTCTCTAAATCTTGAATTTGAGTTACTGTAAAAAGAAGCGTGGATATTGGAATTACTATAACAGCAGTTGCTTTTGTTCTTTCGTAAAGGTCTAAAATTCTCATATCTTTTGCGGAGAGGGCGAGATTCGAACTCGCGATAGGCTTGCACCTATACTAGTTTTCAAGACTAGCGCACTAGGCCACTATGCGACCCCTCCAATAGAATCAGTTAAATTACAGTAATGAGGCGCGTGCCAGAATCGGACTGGCGCAATAGAAGTTTTGCAGACTCCCGCGTTTCCACTTCGCCAACGCGCCTAATGTACAGATGTATATTTTACTTCACTTGAAGGTAAATTCCAAATGGGAAAGTGGTAAAAAGGTTCTTATACGGTATACTATGTTCAAAATGAGAAAAAAAGAAATTGATACTATTTATTTGTCGATGGGTGGATTTCTTTTGCGTGTAGATTTCGTAAAGCATGACGATCCTGAAATTGTAGGTATAAATAACTTAAGAGGGCAGATTGAACGTCTTTTTAACGCTTTCATCGTAACACCTAAAAAAAATGGGCACAATTTCAAAATTGAACTTATCCCGCAAAACGTTATTTATGAACAGCCCAATAACCGCGATGCTTTCATGTACTTCTTTAAAGAAAGAGGTTTTGCTTTAACTTCATTTGCACATATAAGTATTGGCCAATTCGTCTTTCTCATTCTTTATGCACTCCAAAAACTCCTTGTTAACCATGGCGGATTTTTCTTTCACGGTTCAGCGATACTAACGGGTGAATGTGCCATGATTTTTACCGGGAGGCCAGGGTCCGGCAAGTCAACGGCATCCAGACTACTTGAAAATGAATTCCCCATATTAGCTGATGATTCAATGATAATACGGAAACAGAAAGGTCAGTTTTATATGTATCAAGTACCCCCTATAGAGAAGAATAAGACAATACGGAGAAGTCCTAATAAATACAAAGTTTCTAAGATCTTTTTTTTACAGAAATCTACTGTAGGTGCAACATCGCTGCTTTCAAATGATAGTGAAATGTTTCTGAAGTTTTTCGGAGAGGTGTGGTCACAAAAAAAAGACGTTGTCACCCAAAAAAAATTAATAATAGACATTATGGATACATTAGTTAAAAGAAAATCTCTTATGCTTCTTAAGTTTCCAAAACGAAGAAATGTTCTTAACAAACTCATCGTTCAACAAGCACATGCTGGTCCCAAACAATAACATTGAGGGCGACTGTTATAGGGACCAGGTAGACAATCGGAGCACTGGACTGGTGCTGCGGCTAGAAAATCCCACTTCGAATTATTAGTAAGAAATAAGGTGTTAAAGGAAATTTTTTTTACCTTAACTTGAGGGACTAGGTAGGATTTTTTTTTCATTCTATTTGACGATAATATCCATTGTCTCTGATTTATTTCCATTAACAATAATGGTTTTCCAAATAAGGTCTACTTTCTGGTTTACTTTTAACTCTTTGGCGGACATCATTTTAGAGGCATTTTTCACTGATAAAATTTTTATTTTATCAGTATTCTCCGGAATCATAAGAGTGGCTATTTTCTTATTGTCTTTGTTCAAGATGTCGATTGAAACGGTGCCGTCTTCTATTCCAAGGACAGATATTATCCCTTCTTGCTTCAGTGCAACGTTCAATTCTTGTGCAGAATTTGTCCCATAATGATCTATGAACTTGAAGCCGGCAGATCCTATCAATATGTCAAGTGCTTTTAGAGCATCATTAGAAAACCGACCGACAAATGGTGCCTTATTGATACTCGGTATTGATGATTTTGTTTCTAAGGAGCATTTTGCCGACATCTTTTGTTCGGCTAGTCGGTTTAGGAAGTATAGTTCTCCACCAACGATAGCTAAGAGTATCAATATGCTTCCAAAAAAAACGATTGATATTTTTCGTGGCATATATTAAGTATACCTATGCCAACTGGCAATGCAAATCGTTACTGCGTTATTCATTTATGAATAGATGGATTTTGTATACTTACTCTATGCCACAGAAAATATCCGACTCATTCGTGAAGCCAAATGACCCTGTTTTGATGCGAATTGCAACGGAGATACCAAAAGATAAGATTATGACTGCCGAAACCAAAAAGACAGTGGAAATGTTGCTTCGTATTGCGCTTGGAGAACAGATGAATCAAACAAAACCCATCCTTGTCGGCCTCGCCGCACCGCAGGTGGGTATCTCGAAGAGAATCATTCTTGTCGACATAAAAGCTGATGGCAAAGGAATAAAAGGTGATTTGCGTGTTTATATAAATCCTGTTATCATTTCCTTTTCAAAAGAAAATAGTGAGTGGTATGAGGGATGTTTTTCAACAGGAGGCGTGTGCGGTATTGTATCGAGACCCATATCGGTAACAATACAAGCATACACGACTGAAGGGGAGCGAATTACTGAAATTCATCAGGGATATACCGCACGTATTTTTCAGCATGAAATAGATCATCTGAATGGAAGGGAATTTGTCAGTCATATTGTTGAAGATTCAAAATTGCATTGGGTGGAAGATGATGAGTTTGTAGAATATAGGAATAATGAGAAATGGCGCACATGGACAAACCTATGTCCAAGAGATCGTTGGTTACAAGTAAAAGGAACAAAATAAATATGGATATTCCAGTGTATATTAGTACTTCAGAAAAACTGAATGGTATTCGTTGTGTTAAAGCATCTAGAGATATCAAGGAAGGTGAATTGATCGAATCTTGTCCAATCATCATGGTCCCGTTTGGTGAGCTTGAACATTTCGATAAAACCGTACTTACTTATTACAATTACGACTGGGATGAAAAAAATGATGCAATCGTTCTGGGTTACTGTGGTCTCACGAATCATTCCCCCTCAGCAAACGCGCGATATGATTGTAATCTGAAAACAAAATGCATGGACTATTATGCAGTAAAAGACATAAAAAAGGATGAGGAAGTGTTCATAAATTATAACGGTAAACCAAACGATCAATCATCGATTGATGCTTACTATACAAACTATAAATATTAAGATCAGTCAAAATTATTTCTAATTACGGGTACGACAGGGTGTCCAAACCGACCGAGTTCAGCGAGTAACTTGTATTTTTGATTTGTACCAATATCGTTACCGATATATTCTACTGGAATAGGGGATACTGGTATTTTCTGAGTTACCGCTTGACTAAAACATAGCGTATCCCTTCCTGCTGGTTCTATTTTCCAATCAACTAAAGGAGGGGTTGAATATACAAAAGTCTGATAACGGGTGCTCCTTTCTCTTCGCGAATGTTCTACTGTCTTCATTTGGTTATCGTTTGAATAGTAATATCCTCCTTTTTCGACCATGGCTCGCATCGCACGCGCTTTTGCCAACGCAATCTCGAATGCAATGCGCCCGGATGTTAATAATTTTATTCCTATTGGTTTTGATTGATCTTCAAGAAATGCTGTTAGTTTTGCCATCCCTACATCATCCTTCATGATGTGAAATGCATCATTTTGTAAACCATCAAGGATACCTATGATTTCATTTGGGGCAAAAGCACATAAATGTCCCTCAATACCTGACCCAGCGGTTGCAAAATTCGGATTGCTTTTTCTTCCAATCGTCCATCTCGAAAAGGGAGTTATGATACTTTTATCTTCAAATGCCGGGAGTATTGTATCCTCAAGTAGGGGAACATACATACTGAAAGGAGCTCCTTTTGTTGAATCAAACTGCAACCAATGATATGACGACTTATTCTCAAGTCTGTGTGATACTTCAGCTACCCCATATGGACCTCATTCTAATAAGAAGAATAATTAGAGACAATGCATCACAGAGCTGTATCGTGTTTTTTTCTTTCAATATCAATCAGTTGGCGAAGATATACTGACTTGGGTAATTTTTTCCTCTTTGAGATATCATCGAGAAACTTGCTCATTTCTGTCGTGATAAAAAAAGTGAATCGGTGTTCGCTTGTGCCTTTGACATAATTTAAAAAATCCTCAATGATTCCATCAATATTGTTTTGAGTATATTGTTCACAGATCATTTTTTCATCATTATATCCGGACAGGAGAGTGGGGGCCTCATTCGTATAAAGGACAAGTACTGGTTTGTTTAAATTGAGTGCGAGTGAAATTTCAAATCCGACACTTATTGAAGGAAATGAAGTCTCTACGATCATACATTGTGAATTCATGATCCATTTTTTAAGTTTCTTATGAAACTGTTCTCGCTTCAGTTCACTTTGAAGGTTAATCTGGTTTTCTGAAACACTTTTTATGATATGATCTGAAGTGATCGTGTGTCCACCTCTTTTTACAACGTCAATAATATTTTGATAGTTGGCAAGATATTTTATTTTTCCGACAATCGATGCGGTGAAATAGACGTTCATAGCTATATAAATAGTATATCATTTGCTTTTTTTTAAAAATATATTACTATTAATGTATGAGATTGTTTTTCTTTTCTTCCTGCTTTTGCTGTACCTGCTGAGGAGATATTTTCTCCAGATAACCTTCGTAATATTATAAGTAAATTTAAAAATAAAATGAAAAATTCAGACCTAAGATCAAACCCAACAGACAGATATGTTCTTTCCTCACAACTTCAAGAATATATATCATTAATGAATGCACAATTTCCATCCATAAAGACCAACCTAAAGGAACTCCGTTCTTCACTGGTGAACAATCTTGATTGTCTTTGTTGACCCCATATCAAACCTTCATGGCTGGGCATACTCACCGCAACAAGAATTGGATGGAATCGAACAGTTGAAAAGAATCCTTATCTCGTATCCCATTCCATCCCTAATGAAAGGTGTAAGGATGGGTTCAGTGATCCATATTTCAGGTCAAGAGACCCTAGAAGAATTACATATGAAATTGGATGGATTCACTCTCTCGATCAACCAATATGGGTCTGCCAAGATAGATAGGGGGGATGATATTGAGCGAATAGGAAATCTTCCACTCATTACGCTACATGACCCCATCATAGATAATCGGTATAAATCGCTAGGCGCCCTTGATATTTCTTACAATCCAGCATTGAGCATAAAAGATATCATGGCGCGTCAGATGGTTGATGACGCAATACAAGATGGACATATCATTAAGGGAAAAACGATTATTGCTGAAGCGACTTCAGGAAACACGGGAGCTGGTATTGCACTTATGGGGGCGATTTATGGCAATAATGTGGTACTTATCGTACCAAATAAGGTAAGTGAAGAAAAGATAAATAGATTAATAAAATTCGGTGCCCATGTCATTGTCGCGCCAACAAAAGTTTCACCGACTGATCCGCACAGTTATTATTCAATCCGTGATTACATAGGGACTAAAGATAATGTCTGGGTCCCTCAACAGTATGACAATCTTTCAAACACGAAAGCGCATTATCTTTATACTGGTCCGCAAATTTGGAAAGAGACAAAGGGAGAGGTCACAACTGTGATAATCCCAACAGGAACAAGTGGAACAATTTCTGGAATCGGTCGTTATTTGAAAGAAAGAAACAGAAATATAAAGATTATTGGCGTCGATACAATCGGGAGCATTCTCTATCTATTAAAGAAAGGGTATGCTCTTGAAGATGTCCAGCACCTTTCACATTCGTATGACATCCAGGGATTTGGAGAAGATATATATCCAAAAAATTTAGATCTAACAGTGATCGATGAATATATACGAGTAAGTGATATATCTGGACTCACAATGACGCGCATTTTACCTGCGCTTGGTGTGTTCCAAGGCCAGTCTTCTGGTGCGAGCTATGTTGCCTTGCTTGAGGCTATCCACAGAGGATTGGTTACGAAGAAAGATTCTGTTGTTCTTATGTTTCCCGATTCAGCTATCCCATACCGAAATGATGTTTTCAATGACGAGTGGATGAAAGATAAAAAGTTTTCAATTAATTATTAATTTATATTTACCACCTATGAACGGTCCATCTACAAAAGTTTTACATACTTCATATGTGCCGAATAAGGAATCTGGCGATATTATTCCCCCGATCCATATGTCGACAACATTTAAATTTGGGAATGAGGGAAAGTATGACTATTCTCGTTCTGGCAATCCTACTCGCGCCATCCTTGAAAATACGCTTGCAGCACTGGACGGGATGAAGTTTGGTCTTGCATTCAGTTCCGGATCGGCTGTGCTGGCGACAGTGGTTGCTTCTCTCAAACCAGATGAAGAAATACTATTTTCATCTGACGCATACGGAGGAACATATAGATTTATTGTGAATGTCTCTGGAAAACAGGGAATCAAATATCATCTAATCGATTTGACCGATATAAAAAAAGTAAGAGAGATCCTAAAAAATAAACGGGTCAAATATATATGGCTGGAAACACCCACCAACCCACTCATGAAAGTTGCAGATATCGAACAACTTGCGAAAGAGGCACATACACACGGCGCATATTTAATAGTCGACAATACATTTGCTTCTCCAATTATTCAACAACCAGCGAAATTTGGGGCTGATATTGTTGTTTATTCAACAACGAAATATATCAATGGGCACAGTGACGTTGTTGGTGGCGCGTTACTTACCAGCAATGAGCAGCTCTATATAAAATTAAAGTTTTTACAAAATGCAATTGGCGCAATTCTTTCGCCGTTTGATTCATGGTTAACTCTTCGAGGCTTGAGAACTCTTGAACTGCGGATGGAAAGACACACGAAAAATGCAGAAGCAATTGCAAGATATTTGTCGAATCACAAAAAAATTAAGCGAGTATATTATCCTGGCTTGGAAACTGGAGATCATAAAAAAATCGTTAAAAAACAGATGGAGAATGGGGGAGGGATGCTTTCAATCGAAATAGATGAAAAATATGATGTAAAGAAATTCTTATCGTCTCTTACCAATTTTCCTCTTGCCGAAAGTCTTGGGGGGGTTGAATCACTTATCGATCATCCCGCAAGCATGACTCATGCATCGATTCCTAAAGAAGAACGGGAAAAAATAGGGTTGAGTGACGGTTTATTGAGGATATCTGTTGGCATCGAAAATGTGGAGGATTTACTTGCGGACTTAAAGCAAGCACTTGAAGCAAGCTAAAGAAGCAATGCCTTGAAAGAAACCACAACATATATAGATGTGTCATTCCCGCGAATGCGGGAATCCAGACTATGATTCTATTATTTTGTATAGTGATATTTTATTTCTTTCCTTGTAAATAAAGAAATATCAAGAACATCACGAATGCGGAAAAGAGAAATGGTGAGTTTATGCCAAGTGCACCAAATAGCCATCCACCGAATATTGGTCCAACAATACGACCTAGACTACCGGCAGATTGCAGAAAACCAAGTGTCTCTCCATATTCCTCTTTTGGGACACTCTCGCTAGCCAGTGCTTGAATCGCTGGGTTTGCCATACTGTTTCCAAATACAATAAAGGCTTGGGTGACCATAAGAAACCATGGATTAGGCACAAAAGGCATCAAGACGAACCCTGCAACAAAAAAGAATGTTGAGTAATTGAGAAGAGATCGTTCCTTAAATCGTTTGACAAGAAACGGAAGGAGTTTAAGTTGTGCTATTACGGCTAATACGCCTACGAATGCGAAAACATACCCGTTTTGTTCTGGGCCGAAATTGAATCTCTTTTGGGTCCACAATGCAAATGTGCCTTGCATCATTGAAAACGCCGAGTTCATCATAAAGAAGACTACGATCAGATATTGGATATTTGAAGCACTGGCGACCTTCCAGAATTCTTGAAACGTAACCTGAGCCTTAGGTTCATGAGCTCGCTCTTGGCTTGAGACAGTTTCTGGAAGTGTGAATAACGTAAGGGCAACGGTAATAAGGGAAACAACCATCGCAAAATATCCAGGATAACTATAGCTGTACTTTGCCAAAAAGCCTCCAATTGCTGGACCAAAAATAAAACCAAGGCCGAATGCGGCACCGATAATACCCATTCCTTTTGCTCTGTTTTCTTTTGTGGTGACGTCTGCAATATATGCCTGTGCAATGGATATGTTTCCTCCTGTTATCCCATCAATAATTCTGGCCAAAAATAAGAGGGGAAGGTTATGAGCAAGACCAAGTATCAGGTATCCTATCGCGCTACCAACCTGAGAGATTGCAAGTAGTTTTTTTCTTCCATATCTATCAGAAAGCCTCCCTAGAACAGGACCGCTGATAAGCTGGAAAAATGAATAAGTTGCACCCAAAATTCCGATCGTAAGCGGCGTTGCCTGATACTTCTCAGCAATGTATGGAAGAAGAGGAAGGACAATTCCGAAACCTAGCAGATCAACAAACACGATAAGAAAAATCGTCATAAGTCCTTTATTGTTTTTCATAGATATATATAATACGGTAACCGAAGCATAAGTACAAGAGTATTGTTTACTTGTTCATTTCTTCTATCACTCGTATCATCGACTGGGGAGTAAATAATTCTGGTCGTATTCTGGAGAGAAAAAAGAGATTGTCCTTTGATTGCATCTGACCCGGAATGACGGAAACGGCTGCAGTATATCCCGTTTGTTTCACAGTATCAATTGCGAATTCATTAAATGCTCCGTACGGATAGGCAAACGTCTTTATTTTTATACCGAACGTTTTTTCCAGTGTTTTTTTGCTCTCTTGTATTTGCTTAGTCGCATAATCCTTGGGAGAAATCTTGAGGTATACATGATCCTGAGTATGAGATCCGATTTCGACAAGATCACTATCAATAAGCTGCCTTATTTGTCCCTCATCGAGAAACCCTTTTTTACCAAT
Organism: Microgenomates group bacterium; assembly: GCA_049304035.1. Lineage (GTDB taxonomy): Bacteria > Patescibacteriota > Microgenomatia > UBA1406 > GWC2-37-13 > JAKBEU01. The sequence continues at coordinate 115,453 of JBAQNR010000009.1, forward strand.
GTAGTTTGTGATGATATAAAGTGTTGCGCGCATATTGTATTTCTTCAGTAACGGAAAAACATCCGTATAAAAATCCTGATATCCATCATCGAACGATAAAATGGCGCTGTGTGTCGAATAATCAATAGTGCCATCAAGTATCTGCGGAACATCTTTTACGAAATAGGTTTCGTAGTGCGCGTCCTTTAATGTGCGCAGATGTTGCTCGAAAAGGAATGGTGATATACTTAGTTTCTTTCTGATTATATCTTTCGCATCTTTCACGTATTCAACATAGTGATACATGATTATGGGAATCTTCACCGGCTTCACATCCGTGTTTCTATATTTGATAAATGGGGGTGGACTAAAAACCTCCTTGTCATAATAGGGTGCGACTATAGTATCAAGTGCCGTCAACCGTTTCTGCAAACGTACGGTGTTCATTTTCTCCAAAATGAAAAATACACAGACAACAAGGAGGCAGACGAGACTAAGATAGAGAAGGTATTGATGAATTCTTATGCGTTGGCGCATATCTATTATTTATCCCATCCTTGTGGATGAGCCTTATACCATGTTACTAATGCATTCACGCTGTCGGTTATCGATCTTTTAGGTGTCCAACCCAGAATCTTCTTTGCCTTGGTGATATCTGCGATTTTTTTTGCATCATCGCCTTCGCGAGGAGCAGCTTTCCCAAGGGGAAACTCAACTCCGGTCACTTCCTTTACCTTACTGATGATTTCAAGTACGGAATTTCCTGTTCCGGTACCTAAATTGATTATTTCATTCGGATTATCAGCCAATATATATTCAAGTGCATGTAAGTGAGCCTCGTTCAAATCAACCACATTCACATAATCCCTTATTGGCGTTTTGTCTGGGGTATCGACCTCGGGACAGGTAAGCGCAAAAGGCTCTATATTAAGTGCTCCCCGTACCGCATTCTGCATAAGAAGACTTGATGGCTTTTTTGAATCACCGATCAGTCCGTCATCCGCAGCTCCACAGACATTGAAATATCTCAAGATGACATATCTCAGCCCCTTGAGCCGCGCATACCATTGAATTTCTTCCTCCACCATCATCTTTGATACGCCATATGGTTGTGAAGGATTAAGTGGATGTTTTTCATCTATTGGCATATACTGTGCCTCACCATATACAGCGCATGTTGACGAAAAAACAATTCGATTTACTCCGCTTTCTGCCATTGCGTTCAAAAGCTCATTAGTTCCACCGACATTATTATCGAAATATTTGTATGGGTTCTTCATCGACTCATCGACAAGACATGATGCAGCGTAATGGACTACTGCTTGGATTCCAGATTCTTTGACGAATACGTTTTTGATGCTTTTTAAGTCCTCTTCATACACGGTAAGTAATGTGGGGTATTTCGCCTTCAGCACTGCCAATGGACCATGATACCCAGTTGTAAAGTTGTCTACAGCCACGACTGAATATCCTTTTTGTAAAAAAAGATAGGTTGCGACCGATCCGATATATCCTGCTGCGCCCGTAACCATTATTTTTGTGTTCATATTATCTAATTGTAGCATTTATCACTTAAATCGTGGCTTAAAATCGAAAAATGAACGTAGCAACATCGAATACAATAAGATATTGTGGACTAAGATTGGAGCTCTAAACGCTATGTTTTTTCTTTCTGATCATGTGGAACGGATGCCAATGGAGTCGCTTTTCTGCAAACAATATACCGATAAAAACAAAAAGTGAGCCTATGAAAAATAATGGTGTCGGATACTCATGGAGAAGAGGTATGGCAATAATGACCGCAATGATTGGATCAATATATGTGAATATGCCAACTTCCTGTGCTTCAATTTTTGAGATTCCATATGCGAATAACGCAAAGGCAAGCGCCGATGAGAAAAATACTCCAAAGATGATCCCTGTCCATCCTGCTCCATTGAGTTGATAGAGAGACCAATTATGCATTTCTGAATTCATAAAAGGAATAAAAGTCAAGGACCCAGTTAGAAAGCTTATACATGTCACGATATAAAAATGCACCTGTTTTAAAACACCCTTATGGACTAGCGTATGACCCACGGCGCCCATTGTGGCAATGATTAAGAATAGATTGCCTTCCAATGCGGATTCCTTTTGCAGAATAGTTGTGCCATGATTCATAAAAATAGGGGAAAGGATAATGACGAGAACGCCAACAAGCGAAATGAGGATTCCTTTGAATACTCGTTTATGTGGCTTTTCTTTCAAAAAGAATGTAGCGAGCAGAAACAAGAAAATAGGTTGGGAAGAAGCGATGACCGGAGCATTGATACTTGCAGTTCTTTGCATTGCGAGAAAGAAGAAGGGAATGTTTATACCTATAGAAAAAAAGGCTCCGAGGCATATTTGGAATAGTTGCTTTCTTGTTACCGAATAGTTTTTCGCAAGAACAAATGGGAGAAAAAGAAGAGCTCCAAAGAAAAATCGGATGAATGCAAGCGTGAATGGGGGAATATTGGTAAGAGCGAATTTGAATAGCGGTGCAGCCGCTCCCCAAATGATATTAGCAATGATCAGTGCAATCACCGGATTCATATATCTTTTCAGTGTAGCAGATTTATGTAAGTCAATGTTATTTCCTGTTCTTATTGAAATAGACAATCAGCTCACCGATCAAACCGGTCATACCTATCTGAATCCCGACGATAATAAGCACTATTCCCAACTGCAGTATCGGTCTTCGATAGAGAAGAACTCGAAAGAAGATTCGTTCTATCGCCAAGTAAAAAGAAATCAAAAAACCAATCGAAAAAAGAACACTCCCAATTGGGCCAAAAAAGTGAAGAGGTCTATCGGCAAACAAAAAAACAAAGTATGCGGTCGTCATATCCAAAATCCCTGTGAACAGTTTCATGGGACCGAATTTTGAACTCCCATGAATCCTCTTTCTATTATGTACCACCACTTCTTTTACACAGTATCCTCTATAGTATGCTGAAAGCGGGAAAAAGCGGAAGTTATTTCCGTACAATGGATACTCGTCAAGCAATTCCTTTTTGAACATCTTGAACCCGCAGTTGATATCGGTGAATGGCGAATGGAATAGACGATGAAGTACGACATTTGCAAAAAAAGAGTAAAGTCGTATGAGAGGGGAATCGATGCGCTTTGACCTGATGCCATTTACCAAATCTGCCCCAGATTTAATCTCATGCATAAACTTGGGTAAGTCTGCTGGATCATCTTGAAGGTCGCCATCCATAAAAACAAATATGTCGCCTTTGGCATTTTTTATCCCGGTCCTCAGCGCTTCACCCTTACCCATCCTTTTTCTGTGCGTGAATATTCGAACGTTCTGAAGCTCTGGACTTTCAAGCTGTAATTTTTCCGTTGAGCCATCATCGATTAGTAGAACTTCGAATTCATAATGGGCTTTTTTACATTCAGAATATATTTCTTCAAGTAGAATCGGGATGTTTTTTTCTTCGTTATAAAAAGGAATTATGATTGAAATCATATTTTTTTGTAAACTTCAAAATTTTGATTTTTGTAAACCACTGCAAACCGAGGGTCATTCTGCAATTTTTCATACGCCGGTTTCCATGTGACGGTATCAAGAGAATTATAAACCTCATCTACGGAAAGAACAATGTAATCTGCCAAATCATATCGAGACGAAAAATTATAGAAATATCTCCGTGACGCAAGCACTGGAGCGATGTGTCCTGTAGACATTACTTTTATCGAGTCATTTTCTAATTTTTTTTGCCAAATAAATGTGTCCTCACTTTCTTTTGCGGGCCAGCTGATGGGATGGATTGCACGTTTAGCTGAATAGGGAAGTGGCGATAATGTGAATGAAAAATATAATGAGCATGTGGTAAAAAAAACAATAATGAGCCATACATATTTTTTTTCATTTTTTATGAAAGAAATCAGCCTCTGGAATCCATATAAGCCTGAGATGAATATAAACGGCGTAATCACTGCTGTGTAATGGAAATAGATATTCCTCATTGCGCCACTTTTCGAAAGTGTATTAATTGCTAATTCAGGAGTGGCGATGAGGAGTTGAATTGGCGCAAGCAAGGATAATAAACCAAGCGGCCCCAATAAACTAAATAGATAGTCGACGGTATCTTTTCTAAATATGTATTGGAAAACCAGATTTGGTTTCTTTATGAATCCGACAAATACAGAAGTTGTGGAATCACCAAAGTCACCAAAATATCCAAGTGCAAAGTGTAAACCACTTCTGAAATGAGGGATGATTAATTTCATGGAAACAAAGAACCATAAAATACCAATAAGAAATGTTGTCAAACCAAAAAAAATCAGGTTTCTTTTTTCCTTTTGTTTCTTGAAGTAAATTTGTGCCATGGCATAGAGACCAAAAAATGAGATAGTTAACCCAACCTGTTCTTTAGCAAGAAGTGAGAGTACCACAAATATTATTGATACCTTATACTGTTGCTTGAGAAAAAAATAAAACATACAGAGCAGAAATGGTGTTGCAAGGGCTACTGCATGAAAATCAAAATTGTTTGTGAGCTGTAAAGGAGGATAGAATAGGTAAGTGAACGCAAAAAAAAGTGAGATGAGCTTCCTGTTCGAGTTGTTGATAAATATGTGCAGACCAATTGCGTATATGACAAGTGCCCCAAGTCCCAATAAAACCGACTGAAGAACGAGTAGTGTTTCCGGGCCAGGATAAATAAAATAGAGTGGTGCAATCAATGCAAGAAGTGGATCATTGTGTACCGCCATCCTTTTTACCTGGTCAAATCCGTGGGGATTTGTCATTTCAAGAAAACGAGAATAATCGCCTGTCTTTAATGAAATAAACGTGTTGTATACCGTCTGGTGCATTATGCCCAAATCAAAATAGGATGCGTACAGTGTTCTATACCTGAGTACGGTAAACCAAGAAAAATAGAGAATATACGCGAGCGTCAAAAAACCGAGGAAAATTTCAGACCAGTGTTTAAATATAAATTCAGAGAAGCTTTTCCCCATAATTGCACAGGAGATAGTATATATATGATGTCTTAATCTCTGCTGAATTTTCATTTGTTTCCTGAATGGAATTTCTGATGTATTTCACGAAGTTGAGGATTGGTGACATGGGTATAAACCTGTGTTGTTGCAACATTTTTATGACCAAGCATTTCCTGTACGCTTCGTAAGTCTGCACCGTGTTGTAGGAGATCTGTTGCAAAACTATGGCGCAGTGCATGAGGACCAAAATGCTTGACAATGCCGGCAATCTTTCTATATTTATCAACCAGCCGTTCTACCGAACGAACCGATAATCTCATTTTTTCTGGAGTAAGCCCTTCTTCTGGTTTGGGTCCTGAATATCGAATAAACAGGGGGGAATATGGGTCCGATCGTTTTTCAAGATATTCTCCCAATCTTTTTTTCGCATCATCAGAAAGAAAAACAACACGCACCTTTCTCCCTTTTCCCAAAACACTAAATTCACCTCGATCAATATTTATATCTTCTTTATTAAGAGATGTAAGCTCGGATACACGAAGCCCTGTTGAAAAGAGAACTTCAAGAATGGCCCTATCCCTCAAGCCGGGTTCCTCGGAGGTGTCGACACTATCAAATATTCTTTTGAGTTCTTCTGGAAGAAGGAATTTAATCTCACGTTCTTTTTGTTTTCCAAGCTCGATCATTTCCGGCGCTATCACCTGTAATTTTTGTTTTAATAAAAATTTAAAGAATGAGCGAAGTGCAATAAGAAAATATCCCTGAGACTGTCGAGACAGATATCCTTTGTGTGGATTTTTATAGGTATGCGATAGATATAGCCTAAAATTGCGAATTGTCTCATCATTAATCTCTTCCACAGAGGTCGTATTTTTTTGTTGAACCATCCATCCCTCAAAAAATTGCAGATAATACCCATACATACGTACCGTGCGAATCGAAAGATTCCTATCAAGTTCGCAATATTCAAGAAACCGCAAAATAGCTTCTTTAAGTAGCATATGCGAATTATAACGCATTTAATTAAACGACGTCTGCCTTTTTGCAAACCTCCGAGGTTTGCAAGGGGCACATTTTATATCTTTCCAACAAGATCCACGCCAGGTTTAAGTGTCTTTGCGCCCGGTTTCCAGCTTGCTGGGCAAACTTCACCCTTATGTTCTCTGACATATTGCGCCGCTTGAAGTTTTCTGAAAATTTCATCACTGTTGCGGCCGATACTGTTGTCATGAATATCCATAGCCTTCAGTATGCCATCTGGATCGATGATGAATGTTCCGCGGAGCGATAACCCATCTATTTCGAGATATGTTCCAAACGCACGGCATATATTCCCAGTCGGATCAGCTCCCATCGGATAGGTGATTGATTTGATCACTGGAGAATTATCGTGCCATGCCTTATGCACGAATACAGTATCTGTACTGAAGCTTATCACTTCTGTATTTATCTTTCTAAACTCTTCATATTTTGAAGCAGCCTCACTCAATTCTGTAGGACAAACAAAGGTAAAGTCAGCCGGATAGAACAAAAGAACAAGCCACTTGCCTCGATAGTCGGATAGTTTTGCTTTTTTGAATTGTTCGTTCTGAAAATATTCGAATTCGGAATCTGGGACTTGTTGACCGATGGTAACCATAATATATAATACTTAATTTGTAATAGTTTCATTATATCAAATACCAAACGTTATTTTTTTTCTGAAAGGATCAAATAGGACCCAATAAAAATACTTACAGCACTTAAGAGGAGTGTCGTACTTAGTTGTTCGCCAAAAAAGGGTATGGCAAAAAGAGCTGCAGAAAGGGGGGAAATGTATGTTGTAGATGCAACAATAAATGCAGAAACATATTTCAAGCTCCATTGGTATAAGAAAAAAAACAAAACTGAGTTAATAACCGCTAGTGCAAGCAAACTTAACATGATTGGTGGGCTACTAGAATAAAAGTGTGATATTGTAGCCATGAAAGAAGTCTGAGTAAAAATAAAACTTATCCCGCTCACAAAAAAAGCAGTAATAAAATTACTTACAAGAAAAAAAGAGGGATCAAGTTGTTTGCTTATTCTTTTTGTAAAAACCACATAGAGAGACCAAGAAGTAACCGCACACATAATAAGAATATTTCCCTGGAGTGTTCCAATCGACCTTACTAAATCATGCCCTTGAACTGATCTAAGTATAAGAAGGGATGATCCTGCAAAACAAACAATCATACTAATCACTCTACGGAAAGAGATTTTTTCCTTAAAAAAAAGATATCCAACAAGTGAAACAAAAACTGGTGTGAGGAGATAAAAAAGTTGTGAAACAATACTTGTTGTGTATTGAATCCCCACCACCATAAAGAAAACATTCCCACTAAATAAAAGTCCAGCCGGAAAAGCGTAAGATAATTTTCTAATGGTAATTGCTTTAAGATGTTTTACCAAAAGAGGAAAAACCAGGATGGTTGCCAACCCAAAACGAAGGAATAAGATTTGATAAGAATTAAATTCTTTCAATGCGATCTTCATAAATAATGGGGCGATTCCTCCAAGAATACCAACAACAATAAGGGCAAGGATAGCTTTCACTCGAGTAGAAAGGTTCATAGAATTGAATTATAATGAATACATATGAAAATCTCATCCATTCACGCGCAAGAAATACTTGACAGTCGCGGCAACCCAACCATAGAGTGTGTTACAACTTTGGAAGATGGCGCAACAGGATGGGCTGCAGTCCCATCAGGTGCATCAACAGGTAAATATGAGGCAGTGGAGCTGAGAGACGGGGATTCAAAAAGATACTTAGGCCAAGGAGTTTTGAAGGCGGTTGAAAACGTAAACACAAAAATAAGCTCTGTCGTGAAGGGAATGGATGCTGCCGCACAGGAAATGCTTGACAAGAAAATGATTGAATTGGATGGAACAGAAAATAAGGCAAATCTTGGTGCAAACGCTATCCTTGCCGTTTCATTAAGTGCCGCACGAGCTGAAGCAGCGGCAGAAAAGAAACCTCTCTATGTATACCTTTCAAAATTCAATCCAGATTTCAAAGGTACATATATCATGCCCATTCCAGAAATGAATGTGATGAACGGTGGAAAGCATGCAAACTGGGCAACTGACATTCAGGAGTATATGTTATTTCCGATTGGAGCAAAATCAATTGTCGAAGCGGTTCGTATGAATGCAGAAATCTATCAGAATCTTAAGAAAATTGTGAAATCAAAAGGATATGCCATTTCTATTGGGGATGAAGGAGGGTTCGCCCCTGCAGTGAGCAGTAATGAAGAACCATTTCAACTTATGAGCGAGGCCATTGCAAAAGCTGGGTATACTCTTGGGACCGATGTTTGTTTTGGCATAGACGCAGCAGCAACAGAGTTTTATAAAGATGGAAAATATATACTCAATAAGGAGGGGAAAACAGTTTCTTCTAGCGAACTTTCAACATTCATTCTTGAACTTGCGTCACGATACCCAATGGTGTCATTCGAAGATGTATTTTCTGAAGATGATTGGGATGGTTTCAGACTATTCACAGAGGCAGGGAAAGGGAAGATCCAGGTTGTTGGAGATGATTTATATGTAACCAATACAAAAAGACTCAGCCGAGGCATTCAGGAAAAAACAACAAACTCCATCCTTATCAAACTCAATCAAATTGGGACCATCACGGAAACAGTAAATGCAATTCTGGCTGCCCGTGCTGTTGAAATGACATCTGTGGTGTCGCATCGCTCAGGTGAAACCGAAGATGCTTTTATCGCTGACTTTGTGGTTGCAATGGGAACTGGACAAATAAAAACAGGTGCTCCAGCAAGAAGCGAACGACTTGCGAAATACAATCGTCTTATGAGAATTGAACGAGAACTAGGGGACAAAGCAGTTTATGCTCAATTCCCATTTAAGAAATAAAATTATTTCTTAATACAGTTCGTTGTTGGGCGTATAGATGATGGTTTTCCGTGCATAACCCATTTGCCGTCTTTACATATCCAATCATCCTCTCCACTTATGGTACGCATTCCAGCAAGAAGAACTAGTGCGATAATAATCCCAAGGATAATGCGTTTCATAAGATGTTCCTTTTTCTTGAAAAGTAAATATGAAAAGAGTACGGGAAGAAATGAGCCGAGCATTAGACTTCCAAAAACGATAGGTGTTGCTTCCCATATAAAGAATGCCTCAATAAAAACGATTATCCCAGCGATAACAAATGTCCAACTGGCAAATCGATGCGTTTTATTCCAATTATCTTCGCTCGCAAGAGTCCAAGGAACTTTAATCCCGATAAAATAGTTTTGACGGATTTTTGAAAGATAGTTTCCTAAGAGGATAAATAAAATTCCAAGCCCAATAAACATTGGTCTCATAATGATAAGGGAAGGGTTGTGTGCCGCATAAAAAGTGATACCTTGCATATAAGTAAAAAATGCAATGAATATTGTCTGTAATATTTGCCATTCAGTAACAAAATGTTGATATTTTTTCTTATTAGGATCAAAAGAAGGCACTATCTTAAAAAGAATTAACATTAACAATCCCAAGAGAGGGAACATCCAAACCGCATACTGCTTTGGCATATAGCTGTCTATATTCCCATACACATTCCAATGGGTTGGCATGCTCTCTGGAAGTGTTGGATAAAAATAAAATGATGCGGCAAATTGGATAACGATCAAAATAATTTGAAAGATAAGCATATTATTTTTGTAATAAACTGATAATATTTTTCATGACTTCTTCAAATACGGAAACATTGAGTGAATATCGAATAAACTGACCTTCCCGCTCCGATATAACAAGTCGTGCACGTTTAAGGATGTCTAGATGATGAGAAAGTGAAGCGCCAGTAATAGGGAAGTACTTACCGATTTCATTGACCGTCATATCAGACTTTTTAAGAAGTTCTAATATTTTTCTGCGAGTTTTATCTGCAAGCGCCTTATATAGATTATCCATAGATATTTAGACAATTATCTAATTGTATATGCCAAACTGTTTTTTGTCAATAAATATTGAGACACCATAAAAAAACCCGCCTTAAAAGAGCGGGTTTTTTATTGTCTTGAAAGAGTTTATTTCTTTCCGAAGAAAGAGCTCCACAAATTTGTCCAACTTGATCTAACTGACAATCTAAATTCATCCATCTTTGTCTGGATAGATTGCACAAGTGATTTTTTTTCCGCATTCTGTGTGGTCGCAAATTCTTTTACATTTGCTCTGTTTTTGTCAGCTTGCGCTTTTCTCATTGCGTTTACTGTTGGCATGAGAGTCAATTTCTCTTCTGGGGTTTTTCCTTCCAGAAGGGTTTTTGTTTCCTCTTTAACCGTCTCTCTGCTCGTCTTATTTTCCTCTTTCATTTTTTCTAAGTCTGTTTTTCTCTGCTCTCTAAATGATTCTCGCTCATCTTTGTTTTCTTCCCTAAGTGTCTCTCTTACTTCTTTATTTTTTTCACGAAGTTCTTTTGCTTCCTCTCTAAATTGCTTCATTCCTGTTGGTGAAACATCATCCGTTTGTGTTTCAATTTCTTCCGCACGAACCCCAGTAACTACAAGTGCTAATGCGAGCACGGTCAGGAGAATGAGTGATTTTCTTTTCATAAAAATACCTATAAATTATTAATAATGGTAATTCATCATTACCTAATAGTATATATGCAATTTGTATCAAAAAAGTTTCATTGACTTTTATATTCCAAAAAAAGCTAACAAATCACTTTCACTGCTTATTTGTGTCAGCGCTTCCGCTTGTAGTTTAGTTGCTTTGCTTTGGACATCGATCAGTTCTTGAATGCCAATTTTTTTCTTTGCATCAGTGACTATTCCTGTATTCAGTCCATTCGGATTATATACACCATTTTCAACACCGAAATATTCTTCAAGAGAAGTCGATTGCAGTGGCCTAATGACATCATTTAATAATCTGTTTGCTATGGCGACATGTGTCTTTATTGCAGGATATTCTATTGCATACTGTTCAAATATACTCATTATATCCCGTATAGAATCTACATAATTTTTTTTCATCCATGGCGCTTTACCTTCATATCCTTTTGTATTAAATACTAAGTCATGCGCATAGCTTGATTGAGACTCACCCATTGCTTGTATCGGATTCATAAGTTCACCAAATCGTCCCGCTAAATAGGGAAGCACTTGTGTTTCATTACCACTTGTTTTTTCCATTGCATCAAGTGCGATTACATTCATTATTTGATTCATATACGACCATCCAAGAACCAACCGCAAATCAGGATTCATAGGGGCATCAATTGATTCCATCGTCACCCCATCCATTCGAATCCGAATCCTATCGTGTTGGGAATGTGCCGGATAGCGGGGCAGGGAATGGATCGATCCCTCTTCAAGTGCGGAAACTGCTTCATGTATGTATTGCTCAACTGATTGGGGCATTTGCCCTCCATGTGCTGTCGACAAAAGACGACGCATGATTGAACGAACATCGCTTACACCGGTATCTGCTCCATAACAATATTGCGTGTTGTACATCATAAACGAAAGTATCTTTGCCATTTCAGTGTTGCGAAGTTCTCCCATCGCAAATGCTGTACGCGTATCTGCATATTCACCAATCTTAGGTACACCATTGTGGACATGAAGTGCATTGATCGGCCAATTCAAAATACCACTTTCTTGAAGATAAGTAAGAACATCTGGAATTCCAATTTTTTCATACATATCAATCGCCTCTTGAGGAATTGTACCGCCATGCAAAACAGTATCAGCAAGAACTCGAGGAGCGAACGCTTGAAGATAGGGGACTGGGGTATTTCTGTTTTCATATGGATTTCCCCCTTCAGGCACCGAGCTATGAACAACACTATTTCCCTCAAGTTCTGCTTGTTCATGCGCTTCAAGAACAGCTAATGAAACCTGGTGTGCCAGCTCAACGGGTGAACGAGGGTATTCTCCATTGGGCAACTTTCCCGTTGCTGTTTCAAGAGTTGTCTCCATTAATTCAGCATGCGGATTACGTGATGGATCTGTGAATGCGGGAGCCAACTGCATTGTTCCCTTCTTGTAGACGGCCCCTTCAATTTCTAAACCTTGTGTAGGTAACGCCGAAATATCTGATTGTCTTAATTTTTCAAGAACCCAAGAAACAGCATGAGCAGACTCATCCATTGATGGTGCATCTACGTGCATGGTAATAGGGACAAGGTCGGCTTTTGTATATCCGCCATCTGGATGTCCCCATGGTTTGGTTGGATCCTTTGTGAATCGATGATACGGATGCTTAAGTGCATATGGCGCGTTATTTATAACTAGTATTCCACCCATTGAATTATGACCAATGATTCCCTCTCCGGCCAACTTCGCTGCAGACATTTCTTCGACTTTGGTTGCTACCATTTTTTTGTTTAATAAATTTTTATAAATGAAACTAAAAAACCCGCCTTTTCGGCGGGTGTATTTGCATATAAATACTTCCCGCTAAAAGGGCGTAAAGTAAAAGCAAAATTGTTGTTCTATTTTTATATTCATATTCCAAAAACGAAAAGACCCCGCTTTTGGCGGGGTGATTTTTCTTTTTCTTTTATAAAAAATCAGCCCGCATATCGGGTAAAAAAGAAAAAGAAATTATTTTTTATTGCGACTGACGTTTTCATATTTCAGGAAATATTATACCACAAGAGTACGTTTCATTCTGAATAAAACGAACCCCATCCATAATGCGAAAATGAGATTGAAAATATAAGGTATCGATTGATGTGTTAGGTCTAATAGAAATGCGAAAAGAATTGGCCAAGTAACTCCATGCATACCGAGTCGGTATAACGCTTTATAGCTAAGTTTTACCCCAATAATTTTAGACATAATCCAGACTAATATTGTGAGAAAGATCAGTCCAAATAATGTAGATGACGTCCAGAACAAACCGCCAATAAGAGGAAGAAGTATCAGACCCACTATCACAGCAATTTCAATATATGTTGGAAGCTTTATGAGAAGTGGACTGAGACTGTCGATTATCCGTGTATATATCGTGTGGTCGATATACAAACTCTTTTTCAAATCACTGAAAAAATACATCTTTGTGGTAACACTATCACCTTGTTGTTTATCAGGATAGACAACAACATCGCGTGTAGCCAACACGAGTGCATTGTATTGTTTGTACTCAGTTGGAGAAGCTTCCGTGTCGATTACTGCTAAATGTTTACCTTCCATATTCCCAAATTTTGCCGGGAAGTCGATGTAATACGGTTCAACTACATTTGTATATAATCTTCCGTTAGAGATGCGAAGTTCAAGTTCTTTCGGATATAAATTAAGCAGTTCGCGCTTTGCCATCTGGATATATCCAGGAATCTTGTTGCGGACTTTTCCATATTCTAACCCAAGTTGGACAGATCGTACGAGGGAAAGACAAATGAGGAGAAATAAAAGATATTTAAATGAAAACCAGTAGGAGGTCTTGATTATATCCTTGTAATAGTTTAAATCGAGAAGTGATTTTTGGAATGAATACCAAAATGCATTGAGTTTTTTCATACTCACAGTATACCAAACTATCGAATCTTAAATTTAAAATTTTTAATACTTCGACCTCACTCAGTATTAATCCTGAGTTAATCGAATGGATTAATTTTTATTCAATTTTAAAATTGATCTTATCTCCTATGTGATGTGTATGACTGCGTCTTAAGTGGTGCGGCAAGTCCCTGGACAAACGTAAGCGCCTTTCCAGTTTTATTTGCACGACCAGTTCTTCCAATGCGATGGATGTAATCCTCATATGATTCTGGGACATCAAAGTTGATGACATGGGAAACATTTGGAATATCAAGTCCACGAGCTGCAACGTCTGTTGCAATCATGATATTGACAACATCTTCCTTAAACATGCGAAGTGCACGTTGTCGAGCTGATTGTTCCTTGTCTCCATGAATGGAGGCAACTTTAAATCCTTTGGCATACAAATCTTGGGTTATTTTTTCAACACCACGTTTTGTACGACCGAATACCAATACTTTCGTGAAATCCTCCTGTCGAAGCAGGGAAGTGAGCTTTTCGATCTTAAGAGCTGTTGGCTCAACCGTAACTACTTCCTGCGTTATATGACTGGTAGTCTCTGATGTCTTAACAGAAATCAATACAGGATTTTTCACAAATGAACTAATCAATGTATTGATTGATGGTGATAATGTCGCTGAGAAAAAGAGTGATTGTCGTTCTGCGGGCAGAAATGAAATAATCTCTTTAATATCATTGATAAATCCCATGTCAAGCATCTGATCTGCTTCATCAAGAATGACCATTCTGAATCGTTCGAGACGAAGTGCTTTTCGTGAAATAAGGTCCTTCAATCGTCCTGGTGTCCCTACGACAACATGAGGATTGCGTTGCAGTTCTCTAATCTGCGTATACATAGATGACTTTCCAATACAGAAAGCACTATAGATAGGCATACCACTAGTAAATATACGGAGTTCATCCTGAATCTGAAGAGCAAGCTCTCGAGTTGGGGCGACAATAAGGGCTTTGTATGTCCTGTCGCTCATGATCCGTTCGATAAGTGGAATAAGAAACGCTGCTGTTTTACCTGTACCTGTATTTGCGATACCGATCACATCTTTTCCATCGCGTATAGCGGGTATTCCTTGCACCTGAATAGGTGTAAGGTTTTTGTACCCATGACGACTAATCGTCTGTTGCAATTGCTGCGGTAGGTTAAGGCTGTCAAACTGTACATCCGGAATGACAGGTACTGGTAAAAGAGCAGCGGCTGGTTTTACACTGGCTCGTCTTATGTATTCATGCACTGCTGTATCACTTATTCGTTTTCGTCCTCCACCTCCACCAAATCGGCGAGGTCCACCAGCGCCACGAAATCCTCCAGAGCGAAAACCTCCACTACGAGATGGTCCTGTTCCAAAACGACTTTTAGCGGGTTGATAGGTTGAACGAGCACGGTTATTAAACATACGAAACAATACTGAAATGATAAAGCAAGAAGCGTAAGAGCTGCCAAAAAGCTCTTCTTGAAAATTTAAGTAAGAAGAACTCAAAGACTACTTATGTAAGTAGACTAAACTTACGATCCTAAGGAATGAGTATACTACAGGATATTGACCTTGTCAAGTGCACTTTCGCAAATACTGTATAATTATCACTTATGTTTAGATCGACTAATACTCGAATGGAGCGCAATGTGAAGCTCTACTATCTCCTCACTATCAGTACAAATCTGTGGTTTGGAGCAAGTAGTTGGCTCTACGTATGGCGAAGGTTTATGTCTTTCGGACAGCTTGGATGGGTCGATGGGATTGGATTCGGATTTTCGCTTCTTCTTGACATTCCCACTGGGGCACTTGCAGATATTTTCGGAAAACGGATCACTCTTATTTTGAGCAATATTTGTGCGGGAATTGGTATAACGATTATCGCATTCGCAAACAGCTTGCCGGCAATATTTATTGGAAACATGATTCTGCAACTGGGATGGGCAATGTTTTCAGGTGCCTCAGACGCCATTACATATGACAGCCTTCTCATCGAAAAAAAAGAACACCTCTTTGCGGCGGTCCTTTCAAAAGCAAATCAATACATGTCCTATGCAGCATCGGTCGGTTATTTTTTTGGAGGACTATTATATACAATGCATTGGCGACTTCCTCATATTATGTGGGCATTATCTTATATTCCAGCACTTATTTTTTCGTTTTTATTAACCGAACCACATGTAAATACGAATCGTTTTTCCGCAAAAGAGTATATAAAAAAAATCAATTTAGGAATCAAAGAACTCCTTCTTCCCCAACTGCGAAAATATATTCTTCTTATATTTGTACTGCTTGGTATATATTTCTTGTACACGTGGGGATTTGTGAGACCGGCGATTGCGACATATTTTGGATTTTATTCAAAAGAACAATCCATCATCCTTCCCATTCTTACCTTGTCATGTGCATTTCTTATCCAATATCTTCCGGTGGTTCGAAAACGCATTTCAAATTTCAAAGGGCTTACGATCCTTGCACTGATTATGGCTTTTGGGTTTTTGCTTTCCGCTTTTCCCATTGGATATTGGGGCATCATTCCGATGTTCCTTATAGCGTTTGCCGGTAAATTCGCCTCTCCATGGGTATCGATTATTGTCAATAAGGAGATATCTTCAGAATATCGAGCGACAACATTGTCGACCATTTCTCTGTTGAGTAAAATTCCCTATGTACTAGTTGCCGTACTTATCGGTCAAGCCGCAGAAAAAAATATGCTTCCGCAATTTAATATGGGAATTGCTGGGATAATACTCTTTGTATTGATTATTAGCAGTGTTCTCAAATTAAAAGCAAAGCAATGAGTACTAATATTGAGGATCGGATTTGGGGAACGATAGCTATCCGTGATCCTCTCATTGAAGAACTTATAAACTCTCCAGAAATTCAGCGGTTGAAAAGAATTGCTCAAGCAGGGATAACCGCATACCTCGAACCAGAAAGGGACACAACACGATTTGAACATTCTATAGGGGTATTTTATTTATTAGAGAAGTTTGGTTGTACAAGAGAGGAGCAGGTGGCAGGATTAATTCATGACTTTACGCATACTGCTTTTTCACATGTGATCGATTATGTATATACCAATTCATCCCAAAGTTATCATGAAGAGGGATTCGAAAAAAAATATAGAGAAAGCTCGCTCTACAGAATCATACAAAAATACAAGATGAATCCAGAATTATTCATTGATCTTGAGCGATTCACGATCCTTGAACAACCTATTCCAAATCTTTGTGTGGATAGGCTCGACTATTTCATAAGAGATTATTTAATTTCTACGAAGGACAAAAAAAATATTTTTTTATGGATAAATTCCTTAAAGGTCAATACAGAAAAGTTGTTGTTTACAGACAATGAAATAGCAGAGCGTTTTGGACTTGCATTCCTCAATGAAATGGAGAATACTTGGTTTTCTCCAAGGGGGGTTTATAGCTATAGTCTGTTTGCACAGCTACTAGGAAAGGCTTTACAGAGAAACATAATCACTCCTTCAAGTTTTGAGACTGATGATCAAACGCTACTTACGATCCTGCAGACTAAAATGAGAAATGAATACGGATTATTCCTTTCAGAGTCAAAGAAGGACATCAAGATCACACCTAGTAAAGGAGAGGGAACGTATCCTTATATTGGCAAATTTAGGTACATTGACCCACTTGTTGAAATAAGCGGAAAAGCAACTCAGCTATCTTCGTTTAACCTGCAGTTCTCTAAAAAAATAGATAGCCTCAAAAAATTATACTCGGAGCTTCGCTTTATCTCTCCGCAATAACCTTTTTTTTATCGCTTGACATATACATATATGATATGTATAATTTCCCCTTCGCATATGTCACAACTTAGACATGAGTCACTAACCCCTAACTCACATTTTCACCCCCTCACTGGTCGTGTTGGAGAAAACATACTTAAAACCGGTGGCATCGTCGCAAAAGGGGAGCGACCTATGGAAATGGTTAACCGTATGCTTAAGGCAGTGTATGAAGTTGAGGCTAGATGGGGATATTCAGAAGCAGAAACACAAGTCGAAATGGATAAGATGACTCAAGCTCTCGATGGTGGTTACTGTGTCATGGGTAGCCCAGTCATGACCAATGCAGGACGATTCCAACAACCTCTGTCATCATGCTACGTTCCAAGTGCCGATTTACGCAAGGGCCTAGCACACGTGAAAAAAGATGTTGTAGATTCACAGGCTTCTGGTATGGGCTCTGGTTTTGATTTCAGCGATATAGAAGATCCAGTTGCGGTTCTTCGAGGTCTTAACCAAATGACCTTAGATAATCAGGCATCATATAAACACGGTAGGTCAATCGGGAATATGGCATCCATAACGGTCCGCCACCCAAAACTCCTTGAATTCATCTCTATCAAAGAAGGCGCAGATAAAAGAGGGGAAGAGTGGAGATTCAACATATCGGTCAATATGGATGATGAGTTTATGAGAGCAGCAAAAAAAGGAAAAACTATCAGACTTACTGATGGAACAAAAGTAAATGCAAAAACACTCTACAATAGAATAGTCTCTCTCGCAGCAAACACAGGTGACCCAGGTCTTCTTTTTATGGATAGATTAAACGAGGACAATCCCACTCCAAACGTAGGTATGTATACGAGTGTTGCACCATGCGCCGAAGTTGGTCTTGCTCCTGGTGAAACATGTCAATTTGGATATATAAATGTTGGAAAGTTTATTAAAAACGGCCAGGTAGATATCGATGGACTGACAAACGTAACTGAGATGATGACACGGGCACTAGATAATTCTCTTGAAGTAAATATAGATAATGCGCTTACACCTGAATCTGCAGCAATATCACAATTGAAAAGAAAGATTGGTATTGGTATGTATGGACTGGCAGATTTACTTGCTCAACTTCATCTGAAATATGACAGCGATGAAGCTCGTAGAGTCGCGCAAGATGTTATGGCGATCATAAATTATTCTTCAAAGATTACATCACATGAATTAGCAAAGCAGCGTGGATCATTTGGTGCACTCAATGATGTAATACATGGAAGTAGATATGATGAGGAACCAGGATATCTCGTTCGAAAGTATGCAAAAACAGATACAACCTATGTGCATCCAAGTGATTGGGTTGAGTTAGATGGACTCATAAAATCATCTCGATATTTAAGAAATGCGTCAACAACTGCACTTCCTCCAACTGGTAAGACCGCACTTATCGGAGGAGCATATTCATGGTCAATTGAACCATATTTCGATCATATTGTTGCTGCTCGAGATGAAAATGGGAAAGTTGCCAGATTGATCAATAGAGTTTTACTACAAGAAATAAGAAATAACGTACCAGATGCAGCACAAAGAAAACGAATATTGCAGCAGATATGGACCGAAAACAAATTGGGAGGCGGAAATGATGTTCCACAGATGATCCTCGATTCATTCGACACAGCACTGGAAATATCGCACAAGGGCCATATGGCAATGGTTGGTGTTCTTCAGGCAGTGAATGATGAATCTGTTTCAAAAACGATCAATCTTCCTGCAACAACCACAGAAAAGGAAATCGCTGATATATATATGGAAGCATGGGAACTTGGATTAAAAGGAGTGACGATATTTAGAGATCAAAGTAGAGAAAATCAGCCTCAGGATCTTTCAGAGAGTTGATGTCGTAATCATCTCCAATCGATTCCGGAAAGTCCCTGTGACCGCAGATATTCATTACACTTGCTGAAGTGATGATTTCCGTGGAATAAGTGAGCGGAAAACGGCGATGGATGGCCACTGGTAAGCACTAGATTATTCTCCCTATTGATGACTGCTCCTTTTGTTTGTGCGTATTTTCCCCATAACAAATAAACTATGTGTTTTCTGTTGGTGTTAAGTGCTTGTATGGCTGCATCGGTAAACATCTCCCATCCTTTTTTGCTGTGTGAAGCCGGCGTATTTGCATTCACCGTTAATACGCTATTAAGTAATAACACTCCTTGTTTTGCCCAACGTGAAAGATCCCCAGATTGAAACGGTTCTATCTTCAAATCATTACGAATTTCTTTATACATATTCTTGAGGGATGGAGGAAGCGTTATACCATCATTCACTGCAAATGAAAGACCATTTGCCTGATGGGGACCATGATATGGATCCTGACCGACAATGACCACTTTCACTTTGTCGATCGGACACGCATTGAATGCATGAAATACAAGCGGGGCGGGAGGATATATGGCTTTTGTGAGGTATTCATTACGAACGAATCCTGTTAGTTCAGTCCAATATGGTTTCATGAATTCACCAAGAAGTGCTTGTTTCCAACTTGCCTCTATATGTACATCTTTCATATTGATACGTTCAATTCTACAAAATATTTGAAGATATTACTTCTTCAGCATTTTGTAAGAAAAGAGGAGTACTATGAAATGTAGGTAGACGGGGCAAACTTTTCCCCGCTCTACATGTAGCATAAAGTCTTGTAATACAGGGTATACAAGATGTTTATGAAAAAAAAGTATTCTAAAAAACAATCAACATCATAACGATTTATTTGTTGAAGGATACGACTTTTTTACACTCAGAGATATAAACATCTGAGTGTTTTTTTATTTCTCCTTCGAACAACTTTAAACAGTGCCCAGCAAGTAGATTTAAAGCACCCTTCCCGTGATATAATAAGAAGCTGGAACAAGATCATTCACAATTGGAGAAGTCGCATTCAGCCCAAGGCTGATTTATCAGCATTGAGCTGATCCGCCTCGGGCGGAAGTGGCAAAAAAAACATAAAATATGTTTTACGTTTATGTTCTATTTAGTGCTAAATTGAAAAAGCGTTATGTTGGTATGACAAACAATTTACGCAATCGTTTGCTTGAACATAATCGCGGTGAATCATCATTTACAAATAGGGGGAAACCGTGGAAGCTCATGTATTATGAAGCTTTTAATAGTAAAATTGACGCTAGTGAAGAAGAAATATTTCTTAAATCAGGCAAAGGAAGAGAACGTTTAGATTATTGTTTAAAGGAAACATTAAAAGAAATAAGACTTGGAGAAGTCGCATAGTGGCCTAGTGCGTACGCCTGGAAAGCGTATTTAGTCGCAAGACTAACGAGGGTTCGACTCCCTCCTTCTCCGCATTTTGATAGAAAGTTCTACTAGTCCCTTCAACCCTCTCAGTTTGGCCCATTGGGGCTTGCTATAAAATTAGCTAAGACATCAATACTCCCAAGACAGTCCTGTAGAATGAAAAACAGCCCAAAAAGCCCTCAAGGGAAATGTCGTTGGTTCTAACCTTTTTGGGTATTTAGGTTGTTCTATCTTTTTCTATTATGTGAAATGCTTGTTCAGTCCTCCCATTTAGATTAGTAGGTTAAAGCTTTAATAAAAACTCAAGTGGTGTTTATACTTCTTCGAATACGTCCAGAATTTAGCCTACCTAGTTTTGTTATAATGTAGCCATGAATAAACTACCTATTATGCATTTTTCACTTAACCAAAATATTAATTATCAAGAAGGATCGGTTGTAAGTAAGGAAATCTTTAAAAATCAATCTGGCACGATAACACTATTTGCTTTCGCCCAAGGTCAAGGATTAAGCGAACATAAAACTCCATTTGATGCGATTGTCTATATTGTCGATGGAGAAGCAGATATAACAATCTCTGGAATTTTAAACAAGGTAGTAACAGGAGAAATTATTCACATGCCAGCAGGTGAACCTCACGCCCTTAAAGCAAATAAACAATTCAAGATGTTGTTATCGATGATGAAAGCTTGACGTCAATTTTAAATTGAGATCTCAACAACCTATTTTTTGTCGGAAATTATCTTCCCATCGCTAATTTCAATAATCCGGTCTGCTAATTTTGCATATTCCGGTTCATGAGTAACCATAATAATGGTTTGCCCTTCATGATTTAGCTTAAGAAAAATATCCAGTACAACCTTTGAAGATTCAGTGTCAAGGTTAGCGGTTGGCTCATCAGCAAAAATAATACTTGGATTATGGGCAATTGCCCGAGCAATACCCACTCGCTGCTGTTCACCTCCTGATAGTTGAGAAGGTAAATTATTAATCTGCTTCTCTAAGCCAACTTTTTGTAAAGCCTCTTTTGCTTTCTGTTCAATACTATTTTTAGGATTATCTCCCATCATCATAGGGAGAATGACATTTTCCACAGCAGTAAGCGTCGGAAGAATTGCATAATCCTGAAAAATATATCCAAGATTGTTTCGACGAAACTCAATTCGCTTTGAACCATACAGGTTTGTTGCTATCTTATCATTGATAGTGATTGATCCTTCACTCGGATGATCAAGAAGTCCTAATTGATAGAGAAGCGTGCTTTTCCCAGATCCAGATCTCCCAGTAATAGCAAGGAACTGTCCTTTAGGAACGGTAAAATCTATTCCTTTTAATACGGTATTCTCTCCAGCGCCCATCTTATATCTCTTTACTATATTTTTTACTATAATCATAGCTATCTTCCTAAAATTGCATCTAAGGTGTTTTGTTTTGTAACAAGCCATGCAGGAACCAGTCCAGAAATAAATGCTGTGACCAACAAAATAATTGCTCGAGTCAAAACATCATTTGGTGTAATCGCAAGTGATCCCGACCCCACGGGATAATGTATAGGATGAAGAACAAAATAGGGAGTAAGAAATCCCAAAAGAAAAATACTTGCAATAATAATCCCAAAAATTGCATAGAAAAGAGCCTGAAATATGTAGGAAATTTCTATTGCACTACTTGGAACACCAACAGCTTTAAGAATCCCAATAAATTTACGTCGAGTTATTGCATTAACATAAATCACTATGAATATAGTGATCGCTCCGACAAACAAAGCAATCGCAGCAACCATAACCCCAAGGAGAGTAAAAGTTTTAATCATTTGACTAATTCCACTCGGGATTGCTTCTTTCGAAGTCTGAATTAACACATTACTTGCGTCATTCAAATTATTTTTAATATAGGATTTTGCAGCAGTATCAGACGAATTTTCCGTTAGAGAGATCGCTATTTCGTTTACATTAAGACCTTTCCTATCAAATAATTGTCTTGCCGCCGTTTCTGTCATATATATGCGGCTATCAACAGTCGAATTGTTTGTACTTACTACTCCCTTAATTACAACATCTTTTTGAATATTGTTCACAGTCAATCTAAGTTTTGAGCCAACATCTGCAGTTTTTAATATCTTACTCCCATCAGATTCCGATGATCCTCTGGCTGTTGTATATTTCGAAATCAAATCAGATCCAAGAACAACCGCATCCATATCGGTTGGTTCAAGATACCGTCCTGCAACAATCATTTGAGACAAATGGGTTACTTTATTTTCTTTATCTGGGTTTATCCCCACTAGTAGTGAATTAACGCTTTCTGCACTATCAGATTCCTTAAGTTTTGTTTGATACCCATATTCAAGGATTGCCTGACCTGTATACCGAGCAGTAACATTTTTCACTGTTGGTAGACTGTCAATAATCGCTAAAATGATATTTGTATCTTCTAAACTCTTTTTATTTAATGAGGGGGTAATAAGCACATCAGATGCATAGTATAGTTTGAACGTTCCAGTCATTCCTTGGGCAAGCCCGATCAATATACCATTCAGGAGAATCATATTAAAAAATGTAAGCATCATTACGAAAATAATCAAACCAGTAGTCCAGGGATTACTCCGTTTAATATCGGAAACAGCAAGAAAAAATCCAACCTCAACAGATTTATTTTTTTGGAATAAACTATTAATCATTTGGATTTGCAACAATCACATCCTTTTCACCGAGTCCTTTTATAATTTCAGTTTTAACTAAACCTTTTACCCCCGTGCTTACTTCTACTACGTTTTTCTTTTGTTTCACTACCTGTTCAACATAGTTTTTATTGTTTTTGGCAATGATGGCACTATTTGGAACAGAAAGAATAGTGTTTTTACGGAGCGTTTCTATCGTAATAAGCGCAGTCATATTTGCCCGTACCCCAGATGGAATTGTATCCATAGAAACCTTTATTTCATATGTAACAACTCCTCCTTTCACTGCTCCTATGGTATCAATACTTTTAACAAATCCTGTCACCGCTTGATTATTAAATGCATCAAAAATTATTTTTGTTTTTTGACCAATAGATATTCGTGGTAAATACATTTCATTGATGTCTGCTGATATAACGGGCTCATTGAGAAATGTATCTTCATAGGCAATCTGTGTTGCTGCAACCTGAGCATTTGCCGCTCCGATAGCAATGTCTGCTTCTTTATATTTTGTTTCCGATGCTAAAAAATCTTTCTGTGCCTGAGTAAGCGTACCATCAACACTATATTTCTCCAAATCTGTATAGTCTTTTTTCGTTACTGTATTGGTAGTGTTACTATTCTTATAGTCAACGCCATTCTGCGCATCAAGTAAAGCCTTCTGTTTTGTCCACATGGCTGCGTCTGCAGCAAGTTTGTTTTGTTGACTTGTTTTAACAGCACTTATTGCATTTTGGTAATTAAGATATGCAAGAGCCTTTTCCTCATCAGATGCAGTTTTATTAAATGTACCGCTTACCTGTACAGTTTCTACCAAGTCCTCTTTTATTATTGTGTACAGTATTTCTGTGCTTGGTTTTTTAAGAATTATCATTCTTACCACGAATAATGTCGCAATTGAAAGAAATATTATTATTGCTGTTTTTTTCATTATATTTTTATTTCTCTATTTTTTTGAGAAAATTGGTAAAAATACGAACGACTTCCTTTAAATCGTCCTCAGGCATCTGTGAAAAAACATTCCCAACCTTCTCTGCTAACATACTGTGAGCTACCTCCGTTTGGTCATGGCCTTTTTTTGTAAGCGAGAGGTGGGTAATTCGACGATCATCTTCATCTAGCGTCTTCTTTATTGCATCTAAATTTATTAGTCTCTCAATTAGCTGAGCTACGGAGGAAGACGAAAGTCCTAATTTTGCCGAAAGCTCACCAACTGTGCACCCTGGTTGATCTTTTAAATGTAAAAGGGCTTGATTTTGAAGTAATGTAACACTTCCATCTTTTATGGGGACAATGAAAGATTGCTCAGCAATACGACGAATTCTCATTAAAGATTGCATAAATTGATTCAGCATCACCTGTTTAGAAGCATCCATACTATTATCTTATGAGATAAGACAATGATTGTCAAGTGGTCATTTTTACTATGATATCACCTAGTCAGGTTGCTTTACTTTAAAAAGACCAACTGTCTATTTGATAGCTCAAATCTTGAACTTACTCCTGCAAGGATTTTAATCCTTTCTTCAGGAGTTCCATATTGCAAAACGTGGAGCAGATAGTCTTTGAGCATTTGTATTTGTTCTTCTTTTGGTTGGATCTCAACACTAATTCCATCATTATATTTTGTGAGTTCAAGCTTTGAATTTCTTTCTTTAAGCACTGTATTTTTTATATGCTGAAGTCTTGCTATTTCATTCTGAAACTCTGAGAGGAGAAGAGAGGTTTTGAGTTTAATACTTGGAAGATGGACGACAAGTTGTTTTATTAACTCAGTTTCCGTTATATATGGCTCTTTACATCTGTAATCTTTTTTTCTATTGCAGTGGTAGTAGATGTGAGAGTGGACTCTGTTATTAATGAGATGCTTATATTTAATCTCTGCCGTTACACTGCCTCCACAACTTCCACACTTACATATTTTCTTAAAAGGAAATAATTGTTTATTCCATTGTTTTGGTGCAACCTCAAGTTGTATCTGTACTTTTTCAAATATCTGTTTTGAAATTATGGGTTCATAATTGCCTTTATATCTTTTATTTCCATACATAAATTCCCCGTAGTAGAAAGAATTGCGAAGAGCGACGTAAACTTTACTAAGTGGCATCAAGCAATTATTTTTAGTTCTGTATCCAATATCATCTAGCCATTTTTTTACCATTCTCCCAGAGAAACCTTGATTTGCAACTTTTAGAAATATTTCACGAACAATCGGAGCTCGTTCTTCATCAATACAAACGGTAGATATTCTATTTGCCTTAAGGACATTCTTATAACCAATTGGTGCAAGTCCCGGTCGAATGCCATACTCACATTTATTTCTCAATCCTCTTTTTACATTAACGCCTCGGTTGTCGTTTTCAAGTTTTGCCTGAGAACATAAAATCATCAGCAGAAACTTCTCGTTTGGATTATTGGAAAATGATTGAGAGTATGTTCGAATAGTTTGCAATTTTCCTTGATCCATAAGATCAACAATTCGGCCGAGATCACCTGCATTTCGGCTGAGTCTGTCGGGAGCCCATGTAAGAATTGCATTAAACTTTTCCTCATTTATTCCTTGAAGTAAATTGTTAAACTCTGGTCGTTGCCCTGATTCTTTTGCAGAATGACTCTCCGTAATTATCGATGTTACATAGAGCCTTTCTTTCTTAGCCATCTTCTTCATTTCACTTAGTTGCCCATCAATACTCATCGCTTGCCGTTCATCTGACTCTGATGACTTTCGAGCATACAGGCAGTATTGGTTTAGATTATTCATACAACCTAATTGATGACACATATACCTTATGAAGTCAAGGGTGGAATGCAGGGAAGAACCTTTTTGTAGTCGTTAAGCAGTGTTTCAATTTTAATTATATGTTCCTCACATAATTGGATAAGGTCTTTATCTTTAAAATCTTCAAAATACCATAAATGTTCCGCTTTAGGCTCAACTTTTTCTCCCATTTTATGAACTCCAGGTCCACTTTGTCTAATATCAGCTGATCCATCTGATCGGACTAAAAAAACGATTACACTATCCACTAAAGACACTTCATCATGATAAGTCACTTTTGTTTCTTTTCTCAATGGATTTCTTTGGATATGAACTTCTGAGATTCTCTTTTCATTAAAAAAAGTCATACATGGATCTTTCTTCATGCTTTTTTGTTTTTCGGAATACCATTCTTTAAAACCAGGGAGATGCCCACACTCTTTCTGAAGGAAAAAAGTTACACTCCTAATAGCCGATAAAAATGCACTCAAATTATATTTGAACTTACTCACGTTGATAATGTTCACCTTGAGTTGCGATAGGAAATATTTCGCCTCATCTAATTTATCGAAAGTATCTTTCATTGACGATATTATAATGAAAAACCTCCCTTATTGAAGGGGAGGTTTTCAAGAACAAACCTTATTCAAGCTTCACTTCAACCCCTTTATTAAACATTGATCCCTTCAAAAGAATTATTGGACTTTTCATTCCTTCTGGAAGATCAAATACGAGGTCTCCTGAAACAGAAAGACTTGGTTGGATTTGTTGCAAGAACATGTCTGTTTTACCCTCAGACATACTCTTTGCTGTTTGACCGTCAATTGAGCGTTCAAACTCTCTTCCTTCCGCATCTTTTACTTTTGCCATTGATGAGTCAAACGTTGCTGTTTTCTTTCCTTTATTCTCAACTTTCATTGCAATGACATAGAATGTTCCTTGAGCGGTTTTCTTGCTGTATTGGTTACCTAAAGTTTTTACTTTTTCTACTGAAGTAACGGTAAAAGCAAGATCTCCATCTTGGACTGTTTCGTTTAATCCCGCTATCTTAGTAGCTTCGCTGGTTGTTTGAGTGGTTCCACTTTTAGTAGGTCCACCTTTATTTCCAGACAGTGCTCCGATAACGATTAAGACGAGAAAGATAATACCGATCCATTTAAGAATCTTTTTCATGTAGTTTCACCCCCTTTCAGCATAAGTGTATTCATAACCTTATAGCCTCAACTTATTGCCGACTTATGGGGATACAACAAAGCTCCCCGCTAGTCGGCTTGCGCCCGCACACCTTTCGGCATACGACCCTTGCAGATAACTAACGAGGAGCTCTCGTTTCTGCAAGGGGTTTACTGCCATGCCCAATTTCTTACAAAACTGGGTTTAGGCAATCCGAATTGTCAATTCTATTATATCAGTTCGAGAGCTCCTACCACCCCTAATGAATGACACACTCGCTATCCAATATCAAGAGGGGTTTCTTCTTTTTTGAGCTTTCCCCAATCAGCTTTTTCAAGGCATAAATTTTCTATGTGAATAAGACTTAAGTCTTTAATTGTATTCATTACATACTCGAGCGAATCTTCTTTGAAGTTGTGAGGAAACCGCAACGCTTTAGCCTCAAGTTCATGTTTCATAAATGCCACATAATCAGGATGATTTTGGTCTATGATCAGTGAGAAGAGGACATCATAACACGAATGATTTTTATCAACAGTTGTGCTTAGAAATTTATCTTCCTCCTTTTCCTCGGGAGATTTTTCTACTTGAGAAAACCACATCTTTAAATACTCAAGACACTTTAATTCTTTCTCATCGACCAGTCGTTTAAGAAAATAATTAAGCGTCAGAATATCATCAGCAATTTGGATAAATAAATGAAGGATTGTGGTAAAAGATTCTACCAGTTCAACGTAGGTCATTCGTTTTTGGTTTATATAAGAATACCCCGTAAATTCAAGGAGTGTCCCGGTAATTGGTTCTGCACGGTGAGATTTCATTAACATATTCGTAATGCAATCCGCACGTAGAGTCCTGAGTTCTTGTAGTAGTACAAGTCCTTTATATGCCACTTCTCCGCAGTTTACATCCATTTCAAAAAGATTATTTGCAACCCATTGGTAGCAGTCATATTCCTCTCCCTTATAGGAAGACTCAAATGTGGTAATTGATTTAAGCTGATAGGGTGACAGAATAGTGGGAAGATTATTTACGTCAATATATGTGTTCGTCCAATGGGTAATTTTTTCCACTTGTTCAAATCGATATTTTCTATCTAAGTATTGAATCTTTATGGCCTCATACGGAGTTAAGGTTCTACTAGATGCTATTTGTTCAATTAATGATTTTGTATCCATTTTTTATTTATTAAATTTATTGCGTTTCTCCCGCAGCATAACTTCACTCATTATTTCTGCTTCAGTTTTGCGTAGAGAAATATCTTCAATTTTCATTTGAGTCATAAAGAGTTTGAGAATAAATTGGGCATGATTCTCACTAATCTTTCCCCGAATGACGTAAGTTGTCAACAATTCCTGTCCCTTCTTAAAGGTCTTTTGGTTATAAAGGAGTGCTGAAAGCTCTTTTATCTCTTCATCTGTCACATATATTTTCTTGTCGTTTATTTCAGGATCAACATTATTAAGCCAATACATGGAAGCAGTTAGATTTCCATTATTAATAAGTCGGACAAGTTGTGTGTAAGCCATGTCGGTTACGTCCTTTTTAGATTCTTGAATATTCTCGTATGCTTCTCGTTTAAACTCCGAATCCTCCAAGATCCATCGATAAAAGGTCTTTCTATCTATTCCTATTGCACGACAAGCGGAGGAAATGGTGAAATTCTTAGTCAATCTTTCAAGAATCTGCTTCTTGAGAGTGGTACGCTGACGAATTGTCATGGCTCAAGTTTTGTAATAGGTAACTGAGGAAATATCCTCTTAAATCTCTCGATTATTATTTGACAATAGATGGGTGATATTTCGGTCATGATGCAAACACGCCTTGTTTGTTGACAGGCGAGAAGGGTTGTCCCACTTCCTCCGAATCCATCCCATACAACCTCTCCCATTTTGGTTGAATTGAGAATAAGGTGACGCATTAATGGGATTGGCTTCATTGTCGGATGCAATTTACTTTTCTGAGGTTTTGGATAACAAAGAACCGATTTATCCGTACTTTTATAGAATTTGTGTTTTCCAAACCATCCATAAAGAATGAGCTCATGCTGTGGATTGTAATCAAGTCTCCCGATTACACTATGGTTTTTTGCCCAAATGAGAAGCTGAGAGAATTTGCCCCCTTCCTCTTCGAAAGCATGTTTTACACTCCATATCATACGGTCAGAATTAAAGATGTAAACGCTGTTGTGGCTAGCTATATGCAAATATACTGCTTGGAGCCAAGTGCGGGTAAACTTACTATATTGTTCATTGGTTTGCACATGATCGTTCACGATATCTGTTTGATTTGATAGTTTGGCAAATTCTTTCTTACCTTCAACGAAATCAATTCCGTATGGAGGATCTACGGCAATACAGTTTATTTTTTTCCCTGAAAGTATCTTTTCAAGAAGTGCGCTATCCTCAGCTTTTCCGCACCCTAGGAATTGGTCTCCTAACTGATAAATGTCTCCCATCTTAACTAAGCTTGATTGGTTTGATTCCTGTGAGTTGTTCATAGCGATAGAGAATAAGATCAACAAAGACGGGGTCGATCTCAATTAATAAAGCCCGTCTTTTCAACTGTTCTGCTGCGATTAACTGACTCCCACTTCCACCAAAACAGTCGAGAATATAATCATTTATTTTTGTACAACGTCTCATTGCCTTTTCATACAATTGAGGAGGCTTCATTGTGGGATGTAAGTATTCATTTGAGGGGAGGCGATCAACAAGCCAAAGGGTTAGTAAATCCATAATATCGTCAGCAGATCTGTTCCCTGAGGTTATTTCTTTATTTTGAATTTCGTTCAGATTTCGGATAGTTTCATTTATCCATGGTTTACCTTTTACTCCGTAACAGCAGTATTCCGTCATTTTGTTAAACGCTATTTTAGGAGTTACCGACTGATTATTCTTTATCCAAATACAAAGTCTTTCATTTTTTAACCCTAACTCTTTGTATAATCCTTGAACTAACCATACATATTTTTCATCACACCAATAGAAAATATGAGTATCAGGTAAAGCTACGGAAAGAGCGTTTTCAAGGGACGATTTGAGGAGTTGTAGATATGCTTCATCTGTCCGATTATCCTTTTCTTTCCCTCCATACTGCCCATTATTTCCAATGCCTTTTGAGTAATCTAGTTTGATATTGTATGGGGGATCACAATT
>JBAQNR010000010.1:0-26677 GCA_049304035.1 Microgenomates group bacterium
CCATCGGCATAGTTTGCGGTTGCTGCTGGAATGATCAGGACAACCTTATCGCCTGAAGCGAGGGGGGTTGTTGGTCTGAATGAGGCAGTGAGGACACCACTTTGCGTTGAGACGACATAATCGCCGGCGTTCACGGTGCCTGTCATTGCGGGAGAGAAGAATACGACCTGATTGGCGACGTTAGGATTATTGGTGACAGAGTAGTTCCCGTTACTTGCGGCACTATCCATGGAATTCTTACAACCAGCACCGACTCCAGGTGCACCATTAAAACACAAAATATCCTCTGGAAAAATATTCCCTACATTATTATCTGGATAGCCGGAGCTGAGGATGGTGAGTGTTGAGGATCCTGCAGTAACACTGGTGCTGACAGCTCCCCTAAATGAGAACCGTGAATTGCCAAGGGTTACAAATGCTTGTTGGAATGGGCTCGCGGCGGAAACTGGTCTCGAAAAATATACAAGGAAGGTAAAGGTAAACTGGAGAAAAATGAGAGTCGCATGAATAACTCTTACAAAAAAAGACTTTTTTATGTTCATATGAGTAAGTAATCAAATACAAAAATGTTATGTCTAAACTATCACTATTCTAACACTATTTACTATAGATAATCAATATCTTAAACATGCTTCGATACTACATGAGTTTTTTTGCGTAAGAAGAACCGTTACTCCTTATCCTTACTATTTTCTTTATCCCCTTTTTTATTATTTATTTTTTGTATGTAATACAATGCTTCCTGAAAAACATATCCAATAAATATATACACAAATAGTGCAAAAAGTGCAGAAAACTCAATCGTAAAGGGAATGCCACCAACACTACTTGATGGGAACATGCCCTCAAAAGGATAAAGAAGTGGTCTGCTAGTTTCATATATCCATCTTACAAACGGCGCTGTAGTTGACGCCCCCATTAATTTAAGTAGAATTCTCAAGCCAATGACACCCTCGATGAAACTTATAAGCAGGTTTCCAAAAATAAACAACAACTGTGGTGTGATCATATTCGTAATAAAAATATTTATAACACTCAGCTCTCTACAATTATGCTAAAATTATAGCAAGATGGAAATTATTACTCAAGTAGTACTAGTTTTTCTTTTGATATTGCTCAATGCTTTCTTCGCAGCATCTGAATATGCCATCGTGGCATTACGTTCAACTCGTGTCGAAGAACTTGTCAAGCGAGGAGATGTATTGGCCAGACTGATAAAAAAAGCTCTACAAAATAGGGAAGACTTCATTTCCGCAACACAACTAGGAACTACAATCGTTGGTCTTATACTCGGGTGGATCGGTGCACCAATTTTTGAACGTTTATTTTTCTCCCTTTTTGCATTCATTCCTAAGGGTAGCCTACTAGTAGCGGTTCATTCTATATCGATTATCGCTGCCTTTCTGTTGTTAACGTTTCTGTCTGTGATAATCGGTGAACTGGTGCCTAAAAATCTAGCAATTCAACGTGCGGAAATGGTGGCACTCATATTAATTGGCCCACTCACCATTTTTGTAAAAGTATTTAGGCCATTAGTTATCTTCTTCAATAAAGTGGGAGCAAACACGCTTCACCTATTTGGATTCACACCATTACCCTCAAATCATTTGTCGTACACAAAAGAAGAGTTGAAACTGCTTTTTAGTCAGAGCAGCGAGAGCGGAGTCATGTCTAAGGAGGAAATACGAATAGTCGAAAATGTCTTCAGACTCGCTGATAAAGACATAAAACAACTTATGACGCCTCGCTCTGAAATCTTAACGGTAAACGTCCATCTCCCCATTGATAAAATTCGTGAGCATCTTGATCCAAGATACAGCCGATTTCCCGTATACAAGGGAAATGTTGACAATATAATTGGCTTTATCCATGTTAAAGATCTGTTTCATATGGACACCAAACATGAGAATGAAGTGAAACTGATAAATACATCGATTATACGGAAAATAATAAGCGTACCTGAGACTAAAAAGGCAAATGAAGTGCTATTGGATATGCAGCGAAAACATGTCCATCTAGCCGTGGTCTATGATGAATTCGGAGTAATGGTAGGCGTGGTGACACTAGAGGATATCATTGAAAGTCTAGTCGGTGAGATACAGGACGAGTTTGATAGACCCCTTCCTCATATCAGGCGCAATATTGATGGTAGTTACATAATAGAAGGGAATGCTCCGCTTGAAAAAATGCAAAAAAGATTCCATCTCCCTATCAAAGGGCAAGGATACACGACTATCGGTGGGTTGATATTTGGATTATTGGGAAGGGAACCGCGAATCGGGGATAAGATATGGATTTCCCATAAATCTTTTGAAGTCAAATCGATAGAAGGGAAGCGGATAAAAGAGCTAATTTTGACTATGAACGGTCTCCATTCAGAAGCTAAAAACGGCAATAAAGGTAAGAGTATAAAGTAACAAATTCTGCAAAAAACAGTATTTCAACCCAGCCTCACCAACCTCCGAGGTTTACAGCAAGGCTAAATAGGCACAATTTAGAGTTAAATAGAGCCCTCTTTTCGAGTAAAAAAATTGGCAATGTGTTAGATTATCACAACCTATGCTGCAAGATAAGTGAGAAGAGACTCCTGATATATACATATTAGATATGTATATATGGTATAATTATGCATGGAAGTTCCACGTGGAAATAACATTGCAAAAATACATTTAACCTTGGCTCGCTACGAGATGAATGTTATACCTCCTCTCTATACACATATCCCGGCTGTAAACCACAGACGGGTAGCTGAAATATTTAGGGATGAAAATGCCCTAAGCGCAGCGCAAGCACTCGAGAATTATCTTCTTGCGCCGCTTATCGACGATGGCTTTACCGATCATTCTGCACGACGTCTTGCACAGTCCCACATAATCGGGATTCATGGTGGTTCATATAGGGTTGTATTCGAACAAAATCCGCTGAGCTTTGGTGCAATTGCAGCGGTAATTGGAGCTCATGACTGGCTAAATACTCGATCCGGATGTTTAGAGCAGGGAGATATCAGAAGCCATCTAGAGAGTGGATTAAGGAACCTGAGGGAAATCGTTCGTACCGACCCTCAAAGTAATCATCCCAAAAGTATATATCATGGACTTCCGATAGGAGATAAATTTGAAGCTGTAAGAAATGTGGGAAGCACAGCGCATCAGACACTATCATTACTCGCTAAAGCATAACAAATCCTCTTTATCCATATGAGCCTGCAAAAGAGCCTCACCAACCTCCGAGGTTTGCAGCAAGGCTAAATAGGCATAGAAACCTGGAATTGAAAATATACCTATAGTATGATATACTATAAGCTATATGATATATGAAATACAGCCACAACAGTCTAGTTCCAGTGGGCGTTTTTTTAATGGTGGAATTTCGCAGATATATATGTTGAAATCAACGCCAAAAATTGCAGAGTTACATCTACTTCATGTTGAAAAACCTGATAATGGCCTCGGGACAGTTCTGCTTTTATGCGGTAGTTTATGGGCAGCTAAAATGGGCCTAGCCACACTTGAAGGAGGCTTTACCCCTATTGGCGATGAAGATGCTGTACGGCATTTTTATCAAAATAGAGGCATAGCTGTAGATGGAGGTAGGATATCTGGAGATATTCTGAGGATAATTGAAAGATGTCAATCGTCATTACAACAGAAAAACATTGGGTACAAATTTTCTAGGTAATATGACTGAACAATTCACGATACAGTCGGAACGAGGAAGTTTTAGCACACGTCAATTATCGGTGGGCCACACGCTTCTTGAGGTAGTTAGAGCGGTGTCTATCATCCGAAATGGCACCGTTCTAGATCTGTTTACCGGGGATGGTGCAAGCATAGCTCCAATACAAAAACTTGTTGTTCCGGAAAGGATTATCTGTGCTGAACATTCACGAGGGGCAATTACTGTAGGATTGAGAAATGGGCGTTTTTCCGGCGTGGCACCGCAAGATATTCTTATTGAAGATGCGGAAGAAGCAGTAGAAAGACTCGCATATTCAGGAGCTCAAGTTGATTTAATAACAGGATTTGGATTATCTGACGAATATATCAGTCAACCGCATTCATTTTTGTTAGGTATGCAATCAATTGTCCGTCCACATGGGGCAATTCTTATGACTGGGCCAGAAGATTTTGTTGAAAGTATGTTTGAAGGGTGGCAACGAAATTATGGTGGAGAATTTGGAATCCGTCAAAATCCTGTTCACGATTGGGATAGAAACATGTATCTTTGGGTAAAGCAGTAGAAAATTTAGAGATAATTAAGCTAGAATTTGAATGAGAATGCACAAAAAAAGCCCGGAATTGAACCGAGCTTTCTTTGAAAGTGAAGGCACGGGGATTCGAACCCCGGATTAACGGGCTGAAAACCCGCTGTCCTAGGCCGCTAGACGATGCCTCCTATACTCTATTATAAAAAACACTCCCTCATTTCGCAAGCTGGGATTTTAAAAGGATTAACGTAATAAGGTTGATAAATAGCCTATAATAGTGTATTATATAAGGTATGAATCTGAAGACTCTTATACAAAAAATTGAAAAAGTATCAGCTTTGTACTCGAAGAAATTCAATATTTCTCGAGATAAGCTATGGTATCTCCTTAAACTTCAGGAAGAAATGGGAGAATTGACCCAAGCATATCTTTCCATGAGTGGAAGAGCACGCCATAAAAATAAAACGCCATCTGAAATGAAAGCAAATTTTGAACACGAGATTGCAGATGTGCTCTGTCATGTTCTTCTTCTTGCAGAGAGCGAAGGAGTGGATCTGAAAAAAGCAATTGATGAAAAATGGCTTAAGCGTCTCTCCTCTTAAAACTATAGAATATAAGGGCGCCAGCCAATCCAGTAATCCCAACAAGAGGAAGTACAGCTCCAGCTTCAGGTAAACCACCCTTTGTAGCGTTCATATCCGCAGGTGGTGCAGATCCGATAGTTAGGATAAAGGAATATGATTGAGTTCCTGATCCAACAATAAAGCTATGATCGGCGATTGAAAGTGTACCCGCATCAAATTGCCAGGTACCATTATTGACGTCTGCATGAACAGTATTGAACTTTCCGTCCACTGTCACATCTATGTTTGCCCCTTTGCTTCCTGTACCTTTGAGAACAACGCGCTGTGGTTCATACCACCATTGATTAAATTTCTTTCCTTGCGTTTTTAGTGCTCCAATATCTGTCACGATAAATTCTTCAGCTGAAACCGTTTGTGTAAAAAAAAGAAAAGCTGTTATCAGTAAGAAAAAAGTTTTGCGCATATCAATCAGTATGAGTTATCGATAATCAAATGTCAACAATATCAGCTCTTTTTCAGCGAGATTATAAGAACGAGCTCACCTCGATACTCTTTATCTATTAAATCTGCTGGTGCACCAGATGAAACTTGTTCAAATTTTTTTGTCATTTCTCGACAGAGCGTTATCGTAGCAGTTGGAATTACTTCTGAAAAAAGCTTCATGGTGTCGTTGAACCTATCTGGTGATTCAAAGGCGACAAACACATGATCATCCTTTCCGAAATTCGGGACCTCGTTCAGCTTTTCGATAAGTTTTTTTAGTTCACCCTCCTTTTTTGGAAGAAAGCCAAGAAATGTCCACGTGTGGGATGTAATGCCAGCAAGGGCTAAAGCTGTCGTCACACTCGTTGGCCCTGGGATCACCGTAAACGGAATTTGATGCTTTCTGCAATATGAGGTAAGAAGACCTCCTGGATCGGATATGAGTGGCATGCCCGCTTCAGAAATCAGTGCTACATTTTTATCTTCCGCAAGAAGGGAAAGGATATATGGCAACTTCTCAAACTCACGATCTTTATAATAGGAAACGAGTATTTGTGAAGGATTTCTCTTGCTATTAAAAAGTCTCTCAGCGGCAGCTCTAAGTATTTCTGCGCTTCTGGTGTCTTCCGCTAATAATACATCGACTTCAAGGATTGTTTTCGCCTGGCGCAAGGAAAGATCTTCTAAATTTCCGATTGGAGTCCCAACGATGTATAACATAAATTATTTTTTCCCCTTTTTCAGTTTTCTCATTCCAATCTCAAATACAATTGGCACAATAGAAATAAGGACTACCCCAATAATAACCAAAGAAAAATTCTTTTGAACGAAGGGTATGTTACCAAAAAAATATCCAGCGAGAGTGGCTATTGCGACCCAGCATGCTGCACCGATAATATTGTAGAGTATGAAATGAGTGTAGCTCATGCTTCCTATCCCTGCTACAAATGGAGCAAATGTGCGGATTATAGGTATAAAGCGGGCCAAAATGATAGTCTTGCCTCCATGTTTTTTATAAAAATCCTGAGTCTCTTTGATGTGTTCCTCATTGATTGGAATGACTGGATGTGCAACGATCCGTTTACCAAAAAAATGACCAATCCAGTAGTTCGCCGTATCGCCCAACACAGCCGCAAAAAATAAAAGAAACAATAGAAGAGATATGTTTAAGGATCCAAGGGCGGCAAACGCTCCTGCAGCGAAAAGTAAGGAATCTCCAGGAAGAAAGGGGGTAAACACAAGGCCAGTTTCCATGAATATGATAATGAACAATATCGCGTAGGTCATTGCCCCATAAGTAGATATTATTTGTCCTAAATGAGTGTCAATATGAAGGATAAAGTCGAACATGAATTTTATTATTTCCATAAGTACCTATTATGCCATATTAAACTTAAATTTAAAATTTGAAATTTTTAATCAATTTGAAATTGAATATAAATTCGAAATTAAAAATTAGAAATTAAACATGTATATCAATACTCACATTGACTGTGTATCAGTTTCTATGGTAAAATGATTGGTTCAATTATTTTCAATAATAATGTTTGTATTACATGCCCCATTTTCACCGACCGGCGATCAACCTCAGGCAATTGAGGGACTCGTTAATGGATTAAGAACAGGGAAGAAAAACCAAGTGCTATTGGGTGTAACTGGCTCCGGGAAAACGTTCACAATCGCGAATGTTATCCAACAGATGCAGATGCCGACTTTGATTATCTCCCACAACAAGACTCTTGCAGGACAGGTATATCAAGAAATGAGGGAGTTTTTTCCTCAAAACGGTGTTTCCTATTTTGTTTCCTACTATGATTTTTATCAGCCGGAAGCATATCTTCCCCAGAGCGATACATATATCGAAAAGGAAGCACAGATCAATGAACAAATAGATAAACTACGATTGCAATCCACGACAAATATTTTGACTCGTAAAGATGTGATTGTTGTCGCATCAGTCTCATGTATTTACAATATTGGATCTCCACTTGATTATGGAAAATATATTTTGGAACTTTCAGTAGATGAACCATTTGAAATTCATGACGTTCAGTTTCGACTTGCACAACTTCAATATGACCGAAGCGAATTCGAATTTAAACGGGGGACGTTTAGAGTACGTGGAATGAATATTGATATATATCCTGCATATGAAGATGTTGGGTACCGAGTCGCACATCAGAATGGGGTTGTGACATCGATCACTCGGTTTGATCCGCTTACGGGGAAAGAAGATAATTCACAGCAAAAGCTGATCATATTCCCTGCAAAACATTTTATGGCTGATCCAAAAACAATCAAAGAGGCAGAAAAACAAATTTTAAAAGATATGACATTTGAAGTGGAAATGCATAAGAAGGCAGGACATATTGTTGAAGCACAGCGGCTTAAGCAGCGGGTGACCCACGACTTGGAGATGATAAAAGAGATAGGTTATGTGAACGGCATTGAGAATTATTCTCGTTATTTTGATGGAAGAAAAGAGGGGGATCCACCATATTCACTTCTTCATTATTTCAGACAAGCGTATGGAGACAAATTCCTTGTGGTCATTGATGAATCCCACATGTCTGTCCCACAAATACGCGGAATGTTCAACGGGGATTTTGCAAGAAAGAAGATGTTGATAGATTTTGGTTTCAGATTGAAAGCTTCCTATGATAACAGACCGATGAAATTCGAGGAATTTTATAAAATTCCGCCACATATAATTTATACTTCAGCGACACCAAATGAATGGGAGTTGAATGAAACAAAAGTCGAAAGCAACAAGTTGAAAGATGGTTCTGTCGGAATTGTCGAGCAACTTGTGCGGCCGACCGGCATAGTCGATCCGGAAATTACTGTACGACCCGCAAAAGACGAAGTCCAGGATTTAGTCATGGAAATTGGCAAACGGATAAAAAAGGATGATAAAGGAAAAATATTGGTAAGTACTCTAACTAAGCGGATTGCAGAAGACTTGACCTCCTTCTTGAAAGATAAGGGAATTCGTGCGACCTATTTGCATTCTGATATTGAAACACTGGAACGGTCAGATATTTTGGATAGTCTGCGAAAACACGAATATGATGTCCTCATTGGAGTAAATTTATTGCGCGAAGGAATCGATCTTCCTGAAGTAAGCTTGGTAGCGATTTTGGATGCGGATAAGGAAGGCTTCCTTCGTTCAAAAACAGCATTGATCCAGACGATGGGACGGGCTGCGAGGAATGTCGGTGGTGAAGTCCTTCTATATGCAGACAAAGAAACCGATTCCATGAAAGAGGCGATTGACGAAATAAGAAGACGCAGGGAATACCAAGTTGCATTCAATATGAAATACAATGTGACACCAAAAACGATCTATAAGCCAATACGAGAACGCATAATCGAAAAGGAAGTGGATCTGGAGCAATTGAATGAACCACGAGGCTCATATCAATCATATGTTGCCTCTATTAAGGGAGACAGTATGACCTCTTATGATAAAAAGAAGACGGTAAAACGACTGCAGAGAGAGATGAAGAGAGCTGCTGAGGATATGAATTTTGAAGCAGCGATTATGCTGCGGGAGAAAATAAAAGAATTATCCTAATTTAAAATTATAAATTTATAATTTTTATTCAATTTCAAATTGATTAAAAATTTCAAATTTTAAATTGAAAATTAAAACATAATACTTATGAATCAGATCACAATCAAAGGCGCACGACAGCATAACTTAAAAAATATAGATGTCACCATCCCAAAAGATAAACTGGTCATCATCACCGGCGTTTCGGGGAGTGGGAAATCTTCACTTGCCTTTGATACATTGTATGCTGAAGGCCAGCGACGTTATGTCGAATCCTTATCTGCCTATGCGCGTCAATTCCTTGGGATAATGGAAAAGCCAGACGTAGATCTCATTGATGGTTTGTCTCCCGCAATTTCGATTGACCAAAAAAGTTCATCGCACAATCCACGGTCGACCGTTGGAACAATTACTGAAGTGTATGATTACCTTCGTTTGTTGTTTGCGAGAGTAGGTCACCCACATTGCCCGGATTGTAAGATTGAAATAACTAAATTAAGCCTTGATGAAATAACAGATCGTATCTTAAAAAAATCAATTGCTCAAGTTGCGACAGATAAGTCCATTCCACATTCATTCCAACTCTTGTCTCCCATTGTCAGACAGAAGAAAGGTGAGTTCCGTGATCTGTTCAATAACATTAGGACAAAAGGTTTTTCACAGGTCCGTGTGGATGGCAAGTTGTTCGATCTGCAAAAAGATGACGTAAATCTGATAAAAACGAATAAGCACTCAGTAGAAGTAATTGTTGAACAATTCAATTTGAGCACTAAGGAACTGAAGGATGAAATTTATCTTTCAAATTTACGCTCCCGGTTAAATAATTCCATTGAACAGTCTCTTGCACTTTCTGATGGCCTTGTCATTCTAAAGGGGAATGAGGAACAATTATTTTCAGAAAATTTTTCATGCCCAAATTGCAATTTATCGCTTCCCGACCTTGAACCGCGGATATTTTCATTCAATTCTCCGCTTGGTGCTTGTGCAAAGTGTAAAGGGCTTGGAACAATATTTAAGATAGATCCAGATCTTATCATTAATAAAAAATTAAGCATCAATGAAGGCGGCATTCTTCCATTCAATAAAGTTTATTTTCAAGATACGTGGTATGTTCGACTATTGAAACAAGTAT
This sequence comes from Microgenomates group bacterium, assembly GCA_049304035.1. Taxonomy (GTDB): domain Bacteria; phylum Patescibacteriota; class Microgenomatia; order UBA1406; family GWC2-37-13; genus JAKBEU01. The sequence goes on from JBAQNR010000010.1 coordinate 9,963, forward strand.
GCGAAGAAGAAGGAATTGATATGAATCGACCACTTGGAGAAGTGGATGAAAAACAAATGAAACTTCTTCTGTATGGAACTGAAACGGTTTACCGTGTTGTCGGAAAGAACAGATTTGGACATGACACTGCCATTCATGAAAAATTCTTGGGCTTAGTCTCAGAGTTCGAAAAGAGATTCTTTGAGACGCAGACGGGGGCGGATGAGGTTGAAGTTGGAAGATATATGAGAGAGGAACAATGCACCCAATGTAAGGGGCGACGACTCAAACCGGAAGTGCTTGCTGTTACTATCGATGAGAAAAACATAATGGATATGTGTGATGAATCGATCCAGTCAATTCACGATTACATCAAAGAAGAATTGCCAAAGAAATTAAATAGATATGAAAGTGAAGTTGGATTGCAGATATTGAGGGAAATTACGACACGCGTTTCGTTTCTCTGTAACGTAGGTCTGGCTTATCTCACATTAAATAGAGCTGCAAAAACACTCTCAGGCGGTGAATTACAACGTATACGTCTTGCCTCACAGATTGGAAGTGGGCTTACTGGGGTACTCTATGTACTCGATGAACCTTCAATCGGTTTGCACCCTCGGGATGTTGACGCTCTCATCAAAACCCTTAAGCACTTGCGTGATATAGGAAACACGGTAGTCATAGTCGAGCATGATATGGAAACAATAGAGAATGCCGACTATATGATCGAGCTTGGTCCAAAAGCGGGAAAAGAAGGTGGTCATATTGTTGCGGTTGGGTCATTGGATGAAATAAAAAAGAATGAAAAATCATTGACAGGCGCATATCTCTCTGGAACAAGAAAGATTCCTAATTCAAAAAGAAAATTCCAAACAGAAAAAGGGTGGATTGAAATACATGGGGCCTCCCAATTCAATTTAAAGAAAGTCGATTTAAAGCTCCCCTTGGGGAACATGATCGCAATCACCGGCGTTTCAGGAAGTGGAAAATCTACCTTAATAACAGAGACATTGTATCCTGCACTCAAATATTATATTGATGGGTATTATCAAGAGACCATGGGTGATTTCACTCGACTTGTAGGTCAACATAATATAGAGCGAGTGTATCTGGTTGATCAGTCTCCGATTGGGAGGACTCCTCGTTCAAATCCTGCAACCTATACTGGGATGTTTGATGAAATACGAGAAATATTTTCAGAGACGTTGGAGGCTCGTGCTCGCGGTTTCAAAAAAGGACGTTTTAGCTTTAATACAAAAGGGGGAAGATGTGAAAAATGCCAAGGCGCAGGAGTCATAAAAATCCAGATGCAATTCTTGCCGGATGTCTATGTCACTTGTGATGTTTGTGAGGGGCACAGATATAACAAAGAAACGTTAGAAGTGAAGTTCAAGGGAAAAACAATATACGATGTTCTCAATATGACAGTTGTTGAAGCTGCTGATTTTTTCAAAAACCATATTCGTATATATCAAAAACTGGCTTTTTTGAAAGATGTTGGACTTGGATACATTACCATGGGCCAACCAGCACCAACATTCTCAGGTGGTGAGGCTCAAAGAATCAAACTTGCACATGAGCTTTCCCGCCGTGATACCGGAAAGACTCTTTATATCCTTGATGAGCCTACAACCGGCCTGCACATGTTTGACACGGAAAAATTATTGCACACGCTCCATAAACTGGTTGATGGGGGGAATACCGTAGTCATTATCGAACATAACGTTGACATAATAAAAAACTGCCAATATATCGTTGATCTTGGACCGGATGGGGGAGATGGCGGTGGTTCGATACTCTATCAGGGTGAATTACCTGGTATTATGAAAGTCAAGGGATCATACACGGCAACGTATTTAAAGTGAACTTCAAATTTAGAATTTATAATTTGAAAATTGGCTAAAAATTTAGAATTTAAAATTTGCAATTTTGAAATAAACAAAAGTATTCTCTACCGATACTTAGTACTCTTTTTTTTGTTTCTTTTTGTTGGGGTATTTTCACCAGTTTATGCTGCAGATTTCAAATCGTCCTATTCAATTGAATATTTCATTCAGGATGATAACACTTTAAACCTTACAAAAACAGCTTACACCATCCGCTTGACCAATCTTCAACCGGATCTTGTAATAAAAAAGTTTACTTTGTCTTTTCCTCGTTCATTCGGCGTTGGGAATATAATTGCAAAGGATGATAATGGATCAATTATCCCCCAGATCGTTGATAAAGACAGGTCTATCGAAGTAAGTTTTGAACTCAATTCACCGAAAGCTGGACTGAACGAAATAAATACGTTGTACTTGGATTTCCAGCAAAAGAATATTTTTCATTCGAAGGGAACAATTTGGGAAGTCTTCATTCCAACACTTGAAAGCAAATCGGATGATACTTTTTCTATCTCAGTATATCTCCCGCCTGGAAAACACAAAAAACTGTCACTGGCGAAACCAATGCCGGACTTAGTCACATTTGATCGAGTGGTGTGGAACAGTAATATTGGGAAATCTATTTATGCTGTTTTTGGGGAAAAACAACAGTACAACCTTGACCTTACTTATCATTTGTCCAATCCAAATATATATCGCGTCTATACCGATGTCGCATTCCCGCCTGACACGCTTTACCAGCAAGTACTGGTAACCAACATTATCCCAAAACCAGATCTTGTATTTTCAGACACAGATGGAAACTATATGGGCAGATATAATCTGAATGGAAAAGAAGAAAAATATGTGACTTTCAAAGGAACCGCCATCGTGAGTACACTTCCTCGGGAAGATTATAAGCAATTCATAAGGAATCAGTTTGACGAGCAACGAAAGACATTATTTAACCCTCAACCATTTTGGAAGTTGGATAATGAGACGCCGATTCAATCATCTTCTGTCCATGATTATTATCAGTATACGATCAATACACTAACCTATAATTTCAATAGGATCATCAAAGGAAATTCAAGGATGGGCGCAGCTCAGGCATTGAAGTTTCCAGATCAAGCTGTCTGTACGGAATACTCAGATTTATTCATTGCTTCAGCGAGACAACGAGGCATTTTCGTACGGGAGATACAAGGATTTGCTTTTGCCAATGAACAGGAACTTCGCCCGGTGCAGCAAGATGAATCAGACATCCTTCATTCATGGGTTGAATACTTCGATACTGTTAAGAAAATATGGATTCCAATAGATCCCACCTGGGAGGATACATCTGGAATTGACTATTTTAACTCTTTCGATTTCAATCATGTCGTATTCGCAATTCATGGAAAAAAGGCCGATTATCCCTATCCCGCAGGAAGCTATAAATCAGTGGCAGGGGGAAAAGATGTCCGTATAGAACCATCAAGCTCAACGGTACTTATTGAAAAGAATGTTGCAGGTACTATCTCTACGCTTCCCATCCCTCAAAGTGATGACCAATTCGGCGTCAATTTGAAAATAATCAACACGGGCAACGTATCGTTATTGGATATTCCCATTTCAGTCACCGTTAAAAACGGCAAATTGAAACAGACCGACTTTACAATTCCTCATCTTTTGCCCGGAGAGGAAAAAATTGAAACTGTTGTGTTTACTCCAAAATATTCTTTACTATCTCAAGATGTTACCATTTCGGTTTTCCATGAAAAAGCGGAATTATCTACCGTGACAATCCAAGTTCCCACAGTTGTGACGACGATAAAAAACAATCTTTATCCGTTACTGTTTATTGTGGGTGGAATATCCATGTTACTATTACTTCTAAGAAGAAAAAATGATAGTTCCTGAGCAAATTGACATACTTCCTGAATCGATTGGCGTGTATCTGTTTAAAAATCCAGCTGGATACCAATACATTGGCAAATCACTCAATATTCGTCAACGGGTTCATAATCATGCAGAACGAGCATCTATTGATGCAAAAGAAAAAGCCATAATCGAAAATAGTGATGTTATTGAACATATTATATGTTCATCCGAGCTTCATGCGCTTGTTTTAGAATCCCAGTTAATTCAGAAATATCTTCCTCCATATAACGTAATTTGGAAAGACAATAAGAGCTATCTATATATAAAAATCCCAATTACAGATCCATTTCCCAGAATTCAGCTTGTTCGAAAGGAGAATGATGGAAAATCACTCTACTTCGGTCCATTTTCGTCAACGAGAGACGTACGTTTTCTATTAAGATCGTTACGAAAAGTAATTCCGTTTTGTATGCAAAAACAACCAGCTAAAAAGCCTTGTTTTTATTCGAAACTGGGATTGTGCAATCCCTGTCCTGGTAGTGAAATGACTACTGAAAGAAAGAGGCAATATAGGAAGCAGATAAAAACAATTATCAAGATTCTGAATGGGGACGCCGAAATTGTCCTAAAATCTATCAGAAAGGAAATGGAAGAAAAATCTCATAATGAGAATTATGAAGAAGCATTAACATTGCGGAACAGACTTATGTCACTGGAACAACTCATCCATCTGCGGTCATTTGAGCAATTTGAATTCAGCACTGCATATGATCCTGAAAAGGCGCTTGGCAATCTTAAGATCCTTCTTCAAACAGCTTTGAAGGCATTTTCTCTTCCACTCTCACGCATTGAGTGTTTTGACATAAGCAATCTTATGCAGCAAGAAGCAACGGCTTCAATGGTTGTTGCAACAGATGGTATTCTCGATAAGTCGCAATACAGGAAGTTCAAGATAAAAAAAACCGGAGTCTCAGATTTTAAGATGCTTACTGAAGCAATAACGCGCAGAATGAATCATGATTGGCAAAAGCCAGATCTCCTCATCGTTGATGGGGGAAGCCCACAGGTAACGACAATCTTTGGCTTGTTAAAGAAATTGGACATATCCATCCCGCTTATCGGAATTGCCAAACACCCTGATAGGATTGTCGTTCTTGTAGAAGGCCAAACAAAAACATTTAAGTTTTCACTCCACAGCGAGGGGTTCAAGCTTATCCAGCAGCTACGGGATGAAAGTCACCGGTTTGCAAAAAAATACCACACATTATTGAGAGGGAAAAAATTTTCGAATAATCAATGAATAAAATTGTACGGAGTATCCGGCTAAAAGTAGGTGATTTTATCGTCCAGATAAGATTCTTTGAACCGGGTATAGAAATGAAAAGGGAATATTCTAAAAAAATGCTGCAGTTCATAGCACTTTTAGAAAAATATTACACTCTTGTGCCGTTCTCCGATTTGAATCCCCACGCAGTAATCAATATTTTTGATCTTTCACTGCATAACACTGCCATAATTCATAAGACGGTGAACAAAACTGCATCAAGCGTATATGTACATCTATATTCAAGGAATAGGATGACCTTTGGTACATCTTATACGATCAGCCATTCTCAATTCAGGTTTATTTTACTTAAAATATTCATAGAGTTGCTCGCTGTAAATAAGTGTTTTCTCCTCCATGCTTCATCAATCAAAGTCAATAACGAAGTTCACCTCTTTACTGGGAATTCAGGAGCTGGAAAATCGACTATTGTTAGGTTATTGACGCCAGAATTCACTCCTTTCTCGGATGAACTTATTTTGGTAAAAAAACTGTCTTCTTCCTATGTTGCGGGTCAATCATTTTTTAGAGAAAAAAATCGCTTCATAATGCCGGATACAAATTTTTATCCGATTAAAAACATCTATTTCATTCATCAATCAGAAAAAACTTATTTGAAATCTATGACAAATAAGAACACAATGGTAAAAAAGTTGGCGCAACAACTGAGGACAGATATACATAATGGAAGCATTCAATTTACCGAAATAGCTCAATTTGTTGACAGTTTTTCCTCGTTTTATGATTTGTTTTTTGAGAAAAAAAGAGGCAAGGTTGTTGCTCTAGTTAAGCACCACAACACGCACCCTGCTGCGAACAGCATCCGCGACCGTCAGGAGAACAATTACAAGAAATGAAGTCTGACATTAGGTTTATTTGCTCGTTTTGAAATAAATTCACGAAGGGAAGCTTTGTTCTGGTTACTTTGGGTTTTTTATATGTCCTATTCATGTGTTATTTTTCAATAAATATTAATTCGTATATGCCCTTTCCTTTCGGGTCTGTTAAGTCCTGCGATTCATAGAAGTGAACCCATTGCCCAATCTTTAGGTCCTGAAGCTTAAGTGGGATTTTTACTTTATTTTCTATTTTGCTAAATAGGAGTTGTCCACGTTCAATATAATTACTATTAAATCGTAGGTACATCAAATGCTCACCTTTTTCACCGACCATATTGATGATTATTTTTCCAGCTGGCAATTCGATTTTGTTGACTTTCGCATCGAATTCTTCAATAAGGGTGACATGTCTGTCTTCATTCCCTTTGTTCAGCTTCCCGATATATGGGACAATTTGAGTAGAAAAAAATTCCCAATTATCATTCGGTACAAGAGGTATGTCTGAACGTGTTACCGACTTCTGTTTTGAAGTGTTTGACGATGCCTTTTCTCCAGTAAGTTTGGGTAGTGGATCCTTCATGATTATGGAATAAAAGAATGCCTCACTGGCCACAAAAGTAACGAGAGAGACAAGGAACAATGAAAAAAAATATGTTGATTTACCAATCGTCATATATCCAAATAATATCACATTACGCAATCATATAAATGGGTGCGGATATTGGGTTGTTTTTATGAATTCATAGCCAAAAAACTGAACTAAATTGCGCATGCGTTTTTCATTAATTGGCAAATTCACACCCTGTAGTCCATTTGTGCGTATGGCGAATGAAAAATGTCCAATATTGCGCCGAATAGGCACAATGCTATATTCAATTTTTCTTGCGACAAGCGAATTTATAATTTTCTTAATGCTGTTGCTTATTGTTCCCGCTCCTTTTTTATCGGAATGAGGGTAGGCTTGCTCATCTTGTTTGAGTAAAAAAGAAATATATCTTGCGGATTCATTCCTAGTCCAAAGCAGAGCTCTCTGTTCAGGAGTGTTAATTCGGGTTTTGTTTACCTGAACGTTATCTTGGATATGTTTTTTTAGCCATGGTCTGATTGCAAGAGCCTCTTCAAGCGAGCTTAAGATTGCACATGTTCCATCGTGACCAGCCTTTGCCCCAAACGATAAGACCGTCGACTTTCCTTGAGCTCTACTTGCAAGAATGGTCAAGTATGTAGGTATTTCAAGATCTGATACTATTTCATAAAGGTACCATTTTATCTCTCTTTGATCGCACTGTACTTGGTATTTTCGTATCTGTTCGTCATGAATTGAGGGTACGGATAGCCGTTTTGTCTTTATTACTCCATAATACGCAAGCATCTTTGCATCTCGTTCAATAGCCTCGTATAGTGCATGCAATATAGCAGCATTGCGACTCGTATGGGAAGCAGATCCTTTCACTCCTGGTTTTTGGAAAAACAAACAATATCTTTCTTCAGCTTCCATGAGACATTTTTTCATAGCGAGACTTGGTGATGAAAGCGATATACCTTTTACCGTTTCTATATGACCATTGGGGAGTTTGAGCTGTGCGAAAGCCCAATGATATCCTGGTTCACTTCTATCGGATTTTCCTGCTTGTATTATTGAAATCCTGTTTTTAAACATTTTGTTAATGAAATTATAGATTATTGGTATACTGATCGTGTATGAAGCATTTTATCCGTATATTTGTGTTTTCCTTTTTTGCGCTGTTCCTCACATCCTATTGGAATAAAGGGTTTATGCTTCCCAGCACATCAATCGAATTTGTTAAAGCTGGCCTAGCGCTCACGATATTATTCGTAATTGTAAGACCGCTTATGAAGATAATATTTCTTCCATTGAATTTGCTCACTTTTGGTCTTTTTTCATTTTTTCTCTATATTTTTTCGCTACATATATTGGCGAGTTTCTATGGTTTTTTTATAATTAAATCCTGGAATTTTCCTGGGGCATCAATCTTTTTTTTATCAATACCAACTGCCCACATAGGTTATTTCCAAAATTTAGTTTTGTCTTCTTTCTCGTTATCAAGTATAATTAGTGCATTAGACCATCTAACTTAGTTATTGAATTTGACTAAGGTTGGATGAGATCAAAAAAGCAATATGAAAAATATACTTTTGGTTGTGAATATAGCAGTTGCCATTGCAATAACCGCACTCATCCTTCTTCAGGGAAAGGGAGCGGGACTTGGGAGTGCATGGGGTGGTGGAGGAGAGATGTTCCAGACACGTCGCGGTATAGAAAAAGTAACATTAAGACTTACGGTCGGCTTGATCGTTGTTTTCTTTGTATTGTCACTCATCAGTTTCCTCATAAAGTAAGCCTATGGCAATCGGCACAAGGAATGTCCGATATTATTATTGGCTCTTTCTTGAGTTCATAAAAAAGCATAATAAGCTTATTTTTTTGAGTTTCCTCATTTCTGTCATAACGGCTGTTAGTATCGTAACTATCTCTCCCTATATTTCCTCAACACTCGTCCGTCATAAACGAATAATTGGACTTGTTGGGGCATACGATGCTCAATCGTTCGAAAAACTTCCTGATGAAATTTTATCCAAGGTTTCAAGTAGTTTGACTACAGTAAACGATAAAGGTGTTGTGCTCCCGCTTTTAGCTACGACTTGGGAGCATTCAAAAGATGAAAAAACCTACACCTTTAAGCTGCGTCATAATGTTTTACTCAATAATGGTGAACTTTTTAATGCGCGCCGTCTTACATTTGCATTTCGGGATGTCACGACAAAGATTGTCGATGATTATACCTTGCAGTTCTCATTGCAGAAACCACTCGCAATATTTCCCCTCTATTTGACAAAGCCTATCATTCTTTATCCGCATATCGGTGTAGCAGGACTGTATTCGGTTGAGAAAGTAAAAATAAAAAATGGCTCATTCCAAGAGATACTCCTCAGCCCCAATAGGAAAGACGTTGAGCCAATCACATATGTCTTTTTTTCTTCTGAAGGTGAAATGATTACTGCCTATAAACGAGCCAAAATAAATGAAATGTCTATCTTGAATAGGACGATGGCAAACGCTTTCAAAAATTGGAAGAATTCATCGGTAACAAAAAATGTAAATTATGACAAAATACTCACTTTGTTTTATAATGCAAAAAACCCTCTGATCAAAGAGAGAGATTTTAGAATGGCGGTTGAGAGTGCGATTAAATATAGTGAATTTTCTGATCTGGGGGAATTAGCTTCCTCTCCGATTCCACCGATATCATGGGCTTATAACCCTACTTTGAAGAGTAAAGACACCGACATTGAATTTGCTAAGAAAACATTCAAGCGTATGATTCCGGCCAGTGAGTCTGCCAAATTATCTTTCCTTACATATTATGAATACCTTGATATGGCTGATACCATTTCAAGCAATCTAAAGGATGCGGGTCTTCCTATCGATGTGTCCTTTGCTTCATATTCAACTCAACCTGAATTTGACTTCATGCTTGCATATTTAACTGTACCAACTGATCCCGATCAGTATTACTATTGGCATTCAACTCAAAATCTGGCAAATCTAATCGGCTATAAAAATCTTAAGGTTGACAAATTGCTTGAAGATGGGCGCTCAACCTACAAAATCATCGATAGAAAAGCGGCGTATATCGATGTACAGAAGGTAATGAGTGATGATCCTCCTGCATCATTCCTTTTTTATCCATATAGCTATACAGTAAAGAGAAAGTAGGCTATAATAAGAATCAGAAAATTCAAAAATATAAATTGAAATTGAGATATTAGTTTATATTGATTTGTAGCCCGGATGGCGAAATGGCATACGCTCAGGACTTAAAATCCTGCGACCGCAAGGTCATGAGGGTTCGACTCCCTCTCTGGGCACATTTATTGAGACTGCATCATCTGCCATCTCCTGGACAAAGGTTAATTTTTTTAGCTTACATATTTCTTTAAACGTATACCATCCATAGTCTATAGATTCATGATCTAGTACAATCTCATTGTTTCCAATGACTGAACACAGATATGGAATAAGGACTCCATGCCAGCCCATCCTGACAGCCGAAAAAATGTGGGGAAGTTGGCACTCAACTTTGATATCAAGATTGGTTTCCTCCTTGATTTCACGGATAAGAGCGCTATCCAGTTGCTCTCCGAATTCAAGTGCGCCGCCGGGGAAGTGCCATACGCGACCAAACTTGATATCGTCCGGATCTTTGCCTTCACGCTCAGTAAGAAGATATTTGCCTTTGTGGTGTATGACAGCTATGACGACAGGTATGATTTTTTGCATGGAGATTGGTGACCAGGGTGAGACTTGAACTCACAACCTACTCCTTAGAAGGGAGTTGCTCTATCCAATTGAGCTACCAGGTCTCTATCTCACTACTGGAGCCTGGACGCAGATTTGGACTGCGGACCTGCTGTTTACAAAACAGCTGCTCTACCGCTGAGCTATCCAGGCTATAACAGCTAACGGTAAACAGCGAACATGTAACAAAAATATTTCTAGTTTCTGCTATGTGTTTGCTGTCAGCTGTTAACTGCGTTGGTGTCGGGGAGAGGACTTGAACCTCCAAGCCTTGCGGCACTACCACCTCAAGGTAGCGCGTCTGCCAATTTCGCCACCCCGACTGTACAAAGTACTATTATATCAAATAAGTTTTTGTTGAGATACTGTTTCTAGCCCAATATGACGAAGTGCCTTTGGGGTCAGCATGCGTCCCCGCGTAGTTTTCTTTAGAAATCCAATTTGAAGTAGGTATGGTTCAATAAACTCTTCAACTGTACGAACGTCTTCAGACAAGCTTGATGCTAATGTTTCAACGCCAGTCGGATTATTTTGGAACCTCTCTCCAAGGCACAGCATATATGATCTATCAATCTCAGTTAGTCCAAGTGAATCTATCCCTAAAAGAGTAAAAACAGACTCAAGAAGTGATGACTGGATTATCTTATGATTGCCAACCTGAATGAAGTCACGAATCCGCTTCAAAATTCTATTGGCAATGCGGGGAGTACGTCTCGACCTATTTGCCACTTCTTTTGAATGTTGAGATCCAAGTTCTATTCCCAAAACACGAGACGCTCGTTGGATTATCGTCATCATATCTTCAATTGTGTAATAATCAAGGCGCATCAAAAGGCCAAATCGATCCCGCAAGGGAGCGGAAAGAAGTGCCAATTTTGTTGTGGCTCCTACAATCGTGATTTTGGGGACGGGCAATCGGAGTGTTCGTGCTGAAGGACCCTTTCCAATTATGATATCCAAGGAATAATCTTCGATGACTGGATACAACATTTCTTCAACAGGCTTCGGAAGTCTGTGTATCTCGTCGATAAACAATATATCGTTGTCTTTTAGATTTGTGAGTATTGCGGCTAAATCCCCACCTTTTTGAATTGCTGCTCCCGATGTAATTTTAATTTCTCCATGAAGTTCATGAGCGATGATATGTGCAAGCGTTGTCTTTCCTATTCCTGGTGGTCCATAGAGTAATATATGCTCAGTTGCATATCCCCGTTTATTAACAGCATCAAGAAATATCCGTAACGTGTCTGAGGCATTTTTTTGCCCAATATATTCAGAAAGTGTTTGAGGTCTTAAATTCCCTGAGTCAGCGGGTTTATCTTTATCGCTTTTCATGATATTTTTGCACCGACATTTGTAATGCGGATTGAATCTTCTTTTCTACTGAAAGTGCTGGGTCTATTTTTTGAAATAACACCTGCGCATCTTTTTTTGCATAACCAAGTGCTACAAGAGCATCTATTACGGTTTTATCTTCTTCTGATAGCTGTGTTTCAAACTTAAACTCAGCCTTAAACAATTGTGACAACTCAAGCACTATTTTCATAGCTGTTTTTTTTCCGATACCTGATATTTTTGAAAATACCTCTACCTTTTGAGAGCGGACAGCTGCAACAGCATCTTCGAATGAAAGATGTGAGACAACACTAAATGCAGTTTTTGGGCCAACCCCAGATACAGACAAAAGAATGCTGAAAAAACGTTTTTCATCGGTATTCGCGAAGCCAAAAAGCACATGAGCATCGTCGCGAACCTGTAAATGTGTATATAGTTTAATATCATCCCCAATGCTTTTTCCTTGTAGAGAAGCGGGGGTAGCATATAATTCATAGCCAAGCCCACTTTGTGTATCGATCGTTACAGAAGTCTCATCAATCGCAGATATTATTCCTGTTATTGTGGCTATCATGGAAACAGTATATCACGTTATTTTAAGCTCATCTCGTTCAATTTTCCATAATCTGTTATATTTTGCTACTCGTTCACCACGGACCGGTGCTCCAAATTTCACGAACTCAGATTGGATGGCAACTGCAAGATCTGATGTGAAGTCATCGTTTGTCTCAGAGCTTCGCCCAGCTACGATATATGTTATGTCATTTGTTCTTGCAATATTCACAAGCTCAAATATTTCTGAGATTGTCCCAACTTGATTTGGCTTAATCAAAAAAGAAGTGCAACTTGATTCCCTGATTGCATAATTAATTCTGTCTTTATTCATACGGGTAAGTTCGTCGCCAACGATATAGACCGTTGATGAGAGCGATGTGTTCAATTTTTTCCAACTGGGCCAATCTTCTTCATCAAATGGATCTTCAATATACAATATGGAATAGTTTGCTAGTAAATTCCGAACGAATTCAATATATTCATCACTCTTGAGCGGATGAGACTTATCTTTGACAGTATATAATCCTTTTTTTGAGAAAAATGAGGAAGCAAAATCTATACCCAAAAACATATCAAGACCAACCTTCATTTTTACCTGTGATATTGTCTCATTCAATATTTCAAGCGCATCAATATTAGTCGTTAAATTCGGGCTGAATCCACCTTCTTCACCTACAGCTGTAGTAGCGTTTCTATATTCCAACACTTTCTTCAGTTCAGAATACAGTTCGATTGCTTTCTGGTATGCTGTGCCAAATGTAAATGATGAAGAGGGAATCAGTTCAAACTCCTGAAAGTCCATGGGAGTGTTTGCATGTCGACCACCCGTTATCATATTGAAGATCGGAGTAGGAATTTTATCGATTACGATATCACTTTTATATATCGATGAATAGAGCTTGTTTAGATAGAGAAATAGCGGCACTTGTGCATCAGCGGCTCCAGCTTTTGCTATAAGCTGCGAGAGGGTGAGTATCGTGTTCGTTCCTAATCTACTTTTGTTTTTGGTTCCATCAGCTTTGACGAGCCAGTCATCAATTTCCTTTATTTTTGAAGGGTTCACGCCGACCAGTTTTGGTCCAATAAGATCATTTATGTAAGACACCGCATGTAAAACCCCCTTCCCAAAAAAACGATTTGGGTCTTCATCACGGACATCCACCGCTTCATTGGGAAACATTGGACTCTGTCCCGGAACAGACGTCACAACGGACACTCCAGTATCAAGAGTCAATTGTGCTTCAATCGTGGGAAATCCACGTGAATCAATAATCTCGTATGCAAATATCTTTTTTATGACAGCCATATACTACTTTTTTAGACTTTCAAATTGTTTTTTTTCAATTCCATGAATAAGCTCTCTTGTGCGCTCTATTGCATCGGGACTGACTGACACACTGGTAACACCAGCCTTGACAAGTCGTTCTATGATGTCGGGATAGTCAGATGCAGCTTGTCCACAGATTGATGCGGTCACCCCATATTTTATTGCTGTTTTGACAATGTACTCTAATATCTGTATGACCATAGGGTTTCGCTCATCGTAGATATTCGAAACGTGTTCATTATCTCGGTCAACGCCCAAAAGCATCATTGTGAGATCGTTCGTTCCAATTGAAACACCTTGAACACCGACCTTTAAAAATTCTTCAAGATTCAATGCGCAATTGGGAACCTCAACCATAATCCATAATTTGAATTCAGGGTAATCAAGCAAGCCAGCTTTTCTAACTATCTCCTTTATTTTTATCAACTCCCATGGGACACGAACAAAGGGGATCATCAAATGGAGATTGCGATATCCCATTTCCCATACCCGTTTTATCGCCTTTAATTCCAGATAAAACTCATATGGATCATTAATATAGCGAGAAGCCCCACGATATCCTATCATTGGATTCTCTTCATGTGGTTCATAGCGTGCCCCACCTTTTAAATGACGATATTCATTGGTCTTAAAGTCTGTTGCACGGTATACGACTTGTCGGGGATTAAACGGCTTGACAAATTTAAGCAAATTATGGGTGAGCTTTTCAACAAATATATGTTCCTTCTTCTCCTTAATGAACTGTTTTGGATGAGTTCCAATTTGAGCAATCATGAATTCAGCACGAAGCAGCCCTATTCCATCAGTATCATGTTTCGCTACTTCTTCAGCCTTTTCTGGCTCTGCAAGATTGACGTAAACCTTGGTTACCGTCTTATATTTTTGTTTTGGCGCAAGAGCCTTTGCAGCCTGCATTTCATGTATATGTGCTTTTGAAAGGATACTTCCTTTAAATACCTCACCAGAAGAACCGTTTACCGAAATGATCTCACCATCCTTAAGTATGGATGTCGCCTTATCTGCTCCAACAATTGCTGGAATTCCCAGTTCTCGAGAAACGATTGCTGCATGTGATGTACGTCCGCCCTTTTCGGTGACTATGGCTATTGCCTTTTTCATTGCGGGAACATAGTCTGGATTGGTTTGAGGTGCAACAAGCACGTCTCCCTTTTTCACCTTATCAATTTCTTTTGGTGATTTGATTATAACCACAGGCCCAATTCCAATTCCAGGAGATGCAGGCGATCCCGACAATATCGCAACCGCATTTGATTCAACACTTGCTGTCTGCTTGTTCGATACAGCATTCATTGTCGTTATTGGGCGTGACTGAACAATAAATACTCTTCCATCTTCTATTGCCCATTCTATGTCTTGTGGAAAGTAATAATGATTTTCAATATCCTTTACGAGCAATGCAACCCCGGTCAGTTCTTGTTCTGAAAGCTTTTGCAGAGAACCTTCTCGTTTAGATAATTTAACTTCAATATTTTTTGCTCCCGATTTGACATACTTGACGTTTTGATATGCAAGCGTTTTATTGAGTATGACAAACGATCGCTTGTCGACCTCATAATGGTCTGGGGTAACTTTCCCTTGTACTATATATTCACCCAAACCGAAAATGGCTTCGATTACCATCTTTGTTTTATCATTGGTCACGGGATCAATACTAAATGCAATACCGGATTTATCCGATTGCACCATGCGTTGTACAACAGCTGCAAGACCGACTTTGAAATGGTCGAAGCCCTGTGTATGTCTATAATAAAGCGCACGTTCTGTGAATAATGATGCCCAACATTTCTTTACATTTATGATCAATTGATGATCTCCTTTTACATTCAAATAGGTTTCCTGTTGTCCTGCAAAGGAAGCTTCCGGCAAATCTTCAGCTGTTGCTGAAGAACGGACAGCGACCAAAGGAGAATTATAAAGTGTAGAAATACGCTTCAAAGCACTATTAAACGTGGTACTTCCTTGGGAAAAATAATGTTCTTCCTTCATGACCAAGTGGTCATAATAGTGAAGTATTTCATTCACCAAAGAATCCGGAATAGGGGCATCCAATATCAATTTTTGTATAGTCGCTGAAGCTTGAGCAAGCTCCTTTGGGCTTTCGAAGTTTACGATCTTTAATGCATTATTGATTCTATTCTGTAGTTTTGAGGCAGTGATAAACAGGTAATATGCTTCTGCGGTGACGACGAACCCATATGGGATGGGAAGGTGAGCGCGAGTCATTTCACCCAAATTTGCTCCCTTACCGCCAACTAACCCGACATCATCTTTTGTTACCTCTTCAAACCACACAATATGTTTTTTTTTCATATACTATTAATATACATATATAAGGTTTACTAATGCAAGATGAAAAATAAGTAAAATACCTGTTGACAGGAATTATGTACTGTGATATCATCAACTTTACGAATGATAATAATTCGAAAATAAAGGCACAATTGGAAGCACATAGCTTGCTCTCCTAACAGCCCCATCAACACTAGCAAGCAGAAGCCTTTGAAATGAACATGTCTAGCTCTTTTTTGGTTCTTAGCCTTGGGCCTATAGCTCAATTGGCTTGAGCGTCGGATTTGCATTCCGAAGGTTAGGGGTTCAAATCCCCTTAGGTCCACCAACGGAATGACATTGGCGATTAGTTTCTAACTGGTAGCTCAAACTACTGGTTAAGAACTAACAGCTAATACGAAATGCACTTTAACAATTTGTTTTGTCTAATTGTAGGCCAATAACTTTAACAGTAACGTTTAATAAGAGAAAAAGACAAACGAAAGAGATGGGAAACACTAAAGCTAATGGTGGATGCCTAGGTAGTTTGAGCCGATGAAGGACGCGTGCATGAGCGCGATATCAATGATGAGCCCTCCAGTAGGCGTTATCAATCATTGGTTTCCGAATGGGGTAACCCATCCCGATGTAAATCGGGATTTTTTGTCGTAAGACAGAAAGGGAACGCAGGGAACTGAAACATCTCAGTACCTGCAGGAAAAGAAATCATATGAGATTCCGTGAGTAGCGGCGAGCGAAACCGGAGAAGTCTAAACTTCGCCTTCGGGCGGAGTGTTGCGGAGCCACAGTAGGAATGTTAGATTTTATAGCAGAAACGCATGGAACGGCGTGCCATAGGAGGTGAGAGACCTGTATGCACAATGAAAACTAACTCTGGTGGATCTTCCAAGTACCACGAGGCACGGCAAACCTTGTGGGAATCTGGGTCGGTCACGATCCAAGACTAAATACTCAAACTGACCGATAGTGAACTAGTACCGTGAGGGAAAGGTGAAAA
>JBAQNR010000011.1:0-53207 GCA_049304035.1 Microgenomates group bacterium
ATATTTATTCGCTGCGATACGGGCTGCATCAAGCTTTCCAACACAAATAATTCCTTCCGGCATGATAAAGTCAGGCTCAAGTGCAGTGCTCTGTTGTGCAAGTTGACGGATACCCGATTTACTGCCATAAAAATTGACGGTCCAAGAACAGTCAACTTCGGGAGACTCCGGTGCAGAAACGGAAATACCTCTTTCATGTATTTTTTCCTTAAGATCAAGAAAAAATGGAGAAGATGCATAGCTTATGAGGGTCACTTTTTTATATTTCTTTGCTTTTTTTATGAAATTATTGAAAAGATGTTTGTCATTAAAAAAATCACGACACACAAGGCCGCTTACTTTTTTGGGGACGAGTATATTTATTTTCTTTGCACCGATGAGGTCTTGAAAGTATCGTTTAAAGTCCAAGGAAATGGCAACGGGAGAGATATACATAAACTCTTCTTCATCTGCATTGGCAAATAGATAACAGTCTGAGGAGCTATTATCGTTATCGATTTCAATTTTTCTTTTTTGTTTGTCTGTGATGGAAGAAATAAAAGACCATTCATCTTCCACAACGTTGTAGATGTACACAACAAGTTCATTCCTATTTTTACCTCTTTTGATTTTTGGTGGGGATACTATCGTTTTCATGTTTCAAGATATGTCACATTGTGTGTTTACATCAATGTAGCTACATTATGGATAATTTCTCTCATTTGTCAATAGTATCTATATGCAACACACCTCTTGACACTCATTTTATGAAGCAGTAATATGGTTTCACTATGACACCAAATATACATATACGTGAAACCTCTGCAAAACCTTCGTCTTTTCTCATAATAACCGCACTCCAAGGATATAAACAGTTGAAAGGATTACCAGCAAACGTTTTTAGCGATCTTCAAGTCAAAGCAAAAAGGGATGGATTTATCGCGAAAGATGGAGAGATACTCCATTTCGAATATATTTCTGATTCAGAAGTGAAGCACATATACGTAATCGGACTGGGAGAGAAGAAGCAAATGAAAGAAGGTCTGGTCCGAAACAAAATAATCGAAGCGATGCGACTGGCCCGTAGAATAAAAATATCAGAATTAGATGTAATTGATGATGTGAGTAAGCTGACGGTCCGCTCTCTTGTTGAAGCGATTTGCATTGGGACATATTCATTTGATCGTTTCATGGGAACAGAGCATAAAAAGAAATATCCACCAATTCGAGATGTCTATCTGACTAAAACAGACTCAACTCAATCGGAAATAGAAAAAGGAGTTCAAACAGCGGAAGCGCAAATGCTAACGCGAGATTTAGTTAATATTCCCGCTTCCCATATGCATCCCGAGATAATGCTTAAGCATGCACATGAGATTGAAAAAAAATCAAAAGGCAAAGTGACCGTGAAAGCACTAACAAAAAATGAATGTGAGAAATTGGGCATGGGAGCCTTTCTTGGTGTTGCAGAAGGAAGTGAACGCCCTTCATATTTTATCGTCTTACATTATAAAGGAGCTGGAAAGAAAACACTGTCTCTTGTTGGAAAATCCATAACATTTGATTCTGGTGGACTGTCACTAAAGCCAAGCGATGGGATGATGGATATGAAGATAGATATGGCAGGAGGAGCAACTGTGCTTGGTATTTTTGATTATTTTGCAGCGGCACAACCACGGGTACATGCATTCGGCGACATATATGGATTGCTCCCTGCATGTGAGAATATGCCCTCAGGAAAAGCAATGAAACCTGGGGATATCGTTACCGCACTTAACGGAAAAACAATAGAAGTACTTAATACAGATGCAGAAGGAAGATTGGCACTTGCAGACGCTCTAGTATATGCAGAAAAGAATTTAAAGTCAGATTATATTATCGATTTGGCAACCTTAACCGGCGCTTGCATGGTGGCATTAGGGAGTGATTTGGCTGGTCTATTTTCGAACAGTGCATCATTCGAAAAACTATATAAGCCATACACTGAAGAAGTTGAAGATCTTTATTGGCAAATGCCTCTGCAAGAAACATATGCAAAACAAATGAAGAGTAAAATTGCCGATTTAAAAAATATTGGAGGGGGGAGATATGGTGGCGCTATAACTGCAGCACTTTTTTTACGAGAGTTTGTGGAGAAAGCCAATTGGATGCATATTGACATAGCAGGTCCGGCACATAAAGACAGCGAAGGTGCAACCGGATGGGGGGTAGTATCAATTATTCATTTTCTCGAAGAACAGAAAGATCTATGAAAACATCAAAATTGCTCCAAACCGAAGGAATTATTAAAGCATCATCTGACGATGTTTTATCAAGTGTATTGAGTAGATTGCCAAGTTCTCATTCAGCTGCATTCATTTTCGATAAAGACAAGAAATACGTGGGGATAATCAACCCTTATTATTCGATCATTAAATCGTCACATCCATCAAACATAAAGATAGAACATTGCTTAGTGCATGCTCCTCACGTCAAACTGCAACATTCTGCTGGAAAAATCGCACAGATGATTATGGAATCAAAAATTCATTATCTTCCAGCTTTCGACGATCAAGACAAGTTCATAGGAATGGTTTCAGCACGAGGTCTGTTTAGAGCATATGAATCAAATAATATATTCACAATACGGATTAGTGACATGATACGGGCAAAAAAAAGACCGCTTGTGACAATTCAAGAAGAGGACACGATCAGTCACGCGCTCCATATATTTAAAGAATCAAGGCTATCCAAACTTGTTGTCGTCAATAAAGAAGGACGGTTGCGAGGAATATTAAGCTATTATGATTTGATCACCTTCCTCATAACGCCAAAAAAGAAGGAAAGAGGCGCTCTTAATGCAGATAAATCAACACTCCAAACGAAGAGAGTAAGCCATTTCTTGAGGTCGTATGTGCTTACGCTCGGATCGAATGATTTTGCACGGGATGCTCTTCACCTGATTCTTGAAAAAAAGATTGGAAGTATCGTGATAATAGACAAATATAATAAGCCAATAGATATCATCACCACGAGAGACCTCCTCAAATTACTCGTATACGAACCATCGGTCACAAAAATGGAGATATCCACCCAGAATCTTTCTCTGAAAAGCTCTATGATCACAAAGGGGTTCTTTGAACGATTAAAGGAGCAATTGACAAGAAAAAAAGACGTTGCGAAAGCAAAGTTATATGTAAAGGAAGAAAAACAAGGAGGACTATTTAAAGCCGTTCTGTCACTGATCCCAAAAAGAGGTGAACCGAAGGTTGTTGTCGAAGAGGGGAGAGATTTAGAAGGTGTCTTACAGAAGGTAAAAAACGATCAGAAATAATGAAATTCATACGCATAGGTTTACTCATCGTTCTTTCGTTGGGTTTGTTTCTCCGCTTATTTGGGTACAACTGGGATCAAGGATCCCATCTTCATCCTGATGAAAGGTTTTTGACGATGGTAGGGGTTGATACGAAACTTCCCCGCACATTTTCAGGATATATGAATCCGAAAACCTCATCATTCAACCCAGCAAATAAGGGTTTTACATTTTATGTATATGGGACACTTCCCGTATTGATGAACAAGATACTCGGTGAACTTTGGTATAGTGACACATATGAGGCATTCCATCTTCAGGGTAGAATACTTTCCGGACTTGCAGATTTATGTATCATTCTTCTTATCTATAAGATCTGTGAACTTCTTGAGAAAAAATTGAAATTTAATCCATCAATAAAATTATTCGCTGCATTTTTTTATGCAATCGCCGTCCTTCCAATTCAGCTCTCCCATTTTTTTACCGTAGACACATTTCTCAACTTGTTTTGTTGGTCAAGTTTATATTTTATTATCAAGTTGATTGTCGAAAAGGGAAGGAATTTTATCGTATACATGAGTTTGTCCGGATTATTTCTGGGCCTCTCCTTTGCGTGCAAAATAAGTGCGCTTTATTTCGCACCGCTTATTGGAGTATTCGTGTTAATGGCAATTCAAAACGCAATACACACGAATAGGGGAAATGGTTTTAGAGCTTGGTTGGCGATATTCATGGGAATGGTTGGCTTCATTCTTTTTTCATATTTTGCATTGAGGTTAGGATCTCCATACTATTTTGAAACTGGGGCGATTCTCGATCCACGGATCAGTTTTAAATTTATTAACAATATCTTAGAGCTTAAATCATTCGATAATCCGTTGGGATATTTCCCCCCATCAATTCAGTGGGTATCTAAGCAGCCAGTGTTCCAACTGATCAATATTTTTTATTTCGGGATAGGTCCTTTTTATTCGCTATTCTCAATGGTTGGGGTAGTATATCTGTTCTTCAGAAAAAAAGATTCGGTTATGACGATATCGGCGATCTGGATAGTTCTGTTCGTCGCATTTCAATCGTTTCAGTTCGCAAAGACAATGCGTTATTTAATATTTATATACCCTTTTCTTGCTTTATTTGCAGCTATTGGCTTAGAGAGAACTTTATTTGCAATCAGACATATTAAATATCCAACCATCATATGTATACATGTGTTGATTTGCTTGAACATTCTCATTTGGCCGCTCGCATTTTTTTCGATTTATACAAAAGATCATTCCCGAGTTGAGGCATCGATGTGGATATATGAACATATACCCTCAAAAAGCATTCTTCTGTCAGAATATTGGGATGATCCGCTACCGATACCGATTGGAAACATTATCTATAAAAAATATCGGAATCTTGAAGTACATGTTTTTGACCCTGATACAAAGGAGAAATGGGAAGTCATAAATGCCCAATTGAATGAAGCGGATTACTACATAATGTCTTCAAATAGGGGATGGGGAAGTATTCCGACGGTATCAAAACGGTATCCAATGACCACGAAATTCTACGAAGATATGTTTAAGGGGAGGATCAACTATACCCTTGTCAAAGAGTTTTCATCTTATCCATCATTGCGCTATTTAGGAATTCCGCTCGATTTTCCAGATCAATGGGCGGAAGAAGCTTTTACAGTATATGATCACCCTTTGGTAAAAATATTCAAGAAAAATACTAAATAATTTATTGCGGTTTATTTTTCTTAAGCACAAAAAAACATGCAGATGGACTCTTTTTGTCAGTCTCAATAATTTTACGTATTGCTTTTATTTCAGTTTCAGGGGGAGTAAATCCGAATGTCCAGTTGCCCGTTATTTTGTATAAAATTAGAGAATAGAGTGAAAGGAAATGATAGGCTTCGACTTTTTTTGCTGCTTTTTCGTATAGGTAATCTTCACTTTCAACAAGGTCAAAACCATTCTTATAAAATAGTTTTATCCACCCAGTTTTTGAGTATAAGGAGTTATGCTCCTGTATTTTGTTAAACCATCTTATGTAACGTGGACCAAACAACCTACCTCCCGCTAGATTTGTGTTCCATGACGAACACATGACGGATGTAATAAGATGTCCGCCTGGCTTCAGTATTCTATGCATTTCAGCGAGACTCGTATCGATATGCGGAATATGCTCGAAAACACAATTAGAAATGATGGTGTCGACTGAGGACGGTTTAAGAGGGATGTTCATACCATCATATGAAATTACTTTTTTATATATATTATTTTTTTTCGCAATGCTCATTCTGCTTGATGGAACATCAAGTCCAATCTCAATTGTTTTTTTCCCAAAAATTGATTCGGCAAAAAAACCATCTCCACATCCGAAATCAAGAATGCCCTTATCACAATAGCGCCTATATTTTTCGAATAACATCGCTTCTTGGGAGCGGATAAAAGAAAAGAAATAAGGACGTTCTTTCAGATTTTTATAGATAAAATAATCAAGAGTTTTTTTTGACATATGAGCTAAGCAAATTGTAGATTGTTTTATATGTATTTTGGGAACCAAACATTGATCTTATTTTTTTCACGCGGTCGTTGTTTGTATAAAGTGACTTATGTGAATGAATTTCAACTATCGTTTTAGCAAGACATTCACTATCTTCGATGGGAATAACTTTTCCCATATGGGAAAGGCGAATGGGTACCCGAACGCCGGGGAGATTAGAAGCGATAACAGGCGTTCCCTGAAACATCGCCTCTATTTGGACCAAACCGAATGCCTCCGTTCTGTTTATCGACGGAAGTACAAGCATATCGATCGATTTATAGAATGCAGAAAGTTGGGCATCCGAAAGAATTCCAAGGAGCGTGTAAGAAGTCCGAGAACTTGCCAACTTATTTTTTATTTGTGCAAAATACTCGTCTTCACCAACAACATTCTTCCCATATGGTCCAGCAAAAAATATATGGATGTCTTTTATTTTCTTCGCCGCATCAATAAGAATATCGATGCCTTTTTCATAGGCGATGCGTCCACAAAAACCAACACATATTTTTTGTTTATTTATTTTTTTTAAATAATCAAGATATTTAATATCCGGCTTTTCAGAATGAATAGGGGGAAGGACTATCTGCATTTTATTTATAAATCGACGGTAGAACGGTTTATTCTCATAGTAGTCCATGTCATAAATAATTATTTTTTCAGAGAGTTCAAGTTGCATACGTATCCCCAAATTAAGGATGAAATTGATGATCCTATTTATTGTTCCTGGAGGAAGGAGCACCTCGGAATGGAGTAACGAAATGATGGGTTTTTTTCTTAGTTTTGCAAATAATGCAAGAAAAACACCTTCAAAGCTTGGTATGTTCAACATAACAATATCATGCTTTTTTAGCTCGTTCCAAAAGATAAAAAGTGATTGGGGAGATATAAAACCTTTTGAGATTCGGAATAAAAATGGCATCCGTATGACGGAACACTGAGGGGATAAGCGAAAGGAGCTTATAAGTTCTTTCCTATATCTAAATGTCAGGCAGGTTATAGTCATTTTTTCAAGTTGTTCAGTGAATAGCCTATATGGGTATTGTGTTATTCCGGAAATGTAGGGATAAAAATAGGGAAGAAAAAATAAGACCCGCAAGTGCGAATTTTTTTCTTTCATCTATTTAATGGTATCAATTATGTACTGAATCGCATTCTTCAAATGGGGGAATTTTTTTGGGAAAGGTGTTGTTCTATCTAAGATATTATAGATCCATAGAACGTCTGTCGGCGTTGTTTTTTTGAGATGACTGACAATATCAAGATTATCTTCGACATATATGTCAAGTTGGAGTTTCCTAATCATTTTTTCCTTAAACAAGTGGGGCTCTTCGTCTTTGCTGTTGAAAAAAACTCCTTTGAATGTTTTTTCAAGTTTGTTTTTCTTCACCCATCGTCCAACGCTTATTCCAAGAAAATTGTATCGGGCTGTGACCAAATAAGCCTCGATTTTTCCTTGCTCGACCAATTTCCTGATTTCTTCTATGCCAGGAGCGTTATAAATACTCGTTTTATGAGCGAGCTTAAATAACCATTTCTCAACTGATGATTTTGGATAATAAAAGTGCAGTTTTTTCTTCGGCAAAAAAAAATGTTTTACCGTCGACATAAATGGGCGGATGATGCGTGCTGGGTTATAAAGCAGAACTCCATCCATATCGAACCCGACACGTAAAGGAGAGGAGTGGTTTGTCATGAGTGATATTGTACTATATGGGAGCTTTGATTTTCAGCGAAAGTTTAAGTATACTTACCAGTATGTTGCCTCTTTTTGCACAGCTTGGATCATTCTTTATCTATACCTATGGCGTATTCCTTGTCTTAGGCTTTTTTTGGGCATGTTTTTTTATCTGGAAACACATCCGAATTTCTAAATTTCCTGAAGAGCTGGCTTTTGACATGGTTTTTATTTCTTTTGGGTCTGCCTTATTGGTGGGCCGCATTCTCTATGGATTATTGCATTTTGATGAGTTTGGATTGAATGTCCTTAAATATATACTTGCAAATGGGTATCCGGGTATTTCTCCTCTTGGCATGATCATCGGGGCAGTTGCCGCTTTATTTTTTCTCTGTCAGAAGAATAAGATTAAATTTGATGAGTTTAGCGATTATATTATTCCCTCATTTTTTGTGTTTGCCAGTATTGCTGAGCTGGGCGCATTTGTCGCGGGAATAGAACCGGGGATAATGTTCAAATGGTTCAGACATCCAGTCGCCTTATATAAGGCTCTTCTTTTGGGACTTGGGATATATGTTTCTATCCGTCTGTTTTATTCAATTAGAAAAGAGAAGATCGAAAAAGGAATTATCCTTTTTTTCTTTCTTTTCGTCTATTCACTGACTTCTTTTGCCTTTAGTTTTTTAAAGGATAAGCGCGCCGCAATAGGGGATAGTTCAATTGAACATTGGTCATTTCTTATTTTGCTCTTGACATCTTGTTTTTATTTTGTGTATTATTTCAGAGTTTTTATTAGCTCGGGTTTCGTACGATTTATCAATTTGAACACTAACTATGTCAAAACAATTGTCAAAAACATTTCTAGCAAAACAGAAAAGCACAATAGAGGAGGAGCAGAAAAAACTCACACTGCAAATCCAAAATCTGAAAAGTGAAGATCCTTTTTCTGATCCGGATCATGCATCCGATAACGCAGCTGTCGATACTGATGTACGTGAGCAAGTAGGACACGACACTATCGAAGCAGAAATCAAAGACTCCCAGAAAAGACTTGTTGAATTAGGACTTGCACTTGAAACCTTGAAAAAGGGCACTTATGGTGTATGCCAGAGATGCAACAAGGATATTCCACAAGCTCGTCTTGAGCTGGTACCGGAAGCCAAATTTTGCATAGAATGCAAAAAAGCACTTAGCACGAACTAAACTTGTGCTTTGTTACAAAAATCCTCTTGATTTAGCATTTTTTTATCTGCTATAGTGAAGCATTACTTATTATTTGCTTAAAAGACATGCAAGAAAAACATACCAAGGCCAAAGAGACTGATATAACTTTAGTGCTCGTTATCACTTTCGTTATTCTTGTAGCTGCACTCATCGCAAAAGTAGCAGGTGACTTTACCTCAACGACAACGTCAACTTCCTCACGTGCAGGTTTTAATAAAAAACTTTTGCAAACACAAACACCCAATCAACAATGTCAGGCGAAAAATCCAGCGGGAATTTACGACAGCACATATTCAAGTGCGAAAGATTTTTGTCCAGATAATCAAATAATAGGACTTTGTGGTGGAGTCCTAGATTACACAGATAAGACTGTTACTTGTAAAGGTACTACCCTCGGCGTTGAATACAATTGTTGTAGAGATGCGGCAGAAGTAAAAAAATTGGGTGACAGTCATTGCCAACGCAACAATAGTGATACAAATTCAAAATGTAAGTCAAGTTGTGGATCGGGAGAATCTCAACTTGCCTCAAAAGATTGCGCATATGTTAATAAAGTTGTAGGTTTAGCAACATCATTAAAACCTGGTGTGTGTTGTGGAAATCTTAATCCAACACCAACAACAGGAATAACGCCGACCCCATTTCAACCGGTAACCGCATCATCTTGTATTCATAAAGATGGAATCGCATATGATTGCACAAAGACATTCAATGAATCAGGTAATTTTGGTGGATTAACTGCCGCATGCGTTCCAACAAGTACAAATGTACAAAACCCGTCACAGGGAAGCTTGACATATGTATGTGGATATTTAGTTAGCAAACAATTTAGTGGTAACGTTTGCAATGGACTGCAGACGGCAAATAAAGTTTATAAGGCAGATGGGACATCTATAGCTCAATGCTGGGTTGGTAATAAAAAACTTCCACTTCCATATGATAATAACAACGTAGCGTGTACCATGATGAAATATGGTGGGGTAAATTCATATTCTGATAAACAATGTAAGGATGCCGCGGGTACAGTTTCCGATCCTTCTCAATAAGGACTTTCTCGAAGTAAATCAACACCTCCGGGGAAACCCGGAGGTTTTTTTATTACTAGCCATGAGAGGGAGTATTAGGTATACTGAATGGATATATGGGTGAACTACCGGCTTCGCTATTTTTTAATGCCAGCATGTTTCTTCTTGTCCCGCTTATCATGGCGTACATATTCAAGAAAAACAAGATTTCCCCAATAGTTGGATATATGTTGGGTGGCATAGTTTTATCGAACTTCTTTGGCGGTCTTACAAATCACGCCTCTCTCGACAGCTTTGCATACTTTGGGATCTTACTCCTCATGTTCACAGTCGGATTGGAAACTCAGTTTGACAGAATGCTGTCGATGAAGAGGTTTATTGTATATGGAGGTACACTTCAACTTGTTTTTTCTGCCGTAGTTACCGGGATTATCAGTATGTTTTTCGGATTCACATTTGTTCAGTCGCTTCTCATCGGTATTGCGCTTTCCTCATCTTCAACGACCATTGTTGCGAAAATAATCCAAGATAAAGGGGAGGAGGGATCATTCGTTGGTGAGTTGGCAATGGGGATCCTTATGTTTCAGGATCTGGCATTTATTCCATTCATGGTTATTTTCAATTCACTTACTGGAGTCAACCATACGCCGATTCAAATAATCCAAAAGATAACAATAGACGTCGTATTTGCTGGTTTGATATTGGCTTTTGCCTATTATGTAGGGAAGAGAGTGGCGCCTCTCATATTTAATAA
Source organism: Microgenomates group bacterium (assembly GCA_049304035.1). GTDB lineage: Bacteria > Patescibacteriota > Microgenomatia > UBA1406 > GWC2-37-13 > JAKBEU01. The sequence goes on from JBAQNR010000011.1 coordinate 10,488, forward strand.
ATTCGCCCTCCTTTCACGTGAATTACTCAATCTTTTCATCGTACTATCCATTTTCCTTATCGCATATGTTTCAACCTTGCTTCACATTTCACCTTTCATTAGTATATTCGTGGCAGGAGTTGTGGTTGCACAAACAGTTGAACACCATCATATTTTTTCGCAGATTCGTCCGTTTAGAGATATTCTTTCAGTCATCTTCTTCATATATATCGGCATGAACATAAATTTGGGAATACTGTTCCCAACATTGCTTCCGATGATTGCATTTGCCATCCTTGTCATGCTTGCGAAAGCGATCATCATATTTCTCATTTTCACATCATTTAAACTTCATTCGAAGCTTTCGACATATCTTTCATTGTATTTATTCCAAATCGATGAAGATGCGTTTATTCTTATGTCCGTTGCCTATGCAAATAAACTGTTTTCTCAGGAACAGTACATGTTCATCATATCCGCTGTGCTCATGAGCCTTCTGTTTACGCCGACCCTTATCGCAAAAAAAGAAAAGGTATATAAATTGTTCTGGCATTTTGTGGCCCGTTTCTTGCCATTTATCCATACATATGTCACAAAACGGATAGACCTCGACAAATCTTCGATAGATGCTCTCGATATAAAGAATCACGTCATCTTATGTGGATATGGACGCATTGGATCGTATGTGGGTCGCGCGTTACTCCTAGCTGATATTCCATTCATAGCCATCGATTACAACTTCCAGACAGTCGAACGTGCAAAAAAACTGGGAGTAAATATCCTCTATGGTGATCCATCTGACATCGACATATTGGATTATGCTGAAGCGGAACATGCAATGGCGATAGTCCTCGCACTTCCTGATCGGTATGCACAAGAAAGCATCGTCCTTAATGCAAAGCGACTGAACAAGGACATCATCGTCATGAGTCGAGTCCATAAGATAGTTGATCATAAACGAATGAAGGATCTCGGGGTGCACGTCGTTATCCAGCCAGAATTTGAAGCGTCTCTCTCCATAATTAAGAAATTACTCATGCTTAAACGGATCCAGAAAGACGATATAGTGAAACATATTGCATATTTCAAGAAAGAACACGAGGGGTTATGAATACAATACATCATAAAGTAGCACTTTATATCGGGATAGCGTGCTGTGTTTTTGTCCTGCTATATATTTGCATAAGTCAGTTTCTCGGTTCTGCTTTTTTTCTTTCAAATGATCGGGTGAATATCCTTTTTTATTCTGAGATTCCTGTTTACTTCTCTTTTGATAAGAACGGCGAGGTTCATTATGCCACGTCATTCCAGTCGGAGGGAAGGGTGGCTATTCCCGGAGGATATGGAACATATAGGCTTGGAGGGATAGGAAAGCTAGTCTTACTAGAAAAAAATCCGGATTTGCTGAATAAATCATTTTCTCGCATTACTGGTTCCATGCTCAACTATTATTTTTATCCACGCAAAAACGTTGTTTATTATGGAGTAAAAGAAGGGGTACATCTTCCATCATGGATTGACATATTCTTGACAGATTCAAACGCGAATATTTTTGACAGGTTTTACGTATGGTTTCAGTTTATGGGGAGAAGGAATACGGACTTCCAAGAAATAAAAATAAAAAGAATTCAATCGGGGGATGAGATACTCCTTTCGGATGCGACTTTTGCAGAACAGTATTTAGGATATTTTTATCAAAAAAAACTCAGGAAAGAAAATAAAACAGTCCAAATTCTTTATAGGACATCATATATCGCCGCAACGAATATAAGCAGAATCATCGATGGGGAAGGGATGAGGGTAGTTGACATAGACACAAGTTCGAATTTGAAGGCTCAAGCTTCAAAGCAACAATGCACTGTCATGGAGAATACGAAGAATAATTTTTCCAAAACGGCAGTAAAAATAGCCTCATTTTTTCATTGTGGCTTATCAAAGGGAAAAGGTCGCGTATCTGATATAGTAATAGAGTTGGGTTCCATTGAAAAAGTTTGGGAATAAATGAGAGTATGTATTTAATTTTAACCATAATATTGATTCTTTCATTCGGATTGGCCCTTCGTTCGATGGGGGATATCCATATTCCCAAGGAGATACAAAGATTGCTTCAAGAAAAAAAGCACACAGGGAGAATAGTTTTCTTTAAGAATAAAAAAACGAAGCATTATTCTTCATCTTCATCATCGTCCTTAAGATCTTCTGGGTGAATATCGAGAAGTTCCTCTTTTTCTTCTGTTTGTTCAGCGACCATTTTTTCCCAGTCATTGATAGAGGTGTCTTCTTCACCATCTTCCTCTGTTTCTTCTGTGCGTTGTTCTTCGGTTGTTCCTGGAGGGTGATTCGGATCTCCAATTTGTTCTATATTTTTCTGCAAATTTACAGGGAATGATATGTGATGACTTACTGTTCGTCCCTTTTTATCTTCCCTGATAAAGACATATACTTTCGTAAGGCTCACTTCTTTTATATATGCCGTATAGGTACTTTTTGCTTTTATGAAAAGAATAAGACGTTTTGAGATATCATCAGCAAGTGTCCCAACATATTCATCTTCGTTTGTGCGTATCTCAACCCTTCTTTTTTTGATTTTCAAAACCACTTGTTGTCCGATACTTAGCTGTGCAAGAACCTGTTTTTGACCTAAATTGGCGAGAGTTGCAGTTTTTGTTTTTCCGAATGACTCAATAAAAAGATGGGGGTTGAATGATTTTTGTGTTTGAGGCTTTGAACTGCCTTTTTCCAATATTTCAATCTTTTCCAGATATTGATGTGCAACGCTGTTTTTTGGTTGCGCACGCAAGGCTTTGTGATAGTATTTTTTCGCATTTTCATAGTCTGCTGTTTGAAGGTATGCATATGCTATACGGAGTATCGCTTGCACATTCTTTTTGTCATGTTCAAGTATCTGTGAGTTTAGATCTATGGCTTGCCCCCAATCCGATTTAATAGCAGCATCAATTGCCTGGTTTTCTAGTCTTTCTATTTGATCCATAATTAGCAAACAGTATACCATCTCACCTCCGTTTTGCAATGTGGTAATATATAAGCAACGTTCCTCATTATACGTTTCATTATTTTTATGTCAGGACACTCAAAATGGGCGAATATCAAAAATAAAAAAGCCGCGAATGACAAGGCAAAAGGAGTCATATTCGCCAAGCTTTCTCGTATAATCACTCTTTCTGTCATTGAGGGGGGAGGAATGACAAACCCAGATTCAAACTTCAAATTACGGCTTGCGATGGATAAGGCGCGTGATGCTAATATGCCGAAAGAAAATATCCAGCGCGCAATTGATAAAGGACATGGACCTGACTCAGCAAATTTGAAAGAGGTGGTATATGAGGCCTTTGGACCACATGGGGTAGCTTTTATGATTCAGTGTACGACAGACAATTCAACAAGAACGCATAATGAAGTCAAATCCGTTATTGAGAATAGGGGAGGGAAAATGGGAAGTCAGGGCTCAGTACACTACCTTTTTCAGAAGTGTTCGGTAATGCAATTTGACTTGAGTGTATCTTCAGAGAATGCGGTCTTTGAGTTTGGACAAGCCCTAGATGCATATGATATCGATGAAGGTGAGGGCACGATAACGGTTTATTTCCCATTTGAACAGTTCGGTAGGGCAAGAGGCGCACTTGGGAAGCTTAATCCTTCAGTGTCCGAAATTGAATTTCGTCCACTCAGTAGGATCTCAGTCCCTTCTGAACAGGAAGCAAAACATATTATGGAGCTTGTTGAAGCCATAGAAGATCTTCCTGATGTCCATATGGTATTTACAAACCTTGAATAAATATGGCTATAGAAAAGAGGATACGCTTTGTCATATCAACGATAAGTCTCACTGTAACGCTATTGATATCTACATTCTTTTTCTTTGATAAAGCTTTTTTCTTTATTCCACTATTAATGATAGCAAGTTATATCGCGACATTTTTTGCGTTATATGAGGGGATAGAGAAGCTCGAATGGTATATGCTTTTTCTTATGCCCGTTCTTCTTTCCATCTCGCTTTATTTGTTTTATTTTTTGTTCCCCGTGCGATGGTTGACGCGTATACCATTTATCATAATCTATGCCGTCAGCACCTATGCAATCCTTCTTTCATCCAACATTCTGAATGTGGGAGTTGAAAAGAATTTACAGCTCTATAGAGCCGCATTCTCAGTAAACTATTTCATCCAGACAATGGTTTATTTCCTATTTGCAAGCGTATTTGCATCATTCCACTGGGGATTTCTCGCAAATGGGATCATCTTTGGAGGGTTGACGTTTGCTATGGCGTTGCAGCTTTATTGGACAATCCATCTTGATCTAAAAGTAAAAAAGGAAGTTGTCCGATTTGCCTGGTTGTCAGCTCTTCTGCTTGCTGAGGCTAGCATAATACTGTCCTTCATTCCAATGCAGGAATCCATCTTTGCGCTTGTGCTATCTGTGCTCTATTATAGCCTTGGCGGTCTGATTCACCTTCATCTTGATGAACGGCTATTTCATAACAATATTCGTGAATACGTCATAATTCTTCTCGTTATCCTTTCTTTGTTGTTCTTCTCGGTAACTTGGTAAATATATCACACTAAAATCGACAAGACTTCTGGCCATAAGTCGAGGCTGAAGTTAGGGGAGAGGGGAGTAGGATTTTATACGAACGTGAGAAATAGACCTATAGTATTTATGACCTATAGTATCCTATAGTAACTAATTTACTATAGGACTATAATTAAACGTTCGTGACAGATTCAAATCCTTCATTCTTCCTCCTAAACTATGAAGTTGTTGTGTTTCTCAGGAATTACCTACACTAGTCATATTGATGGACTCAGTTCCCTAGGGGAATGTGTATAAGTCATATGATTTAGCCTTGATTACTACTACTTGGACCGATCTATCGCTCTAAATTGACAATATTTATGATATAGAATGATATAGTTGTTGTTTAAATATAGCCTCAAATTATATTATTTAGACTGTTATATCAATCTAAATTGAACATATACTCCAGGGAGTATACATGCCAAAACAGTATATATTAGCCTCAAAAGTGGTAATTTAGCGCGTTATATCAATCTAAATCATCAAGGCTAATTAGGCACGATATTTTTCTTTCTTTTGATTCAAAGAGTGGTCTTGAATATAGTTTGATTGTTCAACTAAGAGAACAACGAATACCAGTTAATTGCACGAATACACACCCTTAAGAGGGAGACGAAGATATTGTATCCCCTAAAAGAAGTAATATCGACGTAATCGCCGGAACCTTGGAAAGTGGCGTTTTATGGATAAATTACCGCATAGAGAAGAATAGGCATAACGTCGTATAATGTATCTTTTACGACGTTAGCCAAGGCTAAAAGAGGGGTGAAGCTTCTGGTGATATATAACAATTAATTTAAAATTAATAATTATTAATTAATTTATTTTTTCTTTCTCTTCCCTTGTTATTCGCAGTAATCATTTCCCTATTCCCGATCGGAGTATTGTGCGCTTTTGAGGTTCCTCTTAAAGGATATTTACCATTAATTGTGCGATTCGGTCGGCGTAGGCTCGTGCAACTGAAGGATACATAAAGATATCATCATGACCTGTCTTAGCTACGTCAAGGATACCCTCGGCATCTTGGATCATTCTTTGAGTAACTTTTCTCTCCTTTTCGCCAATAAGCTCAAATCCTTGTAGGATCTGTAAAAGCGGTGTGATTCGATCCTCAGATCCGGTAATGATTAGTGTTTTGATGCCGGTTTCTTGGCCATGTTTCTGAGGAAGTTTCAAATCATCAAGTTTCGCATATCCCGCATGGGGATGACGATTGAATTCATCGCAGTGAAGAGTTACCTGATCTTCTTGATCCTTTGTTCCCGTCGCAAATGGATTAAATCCAAGAGCCCATTTAACGACTATTCTGGTTAAAATATCCTCCGGCAGTGATTTAAGAAGTCCGATTTTTTTCTTCATTTGTTCCAGTGACTCCATATCTACATGGAACATATATTTAAGTTGATTAAGATCTTTCATCGCTATAAACTGTTTTGCAACTGAGCTATTGATTGCAGGATGAAGCGCAGAGATTGAATGACGGAGGCTCGCTGTTTTTCTGAGTAGTTCGTACATGTATGGGTCTGTCTCCTTATCAATTTCGTTGATTTGGTGTTGTAACAACAATGCTGCGGCTCCTCCAGCTGAATGACCAATAAGAGCGGTTTTTTTTGGTTGTAAGGTGACCATAAGCGCCTTCAATAAGTGAGAATATCTTTCAACTCCAATGGAGTCCTTATTGGGCGGGTTGTCTGTTTCTGAACCTGAGAAGCCAGGACAGGATATGCCAACGATGATATTTGAGAACTGGGTATGACGTAAATCATTCTCATGAAAACTTTTTGAAAGCGTTTCAACAAACGAATTTTGTCTATCGAGTTGTTCTGAGTTCGCAAGAAAACCTGAAGCAAAAAACGACGTAAGTATAGGTGGCTCTTTTTGCTGAAGGATTGTACTTAATGATGATAGATCACCATTCCGTAGTTGTAAGGGATTCTCCGACCAAACGGTTAACGTAACTGCCTGCATGTCAAGATGTAATGCGTCTTTAATACTGATGTCTTGGACACCTTGCGGTAGCTTGATGCCTAGGTCTTTGAATGATGAGGTTAGTGGAACGTTTACCTCATATTTTCGTAGTTTTTTTCCTTCGACTGGTTCTGGTCCTCTTAATTGATTGAAAGTAAAATCAGGGATATGCTGTGGCTTTGGATATTCATGAAGTCGTGGAGGTACGCCAAGCACTTCAAATGCAGAGCTTCTTTTATATAGATCTCCAAGCGATACTCGTTGGGACTCCGATTTATTAGATGTGGCAACCATAGTCGTATACTATCTTATAGTATATCATCAAACTATCATATATTCAAACTAATACCACCTGAATATGAGTATATATTGTATGTCAACTTATTGATATGTACTATACTATTCCTTATATGATAGATATTCTTACAACAGCTGCACGAAGCGCAGGTACCATTGCCCTCTCCTACTTTCACAAGGAGGCTCATATTTCCCGCAAGACATCTCATCAAAACTTAGTGACCATCGCAGATGTGGAAAGTCAGGAATGTATTAAACAATCGATAATCAAAGCGCTTGCCATTCAAGGCATTGCTTCGGAGGATATTGGATTTATCGGTGAAGAACGGCTGGAGACGAAAGGAAAAAAACATTCATTTATTATCGACCCACTTGATGGTACTAACAACTTCGCTTCGGGGTTAGACTATTTTAGTATTTCCATTGCGCATGTTGAATATGGCGTGCTGACTGATGCCATTATATATTGGCCAAGTAGGGACACGGCATATTACGCGCATAGAGGAACCGGAGCTTTTAAAAAAGTGAGAGACCAAAAACCCATCCAATTATCAATAAAAGACGAACTCCTTGAAAATTCTGTCATATTCACATATATATCTTCGCAAAAAAAATATAGAGATCTGTTATATCCCCTGCTTGAAAAATTATTTACGGTCGTGCGAGGCCTTCGAATTAACGGCTCACTATGTCTAGATCTTGTTCACTTATGTGATACAGAAAATGCGACGCACATTACACTCAACTTTCATGGGTATCTCTGGGATGTTGCGGCGGGAGCACTTATTGTCAAAGAAAGCGGAGGTATTTTTGCCGATTTAAAAGGCAATGAAATACAGGTGGATTGCTCTGATGCAGATAAACAATATTCATTCATTGCCGCCCATCCGAATGTCATCTCAAAACTAAAAACGCATCTTGCTTAGTCACAATGCAACTATTTGACAGTTAACTGAAACTCATACACATAGCCCTTGACACGGTCGTGTAATTCGTATTAAATGAAGTATTGCGACCACTTTATTAATTTTGGTCATTATTATTAATTAATTTTTCTATAGGAGGAATAAATCTATGAAAAACGAAAAATTCTGTTTCAATAAAGGAACAGGACTTATCGCGCTTTTAGGTATTGTTTTGGTGGCGGCTGTATTTTTTATGAATTACAGTACTAGCACAAAACAAGCTTCAAACGCGAAAGCATTTTTAAACTGTCCAAACAGTTCTCTTGTAGACTTAACCGATAAGTGCCCAGCCACATGGCAGGCGCGTGATGCAAACGGACAAGTTATAATGGCTTCCGGACCTCTTGGTGGTCAGCATCCCTGTTGTTATTTAAACACCAATTACACAGGAATCTGCCCAAATGGTTCATCACCTGACCCAAATAAATGGTGTAAGGCGAGTAGAGTCGTCGCAAATGCATACGTCACAAGAATCTCTGATCAGAAACAAGTTCAGTGTTGTAATTTTATTGGGAGCGTAGACGCGGTCACTCCAGCAGTTGCTGCAAGTACTCCAAGACCAACAACCCCACTAACACAGACAGCCGGATTTTGTACTGATATCGGTTTGTACAATGTACCAAACGATGCAGAAAATCTTACTCCTCGATTCGTAAATGATTACTACAAACTTAATTGTTCGGGAACAGAAAATACTAAACCACTATGGAATGGTAGTTATGGTAGCTTTGCAAAATGTTATATGAGAACTGGTGTTTGTGCAGGAAATGCTAACTGTGGAAGCACTGCATGTCTTAGAGGATATGATGGAAAAGCAGGTTGTGTATATCAACCTGTTGACATGAGTAAATGTATGGCAGCAGGATCTGCTCCAGCTTCAGCATTAGGAGCACTTACTTGTCCCCCAGTTGGAACAACACCTGTATATTTGTATGATGGTGGAACGAATTACTATCAGCAAGCATCAAGAGTCTGTAAAACAAAAGGTGAACAACCATATTGTTGTAATCAAGTCTTAACATCGACTCAGGTTACAAGCCTTGGTCTAAAACCAACAGCACCAAACTGTCAGACAAGTCCAAAGTTCGGATGGGGACCAATGACAAAGGTGATAAATGCAAGAACAGGCATAACATCTTCGATCTATACGTGTTATCAGACAAATGCTTCAAATGGAAGTAGCTGTGCTGCTAACAAGGTTGTAGCTCAAGAGTTCTGCCAATGTTATGTAGACTTTAGAGGCAACATGAGTACAGAAACATGTAAATATGCAAAGACACTCTCCCTATAAGGAGAATCTTAACTAAGAATTTAAAAACAAGAACCCCCGGAAACGGGGGTTCTTGTTTTGTTGACAATAACATGGTGATAATGCATACTGAAACTATTACAACTGTCAATAAAAAATATTATTTCCTATGAAGAATAAGAGAGTCTGCATTAATAAATCAACAGGGTTCATGGCACTTTTAGGGATTGTTTTGGTTGCTGTGGTTTTGGCGATGAACTATCCTACAGGTACGGCAAAGCAGACGATGAATACTAAGGCATTTTTAAACTGTCCAAACAGCTCACTTATCGATTTAACCAATTTATGTCCGGATGTGTGGAAGGCGCGTGACGCAAGTGGACAAGTCATAATGGCATCCGGACCCCTTGGTGGTCAACATCCTTGTTGCTATTTGAATACTAATTATACGGGGACTTGTCCGAATGGCTCCTCACCTGACCCAAATAAATGGTGCGCGTCTTCAAACATTATCCCAGGAAAATTTGTCACACGGATTTCTGATAACAAGCAGGTGCAGTGTTGCAATTGGATAGACGTCATTTCCTCAAATAACGGGCCACTTCAAGGGACACCGGCCCCAGTTTTAACCCAGGCAGCAGTCCCAACAGTCATGCAACAATTAATCAACACAAATGCACCATATATATTGCAAGATGCGAAATATTGCACTTCTTTGGGGTTATTCCAGGTACCGACGGTGATTCAGGGAGGATATACCGTTCCAAAACGATTCGTCAATGATTACTATGCAATGTACTGTAAAAAATATGAGAATATTCCCCAATGGAACGGCACCTATGGAAAAGGTGCATTATGTTATACCGCAACTGGTGTATGTGCAGGCAATGCAAATTGTGATAGCACGAGTTGTCTTAGAGGTCAAAGTGCTACAGAAAAATGTTTAAATATCCCTGTCGCTTTCAGCAAATGTGTTACCGCAGGCAAAGCACCTACACAAGCAGATCCAGCAACACCGGACGATAAGAGGTGCACTGGAACTTGTGCATCTAGCATTGCTATCGGCAGCTGTGCACCGGGTTATGCAAGAAGATGTGCATGTACTTACGCAACAACAGGCCAGTTGTTTCCAAGATATATCGATGATGCAAACTGTGCTCCGCCAGCGAAGACATGTTTGACTCAAGTTACTGAATGGACAAAACCTGGCGCGGTTGTTTGTGGAGGATATGCTGCATATAACGCCTGCACAAAGGATAAATATAGATGTATTTGCGATTCAGCAGGAACCTACAAATATCCAACGCTTCAAAAAGATTTTGGAACATGCCCCTAATGTGGGTGCATATTATTCTTTGGGCTTGACGAGCGTATCTTTCAGACGGCTCATTGTTTGTTGAGATCTCTTTAATATCTGTTCAAGTGACACCACTCCAAGAGAGAATCTCATATGATTATATTGGTCTCCAAATACTGAACCAGGTACCCCAAAAATACCTAAGTCTTTTGCAACGTCTTTCAAAGCAGATATGCCTTCTTGTAGCTCAATATAAAGATAGAGCGGATTATCCATTTCGATTGTGCCGTCTCCTTCATTATGGAAGCCAGGAACGGATAATGTATCAAGATTTTTGAAATATTTATGAGTTGGATCCAAGTCACGTAGTACTTCAAGGAGTGCATACTGTCGTGTCCTCAGAAGTAAATTATATTCAGCAAGTGTTTCTGGTGTGACCATACGATTTAATACTTGAAACCATATATCTGTCTTGTATCCAAACGAAGAATAGTTACGGATCGTATCATCCTGCATAGCAGTTCTCAATGATTTATTATCTGGAACTATCATTGCTCCCAATCGAAGTGCTGGTTCTGCAAAATGCTTTGACTCAGAGAGCGCAAATATTGATTGCGAATATGCGCCCGTTTCTTTTATTACTTGCACAATCTCTTCAGAACGTTTCTTAGGTATCATCGCCATGTAAGCCATATCAAAAACAAATATGGCATCCGGATTTTTTTCTTTTAGTAATAAGATCACTTCACGCAAGTTATTTGGCTCATATGATTTGGCAGTTGGATTTTCTGCAGGTGTCAATAGCACTACATCAGGAATCTTTCCATCATTAGTAAAGTATCTTTCGATTGCCTGCTTATTTATTTGTTGTCCCGGCATATCTCCTGTCTGGACAAACTCAACTTGTAAGCCGTGATCCGTTGCGCAGTTTGTTGCCATTGGAAAGCATACTTCGGGGGAAAGCATAATAGCGTCTCTCCCCTTCTCGTTTTTTATCATAGTATGTAAACCGCGATAAATACGTGCAAGAGCTCCCATTCCACCGTCGGTGAGCCAGACATCATCAACATCTTTTGTTATGACTCCCATATCGTCGGCTTCCTTACGAATATACTCTCTACTTGCCTTTGTACCACGTGCCACAGAATCATAGCCATAGATATTTAATTCCTTATGATATTCAATAAGTATTTCTCTCTCAGTTTGCTGCGCTTGTGCAAACAATTCTGATGAAGGGTCAAGCAACAATCCTGACTCAAGTTGTCCAAATCTCTTTTTTTCTATCTCATCACTCGTTGAAAGTCTCATATCCAAATCGCCAATTGTTCCTGCCATGATGAAATCATCAGGATTAAGTTTTTCATTCACGAGCGTTTGTTTGATTTCATTTGCAGCATGATTGATACCTCGAAGCGCATTTGGGAATTCATTTGCATCAAGTTTACGGATGGTCTCATCAACTATCGATGAAACGATTTGCCTTCCCTGTTCCGCAGGTTGTACAGCCATTATTTAAGTTCAAGCAATAATTTTGTAAGCGCTGCTGGAGACATATTCTCTAGCTTCTCGCCGTCGAGATAAAACGTGGGTGTTGAGTTGACTTCAAGTTTTTCTCCGAACTGTAGATCATCTTGAATGACGCTCTGTAAGGCCCCATCATTCATATCAGTATTAAATTTTTTTTCATCAAGTTTTAAGTCTTTTATCACTCCATTCAGGTATGGTTTTAGGTCCTTTACCGTTTCAAGCTGTACTTGGTCTTTAAAGAATCGCGCTGTTGCCTCTTCAAATTTTCCTTGTCGTGCTGCTGCTTCTGCTGCATACGCTAAAGGAAATGCATGTTCATGAATTTGATAGAGCGGAAAATAATGGAACACAAATGAAACTTTTTTTGTTACGGCATTGTTCTCGTTTTTGGTATCCTCAAATGAGCTGAGGTATTCATGGAATATTTTACATGCTGGGCATTGATGATCGCTGAATACTGCAAGTGTGTGTTTTGCATTTTTGGTCCACATAGTTCTTTCTTGCGGTCTATCTTCCGATATTTTTTTAAGGAGAGCCTGGTCAGGCCCTCCCCCTACTATTTTATATACTCCATACAGTCCACCAAAAATTAGAACAGCTGCAATGATTGAAAATATGATTTGATTGTGTTTCATACAAGTGAGTTTATACGAAAATTATCTAATAGTAAAGAGGTATTTGATGACCCCATATAGACCGTCTTAACAATCTAATATACTGAATATATTGGCACATGAACCTAATATACTATCGGCAAACCTATAATTATATTGGTATAAATTGATGAAGAATGGAGCAGGCAAAATTAACAATTAGATTGTTACGACAGGCTAAATAGATATTATAAGCCCATTAGCAAAGTAAGAAGAACTCTGCTAACACTACTATAGGCTTATATATACCAAAAAATACACATCAAATATATATTAACTACTCGCATTGTTCGTGCCTAATAAAATCATAATAGGACGCATAAAAAAAGAAGTCAAGTGTAATAGTGCATCCAATGACAGAGTGCATGGAAAATATGTCAGGGTACTTGGATGCTCTCATGTATATAAAGCAGGCTCTAGTAGGCCATTCTAAGTTTATAAAAAAAATAATATTATAATTTTTTATCACTCGGTCTCCATTCTCTGCTAATGAATGTAACTAATGTGACGTCTTGTCGGAGCGCCTTATTTTATACACGATGTTGAAGTGAATAGCTAGATAAAAAAAATATACTTTGGTTTAGTTTAGCGATATGCCCTAAATATATTATTTAGTATTCAACTGAATAGGAGTCAATAAGATAGGATCCTTGAAGACCGAGCTCTATTGGGGTATTGGTAGATTGTGACAGCATACCGCATTGCTCATAGGTGACACCATTGTTAGAAATTGAATAAAGGATTTTACTATTTTTTAGCTCTGCCTTTATAAAGATATATAAATCATCTAGGGCTTTGGATGAGCCCAAAGAGGTTTTTTGAATACTTTTTTTGTTTTCGTATAAAACACAGGTATTTGGATTTGCCCCATCGATTTCCAACATTGTCCCATTAACTGAGAACTGTATTTTTTTTGTATGTTCAGGAATAAATGAGACAGTGACTGATCCGCGATTTATTTTTTCTGGATCAATAAACGGAAATGTTTCCAACCGAGTCGTAGATATAAACAGATAGGTTCTCTCCCCTATTGTTCGCAGGCTCAACGATTTACTCTTTGATTCGATAACGTCAGAGGTATAACTCGTATTATTTTCAATCCAAAATCTGTCGAGATTCACCTCAGTTATCCCCTCTTTTTTTGAGGTGATACTAAACGTCATGTTGGTGATATATTTCCATGCGGGGATAACGACAACTGCCCTATTCCACCCAACATTCAGTTGTGTTGCGAGATTGAATTCTTGTTTTTGCTTTTCGTTTGCTAAGACTAATTTTAAAGATGTGAGAGCGTTCAGTTTTTCCTTATCTGGGATAAAGAGAGAAATATATCCTTTTGTATACCCATCATGGAGTGTGTATCTGCTTTCCTTTTCTATTGTTGTTTCCTTCCCATACCATGATGTCAAAGTCAAGCTCATCTTCCCTTCAAGTATACGTCCCGAGTCGTAGGAATAATTTCCTTGCCAGTTTTCCGACTGTTCAAAACCGGACAGTTCTATCGTCTTATTATTTTCATATCGTTTAGAGATGTCGACTGTGATGAATTTTTTTTGCTGTTCAAGAAAAAAAATAAACAGCGCACAGATAAAGAGAAGAACTCCTATTTGGAATATGAGCTTCTTATATCGTTTCATACCCATAACTGTAGCATATAAGCAGTTAAAAGTAAAAAAGTTATATGAGCATCCGCTATTATCCGTATCTTCATGTGATTTATGAAAATAGCGTTTTCACTTGATAGGGTTTATAATGAAATTAATTCTATAAATTATCCTTTTAATATAACTATGAACAAAAAAGCTAATGGCATGATAGTCGGAATAATAATAGTGGTTGTTGTTCTTGGGGTACTTGGATATCTTGGCTCATTTCTCTTGCGCCCAGCACCATCTGCAAATGTGACACCAACCCCGGCGATAAATTCTTCAGATATCGATAGAAGTGGTACGGTTGATGCAGGAGATGCACAACTGATACGTTCCCATTTGGACTGTGAGAAGTCACAACCATGTTGGAATACGACAATTGGGAAAACAAAAGATGGAGACAATCCACTCTATGTGTTTGATCTTGACCTTAATAAAGATGGAAAGATAGATCAAGCGGATTTAGGCATGGTTATTGAATAAATGGTTAAGAAGTGAATTTGAGCTCCGTTAGACGGTCATATATCTCATCATTGATCGAAAAGTGTTTGTTATACCAATACCGTGTTGCGTTATCCATAATAATATTTCTTTCATCATTTTCAATATTTATCGTTTTTTTGTGTGTTATTTGCAATGTGGGCGTCCAGAGGACTTTGTATCCTGCACGTTTAACTCTCAGACAGAGATCTGGTCCGTCATGAAACATTTTAAATTTTTCATCAAATCCGCCAAGTTTCTTAAAGAGGGACGTTCGTACCGCAAAGAATCCTTCATATACCCAATCGACTTCTTTCTCCATTTCATCGGTCCAAAAGTCATAACATAAGTGTCCAGCATTTTGAACTATCCATTCAAATATCTCTTTTTGTTTTCTGTATTTCCATGCAACTTGTGTCCATACATCAAGATGCTTCATATCGAATGGACTTAAGAATCTTCCATACGAAAACCAATCGGTCACCCCGTTCAATCGTTTCACTTGGCCCGATAAAATCCCTAGAGTTGAATTTTTCTCGAAATAATCTGAAATTCGTGAAATGAAGTTTGGCGTATGAACATCCATGTCGTTATCAATGAAAAGGATGATATCTCCCCCATCAAGATGAAGCATCCTATTCCTGCTTTTTGTTGGAAAGAGTCTTTCCGATGAACGGATAAGTTCAACACCAGGTGGGATTTTCATTGTGTTTAAAACATTCTCATCGGTATAATCGTCCAAGACATAGATTTTATATGCAGCATCCAATGCTTGATGTGTCAAGAATCCGGTAAGTGGGACAATATCTCCGATGTGTGGGATTGCAACGACAACGTTCATAATTCAAAAACAAATTTATATAGTTTCACATCTTTTCCACCAAGATCATATTTATATCGCTCATTTCCTCGAAGGAAATCAAAGACTTTTCTCTTATTTTCAATTGCATAGTGGATCAATTGAGCGATGAGCAACAATCCAACACTGTAATATTTTTGTTCTGGATCATACCCTGAGTTGTAAAGGAGAAGCGAGTTTTCATTCTCAAAAAAGAAAACAGAAGCAACGGATATATCATTGATTTTAAGTGTTGCGATTTTTTGTGTCCATCCGGGTATGGAAAGTGTAGACACTTCCTTGAAGAATGATTTCATTGGGTCGGTCATAAACTTTTCTTTTGCAAAGTCGGATAGTTTATGGAGTCTTATGAAGTCTGAGAAATCATTATCTGTCACTCGTTCTCCAGAATAATGAAATGAGTGAGGAATAGCTTCAAGTCGTTTGAATTTCCGTTTCAGTTCTTTCCTATCCGTTCTTTCAAGGGATTCTAAATATTCTTCCCAAGTAGACGGAAGTATAATGGTTGGTGAAACCTCTTGTTGAGTTGGGGAGTTTTGAGCGATTAACTGCAATGTTTGAAATGCCAAAGAGTCCTCTCTTATATAATCGTATTGAACGGTCTGGACGGCATATTTCTTCTTGAGTGCTGCATGGATACTTCCCTCATTATTAATTGATTCAATACCGAAGTCGGTCACTTCTTGACCACCCAAAACAGGTTTCATCCCAACAAGCACCGCCCGGTTATCGGGAAGAAGTTCATACTCGATGTTTTCAAATTGCACACATGATTCTGGGTCTGTTATAAAATGTTTCTTAAACAGATTCCGATACTCTTGTGTTTGGAACGGATAGATCATCTTTTAATCCTAGTACAAATAAAGGTAAATTGTGTAGATTCCGGATCGGGGTCCGGAATGACCAACTCACAATGTTCATGTTGGTCAAATAATAATGGTTAATTTGCGAAAAGAAGTTTGGAAAGATTTATTGTATAGAGGCGGAAGCCTGTTAGAGATGCTTGGAAGCATGCTCGCAATAAACCAGTCAGCGGTTAAGCTATTCACCAAACTTGGTTTCGGGATGCCTCGAGAAAGAGACGGAAGTTAACTTACTTGACGGCGGGACAGATGTCCTTCAGGGGGTGGCTTTCGTCCACAATGACTCCTTCAGAGGCGATGGCAACCCATTTCATGTTGGGAAGATCCATTTCGCTGGTCGCGGTGTATGCCTCGGGGAACGTGGAGTACGTGGTGCAAGAACTGCTTCCATCAGCAAATGAAGTTTGCACGGCGGTGGTGTAGTTGCACCCGTCGGACAAGTCATCGCTAAAGCGCAAGCTGTACTTGAACCATCTGGTCAGTTCACAGTTGCTTTTGAAAGCCTGCATGAGTCGTTCATCTGTGATAGTGCTTTGAAAGCCACTAATTTCGGTCGTTTGCGATCCGATGATACTGAAATGCACCTGGCGGGCGAGGATTGTGGGTCCTGTGCAGTTGGCAAGAGGAACTTCAAGCGAAATCACTTCTCCTGGCTGGGGCATGTGGCTTTTAGTGCCGCGGGCTCCGTCAATAAGCAGGATAGGGTCATCCGATGCATAGTTCATTCCCAACTTTTCAAGAATCCGCGTCATACTCATGCCGCTTTCCAGCCCAGGGACAACGAAACTGCACAACGGTGCGGGAACAGGAACGGCTGTTGGTGCGGGTGTTGCGGCTGGTGCTGTTGTACATGCTGACAAAATAACTGGTAGTACTACCAATAACAGTAAAGCCAAACTCTTGATGATTCTCATCTTTAACTCCATTTCTCTTTCTGATTCTTCCGTCCTTCCTCAAAGCATCCGCACTGGGCATAAAATATATTTATATCCACGGTGGATGCCTCAAGAGCCATTACGCGGTAAAGCGCAAGAGCCACCAGAGGGAGATAGAAAGAGAAGTGTTAACTTCTCAATTTCTCAAAGCTTGTCAAGGTGCGAGGCGCCTTTGATCGTACATGCAAATGTACAATCAACGCCATACCTAACTCCGTGTATTTTCAATACTAAACGGAGTGCTTATCTCCGCTTTTTTCTTCAATACACTCCCCTTGCGGGGACTCGGTAATTATACTATAAGATAGTCATAATTTCCACAGATTATGGCCATTTAGCCTTGATTATATTCAGATACAGACAGTTATAAGGATATTATAAGGAAACGCAAAAACCTGTGCCACTTTTGAAGACGTATGGAGGAATATTTTTAGCCTCAAGCCAGGCATGAAAAGAAGTAAGAGTAAAACCGTTAGTTTTTGCAGGGTATTCGAGTAGCACGTTAGCCTCAGATTGAGGAACAACGAAATATGGGATATACAACTCTTTATCTTCTGCTTTGAAGCTAGCGGTCGTTATTCGTTTGAACTGTCTAAAAGCTTGTATAAAATCTTGCATTTTGAGTGATGAGTAAATCTTTCCTTCGCAGACAAGAAGATCTTCATGAATGACTTTTATATAATCGATATCCGTCGTTAGTTCAATTGAACTCACTGGAAATGAATTTGAAAAATGTTTTTGATGAATGGAGAGCAATTCTGACGTTGTATAGATCGTTATTTTTGATACTTCTTTTTGGTTGAGAATGTCTGATATGAGTAGGTCGATGACTGCCCTTCCCTTCATGGGGAGAAGAGATGAAGGGATATTGGTGGGGCTTTTGGCGGTTGAAATAATGAGAGCATGCATGACCTAATTATACAGTGCAGTAGATTCCGTCACGGCTCTCATCCCCGTCAGCGCTCCTTTGCCATTCGGCAAAGATGCGCGCGTGACGTGGTGCCCCTTCGCCCGTGCCGCCTACTGCATAATTTTACGTATAAATTATTGATACAATGGGGATAGAATGAAACGTCAAATAAAATTAACACAAGAAGGGTTTGATGAGAAAGAAGCAGAACTTGCCACACTTCAAAAAAATAGAGTTGAGGCGATCACCGAATTGCAAAGTGCACGAGCAATGGGTGATTTATCAGAAAATGCCGCGTATAAAGTTGCGAGAAGCAAGCTGTCGCGCATTGATGGACGGATTCGATTCCTCAATAAAATAATGAGGGATGTCGTTGTCACTCAGAAGCGAAGCGACGGACGAATCGGTATTGGCAGTGTTGTTGAGATTGAACAGAACGGTGAAAGAAAGGAAATAACAATCGTTGATGGATATGAATCTGATTTTATGCGAGGGAAAATTTCCAGCTTCTCCCCTATCGGAAGGGCGATGATGGGAAGGATGAGAGATGATGTGATTGAGGTGATAACACCAAATGGGAAGGTTGGATATATAATACTTTCTGTGAAATAATTCCACACTAATTTTATAGTACTCCGTTTATTATTTCAGACGGCTTAGTGAACTACGAGGCGCCGGTATGAGCGCAGGTTCAAATGCGCCGCTTGAAATAATAAACTCCGCACCATTAGATCTCTCTTTACTGATATATGCGAATGGGAGAAATCCCATGGAACAGATGGCACGAGTAAAGGGTACCCGACAGCACGCATTTTATTTCCTTGCTCCTGTTATCTTTTGGAAATAAAAGAGTACTGGCGGGGGAAATTACGAGTGACAGAATCTGGAGATTATGCAGATTAAATCTTTTTCTGTTGCAAATAAAATTGTCTTCTCTCTTCCGGGAAACGCTCTATTGCATAACGGAGCATTGTTCGTGGCATCGTTGCAGCATATTTTTTCAAGAACAGTTCTTCTTCTTTTAATCCTCCCCGTTTTCCCATTTCCCGCAACATCCATCCTACTGCTTTATGGATAAGGTCATGAGAATCGTTTACTAAAATTTCTGCGATTGATAATACTCTTTCAAAACGACCATTTTTTATATCAGTAAATAATGCCAGAATTGAAATTCTTTTCTTCCAAAGTGATGAAGATTTTGCGAATATATATAACGTCGTTATATCTTTATTCTGTAAATATTCCCCAACGATGTTTGGCGCTGAAAGATCAACAAGATCCCAATTATTCACATAAAAGGTATTACTCATATATAAATCGAAAATAGCCTTCTTTTGTTGTTCACTTCCCTTCTTAAACTGAGTAATTAAGATAAAAAGCGCTATCAAACGATACTCATGAGTGGGGTTGCGGAGAAGAGTAATAACGTCGTTTAAGGCAAGTGTTGAAAATTGCTTTGCAATTTTTCTTTGAATGGGAACGACGATTCCTAAAAATATATCCCCTTCTCCATATTGTCCCTTCCCTGTTTTGAAGAAGCGTTGTAGGATTTTTGCTTTTTCAGGATTTGCAAAAGAATATATTGTCTTGAGTATATCCTCCATCCCTTGATTTTTTATTAAATTTTTTTTTACTCAATCACTGTTCCAATATCATCCCCATAGATAATTTTTTCAATGTTATCTAGAGAGTTGAGATTGAAGACGATTACTTTAATTTTTTCTCTTTGACACAGTGCGAAGGCGGTGTTGTCCATAACAGTAAGACCTTGTTCAAGAGCTTCTTGATAGCTCAGTTTTTTATATAGTTTTGCATCTTTATTCTTTTTTGGATCAGCTGTGTAAACTCCATCGACATTACTTCCCTTCAAGATTACACCACAGCTCAACTCAGCTGCTTTAAGAGCTGCGGCAGAGTCGGTGGTAAAAAAAGGAGCTCCTGTTCCACCTGCAAGGATAACGATACGCCCCTTTTCAAGATGGCGAATGGCCTTTCTTCGGACAAATGGTTCACAAACAGATTGGACCATAACTTCTGACATAACGCGTGTCATACCACCTGCTCTTTCAATCTCTTCTTGGAGTGCTAGTGCATTCATCACTGTGCCCAACATACCAATATAGTCTGCAGCCGCTTTATCTGCTCCTGTGTTCATCACTTCGCGTCCTCTGAAAAGGTTTCCCGCTCCAACTACAATTGCAAGCTCTATATTTGACTTATTCTTTAATTCAACAATATATTTTGCAATTTTTTCAATCGCTGCAAAATCAAGTCCTTTGTGAGTTTCTGAATTTCCGAATAGTTCACCGGTAAGTTTAAGAAGAACGCGTTTATATTGAGGTTCTGAAGACATAGGAAAAAATGAAAATGGATAATGGTGCCGGGGAGAGGACTTGAACCTCCAATCCCTTACGGGAACAGGTTCCTAAAACCTGCGCGTCTGCCAATTTCGCCACCCCGGCTCTTTAACAACTGGCATTTTCCTACCTGTACATTATACAACCTTCTGCAGCTCTACAGAAACGGAAACTGACTCACGCGGTTTGATGAAACTTTCTGGCTTTCCAAAATATCCCGGCCACTTAATAATCGGCTCGATACAACAAAATTCATTATTATATAAATGGTCAGCTGTATTGAATGCGGTCCACAAAGCAGCTGTATGAATCCCAGACACTACCATTTCATAAGTTGCGTGAGGAAACACTATATTATTTTTTTGTGTAAGATCTAGATATCCGTTTGAGGATATGTATGGCATAAGGGGTTGATTGTTTAGTGTGGATGAGTGCCATCCTTGTGGTGTATCCCAGTAATAATGAATCCCTATATTTACTGGCACTTCCTCTCCGTCAATATGTTTGATCTCTACGTCATGTTTAAATGTTTTACCTAATGTAAACCTCTGTATGAGTTCAAGTTGCGCTTGATATGTTGATGTTGTTGGGGTCTTAGCTCTTATTTCTATAGTGTTTTCTGACAGGTGCGAACCGTCCCATATCAATGTCCGTGCATGTCCATGGAATGGGAGGTTATATTTTTCTTTTCCTTCTTTATCAAAACTTGGGGCACAGATATGAGTGTTTCCCATCTTGCCATCAACTCGTTTGTAAGTGCCAAGAACTGGAATATTATCAAACTTAAGATCCTTTATCCGCCCCCCGTCAAGGTCCAGCGAAAGAGACCATTTATTTGAATTGATTTCCATATAAGCTATTCGTTATTATTCTGCCGGTGTTTCCTCAACAGCAGGTGCTGATTCCTGAGTGTTTCCTTGTGGCAGGTCCTTTAACAGATTTTGTATTTCTTCATTATTTATATTTACTCCGGAATCTTTCATCATCGTGTCAAACGAAGGCATTTTTTTTACTGGTGATGGTTTTGAAATTGAGACTGGCCCATATTCGAATGTCATTATCGAGACGCCATCCTTGGATTGCATTTCCATCTTTCTTGCATAATAGGAAGCGGTATCAACCCAAATTTTTGTTGTCCCATTCGACACCTTTTCAGTCATCTCAAATATCGCACAGGTGAACTTTCCGCATTTTTCTGTCCCTACTTTTTTTACAACAAGAGTATCTTGCACTTCTTTTGAAACATCTCCCAATTCTTTCTTCAATCCTTCAAAATCGAAGAGATTGGTCGTTTGCTTCCCCGACTCATCTTTTGTAGCTGGAAATTCTGTCCATACAGTTTCTCCCGGCCCCTTCATATATGTAGTTTTATTTAGCGAGATGAAACTTCCTTCTTCCTTGCCATTTTCTCCATAAGTAATTGATTCTGAGTTTTCTTTTCCATCAGACTTCATCACCATTTTTGTTTTTTTTCCACCATAGGTTGATTCACTTGTCATGGTATATCCGCCTGACATAGCAACAATCCCATTTGCGGCATATTTACAAAAATCTTGATCATATTTACAATTGGTCATCATTTCCTGCTGTGCCTTTTTTATTTCTGGACTGACAGGCGGTGAAGACTTTTGTTGGAAATATACGAAACCGCCAACTCCCAATATGAGAAGAAGTCCGATAACTGGAACAAGTGTGTTCGATTTCATAGTTATTTTCAAAATAAATGAATAATAATATTCACATTATATACTTTTTTCCATATGTTTGATTTATTTTGAAAATTTATATATAGTGCATGTGTATGCATTATCAATTCCATACCAAATCATATGGATAGAAATCTTGCTCTTGAATTTGTACGCGTTACTGAAGCTGCTGCGATTGCCTCATCACAATGGATCGGGCGAGGTGATAAACACGCCGCTGATGGTGCCGCCGTTAAACAGATGAGAAACCGTTTCAATCAAATAGAGTTCAAAGGAAGGATTGTTATTGGAGAAGGAAAAAAAGATAAAGCACCTGAGCTGTTTAATGGTGAACTAGTTGGAAAAGGAACAGGCCCCGAGATGGATATTGCTGTTGACCCCCTTGAATGTACAGATAGTGTTGCTCATGGTCGATATAATGCATTAGCAGTAGTTGTAGCTGGAAGCGCCGGTTCTCTTCTTCGTGCGCCGGATACGTATGTTGAAAAAATCGTTGTTGGAAAAGCAGCAAGCGGAGTAATTGATCTTGATGCACCAGTAGCAGATAACGTTATCAAGACCGCAAAGGCAATAGGAAAGGATATACGGGAGATAACAGTGATGGTTTTAGACCGAGAAAGGCACAATAAATTAATTGAACAAATACGATCTGTTGGAGCTAGGGTTCGACTTATAACAGATGGTGATGTTGCTGGTGCAGTTGCTACCTGTTTCCCAGACTCAGGTATAGACATGCTTATGGGGACTGGTGGAAGCACTGAGGGAGTTTTGGCAGCTGTTCCGGTCAAAACGTTAGGCGGACAGATGTATTGTCGATTCACTCCCCGCAATGCTGAAGAGGAAAAAGAAGCAAAAGAAATGGGGATAGAAAACTTAAGCAAAATATTCGCAGCAGAAGATCTTGCGCGCGGGAATGAACTCACGTTTACCGCAACAGGCGTTATAGATGGTCCCCTCTTGCCCGGTATTATCGTTAAGAATGATTACATCATTTCCCATTCGATGGTTTTGCGAACAAAATCGGGCACAATTAGGTATATAAATACCCATCACAGACACAATAAAAAAGAGTTAGAAGAGTATCTGAAATAAACAATGGACAAACTTTATGAAGAGTCGGTACAGTTCCATAAAACATATAAAGGGAAGTTGGCCACCTGTGGGGTTTCACCTATAAAGGATAAACATGACCTATCTCTTGCCTATACACCAGGCGTTGCAGAGCCCTGCAGAGTAATCGCAAAAAACCCAGATGAGGCATACAACCTCACATGGAAAGGTAGAACGGTAGCTGTCATTTCAGATGGATCTGCGGTGCTCGGACTGGGAAATATTGGGGCTATCGCTGGTCTTCCTGTTATGGAAGGAAAAGCCCTCCTTATGAAGGAATTTGGGGGAATCGATGCGATTCCGCTTGTCGTAGATTCCCAAAATCCGGAAGAAATTATCCGTTTTGTACAGCACGTTGCCCCGAATTTTGCCGGTATCAATCTTGAGGATATTTCTGCACCCCGGTGTTTTCAGATTGAGGAGGCCCTACAATCGATCGGTATCCCTGTTTTCCATGATGATCAGCATGGCACAGCAATCGTTGTTTCGGCGGCTTTACATAATGCAGCAAAGGTGGTTGGAAAACCATATGATTCACTCAAGGTTGTTGTCGTTGGGGCAGGTGCTGCCGGCTTAGCAATTAGCCGAATGCTTCTTGGATTGGATTGTTATAACAATACATGTCAATATTTGAATGGAATAGACAAAGTTGGAGACCTTATCGTTGTTGACAAAACGGGAGCCCTGTATGCAGGGCGTTCAAATCAAAACGTATATAAACAAGCAATAGCTGGAATGTCAAACAAGCATATGAAGATCGGTCCCCTCTCCGAAGTAGTAGTCGGTGCAGATGTGGTTATCGGGGTTTCCGGTCCGAACAGCGTTTTGCCGGAAATGATAAAAACCATGGCGGATAAATCAATCGTATTTGCCATGGCAAACCCAGTGCCGGAAATCATGCCTGATGAGGCAAAGAAGGCAGGCGCATATATTGTTGCAACAGGCCGAAGCGACTATCCAAACCAAATAAATAATGTATTGGCATTTCCCGGAGTATTCCAAGCAGTGGTAAAAGGGAGGCTGAAATCTATTACTCCCCAGATGAAAATAGCTGCATCGCAAGCAATTGGAGCAATGGTTACGAATCCTTCGGTTGATTGTATCATCCCTGATCCGTTCACTCCCCGGCTTGCTGATGCGGTTGCTGACGCTATACTCGCACAAAAATAATATATGTTTGACAGATGGTAGGATTTTCACTATACTAATACAATTATCATATTAGTTTATTACCGTTTGTATGAACACAAAAACCGCCGGTCTTTTAGTCATGGCTCTTATCGTATTAATTGGTGTGGGAATATTTTCATTCGGGAATAAAGGTAATAATAAAGAGGTTCCCTCTTCTATTACTCCTACAGCAGTTGTTAAGGAAGTGAGTGCAGAATATAAGGATGGTATATATGAACAAGTTGGAGATTATAAGTCTCCTGCCGGTCCAGAACAGATAGATGTGAAACTGACACTGAAAAATGGGGTTATTGTCGAATCTGAGGTCACTCCGAAGGCAACAGCGCCAATCTCTAAAATGAAGCAAGAAGCGTTTACAAAAGGATATAAATCAGTCGTCGTTGGAAAGAAAATAAAAGATTTACAATTAGGAAAGATTGCCGGATCATCTCTGACTCCAAAAGGGTTTAATGATGCTGTTGAGAAAATAAAAGCAGAGGCGAAGGTGTCGTAAAAAATGAAGAATACATTTTCATTTGAAGGGATAGGAACAAAATGGGTTGTCCAAGTGTATTCTCCTATTACGGAATCTCAAATGGGGTATTTGGAACACATCGTAAAAAAAAGAGTCGAGAAATTTGACCATGTATATTCCCGCTTTCTTCCTGATTCGTTTGTGAACAACGCCCTTCTTCAGAAGGGCATAGTAAAACTCCCAAAAGACTCTGAAAAACTATTTTCGTTGTATCGAAAAATGTATACGATCACGGACGGTTTGTTTACACCCCTCATAGGACAAGTATTGGTGGATGCAGGATATGATCCGCTTTATTCTCTCAAACCAAAAAAGCTCCATTCTCCCCCACCGTGGGAGCAAGTTGCGGAATATAATTTTCCTAATATCAATATTCTTGAGTCTGCTATGTATGATTTTGGCGCAGCTGGAAAGGGGCACCTGATAGATCTGGTTTCAGAAATCATCATTGAACAGGGATTTCCCGAATTTTGTGTCGATGCAGGTCATGATATACGTCTTTTTTCTGATGCACCCATACGAATTGGTCTTGAGAATCCTTCAAACAGCGATGAGGCAATCGGTGTCGCCACCCTTTTGCACGGGAGTATTTGTGCTTCATCAGGGAGTCGAAGAACGTGGGATATGTATCATCACATAATAAATCCTCAAACGCTCAAATCACCAAGCAAGATTCTTGCGACATGGGTCATCGCCCAAGAAGCGCTGGTTGCAGATGCTTTGTCCACCTGTCTTTTTCTTGTGCAGGCAAAAAAACTTGTTTCTCATTTTGACTTCGAATATCTTACATTGTTTGCTGATAATTCGTTTGAAAAATCATCCGCATTCCCAGCAGAACTCTTCATAAAGTAATACAATTAATGCATGTATAACCACTCATCAAAAGAATATATCTGTCCTATTTGTCTTGGAGTGAAGGGAATCGAAAATGAAAATACCTTATTGAGAAAAACCGATTTAATTTCCAAAGATGACAGTGTTTCGGTATTTATGAATTCATTCTTCATCAAGGGAAATGAGGGACATATTATCATTGTTCCAAACATTCACCTTGAACATCTGTATGATCTTCCGACAGATGTTGGTCACGATATAATAGATTGTGCAAAGAAGTATGCGATCATATTAAAACAAGCATATAAATGTGATGGGATTACGATACAACAAAATAATGAACCCGCTGGAGGTCAACATGCATTTCACTACCACTTACACATATTCCCTCGCTATATAAACGACTCTTTTTACCAAAATATAAAAAATAAAATGAACACAACTTCTGAAGAGCGCTCAAAATATGTAAAAAAAATAATCCAATGCGCTAGAAGTTAAGCTGTCAACATCATTCTTTTTTCTTTGAAAAGTCGAAATATAAGATCGAGGACCACCCATCCAATAATACGTCTTCTTTCCAATGGTCTGTCGTTATTTTTGCAAGCGCTTTAAGTGTTTCATCGTTATTGAATTTTTGTATTAGACTAACCAATTCTTCAGGCGTCGTATAAAGCTTACCTTTTCCAGTTAGGTTTTTTGCATGATTTACATAAGTATTCAGATCGAATATTTCCTGAGCTTCCAAAAGAATATACTCTTGCTGGTTGTTTTTGTCTTCCAAAAAAGCAAGGGTTTTTTCGCAATAGGAATCAAACTCTTTTGCGTTGTCTTTGATCTCTTTTTTTAAATAAGAAAGGAATTTTTTCAATTGTTCGACACCTTTTTTATAGGTGCCCACAACTCCGTTTTTTGTATTCCAGATAACTGAATCACATACTTTTGTATCACCACTGGCAAGCAGCATAAAACTGTAGGGAGGATATTTTGCGTTTTCATTCAGACCCTTTACTGTCCATTTTCCCTCGTTCTCTTTTGTTGGGATACTGTTCGTTGAATAGAGATATGCTCTGTTTGCCATATAGGGATAGTATACCTTTTAAATAATCAATAATTTCTTTATTTGCGAAATGGAGATAGATGGATTCTGTGTATCAAACACAGTTCCGTTCCATCCGGCCTGTCTAGCGCCTTGGATATTCTCAATCTTATCATCAATAAAAAGAACTTCCTCTGGTCTTGCCTTTATTACTTGAAGCGTGTATTCAAAAATTTTCCTATCAGGCTTTATGAATCCAACCTCGGCAGAGATTACCTCACAGCAATATACTATGTCAGGTATGCAGTGTCTTTTTTGGACATAGCGATATACATCTCTATCCATATTGGACAGAATACCTATTTTAAAACGTGACTTTATTTCAGTGATAAAACGATGAGTCTCCTCGATTATCATGAAGTTATTTATAAATGCCTCAAGCAAACTTTCATGTAAGTGTGAAGTCGGCTGCAGTGAATCATAGAATATGTGTTCAAACTTCGTCCAAGATAAGCGACCACTATCAAGATCATCGGTGTATTTTTTAAAAAGTGAGATGGTTTTTTCTTCAGATAGATCCAATTGGTGGGCAATCCTCCTCAAGGACGCAAAATGATTTACGAGCACTCCCCCAATATCGAAAATGAGAAAGTTTATGCTTTTCATAGAAAATAGGATTATTCAATCCTACTATAAATCTGTCTTCCTGTCATTTGGGCATTGTATGGTGTCTAAAACAATATGGTCACTATCTTAGTTGGTTATTTAAGATGATCAATCCAATACATAATGCTACCATGAGAAATATGACGATGAATGAGGTGCTTGTTTTTACTTTTTTGAATTCGGGAATCGCCTTCGGCACCATAACACTTCCCGGCTTGAAATATGTTGATGGGATGTTTTCTACATAATAACCACAGTTAACACATTTTAACATCCCCGGACCCCTTGGAAACCCATAATAATAGTCTCCCTGAAGAAAATTTAAGATGATATATATTGATTTGGCATACCATGTATGTGCTCGTTTTAATGTCACGTCGTTGAAGTAATCATGATAGGTTGCTTTCACCAAATCTCCCTCACATCGTGGGCAGTATAATTGCATATTCATAATTATAATCTCATATATAAATAGATACTATATTGACAGAATGTGCATACTTATATATGATTAAAACTAATAAACTAATACCTATAATCATATGAAGAAAAAACAAAGGGTGGTTTGGACAAACAAAAAAATCCTTATCATATCCGTTGCTATTCTTATCATTCTTGGTGGGTTATTAGTGAGCATGAAGCTATCAACTACTAAAATAAATACTGAATCACGGGCTGCGCCAAAATATCTAGGAATCATATACGAAAGCAGGAGAGAATGTCAGAAACACTGCAAGACCAAATGTACTTCAAGTGGATGCACAGGTGAAAGGTTCCGTTGTATTACCCTTCCCACACCAAAATCCTTACCATCAGTCTATCCAACATTATAAGGTGAGTGGTAGACGCGTTATTCTCACATTGTCATTTGATTTTAATGGATCTGATGTAGCACAAAATTCTATCGAAACAAAGGCGGGCTACCTGAGTTGTTTTAAAAACATTTTTCCGGAAGTGTTTTTGAAATTGAGACTTTTAAATATGCTTGAGGACCATCCACTCCGTTCTCCTCGATGTTTTGATAAGTCTTCAGCTTCAGCATATAGCGCATCATATCCGTGAAAACTGCTAGAAAGACTACTGATTGCTGTGTCTCCAAGCATGGTTAAAGCTGTTCCAATTCCTGAACCTTCTCCACGGTATGTATCAATCTTAATTTTCAATACGAGAGCGTTTCCTTCTGCCGGTTCGGCATAATACCTGAACTGACCAATAGGTGGTCCACCACCATTCAATGAAATTGAACCATAGTCCGGGCTAAAATCAAATTGTAAGCTTGAGTCGGATATGATTGTGCCATCAAGTAGGGTAATTTGTCCGACAGGAGCATTATCTTCCCCAAAAACAGCCCGAGCAGCTGCAGGGTTTCCTGCAGTAACTATTTTTCTCAAATTCGCATTCCTGAGTTCAGGATTAGTAAAGGATTCTGACATACGTAATTATACCAGAAATAGTCCTATAGTAAAGCTTTAATCGATGTATTAGGACACCATATCATCATGGAGTTATTGCTCAAAAATGAGGCTAAAATGAATGTGAGGTAACTTGTCATCATTCAAAATGAGGTTTAGCAATATTTGGAAAATGCGGATACACAACCCTTCATGCATGCAATAAGTGGATAGTTTTTATGAGGTTTCTGTAAATCAAGAATAAGCAGAGAACCATCAAGATTATATAGTTCGCCACCACTTTCAGTAAGAATGACATGTGCCGCGGCTATATCCCACAAACTACTTTTTGCAAACATTACAACCTGTATTGAATTATCTGCAAGTCGCACCAAGTCTTGACTACCCGAACCCATAACTCTTACTCCCTTGATAAACGGGTATATATTACTGATATATCTCATCTCTTTTTCTCGCTGTATAGAATCGGTATGAAGATAAGTAGCAAGAAGGCATTTGTCCATGGGGTAATGAATCATAGAAAGTTGAGTGGTTGTTCCGTGTGATATTTTGTACGCCCCTTCACCTTTCTTGGCGATATATGTACAGTCATTTACGGGGTCGTGAGTAATTCCATAATTTACCTCCCCTTTTACAAAACAGCCAATACTGATGGCGAAATTATTTATTTTTGATGTAAAGTTGGTGGTTCCATCAATCGGGTCAATAACAAAAGTGTACTCGCCTTTTTTGTCTAAGTTTTCTTCTCCGATGAAGCCTAAGGATGTGTCTGAATAACCACTATCTAGAAGACTTTGAGTGATTGATTTTACAATTATTTTTTGGCTTTCCAAATCTGCTTGAGTAACCAAATCCTGATGTGAAATTTTATTTGTTATTTTAAGAGTTTCTGGTGAAAAATAATACTTATTAATACACTTTCCTGCCTCCAAAACTGCCTTCTGCATACTAACCATTATTTGATCATCTTTGAAAAGCGTCATATATTAATTGTATCAGGATTAATACATATGAAGGAAAGTGGAATAATATTCCAATAAGTAACGATGAGAATTAGAAGATACTTTTGGGG
This sequence comes from Microgenomates group bacterium, assembly GCA_049304035.1. Classification (GTDB taxonomy): domain Bacteria; phylum Patescibacteriota; class Microgenomatia; order UBA1406; family GWC2-37-13; genus JAKBEU01. The sequence continues at coordinate 40,613 of JBAQNR010000011.1, forward strand.
GAAATCCGCGGAGAAGGAGGGAGTTCCTTCGACAAGCTCAGGATAAACTTCTCCTCTCTCATCATCAAAAAAATCATAACCTGCGGTCCTGATTTTTATGCTGGCGGAGCACTCGGGTCTGGAACATTTCTATCCTTATAACTAACGATGATCTTTTGAAATAAGAATTTATATTTCCTTTCGTTGGTAAAATTTAAACAATAATTTTATTTCTTCATCAGTTCCTTTTCTACCTTTTCAAACCATGCTTCAAGTTTAGCGAGATCATCAAGTATTTCACAGCATAAAACCAAGACTTTATGATAATTATTTCTATCCTCATATATTCTCCATTTTTCGTTTTTATCATGAGGTCTCACTTTTACATGTACTAATTTATTCCTTATTTCATTTAGCTTCCATATTTTTTCTAGAAGCTCTGGTGGCATTGCATGAAATTGTTTTGAAAAGTCAAATAATGCCTTGAATGAACGCAGGCTATTTAAGTAATCTGATAAATCCCCCATCAATTTTGTCCATTCAACAAAGTTTTCATCAGTGTATTTTGGATCTTTTGTTGTTCTTTCTAAAATTATATTTACTGAGTGATAAAAAAGATCACTTTCAGCGATACGATGCACATATAGAACGCAATCTCTTAGTTTTGTTATTGTCTCGGGTAAATCATCATCTAATATTAACGCCCTTTTTTCTATTTTCTTTTCTAGTTCGAAAATGTCTGCTTCGAGTGCTTTATTCATAAAGTTGTAAGTTAGTTGTTTATATTAATCTAAATTCCTTTAATATTTCCCCCAGCTTAATAATCGATCTTATATGCGGAACAGCGTGACCTAGGACGTTTCAGTCCTTATAGCGACCCCTTCCAAACTTGGGTATATTGTAACAAAAATGCGGATTCTTATCCTTATAGCAGGATGTCTCATCCTGAAGCGAATTGAGAAACTATAAAGGCTTTATTTTATAAACGGTATATCTAGATGTATTTGCTATTCTCATTTGAGAATATCTGTAGTATTCAGCTAATCAGAGGCAAACCAATTACTTTCACAGAGTCTATGCTTTCGTACGCTTCTCGAATATTCTTTAAGTGCTTGCTCCAGGGAGCGCGAGTTGTTCTTGGCTTATTATCTAGAACTAAGAAAATTGAATGAGTTGGTCTAAAACTAGAAATATATTGTTGTAAGCTTTTATATGATTTCTTAGATTTGAGGGTAGATATTCTAGCAGCCATCTCGCTGTGAGAGGTAAGTTTAAGCTCAATAAGGATTGGGCCAAGGAATCCATACGATATCACAAAGTCGCTTCTCTTATCTGTGATATCTTGAGTTTCTCTCCATACAAGGAAATCGTTTCTAATATCACTTGGTCTAAAATTCCTTCTTAGAAATGCATTCTCAAATTCAGTTTTTAACTGCTTTTGAACCTCTGTTTCACGTTTTTTTAAGCACCTTGAACCTTCCCCTAATAAGAATTTACTGATATCTTTCTCTATAACATCCGCAACTTCCTGTAGTAAATCTTCATGAGTATTTAATTTAATATAATTAGACTCCTTAATTTGGTTGTAAGTATGAACACATGATGAATAATTAGGTGGTTTACCAACATATTGTAGATAAATCGCTTTTAATTCTTTAAGTTTGCCTAAGAACCAGTTAACACCCTCTTTACCTTGAAAATTTAGTAAATATTTTTCTAGATTATTAATAGGCTTGTAACTTCCTTCTCTTTTTCGATTCTCAAAATAGGCGAAGACTAGCTCCCACAAGTAACTCGCATACGACAAATATTCTTTATCTTCTTTTAGCAAACCAAACGACTTTTTAAGTAAAGCAAGAAAATCTGATTCTAATGAGGAGTCAAACACCGAATATAAAGGTTTAGCAAAGGGTTTCATATCAAGTTCAATTTCATTGCTACCCGCCGAATGAGCACCTTCAGCTCTAATAAAAGTAAAAGATCTTGTCTTAAGTTGTTCTAATCTCCATTTAGTTGCAGGGACATCTTTATATTCGACAATCAACAAAGCGTTTGCCTCTTCTGAAAGGCTTTTATCTTCTGCACCTAGATTTGTATCAAAAATTTCTTGTAGATATTGTGAGTTTTCTGACAAGGTACTTACAGCTTTCATTGCATCGACACGATCATAAATTGAAAGTTCTGATTCTGAGACAAACTCTTTTAATAAAGGCACCGCTTTGATCAGTTTGTATTTTTTTGCTGCCTCAATAAACGAACGAGGATGATATCTCCATAGATCATTACTTCTATCTTGATATCTAGTGAGTAATCTTTCTGTATCGTTTTCGTTTAGTTCACCAGCTAGAGCAAATATTGCTTCAAGTTCAGCTTGTTCAAATGAAAAAGGAAGATAATTAACAATCTTATCTCGGTATTGTGAAGTATCCATGTGAAGTTTATGGGCAGTGACTAAAGCATCGCCGAAAATGGAAATCCACGCATGCATTGTATGGGTTTGATGATTATTGGAATCTTGTATTCCATGTTCTCCTGGATCAAATTTTGAAAATATTGAGTCATTAAGTAGAAAAATGAGTCTTTCACTATTGGCTTGAGTTATGAGTCTTTCAATATCCTTATAATTATGGTTGAATAGAGAAAATACATCGGGCATATACATACCTTCCTCCGGCTGAAGTTTGAAAGTGAAGTCGTCATAAATACTTTTACTATGAACTTCACCAGGAAATGTTTCTTGATTTGCTGACTCTGCTTGAGCATACTCATCTGCAAAGTATTTTCTACCTACTTCATAAAGTTGATTTGCATCCACTCTACTAGAATATTTAATTTCTCGAAGAGTTCTTAGGACTACCCATTTGCCATTTTCAATTTGATTAAGTTTTTCATAAAAGGTTTCGAATTCATTGAAAGGAAGAATGGCAACAAATATTCTCGCAAAATTTGTTGCATGCTTTTTAAGTTCATCAGAGCTACTAATAGCTGCTATTAACTGAAATATATAGGAATTATCAGCGGCTTGCATCTGTTTACACAGGCCAATGATTAAAGGAGAATCTCCAGCTCTATACCATGTCTCATGATTATCAAAAGCTTTTAGGACTACTTTGTGAGAAAGTTCTTTCAACTCATTATCCCAACAACTGGCAAGATTTCTAATCAAACTAGTACTCTTTGTACTAAAAATTCCCTCATCTCTATCCATGAATGCAAAAAGGAATTCTGCATTGTCTAGGAATGCCCTAAGTAAGAGAGCTAAGGAAGCATGATCTGTAACCCTATTGATGCCTTGATATCCTTCATACTCTTGGCAGATAATTGCTTCTATAAAATATTTAATTGCGTCAGGATGGTTGGGTGCGGTTTCTGTACAGAACTCAATGAATCTTCGTCTCACCAAGCTTTCAGAATGAGTCCATGGTTTGTTAATTTTTATAATGAGTTCTGGTTCTTTAAATGCTTCAAGTGCAAATAGAGCATGTCTTTGCAAGACTCCTGGGCCATTTTCTTCATTAGCATAAGTAATAAGCTTCTCTTTCCAGTAATTTAGCTGCCCTATATTTAATTTATTATTTCTTATTAAGAATCCGATAATCTGAGCCACATTTGCTAACTGTACACTTCTTTGATCATCATTCTGAAAATCATCATTAGCTTTTTCAGTAAATCCTAATAGGTGCGAATGCAAATCATCTACGTAATAATAGCTAAGGTTTTTACCGATAGTCCAATCAAGCCAGTGGAGCACTTTTTGATAATAGTCAAAAACAATAAGAAAGATTACTTTTTTAGTTGGAGGATCAATTTGCTCGACATTAAAGCGTGTTAAAAGCTGAAAATATCTTTCATCTATTACAAGTTTAGTTTGGTTTCTTCCACCAAAATCTAAAAGAGGCTTTAGGAAATTCTGATCAATTTCAACTAAAAAATTCAATGTTGAAAACCAACTTGGCTTTACCTCTAGCTGTTCTTTATCAATCATCAGGTCAAACGCTACCTGTATGGGCTTATTTAATCGTGAAATATGCTTAGCGGCTAAATACTCTTGAAATTCTGTGTTTTCAAATTCTATGGTATCTTTATCATCTTTTAGAAGGCTTTTTTCGTAGAAAAATTCGACAGGAATCTTATGCCAGAACTGGTTGAGGCCTGAGCTAATCTCATCTAGAAAAGTGGTGAGATCATCTTTATTCAACACATTTGCTTGATATATTTCCATAGTGAGCGCAAGCATCTCAAGAACCCGCTTTACTATTTCCTTGCCTTTGATTCCAGCTTTCTCTTCCTCTAGTTCTAACTTGTTGTAAATGAAATACTCGAATAGATCTGTTCTATTAAGGCTTCTCAAATCAGATATCTCCTTGTTTTTTAGATATTGCGGGAGCAACTCCAAATATCTGGGAACAGATATTACTAGATCTCTATCACTATTTTTCAATAGATCAAAAGTTCTATTAATATCTGTTTCTACAATCCCCTTTGAAAGTAGATACCTTCTAATCTGATCGTTACTGAATCCATAGATAAGCCAATAAGAGAAACTAGGATCGTTTACTTCAAAAAAATGATGTTTAAAAAAGTAGATTCTGCTAGAAATCAGTACAGATAATGAATGATACTTCTCCAAGAATGCTTTTAGAAGATCCAGACAAGCAGAGAATTGAGCATCGCGAACTTCATCTAATGCATCAAAGCATAAAATTCCATCGGTCTTATTGATAGTCGAAAAATCTTTTTCAGCTAAATTTGGATATAGATACCTAATATAATCTTCAACATCTCCAAATTTTGAATTAGCAAGCTTTTTAAGGTCTATATAAACAGCTATTTTGTTTTGAGATTTGACTTTATTTGCAATCTCGTTAAGAAGTCTCGTCTTGCCGTAGCCAGGATCTGCAATTATAAAAGCTCTTTTATAAAAATCTTCCTTTTCCAACGGGTTTGTACCATCATTTAGATCGGGGAACAAATCTCCATACCTTTTGTAATTTTTTACGGCGTCATCGAAACTACCAAACTCTCTTACTCTTGGTTGAATATATTCCGGTGACTGTTCCTGAATATTTGGCATTTGTCCCAATTATACTTCTTGTGAAGTAAAAATCTTACATACCTTTTGTCTTTGGCGTTAAATCATGTTTTTATCTTTTTAAGGTGTTACCAATTTCAATCTAAAAAGCCACAAATGCCACATATATAAAAAGACCATCACAGATGTATAATTGAGACGTGAAAAAAACATCTCTCGCTAAAAGAGCAAACTCATTGATAAACAAACCTGAAGAGGGCATCATTCTTTCTAAAAAAGATCAAAGAGAATATCAATTTATTACTATTTCACATAGTCAAATTCGGTCAACAATTGAGGGGTTAACAGAAGTAATCCAAGCATATAAAGAATATAGTGAAACGGTTGTAGGTGTTATTCGCGAGGTGATTGAAATGCAACAAACATTTGCAGAACAATTACGCGGACTTTTTAGAGGAATCGAGGCTATCCGTGAAATGACCCTTCTCATTCAAATACCCATAAAGCAATCCATTCCTGACTTTAGAGGATTGCTTGATTTAACAGGTTACAACTATATCCCTCAAGAAAAAGTTCGTATTTTTGTTCAACCTAATACACCATTTGAACCTCAAAAATCTCTCTCTTCTTCTAAAAGGAAATTTGACCTATTGCTTACCTCAGTTCAGATTATTGGGAATGGGTTTATGGTTGAAGGAGAGTATATAAAAGGAATGACTCGCAATTCTGAGGTAGGTCGACTGTTTGAACTCATGGTACGATCTGATTTTAGAGGAGTAATTCCTGATGATCTGTTTAATAGTATTATGAATGGTTCTCCGCTAGAAGTTGAAGAGCGAGCTCGTAGTTTTGTACTGCGGGACTTAAAGGAAATTCTTGCAGGTAATAAACTAAAACTCAATTTAACACGATATCGAGGGATACAAGCTTATCATGTGAAGAGTGTAACAAAGTACATAAGAGCACCTAAAAAAGCAAAACAGCTTGTTGCAAAGACTAAAATCAACTAGTCCTTCTTACTCACATTTCTACTCATTAACTCACTCACATAAGTCCTCGTTTACCTGTCCTATGGCCCTAACTACAATTAGACCATATGATTAATTCACCAGTTCCCCAACTAACCCACAAGATTGAGATGGTTCCGATAGACCGTCTCAAGCCGTATCCTAATAACCCTCGCACTCATTCCAAAGCCGAGGAAGAACAACTTACGGAGAATATAAAGAAATTTGGTATGGTAATTCCACTTCTTGTCAATTCAGCTCCTGGAAGGGAAGGAATTGTTATCGGAGGAAACTTTCGTTTAGAGGTATATAAGAAGCTCAAAATTGAACTTGTTTCTGTAATGTATATAAATGTTGCGGATGAGATAACCGAGCGAGAGTTGAACTTAAGGCTCAACCGAAATCAGGGTTCATGGGATTGGAATTTGCTTAAAGAATATGCAATCGACGACCTAATCAAAGTGGGTTTTGATGAAATTGATCTTGGGAGATACTGGGATAATGAGCTTGGAGTGGAAGACGATAATTTTGATGTAAAGAAAGCTGTTGAGAAAATTACCAAAAACCCTATTGCAAAAGTTGGAGATCTATTTCAGCTTGGCAATCACAAAGTTATTTGCGGGGATAGTACAGACCCTGCAATTATAAAACGACTTGTTGGAGATATAAAAATATCGTATATAAATTGTGATCCCCCTTACAATATCAAGCTAGACTACTCAAAAGGCGTTGGGAATAATGGACAGTATGGAGGGAAAGAAAAGGATAATCGAACAGATGAGGTGTATCTACAACTTCTCAAATCATCTCTAGAAAATGCACTTTCCGTAGCTTCATCTGACACACACATTTTTTATTGGTGTGATGAAAAATATGTATGGTTGGTTCAGGGATTATATAAGGAACTGGGGCTAAAAAATGAAAGACTCTGTATTTGGATAAAAAATAATCAATCAGTAACTCCTAAAATAGCGTTTAACAAAATGACTGAATACTGCTGTTACGGAGTAAAAGGTAAACCATGGATAAACGAAACTATCCGAAACCTGAATGAGATTCAAAACAAAGAAGTTACATCAGGAAACAGATCAGCGGATGACATAATAGATTTACTTACGCTATGGCTTGTTGATCGCCTTCCCTCAAATGAATATCTTCACCCCACAATGAAGCCTCCTCAATTGTATGAAAAAGCAATGAGGCGTTGTACAAAAATAAATGATTATATTCTCGACTGCTTTGGAGGAAGTGGGAGTCAATTAATTGCAGCAGAACAGTTGAAAAGACGGGCATTATTAATTGAGATCGATCCCGTCTTTGTTGATCTTATTCTCTATCGCTATGAACAACTCACAGGAATCAAACCAATCAAGCTTAGTTAAGGCGGGAGATATTTATAAGTTGGGAGACCAATTCCTCGGATGTGGAAAAGCAGAAGATACGGCACTTCTACAAAAGATGCTTGCGAGCAAAAAGATAAACTGCATTGCAGTGGATCCTCCATACGGCATCGATTTTGTCGAAGGAAAGCGGGAGTTTGCAAAACTATCAAATCAAACAGATATCGTGAACGATCATGTACAAACAAATAAACAATATAGTGAGTTTACCCGCATTTGGCTCCATGCAGTATATCCACATATAGCAAGCCACAACAGCATTTATATTTTTAATTCGGACCGTATGATATGGAGCGTAAAGCAAGCTTTTGAACTTGAAGGAGGCAAGTTTTCTCAACTTTTGATATGGGCAAAAAATCATAGTGTCATCGGGAGACTTGACTATAATCCTCAGCATGAACTCATTTTGTATGGGTGGTTTGGGAAACATAAGTTTTATAAAAGTACGGATAAATCGGTTCTTTGTTATCCGAAACCTCAGAAAAGTAAATTACATCCAACAATGAAACCAATTCCGTTGATTCGTCATCTTATTCTCAATTCAACACAAATTGGAGAGGTTGTATGGGATGGGTTCGGAGGAAGCGGAACAACTCTTATCGCCTGCCAACAAACAAGACGTGTATGTATTATGACCGAAATTTCACCGATCTATTGTCTAGTGATACTAGATAGGTTTAAAAGGATATTCCCGCAGTTACCCATTACAAAACTTGAGCAATGACAATCCGTCAGCGTACCACTCTCAAGAAACAGATTCTTGAGAGATTGACTAAGAATTTCACTATTTCATCTGCTTGTCGTGCAATTGGAATTGATCGAAAGACCTTTTACCGTTGGATACTGGAAGATGCGGAATTTAAACGAGAAGCGTATGAAAATATTCAAGAAAGCAAAAAGGATGTGACCGATATGGCTTATACGCAACTTGTTCATCTTATCAATAGTGGAAATCTTACCGCAGCAATGTATTGGTTAAACAATGTTGACCCAGAAATAAATGATAAAAAGATTTATATTACCGATGAGGAAATAAAGGAGTTATCCTCCCTTCTCTACAATCCAAGCTCATTTAAAAAGGGACAAGAGCTTCTCACAACCTATGTAATAAGAGGAAAAATCAGTGAGAATCACGCTCAATTTATTCTCAAACTCTTTATGACTCAAATGAAAATTGAAAATATTTCTCTACGCAAAACTGAAGCAGAAATAATGAGTGAAGTTATGCTGCGGGAGAAACGTAACAAATTAAATAGGTAAAAAAATGGATACAAAATCATTAATTGAGCAAATCGCTTCAAGTGGAACACTTACTCCGTATGAGGCGATTAAAATTCAATATTTGGATAGAAAATATCGATTTGAACAAGTTGAGAAGATTACACATTGGACCAATACATATATTGATGTAAACAATCTCCCTACGATTTTGTCACCCTATCAGCTTAAATCAATTACTACATTTGAGTCCTCCTATAAGGGTGAGGAATATGATTGCTATCAATGGGCTGCCAATAATCTTTTTGAAATGGATGTAAACTGCGGAGAAGTAGCATATAAAGGACTTGTGCTACTACAAGAACTCAGGACTCTACGTGCGGATTGCATTACGAATATGTTAATGAAATCTCACCGTGGAGAACCAATTACCGGGACACTCCTTGAATTTGCGGGGTATTCTTACATAAACCAAAAACGAATGACCTACGTTGAACTGGTAGAATCTTTTACCACAATCCTTCATTTATTCATCCAAATTGTCGATGATATTCTGACGCTTAACTATTTTCTTAAACGACTGGTCGATGAAAAAGAATTAAAATGTCTTGAGTATTTAAAGATGTGGTTTTCTCAAGCGGAAAAATCTCCCGAGGAAAAGGAGGAAGATAAATTTCTAAGCGCAACTGTTGATAAAAATCATTCGTGTTATGATGTCCTCTTCTCACTGATCATAGACCAAAATCATCCTGATTATGTGGCATTTATGAAACATGAACTTGAGGCTAAAGCGTTGCGGTTTCCTCACAGCTTTAAAGAAGATTCGCTTGAGTATGTAATGAATACTATTAGAGACTTAGGCCTTATTCACATAGAAAATTTATGCCTTGAAAAGGCAGATTGGGGAAAGCTTAAAAAGGAAGAATCACCCCTTGATATTGGATAGTAAGTGTGTCATTCATTAGAGGTAGTGGTTTGAGAAGAGAAGTTGATATAATATATTTGACAATTCGGATTGCCTAAACCCAGTTTTATAAGAAATTGGGCATGGTAATAAATCCCGCAAAGGAGAACGAGAGCTCCTCGTTCAGCTACCTTTGCGGGTCATATATCGAAAGATATGTGTGTCTTTCTCGAAAGAGATTGACGGCTGACGGGGAGCTTTGTTCGTTTCCCCTAAGTCGGCAATAAGTTTGAGGCTATAAGGTTATGAATACACTTATGCTGAAGGGGGGTGAAACTACATGAAAAAAATTCTTAAATGGATCGGTATTATCTTCGTTGTCATGATTGTAATCGGAGTCTTATCAGGAAATAAGGGAGGATCTACAAACAAACAAGGAGGAAGTACCGCTCAATCAAACACTGAAACTGCAAAAGTTGCAGGTTTGAATGAAACAGTCCAAGATGGGGATCTTGCTTTTACCGTTACTTCAGTTGAGAAAGTAAAAACATTGGGTAATCAGTATAGTAAGAAAACCGCTCAAGGAACATTCTATGTCATTGCAATGAAAGTAGAGAATAAAGGAAAGAAAACAGCAACCTTTGACTCATCAATGGCAAAAGTAAAAGATGCGGAAGGTAGAGAGTTTGAACGCTCAATTGACGGTCAAACAGCAAAGAGTATGTCTGAAGGAAAAACAGATATGTTCTTGCAACAAATCCAACCAAGTCTTTCTGTTTCAGGAGACCTCGTATTTGATCTTCCAGAAGGAATGAAAAGTCCAACAATTCTTTTGAAGGGATCAATATTTAATAAAGGGGTTGAAGTGAAACTTGAATAAGACTCACTCCTTGAAAACCTCCCCTTAAACAAGGGAGGTTTTTGTTGTGCTAGAATACAGGCATGACAGTAAAAGGTATTGATTATGTTAAATCTGCCGAACGTTGGCAGGAATATGGAAGAAACCATCATAAAGAGGGTGTTGTCTATTATGCTGAAGGAAATAAAACAGCTCTAGCAATTGCAACAATCTTAATCGGCTTTATTGGCGTATCATTGCAGTTTGGAGATTTATTACATGGACCCCTATATAGAAAAATCCTTATATTTATTGCTTTTATTTCATCTCTTGTTACAGCAATAACAGGATTACTTCTTTTTACAAAAATGAATGAATTCCTGAATAAAGCGGGCGACTATTATGAAAAACTGTCTGAAAATCTTTTTCAATGGATGTTTAAAAATAAAATAAATTATGGAGATAAATATCCAAAGGAAATATATAAAGGGATAAATTTGGAAGTAACCATGAATAATATATTCTCACATATCCAAACTGGTTCAGTTATTATCGCTTTTATTTGCATAACAATATATGTTGCCATTATTTTTTTTGGAAAATAAGGTAATTAAGTATTAGATCTTCACTTGACTTCAACATCCATTCCGATACCCTTGAACTGTATGAAAGATAGTCAGGACAATATAAAGTATTGTTTATATGCAAGAAAGAGCAGCGAGAGCGACGAACGGCAAGCGATGAGTATTGATGGTCAACTAAGCGAAATGAAGAAGATGGCTAAGAAAGAACATCTTAATGTGACATCAATCATTACAGAGTCTCATTCGGCAAAAGAATCTGGACAACGCCCTGAATTTAATAATCTTCTTCAAGGAATAAATGAAGAAAAATTTAATGCAATTCTTACGTGGGCCCCTGATCGACTCAGCAGAAATGCAGGAGATTTAGGAAGGATCGTAGACCTCATGGATCAAGGGAAATTACAAACCATTCGGACATATTCTCAATCATTCTCAAACAATCCAAATGAGAAGTTTCTCCTTATGATTTTATGTAGTCAGGCAAAACTGGAAAACGATAACCGAGGAGTAAACGTAAAGCGAGGTTTACGAAATAAATGCGAATATGGAATTCGACCAGGATTAGCCCCACTTGGATATAAGAATGTTCTGAAAGCAAATAGAATATCTACCGTTTGTATTGACGAAGAACGAGCTCCCATCGTAAAAGAAATGTTCCTCAAAGTTGCCAACCAAGGATTCTCTGGACGAATGGTCAAGAAGTGGTTGGATGATATTGGATACCGAACAAAAAATAATTGTATGATGCCACTTAGTAAAGTTTACGTTGCTCTTCGTAACTCTTTTTACTATGGAGAATTTATGTATGGAAATAAAAGATATAAAGGCAATTATGAACCCATAATTTCAAAACAGATATTTGAGAAGGTGCAAATACAACTTGAGGTTGCACCAAAACAATGGAATAGGCAACTTTTTCCTTTCAAGAAGATTTGTAAATGTGGAAGTTGTGGAGGAAGTGTTACAGCAGAAATCAAATATAAACATTTGATAAACAACAGAGTCCATTCACATATTTATTATCACTGTAATCGTAAGAAAGACTACAAATGCAAAGAACCATACATAACGGAAACTGAGTTAATCAAACAACTAGTTGTTCATCTGCCAAATATCAAACTGAGAACCTCACTTCTTCTCTCTGAATTCCAAAACGAAATAGCAAGACTCCAACATATAAAAAACACTGTGCTAAAAGAGAGAAACTCAAAACTTGAACTTACAAAATATAACGATGGATTACAGATAGACACTCAACCAAAGGAAGATCAAATTCACATGCTCAAAGACTATTTACTTCATGTACTTCAATATGGAACACCAGAAGAAAGACTAAAGATTCTAGGTGGGGTTGCTTCAAAATTTCAACTAAACCAAAGGAGATTGATTTTACAAAATTAGTAAAATATCAAAATAAAATAATACTTGGCTTAAATATCATGATTAAGCCAAGAATAAGCATCACAATTCCTCCGATCAGGTTTGAGAGTTTGCTGTATTTTGTTGTGAGAGCGAGCTTATCAATACTATAAAGTGCTATTCCAAAGACGATAAGATCATCAATCATGTAAAACAGGATATATACAGCAATGTAGAGCCCGCTTTCAAGCCCTGTCAATCTATTAAGTTCCAA
>JBAQNR010000012.1:0-46808 GCA_049304035.1 Microgenomates group bacterium
TTCCTATATATTACTCAGCCGTCCGCCGCTCCTCTTCAACCTTGCGGTCAAAGAAGCGCTCGACTTGCATATCTCAGGCACACCGCTAGCATTCATCCTGAGCCAGGATCAAACTCTTAAAAAAAACCGATTGGACCCTACGATCATCGATCGAGGTTCCTAACCCGTTTTCTGCACCAAAACAACGACTTTTCAAAGAGCAAAATTCAAAAGAAGCAAGATTTATTCTACCCTGCTGCTGAAGAATTGTCAAGCGATATTAATTTGTGCTGCCTTTACATGTTCAGGCGAGTCGGCTATTTTCAATAATCCATATATTGTAGCCTCAGAAGAGTGTTCGGAAACGTGAACATCAACTTTCAGTCCTTCGCTGATAAATTCACTGAATCCCGGAATAAGTGCAGCTTTTCCTGTTAACAATATTCCCTCTTGATAGATATCGTTAACAATCTCAGGGGCCGCAACTTCAAGCAGTTCCTTTATCGTATCGATTATGAGCGAAAATGAAGGGGTAAGTGCTTCACGGAGTTCTCCTGACTTTATTTTTATTGATTTGGGCAATCCGTTTTCAAGCGACTTTCCTCGAACGAGCTCAGTTTTTTCGATAGAAGTAAAATTGAGGCATGATATCTTTAATTTCTCACAGGTGGCTTCACCTAGGATTACGCCATGTTTTAAATGAATGTAATTGGCAATGACTTTATCCATATAATCTCCGGCCTGTTTCAACGAGCGGTAAAGAACGATCCCACCACCGCTTATGATGCTTATTTCAATGAGTCCGGCACCAATATCTACAACCAGATGCGGCTTGTGAAAAAAGACATTGTATCCTGCACCTGATGCAGATGCGAGGGGTTTTTTGATGAGTGAAACGGTACTGCAGCCCGCCTTTAATAGCGCTTCTTCTACCGCCTTTTGTTCAATTTCTGTTGAGGTAGAAGGGACTGCTGTAATAGCGTGAATGGGTGGCTTGATGAATGAAGACCTAACGTACGGCAAAATAGATTTTTCAATATAGTATCTAATGAGCTCAACCTCGGTGTCAAAATCTGAAACGATTCCATTGACTATCGGTTTGATGATATTGAGAAACTCAGGTGTTTTTCCGATAATCTGTTTGGCATCAGTACCGAAAAATAAATATTCACGTATCGGTTGTGATCGATATGCCGCACAGGTCGGCTCTCTTAATATGACCCCTTTTCCTTTTAAGCCAATTTTAGTCGTATGAGTACCTAAGTCAAAAGCGACAACAAGGGGTGTAAATGGGGATATATTCTTGATGAATTTTTGTATAGAATGTAGCATATGAAACAATCGTTTTACACAACAGCAATCAAATATTGTTATTATATCCTTTTTTTTGTCACACCGTTCGTTGTTTTCCCCTTCAACTCAGAATTATTTGAGTTCAATAAGATGTTGTTCATATATGGAATCAGTATATTTATCCTTGGTTTTTGGGTTCTCAGAGCGATGCAAGAAGGTAAACTATTCGTTCGATCGACACCACTGGATATTCCAATAGGACTATATCTCTTTTCCCAGATAGTAAGTACGGTATTCTCGATGGATCAACATACCTCATTATTTGGATATTATGGAAGATTCAATGGTGGATTATTAAGTACGATTACCTATATTTTCTTATTTTATGCATTCATATCAAACATAAGGGCACAAGGTGAAGAGACAATCAGGACGATTTTCAAGATATCCGCACTTGCCTCAATCCTCATAGTATTATGGGGGTTACCGGGAACCTTCAATCATGATTTATCCTGCCTTTTGTTTACCAGTAAATTCGATAACAGCTGTTGGACTGCACAATTCAGGCCGGCAGAACGAATGTTTTCTCTTCTTGGACAACCGAACTGGCTTGGAGCATACCTCGCAATAACGATCTTCGGATCTTTCTATATATTCATTACATCAAAGAATTCAAAAAGTGCATTGTTCTTGTCGGCAGTGAGCATTCTTTTTTCATATGTAGGATTGTTGTTGAGTCGCTCGAGATCAGCACTTGGCTCACTTGTTCCAGGAGCGCTATTATTTGTCGCCATATATGCTTGGACGGTTCTTAAAAAGAAAACGGTATTTGAAGGGCATAAAAAATTGCTATTCACTATTTGTGGTGGACTTGTCATTCTCACATTTCTTATAAAGACTGGGGTTCCCAAGATAGATTCGATTCTTTCGCTGTCATTTCTCAAAAGAGACGTGTCCCAATCTGTCTCAGTTCCAAGGGATGTGCAAACACAAGAAAAGTCTCCTTCAGATGGTGGCATCACTGATTCTCTTGACATAAGAAAAATAGTTTGGGAAGGAGCACTTCGTCTTGGAATGGAATATCCGCTTTTCGGAACTGGCGTGGAAACATTCGGCTATGCATACTATTCCGTAAGGCCCGTATCACACAATCTAACTTCTGAGTGGGATTACCTATACAATAAAGCCCATAATGAGTACCTCAATCTTTTTGCGACAACCGGTTGGTTCGGAGTAGTATCCTTCATAACCCTTTGTGGCGTATTTCTTGTGAATATCTTTATTCTTTTAATCAGATCGATGAGAAGTGATGGGTCTAGTAATACATCGATCCTCATGATAACGATATTAAGCATTTTTAGCAGTATATGCATAACAAACTTTTTGGGCTTTTCAATTACCGTCATTAACTTATATTGGTATTTATTGTTCATAATGGGTGTGTTATCTCTCATTCCTGTGCAGAAAGAAATTGTACTCAAACATAAATCACCTTCGCTTGCACAGACAGGATTGGTGTTGTTTCTTTCAGTATGGCTCCTTAATTCTCTTGCATCATATTGGTTCGCTGATTATAAATATGCGCAATCAGAAATGGCACTGAGGAACAATAACAGCGCTGCAGCCGTAAACCTACTTCAAGAAGCAATTGCGCTTCGAGGGGAACATGTTTATCAAGATAAACTGTCTTATGCACTGGCTCAATATGCATCCGTCCTCGCATATCAGAAGAAGACTGATGAGATGAAGCAGGTAATAGATCTAGCTGAAAAACTGAATCTTCAATCTATTCAAGACTCATCACAAAACGTCCTCTATTGGAAAACAAGAGTTAAAAATCAATTTCTGTTCTATCAGGCAAATCTAGATAAAAAATATCTTTTTACTGGACTTTCTGCGCTTGATGAGCTATACAAACTGGCTCCGACGGATCCAAAAATCCCCTATTTTTCTGCGACATATTATTCTCTTTTGACAGATGATGAAAAAAATGCGACCCAGAAATTGTTCTATCAACAGAAGTCGCTCGAAGCAATAGAGAAGACTATTTCCTTAAAAAAGAACTATGCTGACGCATATTATCTGAAAGTCCAGTTACTCAAGAAGTATGGAAAAAAGGAAGAAGCACGTGCAACTATGAAATATTACATAAACGAGTTTGCGCCCAATAATCCAGGTTTGGTAAAAGAGATGGAACAAATATAATGATATTGTTATGGATTGGCTGTGAGTCGTTCTGCATTAGAGCTTGAAACGTAATATCTACAAGGTACTGCCGTTCCTGAAACATTACATGCGATGTTTGTTGTAAATCCGGTTTTGCTTATATTCGGATCCTGATCTGCATCATTTTCGATATATGTGTAGAGATAATAATATGACGATGGTCCAACGGGTACTGCAGTGGGTTCCGGCACATACATATATTTAAAACTTGATGGCGAAGGATCTGTCGCTGTCTTTATCATGTAAACAGTGTCGCTGGTCAAGCAGACATAATTAGTACAAAGTTTCCTTCCAAATATATCGGTAAATGTCGGATAAGAATGATGATCTTCGTAGTAGTTTTCAAGGGCTTTTTGAAGTTGGTTCAAATCATTTTTACGTTGGGAGTCTCTACCTCTTTTTAATGAATTATTGAAGTTTGAAAGCATGACTAATGCAAGTATTGAGAGAAGGGTCATGACCAATATTAATTCAATCAGTGTAAAACCTTTTTTATTCATATGTATTCAGTATAACAAAAAACCCCGCCTTTGATAAGGCGGGGTAAATGTCTTGGGTTAAGTTACTGCTGTGCACACCAGTAACAGTCGAGTCCAGCACCATTTTGACCTGTTGTTGAGTCGCATGCTGTTGGCGATTCTGTCATTGCCGTGTCAGTCAAAGGATCTGTAATAACGTATTTTGTATTTGCATCTGCTCTAAATGATTTGGCTGTTGGCTTGTAACAGACAAAAAACTTTTGAATACTGTCTGTATACTCACCTACAATAAAGATCTTGTCTAATTGATCACCCGCAAGAGTGAAGAAGTCTGATTTCAATTCTCCTGTCTTTATGACATTGTCAATTGCAACCTGACCGACTGTTGTAATGTTTGCTGGTTGACCATCAGACTTTCCGATTGCTGCCCATAAGATAGGAGCATTCAAAACGAATGGAAACGCTCCTGATTTAACTGAGGCATATCGGGTGAAAGAACCTGAAATTTCCGACACTGTATTTCTTACTCCGGTGTCAGTTCCTTTCTTGATCTGTTCAAGTGGATCAAGTGCAGCTAGAAGGGCAACCGCAAGTGCGCCCAACAGTGCAATAACTATTAACAACTCAATAAGGGTAAAACCTTTCTTAATTTTATTCATATGATATCAATATACGAGTTTTTTTATATCATTGTCAAGAGGTATTTGAATCTATTTGAAGGCTGTGGTCAAGTTATAGATAGGCGTGATAACTGATAAGACAAGAAATCCTACCCCAACTCCAAGAACGATAAGGATAAGAGGCTCAATAAGGGTGGTCATGGTTTTAATTGACTCTTCTGATTCGAGATCAAAATAGTGTGAAATACGCATCATTGTGTCATCCAATTTTCCCGTAGTCTCTCCGACTGTAATCATTTGAACCAATATTGGTGGGAACAGATTTTCGTTATTGAATGCATTTCCGAGGGCGACACCTTTTTCCACTTCTTTAAGAATATTTCTAAATGCATTTCGATACAGTGAGTTTCCTGTGGTTTCGATTATGATGGAAAGTGTGTCCAAAATCGAAACACCGGAACCAATGAGAATAGAAAGTGTTCGAGTAGAATCTACCAATGAAGATATACTGACTACTTTTCCAAAAATGGGGAGCTTGAGTAATATCGTATCTAAAGCCAATTTTCCCTGTTCTGTATGAATATACCTATTTATAAATCGCGACGCAATGATGCCTGCGATTATGAGTAATGGCCAAAATTGCTGCAGAAAATTTGATACGACGATGAGGATTTTTGTTGTAATTGGAAGGTCTATATTAAAGTCTTTATACAGATTAAGAAGCTTTGGTACCACAAAAGTCATCATGATCAACATGATTGCGATCATACCGGTAAAGACAACGACAGGATATGTCATTGCCCCCTTTATTTTTGACTGGAATTCCCTTTGTTTCTCAAGATTGTCAGCAAGACGAAGCAAAATATCACTTAACTTTCCGGAAGCCTCACCAGACTTCACAAGCGCAATGTATAGATTTGGGAAATAATCAGGATATTTTTGCAAAGATGAAGAAAAGGTGCTTCCAGACATGATGTCTTTTTGGATGTTTTGAATGATTGATATCATACCAGTCTTCGTCGTTTGTTTTTCCAGAATCGCAAAACAGTCGACAAGCGTAAGGCCGGCATTCAACATGATGGCAAGTTGACGGGTAAAATCCACCACATCATCGAATGAGACTTTGTTGAATACTGCATCAAACTGTGGAAGCAATGGTTGTGAGGCCTGTACGGTTATTGGCAAATAGCCATTTCTCTTGAGATAAGAAACAACTTCAGCCTCGGTTGAAGCTTCTACGACTTTTGTCACTACCCTATCATTCTTTATCGCTTTATAGGAAAATTTCATGCAGGCAACAAATGAGTGATAATATCTTTTCTGATGGCGAAATCATGTGCGGTTTGTTTAGAGATGTGTCCAGCATTGTAAAGCTTCAAGAGATATTTTTCGAAAAGAATCATCCCTTTTTGTTCGCTAGTTTCCACAACATTATCGAGTTGATGCACTTTGCCGTCGCGAATGAGTGGGGCTACCGCAGACTCATTAAGGAGAATTTCCACAGCAGGAATGCGCCCTTCTCCCGTTGTTGTTGGTAATAATCGTTGAGCAACAACCGCTAATAAGGAGTTGGCGAGAGAGCTTTTAATCTGGTTTTGCTGGTATGCAGGAAATACGTCAATTATTCTGTTGATTGCCTCTGTAGTGGAGCCAGTATGAAGAGTTGAAAAAACTAGATGGCCAGTTTCTGCAATGGTCAATACGGATTGAATTGTCTCATAATCTCTCATCTCGCCTACAAGCACTATATCCGGGTCCTCCCTTAGGACTGATTTCAATGCCTTGTTCCAAGAGAGAGTGTCCTGCCCAACTTCTCGCTGTGAAATAATCGAACGCGCCTGAGGATACATAAATTCAATAGGGTCTTCAATCGTAATAATATGGAGGGCTTCCCTTAGATTTAACTCATTAATGATGGCTGCAAGCGAAGTGGACTTTCCCTCTCCCGTTGGACCCGTGAAGAGGACAAGTCCCTGCTTGTGTGCCGCAAATGTACTGAATATTTCTGGCAAATTAAGTTCTTCAACTGTTTTTATGAGAGAGGGTATAAGACGAAATGATGCTGCGATTGAGCCCTTTGACTGATACATGTTCACTCTATATCTCACCCCCTGATCAAAATAGCCGAAATCGATTTCTTTATTTTCTTCAAACAACTGCTGTTGGGTAGGAGTAAGAAGTTTTTTTGGAAAGGAGTTGCTCTGTTCTTTTGTCACGACACCATACTCTCTTAAATAAAGGAGCTTTCCATTAATACGTATTGTTGGAAAATAACCCTCTAAGAGATGTAAATCAGAGCCTTTTTTTTCTACAACTTTTTGCAGTATTGGTCCGATATCAAACATAATGAATATTAAACTTCAGCAACTCGTAATACCTCTTCAATAGTCGTTACCCCCTCCAAAACCTTTAGATATCCATCTTGCTTCATAATGATGAGGTTTTCTTTTTGAGCTTGTGCCTCGATTTCTTTCGCGGAAGATTGATTGAGGATCATTTTGTTTATTGTTGGTGTGATTTTTAGGACTTCAAAGATCGCAATTCGCCCCAAGTACCCAGTGAAGTTGCATTCTTGACAACCTTTTCCTTTTGCAACTTGAAGTTGAGTGGCTAAATCTTGATATTTGGCAGGTAAAGTTGTTCCCAGCACAGTTCTGATCTTGTCTTGTACTTCTTGTGGAGGTGTATACCATTCCTTGCATGAATCGCACACTTTTCTGGCAATACGTTGAGCAAGCGATACGTTTAGGACTGATGAAATGAGGAATGGCTCCGCACCTAAGTCAATCAAACGAGGGATTGCGGTTGCCGCATCATTCGTGTGAAGTGTGGCGAAAACCAAATGACCAGTGAGTGCAGCCTGGATTGCAAGCTGAGTCGTTTCTGTATCGCGGATTTCTCCCACAAGGATAATGTTTGGATCTTGGCGCAAAAAGGCTCGCAGTCCTGTGGCAAATGTAAGGCCAGCTTGGGGGTTAATCTGCACCTGGTTTATTCCCGGTATTTGGTATTCAACTGGGTCCTCTAGAGTAACGATATTCACAGTTTGTTTGTTGAGCTTTGTCAATACGGAATACAATGTTGTTGTTTTTCCGGATCCGGTTGGGCCAGTAACGAGGATTATTCCATAAGGTCGTGAAATGGCTTCTTCCAAGTCTCTATACTGGACTCCCCTCAAGCCTAATTCAGCCAGTGAAGGAAGGCCACCTGTTTTTTTTAGAAGTCGCATTACGATCTTTTCTCCATGTACTGTTGGGAGTGTTGATACACGAAGATCCACCTCCTGATCCCCCGCTTTAAAGCTGAAACGTCCATCTTGTGGAATTCTTCTTTCATCAATCTTCATCTGAGAAAGGATCTTTATGCGTGAAACAAGAGAATCATGGATGCTCCTTGGCAGTGTCAATTTTTCCTGCAAGATACCATCTATTCTGTATCGGACCCGTGTCTTATCTTCTTCAGGCTCAATGTGAATATCTGAGGATCTTCCGCGAACAGCAAACTCAAGCATCGTGTCCACGATTTTTGCGATAGGAGCTTCTTTTACGACTGCTGTCGCCGAATCGTGTTTAATATTATTTGCATTAGTCTGACCCACCTCCTCAAGTGCTTCTTTAACTTCTGGACTTAATCCCTTTGCGTATACTGCATTGATTGCCTTTTCTATATCTGCCGCATATGCTAGCGCAAAGATGATACGCTTGCCTGTTTTTCTTTCCAGAAAGTCCAGAAGGCTTATATTCAAGGGGTCAGCACTTGCCACCAATAGGCTATCCGTTTTAGGATTGAATTCATATGGGATGATGGTATATCTGCGCGCAACCGATTCTGCGATATAAGCCAATGCTTGTGGATTGGTCGATATCGTTGATATGTCTACAAACGGCACGTGAAGAAATTCAGCTTGGATTTTGAGGATATCCTCCTTCTTGACGTTTCCCTGCTTAAGCAGATATTCATAAATAGGCAGACTCTGATGGAGAGAATCAATTTCCAGCTGTTCAGCTTCCAAAACAGAGAGCACCTTATGCTCAACCAATTTCAATAGAAAAGACTTCGGTGTTATATACATACCTCTTTTAACTATAATGAGAAATTTGATAGAATGCAATAACGTGATACCAAATATTGTCGTCATTACCAATCAACAGCAAATTGAGCAGATCATTTCAGAGCATCGCAACTCGAAATCCCTTTCTGAATCATCCATCACTCGCATAGTACCCATAAAAGAAGAGCTGACAGTTGATCAAGTCAAGGAGCTTGGGTTGATGACTCGCCTCGCTTCATCCGATCCTTCGTTGATCGCGATCATTGGACTTGATCTGTCGAGTGCCGAAGTTCAGAATATGCTATTGAAAAGTTTAGAAGAGTTATCTGAGCGATTCGAATTCCTCATATTCGCCAATTACCCAGACAGATTATTGCCCACGATCCGATCACGATGTACAACCGTTTTTCTTGATAAGCCATCTTTTGTAAACAAAAAAAGGGATATCGTTTGTACTGATTATTTTTCTTTGTCATCCAATTCTGATATTTCTCGTGAAGAAGCATTAAAAAAAATAGACATCTTTTTGTCAGAAGCGATTTTCACCAATATACTTACCCTTAAACACATTCTCCACATCAGGTCATTAGTAGAAAACAATAATATCGATCCAGCAATGGGCCTCGATAGTATATTGCTTTTTTCTCTCAAACACAGTACGATAAAAGATATACATGAAACGAAGAAATAGCTTTACTCTTATTGAACTTCTTGTAGTCATTGCAGTCCTTGCGGCTTTGGTTGCCTTATTGGTGCCAAACTATATGGAAATTCGCATAAAAGCACGTGATAATAAAAGAAAAAGCGATCTCAGGAATATCCAAAAGGCACTGGAGTTATATAAGGAAGCGCAGGTACCGGTGACATATCCTGCAGCATTACCGGCACCTTCCTGTACTGATAATAAACTAGTAGATCCAGTTAGTCCAAGTGTCATTTATATGCAAAAGGTGCCGATGGAACCACTCTATAATTGTGCGAATAATTATTATTATAAACAGGGTGCAGACACATTGGAATATACCCTTGCGGCATGTCTTGAGAACTCCAATGACGCTGAGGGAAGCGTATGTCCTGCAGATTTTCAAGAAATTGCATTGATGAGTTGCGGCGCAAGCAATAATGGAAAGTGTTATATATTAACTCAACCTTAACCAAAATGAAAAAAGCATTTACGCTTCTTGAAATGTTAATAGTGTTGGGGATCATTGCGGTCATACTTTCTGTACTTACCGTTTCGTATGCAACGGCACAAAAAAAATCAAGAGACGCAAAAAGAAGAGGCGACCTAAAAGGAGTCCAAAATGCATTAGAGCAATATTATTCTGCCTGCGGATATCAGTATCCCAATGGCTCAAGCTTAAATCCTCCAGTAACCTGTGCGGCAGCAGTTGGAGTGAATTTCCTTCCTACGATGCCCGCAGACCCAAAGACAGGGGTATCATATTCTTACTCCTCAGACGGTACTACATTCAGTCTGTGTACCACATCCATAGAATCCGATGTGATTACTGGTTATTGCGTTGCGAATCAACAATGAAAAAAGCCTTTACACTGGTTGAGATTTTAGTAGTCGTTACCATCATCGCTCTCCTTGCATCAATAGCAGCTGTTTCATATTCACAATTTGTGAAGCAGTCGAGGGACACACGGAGAAAGACTGATATAGAACAAATACGTGGAGCAGTGGAACTTTATAGGAACTTCGATGTTAATGGCGAATATCCGCCTTCAATCACATTTGGGACAGGTGATATCGCAGACGGATCAGCAACCTATTTAAATAAGGTTCCAAATGACCCTCTTAACGCAAGAGGAAATACATACTATTATTTCAGGGAGCCATCAAATAAGGATTATACATTGTGTGTGTACCTTGAAGGAGGTGGCACTTCTGTTGTCGGGACATTATGTGGCACTGCGCTACAGTGTAATTATTGCATGGGTCCATATGGTCAAAAATAACAGGACAAGTTTCACTCTCATAGAAATATTGGTTGTTTCGACTATCACACTTATCATGTCCGGTATTTCACTGGCAGTATTCAACATCTATAAAGATGACAGAGCGTTGTTGAATCAAACAACGCATTTTATTCAGGCGGTCCAAATTGCAAAATCGAAAGCGCTAGCTGGAGACACTTCTCAATGTACCGATAGTTCAACCGCCTATGTTTCAGGATATGAGGTTCAGGTTAATGCAAATACGATACAGATCGTTCCACAGTGCGACACCAACCCAACGCCAATTGTCCAAGATATTGATCCCCTTTCGATTTTTGTAACACCAGCATTCACATTAAATTTCAACAATCGCGGATATAATGGTCAAACAGTCTGCATTCCAGTAAAAAATGTGTCCGATTCGCAATGTCAGTTTATAAAAATTGATGAAACCGGCCTTGTCACATCAGGCCGTTGCACACAATGTCAGCCCCTTGTTTGTCCATGCCCATGAGAAAGTCATTTTCCCTTATAGAAGTCATAATCTTTACAAGTATTCTTTCTATGTTCCTTATTTCTGCTGCTTCGATAGTGACCGTGACCTTACAACAAAACACATTGCAAATCAATAAATTGAAAGCGAGACATTATACGGATCAACTGAGAGAATGGGTAAAAGTGGAAAAAGAGATGGATTGGCTTACCTTTGTAACCCGTGCAGGTAATACCATCTATTGTTTTGAGAATCTCGAGCCGACCTGGGGAACGACAGCGACAACGGGAAGCGACTGTCCCTTTCTTGAATCATTTTATAAAAGATATGTTGCATTTAGGACAACGGGATCAGGAGCGAATGCTCAAGTCGAAGCTGTCATCACAACTGAATGGACTGAGGTTGGGAATTCCTACTCGACATCAATACACACATTATTTAGTCAATGGCAATAATGCATAAAAAATCATTTACGTTAGTCGAACTGCTCGTTTCAGTATTTATAGTGGCATTAATTTTGCCACCAGTATTTGCCATTTTCTTTTCGATGATGAGACAGCAAATAGTTTTATTTGCCTATTCAGACATGATCAAACAGGGAGAGAATATTCATACGAATATAAATTATCTCATACACGAACGTTCTGTCCTCATTACGGATTCTGGATACGCTGCAGATGCTTGTCCTTTGATAACAACACCAACACCCACACCTGCGGCAAGTCTTTATTCGATTGATGCGGCAGGAAATAGGATTAAGCTCTATCAGGAGATAGCCGCACCCAATAGAATCGCTTCCGATTCAGCCGCAAAGACATATTTTCTTTCGACATCCAGTGTGGCGGTCAGCGACCTAAAGTTTACCTGTTCGAAAATTAACGATCAGACACCTGCGGTTGTTAAAGTCTCATATACCTTACAAAAAAGCGCACTCTATAAAGATATTTCACTCCAATATTTTTATACAATCCGTACGCGCACAGATTGATCATTCTGATTGCATTTCATAGCGATAGCTGTATATACTGAATATATGTCAGACACATCGTTTGCCTTAGATATTGGCGAAAAATTTACGCGTATCGCAGATGCAACATTAAAAAACAAAAAGCTTGATATATCCTCCCTATCGGAAGATCTTACCGTTTCAAGTTATTTCAATGATGAGACTGAAAAGTCGATCGAATTACAGGCAGAAGTCCTCAATAAGATGGTGCACGATCTTAAGATAACAAAAAAGAATGTTCATGTCGTTATTCCCGATTCTTTTTGCTTTGCACAGGTGATGGAATTTACCAAATTGAACCAGAAAGAGCTTTTGTCAGCGGTAAGGTATCAGGCAGATCAATTCATTCCACTTCCCATAGAAGAAGTAGTCCTCGACATAGAAGTTGTGAGGGAAAATATAGACACTCGTAAAAACACCATTCTCGTGGTTGCCTCACCAAAAAAACTAGTTGAACGTATCGAAAAAACAATAGAGATTGCTGGTTTTACTCCCGATTCTTTGGAGAGCCAGCTCAGTTCGGTTACCCGTTTTTTTTCGGACTTATCAACGTATTCTGAAGCTCAGCCCTCTCTATATCTGGTTGTCAATTTTGATTTTAGTACAACAAGTATCTATCTGCTTAGTATGCCTGGAGGTGTTCTGCTTGAACTGCGCATCGTCAAGACTGGCTACGACTTGTTCGTAAAGGAACTTAAGTTTAATCTCGAATTACAAGATAATAAAGCGAGTGAGGTTCTTGAATCAGTCGGGTTTGAAAAAAATGGCACATATGATCTTGCAAGTTTTGCCGGACCGCTTCTGAGAGACTTGATAAACGAAATCCAAAAGTTTGTGTTGATTTCAAAGGACAAATACAATCTTCCGGTAAAAAAAGTTTTCCTATGTAATATGGACAATAGGATCCACGCATTTGACAAAAAACTGGGCGAATTACTCCAACTCCCTGTCGAGTCGTTATTAATGAGAGACATTCTTGTTAATAATCCAATTTCACAGTCATTTTCGACGAAAATGTCATCGTTTGTTGGAGCTATTAGTGCCAACATTCGATAATATGTATGAAAACCCGAATAAACCTATTTCGTAGAAAGCCTCAGCAGGACTACATAAGCATTCATTCATCGCAGATCAAGCGAACGCTTACAACTATTGGCATTATCCTTTTTTTACTTTTCATTTTTTTGATAACTCAGGTGCTCAGATTGGACTCAAATCAACGTGAGCTGCTCAAAAAGAAGGAAACATACCTGAAATATTTACTTGATGAGAAAGAAGCAGAAGTAAACGTGAGATACTTCAAAAGTAAACAGACGCAGATGAACACGTTCCTGAAAAATGACGCAAACTTCCTTCCCTATTATTCAGTTTTAAAAAAATCACTTGATGAAGGTTTGGCAAAACCAATACTTGATACGATAGATATCGATAAGGATAGGAAGACAACATTCATTGTTCGGTTTTCAAGCTACGACGAAATGGATCTGTTCCTCAAATATATAGAAAGTGAAGATTTTTTGAAAAATTTCAGTGCACTTGCATTGCAATCGTTCAGCATTAACAAACAGACAATTAGCGGGAACAGATTCGAGTTGCAGTTAAAAGGAATATTCAAAGAATTGAAATAATCCACTATGAAGTTCATATCTTTCTATAAAATCAAGAGAATTATTAAGGATCAATGGTCCATATTTGTTTCATTTGGCATCATAATTGTGCTGGTGGGAATAGTATTCATATTCTATTCACAGTTCAATAGGCAAAAAAAAGAAGTAGAACTTTTACAGGGAGAGATAGCAATGCTTGGGGATCGTTTCAACACGCTTAAATATAACAAGACTCTCACTGAAGATCAGATTAAGGATTACAACAAGTTGTTGGCGAGCCTTATTCCTGAGACCGAAGACTTCTTTTCAATAATATATGCGCTTGAGGCAATCAGTAATGCATCTGGCTTTAAGATCTCAGATTATTCGATTGACATAACCGCAAGCACAAAGGAACGATTGACGCTTACGGCTAATGGGAAGGGTGATACAGATGCTTTCTTGAAATTCCTTCAAGAATATCAATATGTTGGCGGAAGGCTCGTGACAACTGATAAGATTGTCTATAGGGGAGAAAAAAATGCGGCAGATACTAAAATCACGCTCAATTTTTATAGTAAAAGATTTTCGTTTAATGAAACGGTTCGTGTTCCGCAGCTTACGAAAGAGGAAATACAGAGATTGCAGGCCATCAAGGATAAAATTCAATTTCAATTCAGCTCTGCGATGTATCAATCTGTGGATACGACATATCAGCCGAAGCAAGATCCATTTTCAAAAGATGAATAGTACGACTCATTTCATTTGAATAACAAATGAATTGAATTCTGGGTGCGGAAGAATTGCAGAAAAAACAAACTAGTCCTTATTTGGTCTTTCTATTCTTGAGAAGTTTTCTCATTCCTTCAGATACTTGAGCTCCTTTTTTGAGCCATTCCTGAAGTTTTGCGTCATCAATAAGAAGTGATGGCTCCACATGAGGATTATATGTTCCAACCTTTGCGATATATGATCCGTCTCTCTTTTTTCTTTTATCAAGCACGACGATTCTATATGTTGGGTATCCTCTTTTTCCGAACTTCATTAGTCTGATTGTGGCTGCCATACTATTTGTATCTTTAATAAACTGAACAAGTAATCAGATATTATAACTATTTTTTTGCAAAAATTCCAATGCATTTTTTGCAGCAAGCTCTTCAGCTTCTTTTTTTGAGTTTCCTTTGCCAACGCCAAGTTCCTTGTTTTTGTAAGAAACAGAGATGACAAACTCTTTTTTATGCTCTGGTCCATCTTCACTTTGAATGGTGTAGAGTGGCAATGATTTGTGAGTTGCCTGTATTAGTTCTTGCAGTCGACTTTTAGGTGAAAGATAGAGTTTATTCTTAACGACATAATCCAGCTTATTAACAAACAGATGATTCAAAATGAAGCTATATGCTATATCAAATCCCTGGTCAAGAAAGAGGGCAGCAATAAATGATTCAAAGCAATCTGCCATGATATTCTTATTTGTTCGTCCTCCATTTGTCTCCTCCCCTTTTGAAAGATAGATTAAGCTCCCGAATTTCAATCTGTCTGCAGCTTCCGCAAGACTTTCTGTTCGTACTACCGCAGCTTTGATGTCAGTGTATGTTCCCTCATCCAATTCGGGAAAGTTCTTGAAGAGGTATATTGAAGTGGCAAGCGATAACACGCTATCCCCCAAGAACTCAAGTTTTTCATTTGAAGGAAGTTCGCTGTCTTTATGCTCGTTCAAATATGACCGATGGATGAAGGCATTGTGAAGCAAAGTAGGATTCTTAAAGTCGATATCGAGAATTTTTTTTATCTCACTTTGTATTTGTTTCATTGCGTGATGATTTTTCCTAACACGCCATTAATGAAAGTATAGGCTTTTTCTCCACCCAACTCTTTTGCCAGTTCCACAGCTTCATTTATGACGACTTTTGAAGGTTCAGTTGGGTTGATTATGAGCTCATATACAGCGAGGCGCAAAACGGCCAAGTCAATCTTTGAGATACGGTCGATGGGGAATTTAGGGGCATGTTTGACGATTATATTGTCAATTTCTTCAAGCTTTGTTACGATTACCTGGAACAAGTCACTCTTGTGAGGAGCTATAAAAGAAGGCTGTTTGAATGAGTATGCAAACAAATTCTCGACAACTTCTATCCGATTTTTATGCCGGATGTCCATAGCTATTTATTTGTTACAATATTTGCAGATTCTGTGGGGAAGTTTTGTTTTCCCACAGTTTTTACAGATGATAAGAGACGATAGCTTCACATCTTTTGAAGCATTTCGTTTTCCGACTCTGCGTGTTGAGTGTTTGCGTTTTGGTAGAGGTGTCATATCAGGATATTATATCAGAGAAAATTGTCCATGACTAGTCTTTTGCTATTTTATCTATCTGGAACTTTTCAATAGTGCTCTGGAGGTAGGGAAAATCATCGATCTTGTGAGTGGAGAGAAAAAGAGCCACTGCACGTTGCGTTTTCTCTATAAGTAGTGAGTCAGTGAGTGAGGCGAACTTGATATCCATGAATCCATGCTGTTCGATTCCGAAGATATTTCCAGGTCCTCGCTCTTTCAAGTCATATTCAGCCAGCTCCATTCCCTTCGTAGTGGAAGCGAAGTGGTGGAGGCGAGCCGGTACCGCGCCAGATGAGGCAAACAAGAGACAATGCGCCTGTTCGGTCCCACGGCCGATTCGTCCTCGCAATTGGTGAAGCTGCGATAAGCCGAATCGCTCAGCTCCTTCGATTATCATTATTCCGGCGTTGGGGATATCTATACCGACTTCAACGACTGAAGTAGATACCAATAGATCGATTTTCCTATCTCTGAAATTATCCAATATCGCCTCCTTTTCGTTTGGTTTCATCTTTCCATGGAGAAGTCCTACAGAAAAGCTGTCAAACTCTTTCTTAAGTAATTGATACTCCTGTGTCGCCGCTTTGATACTTGTCATCGTCTCGCTTGTCGATTCATCAACGAGTGGACAGATGACGAATACCTGAACTCCGGTTTCCTTCATTTGCTTTTTTATCCATTCATACCCATCCTGCCTCTTTTGGGGAGTGACCACATAGGTCTTTATGGGTTTTCGACCTGTCGGAAGTGTTTGTATGACACTCATATCTAATTCGCCAAATGCAGTGAGAGCCACGGTGCGTGGGATAGGAGTTGCAGTCATGGTAAGCAGGTGCGGGGTTTCCCCTTTTGACTTTAATATGGCTCGTTGTTTTACGCCAAAGCGGTGCTGTTCATCGATAATGACCAATCCGACAGACTTCACGAACGGGCTATTGAGTAGTGCATGGGTGCCGATGAATATATCGGCATGAGGAAGTTTCTTCATCTCCTTTTTTGAACCCGTTTGGATAGCAATTGTCACGCCAAGCGGTGAGAGGAATTTTTTGAACGTTTCTGCATGCTGAAGGGCGAGCAACTCAGTTGGTGCCATATAGAGCGTCTTCTTTCCCGCGAGGCTCGTTGCATATGCGGCAAGAAGTGCGACGATTGTCTTTCCTGACCCTACATCCCCCTGAAGAAAACGGTTCATGGGGATTGTCTCTCCAAGATCATGGAGGATAGCTGTATATGCACTTTCCTGATCAATCGTGAGTTTGAAAGGGAGAGTGTGGATAAAGGCCGCAAGCTTTTTTTTGATCGGGAGAGTCAGTTTAACCTTGTTTGTAACGGAGGACTTTTGCCACTCTTTTTTTATGAGGGCGGTTGAAAGTTGAAGTAAAAACAATTCCTCAAAACCCAGTCGATAACGAGCTTCGTGAAGCTTATCAAGAGTAAGCGGACGATGAAGTGCGGAAAGTGTATCAGGCAGCGGTAACAGGTTGTTTGTATCTATGACTTGGGCCGGAAGCGACTCCTCGGCAGTGTTGACAAGAGGAAGAATTCCAGCTATCTTTTCACGCAGCAATCGGCTGGATAAACCTTTTGCCTCTGAGTAGACGGGAAGGATGCGTCCCGTTTGCACCCCCATGACGTAGTGTTCGCTGATCTCTTCAAATGTTTCCGGTTGAATCGTATAGGTCGACCCAAACAATTTTACGGTACCGGAGAATGCATAGCGTTTGCTTTTTTTTATTTGTGTGAGAAGATAGGGCTGATTAAAAAATGAGATGGTTATCTTCCCGCTTATATCGGAAACGACGACTTTTTGGAGCGACAGGCGGGAGCGGGTGCGAACCGGAATAATGGAAAGCACGGTACCGGTTACCGTTATTTTTTGATCAAGAAAGAGGGTGATCTTGGAAAGTGGTACGATGCGTGAGTAATCCTCATACCTGTTAGGTGCATATTTGAGAAGGTCTCCATATGTGTTCAACCCCAAAAGCCTCATCCTTTTTTTGGTTAGTCCACTCGTGTGAGGGAGTTCATTTACGGATGTACTCAACATGCCTTATTATCTCAAAAAGAGTGGGGCAAGAGATGTCAATATGAGCAAAAGCGAAGAAACAAAAATAATTACTTTCCAAATCATTTCCTTTTTTACCTTAAATTTTTTTGCCATGTCGTGAGTATATCATTTTTTGTTATAATTGAAAATATGATATCTCGTAGAAGAAAAACCGCATTTACAATCAAATCAATAAATAGGGAATTCTTGCAGAAAAATGGACTACTCATACTCGGTGGACTTATCATCTTCATGTTTATAGTTACCCTTGGTATCTTCACTTGGTTTTCAAGAGACCTCCCTTCTCCTGGGAAGCTATCTCAGACAGAGCAAAGTGCCACCATTTTTTACGATAGAGATGGGAAGATACTGTTTCAGATGTATAAGGATAAGAACAGACTCCCCGTAGCATATAAGGATATTACCGATAATCTAAAAAAAGCAACGATAGCCGTTGAAGATAAGGATTTTTACAAGCATGGAGGGTTTTCAAGTATCGGAATATTGCGATCATTTGTACTCCTAGTATTGAATAGAAAGATTACCGGTGGTGGATCAACGATTACACAGCAATTAATTAAGAATGTCCTCCTTGATTCTGCGCAGACAACAACACGTAAACTCAAAGAAATCATTCTTGCCATTTCTGTTGAGGGAAAATATACAAAAGACCAGATTCTTGAAATGTATCTAAATGAATCTCCATATGGAGGGAGCTTTTATGGTGTTGGATCCGCAGCTAAGGGATATTTCGGAAAATCACCTGCGCAATTATCTCTGTTGGAGTCGGCATTTATCGCTGGATTGCCACAAAGTCCAAGTGTCTATTCCCCATTTATAGGTGTCAAGGATGCTTGGAAAACACGAACAAAAGAAGTGTTGAGGCGTATGCGTGAAGATCGGTATATCACATCTGACCAGGAGGTAAAAGCAGTTGCGCAGATGTCAAAGCTTACTTTTTCTCAATCCCGCATGTCGATCAATGCTCCCCATTTTGTTTTCTATGTCAGACAGCTCATTGAAAAAGAGTATGGTCCTAAAATCCTCGATCAAGGCCTGAAAATAAAGACGACCCTGTCGCTTGATGTCCAACAAAAAGCAGAGAAAATCGTAAAGGATGAAATCACCAGTATACAAAAATATAAGGTGGGAAATGGCGCTGTCGTGGTGCTTGACTCACAAACAGATGAAGTTTTGGGAATGGTCGGATCTTATGACTTTAACGATAAGGAATATGGAAATTTCAATGCCGCAACCAGCAATCGTCAACCTGGAAGTGCTGTAAAACCTATTACATATGCCCTTGCATTTGAAAAAGGATATACGCCAGCGACGACTCTCATGGACGTGAAGACAAGTTTCCCTGTTAAGGACCAAGCAGATTATACGCCGGTGAATTACGATGGAAAATTCAGAGGCCCGATCCAATTGAGGTTTGGGTTGGCAAACTCCTTGAATATTCCTGCAGTCAAACTTGTTTCGATGGTCGGCATCCAAGACTTTCTAACACGGGCAGACTTAATGGGACTTCACACTCTTGCTCCCACTCAGAAAAATCTTGACCGCTTTGGATTGTCCATAACGCTTGGCGGTGGAGAGGTGTCACTTCTAGATCTTTCTAATGCATTCGCTGTATTTGCGAGAGGTGGCGTACGGAAAGAGCCGGTTTCAATACTTGAGATTAAAGACAGTAATGATAAGCTCATCTACCGTTCTCGGCCAAGCATTGAGACAAAGGTATTTTCTCCAGAGATTTCGTTTCTCATCTCCCATATTCTTTCGGATAACAATGCCCGTTCGGAGGCATTTGGTCTTCGATCATATCTCAATATTCCTGGGAAAACCGTAGCGGTTAAAACCGGGACAACGAATGACAAAAGGGACAATTGGGCGGTTGGATACACCAAGGGAATCACTGTGGGTGTTTGGGTTGGAAATAACGATAATTCCGTAATGGATCCCCGTGTTACATCGGGAGAGACGGGGGCCTCACCGATATGGTACACCCTCATGACAGAACTTTTGAAGAAATATAAAGATGGCATTATGGACAAGCCCGATAAAGTCAAAGCCATTCAGATTGATCCATTGTTTGGCGGACTTCCAAAAGATAATGCACAGACAAGAAGTGAATATTTTATTGAAGGAACAGAGCCAAAAGAAGTTTCTTCGTTTTATAAAAAAGCAAAAATTTCCAAATCAAATGGGAAATTGGCAAATGATATTGAAATTAAAACCGGCAATTATGAAGAAAAAGACTGTTATATCGTGAACGAAACAGACCCCGTTTCCCTTGATGGGAAAAATAGATGGCAGGAAGGAATCGATTCATGGAGGCGTGAGCAAGGAGATGATAAATGGAAGTGTCCAACGGACGTTTCTGATAACCGGTCTGAAGATGTTGTCGTTTCAATAAAAAACATATCAGATCATTCGACGATCACAGACAAAACCTTTACCGTCCGCATAAAGACCGTATCGATGAGCACCTTAAAAAATGTGAAAATATACCTCAACAATAATGAGATAAAAAACTATAACGAAGACAAGAAAGATTTTGAGGAGACAATATCTGTGGCAAATGATGGCGTATATGAACTTAAGGTACGGTCAACAAATGAAAAGGATAAGACTGGAGAATCGATGATTAAGTTTGGTGTTAACAAACCATGGGACTATTCTGAACCAACGGCAGCCCCGACAAGTACAAGTACACCAACTCCTACCACTGTCACTGCCACACCGATCATTTCAGGAACTCCATGAAAATAGTTAAGCTTAATTTTAAGTGGTGTGTGGTGAATTTCGCGAAGTTAGAGCGCTTTTTTTATTACTTCTATTTCAGTCTTTGCTTCCTCTTCCGTAATATTGCGTGATTTGTTCGTGAATATAAGTCGGAGAGTAATAGTGTCCTGATAGCTATCTTTTAAAGTCACCGATTCGAGTAAATGAGATGCCTTAAACACGCTCTTTTTTATCTCAGCAAATGACCTCACTTTCTTTATGGTGAGATCCTGCGTGATGTGTGCATACTGACTGAACGATTTATAGTGTGGCATTACACGTGCAGATCTTATGAGGTGATTGAACGAAAGTTCTGCGGCGAAAACCGATTTTTCCTGAATCCCAATATTCCTACATAAGGACGGTTTGACTTGGCCAAATGAACCGAATACGACATCTTCCACGATAATATGTCCTTCTACGGTATTTAGAAAGAGAGGATGACAGCTATCATTCACCTGCACAGTATTCATTTCAATATTCAATTCCTTAAATATGCCAAAAATGATTTGTTTCAAATCATCAAGGCTAGTATTGACGACAATAGTTAACATAAACTCCTCCTGAGGTAAACCACCCTTTTTTGGAATATATGTTTTCGCAACCTCAAATAATTTTATTTTTTCAACAAATCCCTCATTTTGCTTTATGTTCTTTACCAAAGATGGGATCAGTGATCTGCGTAGGTATTTTATTTCTTCAGAAATGCTATTCGTTATATATAGATGATCCAACTTATCTATGTCAAAAGATTGTAGAAGCTCAAGCGAAGTGGCGGAATAGTTCATGGCTTCAGAAAGTCCACGATTCTTTAAATATGATTTCACAGTATATTGATATTGAAACAGAAGCTCTGTTTCCTTTGGTTGAGTCACATAAGCTGGCGTTTGCAATACAGAGGGTATCGTGAAGTAACCATAGACTCGCGCCACTTCTTCAACGATGTCTTCGGGGATAGTAACATCACTCACTCTGTGTGTTGGTACAGTGATAATGAGTTTTTCTTCATCGATAACCTTTACGGTAAACTCAAGATTCGTAAGAATGGAGATGATGGTTTTAAGTGGAATCGCGACACCAACTTTAGTATCTATAAAGGATTTTGATGTCGCAATTTCAATCGCGGTAGCTTGTATTGGATAAATATCAATGATAGACGTCAACGCCTTTGCGTTGGCGACTTCTTCAAACAACTCTATTCCTCTGAGAAATGCAGTATATGCGAGCTCTGGGTCAGGATTCTTTTCATTTATGGTTGAAGCCATCGTACGAATACCATATCTCATTGATGTGCGACGAATGCTTACCGGATCATTTGATTCAATAAAGAAAAGAATTCGTTTTGTGTCATTCGTTACCACGCTGTTTGCAGTTCCCATGATTCCAGGAAGATCTATGACTCTTCCGGTTCCATCATCAATGATGATATCTGTTTCATCAAGCAAATATTTCTTTTCATCGAGTGTTATTATTTCCTCATTTTTTTTTGCGTGACGAAGAATAAGTTTATGAGTAGCGATCCTATCGTAATCAAACACATGTGTTGGATGCCCAATCTCTGTCATGACATAGTTAGTCACATCAACAATGTTGTTTAGGGAGCGCATATCCGTTGCTAGGAGTCTTTTTGATATGTACTCTGGGGAGGACTTTACGCCATCAACCTCCATGACTATACCCAGCAGTCTGCGACAAACACCATCTGAATCCTCGATAGAAAGCGCAACAGTGTCTTTTATGTTTTTTGGTGCTGATAATACGCTCTTTTTCAAAAGGGCCTTTTTCCCAAATTGTGGAAGTATTGCAGCAGCTTCTCTTGCGATACCCAAAACTGAAGCTGTATCGATTCGGTTTGAGGTAATCTCAATGTCGTAAACTGTCTCTCCATTTACTTCCTCAATCCGTTCTACCGAAGGCCCACACAAAGAAAGATATTTTTGTATCTCAAGAGGTGCTGCATCGGTATCTAAATAATCAAGTAGCCAGTTGTGAGTTATTTTTATGTTCATGTTAAAAAAGCTTCAAAAATCTAATATCTCCAGTGTAATAATTTCGTATATCATCAATACCATACTTCATCATATTGACTCTTTCGATACCAAAACCAAACGCCCACCCTGAATATGTCAAGGGGTCAATTCCTCCAGACTTCAAAACATTTGGGTGAACCATTCCGGTTCCTCCTAGCTCAAGCCATCCAGATTTACATATTTTGCATTTTTTCCCATCAATCATGGCCGATCCCTTGCACATCGTGCAGGTAATATCCACCTCAAATGATGGTTCTGTGAACTGAAAGTGATGTGGACGTAACCTGACTTCTGTGTTTTCCCCAAAATAGGATTTTACAAAATAATCAAGGGTCCCTTTTAAGTTTGCTATTGTTATATTTTTATCGACGCACAATCCTTCGAATTGATGAAACATAGGAGTATGGGTGGCGTCCCAGTTTGGTCTGTAACATTTTCCTATATTGATCATACGAATAGGAGGCGTACTTTTGAGTCGCTCCATTTCTCTAACTTGACCATTTGATGTATGAGGCGTCAATACCATTTTCCCCATTTCTCTATCTGGGGATCCGCTTAAAAAAGTCGTTTCAAAATCATCTCGGGCTGCATGTGTCTTGGGCATATTCAAAACTTCAAACGCATAGTGTTCCCAGTCCACTTCAGGATAGGACATACGAATGAAACCGATCTTATTAAATATCCCTGTTATTTCATTTACAGCAATAGTTATTGGGTGTAGACTTCCCGGTTCGTCAAGCTGAGGAGGGAGGGTTATATCTACAACAGTCATCTGTTCTTCTTTTAAATAAAGCTCATTCTTTTTTTTTGCAATCTCTTCTGTTACATGGACTTTAAAAGCATTAATATCTTTTCCTGCTGTCTTTTTTTCTTCGAGCGAAAGATTTTTGATTCCACGGAGAAGGTCGTTGATCTTTCCATTTCTTCCGAGATAAAGCAGCTCCAACTCTTCAGCAGCATGTATTGTGGAAGCTGCGGAAAGCTCTATTGCAAGCTTATTTTTTAATTCAAGAATATCCATAGACTATTCAAGTATTGTATATCATTTGAATAAGATTGTGAAGGGAAAATATGTGAAATTTTACCAAATCGTCTTAAGCGGAGATTTTTTTGACGATCTGCTCAAATGTCTTTGGGTAATCTATTGCGATCTGTGACAGAATTTTTCTGTCAAGGCCTACCTTTTTGTCATTTAAAGCAAATGCTAGATCCTTGTATGATTTGCCAAGTAAGTGCATCGCTGCATTCAGTCTGACAATCCAAAGAGATTTAATATTTCTTTTTTTCAGTTTGCGACCTTTAAAGGCATATTCGCCAGCATGAAGAATTGCTTCCTTTGCCTTTTTAAATTGCTTGTGGCGAGTCATCCAAAACCCATTTGCCATCTGCAATACTTTTTTATGTTTTCTTCTTGTATGAACGCCACCTTTAACTCTTACCATATTATTTTATGCCGAGCATTTTTTTAACTTTTGATGCAAATTTACCGCCTAATTCCTTTACAGTCTTTAAACGTCTCAGATTTCTTTTTCCTTTTCCACTGCGTAAGTGGCGAAGGTTTTGAGATCGGTGCATTACTTTTCCGTTTTTTGTTACTTTAAATCGCTTTGCTGCAGATTTACGTGTTTTTGTTTTGACTTTCATAGGAATAAGAAAATATTATACCATACGGATTCCCCATTGTGAATGGGTAATTTTATGATTATTTCTTTTTTGCAACTACGGCTCTGATAACTCTTCCCTCAAGCTTTGGTTCTTTAGCAATATTTACATCTCCCAGCTTAGCAATACATCCGTTGATAAGAGCGTATGCCATGGTGGTCTTTCCCATCTCTCTCCCTCTTAATCCGAGATTCAAACGCACTTGATTTCCTTCCTTTAAAAACTCAAGGCCCTTTTGAATCATTCTATCCAAGTCCGCAGGACCAATGAAGAGCGAAAGTTTTATGTCCTTAACAACACCCTTCTTAACTCCTTTTCTTGCTTCTTTTTGCTTTTTTTCCTCCTGATATAAAAATTTTTTAAAATCTATAAGCTTTGCGACTGGTGGTTTTGCGTGTTCAGCTATAAGCACCAAATCAAGCTCTTCCGCCTGTGCTTTCGCTAGGGCATCAGCTTTACTCATGACACCGATCTGTTCACCTTTGCTAGAAATCACTCTTAGCTCAGCCGCTTCAATCCTCCAATTGGTTATATAAAACTTCTTTGGGGTTGTTTTCTGAAATCTACTATGAGTGGTTCTCAATGGTTTGTTTTAGTGTATTTATAAATGATGCCACTGTTTGCATCCCGAGGTCTTTCCCATCTCTTGTCCGAATTGAAAGTGATGGTTCTGTCGCCTCAATTTCTTTCTGACCAATTATACCCATATATGGTACTTTTTGCAATGTAGCTTGCCGTATTTTTTTTCCAAGCGTCAGTTGTTGCGCATTTACTTCCGCGCGAATGCCATTTGCTTTTAACTGCTTTCTTATTTCCATAGCTTTCTCAAGTTGTGCATCTGAGACAGGTAATATCTCGACCTGCACCGGAGCTAACCACAACGGGAATTTGCCTGCATATTGCTCAAGCAAGAATGCGAGGAATCTCTCATGAACCGATAATGGAGCTCTATGGATAACAAACACGTCATTGTTCTGTTCACCCTTTTCATCAACATATGTCAGATTGAATCTTTTTTTTGCAGCGAAGTCTAACTGGATCGTTGACATCGTCTCCTCTTTACCAAGAATAGAACGGAATTGAACATCGACTTTTGGTCCATAAAATGCCGCTTCATTCTCAGCTTCTTTGAACGGAAGATTCATCTCTACAAGTACCTCACGCAATACCTGTTCTGAATATTCCCAGTTTTCTGGTTCATTTATATATTTATCTGTGTGTTTCGGATCCCATTTGGAAAGTCTAAACCAATAATCCTTTAATCCGAATAGTTTGAAATATGCTATCGTCAGCTTCAATACGCCTGCAAACTCACTCTTAATTTGGTCACGACGACAGTACATATGAGCATCATTCATCGCCATAGCACGGACTCTCAAAAGCCCAGACAATGTCCCAGATAGTTCATTTCTATAGCATGTACCATATTCAGCCAACCGCAAAGGGAGCTCACGGTAGCTTCTCATTCCATGAAGGAAGATCCTGTGGTGATGAGGGCAGTTCATTGCTTTTAGATAATAGGTGCCGTCATCCATAACCATCGGCGGGTACATACTGTCTTTATAGTATGGCAAATGACCTGACGTGAGGAACAGTTCCTCTTTTGCGATATGAGGAGTGACTACTCGCAAATAGCCAGCTTCATCTTCCATTTTTTTTGCCAAGTCCTCAATTAGGTTTCGTATAATGGCACCTTTTGGAAGCCACATAACCAAACCTTTTCCAACAACTTCGTCGATGAAAAACAACTCTAATTCTTTTCCCAATTTTCTGTGATCTCTTTTTTTTGCTTCTTCCAATTGCCATAAATATTTATCGAGCTCTTCTTTCGTTTCGAAACAAGTGCCATAAATTCGAGTAAGCATTTTGTTTTTTTCGTCACCCCGCCAATATGCACCAGCAACCGAAAGCAACTTGAAAGGACCGATTTTTTCCGTGGATTCAACATGAGGGCCCTTGCAGAGGTCGACATCGGATCCTGCTTCGCGCGGTTTCCCCGTCCAATAAACCGTGGCTTTTTGCCCTTTATCCTTTATCTCCTTAATCCATTCCAATTTATAGGAATTATTACTAAATAAAGATTCAGCATCCTCAAGAGAAATTTCTTCTCTGACGATTGGCAATTTTTTATTGATGATCTCACGCATCCGCTTTTCGATTTTGGGAAAATCCTCTTCACTTATTTTCCCATCATAATCAAAATCGAAATAAAATCCGTCTTCCGTTGGTGGTCCCATTGCACGTTTCAGTCCAGGATATAAATCTGTCATTGCAAGATGCAATATGTGTTCGCATGAATGTCTCATCGGTTCTAAGTGTTTATTGTCCATATTTGTATAGTATACGAAATTATTAATAATTGCTGGTTTAAAAAAAGCCCTCCTTTCGGAGGGTGCTCTTAAACCACAAGGCAACCCTCCTTCTCAGGAGAATGTAGTTGTGGTAATTGTGTATTGTATGTACTTCATGGTATTGTGAACTCGGTGGACCCGACAGGACTTGAACCTGTGACCTTTTCAATGTCAATGAAACGCTCTAGCCAACTGAGCTACGAGTCCTCAAGCGGAACCAAAGGGGCTCGAACCCTCAACCTCTTCCGTGACAGGGAAGCGCTCTAGCCAATTGAGCTATGATTCCTTGCAAACAACCGTTCCGTCTTTCGCAGCTAATATTGTAACATGCATGAGTTGACCTGGCAAGGCATTTTTCCCAGGAATAATTCCTTCAACGTGATTTTGAAGAAGAATTTTGACTCCCTTTTCCGTGTTATTGATAACAAGTGCACCACAAGTCAATCCAATAAGCTTATCCGTGAAAGCCGTCATCTTCATTTTCGAAAGTACTAGAAGTTTTTCAGATCGCTTCTTTTTTTCTTGTGCTGTTGGTTCGTCATATTGTTTTCTTAAATAGTATGCCGCAGTGTGTGCTCTGTTTGAAAAACGGAACACATGAAGTCGAGAGATGACGCTGCGTGCAAGAGCGTCCTCAGTTTCTTTGAACAGTTTGTCTGTTTCCCCTAAATATCCCACAATTATGTCAGATGCAATGAGAGCATCTTTACGGATGTTCTGTATGATATCTAATTTGGACAATATCTCATTAATGTCGTATTCCCTCCTCATTAGCTTTAGCAAAGATTGGCTTCCCGATTGTAACGGAACATGAAAAAAATGAATAAATCTATCTTCATATGCCAATTTTTTCCTGTAATACTCAATAAACTCATCAGTAAGACTCCATGGATGGATCGAGCCAAAGGCAATGCGTTGAACAGTGGTATTTTTAAGAACGGCCTTAATCAGGTCGATAAGCGATTCACCCGTATCTTTCCCGAATGATTCAGTATTTATTGCACTCAAAACGACTTCAGATGGGGTTGGCGTAAATGAATTTATATACGAAACTATATCTATTATCCGCTGGGATTGAGGGTTTCCGCGTAAATATGGCACTATACAATATGAACAGAACCTATGGCAGCCGTCCTGAATCTTGACAAGAAGCCTGTTCGAAAAACGGAATTTGTCATGGCTCGGTTGAGGCTGATTTTTAGCCTCACAAACCTCGGAGGTTTGCAGAAGGCTAATAAGCTGTGATTTTTGCTCATTAGGCACGATTATATCCGCAAGATTACCATTTGTTTTATATTTCTCCCATAACGTAGCACTGCAGCCAGTTATGACAATTTTAGCCTCAGGATATTTTCGTTTCAGCTGAGTTATGAGCTGTCTTGCCTCGCGCTCAGCTTTACCGGTAATGGCACAGGTATTGATAATTATAAAGGAGGGTGAGGCTAAATCTACTGAAAATCCAGCTCGAATGAGCTCGGAATCCATTTTTATCCGCTCAGCTTCATTGACTCTGCAGCCAAATACAAAGCTTTGAAATGTCTTTTTCATACAACTCTATTGTACAATATGATCGTAATTGATTGTCCCAGTGTAATATACCTCTTGACAAATATACATATTGCTGATATACTTTCCATTAGATCTTAAGGTTTTTCTACCAGCTAGAAGAGCTTTAAGATTTTTTTTATGGGTAAAACAATATTTTCTATCGTTTTAATCCTCTTCATAGGCTTGATTGCCGCAGCTCCAATAAGAGCTCAGGCTATAGCTGGGTCCTCTGCTGCGGTTTCTTTTACAGAACAAACATCGACAGCAGCAATTAGTGTACAAAAAATAGCACTTAAAAGAAAGGCTCTTGTCCAGGTATTAAAAAAATATGATGCAGTACTTCTGACTGAAGTCGATTCATTTCTTGAAGCTTGCACAACCTATGATCTTGATTGTTATTTACTTCCTTCAATATCAGGTGTTGAATCTACATTTGGCAAATTCCTTATCCCAAGCACACATAATCCATTTGGGTGGGGTCGTGGGATACTTCCCTTTGCCGACTATCACGAGGCTATAATGACTGTGGGTAAAGGACTTAGGGAGAATTACATCAACAAAGGTGCGACAACTGTTGATCAGATTGGCGCAATATATTGTGAAGGAAACACATGGTCGGGAAAGGTAAAGCATTTTATGGATGAGTTTGAACGAGAAGAACAGAAACAGTTGTTTTTCATGCAAGATACGGTACAATTGTAACCATGCCTACACATACTCTAAAAAAACAACCAAAATCCACTGTTGAAGTCTTCGTAAAGCTTACTTGGAATGAAATTCAGCTTGCATATAAAACCTCATTTGAACTGCTCCATGCTGAGTTTGAAATGGGTGGATTCCGGAAAGGAAAAGTTCCTCGCGAACTAGCAGAAAAGAACATAACAAAAGATTCTGTCTACTCCCACCTTATTCGTGAACTTATGCCTAAGATCTATGAAGATATCGTCAAGAAAGAAAACCTTAAACCAATTCTTTCACCAAAAATTGAGCTTGTCAAAGCAAAAGAAAATGAAGATTGGGAGCTTAAAGTGACTTTAGCCGAAAAGCCAGTTGTGAAGCTAAAGGATTACAAGAAACAAGTGCAAGAGGCAAAAAAAACGCTTAAGGCAGATGATATATGGGTTCCTGGAAAAGAACAGCAGACGCCTGATAAAAGCGCTGATCAAAAAAAAGAAAAGGCCCTGAATGTAAGCTTGGAAGCTGTTCTGAAGGAGTGCGAATGTGAGCTTCCCCCACTCTTGATAGAAGAGGAACTTGACAGACGACTGTCTCAAATGGTAGATGATGTCCAAAAAATCGGCCTCACAATGGATAAATACCTACAGACCCGCAATCTAACAATGGATACCGTAAAAGAGAGACTTACACGAGAAATAACAGATATGTACAAGCTTGAGTTCATCTTACAAACGATTGCCGATGAAGAAAAGCTTGAAGTCAAGCAAGAGGATCTCAATGCTCTATTCTCCAATATAAAAGAGGAGAAAGACAGAAAGGCAGCCGAGGCTAATGCATATTTTTACGCATCAGTCCTCCGCAAGCAAAAAGCGCTTGACTTTATTATAGGTCTATAATATAATTAGGGGGTATGGCAGCAAAAAAAGCCTCTGCGCACATGGTAAACCCAGTTGAAGCACTACGAGATGTATCTTCTTCTATGGGAAAAGGAACAATCGATGCACTTCAATCAATGGGATCAGGCATGCTTGACCAACTTCTCGGCATAACAGAAAAAACACCTGGTACACCTGAAGAACAGCAACAAAAACAGGTAGAGGAACTCAAAAAGGAAAATAAATCCTTAAAAAAGGAAGCGAACTTGTTTAATTACCAAAGCCACCACGAAAACGTTACCGTTCGACAGGAAATCCAACGTTTACTTGAGCAAATACGACAAGAAGTCCAATACATAAAAAAAGCTGATGCATCGTTGATGAATGATGTTCGGGATATAGAAAAGTTTACGATGGAAACGCTTTCTGAAAAGCCAGGTATATACCATGTCAAATTTCTTGAAATCGTGCTTCGTATCTTGCAAAGTGTGAGAATGAAGGTCGGAGAATCAAAAACATGGATGTCAGCTCTCATGAGTAAAAAGAAAAAAAGAGGTTCACTATTTGCATCACGAAGTAAGAAGCAAGGGACTGCATATTCCATGTCACAAGAGCTTTCAAACTCTAGAAGCGTTCAATAACGTTTTATTCTATCATCTTTAAA
Source organism: Microgenomates group bacterium (assembly GCA_049304035.1). GTDB lineage: Bacteria > Patescibacteriota > Microgenomatia > UBA1406 > GWC2-37-13 > JAKBEU01. The sequence goes on from JBAQNR010000012.1 coordinate 30,651, forward strand.
AATGTGTTTACTCCGAAAGCCCAAGATCCATCAGATGGAGGAGTATATTTTCTCATGATTGCTTCAGCGGTTGTCAGTCCTTTGTCTACATAATACAACTTCAACCCCCTACTGATTGTCTCGATCGCTTCCTCATATGAGTCAAATCGTGTCACTTTATTTCCGTAAATGCCCCATCCCCAACAATTATGCGAACCTTCATATATATACTTACACACATTCGATTCCTGCATAGCGATTGCAGGTATTAGACGATAATCAAGCTTATATGTATCAGCCATTTTCACAATGAACTCAGACTTGTCATAGAGCACAGAGTCATATTTTCTAAAAAAATATTTAAGATTTGCGACGCGAATATCGTTTGTTTTGAACTCTGCTAAAAGTTCGGGTGTTGTTTTTTCTTGTTCTGCGCTTAAAAGAGAAATTTGTTCCAGGTCATTCATGACGTGTTGATAGTACAACAGCTGCTTATTCATTGCAGAAAGCTTAAAGCCAATAAGAAATGAAACGGCAAGAATGAACCAATAAAGAAGAAACAACCGTATACATCTCTTAAACATCTTTACAAGAGTCATTCACAGATTATACCTGATAATAGTAGGTTGGGAATGTCGGACTTGGGTTCGTATCAATAAGGAACTTTTCCATCCCTATCAGTTTGAACCCGTGAGAAATAATGATAGATCCCTTTTTCAGTTCTTTTCTGAATTTTGGCAGAAGTTTCTCAAGTAATTGAGGCATGAGAAACACATACAAGTAGTCGGTATTTGTCAATGGATAATCAAAAACATTAATCTTGATGAATGTAACCAGATGAGAAGTACCATCTTTTTTTGAAAGAAATCGAGACCACCAAATAAGGAGCGGATTTATTTCAATACCTGTTCCCTTTACTCCATACTGTTTGACTGCCTGACGGACTATTCTGCCATCACCACTCCCGAATTCTACGAATGACCTTCCTTTTTTTAAGCGCGCTCGCTTTAGAACAATCATCATTTCCTTTTTCGTTGTGGGAACATAAGGAGCACCTTTGAATGAAGAAAACAGAAGTCCGATAAAGTAAATCGAGACACCAAGCAAAACGAAAAACTCAGAAATAAGTATAAAAAAGTATAGGATGATATTCATTTGTATAGTATAATATACTGGTCTCGGTAGTGGAGAGAAGAGTCCTCATAGCTCAACGGATAGAGTAGTGGTCTTCGGAACCATTGATGGGGGTTCGATTCCCTCTGAGGACACACTTCGGCAAAAGCTCAGTGTAAACAGGATAGGGTCCGTAGCTCAACTGGTAGAGCATCTCCCTCTTAAGGAGGTGGTTGTGAGTTCAAATCTCACCGGACTCACCCATAAAAATATGAACTGGTATGTCTACATCGTAATAAGCGCAGATAATTCTTTGTATACAGGCATAACTGTCGATGTATCCAGAAGAGTCATAGAACATAATACAAGCAATACAAAAGGTTCCAAATCCTTGCGAGGAAAACGCCCTGTAGTTCTCGCCTATACAGAAAAATACTCTTCTAGGTCGAAAGCAACAGCCCGTGAATGTGACATTAAACGCATGTCAAGGGCTGAGAAATTAGCATTAATTTCAACAATTACAACTCAATAACAATGTCTTTTTTTGCAAATCTCACTTTTGGTGTAGATGCATATTTATCCTCGACACTTCTATATCCAACTGCGGCGATCACTACGCTGGAGTAATCTGTTTCGGTAAGATTGAGTATTTGATCGAATTGCTCAGGATTGAAGCCTTCCATAGGACATGCATCAATTTTGAATAGCGCAGCAGATTCAAGTAAAACGCCTAGGGCAATGTATGTTTGGCGCGTATTCCATTCTAAAATCTGTTGTGCATTTTTTTTAGAAACCGAACCAAATAGCATTTGTTTATACCCACCAAGGGTTTCATCTGTTTGTTTCCTTATTTTTGCAACATTACTTAAATATGAATTTATATATTTTTCATTTAAGTTTTTCCTCGCTGCAAATACAATGAAATGTGATGAATCCAACACTTGAGGTTGTCCATGTGCTGCAACTTTTAATTTCTCACGAAGTTTGACATCCTTAACAATTAGCATTTTCCATGGTTGAAGTCCAAGTGATGAGGGTGAAAGTCTTACGCTTTCTACAAGAGCATCAAAATCAGCATCGCTGATTTTTTTTGTCACATCAAATTTTTTTGTTGCATAACGCCAATTCAAAGCGGATATAACTTTATCTTTCATTGAGATTATTTAAATATAATAATTTTTACTTTGAAATCTCAGCTAGCATGAGATTTCAAACAATTAACAACATTCTCCATCTTTCTTCTCACCACAGCAACCGTCTTCCCCACAGCAAAGTTCCTTAATAGCTCCCAACTTCTTTTCAAGAGCGGAAAGTTTTTCATTTTCACCTTTGACTGAAATCACCAATTCCGCGCCTTTGTTTTCAACCGATATATCCAAACTTTTCAAAAGTTTCGCAAAATGCATATTTATCACCTCCTTTCATAGTGTGATTATATATCGAAACATTTGAATATGTCAATATAAAGAAGGTAATCAAACCAGGTCAGTTATGAGACCAAGTCGTTCATGAATCCTAAACAGCAGCTCGAGATCGTCTTTGGGTTAAGCGAATAGAGAACTTCCTTCCCTTTCTTTTGTGCAATCAATATGCCAGCCTCTTCAAGTAGTGAAAGATGGTGAGAAGTTGTTGGTTGGGACAGTTTGATTTTCTTCATAATTTCAGTTGCGTTAAGCGAGTTGTGCTCTTTAAGTAAGGCAAGTATTTTTTGCCTGTGCGAGTCTCCGGCTGCACGAAAGAATTTAAGAAGTAATTTTGATGTGCAACAGATGTTCATATTTACCATTCTCGATATGTTATTAAATGATAGTATACATCAATTTTATTGATATAATAGACAAATTATGTCTTGGATATTGCTTTCACTCTTCGCAAATGTTTTTTTTGGGCTCTCTGTGATATTGGATAAATTTTTGAATACGAAAAAAATCAGGAGTGTATATTCATTTGCAGTGATACTTAACTGCATATATTTGGGATTCATTATTGTTACAACCTACATTCAAAGAGATACGTTCACATTTGGGAATGGTGCGCTATACAGTGCCATAGCTGGATTCTTCTGGTTTTTTATGTGGATTTTCTTTTGGAAGGCCATGCAGAAAGGCGAAGCAACACGCGTATCCGCAATATTTTTTTCTCAACCTATTTATAGTTCTCTGATTGGCATGTTCTTCTTTCATGAATCATTGAATTTTCTTAAATGGATTGGAATTCTAGTGATTGTTGTTGGAGCGGTGCTTTCCTCTCTTGGTGGTGAGAGTCATAAAAAAGAAGTCAGAAGTGCATATGTATTCGCACTCCTTTCAGCATTATTTTCTTCAATTGGTAATTCGATCTCTAAGTATGCAATGCAGGACCTTCCCTCCTTAACGGTAAACTGCATCGCATTTTATTCATCAATTCCACTCTATATATTTTTATTAAAAAATAGCGTTGTTCGAAAAGAAATTGTCTATGCGCTCACAAACAAAATGCTTCTTCTACAATTTAGTATTAGAGGATTTTTTGGATATATGGGAATCATCACGTTTATGAGTGCTTTAAGTTCCGGACCGATATCGCTTGTTACTGCCGTTTCAGGTACACAACCAATATTCGTTTTATTGTTCTCACTAATAATAAGTTTCATGTATCCGAAAGTCATACATGAAGAATTTGGAGGTAAAACGCTTCCGGCAAAATTGACTGCTCTTTTTTTGACAGTACTTGGAATACTTCTTATTAGTCTTTAAGATTTACTTGGCTGTGAACTGTCAATTTTTTCATGACGGCATTCCCCGTAATCAAACTAACTGAATCTACACTGTAACTTGGGAGATTTAATGATGCTGAAATTTCCTCAACCTTTTCCCTAAAGAGATCATTTGGTGTTGCGCTGAATCGTGCAACAGTCATATTACTGAAAAAGTATTTATCGTTAATATATTGCTTGTTGTCGGCAATTCCACTTCTTTTTAACTCAGTGTCCAGATGAAGTATTATCTTATCTAGCTCTTCATCGGTCGTACTCATAAGAGCAAGGTTATTCTTGAAGAGTAGGAGTCTGTAGGGATAAATGTTGAATCTAGTGTGGGTTGAAAGCACTTGATTAAGCACATTTTTGGCAGTTTCAACATCATGAGGCGTAAAAGTGGGAGGATCACAAATAGTCTTAATGTTTTTTATCGTGAGATGTAAAGATGATGGCTCGTAGTAGTATGCATTCGGGAAGATGGCTTTAAGTGGGTTAATTATATTTCTACTAATTGAGTCTGTGAACTGAGTTTTAGGAAAATGAACGCTTGTAAGGCAAATACGTTTATCTTCAGCGAAATCTGCGACAGGAACAACAGCGGTTGCCTGCAGTGAATTATTTTTTATCTGCCCCTCAATTTTATTGATTATTTCTATTTGCTTGTCTTGATGGAATGACATATTCAATAGTCAATTTTATCCCAGTAAAAAAACACCTATACTCACCAAAGCTGCACTTACCATCTTTCTTTTAACTTGCTTTCTTTCCCCCAGGAATAGAGCAGCAAGTAATACGGTAGCAATAATAGAGGCGCGTGATATCGGTGAGAGTTGTGACACGGTGGCACCTGCACCTAAAGCTTGGTAGTACGTTATTGCGGAAGCACCATAGAATACAGAATATATCCCAATGTGAGATAAGGAGGTGGGATTGAGCAGTTTGTACATTTTGATGGTCTTCTTGGGGAATATAAGAGCAAGGATTACACCTGGAAGAAAACACATAAGAGGAACAAATGATATCGCGTTGTAGGATTTAATAATTATTATGTCGTTAACCACGGCAACTGCATAAAAGACCATTACTCCCATCGCATACCATAGTCCTGTATTCATCTTCATCCTTACTCTTGCATAGAGTACAACTATGGATGCGACGATACTTCCAACTCCTATGACCTTCATCATGCCAAATGAATCCCCAAGAAATAATATACCGAGAATAATGGTGATGATTGAACCGCCAGCAGTTACTATAGCGTTTTCACCTGCTGGAAGATGTTTTGAGGCATAGAAGCTGCACAATGAACCAGCGGCATATAATAATGCACTCAGCATTAATCTAGGCCATAAAAAAGAAGGTGGAGGAAAAACAAATCCTTTAAACAGCGCATACAACAAAACAACTCCAGTCAGGATAAATTGAAAAACTATCGTAAACAGTATTGGATCACTCTCCTCTTTCTTCATCAATACACGAAGTATGATGTTTGATATTGATCCGGTTAAAACTGTTGCCAGTGCAAAATAGTGCCAAGAAAGCATAGCCTCTATTATACGGGAAGAATTGTGATTCCTGATGTCTCTTGTACGAGTATTTCTGACCCGTCCGACGCTAGTTTTATATAAGCGAGATTCTTTATCGAACCGAATGGGAGAAATTGACTTGAGTTGCAAAAGCCCAAATGTATCAATAGTGTCCTCATCAATCCACCATGCGAAACCAACAACACAGTCTTTCCTCCATATGCTACGCTCACCTCTCGGATGAATGTGAGAGCTCGGGAAATCATGTGTTCATTGGATTCCACTTGTGATTCCGCCAAGTGGGGATGATTTTTATATTTTTCAAGCAATTCATACAGTTTCTCATGAGCGCTATCCATAGGCTTTCCTTGATAGATGCCAAATAGTCTTTCTCGAAGCGCATTCGTAGTTTCAATGGCAAGTTTACGGTCCATATTAAGAATCTCAGCCGTTCTTTTTGCGCGAATCAAATCGGAAGAGAAAACCGCATCAAAATGTATCGAATTTAAGACAGATTTCAGCTCGTAGGCTTCCCTTTCTCCAGTCGAATTAAGAGGGATATCCAGTTGGCCTTGGATTGTTTTAGAGATATTCCAATCTGTCTGTCCATGTCGGACAATATAGATTGTGCACGTTTGCGGTGGCATTATATATCAATTATAATTGATATATGAATATTACAGAAGTAATTGAAGAACTTAAAAAAAAATATCCAGGAAAAAAAATACTACTAAACAATAGACAGAATTGTACTGAAATACTTTGTGAAATTGAGCCAGCAACACTCCATCCTTCATATAGTTCTGTCATCTCAATTATTGATAAAACTGAACCACATTATCATAGCGTTGCAGAGGAAACATATGAGGTTATCAAGGGAGTTCTCTCTCTGACCGTAGATAAAGAAAAATTCGTTTTGAATGTTGGTCAGTCATACAAGATCAAGCCAGGACAAGTGCATGAAGCTGATGGAAATGAAACTTGGATAAAATGCAGTTCAAAGCCTGGATGGAAAAAAAGCGATCATCATGCTTCAAAAAAATAATTATTTACTCCAAACAAATATTAATACACCTATTTGTCTCAATAAATAGATGAAGAAATTCTTGGCGATTTCGTTTCTTGTTGCTTTTCTCTCCCTCATTTATCTATACAAGACATTTTCTTTTAAAAATGACGCTATATCTGCTTTAAAAAATGACATAAACAAATTAACCATATATGCTCAATGGGGTTATGACGTAAAGACATTTAGAGATATGTATCTTAAACTAATTCAGGATGCAAAATCAACGCCATATATCATGATCCCATTCAGAATAAGCTCATTTGAAACCAGACATGACAATATCCTACGGCTTGCTCAGGCAGGATACGCAACTCAAGTTTCAAAACAGAAAAGTGAAGTGCAGACGCGATTGTCTTATCTCAGAGACAGAGTCAAAAACAATAATTATATTCAGGAGTCAAGGAAATTATACTATTTTGACTCATTTGAAGTAGTGGCCGGCAATATTTTTGAAAAAAATAGTGACCTCAATGATTTAAAGAAGTTTATAGTTGTTTTGGATAATAAGGATTTAGAAATAACGAAGGAAATAGAATCTATTCGAAAGGAGTCCATATTTAACGAGCTCCAAGCGTATCGAGTTACCTGTGTTGAACTTTTAAACTATTTTATTGAAAAAAATAGTCCTCTCAATCAGGAGCTCGCCCAAAAATGTATTGATGAAGCTGACAAACTTACTGGTGCTAGATACATAAATAATGGAGCGGATTTTATCGAAACGCTCAGTCGAGAACGAGTGTTTACCGCTTCACAAAAGGCTTCACAGGCAAAACAGCAACTTATCCAGGATGAACAGTATGCATTGCTCGCCAAACAAAGAGAAATAGAACGTCTTACAGTTGTACCGCCGGCACCCAGACAAGAAGGCAAAATTATTGTTGTAAATATCGGACTACAACGATTGTACGCATATGAAAATGGTGCGACATTATTTTCTACCGCAATTCCTATTACGACAGGCAAACAAGGATTTGAAACTGTTCTTGGTGAATTTGCCATATACCTCAAAGAAGAACAACACCAAATGCAATCACCCTTCCCCGGTATATATTATGACGATGTTGTCAACTATTGGATGCCATTTTATCTTGGATATGGTCTTCATGATGCTCCTTGGAGAAGTGTATATGGTACGCAAGACTATTCGTGGGTGGGAAGTCATGGTTGTGTAAACATCCCCCTTAAAGAGGCTTCTATCCTGTATAATTGGGCTCAGGTAGGAACGAGGGTGTTTGTTCTTTAGAACAATCAAGTCGAAGACTCCAAAACTAAATTTATATATCTACTATGCTAATTGATGAAGTCTACATAAATGCAAAAGCGGGAAAAGGCGGCGCTGGTCGTGTGGCTTTCTTTCCCATGAAAAAAGGGCCATGTGGCGGTGATGGCGGAAACGGTGGATGTGTCATCATTAGAGCTAAACGGGAAATAAAGAACTTAAATCATATTGCGCAGAAGAAGGAGTTTATTGCAGATGATGGTGAAATGGGTGGAAACTTCCAAAGGACAGGAATGATGGGAAAGGATGCAATAATCTACGTACCACTTCATACCGAAGTTCTAAACACTGCTTTGAAAATCAAATTTGAGATAAGTGAATACGATAAAGACTATGTTTTATGTAGAGGAGGAAAAGGAGGAAGAGGAAATGACCGTTTTAAAACGTCGACAAATCAAACACCAAAATTTGCAGATCCAGGGCTACCTGGAGAAAGCTTTCATTTCAAAATAATACTCAAGCTGATCGCGGATGCGGGATTCATCGGATTGCCTAATGCTGGCAAAAGTAGCCTCTTAAATGAAATTACGAATGCACGAGTGCCAACAGCACCATATCCTTTTACAACCCTCGAACCAAATCTTGGGGCTTTTGAAGAATTCATCCTTGCGGACGTGCCGGGATTGATTGAAGGCGCATCAAAAGGAAAAGGACTTGGCAGTAGATTCCTTAAACATATTGAGAAAGTCAAAGTGCTTTATCATTGTGTGAGTTGTGAAAATGAAAAACCAGAAGAGATATATGCATTGATACGTACGGAGCTTGCTCAAAGCAATCCTCTTTTAAGCGATAAGAAAGAAATAATTCTTCTTACCAAACTTGATTTACTTGAGCCAAAGAAAAGAGCTCCACTTCTTAAATCATTAGCAAAAAAACTGGGTCTACCAGTACTTGGAGTATCTATCCATGATTTAGATTCTATTGAAGCCTTAAAAAGGAATATTAGGGAAAATGTTACTGGAGCACTGAAGTAAGGTCTTCCATAGTCACAACCTTCATTAGCTTGTCTCGAAGTTTTGCGGAACCCTCAATCCCCTTACAATACCAAGAAAGATGCTTTCTCATTGGTCTTAAATCGAAGGTCGGCCTATATTCTAAAAACAATTTAGCATGATATAGCATTGTTTTTTTTCTTATTTCAAAATCTACAACTTCATCTTTAAATACCCATGGATTCCCAAACGCAGCACGAGCTATTAACACACCGTCGACACCATACTTTTTTATTAATTCATTTCCATGCTTCCTACTTCTTACGTCACCGTTTCCTAGAAGCTCAACCGATGTGCCTCTTGTTAGCTCTTTCGCTTTTGCAATCTCATCCCAGTTGGCTATGCCACTATAGCGAGCATCAAAAGTTCTTCCATGTAAAGCGATTCTCTCCACACCCGCCTCGATAAGTGTGGGTATGACTTCCTGAATTTGGGACGAATGATAACCAATACGAGTTTTTACGGAAATGGGCAGCCGCTTGCAAACCTCGGAGGTTTGTTGGCCACGAAGGGCATAAACCGCTTGTTTCATTGTCTCTGGTAAATCGGTATCGGATAAACGCATACCATTACTCCAATCTGTCCGAGCCTGCTGAATAGATTGGATAATTTCTTTTGCACGAGGCAAATCAAGTAGAAGTGCGGCTCCCCCACCTTTCTTTACTATATTTGTATCAGGACAGCCCATATTAATATCAATTCCGGAAAATCTCAGCTCTGCCGCAACAAAAAATGCATACGTGTAAAAGCGAGGATGAGGCCCAAAAAATTGTGCGATTATAGGAGTGTTTGTTTTATGTTTCTGCAGTGCAGCAAGCAGCGCTTCTCTGCCACGGTAAAGTCCTTCAGTTGGAACGAATTCAGTGTACATCAAGTCTGGTCTTCCCAATTCATCAGTGACCTGGCGGAAGGCCGCATCACTGACTCCATCTACAGGTGCTAGACCTATCATATGATTTCTTCTTTTCTTTTGCGAACGAAGGTTATCCATTCCTCAACAACTTCAAAGATAAGTTTGAATGGTGCCTCAATAAGGAAGTCGAGAATAAATATCATGAAGTTTAAACGGGCAAGACCACCGCTGAAAAATTTTCCCAAGGACAAAACGGGCATAAAGAAAAAATCGATAATGGGTGAAAAAACACTTTCTTTTTCAGCCAAGCGATATTCATTTACGATCTGCTTAACCCTATAAGAGAAAAAGGAGACGAGACTCACAAAGAATATGAAAATCGCAATACTGATCATATTAAACTGCAGGAGTAGCAAACCCTCATACATTATTGAAAGCGTAACAATAAAAGTGAGCGAATAGAAAATGGTGAATCCAAAGATGAGAATAGGTTTTTTTTCTGTCGCTTTCTTTGGCATGTAAGAAATATTTGTTTCAAAGGAAACATTTGCGTCAATTATGTCTATTATTCTTTGAAATATGTTCTTTGTATTTTCTTCTCCAGGAATTTTGAATATTGAAACTATGAGAAGCATCAAAAGTGGAGGAAATAATGTATTTATCCCTATTGAACGCATGTTTACCTCTCCATACAGCCACTGAGAGACTGGCACTTCTAGGATGAGGGCAAAGACCATTTTTGTAAGAAACACATAGATGAAACTTCGTATTGCCAATGTTCTCACACGGGAGGTCAATTGCTGGTATTTTTCACGACACATCTCATCCACGTACTTCCATAAGATATTCTTATCGCTAAGAATAGTCTGAATATCCTCGGCTTTATCTTTCATGATGCTAAAGAGAATAAGAAAAGGTGGCAATTGTTTCCGTGTGAATCGCGTGAGGCTTTCTACGTATTTATTCTCTATTGTTTCATCAATCTTTTTGAAAATAGCCGGCCCTTTTTCTGCAAAAACATCAAGTTCCTTATCAGAATATAGGTGGATAGGCTTATAGAATGTGATGAATAAATGGTATCTCTGGTATGGTTGATCGCTTTTTCTAAATGACCTTTCAAGTGCGGCGAGGAAGTATGCATTTTTTTGATCATCAGAAAGGCCTTCAATCTTAATCTTCTTTCGAAGTACTTGATAGATAAAAAACATGTAGCTTGAAAAACGATGAGCTGTATCTGGCGATAATCTCTCCTCGATTTCACAGGTCATCAAATCCATGATGAATTCACTGAGAAAATGTTGGGTTTCCCCTGACCTGCCTTTGGCAATTCTTCTTTTCAAGGTAAGGTACCTATTGATGATAAGTTGAATGTCTATCAATTCTTTCCCTCCGAGAGAGCCATTAGCGAAATAACGAGCCCAAAGAAGTTCCCTTAGCACCTGTTCTGCCTCATTTTTTCCCTCTGGATTGAGCATGAGACGTCTATTGAGGATTCGCTCTATGGCAGCGCGTCTGATAAGATGGTCTTCTCTATATTCAACAGCATTGCGTATTTTTTCGTATACGAGCGCGAAGAATGATACAGCCTGAGATACTGCTATTTTTGAAAGCTCGTCTGGCTTTGCGCGCGTTTTCATTACCTTCAAGCTATCAAGCAATGCTACCGTATACTGAGATAATGAAATAGGTTGTGGCTTTTCAACTACAGTGTCCTGAGGCTCTTCCATAGGGATATATTATACCAAAAATATCACTTATTTCCTAATGTGCAGGCAAAAACCTATGTATTGATCTTTGCACCTCTTCAAAGAGCAAATCACTTGTACAGATCAATATTGAGGAGTTTTTATAGGTTAAAAAATGTGGTATGTGACCAGATTCTTCCATTATGAGCATATGTGGGGTTGTGTCAACTATTTCCTTGATAGTCAAAGGAGAGTGAAGATTAGTTTTGATGAAAATATCGACGGCCCCAGTCGAAATATACAGCCCAAAAAAACCAGCGGTAATTCTTAATCTATATGCATGTGTTGCAAATTTATTGATCAGTTCCAGCTTCCAAGCATCTTCTGTGGTGTTTAATGAGCCCGTATCAATGTCGACGATGGAAGACGCAATAGTGGCATGATTTTTTGGTTTTAATACCATATCGTTTAAGAAAGCGCCGCCACCCTTGATCGCTCGAAACATCTGCTTTGAGAGTGGATTATATACGATGCTTAAAATGGGGCTATATTTCTTGAGAAGCGCAATTTGCGTATAAAAGAGTGGCGCTCCGGTCGCATAGTTTTTTGTACCGTCTATTGGGTCTATTGCCCAGTTATATCCGTCGGATACAGCAGAATCACCTTCTTCGACTATAAAACCAGCGTCGGGTAGGATTGCGGTAAGTCGCTCCCGCAGCATATTTTCAACCTCAACATCAACATTCGTGACTACGTCACGTAGGTCTTTGTATGTGAGCGATTTGGTTTGATTCCAATTACCCAAAATATAATCTCCAGCATTCTGTACAGCTGGAATGCAGTATTTGGTAATCCGCTCTAATTCCTCCTGGCTGATATCATTCATTATAGTTAGTTAAGTGCGTCGGTATTGACACCCTTTGACATGTCGATATCGCTTACTTCTTTGAGTATTCGTCCGACAAACATTCTCAATTCGTCATACTTCTCTTGAGTTTTTGCTTCAAATTTTGCTGTAAGATATGGGCCATTTTGAGAAGCGCGAATCACAAACATGTTTCCAGGTAAGTCCATGCGTATTCCATCGATTTCTGTAAAAACGGCATCAGGATATTGTGCTTTTACCTTATCGCCAATTTCTTTGGAAACTGTTTGGAATTTTGTCGCATCTGGGCAGCCCACTTTAATTTCTGGGCTTGAAATATATTGAGGAAGCTTGTTCACCGCATCCTTTAAGCTTAAGTCTACTTTGGTGAGATAAGAAAGCAATCTCAGACTCGCTATCGCTCCATCATCGTGGCCATAGAAGTTGTCAACGAAAAAGAAATGACCAGATAGCTCTCCCCCGAATGGTGCATGCTCTTCTTTTACCTTCGCTTTAATAAATGAATGTCCTGTTGTCCACATAATTGGTGTACCACCGTTTTGTCGGATCACATCATCGACTTGTTTTGAACAAAGAACGTTATAGACAATTTTGGCTTTTGGCAAGGAGCCGATGATATCCTGGGAAAATAAAGATACAAGCGTGTCATTCCAGAGCATTCTGGCGTCTTGGTCAACGACTCCGACTCTATCTCCATCCGTATCATATGCAAACCCCAGATCTGCTTTTTCGATAAGGACTCTTTTTCCGAGACGCTCCAAAACTTCTTTTTCAGTAGGATCAGCAACACCTACTGGGAATGTTGGATCTGGTTTTGTGTTTTGTTCGATAACTTCGCATCCAACCGCCCGTAAGATTTCTGGGAGGAATATTCCTGTTGTAGCCGCACACGAATCAACCACTACCTTAAACTTTCTAATTTTTCCTACACGTCGCAATATGTCTGCTTTGTATTCTGGAAATACATCTTTTTTTATTACCTTACCCAAACTACCCGTCGTTATGAACTCTCCCGATTTTGTAAGATCTCTAAACTCTTTAATTTCTTCTGTTACCATCGTCTCTGAAAATCCAGTGCCGAACTTGAATCCATTATATTCTTTAGGATTGTGGGAGGCGGTAATCATAACCATTCCTCTTGTTCTAAAAAGATATTGTGCAAAATAACAGATCTGAGAAAGTGTCATCCCGATATCATAGACAGTGATTCCTGATATGGTTAATCCTTTAATGAGAGCGTCTCTAAAAGCTGGACTTGATTCTCTTGAATCAAAACCAACAACACAATCAGTAACGTTCCTTCGAATAAGCCAAGTGGCATATGCCTTTCCCAATCGTTCAACCCGAACCTCATCTAGATCAGTTCCAACAACGCCGCGTAAATCATAACCTCTAAATACGTGATCAGGAATTTGGTTGTTCATATTTTTGCTTAAAGAATATATAACTGGGTATCACACATTATATCAAAGATAGTGACATGCAAGTATTTCAAGTGACTTGGTGACTCCATATGGATTGGAGCTTGATTTTATTCCAATTTCGATTTTGATAAGACCTTCATAAAAGCCCAAAAGGGCAGCCTCTGTCCATTTTTTTGCTGCTCCCTGCACCTTATATTTTTGCCATGGTGCCATCTTTAGAGATAGGCTATCCTTTTGTGCAAGCACAACTTGCCTTATATGTCGAGAAAGCATGATAAAAATGAAAAGTGGTTCTTGATCTTCTGCAAGGAGGTGTAATGAATCGACAAACTTTTTTTTATTTCCGGGAACACACAAATCAATAAATTGAAAGACGGACAAATCTGGCTTCGATTCATGGACTAATGCGATATCCTTCAATTTTAAAAGACGGGAGGACTTCCCTTCTTCATAATCGATGATTTCTACTTGTTTATTCTTTGAAAACTGCAATAGCACCTCATATAATTCATTTTTTGTGCTTTTCGTTGATTTTTTCAGGCCATGTTTCTCAATATTTTCTATGCTGAACACTTTTTTTTCTGAAAATAAACCCATATTTTCAGCGAGGCCTTTGGGAAGATCGATGAGTGTGGCAGCTGTAAGCGAAATGATCTCATAGGACTGAGATTTATATGACTGGAGGGTAGCAATATATGCTTTTCTGGAAGCAACAGTATCTTCACCACAATAGATGTGTATCACATAGCAATTGTATCAAAATTTTATGAGTTGAATGCGCTCCAAATTAACGTTATCATGGAGGTATGTATGACTTAATAACGATAGGAAGCATCAGTATGGACATGTACTATAAGGGTGATTCTCTTACCCAGTCCAAAGATAGGTTTACCCTTGCTATAGGTGGAAAATATCTGATGGATCACTTCTATTCTGGTCTTGGGGGAGGAGCTGCGAATGTGGCAATTGGGGTACAAAAACAAGGATTTAAGACTGCAGTTATCGGTAAAATTGGGAATAATTCGTTCAAGAAGATGATCTTGGAGCATTTGGAAAATCATGAAGTCTCGCATAGTATGTGTCAATATGAAGATGACTATATGAAGATTTCTTCTATCTTACTTTCCCCAAGTGGAGAACGCACGATAATTCATTACGAAACCCCACACGAACATATACTCGAAGTTGAGGAGGATTTGCACAAATTCGATAAGGCAGAAGTTGTATATATGTCAAATTTATGGCGAGTCCCGTTGGCAGAACGAGAAAGGGTACTAGCACATGTACATGCGGCTGGAATTCTAACGGTTGTCAATCTTGGGATTGCAGACTGTAAAAGGCCGACAGACCAAATACAGGGATTACTACAACACGTTGATATTCTGATCATCAATACACATGAATGTGCCGAACTTCTTAAGAGGCAATTTTCTGCCATTGATTGGCATAGCGATGTAACCAAGAACACATCCTATCTTAAAGATAAAATAGTCGTAGTCACCGATGGAGCCAATGGATCATTCTCCTATGTTGATGGTGTAGTTACTCATGTGACTGCACTAAGGACGACCAAGGTGCTTGACACGACAGGTGCGGGCGACGCATATTCCGCAGGCTTCATCTCTGGGTATTTGAAAACAAAAAACGTTGAATTATCAATGAGATTGGGAGCGAAGTTGGGTTCACATATCGTGCAAAAAATTGGAGCAAACTGACAAGCAAACACTTCAACTAATCACTACCTTTCCTGGAGAAGATAGGCGTAGCCACAGGCTATCGCATCATATTCATCGTCGAGACGTTTTCTCTTGGGAAGTGTCAACTGCATTTCTACCATCTTCTGTACAGCCTTTTTGTCCGCTTGTCCATAACCGGTCACAACTGACTTAATAGTATTTGGGGCAATTTCAAAAGCAGGGATATTATTCTGGAAAGCGGTCAGGTACACGATTCCCTGAACTTGAGCAACTGCAATCGCAGTTGTCACGTTCTTTGAGAAAAAAAGGCGCTCAAAAACAATTTGTTTTGGTCTATATTTTTTGAGTAATGGGAGTAGTTCAGAGTAAATCTGACCTACTCTTTTCGCGTGAGAAAGTGTTTTTTTCGTAACAATGACTCCAGAAGATATATAGCGTATAGTGCCATTTACTTTTTCAAGTAGGGCAAAACCAAAACGCTCTACACCTGGGTCAATTGCTAAAACAATCATACGGAGATTATACTCGTAAAAAAAAGTCTATTGTAGGATCGCAAAACTTCTGTAGTGTTTAATAAAGAAAACAAACAAAAGAGATGGGAAACATCGTCCATTAGTATGTCTTGGCTAAATTCATTACTGAACTTACACCGAACACCTATCAAACCGGTAATCTACCGGCGGACTATGGGGATTTCTTATCTTGGGGTTCGCTTCGCACTTGATATGCTTTCAGTGCTTATCGGAGGGAAATGTAGCTACTCGGCAATGCTCTTGTGGAACAACCGATATACCAGGGATTTCCTCAACCAGGTCCTCTCGTACTGTGGTCGACTCCCCTCAAAAATCTAATCGCTTGCACTGGATAGAGTCCGAACTGTCTCACGACGTTCTGAACCCAGCTCGCGTACCGCTTTAA
>JBAQNR010000013.1:0-84625 GCA_049304035.1 Microgenomates group bacterium
ATCTATGGAAAAATAAAAAAAGAAAAGAAAATGTACCGCACTCGCAAGAGTAAAATCAACAGCTCAAAGTAGGATGTGACTCCCCACAAAGGATAACTACCGAAACGACTTTGATGTCCGTAAGTAACGAATCAATTGAATAAGTTCAACTATCTGCTACAAGGAGAATCTCATGAATCCCATCGTATTGACCATCGCTTTACTGCTCGGTTGTTTTGGCGGACTCGCTCTGCTCGGCTCGGCTGGTTACGGTCTGTTTGCGTTCTTTAAGCAACCCGCTGTCGCTGGTGCCCCGACTCCTGCTGAAATCAGCCTGCACAAGACCGGACGCAATCTGTTGATTGTTGCCGTCGTTCTGTTCCTCATGACCTGCTGTTGCCTGCCGCTTGCCACTTTTGGTGCGAACCTGCTCTTTGGTGATAACAACACCTCGCCCAACTCTGGTTACAACGCTGGCGAACTGCCTGTTCAACCCGCCAACTGCGGTCAGCTCATCGCGATTGATCCGAAGAACCCCGGTTCTTATGGACTCACCGCCCCCGCTGGCTCGTATGTTGTCACCGAACTGGTAGACCACAACGCCAAGACCATCCTGATTTCGTACTTCTATGCTTCGGAACCTGTAACGGCTTATACCACTGGCAACACTGACTTTAACGTCTGGTATGGCTATTGCTCGTCCACTGCGGCATTTGAAGGCGCCCAAACAACGAAACGCGAACGCGAGACTGAAAACTGGTCATCCGGTTATAGCATCACCCTCGTCGGCATTGACAATTCATCGTCCTCTTGCACACAGAACATCGTTGCAATTGATCCCGGCTATGGCAATGCTTATACTCCCGCTAATACGTTTGTTGTTGTCGAAACTGTCAACTACTCCGCCCGCACGATCGTCATCACGTACTACTATGCGACTTCACCCGTCCTTTCATCCATCAATGGAGAGATCCACACCAACATCTGGTATGGCTACTGCTCTTTGGACAAGGCTCTTGAAGGCGCTCAGACGACCTTACGCGAACGCGAAAGCATGACGCTTTTCGATGGCTACGACATCAGCATCACCAAGTAATTCCCCCGGATCTTTTTTTCCGAAGAAAGCGAATAGCTTCAATACCTCGAGCCCAGATCCACCCGGATTATGGAACTTGCCCTTCGGCAACTCAGGTGAAGCTTTCGCTTTACATACAACTCAATAAAAGGGAGAGATTTATCCTCAAGGATAAGGCCACAGTAACGAGTAATCGTTGCCCCAACCATCAATGTGATGAAAAGTTATGCTTCTGCATAGCCCGCCCCCAAAGGCCATCCCATTTGATTTCTCTCCCCTCCCCTAAACGGAAGAAAATAGTTCTTCCTTTGAGGGGAGGGAAACCCTATGAATACAAAAACTAGAAATACATTCAATTCGAGAGATACCGTGCTTG
Organism: Microgenomates group bacterium; assembly: GCA_049304035.1. Lineage (GTDB taxonomy): Bacteria > Patescibacteriota > Microgenomatia > UBA1406 > GWC2-37-13 > JAKBEU01. Next base: position 1,431 of record JBAQNR010000013.1, read on the forward strand.
TTGTCACAAGCTTCCCTTTGCATGGCGTACATTCTAAATACCAGGAAAACTTCAATGCAGTTGGCTGGCATAGCGAGAAAACCCTTATCAGTATATCCCAAACACGAAAGGTTGTTGTTCTTGCGGAAAAAATTGGCAAGGAGAAAGATATCCTTATCAATAAAAATCTGTTAGTCATGCGTAGTTGGAGAAAGGGAAATATATTTTCTATCTTCAGATTACTACCTTCAATTCTTATGAATTTTTCAGCTGTAAAGACTGTGTTTGTTGAATTTGAGTTCAACGTATTTGGAGGAATACTTCCAAACATTGAAATACTCTTCTTACTTGGTTTGATGAGATTAATGGGAAAAAGAGTGGTATTTGAACTCCACCAGGTTATAACTGATATCAAACGACTAGTAAAACATATAAATATAACTAACCCAATTCTCCAGGTATTCTTCAATCTTGGATTAAAAGGCTACTATGCATTGGTTGGGCTCGTGAGCAACTCCGTTGTGGTATTTGAGGAGGAGCTTAAAACGCGATTGAGCACTTATATTCCAGCAAATAAGATAAACACGCTTTCACTGGCGGTCATTCCTGGAAAGAGAGTAAATAAGATTATGGCAAGAAAAAAATTGGGGCTTGATAAAAAGACGTTCGTTTATATGTTGTTTGGATTTATTAATGGATATAAGGGTATAGATATCGCCATAAAAAACTACATTAAAACCGCCCCAAAAGACAGCATATTGCTTGTAGCGGGAGGCATGAATCCATATTTGAAGGATGACGCTAAGTACATAAAATTCTACAACTCTATAGTTGAACTGATAAAAAAGGATAAACGCATAATCCATACTGGTTTCGTGAAAGACTCCGATGTCCCAACATACTTTGCTGCCGCAGATGAACTGCTTTTACCCTATGAAGTGTTTATGTCCGCATCTGGACCATTCTCACTCGCCTTATCATATGGCATCCCCGTTCGCCTTTCTGAATCGCTTGGAAACTATGGACATTCGTCTGATTTCAATCAGGCCAGAAAAATAGCAGGATTAACCTACGAAGATATATTTTTTCCTTTGACAGGAGAACATATGTTTGCACAAACCAAGATGGCAGAACTAGCCATATTTTCTAATGTGCTTGCGCAAAAAAGATCTATGGAAAACGTGAGAGAACAATATGAAAGCTTGTTTTTCCCCAGAGACTTCTATAATACTATTCCATTTCCCCCTCTTTTATCTGTAAAATAAAAGAATCATGCATTTGGTAAAAAGGTATAGGTATTACATCTTATTGACACTGGTTGTGGGTGTTTTGGCTTTTGTGAACCACCAGCCAAATACATTCCTAACCGGATGGGACAACCTCCAAACTGAGCTCAATCCCACACTTGCTATAAAACGAGCTCTATTTTCCGTATGGCAGGAATATCAAAGCTTTGGGCTTACCGCAGGAATGGCACATGCAGCAGATTTTCCACGAGCATTATTCGGCTTATTGCTTAGTCTTATTCTGCCCGTCTCGTTGGTTCGATACATGTCACAGATGCTATGCATTCTTGTTGGTGCGTTGGGAGCATACACTTTTTTCGCCCACAGCATCAGCAAGACAAAAAAAGAAGTATATGCATTTCTCGGTGCCCTTTTCTACCTCTTTAATCTGGGAACCATCCAAATTCTTTCACTTCCTTTTGAGACATTCTCGCTCTTCTACGCGTTTTTTCCTTGGCTATTGTATATTTTTGTTCTTTTCTTGGAGACAGAACATAAACTAACCAAAAAAAAGATACTCACATTTGTCTTCGTAAATCTCATCGCAAGTTCATTTGCAGTATCTCAGCAACTTTTTGTTGTTTATGGACTAACTCTTGCTATATTCTCGCTTTGTCATTTTTTCAGAAAGCCGTCAATACAAATGTTTGCGCGGATCACGTTAGCTGGCACACTTATTCTAGTCGTCAATCTATATTGGATACTTCCTCAGATGTATTTTTTGAAAACAAATGGGACGGTCGTCAAGTCATCAAAGATAAATCAACTCTCCACAGAAGATATTTATTATAGAAACTTGGAAAAAGGCACGATTGACCAATTTATTTATCTCAAAAACTTCTTCCTTGATACAGTGGACAAAAAAAATACCCCTATGCTTTTGCCATGGCTCCAATGGCATGAGTTTTGGTTTGCAAAATACGCACTCCTGATTCTCACCACGATAAGCTTCATAGGACTATTGACGCGAAAGAAATATTCATATGAACTACGACTTATCCTTTTTCTCTTAGCTGTCGCTCTCCTTTCCAACACTCCTTACATAAAAGAACTCAATGCGATTATCCGAAATAACCCATTTATTAACCAGATTTTCCGGTCACCTTTCACCAAATTTGTTATCCCCTATTCGTTCGTTACCAGTCTTTTATTTGTTTATGGTTTGGTGACAATTGAGACCCTCTTCTATTTCATCCCCAAAAAGGCAAAGAGAATCGTGCTTTCACTTTGTGTGATTGTCTTGATGATGTGTATTTCCTATCCAGCGTTCGACGGCTATTTCTATCCACATGAGATGCAGACAGATATCCCCCAATCTTACTTCAAGCTCATGTCTTATATGCATAAGCAAGACATGAACAAGCGTATCGCCCTACTACCCGACTATACTTATTGGGGATGGTTCTTCAATTCATGGGGGTATAATGGTTCTGGATTCATATGGTATGGAATTGAACAACCGATTATTTCACGTACGTTTGATGTGTGGAGTCAAAAAAGCGAAAACTACTATTGGGAAATCAAACAAGCGATTGAGTCTGAGAACCCAACCTTGTTCCAACGCGTTGCAGATAAATACAATGTGAGTTACTTCATCCTTGATGAATCACTCTTACCTATAACTTCATCTATAAAGGGAATGCAGTATGACCGCCTTGAACATATTCTCCCTAATATTCCATCTGTCAAGAAAATACAACAATGGGGGAAATTGTCACTCTATGAAAATATAAATCAATCATCAGTACAAAACTTTCTTGAGTCAAAAAGTGCAGTGCCTCATGTGGGACCACAGATTGAACAGATCAATTTAGATAGCGCATTTGAAACAAATAGCACCTATATAACCTCTCCCGCACGATATGCTAATGATTCTATCTTCCCATTTCTCGACCTTATGTCACAAACACAACTTTCCAGTCAAACATGGAAAATTGAAGAGACAAATAGGGAATTTATCATTAGTGACACAACAAATATTCCCCCCCTCACCCACGAAGTAACTGTCCCCTTTGATCATTTTGAACAGATCGCCTATACCGACCAAGGAATCGCAAGCAGAAGTGGTTATATATATGTGAACACTGATGAACAAAATAGACTATCGGCGCATATACCGAAAATTCTTATCCGTTCTTTTGATATCGGCAAGACTGAGATGGTAAACTGTGGCAAGGAAGATGGAATATTGGAACATTCCGAAATAAATGGTGTTCGGATTCGAACCGATAACGGAGCAAGTGCATGCTTTGGATACAACGACCAAACTTTAGATCAAAATTACGGATATATTGTAAAAATAACAAGCAAAAATCTTCAAGGGAGGCCACTGCTATTTTATACACTCGATCTCACAAAAAAAGAATCTGTCATTGAGGATCGATTGAAACAGGACGTTTCATATTATGTCATTCCACAACGCTTTAGATATGGATTGGGATATAATTTTTCCTTTCAACAAAATTCTTATCAAAATATTCCGTCAGAAAATGAACTTACGGAAATCTCACTTTATGCGTTTCCTATAAGTGAGCTTCAACACATCCAAATTGTGAAGAAGGACAATATTGAAAACCCAATTCAAAGTGATGTAAATATGATCTCAAAAAAATATTCCTATTATCAATACAGTGTAAACTATCCATTTACCGTCCCCAAAAATACCTCACTTATACTTTATCAGACATATGATGTTGGATGGTTTGCCTACAGAATACCGACGACAAATGCACAGTTGGGTTGGTTTCAGATAAATATGCCATTTCTCTTTGGAACAATAATAAAGGAACACGTGCTTGTAAATAATTGGGCAAATGGATGGCAAATCCCAACCAATTTTAATTCACAAACAGAACAAATCGCAGTTATTTTTTGGCCACAATATCTGGAATACGCCGGGTTTGGAGCTTTTGGAATAACATTCCTGATAATTTTATTGTGGAAAAAACACCACAAAAAGGCTCTTAACTAAAAGATGTTTTAAATTTGTTGCTATTTCTCACTCGATTACTCCCCTGCGGCGAACTTAAGGTCAGAATGACAGTATGTCTTTCCCTCTCTTCACAACCCTTTAGTTATAAAGATAGGGAAAGACATGGGGGAGGATTTTCGTATTAGCTTGGGAGCTAAGATTGCATATGCAACCGATTACGATATCCGTACAAAACCCCATGTCTGGAGGACCGCGAATCAATGCTGCGAAGCGATTGATCGTATTCACGTCATACCTCCTTTCGGGATTGGATTACTTGTTGGCGCGGGTCGCTTCGAACCAGAACGGTGAATTTGCCGTGGGACAATCTACGCTGAGGCGTAGGGCGGTGCTAACCGTTGATCCATCTTCCATCGTGATTGGTTCGTTGTTCAGGGTATAGCCTGCTGTGTCGAGTTTGCTTACCGCGCATTTGCCAGGATTGTGAACAGTCCAGTTTGATGTGCCTTTTGTGGGCGCTGGAATGCTAATCCAAAAGCGACTTGCAAGTTTTGACTCCGTGTCAAACACAACGACAGTTGAACCCTGACGCGTTTTTTCGGAGACCTTGAAGTCTGCGAAAGTCGGACCACTTGCAGTAGCACATGAACTCAAACCGAGGAGCACTGTCAAGATGACCAATGCTGACAACAACCGCAAAAGCGTGTTCTTCATGTTCTCTCCATTTCTTGTAGAATCTATTTCTTTCTCTTGGTGATTGACTTACTACGACTCTCTTCAGATGTTCGGATGATCCTTGCGGATTTGCTAACAATTGTGACTTTGCACAATGTGTTTTGCCCTACTTATCTGTAGATTCTCCCATGCGTGTCTTTCGACTGCGTATTTCGCGTCTGCTTTCGCTTCTGCGTTTTTTTGGGAATTGCTTTCCTCTCTTGTTCCTTCTTAATTTTTCATATTTTGATCCTCCACCTTCAGCCTGAAATATCAATTCAGAATGAGAGTGGAAGACCAATCTATGCCTACTAAGCGCCCCCTATTGTCTGTCTTGACAACAAAGAACACCCTTCGCAAAGAAAGGAACTGTAATCCAAAAACCCGATTTTCAATGTGCCCTTCGACTCGCTTATGCTCGCTCAGGGTAAACTGAGTTTGCATACATAATCAAAGTCGGAATTTCCGATAAAGGATTTCCCGGTTGATTAATCGTGTTTATTCACATGACCCTGCTTTTGGTCAAGACGATCTTTCAACACATCACCCTGTTTTCACAGAGCTCGTATTTCCCACCCCTTGAAAGAACAGGAGAGGCTAGATCTCCCGCTTTCTCGGATTAAAAAATACACATACCCGCCTTTCGGCAGATAGTCTGGGGTATGAGCCCAGAAAATGAAGCGAGGTCTTCGCGTCGTTTTCTGGACTGATAAAAATCCGTAAAAAATTTACACGAAGGAAGGACCCATATTATTTCGCAGTCTAGCCTTGAAATATACATATTGAGTATGAATATACTACGCCTATAGTATACCTTACTATGGGCTAAAAATCAAGTTCCACGCATATGTGGTTTTTTATGTATAATGAAGTAATATATGGCTTTAAAGCTCTCATTTTTGCATGTCCGCAATCCTAAAACCGATGAGACTCCTATTGAGTCTGCAACGCAGATTTTTTCTTCAGCTTTACCGTACCCTTATCTTCCACTATGGAAACGTATTCTTCTTGTCCATCCAAAAACATATGCATTTGAGCTCTTTTTACTTAATCAGCTTGTCTATTTTTATGCGACTGTGCCTTCTGAGAGCGAAACATTCATCCAGAGCCTTGTTTCTTCCTCCTTTCCTCAATCAAAAGTATTGAAAACAACCGATCCGATGAATATAGTGTTCAAATCTGCACGTATGGCAGTCGGTGAAGTAAAGCTCAACTCATACTCATATCTTCCTATAAAAACGTATTTTGACTTTAAGGACGTTGATCCATTGTCATCAGTCCTTGGATTTATGGCAAAACAGCCACCACATATTAAAATGGCTGTTCAAATCATTATTACTCCTGCCTATTTTCCATGGCAAGAAGCGGGTGTAAAAAACGCTGGTCTTCAGATTTATGATGAAAATGCGCTTCGCTATGTACAAAATCCGCAAAGACAGGTCATTATGCGCAAGGCAACATTTCAAGGAGGAAAAGCGGCAGTCCGCCTCATTGTTGGCAGTAGTAACGCCCAGATTGACCCATTCCCCTATTTAACCAATCTTGCAGGAACATTCGGCGCATTTTCGCTTGGAGAAGGAAATCAGTTCGTATTTCAACGGCCGTTATTTTTCAAGGAACGTTTTATAGAGCGGATTAAAGAGCGAAGAATCAGCTTTTATGAGTGCAAAAATCAGATCTTAAATGCACAAGAGCTCGCTTCAATGTGGCATCCACCTGGATATCTACTGGCAGGAATCAAGAATATCAGTTGGGGCAAGACGCTTTCAGGAGAAGCACCTGAAAATCTCCCTGTCGTTGATGGGACATCTGATGAAGCTAAACAACAGATTAATTTCTTCGCAAAAGCAGATTTCCGCAATAAACCGACCATTTTCGGGATTAAGGATGAGGATCGTCGTAAACATATGTATATCATCGGAAAGACGGGAGCTGGTAAGTCTACTCTTATCGCGAATATGGCAATAGATGATATTCGCAAGGACCGCGGCATCGGTGTCATCGATCCACACGGAGATCTTTGCGAGACGATTCTTGATTTTATTCCAAAGAGACGAATGAATGATGTGATCTATCTTGAACCATTTGATACAGAACGACCGTTTGGGTTGAACGTATTGGAAATAAAAAACAAACAACACAAAGACCTTGTTTCATCAGGTATCGTCTCTATTTTCAGTAAACTCTATAAGGATAGTTGGGGACCACGTCTTGAATATATCTTGAGAAATGTCATCTTGACGCTTCTTGAAATGCCAAATGCGACGCTTCCAGACATCCTTGCACTTTTATCACATGCGGATTACCGGAAAAAGGTCGTTTCACAACTTACCGATCCTGTCCTTAAAGCATTCTGGGAGAACGAATTTGCCAAAATGCCGGATAGGTTAAAAGCAGAAGCAATCTCTCCAATTCAAAATAAAGTTGGACAGTTTGTCACCTCTCGCATGATCCGCAATATCGTCGGAAAACAAAAATCAACAATAGATTTGGAAGATATCATGAACTCAAAGAAAATTCTTCTTCTCAACCTTTCCCAAGGAAAACTCGGAGAAGATAATGCATCCCTTCTGGGAGCGATGATCATCACTCAAATTCAACTCGCAGCCATGAACCGCGCGTTTATCAAGGAAACTGATCGAAAAGATTTTTTCTTGTATGTTGATGAGTTTCAGAATTTTGCGACATCAACCTTCATCAAGATTCTTTCAGAGGCGCGCAAATATAGATTAGCGCTCACTCTTACAAATCAATATATCGAACAGCTCGATGAAGATATTGAACGGGCGATTTTCGGAAATGTGGGAAGCCTTTTGTCATTTGTTGTTGGTGCACGAGATGCTCATATGCTTTCTCGAGAATATGGAGAAATGTACACTGAAAACGATCTTGTTGCACTTGGAAAATACGAGATGGTCATGAAGCTTTCGATAGATAATATGACATCTCTCCCCTTTCCTGCATACTCACTTCCCCTTCCTTCACTTATAAATGAAAATAAAGATAAGATAATTCGGCTTTCAAAAGAAAAATACGGGTATACTCCTGCGAAATAATTCTTGTTTCCTGTACACTTAACTGTATGGAACGTTTCCCATTAGTTCTTCGTATTTGTATTGCCTGTATTGGTGCATATTTTATTACCACAACACTTGCCCCCCGCTATTTCGCAGACTCCCCTGAATTTAACGCTGTAGCCTTCAACAGTGATGTGCAATCTGTGCTTACGAGTGTCTCATCGTTTCACTTTGAACTCCCAAAAATCGAGCTTATTTCGCAAAGAATTGAACCAACCCCACTCCCTGAAAATCCTATCGAACCCGAACCGACAATTGGATATGAAAACACACCGACAGAAGTTCCCACATCAACTCCATATATCCAACCAACAATTGTCATACCAACCTATCCACGCCAACCATCCGCTCGCCCAACGCAACCACCGATTCAACTAACCAGACCTCCCGAACCGACAAAAGTACCAAAACCAACTAAGGGCCCCGATTTGTTTCCCATCGATCCGAGTCTTGCTCGACCAGGAACAACTGTAGATGAGATAATTGCAGCCGCCGCGGCAAAAGCATGTGCCCCCAAAGAGGTTCTCCGGACTCTTGCATCGATTGAAAGCGGTGGATTTTTCGATACGGTCATTCCAAAATACCTTCTCCTTTATAACTCAGAAAATTGGTGGAATAGTGAATTTATTACTGAGGAAAAACGAATGTGTAGCGGCTATGCCTATGATGGCAATACGGGTCTTGTTTTTTCGGATAGTAAATATGCAGGATATAAATGTCGGGACGGAAGTGGAAGTGGACTTGGGGTTGTTGGCGTAATGCAGTTATCTCCCTATCTGTTCAGCCACTACAAAGATGCTGCCGCTAAGGCTATTGGGTCGAAAAATGTTGACAGACGAATTATTTTTGACTCACTTGTCATGGCCGGATTAAACATTAAAGAAAACACAAAGGCAACGACATGTACAAATTGGGATGCGCGGACTGTTGTGAAAGCAGCATGTAGCTACTATGGAAGCTGCGGCACAAAAGACGGCACGTATTATTGCGCAACATTCTGCAGAAACTACCAAAAATATGGCGGAAAAGATTGCTCAGGAGCAATATCACAATTTACTGAGTCGTGCTGGAAATGAAATTATTTCTTCGCTTTTGGGGCGAGCTTTTTCCACTCTTTGGAGAGCTCAGCTTTTAATTTTTCCATTTCTTTTGCCTCGTGCTTTACCTCTTTCTTGAGAATCTCAACGGTTTCATTCGCGACTTCCGCCACTTTCTCCTTATCGAATGAATCAACCGATTGTTTTGCTTCTGCAAGAGCTTGAATAAACTGTTTTTTAGCTTTTTTATAAACGATTGTTGCTTCTTCTGTCGCTTCACCGAAAATTTCTTTTACTTTCTTTTCTAAATCCGTATCAACAAGTAGTTTTTCAAGTTCTTTTACTTTTTTTGCAACCAATTTTTGATTTTCAGGACCTGACTTTGGGGAAAGGAAAAACGCTGCTAATCCACCTGCAACCGCACCGAACAAAAGCCCTAATCCGAATTTTGAGGATGAGTTTGAATCTGACATACGTATTTATAAAAAAATGGTAACTATATTCAGTGTAACACAGAATAAAATAAAGCTCAAATATTTTATTTGCTCCATTTGCTATTTCAGACGGCTTAATGAACCTTGAGCAGCGCTTGAAACAATAAACTTCGCGTATTATTACTATGAAGAGGAACAGGTGGCGCGAGTAAAGGGTACCCGGCAGCACGCATCTTTATTCCCTTGTCCATGGATTGTTTGGGAATAAAGGAGTACTGACGGGGGAAATTACGAGTGACAGAATCTGGAAGTTAGACTTTATACTTTCTTACGTCCCAGTTGGCGTAGGCGTATTTGTTGGAGTTGGGGTATTGGTTGCTGTTGGGGTAGGCGTAAGTGTTCCTGTCGGTGTTGGTGTCGCTGTTAGAGTTGGTGTCGGTGTATTCGTCGGCTGAATAACAGCACATGAGCCAAGAGCATATTTTCCTACACATCCAGATCTCATCCAATCAAGAGTACTACAAGTTGATCCGATTTTTTGACAAACCTTTTGACAATCCGTTTCTCCACAAACATACACTGGGAGTGTTGGGGCGACATACATTGTTGGTGTCGGAATACTTATCGTTGGAACCGGAGCAGAGGTTGGCACAACACGGAGTGAAGACGACTTAAGTGGACCAAATGCCCCACCAGTTGCTGTCGGTTCACCCGGAGCGGTTGTTGGGATTGTTGGAACCGGCGCGATTGTTCCGGACGGAGTTGCTGTTGGGACAGCTCCCTCTTGGTTTGTTTTCGTAGAAAATGTCCATGGGACTCCTCCATTGTCATACTTTGTATCACCTATGCGAATTTGGAAATAATAAGATGTACCGGGAGAAAGCAATGTTACTTCCACTGTGTGCGCTGTTTGCTTTTGAGATTCTGGTGCAAATAAATTAAGAGAAGTTGGAGATGCTCCATACTCAACAACAGCTTGTGTTTCTTGATCTGTTGTCCAATTGATTTTTACCGAATTACTCGTCACAGCGCTAATAACGAGATCTCTTGGGGCAGAATCAGACGCTTTTGTAAACACATTTTGCACAAGAAGAAATCCTCCCACAACAACGACCAATCCCGCCATAACGCCGATTGATATTTTTATTGGACTCAAGCCTTTAATCGATGGAAACGTCATAGAAACAAATGGTAAATGCACTCAATTTACAATAATATCAATCTCATAGCCACTCCTATCATTACAAGAAACCCACCAAGCGCCATTAATTTCGGCATCTCATCCATAATACCCGATTGAGGTAATGCTGTCGGCTGTGCTTGTTGTTGGTAAAGTGAGGTTGGCTGAGGGGCGGTTGTAGGATTTACTCCACCTGATCCTACCGTGACAATAGATGTTCCATTTTGGGCACAGTTAATAACGTTTACCGGATCTACAGCATTTTTGATAACCTTAGAAGAATTACTTGCGTCCACTCGACAGTCATATGTGATTGTTGCGGTCCCATTTTTTAATGCCTTGAATGTTATTTTTGCTACTGTTCCTGTGCCGGTTTTGTACGTGCCAGGATCCGTTATCAATCCTGCAATATATATTTTTCCGCTCGTAATATTGTTTGTAACTGCAGGAAAGAATGCTGCAGGAGATGCGCTTTGGGCTTCAACAAGCGCTGGATCATATAAAATCCACATATCAGTTGATGTTATTTGATCGCTCCCCGCATCGATTGTCGCATCAAGCGTAAATGTATCTCCCACCGCTGTTGTAACCGTCCCTTTATCAAACTTAAGGGATGCAGCTTGGACAGGAAAAGAGATAAACAAATAGGCAAACAAAAAAACAAACAAATAGCGAAGCGGAAAATGAAGGGTACGCATTACCTATTATTATTCATCATTACTTAGTTAATTTCAAGGCTTATATCTTTTGTTTCCGGATAGGTAACTTCTGCAGATTCATTCACAAGCTTTGAACTCTCGTTTCCTTGCGGTTTAAGCGTGAAAACAAAGGTTCCTTTTGCCTTTGGCAAAAAGGTAAATGACAGAATAGGTGTGTTGCTGAATTTGATTGCATCTGAAACCTGAATGTTTTTTGATGCAGAAATGGAAACATGATTCCCCCGATTGTAGGTAAATATTCTGAACGACTCCGCTGTGTTTTGAACTGATTGTCGCTCAAATACTTGCGTGTCATATGATAGAACAACATCGTATCCCGCAACGGTATCCTTACCGGAAGTTGCATATAAATCAAGAACGAAGGGAACTCCTTGTTTCAATGCTCCCTGCCCTTCCCTCACTTTAAAAGTAAACTGTCCATTTGTCGGATAGGGAATAAGAGTCGGCATGACTGTCGGCACAATAGTTATTTGAGTCATCTCTCCTGATGGATTTTTTTGTCGAACGTTTTGCGAAACGAAATAGCCAACAATACTGGCGCCAAGCAATACAACCGCAAGCACTGCGAGCATTAATCGAGAGTGATGTGTCTGTTCCATAGGTTATTCCTCATCGTACTTAATGGATAACGACTGAACGACAATTGAGTAGTCTTGCGTGTCTATTATATTGTCTAAATTAATATCTCCAATTGCCATTTTTCCCGCATCAGTTGAACCTAAATTCTGACGAATAAACGTCGTATCATATGCGTCGATAATGCCGTTTTGTTTTCCGCTTGCCTCAGGTAAATCTCCTCCGAGTTGAATGATTTTTGAAAAGTCGAATGTATTCTCTCCAGCTTTTAAGGTTATTTTTCCATCCCCACAGTGATATTCTCCCCCCTTGCTTTCTGATGGGGCGCCATCACAGATTTTTTTTGCTATATGTTTTGGTCCTTTTATATATACTCTATATCCACCTCCCGTTGGGATCTTGTCAAAATCAACTTTACCGGACCATATTCCCGATCCATCAACTGAAAAACTCACTGTCTTATATGCTGTTGCAGCTGTGAGCCCCCCACCTGCGAGCTTGACCTGAACATTTATGTTATCAGCTTTTGCAGGTTTCTTTACAATTCCCTGCAGTTTTATTTTAAGCGCCAACGAAACATTAACTTGTTGACCCGGTGTTCCTCCACCCGGCGCTGTACCACCACCACCTCCACCAGGAGGTGTCGGTTGAATAACGCCATGTATCACTTGTTCATCTGACACAGAGCCATAATAGTATCCAATTTTGTTGTCTGCCTCACCCCAATACATCGGTTGCTTCGTTGAGATAGTTGTGTTTGCGACTTCAGCAAAGTCGTAATTCTCAACCAATTCTCTTTGTTTCGAATCTTTAAGAGACACATAGTCAAAATATGCTTCTGACCCTTTATCAACACTTACCCGTACTAAGTAATGCCTGTCATCGCCTGTGCCCTTAATGGTGAATGTCTTTGTTTTATCGGTAAAGTCCGTGAATTCAGGAAATGTTATTGAGTCTATTTCCCCATTTTTTTTGATTGTTGAGGTACACGTATCGGAATTGCAGATCAAACTTACTTTTACGCCTTTTCCCTTCGATATGACCGAAAAGACGCGGGAGGAAAGAGTATATGTCCCAAATGGAAGCACTATATCCTGATCATATTCGACCGCAGATCCCAATATTGTCAAATCACCGACTTTTTTTTCTGCATTGCAGCATTTGTCTGCTGTGCCTGTTTTTGTTATACATTTGGTATCATCAAAAAATCCCCCGTTTGGACTCGCATCACAGACGAATATATTGTCTGTATTTTCAAATCGACTATAGCGGCAGTTTTTTAGACCTGCGCCAGTAACGGAAAGACAGTCTAATCTTTTTCCATAATTACATTTCACCGTTACTTGGTCAAAGGGACGAACGGTTGAAGGAGCGACCGATGCTTTTACAAAAGCAGGACAAGAAGGATTGGGAACGCATTTTTTATCATTATTGCAAATTTCATCCCCTGCGCAGACAGGATCACAGACATTGATGTTTACACATTGTTTATTCTTGCATACCTGTGGAGCGGTACAAGCTGGGGTACAAGTACCTCCTCCTCCACCACCCCCACCTCCACCGCCTCCTCCTCCACCACCCCCACCTCCAGGACATTCACCGGCACAGATACTATCACAAGTTTCCGGCTTTGTACCCGTTATCCATTTACAACCACAATTACATCTAATATCGTCGCCCGCACATGTATATGGTGGATCCGCATTTGGATCCATACAGGAATTTACCGCCCTTGATTCCTTAACATTGGGGCCAAATAGAAAGATAGCAAGTAGGACTAGCGCTCCAAAAAATAATAAAGATAGTTTTTTCATTTCGCTGAGTTATTAATCATTAATGCACCTCTATTCCCAAACGCTGGATCAATCGATCCATACATGTTTGCCGTTGCGTCAACTATCCAAAATGCTGGTTGTTTGCGGGGATCATTCATCTTCTGCACCTCTGCAAACTGAGGATTTTTTATGCGTTCACTGCCCCATGCGTCTTCAAGTGAGATGTAATCAATGTCACATTCACTCCCATCTTCACAGTATATACGCAGGACCAGCTGTTTGTCACCAACACTCATAGGGACATTAAATGACTGTCTCATCTCCGAGTATTCTGTTTTCATTGGGAATGTTGGTGTCCTATAAATCACATCATTTTGATGAAGTTGTTTTTTATCGTCATTTTCTCCACAGCTTGATTCATTACATTGAATAACTAGAACAAGTCCAGTTCCCCGTCGTGCATACATCCGCGCACCCATGACAAGAGTATATGTGCCCTTCTCAAGTTTTATCTGTTGCTCATAGCGAAGCGGTGCTGGATATGTCATGATGGAATTGATGTACAACAAATCCTGTCGCTCATATATTTTTGTTGTGCTTGCGACTTTTCCCGCAGAACCGAGTGGTGGTGTCGGCGTCAATTCGAGCTTGCCGTCTTTTTGTTTACAATACGGATCGGAGAACATGTCAATACATGTTTCTCCAGCAACACAATCTGAAATCGGTGGATAATAACAGAAAAATCCTTGTTGACAGACATCAATTCCACATTTCACAACACTCGTTGTTGGATACGGAGTCGGTGTTCCTCCACCCGGTTTTGTCGTAACAGTTGGAACGCCAACGGATGGCTTACTGGTCGGACCGGCCGTTACAGTCGGATCAATACCAGTATATGTTAGGTTTGTTTTTTCGATCACATCAGGAAGGCTTGTTTTGGATGATGTATCCCACGTAAATGTTATCGGTAGTGCCGCTGATGCCTTCATCTGAAAAGATACTTTTACTATACTAATTGGATCTGTTCCTCCAATAAATGGTGAATTCGTTGCGTTTTCCCGCACTGCCATAATCTTTATTCTCCCGGTTGTGGGATTGACACTTGTTCCTGATGTTATAAATTTCACATCGACCGTATCTGAGTTCGTCGTGGAAAGTGGTGTTAAATTTGCAAGTAAATCAGACTCATCTTGCAATTGGACTTTGGTTGGATCATATGTAAAACCCAAATCCACCGAATAAAACGTTTTTGCATTTGGAATAATCTGTACCAGAATATCAAAAGAATCGCCTGGATTTATTTTTTTGCCATCTGCTATTGCAAAAGCCACACCTGGAACCGTTGAAGCTTTAGAGCCTTTCAAATAGCTCTGAAACCAGTATACACCAAACAATACCGCCAGACCAAGTACGGTAAGTAAGGAAATTATTCGTATTTTATTTTGCATATCAATCTCCCTTTCTATTAAAATTCTTCTCAACAATTCCTAAATCCTTCACGTCCGTTCCACCATCAAGATTCATATCCCCTTCTGCCGTTTTTTGTTGGAGTGTTGCCTGAGAATCGGCAATTTTTCCTACCTTTTCCCGATCATCAATATTGATTATATTAAAACCAGGGAGGGTGCTGTCAAGTCCATCCATATCTCCTCCAAGCATAGGCCGTGATTCAAGGTCTGCAGAGATGAGCTGACCGCACCCATGATTCACTGATGGATTGGGGACTAAACAGTTGAGAAGTGTTTTCCAAATGAGAAATACATTTTTATATGTTCTTTGAACTGTGTGATTCTGTTTGACTACGATTGAATATGCTCTGTTTTCGGTAAGATTGAACTGTAATTGTGGTGAAGAGAAATATGTAGTTGGACCGTTTGCCGTATACATCCTATTGAAACTGACAATTTGTGCACAGTTCGTATCATCATTGCAGACTTTTTTTCCATCATTATCCATGACCATCACTTTTACATTTGAAACTGTATTGACATTCATATCTACATCTGGAAAATTCAAACGGAAGATAAGATCTGCTGAGTTTGTCGGCATAATTGGTGTTGGTGTTGGAGGTGCTTGTGTTGGACATACCGTACATGCACAGGCAATGTTCGGTTGTGTTGTGGAAACAGACCCTTTGCTGTTGTAGGCGATAATTGCATAGGTGTGATTTATATAGTTGTTACACCATGAATGTATGTAGTTTGTAGTATTACTACCAATCGTTTCCAATAAAGCGCCATCTTTATATACTTTATATCCATCCTCATTTGCTGAATCTGTCCATCTCAATTTCACATTACTTCCGCAGGAAGAAGAACATGTTAAATTCGTTACTGATGCAGCCCGCGGATCTTCAACTTGCACCGTAAATGCAAGTGGTGATACGTTCGGCTCAAGTGAAAATACTGTCCCAGATGTGTTGGAATCAGAAACACCGACTATCTGGGAAACTGACGTTATTACTTTTAATGTAGTTGTCGCCGCTGCTTGTCCATTGTTTACTACGCTGAAATATAATGGGATGAGTGCGGTTTTTGGCAGTTGTGCACTCGAATTTTTTGAAACGAGAATCATTCGTTTGAGCCCTTTTTGACTTGTGTTCGCGTTTTGATCGGTCATGCCGATCTCATCCAATATCAATTCAAAACCAGCTGGAAGATGTGCGGACGTATTTGTATACAAAAATGATAAATTTGTGCCCTCTGTCGTAAATGAAATGTCAATACCAGACATTCCAGATAGAGTGGTTATCGTAAGATCTCCATGGACGATATCTCCACCTTTTGCGGTAACCGACGGTTGAGCAAATGAAAGTGTAGCCACACCATTTGATGCTTTTGATTTTGTCAGATACCCATTTAAATACATCCAAAGCCCCAAACTAGCTCCAAGAGCCACAAATGCAATGAGGGCAATTCGTAAAATAATTTTCATATTACTGTTTGACTGTGTTCCTCCAAATTTCATAATCCACCAAATCAACTTTGCCATTATTATTGAAATCTGCAGAATGATTTGCAGCGGTATACGTCCCCCCTCGCATCTTTAATCTAATCACCGCAAAATCGCCATCATTAATTGATTGATCACAGTTAGCGTCTCCTTGAGGACGTTTTGGACAAGGATTGGGAGGGGAAGTCACTGTTGGGTTAGGGACACAAAGCTGTGTTCCAGCTGCAATTAGACACTGAGCACCTGCTGGACAAGTAGCTATTGTACAATGCTGTCCCGTGGGGCATACACGCGTGCAGACCGGTGGACATGGAGCTGTTGCTGCACAACACGATTGGCCACCACACCCATCGGAAATACATCTGTTGGGTTGACCACATGTGTTATTACAGTCTAAGGTTCTTCTTTCACAACGAGGAGGGTTTGAATCACATGGTTCCTTACAGATTCTGCAATATCTAACCCCAGTTGAATTACCATCGCAGTTTGCGTGCCCACCACTACAGCTATTTCCTCTTTGGTCCTTGCAAGCCTCCACAACCCAACGAGCACAGTTATTCACACATGCGGCATTGACAACATTATTTGTGCCTTGATATAAGAATGCTATCGGTACCGCAATAAATAGTATAAAGAAAGAAAGAAAATAGTAGATTTTGATACGCATAACTATACCACTCAATATAAATGAAATAGGGGCTATTTGCAAGCAGTTATATTACTTTCATCAAACGGAAGAGTCCAAATGAAATGAAGTAAAAAAGGATGATCTGAAAAAGCGGTAAATAGAGCGAAAGAAAGACCGTCACCAAGGCAAGAATAAAGAATGCTTCATTGTGAATCGCAGGCAATAATCCCTTGGTGAGTAGCATTAAAATAATCAACAAAAGCAACGTTCGTGCATTGAACCAATACAATGGCCATCCGAAATACATCGCCAAACCAACAAGAATCGCCGCTAAAATAAGAAAGATTTCTTTTGTGTCAAAATAAAATGGGCCAAGATACATATATATTCAGAATAGTGAACAATTTATAAAATTGCAAGGTTAATTTACAATCTCAATTTTTGGAACGTTATACGTCTTACCATCAATCGTAACCGGAATTGTCTCACCTGTTTTAACATACTTTGTTCCCGCACTCATTTTTATATATTTTTTTCCTGTAGCTTCATCTTCAGCTGCGGCGACGCCTTTGACAAATTGGTTGAATTTCAATCCCTCTGGGATTTGATCGTTAGTGAGCCCAATAAGTGCATTTTGAATCATGGGTTTATCCGAAGGAACCCCCACCTTAATTCCTCGAATAATATTTGTTGCAAGCAATACGACGTTATTGCCATTTTTCTTCAAAAGTGTTGGGAGGTCTTTCATATTTGCAATAAACTGTGGATCGAGTGTTGGTGAGTTTTGGATAAACACCTGAGGCGTCATTATCTTGACGATGATATAGGCAAAAATAAGCGCTCCTGCAATTGTTAGATATTTTTTCATACGACATTTGGTGCCATCGGCACTGAAATATATTGACCATCGGTACCAAGCGTTACACAGTAAGTTCCTGTATCGTCGGTAATCGTCTTAATACATGTTCCAACCATATCTGTTGGAGTCTCAAAAATAGGGTCACCCTCCCCAGCTGCAGGAAGCGGTGTTGTAGCCTTTTTTATATAACAATATCGGGAATTGAGTGGACCGCATCGTTCCTCTGTTTTTTCATACCCACCACCAGCAACCCAACCTAAAGGATTAAGCACACATTGCGCTGTTGGATTATTAAGAGCCTTAATACACACATTATCAAATGGAGTTTTTATACTTGTACTGCAATATACCAGCAGCTCATCGCTTGTGTATTCTACATAATTAGACCCATCTTTGTGATAATATCTGCCATCTTTCTCATATACACTTTTAGTCGTATCATAATCCGGATTAATTGAATTACATTTTCTAGAAATATAATTCATTCCTGCCTTTTTTTTATAACAATATCGGAGTTTAAACGGACCACATTTGATATCGGTTTTTTCATAATCTCCTCCAACGATAAACCCTATAGGATTCAATACGCATTGTGCTTGAGGATCTCCAAGAGCTTCACGACAATCATTATCAAATGGCGCCGTCACTCCCTCTGAACAATACATAGTTACAGCTTCAAGGCTGGCATATGCTGAAGCATCGGTACACGCACTTGATGAGTAATATGTATCACCTTTTTGATAATATGATTTGAGTGTAGAAAAACTTGAACTCATGTCTTTACATCCGTGTTTAACGCATTTTGCAGTTGAAACACCCTTTGGTTTACAGCAGCGCTGATTCATAGCGGCAGATGCAGTATCTGAACAGACAACACTTCCTCCATCGGGACCATATTCATCATCCCCATTACACGCAAAGCTTGTTGAACAATAACTTGTCGCTCCATATGCTGCCACACAAGGTGCATCTCTTTCACTCGGAGCGTTTGGATCAACTGTTGGGGCAACTGGACAACAGAATCTTTTTTCTCCAGATGCGTCTGAAGGGGATGCTATGCATTCATATTCACCTGTCGTACATTTCTCACGACAACCACCCAATAAACCCCATGAACTATAATCCTTACAATCGGCACTTGGAAGAGATGGTGGAGTAAGCGAACCTGAACAGACTCCCGTTTCCTGATTTGTATTTTTATCCACTCCATATGGACAATCTACGAGATTTTTATATCCACCAGATGTATTTATTTTTGTTGCACTGCAGACCTGACCTGTGCATCCATACCACCGATATCTTTGTTCTCCATTTGGACATCGATCATCGATGACGCAACATGCATATCCCAAACCTGGTTGTGGACATGACGCATTTGTATTGGAATTTCCAGCAGTACAGCAACAGCCTCTTTGTGTCCCTTCCTGCCATTGTTGATTTGGACCAACATATGTTCCGTTTTGCGCACCACAAATGCTCTCACATGTTTCCTTACTATATCCTTGTGTTCCAATAGTTGGTTGACCACCCTTCGAGCAGGAACTAAGCGGATTTGGAGTTGCTGATGGAATTGGTGTATTGGCTGGAGCTGTGCATCGAGATGGAAAACCAGGACCCGCACCGTAACAAGTATATCCTGCACAACAGTCTCCCTGTGTACCAATAGTACCTGTACATGGAGTTGGTGGTGATTTGCACTGAGTGGATGGAGTTCGACAACTCCAACCGGTCCCGCTACTACTATCGTATTGACATGTTTTTCCATCACAACAGGTTCCATTTGTGTTTGTTGTGGAACATGTTGGCACACAACCAGTAGTTGGAGTTTTACAACTGTATGTCCCACTCGCACTATCACGTTGACATGATTTACCATCGCAACAAGTGCCAGTCGTGTTGGTATTTGAACATGTTGGCGTACAACCGGTTCCAGCTGAATTTTGACTTTTGCAGTATGTTCCAACACCTTGTGGAATCTCTTTCGTACACCCTCCCTTTTCATAAAACTTAGTCTTACTTGTTGCTGTATCCCATTTTGAAGAGTAAGTTGCACTTGTGTTTGTAGACAGACTTCCACAACTTACTTGTTTACATGTATCTTCTGCTCTCGATTGTGTTGTTCTCTTATCTTTAACGCCACCCAAAGAAGAGACAATCGCAGTAGCGCCAATAATGACAAGGGTACCGATCGTAAGAATCGTCGCAATTTCTCCCCTTCTATTCTTCATATGTAAGATAGTTTGAAACTATTACATAGAATATCAGAAATAAAAAAATATTTCCACAACTGTATTTTTGCAAAAAAAATAAGTCGATATTAGCGCAACTTGACAAGCTCTAAATGGAACACTATAATACGTTCCATGTCATACAAAACCAAAACACTTCCAAAGGTATCACTCGCGGATCTTCCAGATTTAATCACCATTCGAGAAGTTGCATCTCTTCTTCGCGTTTCAACTCTCACCGTTAAACGATGGGGTGTAAGCGGAAAACTTCCAGCACTTCGCATAAATTCTCGAGGAGATAGACGATATAAAAAAGCAGTGGTCCTTAAACTTCTTGGAGAAGTTCAAGAATAAGTTGAAGATTATTTTGCAACGTTCTTACTTTCCTGGATAAGTTGTTGCAATTTGAAACGAAGATCTTCTATTTGTTGCAGTTCATTTTTCTTTCCGTTCAAAATATCTTCAAAATCATTTTCGACAAGTCTTTCAGCATCATCATTCATATCTGTAGTAAGCGGCCTCACCCCTGCTTCAACTTCCATCATGAGCTGCTGTAATTTTACTTCCGTTTGTTGTTCCAAGATTTCATAATACGCGTCCCACAGTATTTTCTGAATGTCATACTTCAATGCATCCGAATAGGTGTCAAATTCATTCAAAATTTCCGCACGAACTCCTTCCTCAAAGGGAATGATTCTTAGTAAATCCTTTATTTCAAGTCTTCTCATATATATACATTAGTTTAAAATTAAATATTTCTCAATCGAGCAATTTCACGAGCATATGCTTTTGCGTGATCTTCACTTGCTATTGTTGCAGTTCCACCTCCAAGAGCTCCTCCATATGCTCCTCCACCATGACGTTGCCATATCAACCTAGCCAAATCATCTTCGCTTTCGAAATGATATATTTCTTTAGATAGAGTGCCGATAAGGAGATTTCTATCAGCCAAAGTCGTAGGACCGATAAATATATTGGCTGCAGTGCGCTGTTGCATGTCTTCAATAGCAGTAATGGTTGCCGGATCAAGTATTCCCAAATTTCCTTCTGCCCCAGCTTTCATAACATCTCCAACAAAATCATGAAGAATTTTACTTGAAAGTTTTTTCATTTTGCCTACATCTCTCAAGTTGTCGTCATAGGCATCAACTGCCGGTGGCGGTTCAGTAACAATTTTTTGCATGTATGTAAAAAATACTTCTGGAGAAACCATGCGGGATGCCTTCTTGAATTCCTCTGCACGTGAAAAATCAGTTATATCATCTCCAAATATGACACGAAGTGTTTGAATATATACTTCTGGGTAGTGTTTGTATGCTTCGGGTACAACATATTGCTCTTTTTTCTTATCCTTTATTTCACTAGCGCGTTTTTCAATATCAGTTATTTTCTGCTCAGGTGTAATCGATACATCAAATTCTTCATATACTTGTTGTTGATGCTCACGCGCAAGTTGGTTCGGGTCAGTTAATACCTCATTCTCATGGGTAAGTTTTTTTACTTCTGCATCGGTAGCATCAATTACGGTTTTAATATCAGATTCCTGAATAGACAAACCTGTGATTCCATATATATCCAACCCTGTCGCAACTACCCCATGTTTTGCGGCTGCTTCTCTATATATTTTTACTGCTTCATCAAGTGCATGTTGCGCATCCTGATGCGCTTGCCACTCAACCTTAAACTTATCTCTAATCGCTTGACGTTTCGTCAATTCTCTCCTTGCTGCCGTCTCTGCCGATTTAGCAGTCGTATACGCAGTTTCCTCTGCTGAAATATCGCGTGTCGCAGTGTATTCAAGCAAAGCCGAAGCTCTCACATCATCATGAGTATTGGGTTTTAGCGCATTATAGGTATCAGTTGCTCTTTGTTGTCTTGTGCGTGCTCTGTCACGAGCATCCTTTGCATCTTCTGTCGCCGATTGGGCAACGTCATATTGTTCTTGCGCTTCAATTACACTTCCCGGTTGTGCAGCGCCTGTTGAGTCAACGCTCTTATTTATGGTCTCAACGAGGGCAAAATCCCCACCCAATGCAAGACGAGCATCGTCGGTGGCTTTTTTTAAGATAGGCAATTTCTTACCATCTTCCATTGTTTTTTCCAACTCGGTCTTTTTTACTTCATCCACATCAATTGTTTCTTGGTTTGTTTTTATTTTTCCTGCATCTTCTTCACTCGGTGGAGGAGGATCTTTCGATAGCTCATCTTTCTTATCTTTTATTAGATGTACTAAGCGATCAGATTCTTTCTGTTTCTTTGCTACTTTTGCTTTTTCGGCTGCATCCTTTGCAACTTCTTTGTTTCTTTTCTCCATATCTTTAATAACCACATCCATTCGTCTATCGATTGCCGTTTTTACGTCGGCACCAGCGGGAGTCCCCGCTCTATGATCGACCATGAGGAATCGGCTTGGCTCTCGGATATATCCACGAGCAGCAGTTGATACATCTACCAAGTTCATGTCAATATTGTCTTTTCCAAGTGCGCGATAGACTGCATTTCGTCCCGTATATAGCCTATCCATTATTTGGCGCATGCGAATCATTTCTGCACTTGCATCCCTACTCCCATTTGTAGGACCATCTGCTATGACTTTAGCGTTTGTCCCAGCATCAACATCTATGCCAGCACTTTTTAAATAAGCAACTTGTGCTGGCGTCAATCCTGCAAAGCGATATTCTATTCTCTCTGGAGAACCTGGTGCATGTACTGGATTTGGAGGATGAGGATAGAAATCCATATCCCAATATGTATTTTTGTCTCTCTCATTCGCGGGGAGTCTACTATTTGCTTCTGTTTCCGATTTCAAAATACGTGTGTGAGGAGCATCAACAGTTCCATCTTTTTCTCCAAAGGGGATAAAGCCTAATATCTTTCTTTTTACTCTTCCCATTTGCCCTTCTACGACTTGATCCTTATCCGTCCCGGTGGATTGAAGTTCTGGTCTATAGACAACTCTGTGTCCTTGTTTTTCAACCGTGTGGAATCCCAATGCTTTCTGATATAGGGCAATTTTCCACTCAGCAACTACCAACCCCGCCACCAACCCTGATCCGTCAGGCCTACGGATAAAATCTGTTGCAAATTCATGCAATTTTGATTCATCAAACTTATGAGTCTTAGGATCTGAATACGTTTTTTTAAATTCTCGTATAAAACTTTGTTGTGCAGGGTCTAGAATACCCGAATCAATTGCGGGGTTGTCTAACCTAAAGATAAAGTCTTGTACGGTATCAATGAGTGCGGATTCCGCTTCGGTAGTGATCTTAAATTTATCAAAGCCCGTCTCTCCACCACCAACAGCATTTTCTCTTCCTACAACTAATTTTTCCTTGCTGTAAATTGTGCCCGCAGCTTTTCTCTCAGGTCGCACTTCTTCTTTGGGTTGTTCAGCGACTTTCCCTTTTCCATGATGAGAGGCTGATTTTTGAATTTCTGCCGTTGCTCTAAAGTTGACTGTCATATTTTAGGATAATACCGTATCAAGATATCATTTATTATTCTTGTTTTGAGCGAGAAAGTCAAGTATGATTGGGATACATATGTCAGCAGCCCCATCGATGCCAGCAGGCGCATCAATTGAAATAGCCTCTCCACCCCAACCAGAGAAGTCCCCTTATAGACAGAATGTAACCTCAAAAGAGCTTCTCGGTGGTAAGCCTGTTGGACAAAACAATACCGAAAAAGCTGCAATCGTTATTGGAAGGAAGCTTGCACAACTGGCAACAACTGAGGACCTTACTGATACGTGGGAAGGCTCTGTTGCAAGTTATGCTCTCATGTCAGGAATCAAGCATGGAGACTCCTTTCAAGGAGGTATTTCTCTTAACCATCAAGGTCGAGATGTTGTCATCACTCATACAGATGAGCCTGACGAAAACCAAAAAGACGCACCTATATGCTTGCGTATGGGAAAAAGCGCAGATGTAATTTCGCTCGATGACTATAATGCTCAAGAGGCAGAAAAAGCCCTTCGTTACCTTACCACTGTTCCAAATGAACGTCGTGGAGAAGCAGAAATTCAGGTCGTCCAAGCAGTATTTGAGGGCAAACAGGTGGATGACCAAGTGGTCGTTGAAGTTGCAAAAAGCCATGGATATATGACTCCCGATGTAATTTTAGATATTTCGAAAGGAATAATGGATAAAGATGGACAACCACTTATTACAGATGAAGACCGAAAAACTTTATCTGGAGAAAAACGTCCCGATGGCGAAACTGCCCCCCCACTGAGCCCAAAAGCAGTAGAAATTCAAACAATTCTTGGTTCTGATATTATTCTATCCCCCGAACAAGTGAAAGATGCATTATTTGCTTTGGAAATTCCAACTGATGGAAGACAACTTGGTGAACTAACAGACCGCTACTCAACCGAATTGAGATTATTGAGGGTCCGTCGGGAAAAAACCACATTTTCAAGTGATGATAAAGATGCAGATAAAAAAATTAAACAAATGGATGATAGGGAAAAATGGCTACAAGATCGAATTGAATCATATTCAAAAGTAAGTGTTGAGTTAAAAAAAGAAACTGGTTCTGAAAAATTCGATACGGTTCAGCTCTATTATGATTTAATCCAAGAAGGTGGCGGTGATGCGACCATATTGGAAGATTTTAAAAGTGTCATTATTGAGCCGACAATTGACAATATTACTAGATTTGACGAATCATACGAGACAAGATGTAAAACGCAGAGAAAAAAAGATGCAAAGACAAAAGCAAAAGATTTTGCAAGAAAATTCATTCAGTATGGCGGTGTTGGATTTGCTGGACTCATCGGCATTCAAATATGGCGCGCAAAAAAGAAAAATGACGAAGGAAATGGTCCTCAGTAATCACCGTTTGTAATTTAAAAATTGCTGTGCTATCGTAATACCATATGCTTTGCCCAAACTGTGGTCAACAGATGAACGTGCGCAATGTCGACAACGAGATTGTTCTTCATTGTGGGACGTGTGGGAGCAGCTTCTTTGATAAAGGCGATATAGATACAATTTCCACAAACTCTGCTCGCATCCTTACTGAGGAGGCACAAGGTCAATATATCCTTGGAAATCAAAAAATATGTCCAAAAGACAAAAGTGTTTTGCTTGAAAAGGTAGACCCAAATCTTCCAAAAAATACAATTCTTTTGGAATGTCCATCTTGCAGTGGTATTTTTGCCTATCCTGATGATCTGTTGAAATATAAAGGGATTAAGGCTTCACAACCGCTTTCTGCTGGATCATTCAAACTTCTTCCTGCCCCAAAATCGCTGTTCATGCTCGCCTCATTTGCGGTCCTCTCGCTGGCAGTACTTTTAAATATTCCAACCATATCAAATTACACTTCTTCAAATACGCGAGCTTCAACAATCAGTGTTAATAATGTGCATTTTTCAAAAGTCGGACCACAATATTTTGTCCTATTTTCGACAAGTGAAAAGACAACCGCAAGTATCGTTTTTTTCAATGAAAAAAAGGTGCAAACTCTTGATCCTATAACCGTTTCCGCTACCCCTGCCACCGTTCATCAGATACGTATTCCTAATTTTGATGTTATGAAGGATATATATTACTCCGTAATACTTCCTTCAAATCCTGCTGGGACTCCAAAAGAGAAGATAGTGTTTGAGAAGTAATTAAGTAATTTCAGCAAAGCTTTGATACGTTATTAGCCTTTTGCCTTTAGTTTATTGAGGATACTCACGATACGACTCTCGATTCCACGTAGTTCAAGAGAAGCCTCTGCAGGATCAACGATGTTTACGTTCAATCCAGTCCCGAGCTCAAAACCAGCTCGATGGATAAATCGAGGAATGATGCGTAAATACCAATCATGACCTGGATATATGTAGTAGTTATAGGCAAAATCCATGTCTGTCAGTTGATGTGAATGAAATATTTTTTTTAGCTGTCTCATTGTCTTATGCATTACGGCTGACAATTCGGCGATTTGCTCATCGCTTAAATCTCCGAACTTTCCCTTTCCTTCTTTCGGCGCAACCCACACTTCATACGGCCACTGTGAAAAATCTGGGCAATAGCTCGTGAAAAACTTTGTATCTTGTACAACATTGTTGAGCGGCTCTTTTGCGAGGGTGTCAAGATTGATTTGTGTCGGAATGACCACCATTTGAGAGTGTGGATGATTGATTGAGGCTCCAGCATGCTCTCCATTGTTGCAAAAAATAAGCACTTGGCCGGATTTACGATAATAGTTGAACCGTTCCCTATACGCGATAAAAATATTTTCTATCTGTTTTTCTGTCAGATCTTCAATGTTTTTTGCATGATCTGGAGAATGAACGATTACTTCGTGATAATCGGTTATCGGATATTTATTCGTAACAACGCGAACCTTCCATCCTGGTTTATTTACATTGCCCTTCCCCACTCGAAATACTTCTGTTGGTGTCAAAGCTTCATTCCCCTCACAAAAAATGCATACTTTTTTCCCTTTGGACTTTGTGCTTTTAGCCCCCTTCCCATTTTGATCAGGACGAGCTAATCGTTGAGAAGCGATAATTACCCATCGGTGAGAAATAACATCTGGAACATATTTTGACATATACAATTTCAGTATAAACGAATATTCAAAACAAAATCAACTATAATATCCGTATGAAACTGATTGTCGGTCTTGGAAACCCAGGAGAAAAATATAGAAAAAACCGTCACAATATTGGGTTTATCTTTGTCAACTATCTACTTGAGACTTTTAAATTAAAACAAGAGGCATCCAGTATGCAAATGCATGATATTGACTTTAAAAAAGACAAATATCTATTTTCAGAAATTGCGAAGGCGGGCAACTATTTATTCCTCAAACCCCAAACATTCATGAATAAATCGGGAGACGCCGTAAAAAAGGCGATACTCCACTATAAATTAAGGCCGTCACAATCACTCATCATCATTCACGATGATTTGGACATACCATTTGGCAAATTTAAGATACAAACACAAGGTCCGAAGGCTCACAATGGATTGACGGATATTCAAAACAAACTACAGACAATGGATTTCCTTCGTGTACGGATCGGAGTAGATAATCGACCACAGGAGAATCGGATGAACGGAGAAGAATATGTCCTGCAGAACTTTACCAATGAGGAATTTTTACAACTCCCAGAGTTGTTCAAAAAAATCGATATAAGGTTTAAGGCGTTCTTGCAATCTAATATTGATTGCAGTTGAAAAGAATATTTGATATACTCAGATTATGAAAGTATATTTTGCGGCATCAGTAAGGGGTTTTTCGTTTTATTCTCAAGAGTATAAGGCTATCGAAGATGGTCTCAGGGGGGTTAAATGTAATTTAACCACTGCCTCATACGAAAAGGAGGAAGTAAAAAGATTCTATGATAATTTAGAAAATGGTGGCTTAAAGGCGCAGAATGAATATTTTAATAATACAATTGAGACCATAAAAAATAGTGATGTAAATATTTTTGAATGTTCAAGTCCAAGCCTAGGAATTGGCTTCCAAGTAGAACGATCACTTGAATATAATAAACCAACCATCATACTCTATCTCAAAGGACATGTGCCTCATTTTTTTGCTGGAACTGATAATGAAAAAATGCTTTTGAAAGAATATACTGTATCAACTGCGAAAGAAGTCGTTGAGTCGAGTATTGAAGAGGCCAATCATATCGCTGATAAAAGATTTAATTTTTTTATAAGCCCATCGCTCCTTACCTATCTTGAAAATACTTCAAAAAAAATGGGAATAACTAAATCTACATTTATACGAAGTCTTATCGTTGAACATATGCGAAAATCGAAAAAAAGGTGACTTTTTTGATATAGTTTGATATAATTTGTCCTTATGGCAGTCTATTCATTAATTAAGGACCCACCTTTACATCGACATTCACTTGCAAAACCTCATTTTTTAGAGAAAATAACCTCCATTTTGGACGTGGGTGGAATTAGTTTCAAAAAACATAGGGGTAAATGGTATCGCGATGTTGGAGCTCCAAAAGATGCCTGGGGTGTTACACATATATTAGACAAAAAAACAAGTAAACCACATATTTTCACAATAAATGTTACGCGTGACTACGATCATAACGATAGAAAACCAGACATGTATTATGATGGTCTTCACATTCCTTTTGCAGATTCTTCATATGACATTGTTACCTCAATTGATGTTCTAGAACATGTCCCAAAAGATGAACGCCCTCAGCTTATTTCTGAAATGATACGAGTATCAAAATATAAGACTATTATCGTTTGTCCATTTTACTGCCTAGAAAATGTAAAAATGGAGGAAGATATATTAGCGGATATGAAAGAAAAGAATATACTTCCAAAACCATCGCTTAAAGAGCATAGAGAGTTTGAATTGCCTAAGATTTCTGACCTAGAAAAAACGCTCACAGAAAAAAACTTAAAATATAGCATCCACTTTGGAACTAATCGAAAAACAATGGAAAAGTATTATTTTTTCCAAAATTCAATCAATTCATTACTCCACATATCACACACTTCAAAAGATGAGGTAAAAAAACTATTAGATATCGTTATGCATGCAGCGGGAAGTGTGTTTAATATGGCTAACATGGTAGAAAAAAAAGACGCATATAGAGTGATTCTTTCTATAGTGAAACAGACATAAACCTTCTTGCACAATTGAGAATATGAAACTTGATCCACATGAATGTCCTGTTTGCATTTATCACATATAGTTTTATATAATTTACAGATATGATGAATGCCAAAAAAGACATTTCACAAAAAAAGATAGGTCGTATTTGCTTTCTTAATCCGCAAGGCTATGTACAATCCCCTCCCCCTCTTGGCAAGACCGACACTGGTGGTCAAACAATCTATGTTCTTCAGCTAGCCGAAGCGCTCGGAAAAAAAGGTATTAAGGTCGATATCATCACCAGACAGTTTGATAATCAAATGGAGGAGGAGCAGTTGTTTCCCAACGTGAAGGTCGTCCGTATTCCATGCGGTGGAAATGGCTTCATCCCGAAAGAAAAGATGTATGAGCATATGACCGAATGGATCGAGAACTTCATGCAATATATAGAGAGAACGCGAAAAAAATATGACTTGATTCATTCTCATTATTGGGATGCGGGATATGCGGGTGTTCTTTTGAAGAAGATGCTTGATATCCCCCATATTCATACACCACATACACTTGGAAAAGCAAAAAAATTTGAAATGAGTGTCGAAAATACACCCGTACAGAAACTCAAACCATCTTATCGATATCACGTACGAATCGCCATTGAACAGAAGATAATAAATGATGCAGACGCAATCGTCGTGCTTTGCGAGACGACACGTATTCAGATACTCCATTACTACTTGGCAGATTTCGAAAAATTATTTGTTATATTTCCAGGAATTGACACCGATTATTTTTCCCCAAAACAGACTGCAGCAGATAAAAAAGTAAAATTTTCTCCCAACTCCATTTTGGCGATGTGTAGACTTGTACCTGCCAAAGGACTTGATCGATTGATCGATGCGGTTGCACTCTTAAAAAACAAGATTAACTTTCATTTGTACATGGGTGGAGACACAACATATGTCGAAGGCTCAACAGAAGAAAACAACGCCCGATCGCTCGTGAATGAATTGGTAAAAAAATACCACCTAGAAAAATATGTGACATTTCTCGGACAAACAAATCATGATGCAATGCTCCCTGCATACTATCGAAATGCCGATATATTTGTTCTCCCTGCTCGTTACGAACCCTTTGGACTCACCACTCTTGAGGCAATGTCCTGTGGAACAGTTCCCTTAGTCTCAAGCGCTGCAGGAAGCCGAGAAGTCATTATTGATGGATTGAATGGATTTATTATCGATAGCCATGACCGCAAATTACTTGCGAACCAGATACTTGAATTGCTAAAAAATAAGGCACTATTGAAGAAGGTTTCAGCAAATGCGGCATTTACGATAAAAGAGCACTATTCGTGGGATAAGATCATAGATAAATTTATTACCCTCTATAAGGGTCAGATATGAAAATTGCACTAATAGCTCCACTTGAGGAGTCGATACCTCCAACATACTACGGAGGCATTGAGTGGATTGTCTATTATCTTGCTCATTTACTCGGAAAAAAGGGCCACACAGTTGATTTATATGCAACAGGAGATTCAAAGCGGGAGGATGAATATACTCTTATTCCTATTGTTGATACAGGACTAAGGACAACGGTTCCATTTATCCACAATATGAAATTGAGAGAGAGTGCAAAATGGCTCGGGATATCAAGTATTTTATATCAAATCAATCACAACGAATATGATATTGTACACAACCATGCAAGCTGGAGAATGCAGGCGTTTGGCAAACATATTAAACCTCCATTTGTAACAACGCATCATAGTTCACTAACGATTGACCACCAAAATGCAGTTTACCTTGCGAATAAGGATGCTTTTTATGTCTCAATCTCAAATAATCAACGCAGAGATCTTCCAAATCTCAATTACGTAAAAACAATATATAACGGTACAGACTTAAATGAATACCCTTTTGCCGCGCAGGAAAAAGAATACAAACATATGGCCTTTCTTGCACGAATGAGTCCAGAAAAAGGTGGAATCGAAGCAGCCCAAGTTGCTCAGAAGACGCAAAAAGTGCTTCATATTGCGGCCAAAGTTGATGAAGCAGATAAGGAGTATTTTGCCAAGTTTCAACCATATATAGATAATAAATTTGTGTACTTTATGGAAGAAATCGGGCAGAATGTAAAGTTAAAACATCTACAAACTGCTAAATGTCTTATTGCTCCTATTCGTTGGGAAGAGCCATTTGGACTTATGTTTACGGAAGCTATGGCTTGTGGAACCCCAGTTGTCGCATATTCTCGTGGCTCAGCTCCCGAAATAATTAAAGATGGTGTTACCGGCTTTCTTGTAAATGAATCTTCAGAATATTTACGCGGAGATTGGGTTATAAAAAAAACTGGAGTTGATGGACTTGCTGAAGCTGTTGAACGAATTTATGCGATGTCAGAACAAGAATATCAGACAATGAGAAAAAATTGTCACGCCCATATTGAACAAAACTTTACGGTTGAACATATGGTTGATGAATATGAAAAACTATATAAGGAAATAATTACTTCATCTGCAAAATCATAGAGTCACTCAATCGCTTGAAGATGCGAAGCATATAGTACAGTAACTTGTTGTGGTGAGTGCTACTTTTGCGAATTTCCCAGAGAAGAAACGTGCCAATATCAAATATCTGTTCCCTATCCAATATCTTTAGGTCTTCCAATAGCTTATATTTAACGAGAGGAGGAAGAAAATCACTATGCTTTATTGCTTGAATTACTGCTAGATGAACTTCGCCTCCCATATAATCTGTTTTATTTGAGATATTTTCAAATACCTGTTCTGCCTTTTCAACATCGTCCATAATTGACTGTAATGAGTGCGAAGTTTGCATTTGTGGCTGAGAATCTAGAGATGATTCGCTATAAAGCCATTCGAATGCACGCTCAATCAGAATATCTTCTAATTCTTTCCTGTCTTCTGACGAATAATCCGCATAATTACGAATATAACTCGTTATAGGAGACACAAGAGCAATCCCCTTTTTTCCCATAACCTTGAATCTGCCACAAGTAGTAATGATCGCTTGATTGTATTTTTTTTGCAAATCAGGAGTAAGTTTTGCATGAATAGTATATTCATCGTAAAAGAATGGAAGACATACTATATGTGAGCAGATCCATAGTCCTTTCTCTAATTTTTGAGTACTGTTAAGCTCAGAGGCAAGAATATCCCGTTCAATTTCAAGTGCGGTCTGTGTTTGGGTCATAGAAATTGCCGCTTCAGCATTTGTCTCTTCCGATTGTTTTTTTTCAAATGAACCTTTTTTTTCTTGAAGTTCTTTTTCAGACTGGACCAACAAATCATCTAGTGTTTCTCTGAAAGATTCGTTTGTGAGCGTCATATTGTCAACAAACAAGCTCTAATGTATTCATTAAAAGCTGTGTTTGTTTAAGAAGTGTTTCTTTATTATCAATAAGCGCTATTTGTTCATAAGAAAGAAGCGTTCCAAGCGCATCAATCTGTTCAGCAGAAAGAGAATCCATCTTGTTGTATATTTTCTTCTTTTCTCCATCTGAAACCATTAAGCTATTTTGTAGTAATAGCAACAACGCTTCTTTTTTTTTCATAGGTTTTTATATAACACCAAACGCTGCACGCGCTTGTCCCATTTGAGGACCAGCTGCACGATTAATTCGATTGGTTATGCCTTGAATAATACCCGATGTGAAATCTTTTACTTGCTGTACTTCGGGACTCTTTGAAATAATAGAAACAGATTCTTTTACTGCCCCCGCAGCATTTTTCATATCTTTTACATTTAAAATGGCTATTTCAATCCCATTTGGGATCGCACCAACTCCTGGAATGACTATTCCAGCAGCACCAAATGCAGCCACAACGCCCGGGTGTAAATCAGGATAGGGATCAAGGGCTTTAAGTGCTTTGTCAAGTTTTTTTGCCCCCGTCTCTCCAATCAGATGAGACAATGGATAGGCAACCTTCCCTCCATCAAGAACTTTTGCCCCTGTTGCGAGCGCTTTCGCCTCAGAAGCAGTGGCACCTTCAAGAACGGCTGCGTCAACCAATTCTTGAGACACCGGGCCAAGAATAGGAAGCAACTGCGCAACCCCAATACCAATATTTTCTAATTTTTTTAAGGCATTAAATGCTGCCGTCTTTCCATATTTCTTTGCAACCTCGACAAGTTGTTGTTTGGTTGTAAGCTCTCCAACAGCATTTATCGCTTCACTAATTGGATCATTTAATTTTTTCTCCACATCTTTTATCACTTCAGTAACAGGCTTAACAGGAAGCTCAAGGACTCTATCAACAAGAACTTCCATTGCCTTTTGTTTTGCTTTATCTATATCTTCTTGCTTCATCAATATATTATATAATTTCTCAATGCAAACTATTAAGGATATTCTCAAGAACTTCAAACCTACGGAAGATAAATACGTTTCTCGTGAGTTTCAATCCTTTGGCGTACATTTGGCGCAAAAATTACAGGATGAGCGTAGAATAAGCCTCTATATCAAACTTGCAAAAACATTACCTCGCCCGGTTCTTGAAATGGCTCTCCGATTTGTCGTCGACTCAAATGCACGCAGTAAAGGAGCCCTTTTTATGTGGAAATTAAAAGAATTGGGAATGGTAGGAAAGCCTAAAAGTAAGACTGTGCCCAAAAAGAAACCCGGCCGATCCCCAGTTGTTCCAGATACTTTGTTTTAACTTCTGCAGATTCCTCATCTTCATACCACATAATATGTTTCTTGCCAACGTCGTCTATGTATTCTATCTTCTTTTCCCTTGCTTCATTACTGATAACTTTTAATTTTAAACTTCTAACCTTTGATTTTATGTTATTGACCGAAAGCGCAACGGCAGTTTTGAGCGGAGTCCCTTGCATATTGAGCGTCCAATCATAACCATACATTCCAAATACAACTTCTATTTTTTCCTTTGGTACATCTATCAAAAAATCTGCAATCATGTGTTTGAAATCATACCCATAGTCGACTTCCGGTCCACCTTCGTTTACACTTTGGTGAGACAAAGGAAAATTCGGACCTGGCTCCCCTCCTGCTTTGTGGAAGTCGTACGTCATGATAAGAATTTTGTCTACAATTCTTCCTAGTTTTTTTACGTCATAAGGACGACTTCTGTAATAAGTATCGCCGTATATAAGCACAGAACATGTCTTATAGTCCGACTTTATTGCTGTACACAATAGTTGAACGAATTTTGTTATTTTATCTTTTTTATCTGTATTAAGAGTAAAGGGAACTTCAATGTCTAAAACTATCCCAGAGAATGAAAATGAATTTAAGGTTGTGATTATTTGAGATACAAGCACCTTCTGAGCTTGTTTTTCTTCAAGAAGAACTTCGGTAACCGTACTGTTAAGCATCCTTAAGACTAACTCTTTCTGTTTTTCAGGAATTTTTTTTGCTATTCCAATGTTCTGAAGCCCTGATTCATTTTCAAGAGTCCCCTGTATTGTTGGCTGTACACCAAAATAGTAGTAATTGTCATATTTCATTTCTGTTGCATCCATTTCAGACCCCCAATAGGGGAGAAATATACTTTTAGAAAGAGTGGGATTTTTTGATGTCGGTAAAGTAATGGCGGAGTTGGAGTATTGTTTTTTTTGAGGTGAAATCCGACTCAACAAAAGAATTCCGATAAGGGTGATACCTATATAAATACCAAGCCATTTTTTCATCCTCTTATTCTAATAGATTAAACTGTCGAGTGTGGCCTCATCGACAAGAATAACCCCTGGCCTTCCTTCGCCGACATTGTCCGGTCTTCCAGAGTATCCTGTTGGAAGTTGAATGAATCCGTTTTTTGAAAGATCCACAATCCAATTGAGACGTGTCCATCCCACATAACTATATGTCAATGTCGCGAGTGAGTTTTTCCAGTCATTTGAGGCGGCGCAATCGATTATCATAATACGCCCAATAAAACGTGCTTGAGGATTTTTTGCGTTATCGATACCAAATGCATATTTTATCTTCCAAAGATCTTTAGGTGTTCGAGTCGCACCAAAAGCAATGACCTTCCCTGTTTTCTTCGCTTCAGCAGGGGTTAGGTGAGATTGTTTTTCCATATAATTTGAATCAATGAATGCGCGAGCTGCTTCAACAGTTATCCCCTTATTATTATGAATAACATCGGCAACAACATTGTATCCAGTGTTGTGCTCATCTCCATAATATGTTGCCCATCCAAGTCCCTTATCGAGAGGTGTCTGATATAGCGTATCAACAGGACATCCGCTTGTTGTATTGTTATAACATCCAATTTGTGGCATATTAGCCACAAATGCATTAAGTTTCGAATAGTTGGGCGTATTACTTGGAGGAGATGTAGGAGTTGGTTTACTTGTTGGGACCAGTGTTGGTTTAGTTGTTGGCCTTAGTGTTGGGCGGACTGTTGGAGCAGTTGTCGACGGCGGAATATGTGTTGTTGGTTGAATTGGTGTGTCTGTGGGTGGACTCCACGTAGGAAGAAGATACAGGGTTGGAGGAATATTGGTTGGTTGCATGTCGTCTGTTGGAACGATGGGTATATCGGTAGGGATCAAGGGAATATCTGTCGGATGAACAACGATCTTTTCGTGCTGTGGGATAATGTTACTTGTAAACAGGGAAAAAGAAGGAAGAACGACAAGGTGGAGAAACTCGTCCTTTGTTGGGATATAGGGAGAAGTCACAAGTATTGCTGGCGCCAAGCGAACAATGCCAAACGCTATAAGGAGTGCCAGATAAATGCGGAACTGAGAAGGAATCCTGAACATTATTTCATTGTAACAAAAGCAGATGCAAACCGCGATATTCCCATTGACAATCAACTCAAATTCATCAATAATGAAAATAAGATGAAAATTACTGTTTATACTATAACCGAATGTCAGTTTTCGAAACAAGAGAAGGAATATTTGTCTTCGCACGGGCTTCAGTTTGAAGAAAAAAATGTATCAGCAAATCGTGAATTTTTGACAGAAATGCTCACGGTGGGAAGTAATTTCGCTGGGACGCCTGTCACGAAAATCGATACTGATGATGGAAAAACTGTGGTTTTAAAAGGATTTACTAAGGAGGAGTTTGACAAGGCTCTTGGTTTTACAGAGACAACTCCTGTAGCGGCAAAGGCCCCTGAAACCGTAGCTCCAGCACAAACACAGGTTGCCCCCACAGCTACAGCTGAGGTACCAGTTGCCCCAGTTTCGACACAACCAGTTCCAGCTCCTGTTGAGCCAGTCGCACCAGCGCCAGTTGCAGATCCAGCAATCGCATCTATATTAAATAATCTTGAGCAACAAGTTCAGCAGACACCAGCACCGGTTGTCGAACAACCTCCAGTTGCATCAATTCCACAACAACCGACAGCTGGACAACCAACCATACCGGATCCACAATTCTAAAAAGATCTCCTGTTCACTTGCCTTGTCTTAATCTCGAAGGTATGTTTTCTTATTTTGAACAAGTGGTTCCTTCCCATATTTCCTGCTGATTCCCATTGATTGTCCTGGTACAATATATCTTTGGATGGTGCATAGGCATAAGGGGTATAGTTCAACGGTAGAATAGAGGTCTCCAAAACCTTTGATGGGGGTTCGATTCCCTCTACCCCTGCATTAGAATCTGTTAACGAGCTTGGCGAGTTTTACGGATTCTTATGTCCGTTCGAAGCTTTAGCGAAGGAGGACTAGACTTCTCACTTTATTCCCACGGCGTAGATATCCGGTGTTTTATTAAACTGAGGATTAAGATTTGTAAGAATAAGCAGCTTCCCATCACTTGTTACATCAAAAAATGACCCATCATGTGGTCCTGAATATACGATTTGTCTGCTTGTATCATCAAACTCAACAATGGAAATCTTATCACCTTCATGCTTCACGAGGTGACGAGAATCGGGAAACCAGATGAGGACGACATCTCCTTCTTGTCGCATTTTTTCGGATGAGTCTGAAAGGGAAATATGATAGTTCCTATCTTCATCTCTGTCGTATACGTACAATTCGCTTATTTTCACTGACCGCTCTTCCGGTGTCTGATTTGCTGCAACAAGCCGTGGACGAATCACATATGGAAGAGTAATCTGTTGAGTCGCTTCATACAGAATTTTGGATTTATCAGGTGCTAATGAAAGAATGTGGAACGAATCAGATGCTATTTTTGCCAATTGTTTTGGGAAAATCTCAAGAAGACGCATCTTCTCTATTTGCTTCTCTTCGTCCCACGCTTTCTCAAGTGATTCCTGCGAACTAGTTACTTCAAAAAGCTGCGTATTTTCGTCTTCAAGAGAAAGTAGATATGAGATTGTGTCTTCAGCACGCTTAAACTGGATGATCCCCTGTTTAAAGTCGGGGGAAAAAACGACTGAGACATCGTTCATCTTTATATCTTCCGGAAATAATGATTTTTTTGCCAATATCTTCAATGGAGGAAAAAGCGAGAATGTCCTTTTTGTTTGATCAAAAACATAGATACCATCTTTTTCGATATCTCCATTTTCCACAAATAACAATGCCTTATCGGTCTTATCAATAGAGACCACCTTTGAGATACCAATTGTCGTTAATGGCGTCAAAGATGCGTTAAGCGGGAAGAGAGTAGCATCAGCGGTGACTACAAGCTCACCCTTTAGTATGACTTCCTTCTTCCACGATGTATACCCTTCTTTTTTTACTTCAATTAGATATTTCCCACTTGGGAGCGTAAGGTGAAGATCAGTTACCCCACGCACAACCCCATTAACTGCTACCTGAGCAGCTTGTGGAGTTGATGATACGGCAATAATGCCAGTTGAGGTGACTTTCCCCTTTTGGACATCTACCCTATACCCTCGGGCATATGCAATAATTGTACCGAGTATGATACAGAATGATATTAGTACGATAGTGTTTCTGACGATGTGCATAGACGTTCTTCTACAATATAGTATACAATTATACAAATATGTTCTTCGGAAAGAAAGTCGGTATTGATCTTGGCACAGCAAACACTCTTATCTATATTGAAAAGATGGGGATTGTTTTAAATGAACCTACGGTCGTAGCTTATTCGCTCGAAAACCGAGAAATTCTTGCAGTGGGAGATGATGCAAAAGAAATGCTTGGTCGTACTCCAGGTTCAATCATCGCTGCACGCCCAATGAAGGAGGGAGTAATCGCAGATTACCATACTACTTCCTCCATGATAACATACTTCTTAAAAAAGGCACTTCGTGGTTGGGTGCTTTGGCCAACAATTATGATTTCCATTCCAGGAGGATCGTCACAAGTAGAAAAAAGAGCGGTTGTTGCTGCCTGCAAGCAAGCTGGTGCTGCAAACGTATATCTGATTGAGGAACCTCTTGCAGCAGCCATCGGAGCAAAAATACCGATTGCACAGCCATCAGGTCACATGATTGTCAATTTGGGGGGAGGAACGACTGAAATTGCAGTCATCTCTCTTGGTCAACTCGTTTCCTATAAAACGGTCCGCGTTGCAGGAACAAAGTTCGATGAGGCAATTCTTCAACATCTCCGCAAGAAGCATAATCTTATGATTGGCGAACGAACCGCGGAACATGTGAAAATGAATATTGGAAATGCATTTATTGAGGAGAAGGATGTGACTAAGCTGCGAAGAATGGAAATAAAGGGACGAGACTTTCAAACAGGACTTCCTCGCGTCCTTGAATTATCTGAAAATGATATAGCTGAAGCAATACAAAAACCTCTCAAATTAATTCTTGAGGGAATCAAGGAGGTCCTTGCACAAACACCCCCAGAACTTGCGGCGGATATTGTCGACAAAGGCATTGTCCTTTCAGGGGGAAGTGCCCTGCTTACGAATATTGATAGGTATGTGAGTTACCATATCAATGTAGCCTCGTTTGTTGTCGAAGAACCTCTTTTTTGTGTGATTCGGGGAATTGGAATGGCTATCGAAAATTTTGACAGCTTCAAAGCGGCGATAAAATAATTATATTATTGATAGTCTCATAGCAATATAATGAATGTGAAAGGAAAAGTAAATCGATATAAAAAGGAAGAAATCCAAGGGATTTGCATAAAAATATAGTAAATTTGATATAATTGTACATATTTTAAAGCGACAAATTAATATATAGATTGATATATAGATATAAATATCTGTTCAAATAAAATGAACAATTTAGTGTATTTATCGAACAATAGCTTTTGAAAATTTAACTTATAGCATATGAAGCCTCAACAATCACGATTTTTATACTTAGGACTCCCTATTGATCCACTTACAAAAAAAAATGTCCTAGATAAAATAAAAAAGTACCTATCTGAAGATCCTTCCTTTCATCACATTGTTTCTATAAATCCAGAAAATATCGTTATTGCGCAAAAGAATTTGGAATACCGACATGTATGTGACAATGCAGATTTAGCTCTTACAGACGGCATCGGTGTGATTATGGGGACTAAAATTATTGGGAAAAATATCCCAGAACGTATCTCTGGCTCAAAACTGTTGCCAGAATTATTGGATTTGGCTGGTGCAATAAGCTCACGAGTAGTCCTCATTGGCTCTCAGGCAAATTTAGCAGATAAAATTGCCAAGTGCTATTCTCAAAGCTATCCCAAGGCTACATTTATTGGCATAAATGGGTATCAAAATAAACAAAAACCTACTCATGAAGAGGAAAGACACATAGAAGATATAGTTCGCGCTACAAGGCCCCATTTTGTTTTTGTTGCATTTGGATCGCCATTTCAGGAGATCTGGATAGATACCCATAGAACACTTTTTAAGGGCAGTATTTGTATGGGGGTTGGTGGTGCATTTAACTATTTATCTGGATTGTCACGAAAACCTCCGGATGTTATTTCTCGTTTTGGTCTTGAATGGATCTATAGGTTATTTTCTGAACCATGGAGGATGGGGCGACAACTTACTCGTCTTCCCTATTTCGTTGTACTCGTTTTCAAAGAGTGGATCTGGTGTATAATGCATCCACAGAATGAGAAAGCACCTCCATACTGTTCTTGAGTATTTTGCGTATTTTTCATACGCTCCTTCATTTCAAGAGCTCTATTTATTTTTTCCAAAGAAAATAGGAAGAAAAAATCTTCAATCCCTTCTTGATAAAGAAATAAAACAAAAAAAAATACTGCGACTATTAAATCTAAACAGGTTTAGATTGTCACGACAATCTTTATATAGAATTAATTATGAATATGAATCTCCCAGATATACTCTCCCCCAGTATAGTATATTTGGACAAAATAAATCCAAATCCCAAATTCAAATTAAAGGAAAAATACTTACCACAACAATCCAAGCTTATATTTTTTTCTTAAAAATATGCCCGACAATACTATTTGTCGCGATTACAGGGAGAAGCGCCATGAAAGGTTTACAAAAAAACGATGACCTTGACCTATTTTTCATTACCAGTAAAAATACGCTGTGGACGACGAGATTTTTCAGTGTGCTTCTTGCAAAAATATTGGGAATCCATACGACGACTGGCGTGTGTCTCAATTTATTATTCGACGAATCAGATATCCGCATTCCACAGCATAAACAAAATTCATATATCGCTCACGAAATACTCCAAATGAAACCGATCATCGATAAGGCAAATATCTATCAAAAATTCCTCACAAAAAATAGATGGATTTATAAATACTTTCCAAATGCAAAATCACAGAATCAAAATC
Organism: Microgenomates group bacterium; assembly: GCA_049304035.1. GTDB lineage: Bacteria > Patescibacteriota > Microgenomatia > UBA1406 > GWC2-37-13 > JAKBEU01. The sequence continues at coordinate 42,032 of JBAQNR010000013.1, forward strand.
AAATTGAGACTATTAGAACAAGCCAATCTGTGTATAAAAATATTGATCGTATTTTCAAGTCGATTCAATTGCCTATTATCATCAGAAACAATACCGCATTATCTATCTCACATACGCAATTATGGTTATTCAAAAAAGACTTTGAAAAAAAACTAAAACGAAGGGGATTGGTGATATAATAAAGAGCCAAAAGCTAAAAGTCTCAGACTGATAAGCCGGAGTGTTGAAATGGCAGACAAGCATGCTTCAGAAGCATGTGCTCGCAAGGGCGTGGGAGTTCAAGTCTCCCCTCCGGCACACGGACTGATATAATAAGTAGTTCACAATTCGTTTGGAGGGTTGCCAGAGTGGTAATGGAGCGGCTTGCTAAGCCGTGATGGTGAATAGCCATCCACAGGTTCAAATCCTGTACCCTCCGCCATCACTCTCCAACTCAAATATGTCTGGAGAGGTCGCATAGTTGGTCTAGTGCAGAGGTTTACTAAACCTCCGTAACGCAAGTTACCGCGAGTTCGAATCTCGCCCTCTCCGCCTTCTACCCTTCCATTAATCGCATAATCTTTTCCACTTCTCGATCGTTGATTGCATGATGTGGTCCGCGATGTGATAATAATGCACCAGAAAATGTTTTAGGAATATGCATAAGCTCATGAATGAGTGTCTTTATTTTTTCACGTTCGGATAATTTATCAAATCGCTTTGCAACGACCTCAATTATATAATTTGGCTGAATTCCAGCAACTTCAAAAAATAATTTTGACATCCCCCAAATACGTGCATATGCCCTCGTTTTTGCATCAAAACTACGAATACAGTGGATGCGGTTCGTATCGATATGAACATGGTTCAGTTTCAGGACCAAAAGTTCTATTGTTTTTTTTATTTCAGGTGCCTGAGCATATTTCATATCGTTTAATAATACATTTTTATTTCGAGATAAGTGTTATTTATGAAGATTCAGGCACTACTCACAAAACACAGCATATGCTCGCACGAATTGGCTTGACATTTACCCTGCATTCTTATTATAGTAAATGTACCCTATGTTTATTAAAAAAAGCATTCTGCTTTTTATCGCCGCAGTAACTGCGGTTTTCTTTGTATATCCACAGCCAGCACAAGCTCAGTTTAAAAAAGACTTTCTCTACAAGTTCCAAAGTAGATGGTCAGATATCGTTGTATACACAGATGGAGCCTCTGTAAACCGTGTCTTTGTTATCAATGAATCATATTCTCGTATTGAGGAGTATACGGAGGGCGGAGTACTCCAAAAAATCCATGGAGGATTTGGAACCGGAACAACTCAATTTAACAGGCCACAAGGATTGGCTCTTGACTCGGTGACAAACCAACTCTATGTCCTTGATACGGGGAATAGTAGAGTTGTGCGATATGATAGTCTGACCGGTACCGTCTCTGGACAAGACCTGGCGGGAGCGACAGCGTGGGGAACATATGGATCAGGACTCTCTCAACTTAACAATCCAGGAGCAATAACTATCTCAGAAGCGAGTGTTCTTTATATAGCAGATACGGGGAATAATCGGGTACTGCGTTGTGCAACATTTGGAAGTGCATGTACTCTCGTTGGATCCCTTGGCACATATCAAGGTCGTTTCAGTGCACCAAAGGGAATCGCATATGATATTGGACTCCAGTTATTGTATGTAGCAGATACCGGAAACAACAGAATACAGATTTTTAACGGGGCAGCTTCAGATGCATTTGTTTCCACGTTTGGAACATATGGGTCAGGAAGTTCAAAACAATTTGTGCTCCCCTACAGGATCGTCATCGAAAACACATCACACAATATGTTTGTTCTCGACACCCTTAATAGGGTACAGAGAATTCGACAATCAGACAATGAAACGGACGCAACAATAACATTAGGTGCGACCGGGGCAGGATTAGCCATAAAATCTACATCTCTCTTTGTGAGTACTCTCCCAACTACGTTTCAAGCATATAACGTCACAACTCTTACCGCCGGCACCGCATACAGCCTTGATATAGGACATCCTGTCGATATGGCTCTTGACACCTCAGGAAATATTTATATCAATAATAATTTCACGACGATAAATAGTGTTCCTGTCGTTCAAAAATTTAATTCATCTTTTGTGCAACTCGCAGAATATAACGATGGAGGAACTGGTTTTGGCATTTCTACATATGGTCCATCTGGTATAGGGATTAATACAGGGAATGACCTGTATGTTGCGGATACCGACAACAACAGAGTACAGAGATTTGTTTCTGACACATTTTATAGTTCACTTACCCCAGCCCCAACACCTGGTCCTTTCAATAGTCCACGAGATGTTGCGACTGAAGCAACAGGAAAATTCTATGTTGCGGACACAGGGAACGGAAGAGTGGTGAAGTTTGATTCGAGTGGTACATTTACATGGGCTCAAGTTTTACCAACCGTTGCCGCTGGAACGCCCACTCCTCCTCTTGGATCGGTTGTTGCTCCCTATGGTATTACGGTTGACGTGAATAATAAAATATATGTCGCCGATTCAGGATATCATCGTATTCTCAGATATGACGCAAATGGTACATTTGAGGCTTCGTGGGGCGCATTTGGATCTGCTGATAGTAGCGTGATTCCACAGCTTGATACACCTCAGGGTATGGCTATTGGTCCTGAACCAACTGGGTATATTTATGTTGCAGATACAGGAAATAATCGTATACAAAGATTTGATCAAAATGGCACATTGGGTACTCGTGTTGTTTGGGGCATGTATGGAACACAAGATGGGAATTTCAGCCAACCACGTAACGTAGCGGTCGATTCTTCAAGCCGCGTATTCGTAAGTGAAGTAGGAAATAGACGTATTCAAGTTTTTGGGGACGCAACAGCAAGCGCAGGTTTGACAATTACGCAAACTGGTGGGACAACTATCGCAGAGGCTCAGACGGCTTCAGATGCTGCATACCTTATTGATTCATATACCGTCAAACTTAATACTCAACCAAGTAGCACTGTGAGCGTTGCAATCACAGTTTCTGAACCAACTCAAGCAACTGTGACAACACCAACACTCATATTTACGGCCAATAATTGGAATATTCCTCAAACAATAACAGTGGTTCCAACTCATGATTTTATCTCAAATGGTACACATAGTGTCGTTCTTTCACATAAACCATCTTCGTCTGACGTTCATTATGCAAATCCGCTCGCTGCGTCATGGTCCGATGTGACTGTAACAATCAATGATACTGTTGATACACCGCAAATCAATTTCTCGACACATAATGTCCTCGGAGCAGTTGAAGGCACCGTTCTTTCTAATGCTTATTCTGTCGTACTAAATACAAAGCCAACTGCAGACGTTGTCGTCACCCTTGCACCTGATTCATCAATGCTCGTAACACCATCCAGTATTACATTCACTCCCACTGATGGAAACTGGAATCTCCCCCGCTGGGTCATTATCGATCCACCCATTCATGATTACGTAGCTCAAGGAACACATGTTGGGCAAATCACACATACCGCAACATCAGCAGACCCACTTTATTCTGCCCCATTAGTAAAATTCCAGGATTTATCCGCAAACGTTTTCGTGACAATTACCGACACTGACTCAGTGGGTGTCACATTTAAAGATGCAGCAGATGTCACGGTTGCTATTCCAAGTCTAGCTTTATCTGAGGGAGGAACTTCAGATGTATATAAAGTAAATTTAACTTCCAAACCAGCGAATGAGGTATATATATCTATATCCGATGCGAGCCCATCCGCCATGGTTTCTGTTAGCCCATCAAGTTTGTTATTTAGCCCGAGCACATGGACTCCGTATGATTATCAAACAGTCACCGTTTCCGCAATTCATGATTATCTGAAAAATCCAATAAATCCACGATCGACTGTTATTAAGAACAGATTGGTATCTGACGATCCTCTCTATGATGCACTTGTCGTCGCAAGCCCAGCCGCAACAATTACAGATACTGATGCTGGAGGACTTCTTCTTTTTAAGCCAGGCGGAGGAAACGTTGCCATAACAGAAGGCGGAACGACCGATACATATGCAATGCAATTGACGAGTATTCCCGCTAATGACGTCACCGTAACTCTTACATCGACTGATGGTCAAGCGACCACCTCGGCGTATTTATATACATTCACTCCTGCAGATTGGAATGTGGCCCAGTATGCGACAATGAGCGCTATTGATGACAGCTATGAAGAAGGAACTCACTACGGAATAATTAAACATACCTTAACTTCTGTTGATCTCAATTTTGATGGCCTTATTTCATATGAAACGGCAACGATTACAGATAATGATGCTGCTGGTATAAAATTAACCCTGCCAAATGGTGTTATCAATCTTGCTGAGGCGGGTCCATCCGATACCTATTATGTGAGCCTTAACTCACAACCAACCTCCAATGTGACACTTACATTTAATGCACAAAGTCAAGCTGTTGCTTCACCTTCCGACCTCACATTCACTACGAGCAATTGGAATGTCGATCAACAGATAACTATCACTGCAATCCAAGATTATGTTATTGAAGGAGCTCATACTGCTGTCGTTTCATATACAGGTGCATCTTCCGACACAAAGTATCAGGGAAAAACAGCAAACTTTACTGCTAATATTGCTGATGATGATTCTGTGAGTCCTGGCGTCTCAATTATCGAAACAGATGGGGGCACCTCTGTCACCAAAGATGCCGTCACCGATACTTACTCAATGATTCTCACCAGTAAACCAACAGCAAATGTGAAAATTAAAATCGTTGCAGATGCACCAGATGCAACAACATCCGCAGGTGTTTTCTGGTTTACACCAAATATCTGGAATATTGCACAGACGGTGGATATCAGAGCGACAACAAATCCTGCAGGGTCAAAAACAGTTAAATTTATGCATCTAGTCACATCTCTTGATGGTCATTACAATGAAATAGCGGTGCCAACGGTTACTATCACTGTGAATGAAAACAGAGGATCAAGCTCGGCTGCCGCAAATAATGCCAAACCTCCTGTGTGTAGTAAAACACCTCCATACAGTGCACCAAATCTATTCCAGATAACAACAACTCAGACTGATGCAACTCTGTACTTCACTCCTCTCAACGACAATATTTCATACTACTTTGTTGCCTATGGTTACAAACCTGGAGATATTCGGTTTGGTACAAGTTTTGAATTTGGGCCATATGATGGAGTGATCGATCACCATATAGGAATGCTCGCTCCTGCAACAACTTATTACTTTACTGTTCGAGGAGGTAATGGATGCGCAACTGGACCATGGTCTGCTTCTGTTCCTGCAACAACCGTCGGTCCTGAAAGCAGTGCTCAAGCTACCCGCACATTCTATGCCCCGATCAATGCTGTGAGCACCTCAGGAACAACTGGTTCATCAGGTGGGTCAACTGGAGGATCATCCCCAACTGGCGGCATCTGGCTCACCCGTGATTTATATCCGGGAAGCCAAGGAGCTGATGTTCGATCACTTCAAGAATACTTGAACTCTCATGGGTTTACTCTTGCTAACTCTGGCGTTGGATCTCCTGGGAATGAAACGACATATTATGGAAATCTAACTGCGGCAGCAGTCCGTCGCTTCCAAGAAGCGCACTTCAATGAAATATTAAGTCCACTTGGATACTTTAGTGGTACGGGAGTGTGTGGACCATCTACACGAGGATATATCAATAGCCATCCATAAATAAAATACTAAACCCTAAACATTAAACTCTAAACGAGTCACAATCCAAGGCAAGGTAAGAGTGCACATTGTATAGGAGTACTCCATCCACTTCAATTTTGATATTTTGATTTGGATAGATATTTAGAATTTCATATTTTTTGTTTAGGATTTATTGTTTAGAGTTTATGATTTTGGATTTAAGTGGTAAAATAGAGTCTTGTAGACCCTGTAGCTTAATTGGATAGAGCAAAAGCTTGCGGAGCTTTAGGTTGCGAGTTCAAGTCTCGCCGGGGTCACTTCGACTCACTTCGTTCGCTCAGTGCAAGCACCCTTCGGCAAAGTTTATAGTGAGCTTCTCGAACTACTAAGGGCGAGCCACTTAGTTTGCAACTCTCGTTGCAAAAATAAGAAGTCGTTTAAAGGTTGTCCCCAAGGGCCAACAGGTTTGAAGGGTTAAGAACTCCGTATTTGTTTTACGAGTGATGTATTCAACTTCTGATGGATCAACCACTTTTGAACCGACAACTCGATATACATATCGTTCTCCTTTATAAAAGATATTGATATCGTCTCCAACGACAAGCTTCCCTAACAGATAAAAGATTGCATTATACGAACTCACATTCCACCAATAGTCCGTTGAGTGTGCAAAGAGAAACACATGGCCCCCTTCTCCAGGAAAAGCGGTTCCAAGTGCTTGCGCAACACCTTTTTTCAATGCTTCAGAATATGCACGTTCATTTGCTGTGTCAACTCCAGTAATAACACGCGCATTTGCACCAATCTTTGGAATAACTATGCTGAAGTTGGGATCTTCAGGTACTAATACTTGTGCTGTTTTTCCATCCATATTCCGGGTCAACGATCCCTTTGTATCAGTCCCTTTTTGCAGAAAAAACTGCATTTCTTCTTCTTTTGTCGCAATCACGAATGTCTTGTTTGTCCATTGATTGACAAAAAATAAAGCTTCTTGCTTTACTGGCTCATAGAGCGTACGAGCAATAAAAAATAGAGAAGAAATGATCAAAAAATTTCCGAGAGTCCGTAAAAAAAGAAGTGAAGCATATTCTTTTTGTTTCGCTCGTTTTATATGGTGATGAATCGGCGTGGCATTTTTCAAATCATGAGGCATGTATTTATTGTAGCACACCGCGATACATTCTTATTTTTTCTTCTTTTTCTGTGCGGAGGCTTTTTGGAGCAGCTCTGTAACTCTTTTTACGGCAGCTGTTTGTTCTGAAATTGTTTCCATAGGTTTAAGTTGAAGGCTGTCGACACAACCCTTTGCATTCTGGAATTTTGAGGGATACTTTATCCGCAGAAATATTTCTGTAAACCTACTTATTTTGCTGAAGTTCTGACCGCTCTGAGCAGAGATTATTTCACCAGTATTTTCGTCCATAGTAAGCACATCTCTTCTTACACGTCTGTAACGATTAGTATATGTTCTTGGTCTTCCGTCATGTTCCCTTTTACCTGAAGAGAGCTTTATCCAATCGTCTACGTCTCTTGTTGCGGTAAATACATATGCACCGTTTGTGTGTGCAATGCGTAAATCTGAGTAGATGGTTTTTCCATTCGTATAAGGAGCTTCTCCTGCAGTAAATGATTCTTTTCTGTTAGGCATAAGTGCTAGTCCACGTTCGCTGTGCAACGCTCTCATTCTGTTTTCAAACGGAGCGAGTGCTTGATTGAATTGAGAAAGAGCTGCTTGGTATGTCTTCATTTCAGCTTCATGTTGTTTTTCAAGTCTTCCCTCTTTTGTAAAGGTTTGCCTAAAAATTCGTTGAATTTCTCCAATACCAACTCCAGCCATAATCGTATTCCTTAAAAATAATATTTATCGCATTACAACGCTATTAATTATGGATTATAACTTGAGACCTGTATTATATCAACAGAATGTAAAGCTAAAAAAATTCGTGTGTATGGAGTTAACTCAGAGTATGTGTCCCCGGGCGGAATTGAACCACCATTTGGCCCTTAGGACGGGCTCGTTCTATCCGTTGAACTACGGGGACTGGAATCAGGTATAATTATACAACTATGTTTATCGTAATCGAAGGAATCGATGGCGCTGGGTGCGAAACACAAGCAACAGCACTGATCGAAGCACTAACAAAGGCTGGAAAAAAGCCTTTTTATATCAAGTTTCCCCACTACGACACGCCAGTTGGCAAGATGATCCAAGATTTTCTCTATGAGAATAAAGTCAAACACTCTGCTGATGAACAGTTTCTTCTTTATACACTTCAATTCATATTTGATAAGGAACTCATTAAGGAAAAAATGAAGGACCACATTGTCATCGCAGATCGTTATTTTTCAACGACACTTTGTTATCAAACACTGGAGGGATTTAGTGAAGAAAAAGCCGTGCGCTATGCAGAAGATTTTTCTATTCAGAAGCCGGACGCTGTGCTATACTTGGACGTTTCACCAGACACTGCGATCAAATGGAAGTATGGAGAAAATAAGGAAAAAAACTTCCGTGAAAATGATCATTCGTTTATTAGACGGACGTACGAAAAATATAAAGATTTGGTAAAACGTAGTGTTTGGGCACGATGGATTCGTATAAATGGCGAACAACCAAAAGAAAAAGTCACTTCGGAATTATTAACTATTATCAATTCGTTGTAATATATGGAGAAAACACTTCTTATCATCAAACCAGACGCAGTAAAACGCGCCATGATTGGTACGATTATCGAAACATTTGAAAAGACCGGATTAAAACTCCTTGCAGCCAAAATGGTTAAACCAGATGCAGAAGTAATCAAAAATCACTATCCAGGAACTCCCGAGTGGATTGCTGAAATGGGAAATAAGACCCTTGCAAGTTTTAAACAAGCAGGAACAGATGTACAAAAAGTAATGGGGACAGAAGATCCAACAAAACTTGGTCAATTTGTTTACGATCGACTTATCAAATATTGGCAAGAGGGACCAATAGTTGCCATGGTTTTCGAAGGACCAAATGCGGTGACTGTTGCAAGAAAACTACGAGGACACACTATTCCCGCTCTTGCTGAACCCGGAACACTACATGCAACGTATTCATATGATTCGTCCACCCTTTCCTCCACTCTTGATCGAGTGGTAAAGACGTTTATTCACGCATCAGGATCGGTTGAAGAAGCAGAGCGAGAAATAAAGTATTGGTTCAAAGATGAAAAGTTTGAAAGCTATATCCGTGAAGTTGATAGTTTATATTTATCTAAATAATTATGAAAAAACAAAAAGCTTTAATTATCATTAAACCAGATGCAGTTCAGCGCGGTCTTTCCGGCACAATCACTAAACGATTTGAACAGGTTGGACTTACAATTATCGGGCTAAAATTCCAAAAAGCAAATTCAGAGACAGTCATTGCCCACTATCCAAGTACGGACGTATGGTTTGAAAAAGTTGGCCAAAGAACGTTGAAGAACTGCGCTGCAAAAGGCGTAGATCCAAAAGTTGTATTCAAAACGGACGATGCAATTTCCATCGGAAAACAGGTAAAACAATGGCTTATCACCTATTTCCAAGAATCCCCTGTCCTTATCATGGCTGTTGAGGGATATGAGTGCATAGAAATCATTCGAAAAATTTCCGGCAATACCATTCCTGTTCTTGCCGCTCCAGGCACAATTCGGGGAGACTTTTCCCACGATTCAATCGATCTCGCAAATGAGGCTATGAGACCGCTCCGCAATGCGATTCACGCATCAGATGCGGTTGAAGATGGTGAAAAGGAAGTAGCATTATGGTTTAAGCCAGAAGAGCTTTTTTCATACGTGCGAGCTGACGAAAAAATCATGTTTCCATAAATCTAATAGTCTTTTCCAAGAGATCTATTTTTAATATTTTTCATATAATAGATCGTTGTAACGATCTATTATTGTTGAAAAATAGTTGAACAAGGAGTATACTAATACTCCGTACGTAGGGGACGACGGGAGATGAACGCTTTTTCTATATCGCCATAAAATTGCGTAAGGTCTGTGTTGTTTGTTAGGTGAACATCCGCCAACTTCATACACGCTTGAACTTGTTGTCCGCTCATATTTTTTTTGTCCACACTATCTCGCCCATCAACCTTCAGAAACGTTTCCCAATCTTTTGGATCCCATGGCTTCCCTCTCTCAATAACCCTTCGGAACCGCACCTCTTGTAAGGAATCAACTGCTACAAGAAAAAAGCCAGGAATTGTACGCAAATATTCAACTTCTCCAGGATTCCGAATCCCTTCTATGATGATCTTCTGCTTCTTGTCTGAAGCAAGAAGAAGCATGGCTCGTTTTGCAAGGACCCCATCCCCTTCTTTTTTGCGAAGCTCATCACCAATATCTTGAAGCACAGTCCTATCGAAGCGCATAATCCCTCTTTTCCTCACCTCATCGTGAACAATGAATGAAAGTGAAAATGATGTATAACCGTAATTTTTTATCAAATAGTCAGCAACTACACCTTTACCGCATGCGAGTGGACCAACGATTCCTATAATGTCCATAAGCTAAAGACTAACAAAATTTTGAATTTTAAATTCTTAATTTTAAATTAATTTGAAATTAAATTCAAATTTTGAATTTATAATTGAGAATTATCAGAATCCATACATTTTTTTTATTATTTGTATCAGAGTATCGCCCCATACCCCAGATACAAGCATCCCAATAAGGAGAAATGGTCCAAACGGAACGGAGCTTTTCATCCCCTTTTTTTGTGTCGCAAGAAGAATTATGCCGATTATCGCTCCCACTAAAAATGCTACGTATACCGCCAATAATCCTTTCCCTACTCCCAATGCAAATCCTATTATGCCAGCAAGGAAGACGTCCCCCAGCCCCATCGCCCGTTCATTGGTCACAACATAAATAAGACCTATGGGTAGCAAAACGGCAAGACCGGAGATACTATCGCCCATAAGGGAGAATAGCGTTGCCTTTGTGCTGATCTTCAGCAGAAGAACCGAGATGAATAGGGCTATTTGCATGTAATCTGAGATTAGCTTGTAGCGAAGATCCGAAAGGAAAATAATCCAAGCACAAGATACTATCCCCCAGTATAGTATTACAGAGGTGAAAGGTACGAGTAACCACGTTACAACATAGATCATTCCCGTTGCGAGTTCAACCAATAGATACTGGATAGATAATTTTTTATGACATCTACGACACTTTCCCCGTAATATGACATAGGAAATCAAAGGAACCAAGTCATACCACTCAAGTGTTTTCATGCAGTAATCACAATGCGATCGACCCCCTAATGTTTCACCACGGATAACCCTATCGACAACAACATTGATGAAGGAACCCATCGCAGTTCCCAACATGAATACGAAAAAACCGAACAAAAATAATATATCAGAATAGATACTAAGTAGATTATTGAATATCATTTTTTTGAATAATACTGTTCACGTCTATTTTTCCCCACAGTCCTTCAGGTATCCATATATTCTGAAAGTGACGGAGTTCGTTCCATCCAACCGCTAGAGATTTTATGTTAAAACCTTGCTTTTTTAATTCAGCAACAAAGGCTTGTTGACGTTGAAAAGCATTACTCGGACCGTATATGACGATAGATTTTGTTTTATCCAAACCATCGGTCGACAACAATTCACTCTCGATGTATTTTATGTTTTCATTTTGTATTGTGTATAACGGATATGATAGTGCTCCAACTATATGCTCTTTTTGATATTCTTGGGAACTGCGTACATCAATCAAGACTATTTGATTTCTCCTTGAGACATCCATTAACTCAATTGGGTCAAAATATTGTGTTTCCAATGATGGAAAGCGATTCGTCCTAACAGGCGAAAAAATAACCCTAATGCTTGAGTAAGCCTGTTTGCCATACCAAAATAGTCCTAAAATGAAGCCTACAACCACACAAAAACTGAGTAAGAATGAGGTGACCGATCTAGAACTAGTTGCCAATGTTGTCCGCTCTTCAATGACAAGTGGCGATATGTTGATTTTTTTCGTTGTTTTTACTGCTTTAGTTTTTTTGATTGATGATGGTTTATTCATAGCGCAATGCATTTAATGCTGATATCCTCTTCGCACGCTGTGCAGGATAGATTCCTGTTGCAACGCCGACAATAAAGGAAGTGATTAATATAAATACAGTAAAATTAAGAGGAATATAAGTAAGATCAAGATATGTCTGCCCTTGCGAAAAGGCAACGATTGATACGGCAAACGAGAGTGCTTTTCCTGCTAAGTATCCTAAACTTAACCCCCCAATTCCTCCAGAGAGACCCATGATCATCGCTTCTGCCATAAACAGATCTTGTACTTCCTCACTTACCATGCCCATTGTCTTCATTCCACCGATTTCTCGTGTACGCTCAAGAAGCGAAACGGTAAGCGTGTTAAACATACCCAGTGCAGCAACACCAAGAGCAACAAGGCCAAGTATTCCAAGTACAAGTCGCAAGTTCACAAACAACGATTCTATTTGTTTTACGGTATCTGAGGTACTATTCGTACGAAATCCCAATGTCTCAATTTCCTTACGCACTTTTGGCATACTCTCTGCATCTTTCAATATGACTTTAAACTGGGAAACATTCGGAAGAGCAAGTTTTTTTACATCGCCATAGGGAATATAAAAATATGTATTATTCGCATCGTCGATCACTCCAATAATCTTATAGGTTTTCTCTTCAGAGAGAGATTTACCTTCAATGCTTGGCAATAAGCTTTTCCCGATAATAAAGGATGATGTGAAAGACATTCCTACCGCAGACTTCTCCGGGATATTCAATAAATTCAACAGACCGGTTGAAACAACTGTCAGGCCCTCAGGGGGCGAAGAAAATGCAAGTTTTTCACTCCCTTTCTTTATTCCAGCTGCCCCACTTGCTTGAAGCGAAACCATCTCAAATCCTGAAGAATCACTCGCGACGACAACAGCATCAAACGTGGATGCTTGTTCTGCTGGCTCGACAGCTGCACTTGCAGTCGCCTCACCCAGAACTTCCGTCTTCTGCACTTTTATTATCTGTTCTTTTTGAATAAAACGCTCTTGGATGCATCCGTTTTTCCAAACCTGTCGCCCCATATCGTCAAGAAGTGGCTCAAGCGACTCATCCGTATTTTTGCTATATAAAGGCATCATGCCTTTTACCCAGCGTCCTGCATATGTCCCTTTGGATATATCATATCCAGCATGCCCGAAATCATCAAATGGGGTGTATTGACTCCCCCAATACAGTTGACCTTCAAATCCCCCTTCTATACGGGTTGTGTACCCCAATGTTTTTGAAGCTAAATCACACTCTTCTGAAACTATAATTATTTTTTCTGGAAACACAGTGAAAATATATGAATATTCATCACGTTGTTGTCCAATTTTTATTTTATCGATCTCAGTCCGAGCGCCAGCAACGGATCCAATCTGTTCTTTCATCGCTTTTGTCGTCTCAAATGATTGGTTATTTGTGAAAAAGGCTCCTCGTTTTGGCAAAAGCTTCAGGGCATCGAGATAACTTCTTGGAACAGCATATACAAGCACATCCGTTGTTGCTCTTTTATAATTAATCTTTCCAACGATTGATACGAGAGGTATGACTTTTTCAATTTTTGGCAATTTTATTATCTTGTCATAGACTGCTTTACTTAATCTCAGCGACGTATTTTCACTTGAAGAAACATCGATCATGCGCAACTCATCAAGCGATGCAACTTTTGAAATAACGAGTCGCTCAATACCATATCCAAGTGATAATAAAAATACGATAATCCCAATACCAACCGCCATTCCGAACATGGTGATAAACGAACGTGTTTTTTTTGCCAAAAGGTTTTTAAGCGCAAGATCGATAAGATAACTTCGTTTTACCTCAGATGGCCTCATTCCATCCAGTTTATTGCTGAGCAATTCTTCATAATGCGGGATTGTTTTCCCTGTTGCGAAATTTATGCTTCTGATAAATCGTCCGATAAATGGCATGAATAAGAGATGAGAGAAAAGTTTACTCAACAGGAAAAGAATAAGAAGTACGAAGAAAGTGACAAAAAGATAGATCTGGCGGATTGCTTCCCTCCAAAATCCGATGGAAAATAGTGTGCGCACAATAGATATAATTTTTGATTTCATAGATGTAATTTTTCCAAGAATTTAGGATCACGAACATTCGAGGTATCATTCCCAGTTATTCCTTTTTTACCCATAAATAATTCGTCTTTTGTATGCTTCGGCTCATACTCCTCTACCACCTCTCCATCAACCATATGATAAATTTTTGTCCCATACTTCAGATATTCCAAGTCGTGAGTAACCATGACTACAGTTTTTCCTTTTCCAACCAAGTCCATGAACGTCTGAAGTAGCTCTTGCCCTGAAACCGTGTCTAAATTTCCAGTTGGCTCATCAGCAACAATCATCAATGGGTCAAGCATGAGCGCCCGTGCAAGACTGATTTTTTGTTGTTGACCTGATGAAAGTGTTGTTGGCACATACTGCGCCCATTTATCCATGCCGACCTGATGAAGAATTTCCCACGCTCGTTCATCAATCTTTTCTTCAGGCAGATCTAAAAGATGAAGTGGAAATTTCACATTATCGATGACACTCAATGATGAAACCCATAATGGCTGTTGATAAATAATGCTTACTTTATGTCGACGGTATAAGGAACGCTGATCTTCGGTAAGCTGATACACGTCCTGACCTTCCATGGAAACCGTTCCCGCAGATGGGTTTTCAAGACCTAGAAGACAGTGTAATAATGTACTCTTTCCACATCCTGAAGGCCCGAATATTATGCCAAATTCTCCCTTATTGACCTTGATATTTATTCCCTTAAGGATCTCTACTGTCCCCCCACCAATGGGAAACGATTTCCTTAAGTCTTTTATTTCGAGTAACCGATTGTCTTGGATTGCCATAATTATTTGCTAAACGACTTCAAAAAGCCAAATGTTTTTGAAAGGTTGTCAATTACTAAGTTTAATGCGTCTTTCGTTGATTTTGGTGTGATGATTACCGTATCTAATGATTGACCCACATTCCCTGCCTTATCTTTCGTGAGCGCTCGCAGATGGTATATCTTTGATGGGCTTAATCCAGTGATGGTAACTGTGTGATTGAGAGTCTTGCTCGTGTCTTCCTGTGTCGTTTGGTTATATGATGTTCCAGTTCCTTGACCATATTCGACTTGCGTTGTCCCTTGTTCATCCGTATCCCATGTAACGACGATTTGTGCAGATGCATTTTCACCAACACCAACGATCGTCGATTCAACATTGAGATTCTGTATATCAGGTGGACGGACATCATTTGCTGTCTTCAAGCTTCGTGTTTCAGTTTTTACTTCATTTCCGACAGAATCCTTCCCTTTTATGAGAATCGTGTAATCCATATCATCCAATAAGTTTTTCAAGATAACTTCGTGTCCTTTTTTCAGAACCAAGCTGATGTTGTCGAGTGCGGTTGCAGGTGCTTTTGTTGGATAATAGGTAACGATCGTACTCGCGAGCGTATTCGTTGTCCATATCAAACGAAGCGTAGCTGTTGGCATCCCCACTACCTGCTGAACACGCAGTCCAATGATCTTAGGAGTGGGCAACGTTTCAAATGTATAATCGTCACTATAATAAATATTAGCCTCATCATCCTCTCCTGCAAGACGGAGATGATAGATTGATCCTTCAGTCAAATTACTTACCTCTACCGAATATGTCGTCTCTGATTTTGAGGTTGATATTGTCTCAACGCTCCCATAACTTATTGTTTTCCCATATTCAACAGATGCCTTGATCGCACTTTTGATCGTAAACGTAACTTGAGCTGAGTTGATATTTACTCGACTGAACTTGACACTCGATACGAATGGTGCGGGGTTCGTGGCGAACGACAGTTCCTCAGACTCACCAGTATTCCCATCTTCATCGGTCCACACAGTTTGATAATAATAGGTCGTACCAGGATCAAGACTGTTTAACGGGATTGAGTGGAATGTGACCTGATTGGAAGATCCGGCTTCATTATCATACGTCCCAGATTTTTTCCCATATTTCACAAACGAATTGGATTTTCTGCTCGTTGACCATTCGATGATTGCAGATTTCGTTTTAACTGTCGCAGATTGGCTCGCAACAAGCTCTGGTGCAACACGCCACTTACCATCCGGAAGGAGCCCAATAGTACTTGAAACGGCTGAACACTGATTGGTTACATTACAGGCTTTAACACAGTAATAATTTTTTACTTGGGTAAGATTTACATCGACATATGATGTTTGTGAGGTTGATGCGACACTGACAAAGTCTGCCTCATTAGTTGTACAACTTGCGTTAGCGGTTGTGGAGCGATACACCTCATAATAGGAGACTCCAGCAGATCCGCTTGAGGTAGGAACATCCCATGAAAGTGCAAGTCGCCATTTACTTGTTTCTTTTACGGAAACATCGGCAATATCAACTTCAACTGGAATGCCAGGAGCTGATGTATCTGCATAAAAATCAACCGAGGCATATGAATTATAGGAAATATTTCCAATCTCATCTTTCGTAACGATATATATCGTATTTTTATCCACTTGGCTTGCATAGAAATTTGATGGAAGATATGTTTGCGAGCCAGCAAGCGTCACATTACCTGGGGTTGGCAGTGAATTTATGGAGTAATAATATTTTAAACCACCTTGCGTCCCTCCAAAATATGCTGGCGGACTCCATGTGAATGCAAATTCACCAGTAACACTATGATCTGGTGTTACCGTAAGATTTTGGACTGTACTTGGTGCCGTTTCGATTAACTGATAGGTGACGGTTTTATATGCTGTCGCATAATTACCAGCAACATCCTTCGCACGAAGATAAAATGTATTATTTCCCTCTTGATACGCTGAAATACTGGCGACGGACATATTTGAAGTACACTGTTCTACCGCACCTATCGCGCCTGTCTTATAACAATAACTCACGTCTGGTGTTCCACCACTCCATGCAAATGTATATGAATTGACATTTGTTGGCCCAGGTGGATCAACAGTCATTGTCGTCGGATTGTCTGGTTTCTGGTCATTAAACTTATATACGAATGCGGAATACTCCGTACTACTAATATTCCCTGCATTATCTTTTGTTTTTAATCGTAAATAGTATGTTTGGCCAGCTGTAAGTGATGATGGCGTATAACTTGTTGCTGTTTGGTATTCGCCGTCTGTTACAATATCAGCGCTTTCTGAAGCTCCAAAATAGACATAATATCCCGCTATTCCCGTTCCATTAGTTCCATCAGTTGCACCGTTTGCCGCATCTTCTGCAGGCCATTCAAAGAGTGGAGAAGAGTAGTTGTACCAGTTACCAGTTGTCAATGTTGCACTTTTCGTTGCGGTGGTATAAGCAGAAAGTAAGGATGGATTCGCTGGCTCATCGATATCTTGGTAGTAGGAAATAGAATAGTCATCGATTGTTGGCGAATATATTCCATCGGCAGATGTGACCTCCAATTTTACTTGCATATATCTTTTTGTGGCCGAGCCAATCTTATATGTCCTATTCGTCCCCACTATTTTTTCATCGGAAGCGAGTTGCCAATCATCCCATGTGCTGTTATCTGTAGAGGTTCTGGTTGAAACAACGATATTCGTATTACTTGCGCTTGTATATGAAAGCTGCAGACCGGCAAATTTGTAAACTGCAGTAAGATCTATTGTGCCTGAAATGTAGCTCCCAGATTCTTGAAATGAGGTTGAACTCGTTTGCATGATGTATGAATATAATCCATTACTGAACGTATTGGTACCACCGCCGGCAATTACCAGTATTTTTTCCGCCCCTACAGGTGCTCCTGATCCTCCTGTATAAATTTGTGCAGGTGCATTAGCAATAGCAGACCATGAATTTCCCGCAACAGAATATGAATAACAACCCACTTGATTTCCACCACGACATGCATAGAGAAGATCCCCTCCTCCATCGACCAAGAATCCATCATTATAGATGAGTGCACCTGTCGGCAAATCTGCCACTAATGGATCACTCCACACCGGTGTTCCAGACAATGGACCGTAGCGATAAAAACCGACTGTATTTTGACCTCGAAGTGCATATATATAGTCTCCTTTTTTTACGATATCCGACCCATATTGCATCGATCCAGGAGTGTTTGCAAGCACTCCCCATTTTGCACCGGCAACGCCCTGCGTATCAAAACGATAAAATCGCTGAGTGGTTTGACCTTGGGTCCAATAAATATAACGTGAGCCGTCATAAGTCATACCAACTCCATAGTCTGGATCAAATGGTGGCGGATCGTTTACCTCTTCGCTCCACGAATCAGTTGTGATGTCATACACAAATAGCTTGCGGTAATAGACACTTGTTGTTGCATAGATCTTGTTATTTGTTGAGTCATACACTAGCTTACCTCCACTTTGAAAACCTGCTGGAGCATCTGCAAGTTTCGTAGCTTCTCCGGTTGTTGGGTTATACCGAGTAAAGAGATTGTCGAAATTACCTCGCGTAAGGTAGTAATTATTGCCATCTCCCTTGATGATATCTGCACCATACCCATACGTCCGCACATCATTTCCTCTAAACCATCCGCCGAACAATCCAACGTTTGGAATCATCCATGAACGTTTTGCTATATTGTATTTATAGAATTGATTCCCTCCACCACCACGAATGACATACAAAGTCCCATTTACATTGCGAAGAGTAGAACCTGCTGATATAGCAAGAGGAGCGTCTGGAAGACTACTCCATGTTTGAGTTGCGATGTCATATTTGAAAAAGAGTGTTGTATTCCAACCGGCAAGAAAATAGATTGCATTAGTTGTGGCATCATATTCTATTTTTGATCCAGTAGCAGGTAAAGATGGAAGATTTGGGAGTTGTGTCCATGAATTACTGGTTGGGTCGTATGAGGCAAAACCGGAACGAGTATTCCCCTCCGTTGCGTAAATAACATTATTCGTTTGATCAATTGCAAGGTCTGCACCGTCTCCAACAAGATTGTTTACTTGCCTATCTGGAGCCCCAAAGTCAATATTAGCCAATGTCTCCCAATTATCCGCTTGGGTATTGTAACGCATGAATGTGTCATCATTATTCCCCTTCAATGCGTAGATATAAATTCCACCATCATATACTAGTGATCCCCCGTAATTGATAGGTTGAGGTGCATCAGCTGCGGCCGCATCACTCCACGTGTTTGCGACAATATCATAGCTCCAGAATGTACTCGTGTTCCATCCACGAGTACCATAAAGATATCCTGTTGGACCCTCTACTGTGTTATCACCGTAATAGACGGTATTTGGTAAAGTCGCTTTTGTAGTCCATATATCCGTTGTTAGATCGTATTCATAAAATGTATTACTTCCGTATCCACGATTGAGATACATTTTGTTTGAGGAAGAAACATATGCCAAATCAGATCCGTAATAAATTCCAGCTGGGGGCATAGTAAGCCGTTCCTGCTGCCAAAATCCAGCTTTAGATGATAAAGATATCTTATCGCTCGTTGTTGAGGTATTGGTCGCAGTCCCATCCGAAAAGTCAGATGTGCTCGTTTTGGTTACTGTTATTGGAGGTGATACACCAGAATATGTATATACGAATCCTGTCGTTGCAGTTGAAATATTTCCGCTCGTATCTTTTGTCTGCAAGCGAAGATAATATGTCTGTCCTTTTGTCAATGGAATTGTCACTAAATAATTTCTATCTGTCTTAAAAACACCGGCAGTTTCTGGATCTGCTAATATATCTGTCCCAAAATATACGTAATAGCCGGAAATAGTTGTTTGTGAATCTGTTCCTGCTGTCCATGTGAAATAGGGCGCAGTATATTTATAACTTTGTCCCGATGAGATAGCAACTCCGCCAGCAGCTTGAGAAACACCTGAGAATGTTCCTGGATTGGTTGGGGATACCTCATCACCAACATAATTTATCTGCACGGAGTTTATCGTTGGTGTTTGAGATCTATCTGTTGTTGCGGTGAGCGTTGCACGAACCTGTACGAAACGAGCTGGAGGCGAAGCGATTGTGCTTCCGCTCACCGCTTGCCAGCCATTCCACGATGCTGAATCTGTGCTTGTTCGTGTTTCAAATGCAACTGACGAATCCCCAGGAGTTGTCACTGATGTGGAAAGGGATGTAAAGCTTTGCATATAGGTTGTATCAATTGCATTACTTGTCCAAACACCTGATGCAATATAGTTGTAGCTTGATGGCGTGTATTGGTTAAGCCAGATCAATCCTTGTCCACTTGTGGAATATATTGTTCCATTTGTGCTATCTATCGTAAGAGATCCTCCGTTATATGGGCCTATATCGTAATAGTAGGTACCCTGAAGATATGGAAGACGGCGCCATGTATTTGTCGCAATCGTATACTCCCAAAAATCATTTTTATAGAATCCTGCTTGGAAAAATATTTTTCCATTGTAATAACGCATATCAGTTCCCCAGTTTGGTGCAAAAGGCAGACTGTTTATGACAGTCCAGGTATTTGTCCCGATCGTATATTTTAATAATGAAGAGATACCATATCCACTGGAATAATAGATATCCGTTCCATCAGAAGTCATGCGAGCACCATATCCTGCTTCAGCATTATCGGGTAAATCTGCTACCGCTATATCACTCCAAGTATCTGTTGATATTTGATAGCGCCAAAATAAACGAGATGTTGCTCCACGAGTCGCATATATAAAGTCCCCAGTCCCAGGATATGCAAGCGTCCCTCCATAGTAGGATGATACAGGAGTAACTGCAGTGAGCGTAGTCCATGCATCACCCGGAATACTATATTTATAAAAAGCAGTTGTATTACTCCCTCTGAAGAAATAAATATCAGTCCCAACTTGAACTCCCTTTGTATCATCATTAAACGTCGCTGGAGCACTTGTCAATGCTGTCCAGATCCCTGTCGCAATTTCATATTTATATAAAATTGCCGTATTTGCACCACGCAAATAATAAATAAACCCACCATCATAAAATAAATCGGAACCTGATCCGGGTGGTTGAGTAATTGGGAGATCGCTGGGACCTAAGAAAGCATTCGTTGTTGGATTATACTTCCAAAAATCATACTGACCCAAACCGCGAAATACATATACATAGTCGTCGGCAGCGTTATAGACTGCCCCAACATATCGAGTGGCTTGAGGAGTGTTTGTGAGAGTGGTCCAGGTATTCGTTGTAATCTTATACTTGTAAAAGCTCTGTGTCCCTTGGTCTCGGGTTAGGAATATTTCATCATTTTTTATTGCTGCGGTTTTATCCTCGTTAATCGTTCCCGGTGCGACAGCAAGAGCTGTGATATTGTCTGTTATCGTCGTATACCAGACATTTGCTGCAATATTATATCGATACATCGTTGTCGTACCACCACCGCGCATCGCATACATATTTCCGTCATAATATGATAGAGTTGCGCCCGTATACATAGCTAATGCCGGGTTTGAAACACCTGCCCATGTATCAGTAGCGGGGACATATTTCCAAAAGTCGGTCGTTGACGCACCACGCAAACAAAAAAGGTTTGTTCCGTCAGTTGCACATGCAGCACCACCATATGTGAGGTCGGGCATATTTGCTCGAGTTTCCCATACATCGGACACAATCGAATAGCGCGCAAATTCTTTCTGATATCCTCCAAATTGCGCATAAATAAAGTTGCCAATTACGACAAGTTGTGCTCCAGGATAACTAAACCGTGGGGCTGAGGCGAGTGTTTTCCATCTGTTCTCAGAGGGAATATAGCGCGCAAAAAAATTATCAGAACTGTGGAGGACGTATACATAGTTTCCATCGGAAGCAATTGCTGCCTGATCACCAAGCGTGAGATTTGGTGTTTTAAATGTTCGAGGCCCCCATACACCATCTGGCTTGAGGCTCAGTTTTCCTTCAGAACTGGCAGTATCTGTTCCATTCTGTATTCCCAAATCAAAGTCAACTCGTGAAGTAATCGTATGTGATGCCGCTGAGACTGTTTTGATTTCGAGCGGAAGATATAAAAGATACCAAGAGAAGGTTGTAAAGAGATAAATAACTAATGTTATGAATCGAAAAATAGTTAACTTTCTCTTTTTCATTATATTTTTTTTAAAAAAATAGGTGTATTAATTATGTATTTTTTTTAAACTAATACAAAAAAATATACCCATACTAAAAAAGTAGCAGAAAACGAGCCTCAATACAAGTGTATATTAGAGTGTTTCCGGTAGCGCGATATCACGCTCTTCAAGTGGGCCGATTATGGCACAAGTAAGCCCAGAAGGTATAAAAATCTGTTTTGCGACAGACATGATGTCTTTTTTTGTGATATTTTTCAATTTTTCAAGAACCTTTTCCGTATCGACTATTTCCTTTTCCAAGACATATTTTGTGCCAAACATTGTTGCGATATTCATCGAGTCTTCAAGGCTGAGAAGATATCGACCCTTAAGTAATTCTTTTGCTTTTCCAACTTCTTCATCAGAAACATCTCCTTTTGCGATTTTCATATGCTCCTCCAAGATAACGTTGATCGCTTCCTGGATTTTTTGTTTATCGTTTCGAATTCCCGCTTGCGTAACCATACTACCAGTATCAGCATATAATTCACGTCCAGTCGAAATATAGTAGCAAAGCCCTCTTCGCTCACGCACTTGCATAAACAGACGTGAGGACATTCCACCTCCCAGTACAGCTGCCAAAACTTGCAAAGCATATTTTCGTTCGTCTGTAAATGAAAATGTCTTAAATCCAAGGCAGAGGTGCACTTGTTCTGTTTTTTTGTGTCGAATATGCAGTATTGGTTTTTTTTG
The DNA here is from genome assembly GCA_049304035.1 of Microgenomates group bacterium. Lineage (GTDB taxonomy): Bacteria > Patescibacteriota > Microgenomatia > UBA1406 > GWC2-37-13 > JAKBEU01. The sequence continues at coordinate 64,493 of JBAQNR010000013.1, forward strand.
TTGTTCGTTATATTTTTCAAAAGACAACACATTCTTATTTTCCCAGCTGCCAAATTTCTTCTCAATTTCTGGAAGATAATCTTTTCCCTGCAATCCTCCAGCTATAACGATAACTGCATTATTCGGATGATATAGTTCGTCGATATAATCGGTGAATGTCTTTCTATCAAAAGCGGTTACCGTCTCTTTTGTGCCGGCAATATCGTATCCAAGCTGACTTCCTGCATACATAACTTCTTCAAAAATATCCCCTACTTTGCGTGCGGGCATATCTTCATACATATTTATTTCTTCAACGATAACGCCTTTTTCACGTTCGATTTCGTCAACATCAAGTAATGGATGAAGGATCATATCAGACAAAACGTCAAGGAGTGTATTTGTATGCTCGTTCGTCGCTTTTATCCAGTATCCAGTATGATCTTTTGAAGTGAATGCATTGAAGAGTCCACCAATTCCTTCTATCGTTGAGGAAATTTCAAATGAGGTCTTATATTTTTGAGATCCTTTGAATGCCATGTGTTCAAAAAAATGGGCAATTCCATTGTTATCTTTTCGTTCATATCTGCTTCCCGCGCCGACCATGACAAGCGCTGTAACGGTTGGGAATGATTCTGTATCGACAAGAAGGACTTTCAGGCCATTTTTAAGGGTGTGTGTTATTGTTTTCATAGAAATACAGTATACAAGAATTTAAGTAAGAATAAATCCTAAACTCTAAATATTAAAAACTAAATAAATAATTCAAAACCCTAAAATATAAAGTCACGATTCTAATCTCATTAGAATTTCTGATTTGGAATTTGTATAGAGTTTAGTGTTTAGAGTTTGAGGATATATACCTATTTAATGAGTTGTTAGTATATTTATTGGAAATTGAGAGTTATTTAACCCTCAACTTGCACTTGTGTAGTATTTCAGGGAGTGCTGCCAAAACTTATGCGAAACATAGAAAAGAAGGATACATACAAAAGATAACAAACCAACATCTTCCCACGCATTCTTATGAAGAAGAACTTTCATAGGTGCACTAATGCTTAGAGATAGAGGAATAAATAAATAAAGGACGATTTTTCCCGAATTTCGAATCATTTCTGCAGGATACCGAGCGAACCCGTTGATTGTGTAAAGAAGCTCTACCATATTGCTTAAATTCGGATACCAGATAACGGTCGTGATAAAAATCAGCCAAATTGAGTACATCGTCACAACACCGACTCCAATATAGAAACTGAAAAGAAACACTTGAACCGGAGTAACTGTGTAGTGTTTCAAATTCATCCAAAATATAATCAAAACAAGCCCAACAATGGCACGAATAAGATTTGCATAGCTGACTATGCGCATCGTTGCATGAAATTGACTGTTAAGTGGTTTGAGCAAAATAGTGTCAAATTCTCCCCTATCGATAACGCGAGAAAACGCGTCAAAATTTCGTGAAAATAGGAAATGAAATATGCCAAGCACCATAAAATAACCGAACGTGAGAAGAATCATATCATCCTGTGTCCACCCAAAAAACGTGCCACGCTTCCCTGTCAGTAATACTATCCAGATTATTTGAAACCCCCCCCAGCCAAGAGCTGAAATAATATTATTGATAAAATTTGCACGATACGTCAGAAGATAGACAAAATTAATCTTCAAAATGGCCATATATATACGTGCATAGCGTCTCATAGGTATCATTGCCCAACAGCGGTAAACTCTTTAATTCCCTCTTTCCACAGATAATGATGCGCCAACAATAAAACGCAAAGCCATATGCCTTGTACCCCGATTATATGTAAAAGATCCAAAATTTCCATCGGTTTCATAAGTGTTGCTACCGGATAATATCCACTATATGCAAACGGCAAAAAATGAGCTATTGATCTCATAAATGGAGGATACCACTCAAGCGGCATAACTGCGCCGGAGAACACAATCGACAGAATTGTCATCAACTCATAAAACCCACGTATGTCTTTAAACCAAAAGGAGAGATATGCCGAGCTGAGTTTAAACGTAAAAGATATTAAATATCCAAGCGAAAAGATAACAAAAATAAACGGAATGTGTTCTGGACGCAACACAATAGAAAGACGCCCATTAAACAAAAGGAAAAACGTACCGATAATCACGATTGCATAAAATGATTGTAAAACGCGATATGGGGTTTCCGAGAGAAGTTGGATCCAATAATAGGGGACCGGTTTTGTTAGATAATTAACCAATTCTCCTTGTTTTATGTCCACATCGGCCACCTCAACTTCTACGTGTGAGGTCGTGAGTAGCCCTCCTATCGTCATTAAAATGTAGTAGGTTGTAATGTAACTCAACTGTTCTTTTGATCCTGACCAAAATAAAATGAGAGTCAGGTTGTTTGACATTGGAATCAGGATCCATAAAAAGGATCTGAGTCTGTATTCAAACGTCCGCTCAAAATAAAGAGCCATCATGCGTAACCACCTCATACTTTTGATGAAGAAAAAATACCACTGATAATCTCTTCTATCTGCGGCTCTTCTATCGTCAAGTCAATTACGGGATAATGAGAAAGAATATATCCAGTCACAGCGGCAACCTGGTCTTTATTTACTTCAAGCGTCGCATTTGTTCCGTCCATTGAAAGAAGTTTTCCTCTTTTTTCTAATTCATCTGATGGAATGGGTTTTTCAAATATAACGATTATTTTCTTTAGTTGGGTATGTTTTGATACAACCATATCTAAGCTCCCATCATAAAGGATCTTGCCATGATTGATAATAATTATACGTTTGCAAAGCTCTTTTACATCATCCATATAATGACTCGTCAAAAGAATTGTTGCTTTGTATTTCTCATTATATTGACGAACAAACGAACGTATTTTTTGTTGCATAACAATATCGAGTCCAATTGTCGGCTCGTCCAAAAACAGAATTTTTGGCCTATGGAGAAGTTGTGCGACTAACTCACACTTCATTCGTTGACCGAGAGAAAGTTTTCGCACCTGCACACGCAATATCTGAGTCAAATCCATCAACTCCGAAAGTTCACCTAATGTATCTTTAAACTGCTTTTCTGGAATATCATACATTTCTTTGTATAAAAGATATGACTCAATAGCCGGAAGATCCCACCATAGCTGGCTTTTTTGTCCCATGACGAGTGATATTGAACGAAGAAATGTATGATTTCGGTCAAAAGGTTTATGCCCAAGAATGGAGATCTCGCCTGAAGTTGGGCAAATTAATCCCGAAAGACATTTGAGTGTCGTTGTTTTTCCTGCACCGTTTGGGCCAATAAATCCAACCAATTCGCCCTGCTCTATCTCAAATGAAATATCGTTTACCGCCTTTGAAACCTCATATTTCCGGGAAAACAACGAACGAATAGACCCAGCTAAACCGGGCTCTTTTTTATAAATTTTGAAGTGTTTCGATAAATGGGAAACAGTGATGGTGGCCATAGGTGAAGTATATTCCGAAACTAATCATTTAGCAACGTATATAAATCGCCAAGAAGATAGAGCGATCCTGTCACAACAACGTCCGTTTTACATTCATATATAAAGTTTTTTACCTTCTTGATTTTCTCGATTATAGAAATATTTGTGAACCCCAAGTGAGTCAATTCGTCTTTGATAATCTTTGGATCGGTTGAAAAATGAAATAAATCCTGATGTTCGCTAAAGATTGTTGTGATAACGATTTTTCGAGCAAATGGGATAATAAAACGAAGCATTTTTTTATAATCCTTCCCTTTTTTGAATGCGATAACGAACGTATATTTTTTATTCTCCTCAATCGCGGCTAGTGCTTTTAGAAAGGCTTTCATTTTTTGCTCATTGTGTGCTCCATCAATTATTATTTTTTTATTTTTTTGCGTAAGAATATCCATCCTGCCTTTAAACCGTAGTAGCTCTGCACATGTTCGAATTTTTGCCATGTCAACCCTGAAATGATCTCGTTTACCTAAATAAAGCATTGATGCGATGGCAAGAGCGGCATTTTCTGCCTGATGAAGACCAAACAGACCTATGACGATATTTTTATATGTCACACCATCCCACATGAGGGTAAATTGCGTTTTTCCATTGGTTAGTAAGCGATTCTTTATGTCCTTCCTTTCTATTAGTGATAATTTTGCTTTTTTTTCTTCAGCTATGGATTTTATGACTTTTTCAACACTAGGCGTTTGAAAAATAGAAATTACACTTCCCTTTTCCATACAAATCATAGCTTTCTGATGGGCAATCTTCGCAGGAGTATTTCCAAGCACTTGGACGTGATCCAATCCAATTTTAGAAATAACAGAAAGCTTATCGGGGCGGTCTATGATGTTTGTCCCATCATATTTTCCTCCTAGTCCGACTTCAACCACCATATAGTCTACGCGCTCTTTGGCAAAGATATAATATGTTAGACCAACAAGTACTTCAAAATAGGTAATCATCCCAAACGATGAATTTCTCATCTTTTCAATCATTGGAACTAGTTCTTCAAAATAGTGAATATATCTTTTTTCATCAATAAGCAAATTGTTTATCAATGCGCGCTCGCGGATATCGAGCAAATGAGGTGAAAGATGAAGTCCTACTTTAAATCCAAGAGAGTACAAAAAAGAACTGATCATGAACGAGGTCGAGCCTTTTCCAGAGGTTCCAGCAATATGTATGCAGGGAATTTCATTTTGAGGTGAACCAAGAAGTTTTAGAAATTCTTTCGTCCGTAATATTCCTTCTTCGCCTGGAAAGCGTATTTGCGTTGAACTGGGAATGAATTTTTGGAGATATAGTTCTATCTCTTTAATTGAATTAAATTTCATTTTGATATTTTGAATGCTCATACTATACCAGTTATACTGCTTGTAGTGAAGGTTGTGTAGGTGCTTGGAGTTTTCCTATTATCTCTCTAATATAGTCTCTCATTTTTGGCTCGGTCTCAAATCGTAATGTTACTCTAAGGCGACGAATAGCAGCATCGATAATACTGCCGGCAGCCTGAGTTCCAGTTGAAGATGCTTCGAAAAACTTCTTTCCAGTTGGCCCTTTGACGAATCCTGTATTTCCAATTGGCGTAAAGTTTGCAACGTCGGCAACAGTGTCTCTTAGTTCAGGTTTTGCGCCGCCAACTATTATCCCTTCACCAAGCGCTGTTGAGTGAAGCATTTGTATGTCATTTCCACTATCTCCCACATTGAAAGCTCGCTCTAAACCAATTGTTTTTTGGAGATAATCAACGGCTCCAGCTTTTCCTCCATGATCTAATCCTTTTGGTATCGGCAACATATCGATACAATATTTTTTTGGCTCCCCTGCTTTTATTTTGCTATTATGTCCTATTTCCTCACATATGAGTATTTCCAAGTGTGGAAATTGTTTTTTTATCTCCAATTCAACAAAACCTCTATCTTGATCATTTTCTGCCATAAAATAGCAGCTTACTTTGTAGTCTTGAACATCGACAGTTTCTCCTTTTTGAAATGCTACTTCTACCTCTGGTTTCTGAAAATCGAGCGAATGTGCTTTTTTTGTTATATCATCTCTCCAATCAAGAATTGTCTTTTGAAGTCCCACAACACATCCTTTACGATCAAATTGAGCTTCTTCCATTTTTTTTTGATATTCATCATCCTTGGCGTATATTTCTCTCCCAATCCCATCTTTTTGCAAAACATATATCTCCGTACCAACGGCCGTGATTAATACTTCAGGCTTTCTCAATCCATTATCATCCATTTTTTTTGTAATTGTGGCTAAGTCGTTACCTGTTACGATTGTTGTGGGAATATCATATTCAGCTGTGATAGCTGCTAATTTTTTTGTGTCTGCAACGCCATCAGATCGGAAGTAGGAGTTGTCAAAGTCGGATACAAGTCCTGTGGGGCGAATCCCTTTTTGTTCTTGTGCGCCCAACATGCGGTTAATTTCTGATTTTTGATAGACCTTTGGTAACTCTACACCCTTAATGGAAGTTCTAACTTCAGCAGAAAATGGTTCAGCCATATATTCCTACATTATACCTATTGGTGAGCCCACTGGGACTCGAACCCAGAACCAACAGCTTAAAAGGCTGCTGCTCTACCATTGAGCTATGGACCCTCGAAGAAATAAACATCTAATTGTATCAACTGAGGGCCCTTTATTCAATTCAATTACACTCTACGATTTCAACCTTTCCCCCGTTGGTGCAGGTAACTGTCTGAGCGGCTTTATCAAGAAGCTGACAAGAGCAGGTTTTTCCAGCTGGGCAGGTACATTTTGCTTTTGAACTTCCCGCACACATGCCTGTTCCACCACCTTCACAAGCCGAATAGGCGGTACTCGCGTCAAGATCCATTTCTTGAATACCACAGAATTGTTTAGCCATAGATCCTGGAATAAGATGACATGTGCCAACTGCGCCAGTTGTTGGTGTTGGAGTACCCGCAACGGTGGGGGTTGCTGCAACAGTTGGAGTAGCGACTGCTGTTGGAGTAAGTGTCGCAGTAGGCGTTGCTGTCGGAGCTATTGTGGGCGCTAATGTTGCTGTTGGCGTTGCTGTTAATACAGCAGTTGGGGTAAGAGGTACAACAACAAGCGTCATTGTGTCATCAGAATAATTTTTACCAAGTGAATAGAGCGCCAATGTATAATCCATCGTATTGGTAATACCGTCGTTATTGATATCGGTTGATAGATCGGTTGAGGTTCCAAGATTTGCCATTATTTTTGAGACGTCATAAGCGTCAACCTTTCCATTCGCCGGCTTAATATCTCCGCCATAAAACGGTTGTCCTGAAAGATCTATCGTATTTATATCCTTCTTGATTATGAACTGTGGGACCGTGCATGATTTACCGGTTACAGTTGTTGAACAAAATAATTTTCCAAAATAGTTAGTTGGTTTAATATAGATTGCATATAATGTGTTATAGTTTAAATCTGGATCTAACATTAGTGTCCGAAAAAAAGTCTTATCGTTTTGATACGCAAAAACAACATCGTTAAACTCTTTCACTTTTCCCTGTGGGTTATATAACGTAACCGTTGCCTTCATTGTCGACTGCGGATACCATTCCCCATGTAGTTTCAGTATCAGTGTTAACGAATTTTCTTGAGCTTTCGTATTTTGTGAATGGTAATTTTGAAAAAGGAATAGGAAGCCGACAATTGCGACCGTAGTTATGAAGAGTATCAAGATATATTCAAAAACAGTTTTTTTATTCATATCAGAGTTCAATTGCAATATCCTGATTCTCGTCAAGAACAGAGTTTCCTTGCAGAAACGCCTTTGTATTTATCTTATCAATAGATAAAGTCCCTTTTTGTGCTATATCACCTATTTTTTCCACTTCAAACGTGACATATGTTTCATTTGGAGTTCCTAGTATTATACCTTTGTCTCCGATCGTTGCAATTCCAGTAACAGTTAATACTCCATTTTCTGCAACAATCCGAGGATAGGATGGAAACGCACTCCCAGGAGTTATTTTGAGTATTTTGAGATTGTTTGAATAATTGAACACTAAGTCGCTTGCATCGACTTTCATCGCAGATCCACCCAGCATTGTTACGGTGATAGTCGCCAGAGTTGGTGATGTTTGTGTTTTTTTTGAAGAAAAACGTATTTTAGACTCAACTATATTTTCAAGAGCCTTTTCTTTTTCTTTTGTAAGTACCAAGTCCTGCTTGCATTCTTTTTGTGGACATTCTTTGATCTTTTGAGAGAGTGATTTGTATTTTTCTTTTTCAAGAGTGATCGTTTGGATCCTTTTTTCGAGAAGAGTTTGTGCGGTAAAAAAACCACCAAGGAAAAAAGAGATCAAGAGTAATATCACCGCTATTTTTTTCATACAAAGATACTAGTATGAGATTAACGGATTTAAGAATAGAAGTCAAGATGAGCCGATTGCATTTAGCCGTTATTTTGTTGCTGGCTTTCTCGAATCTGTCTCATGCGCCTATCATTCACTTTTCGTAAAGTCGACTGCAAAACTCTTTTTCTGATGCGAAGCGAAATTGGTGTGATTTCCAATAACTCATCATCATTGATAAAGTCAAGACTTTGCTCAAGAGAAAGACGTGTTGGAGGAATTACGCCGATGGATACTCCTTCTCCTGCCGATCTGTTATTGGTGAGTTGTTTTTCCTTTGATACATTAACTTCTATGTCATCCATTTTATTTGCCATTCCAACAACCATACCTTCATAGACAGTGTCTCCATGTCCGACGAATAAGACTCCACGTGCCTGTACTTTTCCAATGGCATAATTTGCTGCTTCTCCACCTTTTACTGATACCAAACTTCCATTTCGCGTATCATCCATTCTGAGACCTTTTGGAAAATATCCTAAGAAAAACGAGTGAAGAATGGCTGTTCCTCGTGTTTTTGTAAGAAGTGAATTACGAATACCTAACAGATTCTGACTTGCGATTCTGTAGACAATGCGATTTTGATTCCCGCCTTCTTTTTTCATGTCAAGCATTTGCGCTTTTCTTTTACCCATCTCTTCTGTGATGACGCCAAAATATTGTTCTTCAACCTCGATTGTCACTTCTTCAAAAGGCTCACAGATTTCTCCACCAATCGTCTTGTAAATTACCTGTGGCTTTGAAACTTCCATCTCATATCCGCCTCTTCTCATCTCTTCAAGAAGAACTGCCAAATGCAATTCTCCACGACCGGAAACAATAAATCCAACACCTTCCATATCATCTTGAACACGAAGGCCAAGATTGGTTTCCACTTCTTTATACAGACGTTCACGAAGTTGTCGAGATGTGCTAAACTTACCTTCTTTTCCTCCAAAAGGACTTGTATTGGGCCCGATACTTATCTTAATGGTTGGATCTTCTACGGTAATATGTGGCATGCTTTGTGGAAATGCTGGATCACATACTGTTTGTCCAATGGTAAGAATCGGGATACCTGCGATTGTTGCGATATCGCCCGCAACTGCCTGATCAACCTCAACACGATCCAATCCCGAAGTTGTAAAGAGTTTTGCCACTCTATTTGTGCCAATGACCAAATCATTTTCTCCTACAACCGCAATATTTTGATCCTTCTTTAATGTTCCTTGGGTTATTTTTCCAATACACAGTTTTCCAACATAATTATCATAGTCAAGAGTTGAAATCTGCATTTGAAGTGGTTTATCTTCATTCAATGCAACATTAGGAAATTCCTTAAGGATGGTATCAAATAAAGGGGTTAAGTTTCCTTCAGTTTCTGCTGTGTATTTTTCTGGGAGTGTATAAAAGGCCTTTCCATCTCGTCCTACAGCAAAAAGCGTGGTAAATTCAAGTGATGAGTCATCTTGTGCAAGATCGAGAAACAATGTTTCTATTTCTGAGATGATTTCATGTGGTCGTGCATCTCTTTTATCGATTTTATTAATAACGAGAACAATCTTTAACCCTGCTTGAAGCGCTTTCTTTAAAACAAATTTTGTCTGAGGAAGCGGACCTTCTGCAGCATCGACAAGAAGAATGGCACCTGATGCCATCGTAATTGTGCGCTCAACTTCTCCACCAAAGTCTGCATGCCCAGGAGTATCAATAATATTAATTTTTGTATCTTTATAGAAAACGGAGGTATTTTTGGCTAAAATGGTGATTCCACGCTCTCTTTCAAGATCGTTTGAGTCCATAATAAGCTCTTGACTCATTTCTTTTTGATTGTCGCGGAATGTTTTTGTTTGTTTTAAGAGGGCATCGACCAATGTTGTTTTTCCATGATCGACGTGGGCGATAATAACGATATTACGAATCTCCATAGGTATATATTGGTGGAATCTCTCAACTTGAGTAAACGAAGTCGTAGAAGCTCCAAATTATGAACATACTATTATACACCATTTTTTAGGCGTTTTGGGGGGAACAACGATTTTTTCAAGTCATCCTGTGATAGAATATACAAGTGCTTGCCCGGTCGTCTAACGGTAGGACATCAGACTCTGGATCTGATTATCCTGGTTCAAATCCAGGCTGGGCAACACTTCGACTCCGCTCAGTGCAAGCCCACCGCTAGCTTAATACAAAATTACAAATTCTCCCCTTCACATAGATAAGCTTATAGGTAGTTCCTGTTATGTACTTAGCTATTCCTTCTGATTTGAGTGCGACTTGTTCTATTTCTTCCTTTGTTGCCGCAACTGGAACAACAACAGTTCCTCTGAATTTACCATTTACTTGAACAGGAACTTCTACGGACGTCTCTTTTATATCAACTTCTGTTTGAGTGGGCCATGATGATAAATGGACTGATGATTTTTCATTAAATATTTCTCGCCATATTTGTTCAGTTGTAAAGGGAGCAAACGGTGCAAGTATTTGAATGAATTTCTTTGCCTCAGAAGCAGAGAGCTCAGGTTGAGCCTCAAACGCATTTAGGAATTCCATCATTGCCGCAATTGCCGTATTGAATTTTGTTTGTGCGATATCGTCTCCCACCTTTTGTATCGTCTTATTCAACTTATTGACCAGCTCAAGATTTGATTTTTGACCACCAAAACTAGATTTCTGGGTTTCATACAAATTGAATACTCGTTTTATAAAACGATGCGCACCCTGCAACGCCTTCATTGACCATGCAATCTCCATATTGAACGGCGCCATAAACATCTCATACAATCGAAGAGTATCTGCTCCATATTGAGCAACAACATCATCAGGATTGATTGTATTTCCCCATGATTTACTCATTTTCCGATGATCTTCTGCCAAAACCATACCGACATTACGCAATCTCAAAAAAGGTTCTGGATAGTTGAGAAGTCCAATGTCACGAAGCGCCTTGACCCAAAAACGTGCATAAAGCAAGTGAAGTACAGCATGCTCAGCTCCTCCCAAATACCAATCAACTGGAGCAAAAGACGAATGTGTCATTGTATCCATCCATTCTTCCTTTAGGCTTTGATATTTTACTTTTGTTTTTTCATTTTGAGCAAAATGAATAAAATACCAACAACTACCAGCCCAATTTGGCATTGTGTCAGTTTCCCGCTTTGCATTTCCGCCACAATGGGGGCATGTTGTTGTGACAAAATCCTTCATCTTCGATAATGGCGATTCCCCCGTGTCCGTTGGTTCGTATGCAGCTGTATAAGGAAGCTCAAGTGGTAATTCTGATTCTTTTATTGCAAACCATCCCGCCATTGATGGATCAATCTTTTCCCCATCGATTACCCCTTCCAGTGCACATCTCTCACAATAGACCATTGGGATAGGTTCCCCCCAATAGCGCTGACGTGAAAAAATCCAGTCTCGTAAATGGTATGTTGTCTCTTTTCTTCCAATTTTTTGCTCAACAATCCAGTTTTTTATTTCATTAATCAATTCTGTACTAATTGTTTTTCCTGTAAAAGGACCTGAGTTTTTAAGAATTCCAGCATTATCATGCGCGTTTATCGGCATTTTTGGATCGGTCCGTTCAACCACCTCTTCCAAATGAATCTGATATTTTGTTGCAAATTCGTAGTCACGAACATCATGAGCTGAACAGCGTATGATTCCTGTGCCGAAATCCATCATTGCAAAATTGGCAAGCCAGATAGGCATTTTCCTCCCCTTATTGAAGGGATCATCTGCATAACGACCTGTAAACACTCCCTTTTTTTCAAACTTATCTTCAGTGCGTTGTTGAGAAGTGATCTTTTTTGATTCTTCAATAAAATCATTCACATCTTTTTCAAACTTCGTACCTTCCACAAGTTTTTTAATGACTGGATGCTCTGGTGCGACTACGATAAATGTATCTGCAAAAAGCCAAGCTGGATATGCAGAGAATGTTTCAATTGACAGATCAAGTTCTGAAACAGTGTGTTTGATGATAATCCCCTCTTTTTTTCCAATCCAATTTCTTTGCATTTCAAGAATTCCTTTTGGCCAATCAAGGAGTTTGAGATCTTCAAGAAGTTGCTCAGCATAAGTAGTAATACGGAAAATCCATTGAGGTAATTCTTTTTTGCTGATTTCACTGCCGCAACGCTCGTGAGTTCCATTCGCCAGAACTTCTTCTTCTGCGAGGCCTGTCTTACATTTGGGACACCAGTGAATTGGCGTATTCCTTTTGTACAGTAAACCCATTTTGAAAAATTGGATAAAAAGCCATTGAGTCCATTTATAATATGCCGGGTCTGTCGTTGCCAATTCTTTTCCCCAGTCGTATGACAATCCCAACATATTCATCTGCCTTTTAAAATTCGCAATGTTACCAGGAACCATATCGATAGGGTTTTTTTGGGCCTTTATAGCTGCATTTTCAGCCGGAAGCCCAAATGCATCCCAACCCATTGGGTGAAGAACTTCCTTTCCCATCATTTTAAAGTATCGAGCTATAACATCTGTACCTGTATAAATACGAACGTGACCAACATGAAGGCCTGCTCCCGATGGGTAAGGAAACATAGATAGACAATAGGCCTTTTCCTTGTCTGCAGAAGCTTTTGAGCTTTTCTCAGTAGAGTAGACTCGTTCTTTCTCCCACAATTCAACCATCTTTGACTCAAATTCTGATGGGTTATATGTTTTCTTATCTTCCATATATTTTTTGTCATTCCGACAAAAGTCGGAATCTATATAATAATAACTTATTCTGGATCCCGATTTACATCGGGATGACACAGAAATTATTCAAACCGTTTCAGCAAATTATACACCTTCTCCTTTTTCTTTTCTGTCACATGAACGCAAACTGCTCCTTTTCCTAATTGTCCATACCAAACATAAGAACCAAGCGGTGCAAGGAGAATGGCCGGAAGAGTAAGAAGGTCTTCTTCACCTTCAATAAAAAGCTGTTTTGTGGCCTTATGTTGCCCTATATCAAATAATGAATTGAGTGTTTTTATTGCACTGGTCTGAATCATGCCCTTTTCATTTAGAGCATAAAGACAATCTTTCTTCTTGATATTCTTTAATTCTGCGTCATTTAGGGCCTTTCGTTGTGTCTTTCCGTCGATGATTGAAATTATAGGTGTTATTCTGGTTTTTTGTAGTTCTCCAGTGATAACATCCCCTATGGAGATATGCATCGGGCAGCCTCCAAACTCATACACTTCAGGTGTGACAATAGTATATTTTGCTGGAAATTGCAAAAATGAAGAAAATATGCGGCCCAAGGGGTGTCTTAATACTCGTCTCAACGATTTTGGCAGGATAAATACTCCTTTGCTAATAAGGAAGGATTGGTAGCTTTTACCTTCTCTAGTGATTATGCCTTGCCGAACTCGTTCTGAAGATATTTTCTCTCCGTTTTCATCATAAACGAGTGAGACTGTTTTTATCGATAATGGCTTCATACCGATCTCTTTACGTCTCTTCTGTATCATCTCAGCACCTTTTTCAGTATCTTTTGTGATGAATAGTGCATCAAATGTGTTTTTTTTGATCGTAGGTCCGAAAATATCGTGCAATTTGACAATTTTCACCTTTTTTTTATTTTGAACGGCAAAGTTGAGAATATTTCTTCTCCGAATGGCGTAGGATTGAATGGAGCAAAAAAATGATTTGTGCCTTACCATTGCCCCAGAAGTTATACCTATTGTTATATTTTTTCCACCTTCAAAACAGGATCGGAGTAGTTTTTTATGTCCATCGTGTAGATGGTCAAATGTTCCACCGCATATAACATGATTGAATTCCATAGTAGATATAATACCAAGTAAACTCCAAACTCTAAACACCAAACTTTAAAAAACATTACATCTTTAAAAATAGAATATTATATATTGCTTAATATTTATATTTTTGAATCTTCTGATTAGAATTTAGGGCTTAATGTTTAGGGTTTGTTTTTGCTATACTCATTACATGATGAGCCTCCTTAACCCTCGTGTCCGTATTGGAATTGTTTTGATCGCTTCTTTTTTTATCAGTGGATTTGTTATGAAATATACCCAAGAATCACCATCAGAAGCAGCCCCTCAAATTCAGATTCAGACAATTGCATCCGATTTTTCACAATCATTTGCAAATTCTGGATCAAATATCTTAACTGCATTGCAGTCGTTTAAAATCCCTTCACTTGTGTCTTTTGTTTCACCATCCCAACAGGAGCAACCAATTGAACAACCGGTTGAGCCCACGCCTGTGGATTGGGAAACCAACCCAACGGAACCACCCGAGATACCTACATCTACGCCTATTGTCCTACCGACAAATGGTCCAATACCTACGCATACATCACTACCAACAATCAAGCCGACAATTCGAATTACTCAACCACCTCAGCCAACCAAGGCTCCAAAACCGACAAAAGTCCCCAAACCAACTGAGGTTGTATATCCCCCAATAAATGATGATGTTCGACCGGGGACAAGTATTGAGGAAATCATGAAAGATGTTGAAAAACGGGCATGTGTTCCCTATAAACTCCTTATGGCTATACGAACTCTTGAAGCGGGAAATTGGTTCAAAAACATGAGTGCTACAACGACAAAAATGTATAACACATATGGATGGTGGAAAACATCCGATAAGGGAACTGTATGCTCTGGATTGGGCTACTATACTCAATCTGGAACCATACCTCCCGACAGTGCCGGGGCGGGAGAAACATGCAGTAGCAAAATTGGCCTTCAGACATATGATCTCAAAATTATGGGCATTATGCAAATCTCAGAACAAGAAGAACAGGTTACTCGAAAATATACAATCAAAACATTACCGAAAAATATCGATAGACGCGTCTTGTTCGATAATATCCTCATATTTGGGATAGCAACAAAGAATAGAGCAGGAAAATTCCCTCAACCAAGCTGCTCCGATTGGCCGCAGGAAACAGTTAAAGAGGTTGCGCGTATCCATGCATCGGGAAGCTCAGGATCATGCAATTACACATATTCCCAAAATGGAAAGTCGGGGAATTATTGCAACGAAGTTTGGGACCTTTATAAATCGTTTTGATGATTATCTCGTTATTTGATAGCTTTTTACCGTTTCTAGAAGTTTTTTTGCTTCTTCATTCTTTTCAAAATGTTCTCTGACTGGCTGTAATAACTTATCAATAAGTATAACGACCGTATTTTTTAAATCCATCGGGTGGAGCTGTTTTTCTGCAAATGCTTTTTCAAGTTCAACATACGTTGTGAATCGAAGAGTTCCTCCCCATTTTTCAGGTCGCTCAACAACGAATTCTGTTATCCCTAGACGTTCAAATGATTCAAAAATGATATATTTACAATATTCAAGCACTGGATTCTCCTTGATGTCTCCCTCCAAACAATATGCTTTATTTATTTTTCGCTTTACATCTTCAGTGGTGTCCGTCATGAATATTGCTGTGTCTGGTTTAGATTTTGACATTTTCAGTTCAATTGTTCGCTGCAACGCATCTTGTTCATTCGAAACAGGTTTTGCCAATCCCCTCAGCATGTGATGACTGACAACGACCGGTTTCCAAAACCCCAGTTGTAACCCGACTTCGCGTGCGAGCATGTTCACTTTACGTTGGTCCATACCAAGTTGTGTGATTTTTGCGCCCAGCATAAAGATATCTGCCACCTGCATACATGAATAGATAATATGTGCGCCCGTTAATTTTTCAAGCGATTCTTCACGCCCCATCATCTCAGCGGTTCGAATAAATCGCTTTAAGGCGTTTGATTTACCCACCTGAACAACTAGTTTCCAATACTCAGGATTTTTCGCCATATCGCTTGCCCACATGAATTCAACGTTATCTAAATCCATTCCACTTGCCCGCCATACTTCGATGAAATACTTTCCAACTGTCTTTATTTTTTCTAAATCTCCTCCCATTTTATTGTTGGCCATTGCATGCCAATCGGCAACCCACATACGAAATTTGACTCCGGCTTTAATCATTTTGTTTACATTAATCGCACGAAGGAGGCCTTGCGCAATATGAATTTGTCCTGACGGTTCAAATCCATCATATGCGATCAACTGTTCACCGCTTTCAATTAAGGCTTTTAATTCATCACCGCCTATTATCTCTTCCCCAACTTGATTGATAAGGTTTAGTTTATCTTGTGTGTTCATAGGATTTATTATATACCAAGAGCAACTTTTAATGCATCCTCTCTGTTCCCTTGGAACGAATGAACTTTTGTGGCAAATACATCCGCTGGTGTTTTTTTATCCTGCACCCGTTGATTGAGAATGGAAAAAAATGGATCAAGATCAGCTTTTTTCATGCCAAAATTCTCCAAAGCTTCCTGCGCCCGAGTTAATTCTTGTGGAAGTTCTCCAACAAACGGAAGAATTCCTACTTGCATTGCAAGTGATCGCATTTGCCTCACTTCCTCTATGGGAAGCAACTGTTCCTGCGTCTGCTTTGACCATTGCAATCGACCAAGGTAGAAAAGCATTACCGCAATATCTTCTTCAACTGATGGTTGAATCGAAACTGGACGAAACTCAACGACGGCTGAATCCCCGATGATTTTAATTCTTGTATCTTGCCAGAATAATCCTATACCAATGCGCAATGCGTTACTCACGTCATCTAAAATAAAAGGATGACTTCCTACGCGATCAAAATAATCTTGTATGTCGGCAAAGTAATCAACAGGTAGTCCTATACGAAGCCCTTTTCCTGCTTTTCGCTCTTCATCCGTCCGTGTATCATGACTTATCTCCCATGCTGTCGTTCGCACATCATTAAACGTTGTATCTTTTCCCTCAAGAAAGCGTGCGTTTCCAGAAAGAGCAACGACAAGTGGGCCAATCATCAAAGACCTGTTTGTCAGATCGATCGCATCCTCTAGATTCTCCGCTTCAAGATTGCATTGTAAGCTATTCAACAACGCGACAACGTCGGCACCAACTTCAACTGCATCTTCCCAGAGTCCAATCTTGGTGTCTTTTCTAGTTCTGTTACGATCGTGAAAATCTGGGACTTGTTTATATTTTGGTTTGTTTGTTCTCTCTATTTGATTGAGGGCAATCAATGGTTGTGTTCCTGTTCGTAGAAGAACTGCATCGTGCATGCTGGCTGATATTCTCATCTGTTCATCCCGCTCTCGGGCTTGGGCGATAAGCATTTGTAATCCACCGTCCTGTTCTAGTTGTATTGGATCAGTCCGCCACTCAATTTGTGAAGCACCAAGCTCTGGATCCGCCCCTGGAACTCCATCTTTTATTGAATCACGAACCGCCTCAGGGACAGGGATACCCATATGGTCGACTAGCGCCGCCTCCATCTCGAATCCAACTTTTATCTGTCCGGGCACCTTCTGGAATCTATCTTTTTTTGCGAGAATCCCATCAACTTCAACTTGAAATGCCGATCTCATCGCTCGTTCTCTTTGTTCGTTTTGAACGGTTTCATTTATTAACATAATAAAACAATAAACATAAATAATAGAACGGAATTGAGGGGTGAAATTGGTCATTCACCCCTCAAAAATCGTTATAAACTCATATCGCCAAAATCTTTTTTAAACTGTGTGACAAGTTTTTCTGGCCAATCAGAAACAGGTTTTAATCTTCCGAAAAAGAATCGTAAGACCGATGGCTCCTCAGTGAACGTTAGACCCTCAATAAGATTTCTATTCTTAAAAAGCCAAACCATTCTATCGATCAAAAATTCCATATGGGAAAGACTAAACACCCTTCTCGGGACCGCTAGACGAATAAGCTCAAGCTCTGCTGGCATTTCCTGCTTCGTCACAGCATTACGATCGGTAGAAATTGTTCCGCGTTCCATACCGCGAATACCTGAAATCAAGAACAACGCTGCAACGAGAGCTCCTGCGGGGTATTCTTTTTGATCAATGTGAGGCAGAAATTTCTTTGCGTCAATATGGATTCCGAGGGCTCCTGCGGGAGTGACTACCGGTACATGTTTTTTCTCAAGTTCAGAAACAACGTGTTGAATGAACTTCGGCATTTGACTGATGACCGTTTCATCGGTGAATTCATTTAAACCAACCGCAAGCGCTTCGATCTCTTTTGTTGACATACCGCCGTATGTGAGGAATCCTTCAAATAGAGGGACGAATGCTCTCATTTTCATAAAAAGTTCGTTCGTATTCGTTATTATTCCTCCTCCTCGAGCGGCACCCAGTTTCCTCCCTGAAAAGTATATTATGTCACCACATTCTGATATGGCATGGATTATCTCCTGAATAGTCATGTCTTCACATCCTTTTTCCCTCGTCTTAATAAACCACGCATTTTCTGCAATAAGACATGCATCGATCACTACAGGAATATGCCATTTTTTTGCGACTTCCCTCACTTTTCGTATATTCTCAAGAGAAACTGGCTGGCCACCGGTCAGATTGGTTGTGACTTCAATACGGATAAACGGTATCTTCTCTTTCCCGACTCGTTCTATGAATTTCGTCAGTTTTTGTATATCCATATTTCCCTTAAAGAGCTCTTTGCTTTTTGTTTTGAATACTTCATCTACTATCAACTCTTCAACACTCCCCCCAACAAACTCTATATGAGCTCGGGTTGTGGTGAAATGAAAGTTCATAGGGACAACATCGCCTTTTTTAACAAAGGTCTGTGCAAGTATATGCTCAGCAGCCCTCCCTTGATGTACGGGAAGAAACAATTTTTTGTTGAAAAAATGACAAACCGATTTTTCAAGACGTTTGAAACTGCTCGATCCAGCGTATGCTTCATCTGCCTGCATCATAGCCGCAAGCTGGTTATTGCTCATTGCGTTTGTTCCAGAATCGGTCAACATGTCAAGAAAAATGTTCTCAGTGTTGAGTAAAAAAGTATTAAATCCCGCATGTTCTATTGCTTTTTTCCTATCTTCGATAGGATTCAGATTGATTTTTTGCACAATAACCGGCCTATGAAGCTCCATAGGAATATCACGGCCGTTTATAAATGTAATGTGTTTCATAAATTAAAAATAAAATTATTAAAAAACCCGCCGATATTTGGCGGGTTGTGGTTTGTGAAAAAAAGTACTAAACGGGCCCACCGTAAAGGAGTTGATAATAGTAGAAGCTAAATTGTCGAATCAACGTTTTTTTATTCATGTTGTTAAAAATATAAATTCCCACCAATCCTCCTTCATTCGTGTTCTCCTATCTGCCAAATCTTATTTTTCGCCATCTCATTTTCCACCCTACCCCAAGAATTCTTCCCTCGGTCTGGAGGCTTACAGCCTCGCACTCCCGAGGTGCGAATCTTTAGGGGTTGGTATTCGTAATCCAAAATTATATTTTGGAAACGAATCCCAAAAAAAATCCCCGCTTGTTTGCGGGGTTCTGTATACACAAAAACTTCCCGCTTAGCGCTGGAAGTAATAATATGTAATACCATGAACTATCTTTTTCATACTTTCGATATTATACACCCAATTTCTATAAAAATGAATCCTGATGAAACTCTTGATCTTTGTGTGATTGATATATAGATATTGGAATAGTTAATTTATTTTGTGGTTTTAAAAAGCCAAATAGTATCCATGGTGGATAGTAAATATGAGTGGCATTATGATTTGGATAAAATACGTTAAAACTATCTGGCTCATGAGTTACAAAAAGAACTTGTCCACGCTGACGAAATGAGGTTGACTCTTTTGGTACTAAGGCGACGGGTAATTCATCTGTGCGTAAAATACCTTGAGAAAATATATGTGTCCTACTTGGTTGTTTTGATTGTGCCCAAATAGTCGAATTCAATAATAAAATGTGAGTTATAGGAAGTAAAGAAGGATCAAAACCGAGTCTCTCATTCACACTCATAGCCTCATATTACACCTTCCTTATTTTATGTCAAGCATCATCCGTCCGTCAACAATATGAATCCCTGAGTTTGAAACAAGAGTTGGATTTAAATCAATTTCTCTAACTTGTGGATAGGTATTCATGAGCATTCCTAATCTATCAAGGAGCTCGTAGAGCTTCACCTCATCAACCGGTGCCGCTCCTCTAAATCCTTGTATGATTTTCTGAACTTTTGACGTACGTATTTTTTTAAACATATATTCAAATGAGAACGGATAGATGAAGCTCACTACGCTTTGAAGTAGTTCCGCATATATACCCCCCAGTCCTAAGAGAAGAACAATGCCAAACTGCACATCTCGTTTTGCGCCAATAATAAGCTCTTGCCCCTTCATCATTTTTTGTAAATATACATTTTCCTCATTAGTCACTTCAATAAGACTCTGATACTCCTTCAATAATTCTTCATCATTTTGAATGTTGACACGGACACCCTTCACTTCTGTTTTATGTGTAATCT
>JBAQNR010000014.1:0-196148 GCA_049304035.1 Microgenomates group bacterium
ATGCACGTACAAAGAAAGGTAAGAAAAAGACAGTCGGCGCATTAAAGAAAGAAGTCTGGGCAAAGTTAGAGCAGGGAAAAACAGCAGCCCCTGCTGCAGCAGCTAAACCTGCAAAATAAATTATTAAAAGATATATATGAGCACAACAAATAAGAAATCAAAAAACAGAGTGGTAGAAAACGGAAAGATCTACATTACAGCAACGTTCAATAATACCCTCGTTGCAGTCAGTGATGAAAAAGGCGCTGTCATCGCAACAGGATCAAGTGGTATGCATGGATTTTCCGGTACAAGAAAATCAACTCCATATGCGGCAACCGTCACAACAGAAACCGTCCTTAAGAAAGTTTCCAATGATTTTGGAATGAGAAAAGCAGTTGTCTTCATGAAAGGTATTGGCCCTGGAAGAGAAGCGGCATTACGCGCAATCAAAGCATCAGTCGTTGATATTGACACTATTATTGATGTTACTCCAGTTCCTCACAATGGGGTACGACCTCCAAAGGTCAGAAGAGTGTAATATTTATTATGAATTTTAGATGACTATATGAGATATACAGGACCAAAAAATAGAATCGCACGAAGACAGGGAATCGATTTAGGGTTAAAAACACCCGGTTCGAAATCTCATGCGAGACTCCTTAAAAAGATCGCAGTCCCTCCTGGACAGCATGGACTTAACAAAAGACGAAAGGTATCAGAACGTGGAAATCAAATCCGTGAAACTCAAAAAATTCGATTTATGTTTGGCGTCACCGCAAAACAAATGAAAAATTATTTTGCAAAAGCGGTGAGTACAAAAGGAAACACTGCCCTTTATTTGAGCACATTGCTTGAAAGTAGACTTGACAATGTCGTTTACAGATTGGGATTTGCTCCAACTCGAGCAGCAGCACGACAAATGGTTACTCATGGACATTTTACCGTCAACGGATCGATGCTTTCAATTCCTTCATACCAAGTCAAGGTTGGAGATGTGATCACATTTAAAAATGAATCTACACAAAAAATTCCAGCAGTTGCACAGATGCTTGAAATAAAAGATCTTATTATCCCAGCGTGGCTTGAAAAACAAGCAACAGTTGGAAAGCTTCTTGAAAAACCAAATATGGATGTATTGAAAGATCAAGTAGATTTGCGTTTAGTAATTGAATATTTTTCACGCTAATAATAAGTTATTATTTATCATATTAAAGTACGTATGTTGACACCACAATTTATCACAAAAACAGGAGAAACATCAGAGACAGCAGGCGTGTTCACTTTAGAACCTCTTACAAAAAGCTTTGGAGAAAGCATGGCAAATGCGCTTCGAAGAACACTGCTTTCCTCACTTGAAGGAACAGCTGTTGTTGCTGTCAAATTTGAGGAAGTTCCTCATCTTTTCAGTGTCTTAAAAGGTGTTAAAGAAACAGCACTTGAAATAACACTCAATTTAAAGCAAGTACATTTCAAAAAAGGAGCAGAGGGAACTCACACAGTGAAATTGAGCAAAAAAGGAATTGGGAAAGTATTCGCAAGTGATCTTGAAGGTGATGTTGAAGTCGTCAACAAAGATCAGTATTTGGGTGAAATAACCGATGCAAAAGGAAAGATAGAACTTGAAGCATTGGTCGAATCAGGATATGGATATGTCGCAGCAAATGACCAATCTCAAAAAGAGTCTGGTTATATTCCTGTCGATTCTTCTTTCTCCCCAGTAAAAAAAGTCAACTATAAAGTTGAAGAGGCACGTGTTGGACGAAAGTCTGATGCGGATAGAGTCATTCTTTCAATCTGGACAGATGGAAGTATCACACCAGAAGAATCATTAAAACAAGCCGCAGCGCTTTTGACAGCTCAATTTGCACATGTATTTGCACAAAATGAATCACAAAGCACAGCAGCAGTCACATCTCAAGAAGTTGCATCAGTTGAAATGGACAAGAAATTCAATGACCTCATAATCGATGAATTAAATCTTCCATCACGAGTTGTTAATGCTCTCTTAAGAGAAAACATTGAAACCGTCGCAGACTTGGTAAAAATAGGAGAAGAAAAGCTAGTTGCATATAAAGGATTAGGAAGAAAGTCAATTGATTTGATTAAAGACGAGTTAAAAAAGTTAGGTTTTGAGTGGAAATAATATGAAGCACCGCGTAGCAAAAAGAAAATTTGGTCAGGGGTACGATGCAAACAAGATGCTTATGCGTCAATTGTGTCGCAACTTTTTCCTTGAACAGAAAACAATAACAACAAAAGAGCGAGTAAAGGCAATGCAGATGGTTATAGAAAAACTAGTAACCAAGGCAAAGTCAAAAACAGAGGCCAATAAAAACATCATATTGAGCTATTTCGGTGAAAAAGCACTCGTAGATAGATTGTTCAATACTGTTGGTCCTGCTTTCGAAAAGATCAATGGTGGATACACCAAGATGACGCTTCTCAAACAAAGACAGTCAGATGGAGCTATGATGGCAGAATTGACATGGGCTCACCCATTTGTCCAAGAGAAACAAGAAAAGAAAGCAAAAGAAGTGGTTACAAAAAATGCTGAAACAAAATAATCATGGTACAACTAACTAAAGTAACTAAACCAGTTTCAGAGACAACAATAAAAAGAGCATGGCACCTTGTTGATCTCAAAGGAAAGGTCCTCGGAAGAGAACTTCCTCGTATTTCAACACTCCTTCAAGGAAAACACAAGACAACATATGTCACACATATTGATAGTGGCGATTTCGTTGTCGTGATCAATGCATCTCACCTTGTTCTCACTGGAAAAAAAATGGAGACAAAAGAGTATGATCATTTTTCAGGATATCCAGGAGGACTTCGAAAAGTAAAAGCAATGGATTTAATTGAAAAAAATCCTGCTCGAATGGTTCTCAATGGAGTCGGCGGAATGTTGCCAAAAAATAAATTACGTGACAAGCGATTAGCTCGATTATTTGTGTTCGCGGATGATAAGCATCCATACACAGCTGAGCTTGCGAAATAATTATTATTTGAAAGAATTTTATGGTGAAAAAAACAAAAAACGTCTTATATTATGAAGGGATCGGAAGAAGAAGAACATCGGTCGCAGTTGTGCGATTGTTCATTCCTGGAAAAGATAAAACAGCAACTGTTGGAGAGAAGAAGATCAAAGAAGGCGAAATGTTTGTGAATGGAAAAAAAATAGAAGTAGTTTTTCCAGCACTTCACCAAAAAGTACAATATTTAAAACCAATGGCGCTTGTTAAGGCAGATGACCGCTTTTGTATTTCAATCACCGTCAGTGGTGGTGGAATGCAGGGGCAGCTTGAAGCCGTTGTCCATGGACTTGCACGCGCACTCGAGAAGACAGATAAAGAAGTGGTCCGACCAATTTTGAAAAAAGAATTACTTCTTAAGAGAGATCCTCGTGCACGCCAAAGAAGAATGGTTGGTACTGGTGGAAAGGCTCGAAGAGCAAAGCAATCTCCAAAGCGTTAACGAGATATAGTATTATCTATATATATGAGGAAAGATCTTTCTGTCATTATTGTTTCATTTAATACAAAAGAACTCACGCTTCAATGTATAGACAAACTTCAAAACGCTCTTTCTAAAGGGTCGCTCAAATCGGAAATTATCATTATTGATAATAACTCTCACGATGGTTCAGCGGAAAGTCTCAAAAAAATGGCAGATGGAAACGATGTGAAGGTCATCCTCAATTCTGAAAATACCGGGTTTGGAAAACCAAACAATCAAGGGCTTGCAATTGCAGAAGGACGATATGTTCTCTATTTGAACTCGGATGTTTACGTCCCTGAGGAGGCATTCTTGGACAAACTCATCAAACAAATGGACGAGAATCCACTTCTTGGAGCATTGACTGTTCGTGTCAATCTAGCTTCAGGGTCTATAGATCCTGCATCTCATAGAGGATTTCCCACAGTATGGAGATCTCTTTGCTATTATGCCGGCCTTGAAAAACTTACGGCAAACATACCAGTATTGAATCGACTGTTTGGTGGATATCATCTTACCTACTTGCCGCTTAACACTCGTCATGAAATTGATACCCCAACAGGAGCGTTTTTTCTGGCGCGCAAAGATGTGCTCGATGTGCTGAAAGGATTTGATGAGGTGTTTTTCATGTATGGAGAAGATATAGACCTATCGTTTAGGATTAAAAGACTTGGATATTCTATCGTGTATGACCCCACGTACACCGTCCTTCACTTAAAAAACCAAAGCGGGATCAAAAGAAAAAATAACGTGACAATTCAAAAGAAAACACGTAATTATTTCTATGAATCGATGGCGATTTTTTATAAGAAGCATTATGAACAATGCTATCCACGATGGATATCTGCACTTGTATATGCAGCAATTAATCGTAAAAAATCAGCGGTATGAAACGCATAGGGATTGATGCACGACTTCTTTTTCAAACGGGTGTTGGAACCTATCTCCAAAATCTTCTCCATGAAATTTCTCTATCAAAATCAACCGATATCTCATTCACCATCTATTGTCTTCCATCTGACGTTGACTTTATCAAGAAAGAGATTCCAGATGCCCATGTCCATATCACACGTTCCTTATGGCACACGATGAGCGAACAGACACGATTTCTCTTTGAGATCCAAAAAGACTCGCTTGATTTGATGCATTTTACCTATTTTGGACATCCGATCTTATACCGCGCACCATTTATTGCGACTATTCACGATGTGACGCCGCTTCTTTTCAAGACAGGTCTTGCATCGAAAAAAAACAGGATTACTTACTCCATAAAACATTGCGCATTTTCCGCAGTGTTGAGGAACCAAATGGTTCACAGCCGGGCTGTGATCACTCCAACAACAATCGTTAAGGAACAGTTGATCACACTATATGGGGAGGCATATTCATCAAAAATATATCCAATTTATGAAGGGGTGTCTTATAGACTGATGGGAATAGAAGAAAAGAGGCCCACGATTGTTCGCCCATATCTTCTCTATGTTGGCAATTTTTATCCACATAAGAATGTGATAAGCCTTGTTCGGGCATTTGCACGGAGCAAATCACCATACGCCCTTGTTTTGGCTGGACCCCAGGGATATTTCCTTGAAGCACTTCTTAAAGCCTGCACCGATGAGGAAAAGAAAAATTTGATCATCAAAGATAAACCGTCGCTTCCTGAACTGGCTGGACTTTACAAACATGCGGAGGCACTTATCCATCCATCATATGCTGAAGGATTTGGATTACCCCTTGTTGAAGCTATGCATTTTGGAATACCAATAATTGCTTCTCATATCCCCGTTTTTCAGGAGTTGTTGGGAACATCATATTATTCATTTGATCCATATGAGGTGAACTCAATCCAAGAAGCAATTCAAAGATTTGAACAAGCCAAGATTAAAACTGTGAACATGTTGAAACCTGACTTTTCATTTGTGCAAATGACGAAAAGGACAATGGATCTGTATAAACAGTATGCACAGTAAAAAAGTGAAAATAGCCATAGTATATGATTGGATTGATAAATGGGGAGGAGTTGAACGGGTCCTTCTTCATCTCAATCGTCTGCTTCCTCATGCGGATTTTTATACATCGGCAGTTGATATGAGCCGCGCCCAATGGGCAAAGAAGTTGTCAACACACTCTTCGTTTATTCAGTCCTTTCCGTTATTTTTGCGCAGAAAAAGATCATTACTTCTTCCGATTTATCCAATTGCGTTTGAGTCATTTAATTTCAGCGAATATGACGTCGTAATTTCCATTACATCAGCATTCGCAAAGGGCATCATAACAAAACCAGGCACGCGTCATATCTGCTACCTTCTGACGCCTCCCCGTTATTTATGGAGCCATATTGAAGATTATCTTTCCCCGATAGAAAGAATGATATATGCTCCCATACTTTCACATGTACGTGAATGGGACAAGAAAGCAGCACAAAGACCGGACACTTTCGTCTCAATCTCACAAACAGTAGCCGACCGTGCGCTATCGGTTTACGGCGTAAAAAGCGATATCGTGTTCCCGCCATTTGACACATTTTATTGGGATAAACAAAAAAGTATTGCAACAAAAGAACCAAAGTTGGTTCCCACACATCCATATTTCCTCTGGGTTGGAAGGATGGAGAAGTACAAAAAACCGGATCTTATTTGTGAAGCTGCACGGCTTATGCCAAACAGTTCCTTTGTCTTTGTGGGGACCGGGGCACTTGAGTCGTATTTGAGACGAATCGCTCCTTCAAACTGCCATTTCCTTGGCTTCGTGAGCGATAGCCAGCTATCCAAGCTCTATTCACATGCAGACGCCCTCATCATGCCTCAAAATGAGGATTTTGGCTATATTTCGCTTGAGGCGCAATATCATGGATGTCCTGTCATAGCGTATGGTGCGGGGGGGGCGCTAGAAACAGTGCGACCGGAGATTTCAGGCCTTTTCTTTGAAGAACAAAACGGGTCGTCTCTAGTAGCCGTGCTTGAAAGATTTAATCAAATATCATACAATCTAAGACATTCAACTGAGGGACGCTTTAAGGAGATACAAAATCAGTTTGGATTGGAACGGTTTGATACACAGTTAATACATTATTTGGAATAAACAATATATGAAAGCAATCATTTTTGCAGGCGGTGCAGGAACACGACTTTGGCCACTTTCAAGAAAAAAATCCCCTAAGCAGTTTGAGCGGATAATCGGTGACAAGTCGACACTCCAACTTGCAGTTGAACGCCTACAGCCTGATTTTTCATATAAAGATATCTATATATCAACAAATGTCGCATATAAAGAAATAATTCAAAGCCAACTGCCTTTGATTCCAGATGAAAACTATTTTCTTGAACCTGAAAAAAAAGATGTCGGTCCTGCGATAGCGCTTGTCATGGGGATCCTAGAGAAAAAATTTCCACATGAACCGGTCGCCATTCTTTGGAGTGATCACTTGGTAAAAGAAGTGACATTGTTCCGCAAAATACTGTTGCTCGCAGGAGAGCATGTTGCGAAAAAACCCAACAGTCTCGTTTTCATTGCCCATAAACCACGTTTTGCGAGTGCTAATTTAGGATATATCCATATCGGTCCAAAATCCCATGAAAAAGAACTTGTTTCTTTCTATGGGTTTGAGGGGTGTAAATATCGTCCGGATGAAAAAACTGCCGAACAGTATTTTAAGTCGGGCAAATATGCATGGAATCTTGGCTATTTCGTCACAACACCACGATTTATCTGGGAGGCATTTGCACGTTTCGAACCAGTACTCTACAAATCCATCAAAAAGATCGTTTCCGCTTATGGAAAGAAAGGCTTCAATGCGATATTGAAGAAAGAGTATTCATCAGTCTCAAAAGTAAATTTTGATAATGCGATCCTTGAGAAAATCGAGAAAGATTCTGCTTCGGTGATAGTTGAGGATATTGGGTGGAGCGACATCGGTGCATGGGAAGCTGTGAAAGAAGCGATGGAGCAGTATCCTTATGAGAACATCATTCGGGGGCGTGCTTATCTTGAACATGTGAGAGACACACTCATTTACAATTATGAAGATAAAAAATTGATTGTTGGGATCGATCTTGATGAGCATATAATAGTCAATACGAAAGATGTTCTGTTGATCGCCAAAAAATCTTCAGTCGGGAAAATCAAAACACTTGTTGAAAATTTTGAAGGAACGGAGAATGAAGATCTCACATAACAATATGAACTCACCTTTTCTTGGAAAACGCTACAATAAGGGACTCAAACGGATAATGGACATTGTCCTCTCCATAGTGCTTCTTACGCTTTTTGCTCCGGTTTGTCTGATTGTCTCTATAGCAATCAAACTTGATTCAAAAGGGCCCATATTTGCCGATGTTCCTGAACGTGTTGGGCAGAATGGAAGACCATTCAAGATGTACAAGTTCAGATCTATGATAAAAAACGCACATATCCTTCTTCACACCGATGCGCGATTTAAAAAACTGTTTGAACAGTATCAAAAAGATAGCTATAAGCTGAAAGATGATCCACGCGTTACTGCAGTAGGGAAATGGATCAGAAAACATTCACTTGATGAGATACCTCAATTATTCAATGTCCTCATTGGGGATATGAGTATTGTAGGTCCTCGTGCATATTACCCTGATGAGCTTGAAAATCAACAAAAAAAACACCCAGATACAAAACAATATGTAGCTGATGTACTTTCAGTTAAACCAGGAATCACCGGGTTATGGCAGGTTTCTGGGCGTTCTGAAGTCCATTTTGATAAACGTATCGCGCTTGATGCAGAATACGTAACAACCATTTCTCTTTGGAAAGACATTTCAATTATTTTTCGTACACCTCTTGTTATGATTACCGGTAGAGGTGCGGTATAATAAATAACATATGAAAAAAACAACTGGAATCATTCTATTCGGTTTGGTCCTTGGGTTATTCGGGTGGATTTATTTTTCGTTTTATATTCCCTATACACGCATCCAGGCAAAGGCTATGGCTGTCATGGTATCAGGGAAGGATTTGAAGTCGGCTTTTTCAAAAAATGATATCGATCTTCTTTCGACAAAACTTAAGGTTTTTGAAGAGAAATATGCAGAGTTTGAGAAAGAATCCCAGACAGTCTATTGGGCAACATCGATTCCTTATATCGCCGATTTCAAAAGAGGTGTTGAAGCGGGTCGCTATTCAGTTGAAGCGGGGAAGGCAATGGTCGCTTCTATTGCTCCATATGCAGATCTGATCGGATTTAAAAAAGGCCAATCCTCATTTGTTGAAAAATCCGCAGAGGGAAGATTACAGACAGCAATCCTCACTTTAGATAAGGTATTAAAAAATGTGGATGTGATTTCTGAAAACATAAATCAAATAGAAAAACGATTGGAACAGATTGATGAAAAGAGATACCCTGAACAAATTGGTGGGAAAAAAATACGATCAACCATCACAAGTGTAAAAGACCAGTTTGCCGGAATATCCCGATTGTTTGTTGATGCAAAACCACTCTTAAAGAAATTGCCAGAAATCCTTGGATCTAAAAAGGAGCAGACATATTTATTACTATTTCAAAATACCGCCGAAAGAAGAGCAACAGGTGGCTTCCTGACGGCATATGCCGTTTTCAAGATCAAAGATGGAAAAATGACAATCGAAAAGTCGAGTGATATTTATACTCTTGATGCAAGTATTTCCAGTCACCCAGCTGCGCCTCCTGAAATCGCAACATATCACAAAGGAGTTTCTCAATTTTATATCCGAGACAGTAATTTGTCCCCAGATTTCGTAAAGTCATTGGAGTTATTCACATCACTGTACAAAAAAAGCAGCATGAGATTGCAATACGATGGTATCATTGCACTTGACTCAAAAATCCTGGTAGACATGTTGACCATTTTTGGAGATGCCGAGGTTAATGGTGTGACATTTAGTGCAAAAATAGACAAAAGATGTGATTGTGCACAGGTCATTTATCAACTCTTTTCCGTCGTCGATGAAGAAGTTGGATATCAAAAAGTGAACAGAAAAGGAATTTTGGGAGACCTGATGTATGAACTGTTCAATAGAGCATTACGTTTTTCACCTTCCCGCTACTGGGGTGCACTTGCACAAACGATGTTCAAGAATATGGATGAAAAACATATTCTCTTGAACTTCAATGACAAGGATATACAGCAATCGATTGAAAAGCTGAATTATGCGGGTAAAATAAACGAGAGCAAGGGTGATTATCTGCATGTGAACAACGTGAATTTTGCAGGTGCAAAATCCAATCTCTTCACCACTGAAACAATCACTTCCAAAACCGTAAAAAATCAGCGTGAGGTTGAAGTTGAATATAAAAATCCATATCCAGCCTCAAACTGCAACAGACAACAAGAGAGAATATTATGTTTAAATGCGCCTTTGCGTAACTGGGTCCGCATCTATGTTCCAAAAGGTTCAAAACTCGTATCGTTTGATGGATCACAGATGAAGGTGCAGACATATGACGATCTTGGTAAGACCGTATTTGAGGGATTCCTTGTCGTAAACCCAATGGGAATGTCAAAGATAAAAATTGTATATACGCTTCCAACCTCGATAGATTCATCCGATTTATTGGTGCAGAAACAATCGGGAGTGGAAGGACAGAAATACAAGATTCTCATAGAAGGAAAATCCTTGTTCAACGGTCCTATGGAACGAGATATGGAGTTCAAGTAACGCATGTCATATCGAATTCATACGCGAGAAGATGAAGCTATCGTTCTCGTGAAGAAAAAAATACTTCACTCAGATGTTGTTGTGGGCGTATTCACAAAACAGTTTGGGAAAGTAAATATATTGGCAAAAGGCATACAAAAAATCACCAGTAAAAGAATATCTGCACTTCAGACGGGAACGCTTGTCCATCTTATGTATTCGGAGCGGCAAGGGAATACTCGTTATTTAAATTCTGTGGATCTCATTTCTCATTTGAGCCCAATAAAAAAAAGCTCAGTGAAACTGCAAAATTTATATACAATTTTATACCTCTTCGATCGGCTGCTCCCTGAGAATCAACCTGACCAGCAGGGATACACACTTTGCAAGCAATTATTAGTGTCCTTAGCGAAAAAAGAGAGTGCAGATTTCTCCATTGTCCAGGCGATGAATTCCATATATATGCATTTGGGATATGGTGAGTGTCATTCATATGAGGAGTGTGTAGCGATTGGTGAGGATATTATGGGCAAAAAAATGCCCGTCAGTATTATATAATCTGAATATGGAAGAACTTGTTGCACTGGCAAAAAGAAGAGGATTCATTTATCCTTCATCAGAAATTTATGGGGGGCTTGCCGCTGTCTATGATTATGGACATTATGGTATCTTATTGAAGAACAATATCCAACAAGCATGGTGGAACTGTATGGTCCTTACCAGAAGGGATGTCGTGGGACTTGACAGTGCCATATTCATGCATCCTATGACATGGAAGGCAAGTGGGCATGTTGATAGCTTTAGCGATCCGCAAGTCGATTGTAAAGACTGTAATTTTAGGATGCGGGCAGACCATCTTCTTGAAAAATATGGATATGAAGTGGATAAATGGCCACTGGATAAAATAAATGAAATCTTAGCCACGTTAAAGAAAGATGGGAAGCTCACATGCGAACACTGCGGAAGAAAAAACCTGACGGAAGCACGGGATTTCAATCTCTTGGTCAAAACAAATTTTGGATCACCTGTGGGAAATCTCAAAGAACTTCCTGATGCCGATATCGTATATCCCAGAGGGGAAACATGCCAAGGAATCTATCTGGAATATAAAAACATAATCGATTCTATGCGTGTTAAGTTGCCCTTTGGTATTGCACAGGTTGGGAAAGCGTTTCGAAATGAAATCGTAGCAAAACAATTTATTTTTAGGACTCGTGAATTTGAACAGATGGAAATGCAATATTTCCTCCATCCGGATGATATGGATATGAAGTTTGAATACTGGAAAGAAGAGCGCATGCAATGGTATCTCAATATCCTTGGAATTCAAAAAGACAAGCTCCGTCTAAAGAAACATGAGAAACTTGCACATTACGCAAAAGCTGCATTTGATATTGAATATAATTTTGCCTGTTTAGGGAAATTTGCTGAAGTCGAAGGAATTCATCAGCGAGGTGATTGGGATCTTACACGACACGCGGAGTTTTCCGGCGTAAAGCTTGATTATTTTGATCAAGCCAGAAACATCAGATTCGTCCCTCATATCATGGAGACATCAGTTGGTCTTAACAGATTGGTCTTAATGATATTGGATAATGCGTTGCAGACTGAAACTCTTGAAAATGGAAAGGTGCGCACCGTTCTTAAAATTAAACCATCTTTAGCACCAGTTAAAGCTGCGATTTTTCCTCTCCAGAAAGATGAAAAATTACAGAAGATTTCTGAGAAAATATACGATTCCGTTAAAACACAATTCGTTACTGAATACGATGATGCAGGAAATATCGGAAAGATGTACAGAAGACAAGATGAAATAGGGACGCCATATTGTGTTACAGTCGATTATCAGACAATTGAAGATAATACGGTAACCATTCGCGAAAGAGACACCATGAAACAGGAAAGAGTCGACATGGGATCAATTGCATCCATCATAAGAGATCGCATTATTAGTTAAAACAAATATGAAAAAAAATACGATTTTTTTAATTGCTGGAGGAGTCGTTATCGTTCTTGTTGGCGTTATGATATTTTTTTCGATGCAAAAACCTAAGGTTGTCGAAAAGGTAACCCAAGAACAATCGCAAGATGTAATCCCGACAGTTGACGCATCCACGAAAGTTGATGCAGAATTTTTTAACGGAAAAAAGGAACTCAAATTGAAAGTAAGTGGGATACCAAAAGGAACGGAATCCATAGAGGCAGAGGTAATGTATAAAACAAAGCAGAATATTGACCAAGGCACATTTGGGCAAATTTCAATTGAGACAGGAGAAAGTTCAAAAATGACTCTTGGAACGTGTTCCTCAGGCCGATGTGTGTATCACGAAGTTGATGGACCAATACAAGTTACCATTAAGTTTTCCGGTGAGTATGGTGAGAAAGTATTAAGCAAGGACTTTTCTTTGTAAAGGGAGTACTTCTTAGGATATACTGTTATTAATGATATAAATAAAAGGGGGTGATTTCATTATGCCAAATATACAATCTGCAAAAAAGAAAATGAGAAAGGACGTAACAAGAACAAAGAATAACGCATCCTATTTAAAAGCGATAGAACAAGCAATCAAAGGACTTTTTAAGTTGAAAGGATCAGCTGAACAAAAAGATGTGAGAAAAGCGGTTTCACTCATTGATAAAGCTGCAAAACGTAAAGTAGTCCACAAGAATAAAGCAGCTCGCCTAAAATCACGAGTTACTAAATTGGGATCAAAGAAGAAATGAAATATAAAATCAATCTTCTCCCAGAAAAGGAAAAAGATTTACTCGATAAGGGTATTTATTTCATACTGCATTATTTGCGGTATGTCTTGGTGATTACTCAAATAGTCGTTATCTCTGTCTTTTTTTATCGATTTAAGATTGATCAAGAAATTATCGATCTGAAAGATGAACTGCAACAAAAACAAGAAATTGTTGCAGTTTCGGAGCCACTCCTAAAGGAGGCAGAGATAGTTGACTTAAAAACAAAACAAACGCGTGAGATACTGATTGACCAAGCAAGATTTGCGGAATCATTTACGTATTTTCTCGACACATTCCCTCAAAAACTTACCCTGAAGAGACTTAACATAAAGCAAGGGGTCTATACGTTTGACGCATCAACAATAGATCCAGAAACAATACGCATCTATCTGGGGAGGTTGCGGCAAGATAAGAGATTCAAAAAGGTCGTTATTGGAAGCATACGGAGGACAGGAGTTGATTTCTCTGTCCCTTTTACGCTGTCTGATTTTCAATTAATGCAAGTAAAAAAATGAACAAGTCCATCATAAAACGGAAATTATTAGTAAAGAAGGCAACTGATTATAGTTACACCATCCTCTTTTTTATCTCATTTGCCTTTTTTACTTTCTTTGTCATCCGTCCGAATATATTAACAATACTTTCGCTTCAGGAAGAGTCTGGAAGATTGCACATACTTGATGTCGGCTACGAGAACGTCATTAAGAAGATCGTTGATATCCAGACATTCCTTGAAGAGAATAGGACAGATCTCCCACTTCTAGATGAGGCGCTGCCCGATGTGCCGCAAATAAACAAATTAGTGAACGATTCCCAACTTTCGGCATCCGCATCAGGAATGATCCTGAACACCATGTCGATCAATAAGGTAGATCTGCGCGATACGGGAAAAAGAACGACAAAAAAGAACGTTAATGTCACCATCGAAGGGCTTGCAAACTTCCTTCAGTCGAAATCATTCATTACGCAAGTCATGAATGATAGACGTCTGAAGACGATTCATCAGATCACTTTCGATATCGATGCCAAACAAGGTTCCGCAAGTGGTGATTTAAAATTGGTGTTAGAAGTTGAAGGATATTACTTGTGAAAAGCAAAGAATTGTTAGCTTTAGCTCTTGGGGTATTCCTCACCATTATTGCATGGATGATCTTGGATATTTATCATATACAAACCAAGATAAACGAACAGATCACCATTAAGCCCGCACAGGTGCCGAATTATACGATGGATAAGTCTATAATTGAAGTATTGAAACAAAAACAGCAATAAACTAAATGATATATAGCAGATTATACAAACAAGAAAATAAGAGGCTCCTTTTGATACTCGCATGCGTGGGTGTTCTTGTGTTTGGTCTCTGGCTTTTCATGTTCATAAAAAATCTTGGACTCAAGAATGGTTGGGAGAAAGCCCGGGGAATAGAAAACCTTCAAGTATTTAATATAACCCCTCATGGATTCGATATCGTCTGGACAACAAAAGAAGAAGTAAAAGAGGAACAATGGGTCGAATGGAAAAACACAAAAGGGAATGAAGAAGGGAAAAGCCCAGTTGAGAAAATCGGCGATATCTATCGTTCATCTCTCCTTGAATTGAGCCCCGGCAACACATATGCATATAAAGTTCGAGTTGGGACAAAAACATATGTGCTAAATAATCTCATAACTCCACTCGTCATACTTCCTGCAGAGTCAAAGGAACTGCCGATCTCACCTGCATATGGTAAAGTACTTCTTCCTTCAGGAAGGCCATATTCAAATGGTCTGCTTACGTACGAAATTGACGGTTTTTTCCCAATAGCCACTTTTACGAAAGGGACTGGGGAATGGCTTCTTCCACTCACTGGTCTTATTGACAAAAAGACATTGAAAATCACTCCTATTTCCGATGCCTTCCCGGTGACGATACGGCTTTTCTCTTATCCAAAAGGTTCTATTCATACGACAGTTGGGCAAACACGCCCGTTACGGCAAGCAATCACGGCAGGTGCGACGCTTCGAGTTGCGATGGCTCCGAATAACGAGGTTGTATTAGGTGCTAATACGAGCGTAGGGGCTGGAGCGGTTCCAATCCAGCCAAGCATCGTTTATCCGAAAGAGAGTGCCCTCATTCCTGGGAGCAAACCATTGATGAGGGGAACAGCTATCCCAGGAAAAGATGTCCTAGCCTATATACAAGGCCCTACAAAGCAATATAGTTACAGAACTGTCGCTGATGTGAAAGGTGAATGGCTGATTCAATATCCACTCCCACTTGAAGCGGGAGGTTATTTATTTTCTGTTTCCACGGTTGATAAAAACGGTTTCGCATTAACTCTTCGACGTTCATTTTCCATAATCAAAAGTGGAGAACAGGTATTGGGAACCGCAACAGGATCGCCGACTCTCATACCCACCTCTGTCCCCACATATTCTCCAACAACGGCCCCAACAATCCAACCAACGTCTGGTGTATATCCAACCGCTGTCCCGACGCTTTTTGTTCCGACTGCAACACCACCGATCACCGGAGGAGGCATGACGGGATTTGCATATGCAGCCATCTTTTGCATAGTGGTAGGAGCGGGTCTGGTCCTTGCGTTTTAAATGATATTTCTGCTATCATAAATACATGACGAGTATCGTTGATTTTTTCGTATCGATAAACAAAATAGCACTTGTCGCTTTTGTCGTTGTTTTTGGATTCCTCATCTTTGAAGTTAAGAAGATGTTGGATGAGAAGAAGAAAGAAGAAAAATTGACAGTCCCTTCATTTGTTGATGCGGTTAAAGCGAGTCCAACAGCTGCACAAAACAGCACGCCACTTCCTCCTTCTCAAGTTCAACCAATCAAAAAGAATGAACATGGCACGAATGCAATGATCATGATTATAATAGGAGTGATCTCATTATTGGGACTGCTTGTCGTTATGATTGTCACATTCAACACGAAGGCAGCCCAAAAGCGGGTTGCATCAACCCCTGTCCCGATCGTACGGGAAATATCCTCTGCTGGTCTTAAGGTATACGATACAAATTGGGTAGAGGTTGAGAGCAAAAAAACAGATAAGGCGAAGCCAGGTGAAAAATTGTACATTGCCATACAAACCATCGTTGAAGCCGATATCGATAGGGCCCGCATAAAAGTCAACACCCGAGACTGGCAAATCAGTGACATAACATCACTATTCAATCCAACGTTAAAGGTGTATTATAAGGAATATATTGTTGCGACAGGTACAGCTCAGTTAAAAATTGATGCCCAGCTTCACTCAGCAAGTGATGGGTGGCTTGGCGATTAGTATGAAGAAAAATAGAACTGCAGTAACCGGACTTCTTCTTTTTATGACGGTGGTTTTGTTGGGCTCAACAATTTATATAAGCACACTTTTGTCTTCTCCAAACAACTCTCCCACACAGATTCAAAAGTCAAAAGCAGCACCAATTACATATAAAAAAACAATAGACTTAGCCCAATTTGATGCAACAGCCCCAACACCAAATATATCTGCAAGTCCAATACCGAGTATAAGTACAACACCCATGCCGACTCTTTTGGCAAAGGCGCCAACAATACCGCCACCAACGGCTAAACCAACCGCAATTCCAACAAAAAGCGTAACGGCGGTGCCAACTCTCCTTGCGAAGGCACCTACACTTCCTCCACCGACAATTGCCCCAACAAAAATAGTCGCAGCGGTAGAACCGACCGATATCCCAGAAATAATTACCCCAACACTTCAGCCATTGCTTGCCTATAAGAGCACTTCAGTGACACCTACGCTTATTCCGATTAAAGATGGGACTGGTGGAATGGCGAATCCGACCACAGCGGCAAAATCAACTCCTTCACCAACAAAAAAGATTACACCAACAGGTGTCCAAACACTTCCTGAAACTGGATGGGTGCAAACTTCCTCAATACTTTTTATTGTCGCAACAACAACAATTCTCTTCTCGTTGTTATTTTAATTTAATTATCTTATCGTGAAAAAATTTATTCCACTGTTTATATTTTTTGGGATAGTCATTTATTTCTACTTGAACTTTCTTGGTCCAGTGGGCTGGAGCAAGGATGAAAAAACATTCATTGTCCCGAAAAATCAGGAAGGGTTCGATACGGCCCAAGCCTTGCTTGAAGGGAATTTCATCAAAAACAAAAAAACATTTGATTTTTTTAAGGCAGTATTCTTACTTGGGAATATCCAGAGTGGAGGGTATATGCTTCGAAACAACATGAGTGCATGGGATGTCTTGAAAAAAATAAACGGTAACCCTGATTTGGTATGGATTAGTTACAGTAGCTGTCTCAGGAAGGAACAAATAGGAGAGATATTGGCCTCAAATCTTGGTTGGAGTCCAGCAGAACTTGAAAAATGGAATACGGTATATACGAATACCAAACCGGAATATTTCGAGGGTGTTTATTATCCGGACACGTATCTTATTCCCCGCAATGAGACTGGGGACAAAATCGCCCAAAGGCTTATCAATCGTTTCAACGAGAAATTTGCGCCCTATGCAGAAAAATATATCGCAGCGAATATCCGTTGGGTAACGGGATTGAAAATTGCATCGCTTATAGCGAGAGAAGCCGCGGGAAAACAAGATATGCATCTGATCTCCGGAATCATATGGAATAGACTCAACGAAGATATGCCACTCCAGATCGATGCGACAATGCAATATACACTTGGAAAAAACAAAGAGGGAAAATGGTGGGGATCTATTGATCTGAGAGAGAAATCGAATGAGTCTCCTTATAATTCCTATCTTCATAAAGGCCTTCCACCTACGCCGATTTGCAGCGCAAACATAGAATATATAGAGGCAGCATTGAATCCATCAGAGACCGATTGTATTTTCTATCTGCATGACAATGAGCAAGGGATCCATTGCGCAAAAACATATGAAGAGCACTTGCAGAATATAAAAACATATCTCGACTGAGCCTATTCTCCTTATTTCACCAATTGCGCCTTATAAAACTCAGCCGTTCTTTCGATCGCAGTTTGAAAAGATGGATCGGCAATATTGTGACCACCAGTCGGATATTCAAAAAATTCATGAATGACCTTTGTTTTATCGAGCAATGCGTTCAAATCTCTACTATATCCGACATTGACAGTCTCATCATCAACGGCATGATGGAGTTGTATAGCCCCCTTCAAATCATTCAAATAAGAGACAGGCGCAAGCTGTTTCCAAAAATTGCTCCTTAAATTCGGTGCTCCGTATAGTTGGGTAACAGTATTTCTCCTTACTGAAGGAGTTATAAAGGTATTTGCTGTGCGTTGATAACTGGCGTCTTGTATCCGATATCGTTGGATATCTTCATAGGAATAACCAGCACCTGCCCAAATAACGACAGCTGGTATGGTAGGATGCACTGCGAAACTGCGCAGAACGATATTGCCCGCCATACTATGTCCCCAAAGTCCGATTCTCTTTGGATTGACAAATGAAGCTTTTTGTAAAGCTGCGTATGCATTCAAAGTGTCTATGACATAATCTGCCGAATAGTAAGCACCACTTGCTTTTCCTTCCGACGTTCCATGTCCTCTTAGGTCTATCTTCAGGACGACAAATCCTTGTGAAGCAAGGTAATTGACATATGCGGTATAGCGTTCTGTTGTCTCATATTGGTTAGGAGGGATATATCCATGTACAAATACGATTGCAGGCCAACCTCCTTGTGGTACGGGACCATTTGGCTTCGTAAGCAATGCATTTATTTTATATGTATCTGACAAATAATGTGTCAAAAAAGCGGTGTATGTTGGATACGTTTCATACTGAGTGACATCTTTCAGTTCACTTGTATACTGCCGTTTTCGTAATGAGGGAATAGTTATTCCTTCAAGTGGAAATGGTGTTGGAGTAAGAGTTCTTGCCGATGGGAGGGATACATGCGTTCCCTTAGTCGTAACGGAATAAAAGACACCGATAACAGGAATAACCAAAAAAAATCCGAAGATAAGCGGTAGGTATTTTTTCATCTGAGAAGTCAGCTTACAGGTTGATCCTGAAAATTAGATGAATTTTAGATTAGGCTCTTTGCGCTGCGTTAGCGATCGCCAGGAACTGTTTTGGATCAAGGCAGGCTTTTCCGATAAGGAACCCATCTATCTCACCTGTTGCAAAATATTCTTCTGCATTTTTTTCGTTTACTGATCCACCGTAAATAAAAACACAGTTTTTGGGAAGTTTCAATTTCTTCTTCATCGCGACCGTCTGTTCTGGTGGTTCGTTTTGCCCAGTTCCAATTGCTGCGACTGGTTCATATGCAACAAATTGAACTCCAGGTGGGATTGGATCATTTTCATCCCGTACGCAATAGACAGGTGTAATTTTATGTGCAAGTGCTTGCTGTACTTTTTTTTCAAGATCTTCGCTCGTCTCATTGAATAGTTTTCTTCGTTCGCTATGTCCGATAATGGCATACTTAATCATTCCTTCAAGTGAGGTTGCCGTGACATCTCCGGTATAGCTTCCTTTTTCGAATGAAGATACCGTCTGTGATCCAACCGCGACGTTTTTGCAATCTTTCAATTTACCCTGGACGTAGGAGATAAATGGAAATGATGGAAACACACCTGTTGTCACGTCTTCAAGCTTTCTGTATTCCCGTAAAAAAACATATAACCATTCCCTGACTTCTCCAAAATTTTTGTTAGCTTTCCAGTTCCCAAAGATATATCTCATAATGGTATAGTATACCGTATGCATGAAATTGAGTTCAACACATTAAATCCGGCACAAAAAAATGCGGTATCTTATACGGATGGTCCCTCAGTTGTTTTGGCAGGGGCAGGATCAGGGAAGACGAGGGTTCTTGTCTATAAGGTATTGTATCTGATCACTCAAAAAAAGATTCCTTCCTCTGAGATAGTCATGATCACGTTCACGAATAAGGCAGCTGCAGAGATGAAGAAGCGGATCGAAAAAGCGGGAAATGGCAAACTTGGTTTTGTCGGGACATTCCATTCGTTCTGCGCAAGTCTTTTGCGTCGCTATGCGGGCAGATTGGGATATGGGCCAGATTTTGTGATATTTGACGATGATGATCAAGAGTCGCTTCTTAAGCAGATTATTAAGGAAAAAGATGTGGAAAGGATGACTGTTTCCTATATTTCACATCTGATTTCAGCTGCGAAAAATCAACTGATTCCACCTGACAAATTCACGACTTACTTTCCAGAAGATAGAGCGGTCCAGGTTGCACAGATATATTCGACTTATCAGGCACGCCTGAAAAAAAATAACGCTTTCGATTTCGATGATCTCATAATGAAAGTCGTTGAACTGTTGCGAAAGGATGAGGAAGTGAGCGCACTCATTCATGAAAAATACACACAGATATTAATTGATGAGTTTCAAGATACGAATTATGCACAATATTCACTTGCACGACTGTTATCTGAAGAGAGCATGGATATTACCGTAGTCGGTGATTTTTCACAAAGCATCTATTCCTGGAGAGGGGCAGATATACGAAATCTCGAGAAATTTCAGACGGATTTTCCTGATGCTCAGATTTTTGAACTGGAACAAAATTACCGCTCAACACCACCGATCCTGGATTTTGCATATACTATCATTTCAAAAAACAACGGACATCCGATTCTCAAGTTGTTTACGGAAAGAAGCGGGGGAGATGAGATCATCATCAAAGAAATGCAAAACGAGGAAGAAGAAGCGCTTTATGTTGTTGCTGAAGTTGAACGATTACGAGATAAATATGACTATAAGGAGATGTCCGTGCTTTATAGAATAAACGCGCAATCACGAGCCATTGAGGAGGCATTTTTGCAGTATGGAATACCGTATATGCTTATCGGTGGTGTGCGTTTTTATGAGCGTAAAGAAATAAAGGATATCCTCTCTTATATGCGATTAATCATTAATCCGGATAATGAAGTCGCACAAAACCGGATCATGAAGTTGGGGAAAAGGAAATGGACGGAATTCGTTGAAAAGTCGACTCAGATCCGTGAAGGTATTGAAAAAAAAGACACAGAATCAGTCATGGATGAAATATTTGCCGCAACGCAATATCTGGCGCTTTACAACGAAAAGGATCCTGATGAATATTCCCGTTTGGAAAACATCAAGGAACTGAAGAGTGTCGCCAATTCATATCCAAACATGAATGACTTTCTTGAACAGATTGCGCTTGTTGAAACCGAATACTCAGAAGGGGAAAAAAAGAGAAAGGGGGAAGATGGGGTAAGACTCATGACCCTCCATCAAGCAAAGGGACTTGAATTCCCAGTCGTTTTTCTTGTCGGGGTTGAAGAGGGAATCCTTCCCCATTCGCGCGCATCGTTCGATCATTTTCAACTCGAAGAAGAGCGTAGGCTTATGTATGTGGGCGTAACGAGAGCAAAGGAACATCTATATATCACACATGCGCGGAGGAGATTCCTTTTCGGAAGACGAATGCAAAGCGCACCATCTCGTTTCATTGCGGAAGAAAATGAAGAATGGTAGAATGAATCTATATGGCTAAAGAAGATGTCGTTTTTCGCATTGTCCGTCGGATAAAAACCGTGTGGTTGGAAGGTGTTGTTCTTTTTCTCCATTGTGTTGGCCATATTCCTCTCCATCATTTCCGACGTTTTTTTTACCGTCTTGCAGGAATGCAAATTGGAGTGGGAACATCGCTTCATACGGG
Organism: Microgenomates group bacterium; assembly: GCA_049304035.1. Classification (GTDB taxonomy): domain Bacteria; phylum Patescibacteriota; class Microgenomatia; order UBA1406; family GWC2-37-13; genus JAKBEU01. The sequence goes on from JBAQNR010000014.1 coordinate 21,522, forward strand.
CTTAAAAATGTATAATCCTCGGAATATTGAGATAGGGAAAGATACGATCATCGGTGAAGATGCAGTTTTGGATGGACGAGGAAAAATAGTCATTGGCGATCATGTTGCTTTTGCAACCGGGGTAATGATATATAACTCACAACACGACATCAGAGATCCACAATTTGCTGCTATCACAAAGACAGTCTTCATTGAAGATTATGTGTTTGTTGGTCCTCGGGCGATCATTCTTCCTGGCGTGCGAATCGGTAAAGGGGCTGTAGTCGGAGCAGGTGCAGTTGTTACAAAAGATGTACCTCCGGGTGTCATAGTCGGTGGAGTTCCTGCAAAACCGCTAGGGGACAGGCCACTGCAACATTATTCGTATAAATTGGGTCGTGCTGCCTGGTTTCGATAAAAAGAAGTATTAATCCGCAGTTCCTACAAGAAAAACAGCTCTCCATGGGCGAAACCACACATTGAAATCCTTTTGAAAGAGCACTTCTTTTCCCAGAGTAACCTTATATGAGTAACGGGATCGTGCTCCGGGGGCTGCAAAATCTACTTGTCTGACAACTCCTTTTTTGAGAGTTGGGTCATCCTGGAATTGAGGTTCTGGAGCACTCGTGTTGTCTGAGATTATCGGTGTTGAAAGTTCAATGGTCCGCTTATCCTTTTTGCCATAAAATTTGAACGATAGTTTATTATTTTCCTCGTCAGCACTTGTTTGAATAAGGATACTCGCAGGGGTGTTGTTCACAAATTTAAAATCAACGGTTGGACCGAATACGGTTGCATCCAATCCCGGTTTTGCGTCGTTTTCATAATATCCGACACGATATGCATGTGAGTGATGTTCGACTATGGGGAGCCCCGCATTTAACACCGCCCGAAAAAGAGTTGTCGAGACTTGGCATATTCCACCGCCATCTCCTAAGACTGTCTTTCCATCCTTGATGATATATGCAGGTTGGTAACCGGTGGATGATGATATATCCCCCACAGTTTCATTAAATGAAAACGTGGCCCCCTTTGGAATAAGGACACCATTGAACTTTGATGTTCCGAGCAATAAATTGTGTATACGTTGAGGAATGGAATGCGTGTAATCAGAGACGCCTTCAGCAATAAGCTCTTCAATGCCATATGTATTTGTTTGTGAGAGGGTGACGGTCGGTTTTACCACAGTAGATTGAACTGCAATGGTTTTCGAAAGGGGTTTGTTTATCAGCGATTGAATGTATTCGTCAATCATCTGAAGCGCTTTGCCAGTTTCGATATGAAGACCATTCTCTTCATGTTCAAAAACAGTAACTTTCCCGTTTTCAAATTGGAATTTGGCGTTGATTGGGGGACTTTCGTATTGATCGATAAGATGGGTGAGTGCTTCCTGAATGGGCTGCTTGCTATATGTTACTTTTAGAGGAAACTTATATATTTGAATGCCGGTTGTAGAAATGAGTGTTTGTAATATGCGTGAAGGAACATGTGAGGATCTTCCAACGATGTATGCCTGATCGAATGCGGTATCGATATCTGGTCTGGTGTTCGTGAGTGTTGCGGAAAGTGTCGCCACTGGCATGTTTTTGAATTGCAATGCTAAAGTGGTTTTTTGGATTTTGCTGCTCGTCTCAGCAAAAAGGATATATACTTCCGTCTTATTCATACCACCAACATCTTTGCCATTGATGGAAATATGAGGAAATAATCGTGACTCGAATTTTTTCTGGAGCTGGAGAGAATATAAAAATAGGGCACTAACAATACTTATGACCAATAATACGACGACTAAAATTTGTACGACAACTCCCCCCTGTTTATTTGGTATCATGGATATATGGATGATAGAAAAAATGACGACCAATTGCAAGGGGCGTCTGAGGTACCACAGCCGATATATGAGACGGTTCCTGTTGATGAAAGCGCGCTAGCACAAGACCAATCCTCACTTCAACCGGAAGAAATCAGTTCAAACGTTGAAGCGACTGATCAGGGGGATTTCAGCCAAATCCAACCGGAAATCGCACCAATTGAGGCATCGCCACAACAACCAACAACATCAAAAGAAACAAGCAAGCTTCCATTCCTCATTGGTGGCGCTGTTGTTTTCATAACTGTTTTTTTCATTATCTTCGCTGTTTTGAGCGCCGCAGGAAAAAAAAAGACCGTAATGCCAAAACAAATTGCGTTAAGTTATTGGGGATTATGGGAAGAGAAAGAAGTGATGGATCCCCTTATCAAGGAATATGAAAAGGCCCATCCAAACGTTACGATTACATATGAAAAAAAGACGGAAAAAGACTACAGGCAAAAACTGATCGTATGGATACAAAAAGGGCAAGGTCCCGACCTGTTTCGTTTTCATAATACATGGATCCCCGAGATTCAGGAGATCGTTTCCCCTCTCCCAGAGAGCGTAATGAGTGTTGCGGATTTCGAAAAGACTTATTTTCCTATCCACACAAAGGATTTGAAATTTGGGACAAAAGTGTATGGTATGCCACTGATGGTCGATGGGCTTGTCATGATAGTGAACGAAGATCTATTGAAAAAGGCCGGAATATCAACCATTCCAGCCAATTGGGATGATATGGTTGCAGCCGCAACACAAACCACCGTCAAAGATAAGGATGGTCGAATAATCACCGCTGGGTTCGCTGCCGGATCAGCATCGAATGTCGCCCATTTTTCAGATATTTTTGGATTAATGCTTTTACTGAACGGTGGCGATTTGGCGAAGCTTGATATGCCAGAGGCATCTGGGGCATTGGAAGCGTACAGAAGGTTTTCAGAGGAGCCAAACAATGTCTGGAGTGAAGATATGCCCAATTCCATCTCTGCATTTACGGAAGGAAAAGTTGCGATGATTTTTGCACCAAGTTGGGAAATACACACGATTAAAACAAATGCCCCTGACTTGAAAATTGCAGTCGTCCCCATTCCAAGTCCACCAGGAGGAAAGCAGTTTTCGCTTGCCTCATACTGGGTAGAAGGTGTTTCGAGGAAAAGTGCGAATCAGGAGGAGGCATGGAAATTCCTTGCCTATTTAGGATCAAAAGAAGGTGAAACAAAGCTCTATGAAATACAGAGCAGCCTTCGTGCGTTTGGTGCTGCATATTCTCGCATGGATTTGGCTGAATTACTCGTGCAGGATCCCTACCTTGGACCAGTCGTCAAACAGGCGATAGAAGATAAATTCATCTCTCTTCCCCTCAGTATGAATACGTTCGACGATGGCTTAAATGATGAAATTGTCCGCTATTTAGAGAATGCAATAAATAGCTCCTCTCAAGGAGTATCATATACGGAGGCAATGGCAACGGCAAAAAAAGGAATCGATCAAGTTTTTTTACGCTATAAGATACAATAGTAGTATCATATATATCTATGCAAATACCGTTTATTTCCGATAAAAGTGGGGAGGGTGAGTTGTACTGCGGGATCCTTCTTAAGGAAGCTCAAGGTATCTGCTTTATTTTTGAAAAAAAGGAATCATCAATCCGTCTATTGAAACAAAGAGAATTCCAATACATGAATGGATGGGAACACATTGTTGATGATGTGGATAATGCGTTATCCATAATCGAAAAAGAAGTCACGAAAAATGTCAAATTAACACACTGTATCTTTTTTGTTTTTTCACATCTTATCGATCCTCAAACAAAGGAAATCGCCAAACAGTATGCCGGTAAGATCCGAGACCTCGCAAACAACCTTGAACTGAAACCACTGGGATATATGGAAGTGGTCGATGCTGTTCATGAACAACTACAACAGGAGCAACAGACTGCTCTTTCAAGTGTCGTTGTCGAACTTGACGATACGCAGATGACGGTTTTCTTATTCAAGGGTGGTCATAAAATTGCGATCCAAAGAGCGACCAGGACAGATAACTTTGCAGAAGATATGGACATGGCGCTTGAGAGTATCGCACAGTCACACATACTTCCAACACATATTCATTTATATGATTCAACAGATTTGGCTGAGGAGTCATCAGATCTTATGCTCCATGCATGGAAAAAAAACATATTCATTCAACAGCCACGTGTTGCAGTGATACAAGCTTCCACAGTTAGTGCGGCGCTCAAAAATTTACTCGAACGACAATTATGCGCGCCAGAGACCTTAGCTCCAAAGGAGGAAAAAAAATCGGAGAAGAAGGAAGTTCTCGGATTTACGATTGGGAGAGAAGTCGTGAGCTCTGAAGAGAAGGTGGCGCAAAGCAATCCATCACAATCATTCAAGATGCCGTCATTCGCATTTCCGAAATTGGCAATACCATCAATGCCATTATTGATCGCTGGAGCAGCCTTATTCGTTATAGGAGCGGCGCTATTCTCTCTCGTATATTTTTTTCATACAGCAACGCTTACCGTATTGGTGCCAACCGAAAAAAAACAAGCAGAAGTCTCCATTTTGGCGAGTATCCAACCCTCAGAGGTTGATGTGACTGAACTTGAAAGCATACCATCCTCGTTTTCTGCGACTGAAAAAAAAGATACAACAGGAAAGCGGGATGTGGGAGAAAAGGCAGCTGGAGAAGTGACAATTTACAACTATGATGAAAAAGCAAAAGAAATAGCGAAGGGGACAAAGCTTCAAATTGATTCTCAGCAATTCGAAACTGACGATACAACAACGGTACCTTCGTCACAGTTTGGGTCCGATGGCATAACTAAAAATCCAGGCAAATCAAAAGTGAAAGTGCGCGCCGTCGTTTTAGGAACAGAAAGTAACATAGATAAGAATAAACGTTTTTCATTTCCCGGGACATCCTCAAATGTTCTTTTTGCAATCAATGAATCCGCAATTACCGGAGGAACAAAAAAGACCGTCCGCACTATCGCAAAGGCGGATATAGAGAATATAAGATCTTTCGTACTGGATAAGGCAAAAAAAGATGCCTTTGAAAAACAAAAAAAGGATGCCCATTCATACATATTGATTTCCGAACTCACGAAAACAGCCGTCAAAACAGAAAAGCTATCCGGAGAAGTTGGCGAGGAAGCAGACAAGATTACATATACGGGATCCGGAGAAGTGATTGTATATAGGATACAAAACAAAGCAATCGAAGAGCAGGTGAAGAAGAAACTCGAAAATGAAAAACCATCAGGATATGAGACAAGCGCCGTGCAGTTTACGGTGAAAAAGCAAAAAAAATTGGAGTCTGGGGATGTGCAGCTTACCATAGAAGGAGCAGTCGAGTTCAAGAAAATGATATCATCCAAGGAAATTGTCAGCGCAGTGACCGGTAGAAGCAAACAGGATGTTTCCGATATCATACAATCAAAATTCTCGATATCTAATATTTCGGTTGTTGTCCAACCATCTCTTCCACTCATACAAGATCGCATGCCATTCTGGGGCGACCACATACGAGTTGAGTTAACGAAATAAGAATATATGGCGTTGCATGTATATTTGAAGGAAAATACCTCAAAAAAGCGTAAAGCGATTAATATAGCCTCTTACATCACATTGGGATTCGGAGTGCTTCTCTTGTTCTGGTCTTTTTATCCTGTGATATCTTTTGAATTATATTCACGATTCATATTGAAGAACGGCGTGGAATCGCCATTTCCTTCGAACTCTAAGTCAACGTCAATTCAAGCGGCACAATCAGTGCTTGGAAGCAATGATGCATTTTCAAGCAACCTAAAAGATTTTACTCAAGCACATTTATGGTTTCCGACAAAACAGGAAGAAGGGGAGAAAAAAGCGGGGGGGGTACAAGAATATTATCTCACCATCCCAAGAATTAATATTGCTAAGGCCAAAGTTGTTGTTGGTGGAGACGACTTGACGAAAAGCTTGGTGCATTATGTCCCTCGTTCTATGCCGGGCGAATTTGGGAATGTTTCGATCTTTGGTCATTCAACCTTGCCTCAACTATATGATGAAAAAGACTATAAAACAATATTCACCTATCTGCCATCGCTTCAAAAAGGTGACACGATTCTCATTACGGTAGGGGATATGGAATATGAATATGAGGTATATGATATGTTCGTCGTTAACCCTGATAAGATATCTGTCCTGGATCAACAATTCGATGCATCATACCTGACTTTAGTCACCTGCGTTCCTCCTGGAACATTCTGGAAACGGTTGGTCATTAAGGCTAAGCTACTTCGACTTCCTCAATAAAAACTCTATTGATATAACCTATAATATCTGTTATAATACCAAAATGGTTTCAGCCTCGAAATTCAGACTGCTTTTGTTTTGGAGAAGTATATTGCGGACTCTTTATTTTGTGTTGTATCAAGTAGTCTTCTTCTTTATTACTATAGGTGAGTTTACTGAATTGATTCTTAAGACATGTGTGCGAATTATCCTATTTCCAGGTTCCTTTTTTTGGAAAAATAAAGAAAAAGGAGCAAGAGGTGTGATATCAATACTTGGGAAAATAGCCCATTTCATATTCTCATTCCTTTCGATAATTTGGAAAGGGATTTCTTATGTAATCTTTACCGTCATAATCCTTCCTTTTCGTTTTGTAGCAGCACTATTCTCGCCTGAATTAAGGTTTTTTCTATTAGGAATATTTTTGTGTTTCATGGGTTTTTCGCTTTATTCTTCATATAGATTCGTTATAGAACTACCGTCACCAACAGATATCGGAAAACTGAACTATCCGCTTTCCACACATATGTATGACAGAAATGGAAAATTATTATATGAGATTTATAAGGACCAAAACAGAACCCTTGTGCGATTGAATGATCTACCAAAACATATTTATCAAGCAACCATAGCGATTGAAGATAAGGATTTCTATACCCATAATGGCGTCTCTCTTCTTGGTGGCATCTTACGTGCAGCAAAAGAAACCGCAATGAAAAAAGGACTTCAAGGAGGTTCGACCATAACACAACAATTAGTGAAAAGTGCACTTCTTACACCAGAGCGGACGATAGAACGCAAATTAAAGGAAATATTGCTTGCGATGTGGACGGAAAAACTATATACAAAGAATCAGATTCTTGAAATGTATTTAAACCAAGTTCCCTATGGAGGATCTGCCTACGGCATCGAAGAGGCCTCAAAAACATATTTCAAGAAACCGGCAAAAGAATTGACTATTTCCGAGGCAGCATTTTTAGCAGGGATGCCACAAGCGCCGTCCGTTTACTCACCATATACAAATCCAAAGTTGGCAAAAAGCAGAAGGGATGAGGTTTTGAAAAGAATGTATGAGTTGGGGTTCATCACTAAAGATCAGAAAGAAACAGCAAATAAGGAAGAAATCGCAGTTACTCCATTGGAAAATACAATTCGTGCACCTCACTTCGTTTTTTATGTGAAAAGCAATCTGGAGAATCAGTATGGAATCCAGCGCGTCGAGGAAGGTGGGCTGAATGTTGTTACCACTCTCGATTTGGACATACAACAAGAAGCGGAAAAAATTGTAACGGAAGAACTTGAAAAAGTTGCCTATCTTAATATTTCCAATGCGGCGGTACTTGTCGCAAAACCGGAAACTGGGGAAATTCTCGCAATGGTTGGATCAGCCGATTATTATGCAGCACCATCAGGAGCATTCAATGTGACAACAGGATTTAGACAACCGGGGAGTTCGATAAAACCAGTGACATATGCGCTTGCGCTTGAAAACGGAATGACTGCCTCATCAATTATCGACGATGTTCCGACAGCATTTGGCATACCGGGATCTGCACCGTATGTCCCTGTCAATTATGATGGACGCTTCCACGGTCGTGTTCCACTTCGCTACGCCCTCGCAAACTCATTCAATATTCCAGCTGTAAAATTGTTGCAAATGGAAGGGGTGGATAACATGATATCTTTCTCAAAGAAGTTGGGGATAACAACATGGAATGATTCATCTCGATTCGGTCTCTCACTTACCCTCGGGGGGGGAGAAGTCCATATGACGGATATGGCAACTGTTTTTGGCACGTTTGCGAATATGGGAGAGAAAGTTCCTGTCACTGGAATAAAACGAATATATGATGCGAGAAACACAACGTTATTTGATTATAAGCCTTCAAAAAAACGAGTGGTCAGCGAAGAGACAAGCTATATTTTATCTGATATCCTTTCGGATAATTTTGCACGTCGTATAGAATTTGGCACCCGTTCTGCACTTGAAATTCCCGGATATAAAGTTGCCGTAAAGACGGGAACAACCGATATGAAAAAGGACAATTGGACAATCGGCTATACGCCCGATTTCGTCGTTGCTGTTTGGGTGGGAAATAATGACAATAGTCCGATGAATCAATATCTTGCATCCGGAATAACAGGTGCTGCGCCAATCTGGAACAGAGTCATGTCATATCTTCTTACAAAATATGGTGCTCGCTGGTATGAAAAACCAGCAGATATCGTTGAAAAGCAATGTTATTTTGGGAAAACGGAATACTTTTTGAAGGGTACGGAAACAAAGGCGAATTGCTCAACTGCAATACTTGGTACTCCAAACGCAACTCCGACAAAAGCCCCTTAATTTATTTCAAATTCTCCAAGAATTTTTTGAGGATCGTGTAGTATGTCTCCAGACTTTTTATATCGACCCACTCTTCATCGCTATGGAGACCTGCCCCAATTGGACCAAATTCGACTCCTTCACCTTCAACGCGGCTAAAATGCCGGACATCAGAGGCACCATGCTTCAAGACAACATTGGCTTTTTGTGCGGAGACAGTCTCAATTGAAGCAAGCAATTGTTTGAAATAAGGATTCGTTTCACTGGTGACCTGCGGTGGTTCAAACTCAAGGAATTCAAGCTCCAAACCTTCGAACATTTTTTCGATCTTAGGTTTAATTGTTTTCCAGTCTTCCGGAATAAATCGGATGTCGAGTTTCATCGTGCAATCATCGGGTACTTTGTTGTACGTGGTGTTTGATGTTTCAACTTTTGCGATGTTGATTGTTGTTCTCCATGCTTCTTTTTCCAGCACTGGGAATTCTTTCTCAATCGCATCGATTGCCTTTTTCATTTTGAGTATCGCACTGTCTCCACGCCATTGATATGCTCCATGTGCAACGACTCCTTTTGCTTTTACGTTCATCCATATAACACCCTTTGCTTTCTGACCCACACCAAAATCAGTCGGTTCACCAGCTATGACGAATGGCGTTCGGACTCCTGCATTGATCTGTAAGAATGTGCCATCATATCCACCGATTTCTTCGTCGGTCACCAACTGCAATCCAATCGCATGCGTGCTGTTTTTTGCGACTTCTTTAAACGATAATAGTTGTGCAGCGGCTCCACCTTTCATATCGCTTGCACCGCGACCACAGAGTTTCCCATCCTTTTCCTGAGGATCGAACTGATGTTTCTGGGCGGATACAACATCAAGATGTGCATTAAAAATGACATCAAACTGCTTTGGTCGCACCGCGCCTGCATAGACTAGAACACTTGGGCGATCATTCTGATTGAACTTCTCAATCGTATATCCTTCAAGTTCCTTGACGCATACATCGATCACTTCCTGCAATTTGTCTTTTCGTGCATCAGTCGATTCGATTGAAATAAGTTTTTTTGTTAGGTCAACAATTTTCGCTAGCATAGTGTGATTATACAACCAAACTTCGATACTATTTCGTAGATTATTTCCCGAACAACTCCTTGATGTTTCCGTTCAATGATTTTAGAAAATCATGATATGACAGTCCTAAATCATTCATACAATTTTGGATGATCTGCTCTTCTGGCATTTCCAATTCTGCAAGGTCTTTTGCGCGTTGTTTCAACCAATGCGACAATGTCCCATAACCTGACTCATAGAATCCCCTTACTGAGGTTGCATTATCTGCATCTTTGTATTTTGAATACAGTTCGGAATTGGGAACCATTGCGCTCTTGACAACTTCCTTATAAACATTAGGTTGTAGTCCTTTAAAATCAATATCCTGCCCTTCATCTTTCATTGGTTCATTTACAAAGTTAGCCAGATCTAAGAATAAATCTTGGGCATTATATACTTGTCCGTCAGTGCCGATCATCTGCGCTTCGATACCTTTTTTCGCCACTTCGATACTATTTAAATGAGCTATGCGTAAGGAATCGTTTGTTGTTTCTTGAGGAAACATTGCGGGGAATCTTTGAGCCAATTCGGCCATTCTTCCAGATTTTGCATACACCTGCATTTTCCAGATAAGTACCTTGGTAAACTCCTGTATAGCAGCAAGTTTCAAGACATTTCCTCCAAATGTATCCATGTTGGAAATTTCAAGTGTTCCATTCGGGCCAATATCTGTTCGTATCCTGTCGCGATGATGTCCAGCAGCGCGAGCCGGTGAAGGTATATTGTCAGGAGAATGAGGATCATTATTTTTCAATCCTTTCTCGGTATATTCGAAGAATGCACTAACCGTTTCTGGAAGTGGTTCTTCATATGAGCCACCTGATGGCGAACCACGCCAGCGGGCTGGATAGCGTATAGACATCCAATCATCACTATCTAACTGAGCATATGTTTCACTATCTTGTGCTCTTTTTGGTGTATATTCATCTCCTTCATACATCGCTTTAAGATTGGGATGTGTGCTGCCATGTGCGAATGGTCCTGCTAAGGATACCGCATATAATAATGGTGCAATATGCTGATACATATTTATTGTTTTCAATGAGGACTCCAAGTCCAACATTTCAACATGCACTTGGAATGATGATCCGATAAAATGGCGAACATTTTCCCAACCCATATAATCATGTGCTATCCGTTGAACATATGAATCTTGATTTGTATCTTCTTTACGCAATTCATGTGGTGCGAAAGCGGCAATAGGTGACAATAACCATCCTTCTGTTTCCGCTAATTTTGCCAACTTTTTCAATGAATGCGCAGTTGACAGGGCAGCGGTCAATCCATCCGGTGTATGATGAAAATTAAGTTCGATGCAGCTATTCATCAGTTCATCGGAAAATCCAATTTTTTTGTTATCGGGATGTAGTTCTTCGAAAAGTGTGTCCTCTTCTTCGAAGTGGATGTCTCCATTGTTTATCGCCTTCAATGTTTTTGGTACAGAACTTGCTTCGCCCATTATCGGCGCCCCATCATTTGTTGCCGGGTTCCAGACAAACATTTCCAGCTCAGCCCCAGTTTCCACCCCAGCTAAACTTGCGGTTTCTTTTGGAGTAAGAAACATTGGCCGCATATCATTTTCATGTACGGTCTCATCATTCTCTTTTGCCCTCCAAAAGGGACTCCGCACATATCCAACAGGCATATGTGTTTCCTTATTCCATACGAAGCCTCCTTCTTTACTTGGATCAAAAGTAGCCTCCCAATTTTTTAACCCCAACAATTTATCAAAAGACCGAATCGGTCTTGCTTCACTCATCGCCTTGTGGTTTGCCTTTACTGGTTCTGCTGCCATAGGGAACAAAAAATCCCGCCTTTCGGCGGGATAAAATTTTAAATAATAAAATCTTATCCGCCTGAGCGGAAAATAAGAATAAGGACAACAATAATTAACTCCAATTTGTATTTGGTTTGATTCATACTAATTACAACATTTTGTAAACTACCGCCATGACGAGCGCGAATAGCAAAAATTCTCCCATATAACAAAAAATCCCGCCTTTTGGGCGGGTGCTTTTAAAAAGGTTTTTCCTTTTTATTACTATGCACCCGCCTCTGTAAGGAGGACGAGTTGAGTAATAATAAGTGAAAAACCAAAACTGTTCATACTGGAATTTAGTATAGCATATAAAAATAAATCTGCAAGTAGTATTTTAGTGCACTAACACGTTACTTTTTTATCCTGTCAAATCCCGTAAGACTTTGGAGAGCTTTTGGGATGAGTATGGATCCATCTTCTTGCTGATAGTTCTCAAGCAAGGCGATTAAAATACGAGGGGAAGCAACTGCCGTATTGTTAAATGAATAACAATATGTTGTCTGTCCATCTTTGTTTCGATATTTTATTTTGAGTCTTCGTGTTTGGAAATCTCCCATGATGGAATTACTCATTGTTTCTCCATATCCATTACGAGATGGCATCCATGTTTCAATGTCATATTTTTTTAGTTGTGGTTCGCCCATATCTCCGGTACACATCAAAAGTACACGATAGGCAAGTCCTAATTCCTGTAGGATTTCTTCAGCATTCTGTTGAAGTTCCTCATGGATTTTTCTGGCATTATCTAGATCATTGCTTCCGATGACAACTTGTTCAATTTTCCAGAATTCATGCACACGATACAGACCTTTCGTATCCTTGCCATATGAGCCAGCTTCACTTCGGAAGCATGGTGAAAAAGCAACGAATTTCTTCGGTAAGTCTTTTTCTTGTAGGATCTCATTACTAAAATAAGATGTGATAGGGATTTCTGCTGTTGCTGAAAGATAAGCATCATCATCCTCACCATTGAGTTTATATACTTCTTTTTCTCCCCATGGTAAATGTCCTGATCCGAATAAGGTGAACTTCTTTACAATCGAGGGGGCAATAAATGGCGTATATCCTTTTTTTGTCAACTTCTGGAACACATACATGAGAAGTGCCATATGAAGGATTGCCGCTTGGTTTTTTAAGAAATAGCCGCGATATCCTGAAACTTTTGTTCCACGTTCAAAATCAATGATATCCAAATCAGCCCCAAGTTTCATATGATCTTTGATCGGGAATGAAAACGTCGGGACAGTCCCTACTTTTCGCAGCTCCACATTATCTTTTTCATCATGTCCAATCGGCACTTCCTCAAGAGGAACATTCGGTACAAACGATGCAAGGCGATTTAGTTTTTCCTCGATTATTGTTAAATCCCCCTCAATAGTTTTGAGAAGCTCTTTAATTTCTTTTCCTCGTTTTTTCGTTTCTTCTGTAAACGGCTGTTTAGCTATTTTATTCCGTTCTTCACGAAGTACCTGTGCTTCTTGAATCTTTTCTTTTCGTTTATCGTCGAGATTCAATAATGAATCGATATCCGCTTCTCTGTTCTTGTTTTTAAGCGCATCCAAGACCTTTTGTTTATTTTCGCGAATATATTCTATTGATAGCATGTTGTTATTGTAGCAAATCTTTATTTATGAAGGGAATCAATTTTTTAAGCGCCTTTAATCTGTGGTTTACGGCATGGTGCTCTTCACTCGTAAGTTCATCGTAATATTTACTATATTGGGATACGATAAATAACGCCCGGTAGGGGAATCCCCTCTTCGCAAGTCCACTAGGGGAAAGTGCAATATGACCATCCAACGACTCCGATATCGACTTGGAAAATCCTGTGATCGGATTATGGTAGTAGAGACACACGGTGAACTTCGCTGTCCGTTTTTCGATAGCGACACCATCTAATCGTTCTAATGTGAATTGAATCATCTCAGAGTCCGTCGCATCTCTTCCCAGCCAACGTTTTGAATGGACTCCTGGCGCACCATTTAGGATATCAATCTCAATCCCTCCATCGTCGGCAATGGTTGGGAGTTTTGAAAGGGAAGAAAAATAATCAGCTTTCAATTTTGCATTATCAAGGAATGTTTTTCCGGTTTCTTCAGGATCATTTTTTATTTTTAAATCATCTAAGAAGAGAAGCTTGATACTGGCAGATAGACCACTTGAAAAACCAAACTTCAACTCCTGCTTTTTTGCAGGATTGTGGGTTGCGATGAGAAGATTTTGTATTTGTGTCATTCCCGCGAAGGCGGGAATCTAGCCGAAAATCACCATTAATAAAATAATGATAATTATCGACTGGATCCCCGTCTACACGGGGATGACGCTTTTTTACAATGATAAATCTGTTGCAATTTCTTGCATTGATTTCAATACTATTCCAACGAAGTCATTGATTTTGATTCCCAGTTTTTCCTCACACATCTGAATCTGCAGTCGGTTCACGCCGGCAGCAAATGATTTGGATGGGAATTTCTTCAAAACGGACTCAACGGTTACGTCGGCTATTTTTTTCGATGGGAGTATAAGTGTTACGGCAACGATGAGGCCTGTCAATTCATCACATGTATAGAGCGCCCATTCCATCGGTGTTGATGGTTCACCTTCACCATTATGATGGTGGTTGTGTGACAAAATTGCACGATGTAATTCAGCATCTTCATTCCCAACTTCTTTTAACCAAGCAACGGTTTGTTTTGTGTGTTGATCGTGGAGAAGTTTTGTGACATCCCAGTCGACATCATGCAGAAGCCCAACCATTCCCCATCTGCTTTCATCTCCACCAAGCTGTCGGGCAAGTCCTTTCATTGCCGCCTCAACTGCTAGCGAGTGTTTGCGTAAGTGTGGACTGCTTAATTTTTCATTGACAAGCACAAGTGCTTGTTCACGGGAAATCGCATAGGGATTTTGTTTTACAGGGGCTTTTGGTTCTGCATGCACTGATTGATCCTGTCCCAATTTTTTCAATGTCGGGAAAAGCATCACTTCACGAATAGCCCATGTATTCGTGAAAAACATTGTGAGTCGTTCGATACCAATACCGATTCCACCCATTGGTGGCATACCGAATTCCATTGCGGTTATGAAATCTTCATCGACTTGCTGGGCTTCTGCCTTATCCTTTCGGGATGCTTTTTGGTCATTTTCAAAGCGCTGTCTTTGGATGATCGGATCCGTAAGCTCGCTCCATCCATCGCAAATTTCTTTTCCACCGATATATCCTTCAAATCGTTCTACCCATCCCGGTTTTGATCGGTGATTTTTGGAAAGAGGAGAAACATCTTCTGGGTAGTCGATGATCCAAATAGGTTCAATCAACTTTTCTGGAATACCATGTTCAAAAATCGTGAATATGAGTTGGCCTTTTGTCTCGCCACCGATTACTTCTATCTTGTGATCTTTGCAGTATGCAGACAGTTCTTCTATCGTCGCATTTTCCACATCAAGGTTCAATTCCTTTTTCATGATGTCAGCCATCGTTATCCGTGGCCATTTGCCGGCAAGGTCGATTTCTTTTTCATCAATCTTCATTTTTGGTGAGCCATTTAATTTATCCGCAAGATGTTTAAAAAGTCCTTCAGTAACATCCATGACGCGATGGTAATCTGCGTAAGCTTCATACCACTCGACCATCGTGAATTCAGGACTATGCGATCTGTCAAATCCTTCATTGCGGAAATCACGTCCTATTTCATATACCCGTTCATATCCTCCGGAAATCAATCGTTTCAGATAAAGCTCAAATGCGATTCGAAGATACATGTCTTGGCCAAGTGCATTGTAGTGAGTCGTAAATGGTTTTGCGTTTGCACCACCATACTGAGGATGGAAAATGGGCGTTTCAACTTCCCAAAACCCTAACCCATCAAGGTATTCGCGCATATATCTCAGCACTTTTGTCCGGATATTAAACCGTTCGCGCACTTCGGGATTCAGGAGCAAATCAAGATATCGTTGTCTGAATCTTTGCTCGGTATCCTTAATGCCAAACCACTCATGAGGAAGTTGTTGAAGTGATTTGCTTAATAACGTATAGGACGTTGGGATAATGGATATTTCGCCGGCGGTTGTTTTGGTAACGGTTCCCTCAACGCCGATATAATCACCGACATCAAGCAGTGAAAGTTGTTTGTAAACCTCAACGCCCAATGTGTCTTTTTTGAAGAATAATTGGATCTTTCCCGACTCGTCCTTCAAATCTGCAAAAGCGATATTTCCATGAGTGCGGAATGAAAAAAGTTTGCCGGCTGTCTTGACCAACTGTCCCTCCATTTTTACGGCTTCTCCAATCATCTGCTTTTTTTCAAACGATGACGGATAGGGATTCCATCCAATTTCACGGATTTTTTCAAGTTTTTTCAATCGTTCATCACGAAGGTTTTGTGCGGTTGACATATTCTTGTATTATACCAATATACAGGCAGATTATTTATCATGAAACGTATCCAAGCTGCGCAAGGTGACTGTATACTCGATCGATCTGCCGTTCAAGTATGTCTGTGCTTTCAACTGGGCCAAACGCCATCAACATTCCATAATGACCATTCATCCAACAGAGTGGAAATATACCTGTTTTACTGACTGGATCGAAAGATTCACCTTCAGCCTCAAGTACCTCCCAGAGAGTTTTAAGATCACAATTAATATTCATTTCACATTTTTTTGAAACTGCTGGCATATTTTCTGGAACACGAAGTGCTTCCATAAGTTCTTTTGCAGGGTGTGCTCCAGTCATTCTCTTTGCATTATGTTCAACAACGATTAAACCACTTGGGGTAGTGTGAGTTGCACTCACATCAATACCGCCTTTTGCAACAGATCCATTTAATACTTTTCCCAGCTCACCAAACAGCGAGTAGGCTGCTGCACCATATTGTGCGATAAGTGCGGGATCATTAAATCGATTGCCGATCCATTCTTCTTTTGCATCCATGATTTGGGAACCGATACCACCCGGTGTATCAATAACATGCACGCCGTTTTTTGTAGTGCTATATTGCATTGAAAACACTGTATGTTTTGGGTCGAGATCGGAGATAAATGCCTGCATTTCAACCGCACCCGTTTTTCCTAATTTCCCTCCATTTAAAAATTCAAGATAAACTTCCTCTGCCTCTTCCAATGAATGAACCGTTTTATTTACAAATCCTCCAGCTGAAAATATTCCCTTCATCTGAACTCGTGGATCGCCAGTTACATTTACCACATTTTGATATGCCTGGAGCGTTTCGTTTGCATCTTGCGAAATCCAAGATTCTGGATAGGGAATGTGTGCTTGTAGTGGGACTGGTATAAAATCTGGATTTCTCACATGGCGGCCCCATCCACCACGATTGTCTAAGCTGTAGAGATCTTCGCTTTTGAGAGCGATATCAGCGGTGACGTCATACCCACCTCGTCTAAGGATCTCCATCCATGCCTCGTTCTCAGATGTATGAGAATATGGAGAGGTAACATATGATGTGTCTTTAGTGAGTCTTTCTTGCAATAATAATATGTTCTGCTTAATAGCGACATCTAATATTTCATCGGTTGCTGGAATATATACTGGTTCAGGTTCAAATGCACCTCTTACCATTAGTTTCTCTCTGATTGTATCCAGTTGGACTGCATATTCTCGCACATCTAAAAGATCTGGCAGCACAAATAGTGCACCTTCTTGACGTCTTATTCCACCCAAGGTGCGTGAAGGAATATATCGTGAATCACTCATATCACCATCACCCCTATAGGCTTCCGGTTTCGACATTGCAATTATTGATTGGTGACTTTCCATTCTCATAGATAAGGATTCATTATATTGATAAAGGGCAGGATTACAAATATTTGCATAATATTTACAAAAACGTAATAATATGTTAAAATATTAACAGTCCTACGCTTGATAGATATACATTCAGCTTCGGACTGCAAGCACTATGATCACAATTCCAGAGGTTGTCCAACAACTCATAACGAAAGAGCCATTTGTCGAAGAAGCCCTTCAAAAAGACATACTCAATCTTTCCGCATATGCACGAGAAATTCGACCACGTATAGAGAACATCCTCATGAAGCGTGTTGAAACGGGTGCAATAATCATGGCGCTTCGCAGGATGAAACAGATATCAGCAAAAAAATCACAGCTCGATTCCTTTTTTCACATTAAGCCAAATATCATCATCCGTTCAAACCTTACGGAATATACGTTGGAGAACACGCAACAAGTATTGGAATCGGTAACCCATCTGATAAAGAAGAACTCACACGACCATCGTCATATTGTTGCGGTGACTCAAGGGGTATATGAAACCGCAGTGATCATCAATGCGCAGTACGCTGCAGATATTGAAAAAATAATCCAGAAACAATTCATCAAAGATACTGTTTCGGATCTGTCTGCAATCACACTTATCCTTCCTCCATCGAATGTGGAGACACCTGGAGTATATTATATGATTCTCAAAGCCCTCGCATGGAATGGGATAAATGTATTCGATGTCGTCTCAACAAAAAATGAGTTCACGATTGTGTTTCACGATAGTGAAATAGATCAAGCCTTTACTACGATCAAATCCGTTTTTAAGTAATCTTAATCACCTTATATGATTTTGTCCCAGCTGGTGATGAGATGGCGACTGTCATCCCAATTTTTGATCCAATAAGTGACATGCCGATAGGGGAGGTCGCTGAAATTTTTCCATTCATCGGGTCCGATTCGTGTTCCCCAACGATAGACAATGTCCGTTGCATACCATCAACATCAACGACCACGGTATCTCCAAGTTGAACGACATCGCCATTTCCTTTTTCAACGATCGTTGGATCTTTCAAAATATGTTGGATCTCAAGAATGCGCCCATCGATATCTCCCAGTTCTTCACGTGCTGCATGATATGCATTGTTTTCCTTCAAGTCACCCATTGCACGTGCTTTTTGAAGCCTTTCGATTGTTTGTGGTCGTTTTACGCCTTGAAGTTCACTGAGTTCCTTTTGCAGATTATCAAATCCTTCTTGTGTTAATTGTATTTTACTCATAGGTGTTATGTTGAGGACAAAATGGTATTTAAATCCCGTTCAAGTTGGGGGACATTGGTGAACAAAAAGCTTTGTATTCCAAGCGCTTTTGCCGCATCAATATTTTCTTGTGTATCATCGATAAAGATGCATTCATCGGATTTGATATCCAATATACTGAGCATTTTCTTGAAAAAAAGCGGGGAAGGCTTCACTTCTCGTAAAAGATATGAGGCGATGACTTTCGACAGATATTGCATGATTCCAGAACCTTCGACTTTATATTTTGTAAAGACTTTTCCTTCATTTGTCGCAAGGGCTATCTTATACTTTACGCTTAATTTAGCAAGCAATTCCTCCATCCCCGGCATAAGTCTGATGTCTTGCTTGATGAGTTCATCAAGCTCTGCAACGCTCAAATCAAGCCTTTTTTTTTGAAGATATTTTCCGATGAACTGCTCATGGGATATCATGCCCTTCATATAGTTGATGTATTCTTTTGTATAAAAGAGCCCCTCAAGCTCTTTTTGGTTAAAGAACCTTGTCTTGAATGTATATCCATCAGGATTCTGCATGAGGAGATGTACGACAACGCCGCCAAGATCAAATAAAATCCATTTAATTTTTTCCATATAGTTAATGATGTTAGCCTTGAACAATCTTTCGTCCATTGTACCAAAATATACCGATTAAAAGAGCGGAGATTGGTTGATGCAGGTGTATTCTTACTGTCCCAACATTTTTTGAAAGTTTATATTTGGGATCGTAATGGCGGACCCTTGTTTGACACGTGAAAATGATTCAAGCGACTTGGAAAAACTCGTCATGCTTGCGATGAACGGTTCAAGGGTCGGAAGGACCATCTTAATAAATAGCAAACCAAGAACAGCATAGAGCGCCACACTCACAAACAATCCTCCTAAAGCCTTTCCAAATCCGGCAACAAAATTTTTCCCAAAAATTTCCCCATAAGAAGAGTCATATAAGCTTTTTGTTTGTGGAACATGAGTGTCTTTTTTTTCTTCCATGAATATAGTGTATCACGTAGTTCAGCGTATGAGGTTTAGTTCTGAGTATGGATCTTTATTTGGACTAAAGCTTAAAAAATTGAGCAAAGGGAATAGACCATCTATCGATTTGCCGATTATATTTTCCTTGGAAGAGGAAGATTATGTAGGGGGCGTGCTAACTCTGTTGGGACGGCTGTCACATCTTTTGCCAATACAACCATCTTACACTTAGGTTCACCCGCTAAACCTCTCATAACTGCTGCAAAATCTTTGACATCTGGATTTTGTGATCCTACCGGTAATTCGTTTGCAATATTCAAGAGGAATGTTACAGGACGCTTCGTCACTTCGCGCATAAATGCAGTCAATTCTATTTCCGATTGAGGTTGCATCCCATATGCTTGTTGAAACACTTCGGAGAATATCATTGAAGGAGTTCCCATATCCTCCCTAACCGTCAATGTCACGACTGGGTTCGCTGATGCAAGACCTGCATACATAAAAGCGTCGGGATCAGGAGTTATAAATCCGAAACCGTGTCGCCGATAAACTCTTGTTCAATCCTACGAGAGCGATAGCCTTTCGCTTCAACCACCTTCATCGCATCTTCCCGCAATTTTGATTTGTCGGCAGGGGATAATGCATTAATCATTTTTCCGGTTAGAGGGAGAGCTAATTCTGACATGTGAATAATTATATCACCAATATGTTGGTGACCTTTCATTTTTTTCAGAGTAGTTAACAGAAGCTTTTAGCAAAAGAGCAGTGAAACATATACGCATGTACATCGTTACTCTTTATTATAAAGTCTTGCCGGTCTGAAGCCTTGCTTGTCATCCGTAGCTTTAGAGAAGGGTGGGTAAAAGAAGGTGTCGCTAACGGGATTCCCCACTTCGCTCTTCGAGCTTCGAGGGGTAAACTTCTCATCCCATCGTTTATTCAAAATTGTCTGCGATGCAGACAGTTTTGAATAAGTGTCGCTAACGGGATTCGAACCCGTGTTCACAGAATGAGAATCTGTTGTCCTAGGCCTCTAGACTATAGCGACTGACCTCATATTTTATCTTATCTGCCCTTCATAAACAAGTAGCCTGCGAATAAGAATAGGATCAAACCCATTAATATCAAAAAGCTGACTTGCGGAGGAAGTTGTTTTTCGGTTGTTTTTTTAGCCATACTTTTTAAGTATATCGTATTTCGCTTGTGGTTCACACCCTCCTTCGCTCAAATTCGGCTCGAGGCCTACGGCCATGCAGTCGAATGTTCGCTTCGGACGGGTTTCGGTTTCTTTTATATAAAAGGAACCTCAAAAAAAGAGGGCGGCTTTCGCCACCCTCTTACGAATCGACAAAACCTTATTTAGCTGGAGCACAGCCAGCTGCGGAACTTGTGGTTCCACCTGTGCTTGCAGCTTCGTCAGTCACTGATAAGGAGACTGCTACCTCTTTAGTAGATATATCATTTGAACAATATTCGCCTGGTGTCTTACTTCCACCGCAGACGAGAGTTTTCATTGCGTTTGGTACGCGTCCACCGAAATCAAATTCTGAAACGACTTGTGCATCGTTGAGAACCAATGTTGGTGATCCACTGACTTTGAACTTTGTTGCCATGTCAAAATCTTTTTGTGCGAATGCGTTACCTCTTTTAGGATCTTCTGTGCAGGCAGTCATCATTGCTGTGTCAACTCCAACGTTTGCAAGACATGCATCTGTTTTACCTTCTTGCATGTAGCAATTGACATATGGCCAATATAATGTTGGTTGTTCATCTCTGATGCAGATCTGTCTTAAGTTTTCTTTTGCTTCTTCATCTCCATGCATCGAAACGATTTTTCCATTTTCGATTGATCCGATATACTTCACCTTTAAATTTGACTCAAGTGCTGGAACCTCTTCCAATACTTTCTTGTAGACTCTTTGCGTCTGCAAACCGAATGGACAGTTCGCTACGACAAAAGCCGTAAGACTTGGTTTATCGGATTTTTTCAAATCTTTCAGTGTGAGTTTTTTCTGTTGTTCAGTTGATGCGGCAGCATCAGCCTTTTTAGAATCGTCAAGTTTCACTCCAGATGTGAAAAGGATTTTTCCATCTTTTGTGATATATGAAGTGTATGTTTGGTTCTGTAATTTAAGTTGGAACTCGTATACACCGCTTGTCTCTTTGATAGAAGAAACTTCAAACTTTGTGTCTGGGCTATTAAGTACTTTCTTGATAGCTGCAGGAATAGTTTTGTTTTTAAACTCATCGGATTTTCCCCGATATGTTTTAACAATTAGTAACACACCGGCAAGGGCAGCGACTACCGCAACCATCGACCAGTTAAGTTTGGGTTGTACAGGCTCTGAATGTTTTTTTACCATAGTGAGACTATTTAATACTATTTTTTTTCACTTGTCAAACTGAATTGTGGCTGTATGAGTTTCAGCAAAGTATTGATCCATTTGGAGTAACAGCGGGGAGTTCAATCAGAACTGGGATATGTCCTGGTAAGTCCACCATGAGAATAAACCCGTTCGATACTTTTCCCGCCATTTGTTTTGGAGCAAGGTTCGCAATCACCGGCACTTTTTTGCCGATGAGCGTATCAGCGGGAAAATATTTTGCGATACCGGAAAGTATCGTGACAACTCCGTAGTCTTCACCTAGGTCGACGGTCAGTTCAAGAAGCTTATTGGAATCCGCAACAGCGGTAGCAGTTTTTATTTCACCTGCACGAGCATCCAACTTCAAGAAATCAGCAAATTCGATGAGAGTTTTTTTCATATTAAGCTACATTATACAATGTAATATGTGTCATGCCGAACTTGTTTCGGCATCTCACCAATCATAGGTATGTACTTCATATATGTAATGACAAATAAGTTAAATACGACTCTCTATATCGGTATGACGAATGATATTGAAAGAAGAGTCCATGAGCATAAAACTGGAAATATTAGAGGGTTCACTCAAAAATATAAACTTACGAAGTTTGTGTATTTTGAGGAATATAAAAGTGTACATGAAGCAATAATGCGCGAAAAACAATTGAAGAATTGGCATAGGGAATGGAAAATAAACTTAATAAAAAAAAGAAATCCATATTTGAGAGACCTTGAGGAAAGAGATGCTGAAATAAATTCAGCATGACAGAGTCTAGATATTATGCTCTGTCATTTAGCGTAAATTCTATAAATGTTACTTCCGATTTTTTCAAACTTTACCAAAGAAAAATGGCCGATTTCCCCAGTGTTTTTTACATGAGGTCCTCCACAAAATTCCTTTGAATAATCTCCTACGAAATATACCTTTACCATCTCTGGATATTTTTCCCGGAAAAATGATTTTGCACCAAGTTGTTCTGCTTCTTTTTTCGGGATGATTTTAAACTCCACATTCAGTTTATCTGAGATTTTTGCATTGACGATTTCGATCACTTGTTGGATCTGTTCTGCTGTCGGTTTGTGCAGGCAATAGAAATCAAACCGAAGACGCTCACTAGTGATATTCGATCCTTCCTGTCTGATTTCGCTTCCCAACACATCAAACAATGCTTGGTGCAGAAGATGTGTTGCGGTGTGATATTTCAGTGTCTGTTCGCTTTGATCTGCGAGCCCACCCTTAAATTTGCTTGCAGATGCTGATCGGGACAACTCCTTATGTTTGGTGAATTCACTCGTGAATTGTTCCTTGTTTATTTCTTGGCCTTTTTCCCGATAGAGTTCCTCTGTCACCTCGAGGGGAAAACCATATGACTGATAGAGATCAAATGCGAGCTTTCCGTCGATTGTCGGTATTTTTTCTATCTGTTTTATCCCTTTTTCGAGACTTGCATTGAATTTTTTTATTTCGTCTCCGATGATTGATTTCATGACAGGGAGATCTGCCACAGTATCGAAATATATTCCCTCATACATTTTCAAGACTTCCTCTGAAACCGCCGCAAGTTCTTCAGGAGAAGGAAGATTTCCTGTCAGCTTTCTCATTTTAACTGCTAGTCTGCGGAGTAGTCTTCGCAGGACATACCCTTGTTCTTTGTTTGAAGGAAGCACACCGTCTTTTATAAGAAACACCGCAGCTTTCAAATGATCCGCAACTATCCGCATGAGTGGTGTGTTTGCCGGATCGGCATATTGTTTTTTCGTGATGATCTCAATACGTTTGATTATTGGAAGGTACATGTGGGTCGTGAAGATGTCCGGGTTATTTTCCAAAGCCGCGAGAATCCGTTCAAGACCACCGCCGAAATCCACATTCATCTTCGGCAGTTCTTCAAATCCATTTACCGTTTTTTTGTACTGCATAAAAACGGAATTTCCTATCTCCATGAAACGTCCGCAATCACAGTTCGGATGACATACAGGGCCAAATGCAGGATTGTGGGGAATATGGGTGAATTCGTAGAACACTTCACTATCAGGTCCTCCCGGTTCGCCAACAGGCATATTCATAGGGACGCCGGCACGTGACCACCAATTCTTTTTCGCATCATACATATATATCCTTTTTCCTATTTCGGTTTCCAAGCCATATTTTTTGAACAACGTTTGCCATACTTCAATTGACTCAGTATCCCTTGGCAGTTTATCTTCTCCTTGGAAAACCGTAACATATAGTTTTTTTGGATCGAAGTGTAAGGTGTCGACCAAGAACGAAAAGAACCAAGTGAGCTGATCTTTTTTGAAATAATCTCCCAGTGACCAATTTCCTATCATCTCAAACATTGTCGTGTGTCTATTGTCGCCGATCTCGTCGATGTCCTGTGAACGGAGTGATCTTTGTATGTCGAATAGACGAGTGCCAAGCGGATGTCGTTCGCCCAGAAGATATGGTACGAGCTGTTGCATTCCCGATCCCGTAAAAAGCGTTGTCGGATCATCTTTAGGCACAAGTGGAATGGGAGGGACTTCAACATGTCCCTTTTTTTCAAGATGTTCTGCAAATAATTTTCTGAATATTTTATGGTCTATTTCCATGACTAGCATTATATCAACTTATCGATTAAGATGTAACGTGTATGAGTACCCAAATACACTTGGCAACAGAACATTTGATTCATGAATATATCCAGTCATTGACACATTCAGAAAAAAACTCTCATAAGGGAAACAATGGAAAAGTTCTCGTCATCGGTGGGTCCTCCTTATTCCACGGAGCAGTGCTATGGTCGGCAGAAATGGCTTCTCACATAGCGGACATGGTCCATGTCGCTTCCACGAAAGAAAATAATGAAATTATCAAAGCGATAAAAATAGCCTGGCAGGCAGGTATCGTCATTCCACAAAAAGACATCCCACATTATGCATTGGAGGATGATGTGATTCTTGTGGGAAATGGAATGATGAGAAGTAGCGGAGAAGACATGCCCACAACAATTAAGAATGAAGAATGGAATGACATCCTCAAGATAACCAATGAGGGGAGATTTACACGTGAGTTGGTTCACTATCTCATCACACATTTTCCAGATAAGCAGTTTATATTCGATGCGGGTGCCTTGCAGATGATGGACAAGGAATGGTTGAAACTGCTCAAAAAAAAGGCTCTCGTTACCCCACATCAAAAGGAATTTGCGACATTGTTCAACATTGACGTTCTCAAAATGGAATTGACAGAGAAGATTTCGCTAGTTGAACAGATGGCGCATGAGAATAACTGCATAATCATCTTAAAGGCAATTGATGATATCGTTTCAGATGGGAAAAAAACCATCGTCGTACGGGGGGGGAATGCCGGATTGACAAAAGGTGGAACGGGAGATATTTTGGCTGGACTCATAGCTGGGTTATCTACCCATTCAGATCCAACAATTTCGGCGGTCATCGGTTCATATCTTTTGAAGCAAACTGCAGATCAGTTATATCAAATGAAGGGAAACTGGTATTCGGTTGTGGATATTATTTCTACCTTGCCTCGGCTATTTCACTCACTATCGCAACAACGATAAGTGTTTGACTTATCTTTCCGTTTACGGTAGTATAGCTATACACGTTCTATGAAAAAAGAAACATCATTGGCTATTGGAATGGGAATACTGTTTGGTCTTATCTTCTCCTTCATCGTCATCCTTAATACACAAAAGAACAACTCTGTTACTCAAAAAAAACAGCCCACGAAAGTTCGTCCTGCCGGAACGACAGAACAGCAGACAATTACACAACCTATTACGATTACGCAGCCAAACGATGGCGACATCATCAGTAAGGCTTCGGTTACGATCAAGGGAAAAGTGGAGAAGGGAAGCTTTGTCGTTGTCCAATCTCCTGCGAAAGATGGAACATTCACTGCAAAAACAGAAGATTTCAGCTATGAATTGCCGCTTTCATTGGGCGAAAATGTGATTCACTTGAGCTCGTATGAAAAAGGCGTACAAGGAAAAATACAGGAAAAGGAATTTAAAGTTTATTATCTAAACTCAAACTAATGAAAAAAAGAAATACAGTGCTGTTGACGATTCTTTGTACCTGTTTGTTTGCCGTGCCCGTTCTTGCACTTGATTCGACATCATCGGCAACACCAGCCGAAGAAAAGGGCGTCAAACTATTACGGGAAAAGATAGCGACGCAAGTTGAGGAAATGAGGAAAAAAGATCAGAAGGCATATGTGGGCAGTGTGACGAAAATCGATGGTTCATCGATGATCATATCTTCAATCCAAGGTACCGATGAGCGCAAATACACAGTTAAAATCGACGATACGCTTACCACGATCTATAAGGTGGTTGGTGCAACCAAGAAAGAGATAAAGAAATCAGATTTGGTCGTCGGCAATTACGTCATAATCACCGGTCAGATGATCAGCGACACGCTTGAGGCAAATGAGATCTATATTGATGAACAGTTTCTCGTCAAAACAGCAAAAATCATTGAAATTTCCAAGTCAGATTATTATTTAAAAGTTGTCACGTACGACAAGGATGAATATATCCTTGATATCCAAAGTTCTACTCGTCAATTTTTGCTCAACAGCAAAACAAAAGAAATTGAAAGAACAGGATTTTCGAATATCAAAGAAGGCGATTCAATCCATTTCGTAGTGAGCAAAACAAATCCTGGCCCCGGAAAAGAAAAAAACAGATATGATGCAGTTCGCATTCTTGTCATCCCACAAGAATTCTCTGCACAGTAATTCCCTTTTTCTTTTTCTTCCAGTGTATACTATACGCCTATGTTCGAATTCATCACACGGTTTTTCGATTACAACCTAAAACAAATCAACAGATACAAGGTCATCGTGAAACAGATAAATGATCTTGAAGATGAGGTGCGCAAATTGGTGGATTCAGACTTTCCAAAAAAAACATCTGAACTGAGGCAACAAATTGCAGAAGGAAAAACACTTGATGCAATTCTGCCGTATGCATTCGCTTTGGTTCGAGAAGCGGCACGCAGAAAACTGGGAGAACGCCATTTTGATGTCCAGTTGATGGCGGGAATTGCATTACATGAAGGAAAAATCAGCGAACAAAGAACGGGAGAAGGAAAAACGTTATCCGCAACATCGGCATTATATTTGAATGCATTGGAAGGAAAAGGTACCCACTTGGTAACGGTGAACGACTATCTTGCACGACGAGACGCAGGGTGGATGGGAGAGGTGTATAGTTTTCTTGGGTTAACATCAGCTGCGATCATATCCGATAAATCATATATCTTTGATCCAACCTATGAGGATTCTGAGGTCCAAGACTCCCGATTGAAACATCTAAAAACATGCACAAGGAAGCAGGCATATGAAGCGGATATAACATATGGCATCAATAGTGAATTCGGATTCGATTATCTGCGTGACAACATGGCCCAACAGTCTGAAGACCTGGTCCAAAGAGGTTTTAATTTCGCAATTATCGATGAGGCAGATTCTGTCTTGATAGATGAAGCGAGAACCCCTCACATCATCTCTGCGCCATATGAAGAAGACACATCGAAATATTACACATATGCCAAGATCGTAAAGCAGCTTACCGAAGGCGATTACAAAATCGATGAAAAGTCCCGAACCGCCCATCTAACCGAACAAGGAGTATCACATGTTGAATCACTCCTTGGTGTAAAGAATATTTATGAAAAGGATTTTGATACATTATTTCATGTAGAGGCAGGACTCAAAGCGGAAGCATTGTTTAAAAACAACAAGGAATATATAGTGAAGGACGGCGAAATCGTCATAGTCGATGAGTTTACGGGGCGCCTCCTACAAGGAAGACGTTTCTCGGAAGGGATCCATCAGGCAATAGAAGCAAAAGAGGGTGTCTCGATACAACGAGAATCGAAGACACTTGCTACCGTATCGCTACAAAACTATTTCCGCGCATACAAAAAAATCGCAGGTATGACGGGAACAGCAGCAACCGAAGCGGAGGAGTTCCATAAGATATATAAGGCAGATGTCATCACTATGCCGACACATCGACCGATGGTCCGCATAGATCACCCAGATATGATCTATAAAACGGAAGATGCAAAATTCAATGCAATCGCTGAGGAAATAGCGCAACAATATAAAATCGGGAGACCGGTCCTGATCGGAACGACATCTATCGAAAAGAATGAACATCTTTCACACCTGCTTCATAGGAAAGGCGTTCCACATGAATTGTTGAATGCAAAAAATCATGAACGGGAAGCTTCAATCATTGCGCGAGCTGGAAAAAAGAAAGCGGTTACAGTCGCGACGAATATGGCAGGTCGTGGAGTGGATATCATCTTGGGTGGAGTAAAGCCTGAGAATAAAAATGAGATGGAACAATGGCAAAGAGAACACGATGAAGTGATGGCTATTGGAGGATTATATGTCATGGGAACTGAACGACATGAATCGAGAAGAATCGACAACCAACTTCGTGGTCGTGCAGGACGGCAGGGAGATCCAGGCGAGACACGCTTTTTCGTTGCATTGGGAGATGATCTCATGCGTATATTTGGAGGGGAACAGATATCGAAATTGATGACATTCTTCAATCTTCCTGAAGATCAACCATTGAGTCATTCGATGGTATCTCGTGCAATCGAGCAAGCACAGGTGAAAGTTGAGGGATTCAATTTCGATATTCGTAAACATCTTGTTGATTTTGATGATGTTCTCAACCGTCAACGAGAAATAATCTATGCACTCCGCAAAAAGATGTTGTATGCGATTGATGATCCTGAGACGTTCAAGAAAACGATAAAGGATTTATTCGATGACGAAATAGATTCCATTTTGAATGATCAATCGATTGAAGGCGTTGAACTCGAAGACCAAATGGTTGAAGGAATAAAGGAAGAACTTGCGACATTGTTGCCGCCAATCACAAAATTGGAAATAACCCAGATAGTGAAGAGTAAAGATTTCGCACAATTGAAGGCGAGATTGATAAAGTTATTCGATGATGAATTCAAATCGAGGGAAGAAAAATTTGGCTCTATGGTTTGGAAAGAGATCGTAAAATCGGTCTTCCTTTCGACTATCGATAAATATTGGACAGATCACCTTACGGCCATAGAAGATTTGAGAGAAGGCATCAATTTACGTGGCTATGCACAGCTTGATCCGCTTGTCGAATATAAGAATGAAGCATATTCATTATTTGAAGAAATAATGAGCAATATCCCATACGATTCGACCAGAAAACTATTCAAAATCGAGGTTGAGGGATTTGATGAAGCGCAGCATGCATCTCACCAACATATTCAATTTTCCTCTGCAGGAGGGGTAAATCCATTTCAAAATGGTGGGAAACAAGAAGAAAAAAAGATTGTTTCACCTACGCAGGTAATTGCGCAAAAAAAGCCAGGACGTAATGAGCCATGTTGGTGTGGAAGCGGAAAGAAATATAAAAAATGTCATTGGCCGGAATAGCCGTTAGACGTTCGACATATGGTCTTTAACCATATAGGTGTCTTTGAGCTTATATCCGAATCTTCGGTAGTAGTCACGCACGCCAACACCTGAGATAATCGCAAGTTTTTTTATGCCTTCTTTTCTAACGAGATCTTCAGCGATCGACAACAATTCCTCTCCCAGTCCTTTATGTTGCGTTGTTTTTTTTATGTGTTTACCAATAGGGGTTGATTTGCCATACACATGGAGTTCCCTGATGAGCGCAGAATCATTAAGGGTTTTATAAAGCGGATGAACGGATGTATCAAATAAAAACGAAGGAAGACGTAAACGTATGAATCCCAAACATTTTTTTGTTGCATCGATTTTTTCTATGAAAAATTCCTTTCCGCCTGATGCTGAATAGTGTGTGATTCGAGTATCGATCGGAAGCGTGGGCAATCCTAGTTGGATTTCGCGGCAGCGGATACATTGGCATTCGATCTTATCTGACTCCAATTTTTTTTGTATGACCTCTCTTAAATTTGGTGGGAATAATTGAGCCTCCATCATGGTTGTGGTTATATCCCGTGTCAACCTTCCTATGCGCACCCAAGGAGGTACATCATTTTTTTTTGCGGCGATTATCACATCGATCATCCTTTCTAATGAGTATGGCGTATATTCACCCTTTTTATAGAGTTCGAAAAGACGAGTGAACTTTGTGACTGTCGTTGGATATAGCTTAAGATGATCTGGCTTGAATCGATCATCTCCGAATCCCATCTTGAGCATTTCCGTGTCTTTTTCTGGATTCGAACCTGGCAAATTAAGCATGAAGTGATACCCGACTTTGAATCCTGCATCTTTAAGTTGTTGTGTGGCGGAGGTAACATCTGTCACCGTATGACCCCTTTTAATTGTTGTGTATATTTCATCGAACAAAGTTTGCACACCGATTTCAACATGTGTCACACCAAGCCGTCTTAGATATTGGAGTTCGGATCTGTTGATGTAATCAGGACGTGTTTCAATGTTTATTCCAATAACACGGGATGGAGCTGACTCATTTTTATTTTGCGCTTTATTGAATGGCGCTCGTGATGAGATTATT
This sequence comes from Microgenomates group bacterium, assembly GCA_049304035.1. Taxonomy (GTDB): domain Bacteria; phylum Patescibacteriota; class Microgenomatia; order UBA1406; family GWC2-37-13; genus JAKBEU01. The sequence continues at coordinate 51,789 of JBAQNR010000014.1, forward strand.
TTGCCGTCAACCAGGTATTTCCTTGTATCGACATTGCATGCATCGAAAATACGACGTATGAAAAACGTCCGATACCTCTTTGGCAAAAAGGAGAAGGTACCTCCTTTTATGATGATCTCTATCTTATCGATCGAATGGCCTGAAAGGGCAAACATGATGAGTCTGCTTTGGGTTTGGATGAATGGGTCATAGTGACTTCGAATCGCGCGCATCACTGCTGGTTCATCGGAGAGATAGCTTTTGGGGACATTCGGTTCGGATGGGCAATAAATACAGTTGAAGGGACATGCGACTCCCTTGGTAAAAAGTGTTAACGGAACAATTCCTGATATGGATCGTATTTTTGTCTTGATAAGCGTTGATTCAATATGAGATGCGAAGTTGGTGTCAAATTGTTTCCGATGTCTCAATAACATAAACTGAAGCCACCAATAGGGAGGTGTTTTCCCGTCAAATAGCGAAAACTCTTTCTGTTGAAGGATCTTACGTATATGCTTATGCCACAATGCATTTGATTGATCTGAACTTTCTTTCCATATGTTTTGCAGTTTCAAAAGGAGCGTAATAAGATGAGGTTCAAGATTGCGTGGGAAATTGGATGGGTAATACATAAGATATAATAGCTATATGCATCTGGACGAATATATCAAACAAGCCGACTCTATTGTATCAAATCACTGCATTCGTTATGGAATGTCATTCGATCGATGTGGTGTATTGTTGTCAGGTGGGATTGATTCCTCAGTCATAACATCTTACGTTTTAGAGTATTTCAGAGATGCTCATATTCTTTCGATGGGGACAGACCAGAGCAAAGACAAACCGTTTATCGACAAAGTCACCACTCATTTCAAAATGTCCTATGAATGGGTATATCTGAGTGAAGAGGACATATCTCAAGCGCTCTCCATCGTAAACGATTTATTGATACAAAATAAAATCGAAACATCAGAGATGCAACAATCACTTGCGGTTGGATACTACCTCATTTTCAAACGTGCCCAATCAATGGGTATACGGGGAATCGTTACCGGCCAAGGTCCAGACATTCTTTTTGCGGGATACCATAAATACAAAGGAATGACAGGCATCGAACTTGAGAATGAAATCAAAAAGGATCTCATATTACTTGAGACTGACAAAAAAAGGGATGGGGCGATGGCCAATCATTTTGGAATAACACTTCTTAATCCCTATCTTGAACAAGATTTTGTCGAATTTTCACTTACGGTTCCAGCTGAACTGAAGCGTACAAATGGAGTGGAAAAGTATTTCATGCGAAAGTGGGGAGAAAAAAGGGGGTTACCACAAGAAATCGTGGATAGACCGAAAAAAGCCTTCCAGTATTCAACAGGTCTTCAAAAAAAGGTACACAAACAATTAGAATAATTTCCGTATTCTCTTGATCCACTGATTGATTGTGTGCGAAATTTTATTTTCTCCAACCTTCATTTTTATTTGTGTTATCGATTCATCAGCTGCATTTTCTCCAAGCAATATCCCATTTGCCCGTTTATCGCGTTGGATAAGATTATCCCATCGAATTTGTGCAACTTTTGGATGAATAATAAAATCAGCAGCTGACACTTCATCTTCTGCAATTCTCCTTTCAACAATACTCAACGATAATTCACCGATCTCCAATATGTTGAGACTGCTTAAGTCTTGAGTCGGTTCATAATATTTATTGAGCTGTACCGCAATAACAATATCTGCACCCATTTTTTTTACTGTTTGGACAGGGACTGAACTGATGAGTCCGCCATCAACATACAGTCGTTTGTCTATTTCAACCGGTTTGAACAACATTGGGATAGCACAGCTTGCACGAATGGAAGTGCTTACGGGACCTTCACGGAGGATTTTCATTTTTCCGGATTGGAGGTCGACTGCGGTTGCTTGGAACGGTATTTTTAGTTTGTCGAATGTGGCAGACTGCAAATATTCTTGAAGAAATTCCTCCATTCTGTTTCCCTGTATGAAGCCACCTTTTAAAGATGGGTCGGCAAAATAGGTAAGCATCTGAAACCAGTTTTTGTTCAAAAACTGCTCCTCAAGTGATGCGATATTTTTCGAATATGCATACATTCCGCCAACCATTGCGCCTGCACTTGTCCCGGCAATAAAATCAATAGGGATGTTGTTCTTTTCAAGAACCTTTATTACTCCGATATGTGCCAATCCTTTTGGTCCTCCTCCACCAAGCGCTAGTCCAATTTTTGGTCGAAACATGGTCAATTATATACAAATTTGAGCATTAAATTCAAATTAAACAAAACAAAGATACTAATACTCTGATTTCAATTTACATTTGAAATTTGAATTTACACAAGATGGTTTCATTGTGTTATATTTAATCCTTATGTATACAAACAATACAACTCAACCCGATGAACAACCAGTTGAAGACGGCGAAATCGTAAACACACCTCGTGGATCGATGACAATCGTCGAACTCACGACTCTTATCAATCGATATGAGGCAGATATGAAGAAAATGAGGGACAATCTCAAGATACAAAGTGGTATGTTGCGCGATGCGGTTGAAGGGGATGCTGCATATCACGAACTAGACATGCAATCAAAGGATTTGAACAAGAAAAAAACAGCAATCAAGCAAAACGTGATGAAAACACCAGCAATGGAAGCGGTTGTTGCACATATTGAGGAATACAAGAGCGAGCTTAGTGATGCAAAAGAAATGCTTTCAGGATATCTTGAAGAATACCAACGAGTATCCGGAACAAATATCATAGAAGGGGAAAATGGAGAGATACGGGAAATCGTCCCGGTCTATAAGCTCGTCAAAAGAAGAGATGGATGAGTTGCTTAATTTTGCCTTGCTCCGTGTTTTACGCCATTCCTCATCGCAAAAAACTCGCACAAGGTAATTCGAGTGCTCAAACAGGTTTTGGATTCATCATGACATAAAACACTCCGCAAACGAATAATAGAACCAAGGGAACAGGTGGCACGAGTAAAGGGTACCCGGTCCCACTTCGCCCCAATGGGGCTTCGAGGGATAAAACAGCACTTGACGGGCTTGCCCTTCCGTAGCTTTAGCGAAGGAGGGGGAAATTACGAGTGACAGAATCTGGAGATAGAGTTTATTTACACGCATTCCATAACCCCTTATTTTGTTCTCGCGCTTCTTGGGCGGCTTCAGTAAAGAGTTTTGTGTATACGACGTCGGGAGGGAATGTCGCTTGAAGTGCATAGCCTTCGCGTGCAAGGTACTCGTTAATAAAGATATCATCTTTCCACACATACCGGAGTAATCTTTTATACCTATCTGTTTCTGAGACGTCCTTTTCCATACGGATTGTTTTCCCCTCAACCAGTTCTTTGTTTTTTTCCATAGCTTCCTTTCCAAAGCATTGGACCCCTTTGGTGGGATGGTGAAGCTCAGGAGTATCAACGCCGATATACCTCACTTTCCTTCCATCAACCAACTCAATAGTATCGCCATCAACAACTCGTTTAACCACGGCAAACTCAGCAGAACGTGAGGCGATCATTTGCATGGGAGTCGGTGTTTGTTGGGATGGTATAACGTTTGGGAAGGAAAGTTTTGTTCTGTCGGATTTTACCAAATAGAGACCAGCTCCGAATAACAAAACGACAAACACTATATACAATATCAGCCCCTTTTTATCCATTTTCCTTAGTATACACCGTTCATTTTACGGTGACACTTTTTGCAAGATTTCGTGGCTTATCTGGATCAGCGCCACGCCCGATACTCAAATAATATCCAAGGAATTGGCCAACGACTATATTGTAAAACGGTGAATATATCGCATCGCTCTGGGGGGTTTGTATCCAATAATCAAATGCGCTATTACTTTTCGGTCCAACTCCAATGATAAATCCACCGCGGCTTTTTAATTCAATCGCTGAAGATATAACCTCTCGATATATCTCATCATCTGCAGTCAGAATGACACAAGGTGTATTTTTTTGAATAAGAGAAATCACGCCATGCTTAAGTTCTCCGGATGAAAATGCCTCAGCGTGAACATAGCTCGTCTCTTTAAGCTTGAGGGCAAATTCAAACGTGGAAGGGTAATTGTAATGTTTTCCAATCACATAGACATGCTCTTCTTCAACTAATTTTTTTGCTAATTCGAGAATGGTTTGATGTAATTTTTTGTTCGTAACCCACTTTTGAAACTCTTGAGAAAATAACGTAGTGTCTCTTTTTGACAATACAGATGCAATAGCAAGAAGGGTGCTTAATTGTGCAGTAAATGCCTTTGTTGAAACAACGGATATTTCAGGTCCTGCCTTAACAGAGATTACATAGTCTGCGATTCGTTCAAGTGTTGAGCCTTGTGCATTTACCAATGCGACAATTTTTGCTCCAGCTTTTTTTGCTGCTTTTACGGCAATGAGAGTATCTGCAGTTTCGCCACTTTGGGATATTGCGAAAACAAGGGATTTTTGATTGATGAAACGGAGGAACGGTTCGAATTCATATGCTCCGTACACAGCAGATGGCACGTTGGCCTGTGCGAAAAAATATGTTCCTGCAAGTCCACAGTAGTATGCGCTTCCACAACCAAGAAAGACAGGGACATATCCTTGTTTGATGAGATCCACTACCTTCGCTATACCATCAAGGTTCCCTTGGAGCGCTTGAGGAATAGTCTTCCTTTGTTCTAGGATTTCTTTGATCAAAAAGTGAGGATATCCTTCTTTCTCTGCCTGTTCAGCTTTCCAATCGATCACTTCTGGAATACTCTGCTTTTCTTTTTCGGATTGAATATCGAATATTTGCACATCCGCTTCATGAAGCACCGCTGCTTCGCCATCCAACATGAAATGCACCTTATTCGTTTTTTCCAAAAGAGCTGTCGCATCAGATGCGATATATGATGAATGCTTCCCATATCCGATAACAAGTGGTGAGCCGTTCCTGCAGACGATAATCGAAGATGACGAGCTATCAAGTACTGCGATGGCATTTGAACCAGCAAGATCCTTAAACGCAGACAAAACCGCATGCAGTATATCTTGTGATTTGTTTTTTTCCTCAATAAGATGTGTTATGACTTCCGTATCCGTTTCGGATATGAATATATGGCCTTTCGATATCAACTCGGTTTTCAATTCTTGAAAATTTTCAACGATGCCATTATGGATAACGGAAATACGCTTGGTGCAATCTAAATGTGGATGAGCGTTTATGTCGGTTACCCCTCCATGTGTTGCCCATCGAGTATGGCCGATTGCAAGTATTCCATGGGGAAGCTTAGTCTCGGCATTCCCAATCTTTCCAATGTGCTTTTCAATAAGAACAGAGTTATCCTCGTTGTTTTGGAGGGCAATTCCCCATGAGTCATATCCTCGATACTCCAATTTTTTAAGACCTGTTAAAACCGTTTGAGCTGCTTGTTTATCTGAATCATTTGTGACGCCAAAAATTCCGCACATAGGATTTTAAAATTAAAGTTCAAAAATCAAATGTCAAAAAGACACTGACAATAAACTTTGAATAAATAATGTAGCTCTGATTGAAGATAGAGTTGTTTCGTACGTCCTTTTCAGCCGTACCTAAAGCCGAACAACAAGTCGTCTGAGGGTTTCCGCAGATGATTTCGATTGTCTGATTCATATTACTGAACCAAACCCCTCTCCTCGTTTCCTTCGACAAGCTCAGGACAAGTCCCTCACTGGCCTCTGGCCACACGCGCAATTTTATTGGTAATCTATCCTATAAAAAGAGCTATGTATAGTATACCAAATTACTTCCTCTTATGCAGATACACACCCAAAATGATGAAGGACCATCCGATAAGCGGCATACCAAGGGGCAGCAGTTTTATAAGGATAATATTGACAACCCTTCGAACGAGGTTGTGTTCCTGAACGGTGATGAGTGCATTAATCGTTTGCTCTTTAAGTCCATCAAGTATATGTTTCTGGTATTCGAAAGCAAAAAGCAAGATGATAAAACCAAGAAGAAAGAGAACATATGATCGTTTTGGTTTGATGATTGCCATCAAGGCAGAAATACAAATCCCTGCGCCATAGATGAATACCGGTAGATTGTGCGTTACGGTAAAGTACACTGCATAGAAAACATTTTGTTGTAAGTCGGAGGTGAATGTCATATTAAAACATGCTAATTTGATCCTTATTTTTTTCAACAATGGCCTTTTTTTCAACAGGCTTCTTTTTTTTCGGGAATAGTCGTCCTGCGAGTGAGTACATTTCAAAACTTAAAAGCTTTTCTCTCAATGAGTCGATAAAACCGATCCATTTTGAGTCAGCAAGCTTAAAGGAAATAGGAATATCCGTAAGGATGGTTGCAAGTTGTTTTCCCATCTTGATATCATCAATGCCTTTTTTTATGTTTTCCTTAACCCTTCCTTCCGGAAGATTTTCAACTTGATCTAGGATGTTATCAACCGTTTGGAATTCCTGCAACAGCTTTTGCGCTGTTTTTGGGCCAATTCCATCAGCCCCCTTATAGTTATCAGATGGATCTCCACAAAGTGATTTCAAGTCGATGATTTGTTTTGGAGGAACTCCCATTTTTTCGATAACCTCTTTTTCCGTATATACTTTGGTTTTTGAAAAACCGATGTCAGGAGTCACGGTTGAAACATGTTCGTTGATGAGTTGCATCATATCCTTGTCTCCCGTAAGAATAAGTACTTGGAATCCTTCTTTTTCCCCTTGTTTGGTGACTGTTCCGATAACGTCATCACCTTCATAACCATCTTTTTCTAGATGAATAATATTCCCTGCATCAAGTACTTCCTTAACCATCGGGATTTGTTGGATAAAGTCATCTGCGATTTTTGGTCGTTGAGACTGATATTCCTTATTCAGATCATTACGGAATGTTTTGGCAGGCGTATCGAAGCAAATGACGAGATGAGTGGGTTGAAAGTCGCTGATCGCCTTATATAAAATAGAAAAGAATCCATACACTACATGTGTTGGGATACCCTTTGCGGTACGAAAGGGAGGTAGTGCATGATATGCACGGTGCATAAGCCCATTTCCATCAACAACAAGCAAAATATTCATTCAATTAAGCCTTTTTCTTATTTATATCTTTTATGCCGACAATCGCTTCAAATTCGTCCTGATCAAGACTCTCTTTGGTGAGAAGCGCAAGAGCGACTTTATCAAGAATTTCTCTTCGTTCCTTTAACATTGCAATTGCCTGGTTATACCCAGTTTCAACGATTTTTTTTACTTCAGCGTCTATTTTCGCCAGCATTTCTTGAGAAATCGTCGATTGTCCATAGTATGATTTTTCGTCTGGAGAAAATGACATTGGACCTAAATCACTCATGCCAAAATCAACGACCATTGCGCGTGCAACATGTGTTGCCTGCTCAAAGTCGTTAGATGCACCTGTGGTCATCTCGTCAAATACCACTTCTTCAGCAGCACGGCCACCCATCATGACGGCGATACGCTGAAGCAGGTGTTTCTTCGTTTCATGGATCTTGTCTTTTTGTGGAGGAATAAGAGTGTATCCTAACGCCATACCACGTGACACAATGGAGATCCTGTGTACTGGATCGGTTTCATTCTGAAAATGTGACAGAACCGCATGCCCTGCTTCGTGATATGCAGTTAATTTCTTATCTTGTTCAGACTGCATTCTCTTCTTTTCAGGTCCCATTTTCACTTTCATTGCAGCATCTTCGATATCGTCAAAACTAATCTTGACCCTTGTATTGCGCGCAGCTGTTATAGCTGCTTCGTTGAGCATATTTTCCAAATCGGCGCCTGAGTAGCCGACTGTTCGTTTTGCGACGCGCTCCCAATTTACAGTCTCATCAAATGGTTTTCCCTTTGCGTGAATTGTAAGGATTGATTTTCTTCCTTCCAGATCCGGATAGTCAACCAAGATTCTTCTGTCAAAACGACCTGGACGAAGGAGTGCGCTGTCTAGAAGATCCCCTCTATTCGTTGCAGCGACAACGACAACCTGTTCATTCGGATTGAATCCATCCATTTCGACAAGTATTTGATTCAACGTTTGTTCTCGTTCGTCATGTGATGGCATCATACCGACAGATCGTGATCTTCCGATAGCGTCGATTTCATCAATGAAGATTATTGAAGGTGCGCTTTTTTTGGCTGTCGCAAAAAGGTCTCGAACACGAGCAGCTCCGATACCAACAAGCATCTCCATGAACTCACTTCCCGCAATAGAGAAGAAGGGAACGCCTGCCTCACCGGCAACTGCCTTAGCAAGGAGAGTTTTTCCACATCCTGCTGGCCCGACGAGCATGACACCCTTTGGTGTTCTTGCCCCTAATTTTGTATATTTTTCTGGATGCTTCAAAAAGTCAACAACTTCTTCAAGTTCCTTTTTCGCATCATCGACGCCGGCGACATCCTTGAATGTTGTTTTTGGCATGTCTTTATTGAATCTCTTTGCGCGTGACTGTCCGAATGAAAATACGTTTTCCTGTGCACCTCGTGCTTGTCTGAATAGGAATATAAAGAATGCAACCATCAAGATAGTTGGGATAATGTTGCTGAGAAAGTTCACCATTCCGGAAGATCCCTGTGTGTCTTTGATCACTATTTGAGTTTTGGACGTGTCAACGTTTGCATCGCGTAGTATTTTCACGAAGCTATCGCTCGGTTCCTTAAATGTGGTCGCGAACGTATCGTTCTTATAGGTAATCAATACCTTGTTGTCGATGATCTCTGCCTTTTTGACCTTTTGTGCCCGTATGTCTTCAACGACTGTGTTTATCGATTTTTCCGGAATGACTTGCTTCATTTCATTTCCGATGGAGCTCAATGCAATGTAACCAAACAAGAGGATAAATCCGATGATGAATATGTTTTTAATATTAAAATCAAAACTGAACTGTGTTATTTTTTTTGTTTGTTTTTTTTGTGTCATGCAAGTATTGTAGCAGATACTCTTAATAACTGCCAAACAGAAATACAACAGAAGTGAGTTTATGAAGTATAATATAACATGGCCAATAATGATGAATTACAGCGTTGTGTCAATATATTACGTCAAGGTGGGCTTATCGTTGCACCATCTGACACCGTATATGGTTTGGTCTGCGATGCGACCAATGAAAATGCGGTAAAAAAGCTTATTGCCGTTAAAAATAGGCCGTGGGGAAAGCCAATATCCGTATTCACAGATGGGTTTGAGATGATCGATTCACTTACCGACACATCGCAACATTCCGCAATCCTTCGTGCATTGCTTCCCGGTCCTTTTACCGTCATCCTCCCTTCAAGAAATAAAGTATGTCATTTGCTTGAATCCGAGCGAAATACATTAGGCATACGTCTTCCCAATTACGGTTGGATTCAAGATCTCGTCCACGCATATGGAAGGCCCTTAACGGCAACTTCGGCCAATATTTCGGGGAAAGCCCCTCATTATGAGGCGGAGGGATTTATGAATGAACTATCAGAAGCAAAAAGAAAATTGATCGACATGGTTATCGATAAAGGAAAGCTTCCACGAAACAAGCCATCGACCATTGTGGATTTATCCGGAGATTCATTACAACTTCTTCGTCAAGGCGATATTCTTCCTCTGACGGAATATTCTTATACATCAAACAGTGCGCTTGAGACAAAGAAATTAGGATCATATATTGCGGAAAAATATACGTCGTTGCATACTGAAAAGCCGGTTGTGTTTATTGTTGAAGGAGAGATGGGTGCCGGCAAAACAGTTTTCGCACAAGGCATGGGAAGATATTTTGGTGTAGAAAACATCATTTCGCCAACGTATGTCGTCTATTATGAATATATAACAAAACACAACTCCATAAAGACATTCTTGCATGCAGACTTATATAATATAGAGAACGTTGATGAATTCAGCCATTTGGGATTGGAAGACTATCTCAAAAAAGGGACGGTTATGTGTGTCGAATGGGGAAATAAGATTGGCCCCCTTTTTGATCTGATAAAAAAAACAGCACACGTTATCCCTGTCGAAATTTCGTATAAAACCGAATCGATAAGGTTAATTACAATTAAGGAAATTAAAGAATGATTATCCTATCGATTGACACATCGTGCGATGAAACCGCAGCGGCAGTGACCTCTGGAAGAAAGATCTTATCGAATGTGATTTATTCACAGGTGCTGCTTCATAAAAAATGGGGAGGCGTTGTTCCTTCACTTGCGAAACGTGCACATGAAGAGCGAATAGATAGCGTGATCAATCGCGCCTTAAAAAGTGCCCATATCACCATTAAGAAGATAGACGCAATTGCCGTCACTCAAGGACCAGGGCTTGCGATTGCTCTTGGGGTAGGGATCAATAAAGCTATGGAATTAGCATTGCAATACAAAAAACCATTGCTGGGTATAAACCATCTGGAAGGCCATTTGTACTCCGCATTTGCCCAAAATAAAAAGGGGAATCCAAAAAAAAACATAGCGTTCCCATATCTGGGAATGATCATTTCTGGAGGACATACGGAATTCGTTCTTTGGAAGAATCACCTTGAGTATGAGTTATTAGGTATGACACTTGATGATGCAGCTGGGGAGGCGCTCGATAAGGCAGGAAAACTTCTTGGACTTGGTTATCCTGCAGGTTCTGTTGTGGAGCGACTTGCTGAGCAAGTGGGAAATGTGGATGAATATAAATTCCCTCGCCCCATGATCAGGAGTGGGGACCTAAACTTCTCATTTGCAGGGCTTAAAACAAGTTTCTATTATTTTCTCAAAACAATTTCGGAGGAAGAAAAGAACAAAAGAATATCCTATCTTGCCAGCGCATTCCAAGAGGCGGTATTTGATACGATCCTCATAAAAACGGAAAAAGCCATGAAACAAACAGGCATATCCAATTTGGTTGTCGGTGGTGGGGTGACCGCAAACAAATATCTCAGAAAAAAAATGAGGGCGCTTACGCGAAAATATAAAGGAGCAGTCCATTTCCCGTCAATGAAAGTGTTGACGGGTGACAATGCGGCAATGATCGGTGTTGCTGCATGGAAAAAAGCAGAAAGAGGGCTTTTTTCCGGCACAGTTGATAGACAGCCGCGGATGCAGATTTCTTCTCTTGCAATCGAAGAAAAAATGCTTTAAACTATCACTTATATAGTATATGTTAAAACTAAGTAAAAAATCTGATTACGGATTACTTGTCATTTCGAAACTGATTGGATCAGAGGAATTCATATCCTTATCCAAGCTGGTCGAGCATACAAAATTGCCTTTGCGCTTTTTGGCTCGCATCAGTGCTATATTGGCGCATCATGGGGTACTTGCTAGCCGTGAAGGAAGGGTCGGTGGATATAAAATCGGCAAACGATTTTTACAGATGACTGTTTTCGACTTCCTTTCGATATTCGAAACGGACATGGTCATGACAGGCTGTCAATGCGATGGCAAAACATGCAAGTTTGAAAGCATATGTAAACATAAGGATCCGGTCAGAACAAAACTTCATGCTGTTATCTTGAAAGACTTACAACAGGTGAAATTATCAGAGCTGTTTTCATAACAATGCTTGCCTTATCAAATCTTACGGCATCGATTGACAAAAAAACGATTCTCCACAAGATCAAAACCACATTCGCAGAAAATAGAATTTATGCGATTATGGGGCCAAACGGGTCTGGGAAATCTACGTTGGTGCAGACAATAATAGGTAATCCACTTTATTCGGTATCTCCAGGATCAAAAATCAGTTTCAATACAATTGACATAACAAACCTTACTTCAGATAAACGAGCACTACTCGGTATTGGAACGACATTCCAATCTCCGATAGCTCTTCAAGGTGTAAGTGTATTTCAACTTCTTCGTTTGGCAAAAAAGGATGTCGATGTGCTTGATCTGTATAAACAGATAGAGAAGATCGCCAAGAAATTGAAGATAAACAAAGAACTGATCGACAGACCGCTGAATGAAGGCGCGTCAGGCGGCGAAAGAAAAAAACTTGAGGTTTTACAGATGGCAATATTGAACCCATCGATTATTTTTTTTGATGAGATCGATACGGGAGTTGATGTAGACAGTCTGAAAACAATATTCACATTCTTGAAGGAATTCAAAAAAGATAAGACGTTTGTATTTATCACACACTACAGCAAAATATTTTCCTATCTCGAGCCCGAGAGCGTGCTCATCATGAAAGAGGGCAAAATTGTTAAGGAGGGCGGAGGCGAAGTGGTTGATATAGTTGAGAAAAAAGGATACGAAGCGTTTTAACTTTGTTGGGAGTTTGAAATGCGCCTTTTTGATATGATGCAACTAAACCTACAATGTAAGTAATGACTGTCATGTCTGCAACCATGGAATGCATCACATCAAAAATCCGCATCTTCAAATTTTCAATCACATAATTCATATGAAAAAGAAAAAAATCGATTTCGACTACAAGTTTGGTTTTTCGGTCAAGAACAAGAACGTGTTCGTTGCGGAAAAAGGTTTGAATGAAGAACGAGTGGCAATGATATCCGGCATGAAGAATGAACCGGAATGGATGCTCAAAAAAAGACTTCAAGCCTACAACTTCTTCGTGAAAGAAAAAATGCCAGAATGGGGAGCAGACCTTTCTACAATAGACTTTGATGCAATCACCTACTTCATACGCTCGACCGACAAACAGGTCTCTTCTTGGGAAGAGCTTCCTGCAGAAATAAAAGACACATATGACCGTATCGGTGTGCCTGAGGCTGAAAAAAAGTTTTTATCTGGAGTAAGTGCACAGTTTGAAAGTGAGGTTGTCTATGAAAAAGTTCAGGAAACTCTTGAAAAACAAGGTGTCATCTTTTGCGATATGGATACCGCAGTTCAGAAATATCCAGAACTAGTCAAGGAATATTTTGGCACTTTGATTCCCTATTCGGATAATAAATTTGCCGCATTAAATACCAGCGTCTGGTCGGGAGGGTCATTTGTATATGTGCCAAAAAATGTCAAGGCAGCTCTTCCGCTCCAAGCGTATTTTCGTATGAATGCCCAATCGTTCGGGCAGTTTGAACGAACTCTCATCATTGCGGAAGAAGGTTCGTACATTCACTACATTGAAGGATGTACCGCGCCTGTGTATGCACGTGATTCATTGCATAGCGCAGTAGTTGAGATTTTCGTCAAAGAAGGGGCCCATGTCCGTTACACAACGGTGCAGAATTGGAGTAAAAACGTATACAACTTAGTGACAAAGCGTGCACGTGCGGATAAAAACGCCGTCATGGAATGGATCGACTGCAATTTGGGAAGTCAGATAACGATGAAATACCCAGCCGTATACTTAATGGGAGAAGGCGCTCGTGGAGAAGTTCTTTCCATCGCATTCGCAGGGAATAAACAACATCAGGATGCGGGCGCCAAGATGATTCACTTTGCGCCAAATACAACATCGCGAATCATTTCAAAGTCGATCTCAAAGGAAGGCGGAAGAACATCATATCGAGGATTGGTCCAAATCATGCCACAAGCAAAGCATTCAAAAACGTATGTTTCATGCGATGCTTTACTATTAGATGAACAATCGAGATCCGACACCTATCCAACCATGAGAATAAAGAATCCAGACAGTTACATTCAACATGAAGCGACTGTTGAAAAAATCGGGGAAGAAAAATTGCTATACATGATGTCGAGAGGGCTTTCGAAGATAGATGCGGAAACTGCGCTTGTGAACGGATTCATAAGTCCAGTCGTGAAAGAGATACCGCTCGAATATTCCGTTGAACTTAACAGGCTTATCCGTTTAGAGATGGAAGGGAGCGTGGGATGAAAACACAACTTATAACCATTACCGAAAAAAATAACAATCTCACCTTCAGCAAGGAGGGGACATATGTGGTTTTTTTCAAGAATATTGATGGAAATATTTCATGCAGGATCACATCACAGAATGTCAAACTATACATGTTTGGATTGTATGATCTTACGAAAAAGGAAGCGGTTAAAATTCATACAGAGCAAATCCATGAAGCGGGCAACTCATTTTCAGAACTATTTGTCCTTTCTGTCGTAGACGACAGCTCATCTTTGCAGTTTACAGGGACGATTCGTATAGAAAAAGCTGCACAAAAATCACATGCGTACCAAAAGAACCAGAACCTCATCCTTTCGAAGGATGCGTTCGTGGATTCTCGACCGATTCTTGAGATACTCGCAGATGACGTGTTTTGCACTCACGGCTCAACCACCGGGCCCCTCTCAGAAGACCAACTTCAATATTTACGTATGCGAGGGATAGGGGAATCAGAGGCAAGAAAGCTTCTGATAGAGGGATTCAAAAAACAGGTATATAATCGAATTAACCAATTGGGAATTACCTTATGATCGACGCGCACAGAATAAAAAAAGATTTTCCAATATACGAAAACAATCCAAAATTTGTATATCTTGATTCAACAGCGACATCGCTGAAACCCATTGCTGTCATCAATAAGATTAACGAATATTACACTCGCTATTCAGCGAATATATTCCGAGGGGTATATGATATTTCGGAACAAGCCACGGCTGAGTATGAAGAAACGCGGGTTGTGATTAAAAGCTTCATAAATGCATCTTCAGAACAAGAAATTATCTTTACCCGAAATACTACCGAGTCGATCAACCTATTCGTTCACGGAATACAAGGGAGTCTTTCAACGGGGAACGAAATAGCTACAACAATAGCAGAACATCATTCAAATTTTGTTCCCTGGCAACAACTCTGCAAGGATATGGGTATGCAATTTGTTGTTTTGAAAGATATAGATCCTGAAAAGCTTGAAGACAGTATTTCGTCTAAAACAAAAGTGTTGACGATTACTTACGTATCAAATGTCCTTGGGACAACAAACCCCATAAAAGAAATAATAAAAGAGGCAAAAAGAATAAATCCAGATATCATAGTGCTCGTTGATGGCGCACAAGCGGTGCCACATATAAAGATCGATGTCCAAGATCTTGGTTGTGATGCATTTGCATTTTCAAGCCATAAGATGCTTGGGCCAACAGGCGTCGGTGTTTTATGGGTAAGACAAGAATTGCAAAAAAAACTTACCTCATACCAGTATGGGGGAGAGATGATCAGAAGAGTAACGGTTGAGCACACGGATTTTGCAGAAGGCCCCCACAGATTTGAAGCGGGCACACCTCATATCTCAGGGGTTATCGCCCTAAAAGAGGCAATACACTATCTAGAGACGGTTGGTCTCGAAAAAATACATACTCATGAGAAAATCATGGCACAATATTGTTACGATTCTTTGATCAAGGAATTTGATGAGCAAATACATATAATTGGTCCTCAAAAAAGACAATCAGGGATAGTTGCATTTACCTTTGAGGGGATACATGCACACGATGTGGCGCAGTTATTGAACGAAGACAACATAGCGGTCCGCGCAGGACATCATTGTGCAATGCCACTTCACGAATTTCTTGGCGTTGACGCATCCATTCGAGCAAGTTTTTATATCTATAATGATAAAGAGGATGTTGATAAACTTGTGGAGTCGCTTAAGCGATCTAAACGTATTTTTACCATAAAAAAATAGTAGTTATCGACAATAGATATGCAATCAATTTACCAAGAACGAATTCTGCAACATTCAGCTTCTCCCCATAACTTTGGTAGATTGCCGAGCGCAACAAAAAAAATAAAACTCGATAATCCCCTTTGTGGTGATGTGATTCAAATGGAAATTGAGATAGAAGAAGGAATTATTAAGCATGCGATGTTCACCGGAAAAGGGTGTGCAATTTCAAAAGCATCTGCCTCACTTCTTACCGATGAAGTGATAGGTAAAACAATTTCTGAGTTGAGAAAATGGGACAAAACAAGTATTATAAAGATGCTTGGAATTGAGCTCGGTCCGAACAGACTTAAATGTGCCTTGCTTCCATTGGAGGCACTGCAGAAGCTCGTTTCAGAGTGAAAATATATTATAAATATTCAACACATTTTATGGCAGACAAACTTCTTGATGAAAAAAATCCATCCGGTCCAGTCACAATTGGAAAATTGACAGTTACCGTTGACAGAAATCTTTGTATTGGTGCGGCAACATGTATCGCAGTAGCACCTCAAACATTCATTCTCGATGATGAAGCAAAGGCCATCATTCTTGAAACTGCACAAAAAGAAACAGCGGATACAATAATTGAATCTGCAAAGGCTTGTCCTGTTGCGGCAATCATTATCACGGACGAAACTGGAAAAAAAGTATTCCCAGAATGATAAAATTAAATTAAGTTAAAACAGAAAAAGATGCAATATACCTGGAAAATCGGAGGAGAAGCTGGATTTGGCATTATGACGACTGGCCTTCTTTTTGCAAAAATAGCCGCACGGAGCGGATACAACACATATGACTTTGTTGAATATCCATCCCTCATCAGAGGAGGGCACAATGCGTATGATGTGACATTCGGTGATGAACAGGTCACGACGATCAAACCAACAATAGACATCCTCATATGCTTAAATAAAGAAACCTACGATCTTCATAAGAACAAAATGAGTAAGGATGGACTGATATTGTTCGATCCAGATCAATTTACACCTGAGAATGAAAATGGCGCCATTGCGGTGCATTTTCAAAAAATCCTGAAAGAGATGAATGGTCAGGTCATCATGAAAAATATCGTAGCTCTTGGTGCCTCCTTGGCACTCTGCGGCGCAGATCTTTCCGAACTTGTATCCATTTTAGGTCAGCAGTTTGGAAAAAAAGGGGAATCAATTATTGCACTTAATCGAGCATTCGCAGAAAAAGGATTTGAAGAAATCCAAACCTCATACAAACAATATATCCGTCCATTACTCCAAAAGAGAGAGTCTGAAAAACAAATGGTTATCACGGGGAATGAGGCATTCGCCTATGGTTCGGTTGGTGCGGACTGTCGTTTTTATGCTGCATATCCAATGACACCTTCTTCCGGTGTTCTTACTGCCCTAGCAAGCTGGAGTAGTAAAACCGGCATGGTGGTTCGTCATGCGGAAGATGAAATCGCTGTCATCAATTCTGCGCTTGGAGCCTCATTTGCGGGAGTAAGAAGTGCTGTTGGAAGCTCAGGTGGAGGATTTGCGCTCATGGTTGAAGCGGTTTCGATGTCTGGAATTACTGAATTGCCACTCGTCATTTTTATTTCCCAACGTCCTGGGCCTGCAACCGGTATGCCAACATGGACAGAACAAGGAGATCTTCTATTTTCTGTACACGCAGGGCATGGGGAGTTTGAAAAGATAGTTCTTGCTCCAGGGGACCATCATGAGATGATAGAGATGACGACCTATGCTTTCGATTTAGCCGATACCTATCAACTTCCTGTAATCGTACTTTCGGATATGCTTTTGTCTGAATCCCATGCTACAGTTTCCTATCCAAAAGTAAAGAAGTTCATGGAAGAATATAAACCAAAAAGAGGAAAACTACTCACAAAAGCTGATCCAACTTATAAACGGTATGCACTCAGTGATGATGGTATTTCACCAAGATTGGTGCCCGGTCAAGAAGGAGTATACTATCAAGCAAATTCATACGAACATCTTGAAGATGGACATACATCGGAAAGTGATGAAGTGCGCATCCAGCAAGTCGAAAAGAGAGCAAAAAAATGGAATACTTACCTCCAAAATGATTTTGTTCTCCCAAAGATTTATGGTGATGTCAAAACGGCACAAACCATTTTTGTCGGATGGGGCTCAACAAAAGGCGTCGCTCTTGAAGCGATAAAACAAGCAAAGGTGCAGGGTAAAGAAATTGCCTATATTCATTTTAGTTCCCTATATCCTCTTCATGTCCAGAAAATCACTGAATTATTTTCAGGGATAATAGGGAAGTGTGTGCTTGTAGAAAACAACGCAACTTCACAGTTTGGAAAATTATTGCGTATGGAAACAGGAGTATTTATTGAAAAGAAAATTGTTCGTTTTGACGGACGACCGTTGGTAGTTGATCAATTATTGAAAACAATATAACAATGGCAACAGTTCAAGACTTTACAGGATATAAACCAACATGGTGCCCCGGGTGTGGAAATTGGGGGATTGGAATGGGTATAAAGATGGCCTTATCAGAGCTCGGTCATTCGCCTTCGTCCACAATGATTTCATTCGGTATTGGATGTTCGGGAAATATGAATGACTTTTTGAATGCATATGCGATGCATGGGCTTCACGGAAGAGCGATTGCTACTGCAATCGGCATGAAGCTTGCAAATCATACAATGCCGGTCCTCGCAGTGGTCGGTGATGGAGATTGTTATGGGGAGGGAGGCAATCACTTCCTTCATGCATGTAGAGGAAATCATGATGTGAAAGTAATAATCCATGACAACAACGTATATGGCTTAACAACCGGGCAAGTTTCGCCAATGGCAGAAAAAGGACAAAAGTCAAAATCAACACCACAGGGAATCATCGAAACACCCCTTGATCCGCTTGCCTTGGCAATCACGCAAGGAGCATCATTTGTCGCTCAAACGTTTGCTGGCGACACGAAACACATGGTCGAAACGATTAAATTGGCACTGCAACACACAGGATTTTCCGTGGTGAACGTGCTTCAGCCCTGTGTCACATTCAATAAAAAAAATACCTACCAATATTACATGCAGCATATCTACAAACTTGATGCATCACACGATAAATCAGACAAGATGAAAGCGCTTCAGGTCGCATTTGGTGTGCAAGAGGAACGGTTTGCGCTTGGTGTGTTGTATGAAACGGATCGAGAGGCGTATCACACCATTGCAGTACAAAATAAAGATATTCCAGTCCTCAACCAACCTCCTTTCTCAGGAATTGGAACACTTGCCGAAGAGTTTATATAATGCCAATTGACAATTAGCAAACCATTTGTTATAGTGCCAATATATGTCTTTTTTCATACCACAAAATAAACCAGAATTACCGTCCTATCCTGTTATTGCAGTTCGTGATGGACTTGTCTTTCCTAAAACAGAGAATGTTCTCATTTTCGGCAGAACGAAAAGTATAGCGACAATCAATGAAGCGCTTAAGAGGGATAAAAAAATGGTCCTCATCATGCAAAAAAACGTCAATGATGAAGATCCAAAGAAAGAAGATCTTGTGCAGATCGGCGTTCTTGTTTCTATCGAAAAGACAGTAATAGGTGAAAAAGGCGAGGTAAACACGATGGTGAAGGGAATTGAGAAGGTTAGAATTGTCGAATACGTAAAAGAAGTTCCTTATTTTGAAGCAAAAATAGAACAAGTCGTGGATATTTTGGATGCGGGAGACCAGATAAATGCCATGGTGAAATACATCTCTCAACAGATGAAAAAAGCCATCAATTATGGGAAGGCAGTGGATTTTGTGTTCCTCATGAATATCCTCAATGTTTCGACTCCTGCAGATTTCTCATATCAGATCGCAGCGGTACTTGAGTTGAAGGAAGATGAACGTCAAAAATTACTTGAAGAACCGAGTTTGAAAAAAAGATTGACACAGGAAGTTGAGTTCATCAACAGAGAAGTAAAGATCCTTGAGATTGAGCAGAATATATCCGCCAAGACGCAAAAGAAATTCGAACGCGGTATGAAGGAAACTTTCCTGAAGGAAAAAATGAAGACGATCGAAGAAGAGCTTGGTGGGAATGAGGGTGGAAAAGATACAAAAGAATATGAAGCGAAGATAAAAAGAGCAGGAATGCCAAAGGAAGTAGAAGAAAAGGCGATGAAAGAACTGAAGAAATTAGCCGGAATGTCACAATATAATCCTGAGACATCATATGTACGCAATTATCTTGATTGGTTAGTGGAACTTCCATGGAAAAATGATGTTGGAAATGAAATCGACATAACGATCGCTGAAAAAGTTCTCGATGAAGATCACTATGGACTGAAAAAAATAAAAGAACGAATCCTTGAATACCTCGCTGTCATAGAACTCAAAAGATCGAAAGAAAAAGTATCGGAAAAGGGAAAAGGTATACAAAAAAAGAATTTCCAACCGACAATCATATGTTTTGCAGGACCACCTGGAGTCGGAAAGACATCATTGGGTCGTTCAATTGCACGTGCACTTGGCCGTAAGTTTGTCAAAGTGTCATTGGGTGGAGTACGTGACGAGGCGGAAATTCGAGGACACAGACGGACATATGTGGGTGCGATGCCAGGCAGAATAATTCAAGGAATCAAGCAAGCTGGAACACGCAATCCATTGTTCATGCTTGATGAGATAGATAAGATCGGACGTGACTATCGAGGTGACGCATCTGCTGCACTTCTTGAAGCATTAGATCCAGAACAAAACCATGCATTTTCGGACCACTATTTGGAAGTACCTTATGATCTGTCCGATGTATTTTTTATCACGACAGCAAATATGCTTGATACGATTCCTGATGCATTGCGCGACCGACTTGAGATAATCCATTTTCCTGGGTACACAGAGGAAGAAAAGTTCCATATCGGAAAACAGTATCTTGTAAAAAAACAGCAAGAAGCACACAGTGTCGCTCCAAAAGAAGGTTCAATAAACGATGGTGGCCTCAAACTTATCATCAGACGGTATACACGAGAAGCGGGTGTACGTGAGCTTGAACGTCAAATCGCCACCATATTTAGAAAGAGAGCAAGGGAACTTGTCGAAAAGAAAGATGCACCAGTTATCGTAAATTCTGCAAAAATCCCATCCTATCTTGGGCCGTATAAGTATTCAGATTCTGTGCTTGAAACAAAAAATACAATTGGAATGTCCACTGGACTTGCATGGACACAAGCGGGGGGAGACGTCCTCTTCATTGAGGTTGCCATAATGCCTGGTAAGGGTGCCCTGACGCTGACGGGTCAGTTAGGAGATGTCATGAAGGAATCATGCCAAGCGGCACTTTCTTATGTACGTTCTCAATGGAATACATTCAAATTAGAAAAAGATTTCTATCATACGATAGATATCCATGTTCACGTTCCGGAGGGTGCCGTTCCAAAAGATGGACCTTCTGCAGGACTTGCTATAACAACAGCAATGGTTTCTGCGCTTACAAAAAATCCATTCAGAAAAGACGTTGCTATGACAGGAGAGATGACTTTGCGGGGAAGAGCTCTTGAGATCGGTGGCGTTAAGGAAAAAGTTATCGCTGCACAAAGAGCCGGCGTAAAGACAATCATTCTTCCAAAAGACAACAAAAAGGATTTGGAAGATATTCCGGAAAGTGTCAAAAGCAAGCTGAATTTCGTATTCGTCGAACATGCAAACGAAGTGTTCCCAGTCGCACTCGAGAAAAAGATCTAAAGGATCCTTTCACGAATTGAATAGGCAAGGGAATACAGTTTGTACATGAATGGATTCACGACAATGTCGAAGCTTTGTGATAAATGCGTGAACTCTGTTCCATATCCTTCCTTAAAACGGGTAAATCCTGCCCATGCATGGTTTTGTGGGTATTGTGGTGGAAGGGATCCCCACATATCGAATGTTTTAGCACCACAGTTTTTCCCGAATTTAATCGCTTCCCACATAAGAAGATTTGGAGCCATTACTTGTTTGTGTTCCGTTGAAGATCCACCATATACATAATAGAGACGCTCCTTAAAACAATAGAGTTCATATGCACCAAGAGGAACATCATTATAAAATGAAACGAGAATGTGTCCACAAGACTCTTTCATAGAGTCCCAGATTGCCTTATGGTATTCAGGTGTGTGGCCATGATAGTTTTGGCGCTTGCATGTTTCAAAGTAGAGTTTTGAAAAGATGGAAAAACCCTCATCGGTGTCCATCTGTCTTACCTGTACACCCTTTTTTTCCGCCAATCGGATGTTATAACGTGTTTTCGGTTTCATTTTTTTCAACAGTTCTTCTTCTGAAGGTGAAATATCCAGTGTTTGTGTCCATTCTGGAAATAAAGGATGTGATGATTTGAGGAGTTTGAAATTCAAAGTTGAAGATGGTAAATCATTGCGATACTCAGAATAGGGCTCAAACTTAATAAAAATAAGGTTATTCTTCTTTCCAAATTCATACAATTTTTGCTGCACTGATTCTGAAGGGAATATTGAACGGGGGATATATCCTATTGAAAAAGGAAGATGAGGAATGGGATGAATGGTCATCTGGAAAATCGAATCATTCTCCACAAATTTCTCAATCCTAATCCCCATTTTCTTCCTGGCTTCACCCCATTCCCATGTCTGGAGTGGATGATTAGCAAGGCTGTTCTGAAAGGCTTTATCTATCATATGCTATCTCATATTGTACTCTATTTTTTGAAATATCTTTTCCATTGAAAGGTCTTTATCCAGTTTCAATGTCGATATAATGAAAGGGTGCACCATTGGACCAAAAAATCCACCATGTGTCCCTTTGTGTTTTTCAAAGCTGACAATATGGTCATCAAACACAGATCCAAAGATGACTATATCCCCATTATTTTCAAATGTTGAGTATTCGTTGAATGATTGAATTGTATTCTCTAAATCTGCATTGAGAATGCCTTCGAGTGGTTTCTGTTTTACGGAGTATTTTCCATTTTTTTCAAATTGGACTGACCCATGCTTTCCAATCAAGGAACGGCTGCCATTTTTTTCTCTGACGAGCACCCATCCAAATCCATGGAACGAAAGCAGATGTTCAATGATGCGCGGATACAGCAACTCAATTTCTTCGCGGGAAAATGGTTTTTTTAATGACTCTGAAAAATAGAGCTGCAGTGTCGATCCTGCAGGGAGAACATATAGTTTTTTCTGTTTTGGATCTGGAATGAATCCGCCATATGTTTTTTGTACGACTCTTGTTTTATCTTGGATCGCATTGGTTATTTCCGCCTCGCTTCGAGGAGAATGAAGGTCATATGGAATTGAAGCCGTTTGTCCATGATCCGAAATGATGATGATGTCATATACTTGACCAGAGTTTTTTGCAGTTGTACTTATTCGCTTTACATATCTATCGATTGAGCGAAGCGATGAGAGGGCTGTAGGATGAGTTGGTCCATACTCATGTGCAAATTCATCATAGAGTAGGAAGTCAACAAAAATCCTTTGGGTATTCCTCATTATCTCGACTTCGGTAAGAAAACAGGAAAACTGACCCAAAATCAACGTTGCCAATGTTTCTTTGGCTACATGTGGATTTGTGCGGCTGTACAATAAAAGCATCTTTCCCGATATGGTTATGGCACGTAACAACTGAATAGGATAGAGGATAGTCATGAGCAAATAGTGGATTGCCTTCATCATGATGAATGAACGAGAAAGAGAAAGGCTTCTTCCTGATATGCTCAATTCTGTTGCCCCACCGGTATACACACTCATGATCGATGAACCATCTTCCAACAAGTTCCTTTTTTTTGGATATGAATCCTCGAAACGAGACAGCTCATAGCTTCTATTCCCTCTGACAAATTCCCCCATGGCGCGATCTAACCAGGTAAAACCTGGTATATTGGATTTGTTTCCATACATAAGAAGCGCCTCTGTCGCTGTCGTTGAAGCGGGAAGACCGCAATAGTATTTTTGTAGCGAATACTCCTTTTTAAGGAGCTTTTTTATTGTTGGACATTTTCTCTTTGCGATTGCTAATTGGAGAGCATCGTAGCTTAATCCATCAATGAGGATGATTATCGTTCCTTTTTTAGAAATCTGTTTTTTGGAGATGGAAAATCCGAACAGGCGTAAAAAAAGTCTAAATAGCTTATCTCTCATATTTTTCAATTGTTTTATAGTATAGCTGTTCTGTTTGTTTTGCTACTGTTTGCCAAGAGAATGAACCGCGCTTTTTATTGCACCAGTCCTTCAAGGATTTTCTGAGTATTCCATCAGATAATATCTTTAATATACCTTTTGCCAATGCTTCTTCATTTTTTTCGACCAACAGTTCTTTGCCTGGGTAATCTTTCAATATATCACTAAAAATGGGAATCTTATAGCCCACTACAGGGAGCCCAGCACTTATTGCTTCAAGAACAGATAATGATGAAGCCTCATTTGTGTATGGCGCACAAAATACATCCGCTTTTTTAAAATAAACAGCCCTTTTCTTTCCGGTTATTTCCCCAAGATAAGTGATATGTCTTCTTAGCTTATGTGTGCGGATATATTCGAAATCTTCTTGTCGTTCATCTCCGTCTCCGATAATCGTTAATGAGAATGAATTGGTTGTTTTCTTGACTATGGTCAAAGCTTTCAGTAATCGCAGTAATCCTTTTCTATGGACTAACCGAGCAACGAATAGCAGCTCAATTTTCTTATTTTCACCTCTCTTTGGGGTAAATAGGTGAGTATTGACTGCATTGGGAATAACACTTTTCAAAACCGATGAGTTGCATATGGTGTGCCATTTTTCATAACAGATATCCGAAACAAATATTGCTGCCTGAGTATAGGTAGAAAATAATGTGCTAAATAAAGGGATGAGCTGATTGAAGATATTGAAGAAAGATTCATTATCCCATACTGTGTGGAATGTCCCCACAACCGGTATTTTTATTTTTTCCAAGACATTCCATGCGGCAAATGGGATATAGGGTTCATGGATGTGGATAAGATCGAACCTCTTCTTCGTAAATATAGCTGTCGGTTTATCGGACTCTTGCAGTAAATGGATATTGCTATGATTCCCATTCGGAAGCGGAAAGTATACTTTTTCCCCGAGAGATCTGTAATGCGTAAACAATGTCTTTCCCTTTGGTTTTGGTCCGAATATGGTGACAGCATGACCCCGTTTCCTGAGCTCCTTGCTCAGCGACAAGACATGTTCTTGTACGCCACCTGCTAGGCAGGGGTTGGAGGAGGTCATCATTGCGATGCGGAGTTTATTCATGTTAGATGGATTGGAGAAGGGCTAAAGTCTCTTCACCAGCTTTGATCCACGAAAATGTTTTCGTTCTCTGAAGTCCTTTTTTGATCAAATCGTTTCGCATTTTCTTATCCGAAACAATCAACTCCATTTTTTCAACAAGATCGACTGAATCATTGGGATCAAAATAGAGACATGCTTCCCCTCCAACCTCAGGAAGACTTGACTTGAAAGAAGAAATGACTGGGCAACTATGTGACATTGCCTCAAGGAGTGGAATACCAAATCCCTCATAGAGCGATGGAAGTATATATGCGGCCGCATTTCTGTATAAGTTGTTTTTTTCCTCTTCTGAAACGAACCCAGGAAACAGCACTGTTTTATTTAATCCCAAAGAATTGACATATGGCACGACATCTTCAGAAAGCCACCCCATTTTCCCGGCGATGATGAGTTGGTATTCCGGATGCGATTTGATAAATTGGGAGAACGCTAAAATCATGAATTTTATATTTTTTCTTGGCTGAATTGTTCCCAAATAGAGAAAATATGGAGGCCTTCTTTCGGTTTTTTTGGGATTTGGCATGACCTCTTCTGCATATCCGTTATAGATAATGGCAACTTTGTTGTCGGTATTGGGATATTCTTTCAAGATATCTTTTTTTGTCGTTTTAGAGACAGAAATAATTTTGACAGATTTTTCGATAGCATAACTGGTCCAATGGGTCAATTGATATAGATCTTTCTTTAAAAATTCATTCGGGAAGTATATATATGATAAATCGTGGATCGTAACGACTGTTTTATAGGGGCAGAATCGGGGAATATAGTGGGCAGGCGAAAAGAAAACATCATAACGAATTCCTTTTAAATAATTTAGGTGTAATCTCAAAGGAAGGAACAATTGGGACCATCCGAATGCACCCTGAACAACCTCATATTTGAAGTAGTCAGTCGGGGATGGCATATCCTCACGAGGCATATCCCTCAGGAAGACGGTAAAACGAATATGTTCGCTAGCATTTTTTTGGAAATAGGAAAGAAGTTGGGCCGTATAAACAGACACGCCAACTTTATGCTGGACATTTGCTTCATTTCCATCCACGGCAAAATGTTTTTGCATATCAATTATTCTTTAGTTTTTGAATGAGAATTAACAATTCATTCATATATCGTTTCCATGTAAATTGCTGTGAATATACGTATCCTTTTTCAGAGAGGTTGGATCGTAATGACTCATCAGCTATAAGTGACTGTATGGATTTATGGATATCTTCTATTGAAAGTGGGTCACATAATAATGCATTGCCCCCGACAACTTCCAGCAATGAAGGGACTTTTGAAGTGATCACTGCTTTTTTATGCTTCATCGCTTCAATAACTGGATGGCCGAATCCCTCCCATAATGAAGGGAATGTAAAAAACGAACACAACTCATATAAAGCATGGAGCTCGATTTCGGAAACCTTTCCGGTGAAAGATATATTCGCATTCTTTTTCTCAGGGCTTATTGTGTCCCACCCTTGTTGTCCGACAATGACAAGATTCCACTCCTGTTTGGTCTTGGAGAATGCATCTATTAAGCGTGCGATATTTTTTCTTGGCTCTATTTTTCCAACGGCAAGAATGAAGGGTTTTTTTATTGCATATTTCCTCAATACTTCTTCTTGGTTTTTTTGTGAAGTCGAGATAATGTCTATGCCGGCATAAATGGTGGAAATTTTATTTTCTGGGATATTCAAAAGAGATGTGATATCGGTTTTTGTGGCATTTGATGTTGCGATTATATGAGATGATTCTTTTTTGACCCATTTCATTCTTTGTGTTTGTGTCGAAAGAATCGACTTGTGTACTGTTTCTGGATAGCGAAGATATACAAGATCATGGATTATCGTCATCTTTTTGCATTTAGCCGGAGGCTCTGTCCAATCGGAAGTGATGAACAGATCAAGTGTTCCCGTAAACAGTTCAATGGACATGATATGAAGAGTGTTCCAGAGAAATGACAAGAGCGTTGGAGGAAGGGGTATGTGAATAAGCCTGTGTCGGGAAGATTTGATTTTCTGTAATAATCCAGGAGACAAATCAGCTCGTAATGAAGAATATAGGAATGTCCAGTCATTGGTATCATCATGATCAAGGATGCCATTTATTAGGCCAATCGTATATTTTCCTACTCCTGTTTCTTGATATACAGCCTGTGAAATATCTATACCGATATTCATGATTTCTTTATTTTTTTATAAACAATCTCCAATTTTTCCGCTATATGTTTCCAACTGTATTTTTTTACCGCCAATTCATACGAAGCCTTTCGGATGCTTTCATACAGATCCGCATCTTTTAATATCCTGATCGTTTCCTCAACAAATTCTTCAGGTGTGTTAGCGATCAATACATGCTTATTATTCTCCAAATCCAGACCTTCAACACCTGTTTGGGACGAAATGACAGGAAGCCCACTTGCCATTGCGGCAAGTATTTTCAGCCGCGTTCCCCCTGGCCCAAAAATCGGAGCAATAAAAATCGTCGATGTTTTATACAAACGCAAGACTGTCTCTGAATCGTCTTGAGTCAAACTGATGATTTCAATGTTATTCTTGCTTGGAATACTAAGTTTTTTGTTTGCATTTTGACCTGCGATGATTATTTTTGCTCGTGGAATACGTCGATGGATAAGTGGGGCAATCTTGTCGATCAGTATCGTGACTGCTTCGGTATTTTGTAACCAGTCAAAGTTTCCGATAAAGAGGATTGTCGGATTATTGAGATCTTTTTTTACCAGTGTCTCTACAAACATCTCATCGCCTGCGCAGTTCGGGATTATTACAGGAACAATGCTTGGCTCAAGGGATTGAACTTCTTTTTTATCAGCTTCTGAAACACCACCGACAAGGAGTGCCTTTTTCCAATAGTGTCGTTCTGCCTGTTTTAGTTTACGGATATCCATCATGAATAGTGGTCTGAGAAAGAAGGGAAGAGAGTTCACAAAATGTTGATACACTTTGTACTCGATGGTTTGTTCCACAAGAAAAATTGGAATAGATGAAGTCTTTATGTGAGGCATGATATAGAATGTCTCAGCGTGAATGACGTCGAATTTTTCTTGACTCAATAATCGATCAACTGTCTGACGCGCCTCTTCCGAGTAGTTGCGGACAATCAGGAATGGATCTGACGATGTTATTGACTTCCAAATCGTTTTGAATTGCCACGGTTTTTCTGGACGTTTGCACAAGTAAATATGTTTGCAATATGATTGCAGCGCGGGAATATATTGTTTGTCCCTTTCATTTTTGTAGAGCGATACGAGGGTTATTTCATTATTCTTACTCAAATACTTAAGCAAATTAAGCGTTCGAATCTGACCACCCGATGCAGGTGGGTACGGAACGTAGGGCGTAAGCATCAGGATCTTCATAGCTTAAAAAGGGCAAATTGGTTGTTCTCAAACAATTTGACATAATTTTTTTGGTCAAGCAAAGCAACTGTTTCTTTTTTGTCCGTGAGAATATATGAATATCCCATCGCCTGCATTTCCTCGGGCGTTCGGTAAAGAAGAGGAGCTCCCTTTCTGTCTGAGAGATAAAGCACCGTCGTGTCACCCATTCTGTCAGCGATGATTTTATCTGATGGCTTGGTGAATGTCTGAACTATTTTTGCCATGAGAAGCATGTCTTGAGGAATAACATAATATCCCTTTACCTGGAACCACGAAAACAAAAATGATACAGAAAATAAAGCTACGATGATGGGGGTTGTGAATACAGGGTGGATGAATGTCTTCGTTGTTTCGACAATCAGAGCTGCTCCCAATCCGACAGCAAGAGCGATTCCTGGGAAAGCCATTATTTGATAATATTCATGCTGGACATTACCTCCTTGGAATGTGAAGATGTAAATAAACGAGGCGATAACGACACTGAGAAGAAGGGCTGTTTTTTGTTTCCTCAGAATCCCCAGTACGAAAAATGCCGTAAGATATCCTCCTAAAATAAGATTGTTAATCCGTTCAAAGAATATCCATCGGAAGAATGCGGGACGCATGAAAATCTCTTTTGGCCCCTCAGATGTGTTTACTTGTGTGAAAAGCCAATTGCTTGCGGGTACTCCCTCTGGGAAGTTTGTTATGTAATATCTCCAAATAAGAAGAGGGAGAGCAGCTAAAACGAAATAAAATAAAATATGCAATTTTTTTGGAAGTGCATATTTATATTTTTGGACAAAAAGGACGAAAATCGGAAGCGCGTAGAAGATGGTCGTCGGCTTCATAAGGAGCGACACCGAAAACAACATACAGGAAAACATAAAAAACAAAACCTTCCCATTCTTTGACTGAGTTGTGGTGAACATATGGAGAAGTGCCAATGCTGCTATTGCGCAGGCAATGGCTGGGGTGTCAGGAAGGATAACTCGTGAGAAATAGACAAAAAATGGCATGATCGCATATGTTATGCCTGTAAAGAGCGCGGTAGGTCTGCCGGTTTCCATAAGGGCTAAATAGTAGAGCGATGCAATACAAATAAGCGAGAAAAAGACAGATACGATTCTGCCCCACGTCTCAAGAGACACGATTGGTGCGACACTATGCAGGAATGCAAAAAGCGCATTGTATACCGGAAACTCCACAAAACGGTACCCTTGGGGGTTATCCATCCCTGACTGAAGATTGGTAAGGTCATCATAAGTAGGATGAAGCAAATCAAAACCATTCCTTTCGAAATTGCGTGCAACTGCCGCCGTATCTGCTTGCCTCCAAGAATGGAAGTCGGCAAGCGGTGCACTTATCGCATAACTGCGCATAATAGTTGCAACAAGGAGAATCAGTCCAAGCAGAATAAAGTCGATTTTTTTGAATGAATGTTTGTTCATTATTTTTTTATTTTCTTTTTTAACTTCAATTTTGGTGCAGTTATCGCCTCGACTGGAGATACCTTTAGATAACCTACAGTCATACCCATAACCATCCAGAATATAAAGGCGATCTTTGATGCTTCAAAGATATCTATCATGACCGCATTGGTCAGCAGACCAAAAAATCCGGCCAAAATACCCCACATAAGCGTTGAATCATCGTTTTTCTTCAGGGCAGCCTTGAGGATGGTAATGTAGAGACTTCCAAGGATAACGAGGAATGCGATTGTCCCAACTGCTCCGAATTCACCAATCCAACGGAAATAGTCGCCATCTGTTGCTTCAGTGATTGAAGATGGGCCGCCACCGAATAGCGGATACTTAAGGAACATACGAATTGCTCGAGGCCATTCGACCTGGAGCCTTGTTGCGACAGAAATATCAGGGATCGCTGCCGAGACTACTTTCATATTCCTGAATGTCGCCTCAACAAGTGCATCTTCTTCGCTTGCGGTAAGGATTTTTCCGGTCTTCTTTGCCTCATCTCGGATTTGCTCTCGGATGTTGAATTTTGCTTCAAGCACGTCTTTCGAACTCAGGTTAATGGTTGTGTTTCCATCCGTATATACATCGGTTGCGCTATTTTCCACATTTTTCTTATTCGGGATGAAATCGCCCGTTGGGAGATCATCGGGGCTGAGTCTTCGTGGTACGGTTGTTTGGCCTGTTGTTTTATTGATGAAGATTTGTTTTGTCTGGAACGTTCTGTTGATGCGCTGTGTTAGGTTACTTGAAAGCAACGTGAGTCCGACAGTTGCGACAACTGTTATCAAGAGCAATTTCCATTTTCTGTTAAGAAGCAAGAAAGGGAATGCACTAACAATATACGCACCATATGATACACGTGATGCAGTTAGAACAAGATTTGAAAGTGCGAACAAATATAGGACATAGAACCAAGGGCTCGCTTTGATAGTGAATGCAAGCACGATTGGCATAAAGAAGATGAGGTATGCAGCAAGATCATAATGTCCTCCAAAGGTGGATGAAATACGAGCCCATGAGTCGAGAACGAGAAGATATCCTTTTGCATACTCTGGGTTCATTGTTTGAACTGCTGGCCAACCGGCATATTTTTGTCCCAAACCGTAGACAGTGACGATGAGGATAACAGAAAGGATGAGCTTAAAATAGAAATAGAAGTCCTTTCTCGATCGGATACTAGTTGCGAATATGAAAAATACGAACATATATTCAATTCTCCGCAGAGCATTAAGAAAGCCCACTGTTTGGATGACGACAGTTTTTTGCACGAAGAAACCAAGATAAAAAGAGATGAAAACTGAAATCCAAAACAGTCCAAAAAGAATGAGATATTTTTTATCGAGAACAACTTTTTTTCTGAAAAGTTGGACTACGAAGACAAAGTAGAGGATGGCAACAAAAAAGTCCTCTAATCGGATAGCGATATAGGTGTAATTAACTATCTGAAACGGCAACTTTGGAAAGAGAGGGATGAAAAAAACATACAGTACCAACAATAATTTAAGAATGTTATTGTCCAGCCACATCAAAAGCTTCTTCATATGTTTGCTTTAAGTAATGATTATTAATGACAAATCCAAGAAACCACGCGAGCCCTGCCTTTAAGCGTAGCAGAAAACGCAATAAAAAGAGTGATAATCGTGAATAGTGTTTTTTATAGAAAAAAAGGAACCCCTTATATACCTGCAATATCGGAAATGTTTTTCCGTTGCTTGAGGCAGATCCAAGATGAACGATTTTCGCTTTCGGATAGAAGTACGTGTACATATCTTCCTTTAACGAACGATAGAGCAGATCAACCTCTTCCATATACATGAAAATGGTCTCATCAAATCCTCCAACTTTTTCAAAATATTCTTTTTTGGTCATGATCGCTGCTCCGGAAACCCAATCCACTCTTCTCATTTTTTTTGGAGAATATCGTGTCAAACCCCAATAATCACCTCTGAGGAATAATGCCCCGAATATGACAGGAAGCGTATAAAATGGCGCTGCAGAAGGTTGAGGTGTCATATCTTTATTGAATAGCTTTGGTCCGACAAAGTGTTTTGTGCGTTCATTTTTTTTATAGAACGCAAACAGTCTTTGCACTGCATCCTTAAGGATAATTGTATCTGAATTCAACAGGAAGACATATTCGCCCCTGGCAAGCTTTACACCTTGATTATTTGCCGGCCCAAATCCCGTATTCGTCTGATTTGCTATATATACAATATTGGGGTGTTTTGCCGTGTAGGTTGGAAAGTAAATGGCGGAGTCATCTCTCGTGGAAGCGTTGTCAATCAGTATGATTTCGTAGCGCGGATCATCCTTTGACTTATATGTTCGAAATGACTTAAGAATTGACTCAATGCATTGATGTGTGATTTTCCTCGTGTTAAAATTGACAATCACAATAGATAGCTCAGGTTTTTTGACTGCCATATTGTATAATTATACCAAATTGGGGCCTCAAAAGTCAGTATAGCTCAGCGGTAGAGCAATCGTTTCATAAGCGATCGGTCACAGGTTCGAATCCTGTTACTGACACATAGTTATCGTATGGTATGTTTGAAGTACTGCCTTATATCATTTGCAATTTCATGTGCCGTATTAACTGCTTCGAAATGCTCAGAAATAGTTGGTCTTTTTGCAATGTGTTTTCGTGCAAAATACATAACTGGCGGACCAATTAAAAAAAGTGGCTTGATCATTGTGCTTTCAAAATATCGTGGATTCCTGTCTAGAGAAACATCTGCATAAAGCGTGGTCCAAAAGTAATAATTATCACCAAGGAAATCGTAAATTTGATTTCCATTTGAAGAATCTTTTTTAAATCCTGGCACCTTAGCGTACCATTTCGTAATCTTTTTACAAGTTGTCTCCAACGATTCTGTAGTTCCATATACTCTTTGGTCATAACCACGAGCAAGCATTCTTGTTGTCAACATTAATAAATTTAATGCCCCAATAACATTATTTCTTGCAATATCTAAGGCAAGATTAAATTGCTCAGGAATTGTTACTGTTTCGTGCTCATTTGAGAGTAATTGATCACTTAGGGCTTTCACGTCCTTTTCTGGCGGGATAGTTGTTCTTGGAAGGGGTCTATTATGGTGATCAAAGAAATGCGAGCTTGTCATAAAAATATCTAGTGGATCCTGCGGTGTGTCTTGCCAATATGGATGAGAAGCAATGTGTGCAATCTCTCTTTGTTTTATACTAGATATAATTTTCTGCCTGATTTCAGTGGGGGTTAAGGTGGATTTTTTAGGTAAGAGAGATATATTTTTGTCTGTGTCTGCTGCTAAACCACCAAATAAAGCCCTCAACGGTTCGAAATTTTCTTTCGGAACAACCAATTGGCTCGCCGCAACATGGATAGCATCAAGATATGGCCTTTTCCTCTCTCTATGCATAGGCGAATTGTACAGACGAGCTTGTGTTTATTCAAGGAAATAAAGTAAAATAGCAATAATGAATACTCTTACTAATGAGCGGGTTCAAAGACTAACAAAAGTGGCATCAAACCGACTCCATGACATTATCGTCCTTGAGAATATTCACGATCCTCATAACGCAGCGGCAGCACTACGCAACTGTGATGCATTCGGCATTCAGGAAGTACACGTGATTTTTGAGACTGAGAAGATGTTTAATCCAGAAAAACTAGGTAAACTCACTTCGGCTTCAGCAAATAAGTGGTTGACCGTAAAAACTTGGACGAGTACGAGTGAATGTTTCGCCGCATTGAAAAAAGAAGGGTATCTCATCGTTGCGACTGCAATCGATAAAACAGCACAATCATTTGATTCATTTAAATTCCCAACAACAAAAACTGCGTTCGTATTTGGTAATGAAGGATTTGGGATAACGGAAACAGCAAAAAAATTAGCTGATGTACTTATTTATCTTCCCATGTATGGATTTGTTGATAGTCTTAATTTATCAGTAACAGTTGGCGTAGTTGCACATCACATCAGAAAAGTAAGGAATAACTCAAAAGAGTGTTGTTATTCTAACGTTGAATCTCAGGAGCTTTCCCAAAAATGGATCAAACGTGATGAAGAGGAACGAAGACGTGTATAATAAAGGAAATTAACAAGAAATTATAAATTTCAGGTTTAAAATTTTAAATTTAAAACATATGGCAGATTTAGCGCTAGGTGATATACTCACAGAACAACAAAAAAACGTTTATGTTCAGGACTATTCAAAGAAACAGGTAATTGAAGGGGTAAAAGTCGTTGAGGTTCGAAGGATGGCTGGAGAAGATGGTACGTTCGAGGACTTACTGAGATTGGATGAGACAGGTCATTTAGAGCTCTTCCCTGAAATCCAAGTACGACAAATAAATAGATCAAAACTTCTTCCCGGTTCGATAAAAGCATGGCATCTCCATTTCAAACAAGAGGATGTTTGGTATGTCTCACCTGATGACCATATGATATTGGGATTGTGGGATACGAGAGAAAATTCACCAACAAAAGGAAAAACAATGAAAATCGTCATGGGAAATGGGACATCAAAGCTTGTCGTTGTTCCACGAGGGGTAGCGCACGGAGTGGTTAATATCGCTTCCACTCCTGGGACAATTTTCTATTTTGTGAACAACCAATTCAACCTGACAGAAGCAGATGAACGAAGGCTCAAATGGGATGCTCTAGGAGCCTCATTCTGGGATGTGGAAAAGGGGTAATAAATAGTGTAGCATGAGAATATGGAAGAAAATCTCGCTACACCTCAACCCGTCCAGAAACCAGCTCTCAAAAAAAAATTTCCTACACCGCTTGTTGTCACTGCGGTAGTCGTGGTAGGAGTTTTAAGTCTTCTTTTCTTGAAAAAATCATCTCAGAATACTCCAATATTCTCTCCAACCCCCATTCCGGCTCCAAAGAATTCATTTTATGACAAAGATACATTTGTCAAGATAAAGTCAGATAGTGATTTTATCGAACTTGTCAGCGCTGGGCAAAATAGTCAGCAGAGATTACCGATGACCGGCGGCGGAGAACTGCGCATGATGGCAGTAAAATCATCTCCTTCCGATTCATCAGGTCAAGCGGTTGAACGTTCTTCAGGTACCAATGTCCAGGTTGTTGGGATAGACGAACCAGATATCGTAAAAACAGATAACACTTCGATCTATTACTCAAAACAAGGTCAATATCGTTGTTTTGGCGGAGTGAGCGGTGGCATTAGTCTCATGAAGACCATGCCGTCACAACGCTGCTCCCAAACAAATAGCGAAATTGCTGCGGTGAGCGCGGTCCCTGCCACTGCCATGAAAGTCCAAGGTTCAATACCGGAAAACGGAGAGCTGCTCGTATCAGATAAGATGCTTATCGTATTTGGCAACTCAGAGCAGGGAGCGTTACAACTGTCTGGATATTCCGTCATCAATCCATCAACGCCAAAAAAAATGTGGGAGCTTCCTTTTTCGAACCGCTCACAGAAAATAGGTGCGCGGTTATATAAAGGGAATCTGTATGTCGTAACTTCCACGACCCCAACATTGCCTCGTCCGTGTCCAATGCCGCTCATTGAAGGAAAGACCATGATGAAAATCCGCTGTAGTGATATCTATATGCCTTCAAGTAAGCCGCTTGCTGATGCCGTATATTCTGTTGTGAAAATAAATCCTCAAACAGGAGCTGCTACAAAATCTATTTCGTTCATCGCACAACAAGGGCAAACTGATTTATATATGTCGCCCAATGCATTGTACTTAAGCTATCAGATGCAAGGGAATAGCTTGCAGATCTTGAATCAGTTTATGGCTGAAAACAAGGGAGTCTTTCCTTCCTATATCGAAGATAAGGTAAATAAATTACTACAATATGATCTTACCCAGTCTACAAAAGAGATGGAGATGAATAATTTACTCTCCTATTATTTGTCAGGTATGGATGAAAGCGAGCGTTTGAAGCAAGAGAACCAACTGCAAAATACGTTCAAACGATTCTTTAATAAATATAAAAGATCTTTTGATTACACCGGATTGGTGAAGATCGGCAATGAAGATTTACGGGTGATGGCGACTGGAAAAGTTCCTGGCTTTACGCTTAATCAATATGCATATGATGAATGGAAAGGAGATTTGCGTATCGCAACAACAATTGGCGGAAGAAATCCATTCTATATGTTTGGCTCAAACGATCTTGAGTCTCAAGTGAGCGACGTGTATGTACTTGGTGGAAATCTTGAAGTGAAGGGCTCGGCAAAGGACTTGGGAAAAACTGAAAGAATATATTCCGTTCGATTTATGGAGGATAGGGGATATATCGTAACATTCAGACAGACAGATCCGTTTTATGTCCTTGATCTTTCTAATGGAAATGCGCCGGTCGTGAAGGGCGAGTTGAAGATTCCTGGATATTCCTCATATTTGCATGAACTGAGCAATCATCTTGTTCTTGGCATCGGAAGAGAGAATCAAGTCAAACTGTCATTGTTTGATGTCTCTGATCCAAAATCTCCTAAGGAAGTTTCCCGATATGATCTTGCAGGGGAATATTGGAGTGAAGCGATGGATAATCCACATGCATTTTTACAGGATGCGAAATATAAGATATTTTTCTTGCCGGGAAGTAGAGGTGGCTATATATTCTCATATGAAGGACAAACACTCAATCTCGTGAAGGCAATCGAGTCACCTATAGTTAAAAGAGGATTGTATTTAAATGATTATTTCTATGTCGTGAGCGATACAGGAATCACCTCATTCAAAGAAGGAACATGGGATAAGGTTGGTGAAGTGTTGTTTGTAGAAAAGCTAGTGGTAGAACCAACACCATTTGAAGAACCACCAATCTTATTAGAGGACCTTCAGACCCAGACATTAGCGCCTGATATTGCGCCTGGAGTGGTAAATAAAACCGAGGGACAGTAATGTGTCAGTTACCAATCTTTTTGGTAATATTTTTTGCCCTTAAGGTTTTTTGGGAGGTACTCCTGATCAACCTTTTGGCCTGACTGTTTTTCAGCAAGCCATGGATAGCGTACATGACCCTTACCGTACTCTAACTGCTTCATAACCTTATTCGATGCATTACGGAGATGAAGTGGAATTGGATCAAGATTCTTTTCATCGATATCTGATAATGCTGCCCACAATCCTGTAGAGGAGGCAATGGACTTCTTTGCGGTTGCGAGATATGTGGCTGTTTGAGCCAAAATAAGACCTGATTCCGGCATACCAATCATATGGACCGCCTGCATGCATGTAGTTGCAAGGACAAGGGCAGTTGGCTGCGCATTTCCGATATCTTCACTTGCAAAAATAACCATGCGTCGGGCAATAAATACCGGATCTTCGCCGGCTTTGATCATTCTTGATAAATAATGGAGGGCAGCATCTGGTTGATTGCCCCTCATGCTTTTTATAAATGCAGAAATCGTATCGTAATGCCAATCACCCTTCTTATCATAATAAATCGCTTTTCTTTGGATCGCTTCTTCAGCACTTTTCAATGTAATCGTTCTTCCGAATGAGGATGCAAGTTCGATTGCATTTATTGCGGTGCGCGCGTCCCCATTGCTGCTTTTTACAATATGAGCTATCGCATCTTTTTCCCATTTTCTGCCTTTATATCCTTCAGTTGCATGGAGAACAATCTCTTTTATCTCATCATCCGTCAGCGCTTCAAGCTTATATACCTGTGAGCGGGAAATGAGCGGTGCATTTACTTCAAACCCAGGGTTTTCCGTTGTCGCACCAATCAGAATGATTGAACCATCTTCCACATGAGGAAGAAATGCGTCTTGCTGACTTTTGTTGAATCGATGAATCTCATCAACAAACAATACAGTTTGTTTCTTGAATAGTTGCTGTTCGTCTTTCGCTTTCTTTATTATTTCACGGATTTCTGCAACTCCCCCAGTCACGGCAGAGAACTGGATAAAATCTGCTTCAACGTATTGCGCTACTAGGCGGGCTATTGTCGTTTTGCCGCATCCGGGTGGTCCCCAGAGAATCATGGATGTTATCTTCCCGCTTTCCAACATTTTTCTAATGGGTTTCCCTTTTCCTACCAAATGCGATTGTCCGATGACGTCATCAAGCGTTTTTGGGCGAAGTTGTTCTGCGAGAGGAATCATGAGACATATAATAAAACAAAAAGAAGAATAAAGAAAGGCATAACGCATAATGCGGTAAGACGTGCCTCTGGATTCATCAATATCGTTTGAAATTTATCACCCATGTGAGTAAGCAATTGAACAGGATTTCTGAGGAGTGTTTGCTTGGGAATCTGATGTACGGTCGTCAGTTGATAGAAGTCCTTATTGAAAATAATCTTTGAAGTATAGTCTATATCTTTCATAGACATCTCAACAAGATATGTTTTTCCTTTCGAATCTGCAATAACCGGAAATCCGAAAGGATATGAACTACTGTTCCCAATCTCTCCTGGGGCGGTGTCTTGGGATGCATACCATTCTTCTGACCCGATCTCCTTCATACGAATCTGAAAGCGCTGATGCTTGTTTGGATCTATTTTTTCAGCATTTTGTGGCAATACATCGCCGACCGTGTTCGTCAGGTGGACAAGGATTACACCCATATTATCCTCCTGTGCGGTGAAAGAAAAAACATACGGTTCCTGGAAGATAGTCACGGAAGATGGGATAACATTAGTATATTTTTTCTGTAACGAAAAGAAATTAAATTGCGAAGCATATGAAGAAAGGAATAGAATCGAGATGAGAGAAAATAAGGCAATATACGGAAATATATTTTTTTTAAAAACAAAAGGTTCACGATTTTTTGCAGGTTTGAATTGGAAATATGGTTTTTCAATAATGAGATGCAGCGCATAGGAAGTAAGCATAAAGATACTGCCCGTTATGAACAAGAAAAGAATATTTGTGAGGGCATCAGTGGGTTTGAACATCAGATGCATGCCGTCTACGATCGCTGTATGCCCTATATACATGGAATAACTGATCGTTCCCAAAAAAAGGAAT
The DNA here is from genome assembly GCA_049304035.1 of Microgenomates group bacterium. GTDB lineage: Bacteria > Patescibacteriota > Microgenomatia > UBA1406 > GWC2-37-13 > JAKBEU01. The sequence goes on from JBAQNR010000014.1 coordinate 90,328, forward strand.
ATTCTATGTTGAAACAATCTGCTCAATGGCGTTTTTTCCGTCATAAGCTCATAAACGATAAATCCAAATGGGAAAACGTAAAAGAGGCGGGTTACGATCGAAGCCCAGCCGGTCATCATACCAAGAAATAAATAAGCAAGAAAAAGGAGGGTAATGAAAAACAGTGGAGTTATAATCGATTTTGCGAATGGGAATCTAATTTTCTTATCGCTTATGTGAAGATAGGAAGCTAGGGCAATGCCGCCACAAAAATATATAAAATACTCAATGAACAACATCGATAATCCTTGAGAATGCTTGAATAAAATCGAAAGTCCAGCGAGGAAGGGGAATAGGGATAGGATAAATGCGATGATGAAACGCCAATTTTTTTTACGCAACATATGCACCGTTGGCGCAAAAATATATGGATATAAGAGATAAAAGATCATTTCTGGTGCAAGACTCCAATAGACGCCATCCAAGAGAGGAATATAGTTGCCCAAAGAGAGAGTCAGTGTTGCGTTTGTCGCAAAAATCGTTCCCTCTTTTAGGAGATAGGGGAGTGAGTCAAACCAAATTGGAGGATGACGCATGATCACCAATCCATACCAAATGGCAACAAGCATTTGGAGAAAGAGAAATAGTTTAATAGCTACACTTCCAAATCTGAATCTCTCAACGATATATATCCAAACCAACCGAACAAACAGCGCAATACCCATCATCGTCGCAATGCGAAAGAACAGCGGCAATGTCGGGAATAATCTGAAAATGAACATAGAACTCACCATAACAAGGAATGGGGGGAAAATACGTGCATATCTTCGTTCTATAAATTCAATTGGATGAGGATTGGTGTAGAGATATCCCATCAAAAACCCGGATAGTATGAAGAAAAATGTGACCCCAAGGTTTCCGCTCGTAAACAGGAAATATATAAAAGGCCTGATGAATGAGGGGAGCGCTTCAGCGATAAAATGTGAATCGATATGGTTGAGAAAGACTAAGATGATAGCAAATCCGCGTAGTCCATCCAAAACATCAAATCGTAAACGTTTATCGTTGTCCGTGCTCATAATTAATTATTATAGTATATATCCACGCAGTAGAAATGGCCGCAAATAGAGACAATTCATGCATCTCCATTTTTTCGAAAATAGCGCATCTTCATAAGCACTATTAATAGTTGAATTGTGAGTATTTATTGGTTATTCCAATTTTTTCTCTTATTTCAATCATTTTTTTTATGGCTTGTGTTCTTGCCTTTGTGGCGCCTTCTTTCAAAATGTTTTTTATTTTCTCAGGATGTGTCTTTAATTCGTTATACAGCGCCCGTTCTTTTTTGAACTTCAAAAGAATTGCCTGCAGTAATTTTTCTTTAACTTCTATATCCGACACAGTTCCCAACTTATATCTGTTTTCAAGGTCTGCCACCTCATCTTTATTATCATTCAAAAGTCTATGGTAGGTAAATACGGGATTTCCTTCGACCTCTCCGGGATCAGTAATCTTTTTTCGATTTGGATCTGTAAAGCAACTCATCACCTGCTTTTTTATTATTTTTTCATCAGCAAAAACCGCAATGTAATTGTTTAGGCTTTTGCTCATTTTTCTTTTCCCATCAGTTCCAACAAGTCGAGCGCTTTCCTTAATGTTATAGATGTCTGGAAGAATGAAGGCATTTCCATATGTTTTATTGAAAAATCCCGCTATATCTCGAGTGATTTCGATATGTTGTTTCTGGTCATCACCTACTGGTACATAATCTGGGTCATAAAGCAGAATATCAGCCGCCATTAGTACTGGGTAACTAAACAAACCCATATTTATTTCTTCTGGATCGGCACCTTTCTGCAACTTATCCTTATATGCGTGAGCCCTTTTGATAAGTGAAAGTGGGGTGACATTATTCAGAATGCTTTGCAATTCCGTGTGTTGAGGAATATCAGATTGACGATAAAAAACAACCTTTTCGGTGTCAATGCCAAACGCCAAATAGGAAAGTACTAGATTTTCCACGTTCCTTTGCATTTCTTCCTTATTTTGCACAGTTGTGAGGGCGTGAAGATCTGCTATGAAGAAATAAACCGTATCAGCTTTTTTTTGCAGTTCCAAAAATGGAACGACAGCTCCAAGATAATTACCGATATGGACTTCACCGCTCCCTGATGGGGTGATACCAGTTAGAATAGAATAAGAGTCTTTCAATTTCTTTTGTGGGACATTGGGAGTCGTTTCAGATATATCTACAATCTCAGCGGTGGGAAGTTTTTTCAAATCACTTGTCTTGTACCGGAATGTGCAGGTTAGTGAACCGGAACCCGCATTTATATATTCCGTTTCAAATATTTTTTCATCGATGAGCGTTCTTAAAGTTGGGTAGAAAACATGAGCAGCTCCGGCTGGAACATTGGTGATGTTCGTAAATTCCTCAGTTGTTGCGACTCTCAGATTAGTTACCTGCAAGGCCTTTTTTATTTTTTTGAAGTCAAGTTTACAATCCCCACGTCTCATTATTGCGACAAACGAATCACCTGCTTTCATGATGATCGTTGCCCCTGCTTCTGCGAGTGTTGATCCTAGGTATTTCTGGACATCTTCAACTTCAATCAATTGTGGATGTTCCAAGAGTGAATGTTCAATACCTAATTTTTCAAGTTGCTCTGAGTAGTTTTTTACATCTGGTGAAATCATATGTGTTTATTATAACTAAATAATTTATATAACTTTGTCGATGTTGATTTTTGCGGTAATCCTCAGGGAGGATTGATCCAAAAATACTTCAGCCCCTTTTTCATAATCCTGAAAATCCTGGGGGTGATAGTTCAGATGAACCTCTGCTACGACAGCTTCATGACGTGGGTTGTCCTGTAAATGTTGAGCGGCAAGTATTGTCGCAGGACACAAACCACCAAGTCTTCCGGTAATATCTGTTACGCCGGATAATTTTCCAAAGCCGGCGTGTGATCCCGATAGTACATCAACACTCAAACGAGAAGTTATACTATTGGGAAAATATTCAAAATAGTGTTTTAAAAAACCCATCGCCTTCGATACGATTTCTTGGCGAGGATCACGTAATCGCATGAGTAGGTCATCGAGAGCTTGAAATTCACCTCTTGTTACAACTATATTTTCTCCTCCTAAATACATGTCCCTCTCATCTGCATTCCCATTGAGTTGGTCAGCGATAAAAACATATTGGTCACTGCCTAATTTGAAAAATCCAACGGAGTTTGTCCCCTTTTGTTTAAGGTTAGGCTCAATTATTGCTCCGTGATTTGCCAGTTCTGATGGGCCAATTGCATTTAATAGCTCACGTAGATGTTCAATTCCCATAATCTCATGCTGTCCGTTTCCGTCTGATTCATTGGATTGTTTTAGACGTAATCCACTTGGCGGTGCTCCCACAACACGATATGAGTCCAGCAAATCCTGTGCAGAAAACCCAGTTATTCCTGGTAAGACCAGCCCATTCTGTTCAACTGTCCGAGCAAAGGCGGAATCATAGAATGGTGGTGTATTACTTGAAACAGTTTGATGTAATATTGATTTACCGATCATATCAAAATTGGGTACAGCTACTCCATATATATCCGCTTCATTCTTAATGAGCAACTTGGCTGCGGTCGCCGTATCCAACGTCACACCTGGGACAATATACGCATTTTCTTCGGGAGATGTATGAAATAGCGGTGCCGGTTTGTACGGAAGTCCCATGTGATGTGCAATCCGCTGTGCAATAGAACCGTTTCTTTCAATTTTGAACCCAAGATATCGGGGATCCTCATTTTGTCGGTTAAAATATGTACGAACTTCTCTTCCCATTTATTTTAAAAAATATTCTTTATAAATAAATTCGACATCCTTGTCTCCTCGACCGGAAAGGTTTATGACGACCGTTTTGTTCTTATCCAGAGATTTTGCAAGTTGGATTCCAAACGCAACTGCATGTGCACTTTCAAGAGCGGGAATTATTCCCTCATTTTTTGAGAGAAGAGAAAATGCATGAATAGCTTCTTCATCTGTTGCGGTGGCAAGCTTAACCCTTCCGATACCTTTTAGGTATGCCATTTCTGGCCCAACACCAGGATAATCAAGTCCGGATGCGGCGCTGTACGATTGTCCGATTGCACCTGATTTGTCATGCAAAACAAGGGTCTTGAATCCATGGATTATATCTGTTGTCCCTTTTCCAAGAGAGATTCCATGCTTGTCTGTTTCATTTCCTTTTCCTGCCGGTTCAACAGCGATAAGCTTTGTTTGATTATCATCAATAAAAGCATAGAAGGCGCCCATCGCATTGCTTCCGCCACCAACGCATGCAACAACATAATCTGGCAGATTACTTCCTTCTTCTTTCATCTGTTCTTTTATTTCATATCCGATCACTTTTTGAAAATCTCGAACCATAAGTGGATAGGGATGTGGCCCAACGACAGAACCGAGCAAATAATAGACAGTCGGATCGGTTACATAGGCAGTCAATGCTGCGTCAACCGCATCTTTGAGTGTTTGTTGACCTTGTGTCACTTCTATCACATTCGCACCGAGAATTTTCATGCGATACACGTTTGGCTTCTCATGTTCCACATCTCGTTTTCCCATATAGATATCGCATTCCATTCCAAATAGGGCAGCAACAGTCGCAACAGCGACGCCGTGTTGGCCGGCGCCGGTTTCAGCAATCAATTTTTTCTTCCCAAGACGTTTTGCAATGAGGGCTTGACCGAGGGTGTTATTAATTTTATGTGCCCCAGTATGATTGAGATCTTCCCGTTTTAAATATATTTTTGCACCACTTGCATGTCTCGTCAGATTCTTAGCAAAGTACAAAAGACTCGGCCTGTTTGCATATGTTTTATAGAGATGTCTCAGTTCCTTCTGAAATACAATATCATCTCTCATTTTTAGATATTCATCGGTAAGCGATTGCAATGATTGTTTTAATTGATCTGGGACAAATGCACCGCCAAATTCTCCAAAAAAACCATTATTGTTTGGTTGGCTATAAGCGTTCATATAATTAGAAATTAAAAATTTTTAAATTCCCCACGTCGCTAAAGCTTTGAGGGGCTAGAAAAAACTGAAAGGGTTTAGTGAATGTAAGTGAAATGGCTTATCGCCAGTTTGAGAAGTTACCTTTCGCAATCTCCTTGGATCCGCGAGTTACAGTTGCGATACCGACGCCAAGACTTGAAGCTATTTCATGCTGAGGGACACCTTTTTTAAGAAGCTTTATGATTTGAAGGCGAAGCGGGATTTCCTTTCGTTCTTTTGGTGTCAATATACCATCAAGAAAGGTGGCAACATCCTTTTTTGTCTTAAGGGACAAAAAAGCTTCGACAAGCGATTGGTAATATTGATCAGTCATGTCTACTAGTATACTAGTATGCTAGTATTTTGTCAAGAGGGTATTAATAGTTTGTCCCTTGCATTGTCACGCAAGAGCTGGGGAACTTATCTTGAATATCGCTACATCCTTGATTTGTCTGCGTCTGCAGTTCACTGCTTGGCACATAAAACATCTCAAACGAATTGTCATTATTTTCCAATATTGTTTTTATGTTGAGCTTCGAATCAAGTTTATACCAAAAATTTAGATTGCCCATATCCTTAATCTCTTTCAAGCTGTATTGGGCAATAATCTCATGTTTCTGAACGTCATCAATCCAGTAATAGTTCACTATTCCTAACTGATCTCCATCGGTACTTCCTTCGTTCGCCAATATATCTTCCAATGTTTTTTTATCATCTCCTTTAAGAATGAGTGATAAGGCCGAGATATTTTTTTTGTTTTCTTTTGACGTTTCATATGAAGGATACATACACATTTGTTGTTTTTGGGAATAACACATTGGCCCATTAAGCGCGGGGACAGACGTGTTAGAAGATGCGGCCCGACTCGTATTGGCCTGTTTGTTATTAAGGATGAATTGGGTAAGTAAGATAAAAAGCAGAATTATGAGGACGAAGAGACCGAAATAAGTATTTTTTTTCGAAACACAAATTCTCTCGTTCATAGTTATACTATAGTATATACTTTTGTCTATGACAACTAAACATTCATTTGATCTCAGCAAACATCTTGCCGAAGAACACAAGATGACACCTCTCACGGTATATTTGAAAGAAATCGTATATGGTGGAAACGATGGAATCGTCACGACTTTTGCTGTAGTTGCTGGGTTTGCAGGGGCACAAGCAAATATTGCCGGACAACTCCCCGTCCTTACTGTTTTGATATTTGGTTTCGCGAATTTATTTGCAGATGGCGTTTCCATGGCACTGGGGAATTTTCTTTCGATCCGATCCGAACAAGATGTGTACAATACCGAAAAAGGAAAAGAATCGCACGAGATCATTCATAATACGGAAATGGAAAAACAGGAGTCGATTGAGATCTTGATTAATAGGGGATTTTCAAGAAAACAAGCAGAAGATTTGATTGCGATCTATATGACTAACGATAAATATTGGGTTGATTTCATGATGAACCAGGAACTTGAACTTCCCAATCCAGAAGGCGATAATCCTTTTCTCATGGCCCTAGCAACATTCTTTTCCTTTATCGTGTTTGGCTTCATTCCTTTGATTCCCTACGTATTCTTCAGAGGTACGACACTTTTCTTCATGTCTTCATGTACAACAGCGGCTGCCCTAGCTCTTTTGGGTACTCTGCGATGGAAAGTGGGAAAGCAAAGCTTTATCAGAAGTGTCGGTGAGACACTTTTATTGGGAGGAACCGCTGCAGCGGTGGCATATTTTGTCGGGACACTCTTCAAGATATAAAGCAGTATTTGACTTAAAGCCTGACGATAGAATAGGGATCTTTATCGTGACTACAGTCCAAACAATAATTTGAGAACATGTCTTTAATCATCGTTTTATCTCTGTTTTCTACGTTGGTATCTGTTGGACTTGCAAGTTTGTCGGTATCCTTATTGATCGGTACAGATTGACGAATGCTTCCGCCACCTTTTGGTTCCGTTCCCTTTATGAAATATTCGTAGCGCGCGCCGCAACTTTCTTTTCCATCGTCTCCCTTTGTCATTTCTCCGCCGCTATCATTGCATATTTGTTTTCCAATAACTGTTTCTGGTTTAATTGGCCACAGATCCGTCTGATCTTTCAATAGTGCCTTCATGATTTTATTCCAAATAGGCGCCGCTCCAGTTACACCAGATGTCAAAGCGGGGTTCATTGGGGAATTGTCATTATTACCAACCCACACCGCTGTAAGGAAATTTGGTGTGTATCCGATTGTCCAATTGTCTTTCTTATCGTCAGTCGTTCCGGTTTTTACAGATACTGCCCTTCCGGGTATAACGAGATATGAACCGGTCCCAAATGCTGCGGACCGTGCATTATCATCAAGCAAAATGTGGGACACAATATAAGATGTCTCTTTTGAAATCGCATGTTTCCCAGGAATTGACAAAGCGGATGGAGCAGGAATCGCTTTTTTTACGTCTTGAACAAAATTAGTATCCTTAAACGTATACAACACTTTTCCAAACCTATCTTCAATTTTTAAAATCTGATTAAGTTTTCGGGGAATACCTTGGTTCGCAAAAGTAGAAAATGCCTGAGCCATTTCTGTCATACGAACCTCACCACCCCCGAGAGTCAATGAAAGACCATATCGCGTCGGATCTTCAAATGAAGTGATCGTAAAAGCGGAAGCTGATGCAATAAAGTTCTTTACGCCATTTACCGCCAACATTTTTACCGCAGGGATATTCAATGAATTTCCTAAAGCAAATCGGAGCTGGGATGGTCCATGGAACTGTCCATCGTAGTTGACAGGACAATATGAACCTGGCTGTCCATCTGCCGTAAAACAGGTAGGAATATCAAGAAATACCGTTCCTGCCGTTACCAATTTCCTATCAATACCAACAGCATAATTCAACGGTTTGATCGAACTCCCTGGCTGGCGCAGCGCAGTGGTCACATTAAATGTCCCTGATGCGGTTGCATAGTAATCGACAGAACCAACCATCGCAAGTATCTCTCCTGTTGGTGGTCGCGTGATCAAGGCTGCTCCATTTGAAACATTAAGATAGGTTAGATTTTCAATTTCATCACGGACGATTTCTTCCGCTTTTTCTTGGATGTCGAGATCAAGCGTTGTTGTTACTCGCAATCCGCCCTGTTCAACCATATCCGCACCATACTCTTTTTCAAGAAGTGATTTGACATAAAAAACAAAATGAGGCGCATGCATGACAGTCTTAAGTGGAATTACGGCGAGCGGACGAGCAAGAGCATCCTTTTTTTCTTGTTCAGTTATGTAGTTTTGAGCCCTCATTTGTTGGATAACTTCGTCTCTTCGGGCAAGGGTATATTGGGGATTGACATAGGGTGAGTACCTGGAAGGTGCTTGAGGAAGTCCTGCAAGAAGAGCTGCTTCATCGATCCGCAGATCCTTGGCATGTTTCCCAAAGAAGGTACGGGAAGCCTCCTCAATACCATAAGCGGATCCGCCATACGGTACCTGGTTGATATACATTTCCAATATCTCTTGTTTGCTGAATTGTTTTTCAACACTTATCGCGAGAACGATTTCCCTAAGCTTTCTTTTTATGGTTCGCTCTGATGATAAAAGAGCATTTTTGACCAACTGTTGGGTGATCGTCGAGCCACCTTGCAGACTTTGTCGCAGTACGATTTCCCTCAATGCACGTAGGATTCCCGAAGTAAACGAAATACCCTTATGTTTATAGAAATCCTTATCTTCTATTGCTACCGCGGCCTGATAAATATATGGTTTCAGATCCTTCAATTTGATTGGAGTACGGTTTTGATCTTTGTATATCTCATAAAGCATTTTCCCATTTCGATCATACATATGTGTAGAAAACGGGATCGCCTTCAGATTGCGGAGTGAAGATGCGGATGGGAGATCCTTAAAGATAAAGAAATAGATACCGATACAAGAAAGGATCAGGACCGCAAGTAACACAACACCCACCATCAAGATTTTTTTCTTGAATGGTAATGAGGATACTCTGTGGATTATTTTTTTCATTTTGCCAATCGAGGGAACAATGGAGGAACTTTTTGTATTATCCCATTAGTACCTTTTACGATAAGGCCAGCTGTCGTTGGTAAAAAAGGAATAAGGCGTACTCCAATACTGTTCAATTTCTTAACCGACTCAACAAGAAAACCGTTGCGCAACTCTGCCGTTTTATTCCATGGTTCAAACTCGTTTATGTTCTTATTCAAGGTTTTGACTTCTTCCCAAATTGCGACCAATATTTCATTCAGTTGGAATTTTTCGATATGTGTGATATCTTCGACCAAAGGAGAATTGTCGTTCTCAACGACAAGTGCATCGGTTGCTGCAAGTGTGGTGATACGTGAGACACAATTGCCAAGTTCGTTAGCAAGATCGGCGTTGTACAATTCCTTCATGCGTGTTTCAGAGAAATTTCCGTCATCAAGTGTTGGTATCTCGCGGAGCAGGTAGTAACGAACAGCATCAGTCCCATATTTTTTTATCACATCAAAAGGATTGACCACATTTCCCAAACTCTTGCTCATTTTTTGTCCATTCGCGGTAATAAATCCATGGATGATGATTTGTTGTGACAAGGGTACTTGGGCCGAAAGAAGCATTGCTTGCCACATAGCGGACTGTTGCCTTAAGTTATCTTTCCCGGCAACCTGAATTCCTGGCCACCAATTTTTCCATTGTTCATCAGGCCAATTTACGGTCGAAATATAATTTATGAGCGCATCAAACCATACATACATGACATGCAATGGGTCATTGGGCACAGGAATCCCCCAGGGCATTTTTTCCTTCAGGCGTGAAATACTGAAATCCTGCAGCCCACCGGAAACAAACTGTTTTATTTCATTGAATTTCGATTCTGGAAGTACGAATTGCTTATTTGCTTCATACAAATCAAGCAGCGGTTTTTGGAATTTGGAAAAAGCAAAAAAGTAATTCTCCTCATTCCTTAGCTCAATAGTATTTTTTGGGTGAAGTGGGCATTGTCCATCAACAAGTTCCGAGTCAGTCTTTTCGAGCTCGCAGCCAACACAATATTTTGTTTGATAATTTTTTTTGTAAATATCCCCATGAGTAAGGCAGCGGTTCCAAAATTCTTGAGCAGCTTTTATGTGATGCTCATCTGTTGTGCGGATAAAATGGGTATAGGAAAGATTAAGGGCGTCCTTAAGATTGTCGAATTTTTTTGCGTATTCATCACAATATGCCTTAGTGTCTTTTCCGGCTTCGAGCGCCTTCTGATAAATTTTTTGCCCATGTTCGTCGGTTCCCGTATTGAATACCACTTCATATCCCTGTTGCTTCCATGAACGAGCGATCACATCGGCCTGCACAATCTCCAGGGCAAATCCGATATGGGGATCTGCATTTACGTATGGAAGAGTCGTTGTAATATATTTATGTTTAGACATAAAGAATATTATACAGCGGTTTAATGATCAGTGACTAGTGATTTGCAGGGACACAAGGATGGTAATAGCGGTTATCAGGATAAGATTGATGAATGAGAATCCTGATAATACACTACTGAGAAGGAATACATATAGTCCGCCGGAAAGTATAAGCGGCAATCTTGTTTTTATGAATATGCGTAGGGTGACAAAAAGAGCTGCGGTGATTATTGATATAAAACAGAGTACAATTGGAAGCGAAGTAGGAGGGATGGAAAAGAAGATATAGACAACGAGTGCCCATAAAATCAGTGGAAGAAATAGATATTGCAACTTCATATGTGATTTATTATAATAGGTTCTTATGAAAAAATTGCCAGACGATAAACAGAAGCTAATTGAGATGTTCGCCCAAAAGGATGGCGACACAGGTTCCCCAGAAGTTCAGTCCGCTCTTCTTACTCATAAAATCCTCAGATTGACGGAGCATTTAACAGAGAACAACAAGGATAATCATTCTCGCCGCGGCCTTTTGAAGGTCATTGCGAAAAGAAGAAGAATCCTTAATTATCTTCAAAAACTTGACGAAAAACGCTATAAAAAACTTATCGAACAAATCGGTCTCAAAAAATAACAATCAGGGTAGTATATTTTTGCTTTCATTGTTCTTCGTGTTGTATTATAGAGATATCACCATATTATTGTGGCATTAATTTAATTTATTTATTCATTTATTCCTAACTTATGAAAGTTATAGAAAAAAGCCTCGAACTTGGAAACGAGCAAACAAAACGTACGCTGTCTTTTCAGACAGGTAAATTAGCAAAGGCAGCAACAATTGCCGTATTAGGTCGCATGGGAGACACAACTGTTCTCGTGACAGTAGTTGCGGGGGGAGTCCGAGAAGACTTGGATTATTTTCCACTTCAAATTGAGTATGCAGAAAAACTGTATGCCGGTGGACGCATTAAGGGTTCACGTTGGGTAAAACGTGAGGGAAAACCATCCGATGAAGCTGTCCTGACAGGACGTCTTATCGACAGATCAATCAGACCACTTTTTCCAAAAGGATACAAAAATACAGTACAGATCATTATTACCCTACTGTCAGTTGATGGAGTAAATTCTCCTGATATTTTGTCAGCACTCACCGTGACAGCGGCGTTACACGCATCCCCAATCCCATGGAAAGGGCCAATCGCAACATCACGCGTCGGAGCGATCAGAAATGGTGAATTGACATTCATCGTCAATCCAACAGAAGAAGATCAAAAATTTTCAGTACTCGATCTCGTCGTGTCATCTTCCGAAAAGAAGGTTGTCATGATAGAAACACGAGCTGAAGAAATCGGCGAAGCCGAGATTGAAAAGGGGCTTGAAATTGCGAAAGAAGAAAACGCAAAGCTTATTTCATTCATCAATGAATTTGCGAAAGCAGTCGGAAACACAAAAGAGACAGCTTCAGATTCTGCAGTGGATGAGAAATTACTCCTTATCTTGAAAAAAGAATTTAAAAAGGAAATTGACAATCTCGTTGCCCAAAAAGCAAAGAAAGAGTTTGAAGATAAAGCTGCGGTTGAAGAAGTCGTGAATGCGGTTTCAGAAAAACATGCAGATGAATTCGACAAAAAAACAATCGCAAAAGCAGTCGATTACATGACAAAGCAGGTCATTCGAGACAACATTCTTTTGAAAAAAAGAGTTGACGGTCGTGGAATTGATGAAGTACGAGAACTCTCATCTGAGGTTGGAGTGCTTCCTCGTATTCATGGATCTTCGTTGTTCTCACGAGGTGATACACAAGTCATGTCAATCGTGACTCTTGGTGCACCAAGTCTAGAGCAACTTATCGAAAGTCCAGAGGGTGAAGAAGCAAAAAGATATATTCATCATTATTTCATGCCTCCATACTCAGTTGGAGAAACAGGTCGCTTTGGATTTCCTTCCCGTCGTGAAATAGGACATGGAGCTCTTGCTGAAAAGGCAATTGAACCAGTTCTTCCATCTCAGAAGGATTTTCCATACACAATTCGTGTTGCTTCTGAGGTTCTTTCGTCAAACGGATCAACTTCACAAGCATCAACTTGTGCTTCCACACTTGCACTTATGGACGCAGGTGTTCCAATCAAAGCGCCAGTTGCAGGAATTGCGATGGGAATAGTTTCGAAAAGTGATGATGAGTATGTGGTTCTCACAGATATCATGGGAATAGAAGATTTCTCAGGTGAAATGGACTTTAAGATCGCCGGAACAGAAACGGGGATAACAGCCATTCAACTGGACGTCAAGAATATGGGTCTTACAACTGCGATGATGCATGAGGCAATCACTCGAGCTAAGGCCGCAAGACTTAAGATATTGGCAAACATGAATGCAGCTATCGATAAACCACGAAATACCGTTTCACAATTTGCTCCAAAGGTAATCGTGATCACTCCTCCTCAAGATAAGATTGGAGAGATCATCGGACCTGGAGGAAAAAATATTCGTGCACTCATCGCTCAAACCAACACAGATATTAACGTTGGAGACGATGGACGAGTGACGATCAGTGGAATCGATAAAGCAAACGTCGATATGGCTGCCAAGATGATTGACAATATGACACGAGAAATCCAAGTTGGAGAGATCTTTGAGGGAGAAGTTAAGCGCATTGCTCCATTTGGAGCGTTCGTTGAATGTATTCCCGGCAAGGATGGGCTTGTCCACGTTTCAAAAATGGGGAGAGGCTTTGTGAAAGATCCAGCGGAAGTTGTATCTGTCGGTCAAAAAGTGAAGGTAAAAGTTATGGAAATCGACAATATGGGTCGCATCAACCTCCAAATGTTTGGTCCAGATGGACAGGAGCCACAAGTTGGCGCACCAACACAGCAAGGACCTGATATGGGAGCGCCACGAAGACCTGATTTTGAGCGAAGACCACGACATTCATTCAATCGACCAGGCCCTGGAGGCGGACGACCACCAGCACGATTTAATCGTGATGACAGACGCCCACCGATGAGAGGCAATGATCGCAGACAACCAGAACCAGTGGAAGATGACTTTTTGAAAGAGCTCATGTCATAACCAGCTATGAGTTGAGTTGACGCAGACAGGGATTATGTACTAGAATGAGTTGTTATGGCACGAAAAAAAACACTTATTAAAATCCCCTTTTTGAAAGCAAAGGTGAATGCCCGAACGGTACATTTATTGTTTGGGCTGATCCTGTTTGCTGGGGGGATTTTGATGTTGTTATCTTTGCTTCCGATAGGACAAATTGGAGAAGGTATGTTGCTGCTTGCTATGCGCACTCTCCTGACCGAATGGTTTGGTGTACTTTCCTATTTCGCTCCAGCACTCGTCATACTTATTTCGCTTCATATAATTAACCACTCAAAAAAACAGTTGGTTGGGTACAATATTTCGATTGGACTTTTTTTTATCTTTTTGTCGCTTGCTGGGCTTTTTAAATCAGGTCTTTGGGGAGGGTTTCTCTTTACAAGGTTGTCTTCATACATATCTTCAATTGGATCTCTTATTTTTTTTCTCACGATTCTCGGTGTAGGAGTCATTCTGTTTTTTGATGCATCAATAGATGTAATTGCAGCTACAGTTCTTGGCCTTTTTTCCACATTATTCGCGAAGGTCCGTACATTAGGCGATCCAGCTTTACACAAAATGATGGATAAAAAGAAGAACGATGGATTCATAACTGACCAAAAAGTTCAAGCAAATAAGAAAGAAATTCCTGCCCCGGAATACATTAAAGATGAAAAAGTAAAACGACAGCCGTTGGAAGAATGGGATGTTGAACCTGACCGAGGAGCCCAAAAACCTGCACATCAAGTTCCGGCTTCCGCATCACAGGAGCTTTATATCAAACCACTTACTCAACCCGGCGGGACATGGGTGTTCCCTCCATTGAATTTATTGAGCAATATAAAACAAGCAGAAGCAGATCGTGGTGATGTCAACTATATTGCCGATATGATCGAAAAGACCCTTGATAGTTTTGGTATTTCTGCACGCGTGGTTGAGCATAACAAAGGTCCGGCGGTGACACAATATGGCCTTGAGATCAAAAGTGGCACTCGTCTATCACGTATCACGGCACTTTCAAATGATCTGGCGCTTGCGATTGCTGCGCCTGGACAAGTTCGTATTGAAGCGCCAATTCCAGGGCGCGCATTAGTCGGGATTGAAATTCCAAATAAACGTTCTCAAATAGTGACTCTTAAGAGTCTCCTTGAAGACGATGTCTTCACAAAAAATCCTGATCCACTCTTGATGCCGTTGGGTCTCGATGTATCTGGAAAACCGCTTGTAACGAGTATCGCAAAGATGCCTCACTGTTTGATCGCTGGGACAACTGGTTCCGGAAAATCTGTCATCATAAATACATGGATAAGTACCATCCTATTTAGGACAAGACCCGAAGAGCTGAGGCTCATCTTGGTCGACCCGAAACGTGTTGAAATGGCGCCATATAACAATATTCCTCATTTATTGACACCGGTCATCAACGAACCGGAAGTGACTCTGCGAGCGCTGCGATGGACAGTGAACGAAATGCAGGAGCGCTACAAGCAATTTGCAGCAGTTCATGCGCGCAACCTTGAGAGCTACAATCAGATTCCAGGCATAGAAAAAAAACCATTCATAGTGTTTATCATTGATGAATTGGCAGACCTCATGTTATTTGCAGGGAATGATGTAGAAACACTGATAACTCGTATTGCACAGCTTGCCCGCGCAACCGGTATTCATTTGGTGCTTGCAACACAGCGCCCCTCCGTAGATGTTATCACTGGACTGATGAAGGCCAATATCCCAGCACGTCTTGCCTTTAATGTTTCCTCAATGGTAGATTCTCGCGTCATCATCGATATGCCAGGTGCGGAAAAGCTTCTTGGAAAAGGAGACATGTTGTTCCTTCCTCCTGATCAGGCAAAGCCACGACGTATTCAAGGACCATTCATTACTGAGAAAGAGGTATTAGAGTTAACCAAGTTTATTCGCGCACAGTCTCCTGAGGTTCACTATACGGAAGAGATCATGGAAACCGATCCAGGAATCACTGTTGGTGGAATTTCTGGGGGAAATGGTGGCACTTCAGGGAAAGACCCACTGTTTAACCAAGCATTGGAGATCGTCCAACAGTCTGGAAAGGCATCAACCTCATTTTTACAGAGAAAATTAAAGATAGGATACTCTCGTGCTGCAGCGATAATCGATGAAATGGAAGCAGCAGGATTTATTGGTCCCGCAACAGGAAGTGGAAAACCCCGCGAGATTCTGAAGCGAACACCATCTGCTGATATTTCACCAGAAATTCCGTTGTAATATGTCACTCCCTATCCGTTTTTTTGGGAATAAGGCTTCCTCAGACATACTTCTTTTTGTTGGTGGTAGTGGTGATTCAAAAGACTCATACAATAATCTCATTTCAAGACTGGAGCCCATATTTCCACAGCATAAAATCGTTACCTTTTCATTTAGGGGGGTAGAAGATAATTCTGATCTGCCCTTGGCGCAACAAACAGATGATTTGATGGAGATATGTGATGAAATCACAAATAAATCTGACACCTCTATTTCACTTATCGCGACAAGCAACGGAGCATTCAGCGCATCACATATAATCATCGATAATCGTTATGGCGCATATTTTAAAAATATCGTATTACTTGATCCTGCCGATCACTACATCGATACACAGGAAACAGTGAGAAGCTCAAGAACATGGACAGGTCTGCAAAAATATGAGCCGACAAAGCCGACATCATCCTCACTTATGAAAAAGATCGCATCAGGCATAAAAGTGCATATAATCAATTTCACTATCAGAAATTATGGAACGGAAGGATATGTTGAGGATGGGGAAAGAGGAACAGACAATGTAAGAATGGTTTCACGATTGAATAACGATATGGTCAGGTCTTTTTATGAACGAACACCACATGCAAATAGGGGCTTTTATATCGAAGATAACTCGCTTCCACATGCATTTATGAGAGATGGGAACATCGATAAAAATATCGTCAGAATAATCGATATTCTCCGCAAATGCATTTTAAAATAAAACGCCTGAACTGATCCTTTCTTATATATTACTGGACAAATTTTCTGATATTGGATTCATGCTCTTCTAGTGTTTTTGCAGGTCTGATTCGTCCATTCTTATCATTCACATAATACCAATATGGCGTGTTCGGATCTGCGGTAACTGCCGCCTTAATCGATTCTAAGCCAGGATTACAGATGGGTGCTGGAGGCATTCCCTTGCGTTCATACGTATTATAAGTATTATCGACTTTCAGATCCTCAATCGCCAGTTCCCGTTTCCACCACGACTTTTCCTTTCTTTGATACCCAAGACCATATTGGATAGTCGCATCAAGCTGAAGTGGCCAGTCATTCTGCGCTCTTTTCAGGATAATGCTAGCTACGAGTTGGCGATCGTCGGCAAATTTTGCTTCTCGTTCCACAAGTGAAGCAAGGATAAGGATCTCCCTGTCTGTCCGTTTTTCATATGGTCGTTCCTTTCGTGCTTCCGCCATTTTCTTTTTATAATTGGATTCCATGATGGAGATGATTGTTTCCATTGATGCGGTTTTAGGGATAAGGTATGTGTCAGGAAACAATTGACCTTCCTTTGCCTGTTCAATGAAACTAATTTCAGAAAACGAGAACTGTTGCGACAGTTGTAATGCGATTTCCTCTTTACGCAGTCCTTCCACTATCGTAACCCATTCATCAACGGTGCCATGTGTAAGGTTATCGGCAATCTCATCGGCATTCATGCGTTTACTGAGTTTAAATTCGCCTGCTTGTATTTTTTTTTCAATTCCTCGTTGGAGCGCAATTGCATAAAAAACTACTTTATTGCGAATCAAATCCTCTGTTGCCAATCGTTTGATGATTGAATTTAATCCCTCCCCCTTTTTTATGATAAATATTGTTGAACCGGCATTGTTTTTATCGACTGCCAAAGAACCTTCTGTGTACATAAAATACATTCCCAGGACAGCTAATATGATTAGTAGGACAGCGATTTTAATTTTTTTCATACATAGATATCCAAGTGATGGATGGGAAATGTTTGTAACGATGCCTCAGCTTCTTTCAATAGATTATGGTCTTTCGTATAGAATTCCATAAGTGGTTCTCCTCGCTCTATGACATCTCCAACCTTTTTCAATAGATAGATCCCTGCATGTTTATCATGAGGAGCACCAAGAACTTTTGCAATACTGTTCAGATTATGATTATTTATGCTTTTTACATATCCAGAAGTCGGAGCGTAAACAATATGTTTCTTATTAAGGATTTTCATCGTATGGGCAGAAATATGTGAAGAGCCGCCTTGTGCCTTCACAATTTCCTTGAATTTCTTTAATGCCGCACCTGATGACAGGATTGCCCGCGCTTCATCGATCCCATGTTTTTTTATGTTGGATTCCTTAAAACACATATCGAGCAATATCCCTGCTAAATAGAGTGCTCGTTCCTCAAGTTCAAGTGGTCTGTTTTCTGTCTGTTCCAGCACTTTAAGAACATCACGTGCTTCAAGAGCGGGGCCCACACCAAAACCTGCTGGCTGTTTTGTTTTATTTATCGTGGTCACAACCTGCATTCCAAATTTGTTTCCAATCATCTGGAATTTACGCGCTACTTTTTCCGCATCTTTTTCATGCACTATTTTCATAGTCGGGCCGATAGGGATATCAAGAACAAGGTGTGTTGTCGATGCGGCAATTTTTTTTGCCATAACGGAAACGATTATTTTGTCGAATGACTCAAAGGCAAGTGGTTCCTCGATATGGATGAGGACGTCATCTGCTGGAGCTATCCCTAACCGTCCATTCCAACAGATACAGCCGCCGACCGTATTAACAATTTCTTCTAAAGCGCTAATGTTGAACTCGACGCCAGCAAGGACTTCCATGGCATCAGCTGTGCCGGCAGGTGTTGTGATCGCACGAGAAGAAATTTTTGGTATTTTATATCCTGCTGCAGCGATGATGGGGACGATAATCATTGTGGCACGCGTCCCTGAAACTCCACCGATAGAATGTTTATCAGCAACAATTCCTTTGAAATGCATCCTATTTCCAGTTTCAACCATCGCTTTTGTAAAATAGTAGAGTTCTTCATGGGTAAATCCCTCCTTGAATGATGCAGCAACAAAATAGGTAGCTAGAATATCACTTAACTTTTCGTGGGCAATTTGGTCCATCAAATTATAAATCTCATGGTAAGTGAGTTTTTTCCCAAGCAAGTTTTTTTGAATGGACTGAACAGCTTTTTGTTGGTCGTTACTAGTCATATGACAAATACATCTCTGTAATTTTCTTTTGGAACTGTTTTGCTTTTACCGTGAGTTGAGAGATGATATACAGCTCTTGCACTCCAATAAACCAGGAGACAAATAAGTATAACAAACCATAGACAATAGCACTTGCACAGAGTAAAAAGAAAATATTGATAGTCCTGGTTGTATCCAATAAAAGGTTGTCCATAAGTTTTATTATTATGTATGGAATCGGTGCGGATATGAATGAAGCGAACATGATCTTTCCGAATGAGAGAAGAAAATGAGGGATATCAAATGAAATTTTTTTGTGGAGAAGAAAAAAAAGGATGGCATCTTGCAGAATCATTGAAAGCGAAAACGAGATTCCTAAAGCCCAGACGGGCAATTTAAATACGAGAATAAAGACGAGCGACAACACTGTGTTTGCGATGACTCCAGTAATACTCGCGTAGAATGGAGTCCTACTATCAAGCAATGCATAAAAACATCTCGTCAAGAGGTAATAAACGGCATGAAAGGGGATGGAAACAGAAAAATACGAAAGAAGGAAAGCTGTTTGGACTGTCCCATCCCAGTCAAACTTTTCACCTCCAAAGAACATACGGGTAAGTGGCGTTCTTGCAAATATAAAGTAAACCGCTATAGGCATCGTCATAAAAAAAACATTCATAATCGACTCGGTCACGATTTTCGTCAACTCTTTCTGCTTATTCGCTTCCGCCAATTCGGACAGATAGGGAAGTGATGCTTGTCCAAAAGACATACCTATAACCGAAACAGGAAGTAACTGTAAATGTTGAGCGAAATAAAATATGGTATAGGCGCCAGAGCCAAGAAGCGTAGTCAGCGTAAGGTCGATTGTGGCATCGATTTGGGCCGTGACAATCGTCAGAATTCTCGGGCCAATCATCCGGAAAAACTCTTTAACTCCTGTGTGTAACTCAATTGTGAATCGGTATGTCTTCAACTCATCAATGACGACCGGCAATTGAATGATGGTAAACAAAAGCGCCCCTCCGATCACACCCAATATCGGTGCATAGAGACCAATTGAGGGTGCGAGTGCAAATGTCGCAAGAATGACGGAGACATTGTAAATAATAGGCGGTAACGTTGTGATTAAAAATTGTTTTCTTGCTTGAGCTATACCTGTAAGAAAATTGCCAAGCACGAGAAATGGAAGCTGACTCACTAAGAGCCATTGCGAAAATACAACTATACTATGTAGTTTTTCTCCGTGAAATCCAGGGGTAATCAAAGTAACAATCGGTGTCATGAATGGAAGTATCAGAATGATGAGGACTGTCAAAACGATCAATATTATGTTAATTATCGAGGAGATGATCTTTGAACGTTCTCTTTCATCCCCGCTGTACTTAATGAAAATGGGGATAAATGTTGATGTGATAGCCCCGGTAATGATTAATTCAAACACCAGATCCGGGATACGAAATGAGGCAAAGAAAATGTCCAATTCATCCTTTGTGAAATAACCCGCAAGGATTCTATAGCGCATGAACCCAAAAATCCGTGAGACGACGATCATAAAACTCAAAATTATAGCTGATGAGAACATACCCCCTTGTGCACTGAGGAAAAGTTTTCGTGTCTGTTGGATTATTTTTTGCATACGTTCTTATTAATAATATCAGTATTGACTTTTTAGAGCAAATGGCGTTAAATGGTTATATATGGTTTTTTTTGGTGAATATCTAGTATCGTTTACTGCACCGGGCCGTGTCGTTATTCCTAAAAAAATCCGTGATCTTCTGACAGGCGACAACTTCATTGTAACAAAAGGATTCGATACTTGCCTTGCTGGATATGATAGGACAGATTGGGAAGACCGATCTCGTAGTCTTACACAAGTCTCACTTCTTGACAGAACCGATATCGATAAGCGAAGAGCACTGTTCTCCTCAACAATGTATATTGAGATCGATGGACAAGGTCGCTTCGTTATTCCAAAGCCGCTTCTTCAATTTGCGCAATTAACAAACAAAGTACTTATCGTAGGAGTCGGAGATCATTTTGAGCTTTGGAATCCAGATAAATGGGAAAGTTATCAATCAAACCAATTAAAAGCTTAAGTATGCACACACCAGTATTACTTGAAGAAATGATGCAGGGGCTTGATGTACATTCTGGCGGAAAATATATTGATGCAACATTCGGCGAAGGTGGCCACACTCGTGCTCTTTTGGAAAAAGGCGCATTGGTACTTGCTATCGATAGGGATATAGTGCAAATTCAAGCACAAAATTCAAATACAAACAAGAATCTCACACTTAAGCAAGGCAATTTTAGCGATATCGTTGAGATAGCGAAGAGTGCCGAGTTTTCTCCAGTCGATGGAATCATCTTTGATTTGGGACTTTCAAATGAGCAACTTCGATCGGGAGGGAAAGGGCTTTCATACAAGAATTTTGATGAAACACTCGATATGAGGTTGGACGAGAACTGTGAAATGGATGCGGAAACAATCCTCAGACAATACACGGAAAAGGAAATGATAAATATGTTTATGCACAATGCCGAGGAGACGCTCGCAATCGAACTTTCAAAAAGAATTGCGTTGCAGCGTGTCGGCGTGCGTCCATTAACCGTTGGTTGGCTTGTTGAAGTGGTGAATTCCGTCGCAAAAAATAATCCAAGACCCACAATGACGAGAGTGTTTCAGGCACTTCGGGTAGAAGTGAACAATGAATTCAATAATTTAGAAAAGGCACTTGTTGGAGCTGTCAGTTTACTTGCTCCACAAGGGAAAATAGCAGTTATCAGTTTTCATTCTCTTGAGGATCGGATCGTCAAACGATTTATTCGGTCACATGGGTATGTCCAATTAGGGAAGAAACCCATCTTTGGTGACAAAGAGCTTCGATTTGAGCGATCTGCAGTTCTTCGAATATTTTCACTATGAAAAACATGTATCAGGATGTGTTAATCGGCATTTTTCTTTTGGCGCTTTTCGGCAACATCACGATATTTATTTCCAGCATGAAAATAAGTTCAGAGATACATACTTTTGAACAAAAAACATTCACATTAAAACAAGAAAACATTCAGCTTGAAAAAGAAATGGCTGATTCAGAATCTTTTGTCCATACAAAAGAATACAAGGATAAGTGGGGATTCCATAGCGCAACAAAGCCCATTTACGTAGGAGAGTTGCAATATGCATTGAATAAAAAATAATTTCCCGTATGACGAAACTACGATTTTTGTTGATGGGTTTTCTAGCGGTTTTTGCCATTGTCATTATCCGATTATTCTTCATACAAGTACTTTTTCCAGACGCTCAACAAGATTATCTGTCCACAAGGAAGCTTATTCCTCAAAGAGGCCGTTTATTTGACAGGAATGGCCAGCCACTCGTCATGAATCAGCTTTTGTATCGGTTATTTTTTGAACCAAAGCTCATCAAAGATGCAGAAAAGACAACCTATTCACTTGCTAAGTTGCTTGATTTAGAAGAGGCATCGATATCTTCAAAAATCAACCCTTCCAAAAATTGGGTTGCCGTCACCACAGGTGTGACGAAAGAACAGAAAGATGCAATCGTGAAACTAAATCTTCCCGGAATGGGTTTTGATGATATGTGGAATCGCTATTATCCCGATGCATCACTGGCAGCACATCTATCTGGATTTGTGGGAAAAAACGATGAAGGAACAGATGTGGGAAGGTCGGGAGTTGAGGGGTTTTACAATAAAGATTTAAGCGGGCTTCCCGGCTTAATCCGTTCAGATGTGGATCTGCAAGGAAAACCGATTTTCCTTGGAACACAGGAACGGATTGACGCAGAAGATGGTCGTGATTTGTATCTAACTATCGATAAATCAGTCCAGAAGATCGTTAAGGATAAGTTGGTTATGGGTATGCAGAAATATGAAGCAAAGGAGGGATGTGCAATTATCGCAGATCCAAACACACTTGAGATCCTGGCTCTCAGTTGTATACCTGACTATGATCCAACCACATATTTTGATTTTTCGAACGCTGCCTTTCGTGACACCGCAATTTCAGATTTATATGAGCCCGGTTCGACGTTCAAACCACTCGTAATGGCGGCTGGCATCGAGAAAGGTGTCATTAAGCCGGACACGAAATTTAATGAAGATGGACCGGTCAAGATTGGTGAATATACAATTCAAACTTGGAACAATCAGTATGAAGGGAATATCACGTTGACACGTGCGTTGGAAAAATCGTCAAACGTTGGGATGGTGTTCGTTGGCTCAAAATTGGGGAAAAACAATCTGTATGACGCAATCCAAATGTTTGGATTTGGGAGCTTGACAGGTATCGATCTTGAAGGTGAGGTTCCCGGATATCTTAAGAAAAAAAGCGATTGGTATCCCATTGATTATGCAACGGCAACATTTGGACAGGGTATTGTCGTGACACCAATTCAGATGATCCGCGCATTCTCCTCGATAATCAACGGCGGAAAATTGATGCGCCCATATGTCGTCAAAGAGCTTCATGGGGAAGAAATCCAAAAAGTCGAACCACAAGTCATACGGAGGGTTATCAGCGAAAAGACAAGTGATGCTATGAAAAAAATGTTGCTAGCCACAATCGAAAATGGAGAGACAAAATATCTGAAACCAAAAGGCTATCAAATTGGAGGAAAAACAGGAACGGCACAGATTGCACTTGAGGGACGATACGATGCGACGAAGACAATTGCCTCATTCATCGGTTTTTCCCCAATCAAACACCCTCAATTCATTGGACTTGTAGTGTTAAAAGAACCAAAGTCTTCCCAATGGGGATCGGAGACTGCGGCGCCGGTATTCTTCGAAATCGCAAAAGAGCTTATAGTGTATTATAATATAGCTCCGGAACAGCTATGATACAAAAAATAAAAAACATTTATCATCTTCTTCAGGCAGTAGTTGCCAATATCTTCTATGGATTTCCAAGTCGTCAAATAAAAGTAATCGGCGTAACTGGCACTGATGGTAAAACGACAACTACACATTTGCTCTATCACATCCTAAGCAATGCTCATAAACAGGTGGGGATGCTATCGACGATTTATGCAAAAGTTGGAGGGGAAGAGATTGATACGGGATTTCATGTGACAACACCTGACCCCTTTTTAATTCAAAGGCTCCTCAGACAAGCTGTCCAACATGGTGATGAGTATTTTATCTTGGAAACAACTTCGCATGCGATCGATCAGAATAGGGTGTGGGGAGTACAGTTTGATGCTGCAGTCCTTACGAATATCACCCATGAACATTTGGATTACCATAAATCGATAAACGAATATGCGAAGACGAAATGGCGGCTTGTTGAGATAGCACGAGTTTCGCTTGTGAATATGGGTGATGAGGAGACAAGAAAAATAATTTCCAATTTGAAATATAAAATTCCAAATTTAAAAACATATGGACTTGTTGAAAAATCCGATTACATGCGGGATTTTCGATCAGACATACCAAACCTTGCAGATTTCAATGCATACAATTATTTGGGTGCCTATGGACTTTGTAAGGAACTCAAGATAGAAGAAAAAGATATCATATCTGCCCTCAAAACATATAAGCTTCCAGCGGGGCGCATCGATATCGTTTACAACAAAAAATTTATGGTTATTGTCGATTTTGCCCATACACCCAACGGCATCCTCCGTATTTTAGAAACTGTAAGGAAACAATATATACGTGGGGAAGGACGGTTAATCCATGTGTTCGGTTCGGCAGGACTTCGCGATCATACGAAACGATTTGCAATGGGCAAGGCAAGCGCAACCTATGCAGATAATTCCTATGTGACGGAAGAAGATTATCGTACGGAAGATCCTCAACAAATTGCAGATGAGATTGGCAAGGGATTTGGGACAAAGCATTATTTCGTTGAAAATAACAGAGAGAAAGCGATCCATGCAGCGATCAAAACTGCGAAATCAGGCGATGTTGTCGTTATCACAGGCAAAGGACATGAAAAAAGTTTGTGCAGGGGGACAGTTGAGTATCCGTGGAGCGATATAGATTGTGTCAAAGCATATGTTTCAAACATATCGTGAACTAAATTACATCTCTTCCTCATTACTAGTGGGTAGTACCTCTGGTTTTACGACTTTTGATGCGGGCGATATGCGCAAAATTCAAGCCATTAAAGATTACTTTGAGGAACGGGACATCATTGAGCGCAAAATCGTGATCATGGAACAAATTCATTCAATTAACGTTACCGTTCCTGACACCCTCCATTTAGGTGATGTCGAAGTCAGGGAAGAATCTGATGGTGTGGTGACCAAGGAGAAAGGGGCAGTCTTGGCTGTGCGTGTCGCAGACTGTGTTCCGGTTTTGTTTTATGATCCAATAGCAGAAGTAATCGGAGCTTCACACAACGGATGGCGTGGTTCTGTCAAAAACATGATGAAAACGATGATCCAGAAAATGGAATCACTTGGTGCACATGCACTCAATATCCGAGTTGCTCTTGGTCCTGCAATCGGCGACTGCTGCTATACGGTGGATATGGACAGATACGTTCTTTTTATGGAGGAAATGGAGCGGTTTGAAAAACAGATATTCCGTCCACACGGAGGCGGATTCCATTTAAACCTCGCTCGTCTCAACTATGAATTAGCGCTCGAAAATGGGATCCAAAAAAGCCATATCGATGCGTTTCCGTTCTGCACATCGTGCGATACAAAACGCTTCTTTTCATATCGACGTCAATATAAAAAACATCCAGAACAGTTTGGGGAGATGATGGGGTATATAATGATGTGATATGAAAACGAATAAAACCCTCTTCTTTATTGCCCTATTGGGAGCTGCGACAGTGAGTCGATTTGTTGTTACCCCATGGTTACAATCGGAAAACCTCCCGATACAGATTGCCAGCATCGTCCTGATTCTTGGTGTGGGCGTTTTTTATCTATTGAGCTCCTCGGCAAAAATAATCGAAGAAACGACAGAGGTGTTAAGTGAGCGCACGAAGCTTGCTGGAGGGTTACTCCAATCTCTTGGTACCGCATTTCCGGATATGATTTTGGGGATAGTCGCTGCACTTATCAGTTTGAATCTTCGTTCTACAGATGCAGTCCGCGCAATCAACTATGCAATTATCGCTGCATCAACCACGTTCGGATCGAATATTTATAATATCGGGCATGCAGCGTGGTGTGTCTATCGACAAAATAAGGCAAATACATCTGGGAAGTCTGTTTTCATGTTCCCAGGTTTTCCATCTGGTGGATTGGTTATCCCATTCAATAAACACATCGTAAAACCACATCTTCCGGAGTTTAATGCATCAATCAATATTTTAGCAGCACTCACCCTTCTTACCTCTACAGTCGCAATCAGCATGGTCCTATTCGGGAAAGTCCAAGTAAATGCATTACATTCTGGGGAAGACCTCTATCAACTCATTCAACCAGTGGGAGTAGTTATCTTTGCTCTATCGGGTCTTATTATCTATAGCTTCAGGAAAACACAGAGAAAAGAAAGCGAAATTCCGGATGTCGCACAAGAGGAACAATATTATAGGAAATCAAAAACAAGCCTTGTATTATTTCATTTATTCCTCTCAGGGATAATCATATTCTTCGCTGCGGAAAGCATGGTGCATGCTATCGAGACACTTAGCCACATAGCTCATATGCCTGCCGTTATTGCGGGAGTCCTTGCGGGACTTATTGGGTGTTTAGGAGAAATGCTTGTGATCCATAATTATTCTGTAAATCCCAAGGGTAGAATCGGAGACGCTCTGATTGGCGTTGGGATGGATAATATAGTGACGACAGCGGGTGCAGCAATTGTCGCAATGATGGGTGGTATTTTTTTGGGAGGAAGTTCGCTTATCGTCATATTCGTTTTGATATTGGGGATGAACACAGTGCTCATAGCACAAGTAAGCGAACTGAAGAATTATTTCTTGGAAAGACAATAGGCAGAAACCATCATTTAATTAGGTATAATAAAGCATGATTCTCGATAAATCCTCGTATTTTCTCCTTGGTATTAAGGGTGCGGCAATGGCCAATATTGCCGTTATGCTCCAGCAAATGGGAAAAAAGGTATCCGGAGTAGACGTTCCAGAGGAATTTATAACGGATATTGCCTTGGTAAAAAACTCGATTCAATTTTCGACAGATTTTAATGATACAACCTCCCTTGACGGGTATGATGTGTTTGTATATTCCGCAGCGCATGGTGGGGAAGATAACCCCCTTGCAAAAGCGGCTCTGCACAAGGGGATGATTTTGGTAAGCCAACCTCAACTTGTCGGTGAATTGGTGGGACGATTCCCTCGTTCAATAGCCGTAGCTGGATGTCATGGCAAAACAACAACTTCCTCGCTTCTTGCTTGGGCATTGTTACAGCTCAAAAAGGATCCATCTTTCCTTATCGGTGCTCCACCGTTTGGTGGTGGGGGCGGTGGACACATATCAGGTTCTGAATACATGGTTGTTGAAGCTGATGAATACGGCGTTCATCCACCAAAAGATAAAACCCCCAAGCTTCTTTTCCTCCATCCGACATACGCTCTTTGTACTAACATCGACTTTGATCATCCAGATGTATATGACAGCCTCGATATGACAAAAAAAACCTTCATACAATTTTTTTCACAAGCACAAAACAATATTGTCTGTGGAGATGATCCAGTTATCCGCTCACTTCTCCCCATATTAACATCAAAAAAACTGAAAGTTTATGGGACGACAGCAGATTGTGACTATAGAATCAGCAATCTTCAGGCACGACCGGAGGGTATTTCATTTGAACTCCTGAGGCATGGAGAGTCACAAGGTGTTTTCACTTCACTCTTATTTGGAGAAAAAAACATCCTTAATTGTGCAGGAGTTGCAGGGATACTCTTCGAACTGGGTTTTGAGGCTGAGGAGATACGACAGGCACTTTCAAGATTTGCTGGGGCAAAGAGACGCATGGAGACGGTTTGGACAGATTCCAACTCATATTTGATTGATGATTATGGGCACCATCCAGCAGAGATTTCAGCCACGATTATGGCCCTTAAAAGCCGTTTCCCTGGGAAAAAGCTACACATCCTTTTTCAGCCACACACGTTTTCACGCACTGAGGAACTGAAAGATGCCTTCATTGCGGAACTTTCCCAAGCGGATTTTACCTATCTTCTTCCAATTTTTGCTTCAGCAAGAGAAAATCCTGCTCAATTCCACATTACCTCAACTGAACTTGCTCGTTTAGCCTTGAATAATGGACGGAGTACCTTTTTTGCTTTTGATGGGAAAAAGGAGCTACTCTCATCATTAAGGGAAAAATGGCATCCAGGCGATGTGGTCGTCACACTTGGTGCGGGGGATATTTACAAGCTAAAAGATGATATAATTGGACTACTCAATGGAAAATCAACTCGCTGAACTATTAGGAAAAGAAAGAGTCTTGGGACAGGTAGATTTGTTTCCTTATCTTTCTATGCGTCTTCACACCAAAGCGCAGTATTTTTTCGAGGCTCAATCTGAAGCCGACCTTACCAATGCCATACAAGCTGCTCACAAGCTTCATATCCCAGTCGTTCTTTTGGGAGGTGGGTC
The DNA here is from genome assembly GCA_049304035.1 of Microgenomates group bacterium. Taxonomy (GTDB): domain Bacteria; phylum Patescibacteriota; class Microgenomatia; order UBA1406; family GWC2-37-13; genus JAKBEU01. The sequence goes on from JBAQNR010000014.1 coordinate 118,575, forward strand.
GAATGCCATATTTACTTCCTCTCATGTTTCAGGCTTGGTTATACGGAATGCCTTCCAATCAATCGTTGCAAAAGATGATGGAAAATTCATGGATGTGACAGTCAGTTCTGGGACCCAGATGTCATTATTTGTCGAGAGGACAATCGCAATGGGTGCTGAAGGTTTTGAATATCACAAAGGGTTACCGGGCACTGTGGGCGGTGCAGTGTATATGAATTCGAAATGGACAAAGCCAATCACATACGTTGGAGATACATTGATATCTGCGCAACTTATGGATAAGAATGGGATGATAAAAACAGTGGATAAAGCATATTTCCGTTTTGCTTATGATTACAGTTTTTTACAGGAAACAAAAGAAATTCTTATTTCAGCAACTTTCAAGCTGAAGAAGGTTGATAAAAATATATTGAGATTACGTGCGATGGAGTCGATAGAGTATAGAAAAATTACACAACCGGTTGGCGTCGCCACCTGCGGATGCTATTTCAGAAATATATCGGAGAAAGACCAAAATACACATCACCTTCCGACAAAATCTGCGGGATACCTTATAGATAAATGTGGAATGAAAGGATATACAGTGGGCAGTTTTAGCGTTTCAACGGTTCATGCAAACTTTATCGTCAACACCGATGCTGGACTTTCCAAACCAGAAGATCTGGCCACAATGGTCCAGACAATAAAAGCACGGGTGAAGGAAAAATTTGGGGTTATACTGAAAGAAGAAGTACAAATTATCTCTTAAACGAAATTATGGAAGATGCATATCGTATACAAGGCGGAAAAAAACTTACTGGGGAAGTGGTGCTTTCGGGAGCAAAAAATGCAGCTCTAAAGATGGTGATTGGCGCACTGTTGTTTGATGGAAAAGTAACATTACATAATGTGCCTCATATCCGGGATTTAGATGAACTGCTCCATTTGTTCGTCGAACTTGGCGCAACAGCAGAATTTGTTGGGGAGAGCACGGTGATTGTTGATGGGGCAGGGCTTAAAAGCAATACAGTCGACTTACTTCATGGATCAAAAATCCGCTCGACATTTCTCCTATTCGCACCTTTACTAAAAAAATTCAAAGAGGCCCATATTCCCAACCCAGGAGGTTGTCGTATTGGTGCCCGACCAATTGATCGCATTATGAATGGACTCAAGGAGTTGGGGGGGGTTGTTGAATATGACCACGCAACTGGATACTATCACGCCAAGCTACCTGGAAAAACACATGGCACATACACCTTTGAAAAACCGTCACATACAGGGACGGAATTTATGATTATGCTGTCCTTATTTGCGGAAGGAACGGTAACCATCAACAACGCTGCACTTGAGCCGGAAATAGATGATTTGATTTCTTTTTTTAATGAAGGTGGTGCTCAAATCCATAGAGAAGGCACCTCGATCATCGTAAATGGTGTTTCTTCACTTATGCAAAAAAAACCATATTCAATCGTGTCCGATCGAAATGAAGCGGTAACGTTTGCAGTGCTTGGGCTCATTACAAAAGGGGATGTGACCGTCGGTCCCATAAACCCCAGCCTTCTTGACGCATTCATTAAGGTTGTGAAGCAGTGTGGCGGCGGAGTTGAGGTGCTAGCATCAGATAAGATCCGTTTTTATTACACTGGTCCCATCACCGCAACTCAAATTGAGACGGAACCTCATCCAGGATTTATGACAGATTGGCAACAAAACTGGGTTGTCCTCATGACTCAAGCACAAGGCGTTTCAACACTACATGAACGTGTGTTTGAAAATAGATTCGCATTTGTAAGCGAATTACAGAAGCTTGGCGCAAATATCGAATATGATACAACTCCAGTTCTCAATCCAAAGCAGTACTACCACTTCACATACGATCCTGAAAAAGTATATAAACAAGCGATAAAAATATATGGTCCACAGCAACTCCACAGTGGAGTCCTTACGGTGACCGATTTGCGTGCTGGAGCAACGTTGGCGATTGCAGCATTATTAGTGCCGGGAGAAACAATCGTAAACGGCGTTTCGATTTTGGAACGAGGATACGAACGTTTTGTCGAGAAAGTTACTCAGTTGGGTGGGACTATTGAGCGGATATAAATTTAGAAAACGTATATGGCAAAATCCATTAAGACAGCGTTAGTTCTAGCAGGTGGTGACGGAGATAGATTTTATCCTTTGGAAAACAAAGTTTGCTATCGATTCAATGGAAAAACGGTATTGCAGCATATTGTAAAATCGATTTCTGATTTTGCGGAGGAAGTTATCGTCGTTACCAATCCAAAAAATGATTCTGTGATTCGCACAGATCTTTCTTCCTATTCTGTCAGATTCATCTCTCAAACAAAGGAAGATGGTGGTATGGCAGATGCAGTTCTCGCCGCAGAAAAGCTTCTTAATGGTGATGTGATTGTTTTCAATGGGAATGATTTAATTGATTTTTCATTTATCCCCTCACTTGTTGCACAAACAAAAAGCGAAGATACACTCCTTGGATTTGCAGCAAAACGGATGGACACATATACACCGAGCGGATATGTCCGATTCACTGAAGATAAAGCCGTGGAAATTGTTGAAAAACCGCTTCCACAAGATGTTCCTTCAGAATATGTTCGATTAGTTGTTGATTATTTTCCAAAAATTGAATTGTTCGTGCAAGCATTGCACGCGCTTCCATCGACCGACGATCAGTATGAGCAAGGGATGAGCGCACTTATGAGACAAAAACCTGCAACGTGTCATAAATATGAAGGAGATTGGACAACGCTCAAATACAGTTGGCATGTCCTTTCGATGCAGAATTATTTATTTACGCATGGTTTGGAAAAACATATAGACTCAACAGCCTCGGTCCATCCAAGCAGTATTATCGAAGGAGTCGTATCAATCGGAAAAAACGTGAAAATTGGTGCATTCGTGAAAATTTCTGGCCCATGCTTCATAGGCGACAATGTTCTTATTGGTGATCATTCGCTCATACGAAACAGCACGGTAAACGATAATTCTACAGTCGGTTCAGGGTGTGAAGTTGCACGATCATATCTTGGCGAGGGAGTCATGCTCCATAGGAATTATGTTGGAGACTCTGTCTTAGGGACTCAAACATCAATGGGGGCCGGCGCAGTGACTGCAAACTATCGTTTTGATAAGAAAACAATCAAGACACCGGTAAAAGAAAAAATGATTGATTCAGGTAAAGACAAATTTGGATTGATAGCTGGCAAACAAGTCAAAATTGGAGTAAACTCTAGCACCTATCCGGGTGTCAAATTATCTCCTGGAACCTGCATATTACCTGGCGAGGTTGTTACGAAAGATAAATAACATATTATGAAAAAAATTACAGTAATGGGTGGGGGTACGGGAACGTTTGTCGTTCTTTCAGGTCTGAAACAACATGATGTGGATCTTGGAGTTATCGTGAACATGATGGATTCTGGTGGATCAACAGGCAGACTTAGAGTACAACTTGGTGTGCTTCCACCTGGGGATATACGTCAATGTTTTGTTGCACTTTCAGAAGCGCCGGATCTATGGAGACGATTATTTTTATATCGATTCGATAGTGGTGATTTTGAAGGGCACAACTTCGGCAACATCTTCCTGTCCGCTCTCGAAAAGGTTTCAAAAAACTATGATGAGGTATTGGAAACAGCTTCGTTTGTTTTGAAAACAAAGGGAAAGGTGCTCCCAGTGACACATGAAAAAACTCATCTGTGTGTTGAGTATGCTAACGGTACGATAGTTAAGGGAGAGGCAGATATCGACAGCGATCTCCATGAGCAGATAAGCATAAAAAGGGCCTTTCTGGAGCCAAAGGTTATCGCATATCCTCAGACTATCCAACAAATAGCCGAATCAGACATGATAGTTATCGGGCCAGGAGATCTCTACACAAGCATAATCCCTCTTTTTCTGGTAGACGGCGTAAGCGAAGCCCTGAAAAATACAAAGGCTAAAATTGTTTATGTCATTAATCTGATGACCAAATCCGGGCAGACAAATAACTATACCGCAAAAGATCATGTCAGGGACATAGAACAATATTTAGGAAGAAAAGTTGATGCGATCATCATGCATAAGGGTGAGCTGAACGAATCCATTGTCAATTGGTATGAGACACATAATGAACACACCGTTGTTGATGATCTGGGAGAAGATGGTCGCGTTGTACGCGCGAATATCGCAGATAACACGCCCGTTGCTCAAAATTCGGCAGATAAAATTTCTTCACATGCAAGAAGTATTCTGCGCCATGAAAGCTCACGGCTTGCAAAGGCAGTGGTAGAATTACTATAATAACCTATGTTACGAAAACACACAATTTCCTTCAAACACGCTTTTGACGGGCTCGTCGCAGCACTTTCAACTCAACCGAATTATAGGATTCACCTTTTCCTTTCGATACTGTCGATCGGTGGTGGAATCTTTTTTCATATACGATACGAAGAATTTTTGATCATTGGAGTTCTCATAACGATAGGGTTGGTCGTCGAGACAGTGAACACCGCTATCGAGGAAACGTGCGATGCGATCGACGAGGCAATCCGACCTGATATCAAAATCGCAAAGGATACTGCGGCAGCTGCAATGCTCGTATTTGCGCTCGGTTCCGCCGTAATTGCAGGTTTCATTTTTATTCCCCGCATTATTCAATTGTTCATCTGATATGGCATTATATTTATTTGCCACATTTGTCGCCTTCATTATCAACTTTCTTCTCATAGTCCCTTATATCAATCTGCTCTATAGACTGAAGCTTCAAAGAAGGGATCAACATACCAAAGACGCATTCGATAAACCGACACCCATCTTTGATAAACTTCACAACCACAAACAAGGAACGCCAGTTGGTGGAGGAATACTTCTTGTTCTTACGACCATTATTCTCTATGCGATTTTTCTTGTCGTATTCCTGATAATTCGCAAGCCCTTCCAAGCGAATTATCCTGCATTCGGATCTGAAGTGAAAATAATCCTATTTTCTTTCGTAGGCTTTGCCCTTATCGGGCTGTATGATGATTTCTCAAAAATGTTCAACTGGGAGAAAACCCAATTTTTTGGACTTCGATTGAGACATAAATTAATTCTTGAAATTATCCTTGCACTTGTTGCGTCATTTTGGCTATTTGCAGAGCTAAAAATCAACATAATGCATATCCCGTTTTTCGGCGTGTACAATATGCAACTTTGGTATATTCCGTTCGCAGCATTCATCATTGTCGCATTCTCAAACGCAATCAACATCACCGATGGATTGGATGGGCTTGCATCCGGTGTTTTGCTTTTTGCTCTTGCTGCTTTTTGGGCTATTGCGCGCTCGATAATCGACATGCCGACGGCTTTATTTATCGCCGTTTGGTTGGGAGGATTGGTTGCGTTTCTATACTTCAATATTTGGCCAGCACGCATAATGCTTGGCGATACAGGCGCTCTTTCTTTTGGTGCGACATTTGCCGTAATTGGACTTGTGCTTGGAAAGGCCTTTGTACTTCCGATTATTGGAGGAGTGTTCGTCTTGGAGATAAGTACGTCGCTTATCCAATTGGTAAGTAAAAAATTCAGGAAGAAGAAGGTCTTTTCGGTAGCGCCACTTCATCTCCTTCTCCAACATAGGGGCTGGGAAGAGCCAAAGATAGTCATGAGAGTGTGGATCCTCAGCATTCTCTTCGCAGTGCTTGGACTCATGATCGCATTCATGAAGTAGGGTTTACTTTAAAAAAAGGTACCAGTATACTGACAGTACTATATAAATTTATACCATCAACACACTATGGAATATTTTATCGTACCGGTTCTCGTTATTGGCGCCATCTTCCTAATTAAATTCTTCAGAGTCGTTCCAGAAGGTTATAAAGGGCTCGTCCTCTTCCTTGGTAAATATACTCGTACAATTGATCCAGGATTAAGCATTGTTTTGGTCCCTTTGGAATCAGTATCGATCGTTGATATCCGTGAACAGGTGATGGATATCCCAACCCAAGAAGCGATTACGGGAGATAATGTTTCATGCATGGTCGACGGTATCGTACGTTTTAAGGTGATAAACCCATCAGTCGCCATGTTTAAAGTTCAGGATTTTGCAAGTCAGATTTCTGCGAAAGCACAGACAGCACTTCGTGATGTGATCGGAAGCATCACGCTTGATGAAGTCCTTTCAAAACGCGCACAGATTGCTGAACATATCAAATCAATAGTTGATGTTGCGGCTGACCAATGGGGTGTCGATATACTTGCCATTGAAATCCAAAACATAGAAATACCTGCGGATATGAAACGTGCAATGGCGCAACAGGCAGAAGCAGAACGAGACAAGAAAGCACGCATCATCAAAGCAGAAGGAGAAAAGGAAGCAGCAGTAAAGCTTGCGGAAGCTGCACAGATTCTTTCAGGTGCGAAAGGAGCGCTTGAACTTCGAACACTGCAAACGTTGAAAGAAATCTCGGCAGATCCATCAGAAAAAATAATAATGACATTGCCAAATACTTTTTTTGAAGCATTTGGATCAAAGAAATAAAAACAGATGAGAAAGTGTCGTATACAACTTGCATTCAACTCGGATTTTTCTGACTTTTATTCTGTCGCAAACTATATCCCAAAATCGGACAACATAATTATTGAGGCGGGTACTCCGCTTATAAAAAGATATGGCATCCAAGTGATTGCAGACATGCGCCGTTATTGGGGTGGAGAAATCTGCGCAGATATGAAGATAATCGATGGCGCGGTAGATGAAGTCACTATGGCAGTCCAAGCGGGCGCGACATCTGTTACTGCAATGGGCAATGCTACAAAAGAATCCCTTACGCTGTTTGTCGATACCTGCAAGAAAAATAATGTAAGATCTATCATTGACATGATGAATGTAGAAAACCCCATGCGCACAATCTGGAAAAACAGAGTGATCCCTGATAGTGTATTTATACATAGAGGGCGCGATGAAGAGAATGCATATGGAAAAATTATCCAGTACAAAGATATCGCAAAAATTAAGGGAAAATGGGAAATCCAAATGGGGGCAGCAGGAGGGATTGATGAACGAGAGTTCCAGTCAGCCATTTTCAATAACGCAGACATAGTCGTGGTAAACGTCGTATCAAGCCAGAGTCCATGGAAAGGCTTGGTATATGATAAAGATTTTGAACGATCATTAATAGACTTTTTGAAATTTGTGAAATAACATGAAGAAGATACAAACGGAAGCCCTATTTGCGCTTCCGGAAAAAAAGAAAAAGACCTGGCTTTCCCATTCAGGAATTGAGGGAATGGGTAGGTGCAAAAGATGTTTTTATTTACAATATAAACATAAGATATATCATCCCGAAGGAATCCAATCCCGGCTCGCAAATCGATTCGACACAGTACTAAAGTCATATTTTGATATATACAGAAAAAAAGGTTCTATTCCTCCATTTGTCGAAAACACACTCCAAGGAAAGCTTCAGAATCCATTTAAGGAAACATACTTCCATACGTTCAATAACGAATATGGGTTTTATGGAAAGCTTGATGAGTGTCTTGTTAATGAAGGAAAATATATCCCTGTCGATTTCAAAACTTCCAGTAGCGACCCACGTGAGAAAGACATTTTGAATGCATATCAAAATCAGATAGACGCGTATGCTTTTTTACTGCAAAAAAACAGGCTCGAGCCTGCAGGATATGGTTTTCTCATATTTTTTTATCCGGATTTGACGACAGAAATAAAAAATGGATTCCCGATGATCAATCATATCGTACGACTGGAGGCGCATCCGGATTTAGTACATGATAGAATACAGAAGGCGGTAGACCTGTTGGAGGGCCCCTTGCCGGAACCGGCAGAGGATTGTTCGTTCTGCAACTGGTTTCAAACCGTCAAACAATATTATGTTTAACTCACTCTTCAGAAGACCAAAGCTTGCTCCGAGAAAACCGTTGGTAAAAATGTTGTCACGCATCCGCAGGCCAGTATCGCAAAAAAAAATATATGCATTTATCGACAGTCAGAATCTGAATCTTGGCGTATTAAGCCAGGGTGGGAAATTGGATTTCAAGAAATTCCGCCAGTACCTCAAACTTAAACATGGTGTCTCAAAAGCATTTTTGTTCATAGGATATGTTGAGGAAAACCAAGCACTGTATACGTATCTAAAGCACGCAGGATATATTTGCATATTCAAGAAGCTTGTTGAATATAAAGATAAAGACGCAACAGTTAAGGGGAATATCGATGCAGAACTGGTGTTGCACACAATGATAGAATTACCACATTATGACAAAGCGATCATCGTTTCTGGAGATGGAGATTTTTATCCTCTTATCGACCATTTAAGGAAGATACACAAGCTACACAAGATCATAACGCCAAATAAAAAGTACTCCTCACTTCTCCTTAAGTTTTTGCCGTATATCATCAGCATGGAGGTGTAAAAATAGTATAATTACGTATGGATTCCTTTGTCTTTGATTCATACTCTATTGATGAAACAGGAAAAACGCTCTTTTTTCGATATGTGAATGGAACAAATAAATTTGAAGAGCGCATAATCCTGCCTTTGGCTATTGAAAGGCGAGAGGACGCCATCCTGGATGGGATATTATTCAACCTGCATCTTGCTCTTGGTATCTCCTATTGGAAAGCTGACTGCAGCAAAACCATCGAAATCAAAAGCGGATCTCTCTCGCAGCAACAAGCAGCATTTTGGGATACGATATACACAAAGGGATTGGGAGAGTTTTATTTCAGGAACAAAATTGATTTTAGGAATTTGGTTCATTTTCCGTTTGCTAGCACTCATTCTTTTGGACCGTACGAATCCAAACTTCCCGACAAACAACTTGTTGGTATCGGTGGAGGAAAAGATTCAGTCGTCGTTTGGGAGCTTCTGAAATCACAAAAAAAAGAAACCACAGGATTACTCATAAAAACACAGCACGCGTATCAAGCAGTTGATGAGCTCGTTGAAAAGATGAACATTCCTGTTTTGACAATAGAGCGTTTTATAGATAGCGGATTCATCAATAACGCAAAAAACCACCGTTATAACGGCCATGTCCCCATATCAATGATATACGCTTGGATTGGTGTCCTTGCTGCGTATGTATCTGGATATAGGGCATTCGTTGTTGCAAACGAAAAAAGCGCAGATCAAGGAAATACGGAGCTGTTCGGAATGCAGATAAACCATCAGTGGAGCAAAACAAAAGAATTTGAAGAACTATTCCAGAACTATCTTCATGAGAATATAAGTCCTCATTTAGACTATTATTCACCAATTCGTCATCTTACGGAACTAGAAATAGTTGCTGAATGCGTAAAGCATCCTGCATATTTACCTCTCATCACAAGTTGTAATCGGAATTTCTCGATCACTAAACAATTACAGAGTAAGAAGTGGTGCGGCGAGTGCCCAAAGTGTGCATTTGCATTCATACTGTTCGCAGCGTATCTACCAAAAGATCAAGTAGTATCCCTGTTTGGAAAAGACATGTTTGAAGATCCATCATTGACGGGATTATTTAAAGATCTCCAAGGACGTGGTGGTTTGAAGCCGTTCGAATGTGTCGGGACATTTGAGGAAGTGCGGGAAGCGATGAAAATGATTGAAGCACGTGGTGAGTTTGATTTAAAATTATTTTTATGACAACAGAAGAACTAAAAAAATATAAAAAGATACTCATTCTCGGATATGGGAAAGAAGGACATTCAGTGGAACGTTTCCTTAAGATGAATGTTCCGACGGCAGAGATATGTATAGCCGACAAAAAGGACGATGAAAATTATTTGCTCAAACAAAAAGATGTTGATCTGGTTGTCCGTTCACCGGGAGTACGTGTTGAGCAAGTGTTTCAGAAATGGACAACTGCAGCAAATATTTTTTTCAGCAACTTCCCGGGAACAATAGTCGGGATAACTGGTACAAAGGGTAAGAGCACGACTGCAAGCTTGGTTGCGGCTCTTCTTAAGCAGAATAAGCCAGATGTCCGTTTGATTGGAAATATCGGTAATCCAATGCTTGATGGATTAATTGACGCAACGAAGGAAACGATCGCTGTCATCGAGCTTTCAAGCTATCAACTTGCAGATCTTTATTTTTCGCCCCACATAACAATTATCGTAAACTGGTATCCTGAGCATTTGGATTTTCATGGTACGTTTGATGCATATAAGAAGGCAAAGCAAAATAGTATTTATTTTCAGACGGAAAAAGATTATTTCATTTTCGATCCTCATGAAACAGAAGTGGCCGGCTGGGAGGGATTGACAAAAGCAAAGGGAATTCCTTATACCGAAGAGTATCCGTTTGAACAATCTAAAATTCCGTTGCTCGGTAACCACAACAAGAGGAATATCCAAGGAGCGCTTACTGTTGCTCGCTTATTCGGTGTCACCGATGAGCAGGCTCAAGCTGCAATATACTCTTTTATTCCTCTTCCTCACCGTTTGCAAAACATTGGGACATATAATGGGATAACATTTTATGACGATGCCATCTCAACAACGCCGGAATCGACAATGGCAGCTTTGAACAGCATAGAACATATCGACACAATTTTACTTGGAGGGCAGGATAGGGGATATGATTTTAAACGGTTAGTTGAGGTTTTGAAAGAAAAAAAAATCGAAAATATCGTTTTATTTCCACAGACAGGATTCCAAATAAAACAACTATTGTTGAAAATGGAAGACTACTATCCAACCTATCTGGAAACCGACAACATGAAAGATGCGGTTTCATTCTGCTTTGAAAATAGCAAAAAAGGAAGTGTTTGCCTCCTCTCAACAGCATCACCAAGCTACTCTCTCTGGAAAAATTTTGAGGAGAAGGGTGATTTATTTCAAACATTTGTACGTGATTATGGCGGAGCATCAACATCAGTCAAAAAGGAATAAAATACTCACAACGCTCATGGCACTTCCATTCATATTGGCAGTGAGTGGTCTTTTTTTCGTTTTTGAGGCATCCTATGTCCGTGCATTTGGGGAATATGGCGACAGTTTCCACTATTTAAAAGTACAAGCACTTTGGATTTTGCTCGGAGGAATTGTCATGTTCGTTCTTTCTCTTCTCGATTACCACAAGTGGTATTATTTTGCGTTTTACATGATGCTCGTATCACTTTCTCTTCTATTCCTCGTGCTTATTCCGGGCGTGGGGATGAAAGTGGGCGGTGCACGAAGGTGGATATTTGGATTTCAGCCATCAGAAATCGCAAAAATAACGACAATAATATATTTGTCTTCTTGGTTCCTGACAAAAGAGCGGAAGCGTTTTTTTTCATTTGTATTGTTGCTTGGGCTGTTGGTTTTCCTCATCATGCTGCAGCCAGATATGGGTACGGCGACAATCATATTCAGCATAAGCATCGCTACGTACTTTCTGGCTGGTGTTGAATTGAAATATCTGTTTTTGCTTGTTCCTGTCGCTGTCATTGGATTCTCAACACTTGCTTGGTTAGCGCCATATCGGTTAAAAAGGCTCACTGCGTTTTTTGATCCGACCGCAGACCCACTCGGTATTACATATCATATAAATCAGATTCAAATATCGCTAGCAAATGGAGGAATATTTGGCCGGGGATTCGGAGCCTCAAAGCAGAAGCATCTGTTTCTTCCTGAAGCGCATACCGACTCAATTTTCGCAATTGTAGGAGAAGAGGTGGGATTTATTGGAAGTGTCATGTTTATTGGCGCATTCGTCTTGCTTATTCTCTATATATTCCGTATCGCTGAGAAAGCACCAGATCGATATGGTAGGCTGCTTGCAGGAAGTATATTTTCGTTTTTTGGACTTCAAACATTGGTAAATCTAGGAAGTATGGTCCATATAATCCCACTCACCGGAGTTCCGCTTCCCTTTGTTTCCTATGGGGGCACAAACCTCCTCCTCTGTTTTTCACTTATGGGAATCATTTTAAACATCGCACGCCAGACAAGAATTGAATAGTGGGAATAATTTGTTATTTGTAATTTCCAGTTAGTGGGTTAGAATGATGGTATCTATGAAAAAGATTCTTATATGTGGCGGACATCCAACTCCAGCACTTGCATTCGTAGATGTATTAAAAAAAGAATACCCACACATAAACTTGGTTTTTGTTGGAAGAAAATATGCGATTGAATCGGAGCGAACGCTTTCATATGAATACAAGGGGTGTCAGTTGAGGGGTGTCCGATTTCTGGAACTCCAAGCTGGTCGTGTCACACGACTGATGACAAAATCAAGCATGCTCAATTTGTTGCATGTCCCATACGGATTCATTCAGGGACTTTTCATACTGTTACAGGAAAATCCCGATGGCATCATGTCATTCGGCGGATATCTTGCGTTGCCTCTTGCATTCTGGGGTTGGGTCTTGGGAAAAAGGGTATTCACTCATGAACAAACAATGAAACCTGGAGCTGCAAATAAGCTTATTGGTTTTTTTTCACAAAAAATATTTGTTGCTTTTGAATCTGTTCTGAAACAGTTCCCAACAGAAAAAACTCTGTGGATAGGTAATCCTGTCAGAGAAGTCGTATTTGAAAAAAACAAGCCATCATTCACTTTTGACGAATCGGTCCCATTGCTTTATATCACGGGAGGATCGCTTGGTTCCCATAGCATAAACAACCATATATTCACACTCCTTCCAGATCTGCTTCCGCAGTTTACGATTATCCACCAAACAGGAGATATAAAGGAATATAACGATTTTGAAAACGCTACCCGCCTTGCAAAACAATTCGATAAACAGTATCCAAACAGATATATCCCTGTTCCACATATCTCAGAGTCTGCAATAGGCTCAGTATATGATCGTGCGGAGTTCATAATAGGTCGTGCTGGCGCAAATACTTTTTTTGAGCTGATCGCCCTTCAAAAACCTGCATTATTAATTCCTTTGCCATGGTCAGCGAGCGGTGAACAGAAGGCGCATGCAGATTATTTTGTCGAACATCACATTGGAGAACAATTTGATCAGAAAAAATCAAGTGCAGAGCTTCTCAGACTGATTCAGGAAATGTATAAGAGAAAATTAACATATAAACGAGCATTCTCTTCATTACCACTTCAACTCAAACGTGATGCCGCACATACACTTGTCAAGACAATTTTACACACGTAGTTTTCTTTTTATCTGCGGAGCTATCCTGAGTTTTCTTGGGCTCTATTATTTTAACTCTGCTTATAAAATTCAAAAGGTTTTGGTTGTGGGATCAACTGCGGATGAAAAAAAAACCATTGAAACATTCTTCATCAAAAAGAACATCGTATTTCTCCAAAATAAAGAAATAGTCAATCACATCTCAACACGTTTTCCACGGCTCATCGTCAAAAACATCGAAAAACAATATCCAAGTGTTTTGACACTTTATCTGGGTGTAGAAAAGCCATTCGCATTTCTAAAGACCGATGGGGGATACTTGAGCGTTTCACAAAAGGGAATAGTCCTCCAAAAAGAGCGGACTGCTGCGATCCCATATCCGGCGATCAGTTTTTATCAGCCGATTAGACATAACGAATATCAGGTCGGACAAGTCGTTTCCTACACACAACTTCAGAAGACATTCACATTCATAAAAGTACTCATTGAGGAGGGATATCAGGTGGAAACAGTTGCTATTGACAGCGTGGATATGATAGCATGTAAGACAAGAGGTTTTACGGTTGCTTTTTCGCAAAAACGGGATACGGAATTGCAGAAATATGAGCTGCGACAGCTCGTAAAACAACTCAAGATTGGAGCGTTACGAGTTAAACGGCTTGATCTCAGATTTGATAAGCCTGTTGTTGAATTACAGACACCATAACAATGAATGAACGAGCACTAGCAGCAATAGATATCGGCAGTTCAAAAATCGCGACAATTGTCGGATTGGAAACAAAAGACAGCGATGAACTTCGCATCGTTGGATTCAACAGCACACCGTCTCGCGGTATCAAAAAAGGACTCATCATTGACATAGATAAGGTTTCTGGCGCAATCGAGGAAAGTCTTGAACGTGCAGAACGTATGGCAGGACAAAAAATAAATCATGCATTCGTATCGGTGGGAGGTCCACATATCACTTCGCTTAACTCTCGTGGTGTAGTGGCTGTCGCAAATACTCAGGGTGAAATCACTCAAGACGATGTGAACCGCGTTATTGAAGCGGCTCGTGCAATTTCGCTTTCATCGACAAAACAAATAATAGAAGTTACTCCTCGTGATTTTATCGTTGATGGTCAAGAGGGGATTCGTAACCCTGTTGGCATGAGTGGCGTACGCCTCGAAGTTGACACTCATATCATTACCGCATCGCAAATAAATCTGAAAAATATAGAACGATGCATTGAAGATCTCGGCGTAAAGAACGATGGATTCTTGTTCGCGGGCCTCGCTTCTTCGCGTGCGGTGCTTACCGATACCGAAAAAGAACTCGGTGTCGCATGTGTTGATATCGGTGGCGGTAAAACGGACATCGCTCTGTATGTCGATGGAGCTCTTTCTTATTCAAGCTCGCTACCGATCGGAGCACGACATTTAACAAACGACATTGCCGTTGGAACACGTGTCTCACTTGATTCTGCAGAAAAGCTAAAACTCTTCTTAAGCAAACATCTCAAATCCCATTCGAATCAAAAAAAGAATCCTGATCAACTACCTCTTCATGAACTTGCGATTCCAGAGTCAATGCAGGATATTTCCATTAAGACAGTTGTGGATGGAATTATTGGTCCACGCTTGGAAGAATTATTCAAGCTTATTGGGGACGAAATAATAAAAAGTTCCTATTTTGAGCAAGTTCCTTCAGGATTAGTCATTACAGGTGGAGGTGCTTTGACTATTGGCGTTGTAGAAACTGCCAAAAAAGTCATCGGCCTTCCAGCAAGAGTTGGGGTTCCAGGAGGAGTCACAGGTTTAATCGATGAAATATTGGATCCACAGTTCGCCGCAACAGTCGGACTCATTCTGTATGGGCATGATCATAGTGGCGATATACAAGATGCCTCATTTGGCGATTTTGGATCCCTTTTCAAAGGGGCATCAATAAATGGATCAGTTGGAAAATTAAAGAGTTTTTTTAAACAGTTTATTCCATAACCCTATGCTCATCAAACCTAACGCAGGACAACCAGCTCGAATAAAAGTTATTGGTGTTGGTGGTGGAGGAGGGAATGCGATTTCTTCGATGATGAGTGAAGGTGGAATTGCTGGCGTTGAATTTGTCGCTGTTAATACCGATGCACAAGCATTACTTCATAATAGAGCTGCAATTAAAGTACAAATAGGAGAGGGAGTCACAAAAGGACTTGGTTCAGGGGGAGATCCAGAGATTGGGCGTCAAGCCGCTGAAGAATCAAGAGAGAGAATCAAGGAAGAACTTGCCGGTTGCGACATGGTCTTTATCACTTGTGGAGAAGGTGGTGGAACGGGCACGGGAGCTGCTCCAATAGTGGCGGAAATCGCTAAAGAATCTGGAGCGCTTACCATTGCTGTTGTCACAAAACCATTTGATTTTGAAGGTTCAAGGAGAAAAAATTCTGCAACAGATGGTATTCAAAAATTAAAGGAAAAAGTTGACACGTTGATTGTCGTTCCAAATCAAAAAATTCTGCAGGTTGTAGATCGCAAGACTCCTGTTTTGGAAGCGTTCAGAAAGATCGACTCAGTCCTTCATCAGGGCGTAAAGGGTGTTGCTGAGCTTATCACAGTCCCAGGGCTTATTAACGTAGACTTTGCTGACGTACGAACAATCATGTCAAATGCAGGAACTGCACTCATGGGTGTCGGTGTTGGAACCGGTGATAAACGGGCACTTGCCGCAATCAAAATGGCGATCTCTTCACCACTTCTTGACACTTCCATTGAAGGAGCAAAGGGTGTTTTGTTCAATGTCATGGGAGGTCCTGATTTGACGATGGCAGAGATAGATGAAGCAGCTATGCTTATTACGAAAAGTGTCGATCCAGATGCAGATATCATATTTGGCGCAGTAATCGACGACCAGATGGTGGACCAAATAAAGGTAACCATCGTTGCAACGAAGTTTGACGAGAATAAATTGAAGATGTTTAACTTCAGAAAATCATCAGAATTATTGGAAGAAAAAGAGACGACATTTTCAAAAGTTGAGAACATAAAACAACTCGCAGAAGATGATGTGGTTGAACTTTCCGATTCCGATTCAATCGCCGATGACGAAAACGAATTCGACATCCCCGCCTTCCTTCGTAAAAAGTAAAGGGGTGGAGAAGTTTACCCTGAGCGAAGCCGAAGGGACATCCCCGCCTTCTTGAGAAAAAAATAAAGGTGAGAAGTTTGTTCTAAAATGATAGAATAAACTTCATGTTTAACCCAGTATCTTCCACTCAACAATTTCCAGAAATGGAACGAGCTCTTCTTGATAAATGGTACTCTACTGGCATTATTGACGGCTATCTTCATAAAAATGATACGTCATCCGAAACATTTTCCTTTCTTGATGGACCAATAACCGCCAATAACCCAATGGGCGTCCATCATGCATGGGGAAGAACATATAAGGATTTGTGGCAGAAATTCAACAACCTCTTAGGGAAAAAACAGCGGTTTCAAAGTGGATTTGATTGCCAAGGATTATGGGTTGAGGTTGAAGTTGAAAAGGAACTTGGGCTTCATACAAAAAAAGATATTGAAAACTTGGTGCCAGGGGACAAAAAAGCATCGATCGCCAAGTTTGTGCAATTATGTAGAGATCGTGTCTACAAATTTTCAAGCGTCCAAACGGAACAGTCAAAGCGTCTTGGATATTTTATGGACTGGGATAATTCATACTTCACGATGTCTGATGAAAACAACTATATGATCTGGCGTTTTATTCATGTATGTCATGAAAATGGGTGGGTATATAAAGGTCATGAATCAGTTCCTTGGTGTCCTCGCTGCGAAACAGCAATTTCACAGCATGAAATGTTGACGGAAGATTATAAAGAAGTGGTCCATGAATCGGTCTTTATAGAGTTCCCCATAGTCGGACGAAAAGACGAATATCTACTTGTTTGGACAACCACACCATGGACAATTCCTGCAAATATTGCGGTGGCCGTTGATGAAAAAATCGAATATTCATTAGTCAAAGGGACAACAGGCAAATTATTTTGGATCGCAAAAGATCTCGTTGAAGTTGTATTCAAAAAAGAATATCAATCTGTTGAGAAAACTGTTTTGGGAAAAGAACTTGTCGGATTAAAATATGAAGGGCCGTTTGATCACCTTCCAGCAGTTGAAACAGTAAAAAATAGCAATGCAAAGTTTCATACAGTCGTTCCAACCGATGCGATGATCATGCCTATTTCAACGACAGAAGGCACAGGCCTTGTTCACACCGCAGTGAGCGCAGGAACGGAAGATTTCCTCTTGGGAAAAAAATTAGGACTTCCGATGATTCCAGTCATTGCTGACAATGCAAGCTACCTGGAAGGATTTGCAGAGTTCTCAGGAAAGAATGCAAAGAAACATCCAGAGCTTATCATTGATTTTTTGAAATCACATCGCGATGGGGAATTCCTATTCACAACTCTGCGATATAAACACAGATATCCTGCATGTTGGCGTTGTAAAGCAGAGCTAGTCTGGAAGGTTGCGGATGAGTGGTATATTGCCATGGACAAATCGGGAACAAACGGAAAAACGCTTCGTGAGCGTATGGTTGCTGTTGCAAAGCAGATAAATTGGATTCCCGGATTTGGTCTTGAACGAGAACTTGACTGGCTGAAAAACATGCATGATTGGTTAATCAGCAAGAAAAACAGATATTGGGGACTGACACTTCCTATTTATGAATGCCCCACCTGTAAAACATTTGAGGTTATCGGATCGAAGGATGAATTAAAAAAACGTGCGGCGAACGGATGGAGTGAATTTGAAGGACACTCTCCACACAAACCATTCATTGATGAGGTGACGATAACATGCGCAAAATGTAATGGTGAAGTTAAGCGAATTGATGATGTTGGGAATCCTTGGCTTGATGCGGGTATCGTTGCATATTCGACAATTAGTGCCAATAACAAGGAACCTCTTTACACACAAAATAAGAGTGAATGGGAACGATGGTTCCCTGCGGATTTTATCACAGAGTCATTTCCTGGACAGTTCAAAAATTGGTTCTATGCATTGATTGCAATGTCTACGGTAATGGAGGATAAGCCTCCTTTCAAAACAGTCTTGGGATTCGCAACATGTACAGGAGAAGATGGTCGTCCAATGCATAAGAGTTGGGGAAATGCTGTTGAGTTTAATGAAGGAGCAGAGAAAATCGGTGTCGATGTCATGCGATGGATGTTTGCACGACAAAATCCTGCTGAGAATATGCTTTTCGGATACAAAAAAGCGGATGAGGTTCGTAGGCAGTTCTATTTGATGGTATGGAATGTCTACAAGTTTTTTGTCGATTATGCGTTATTGGAAAAGGTAGATATCCAAGGAAAACCAAATGTAGCCCTAAAAAGGGATTCGGTCTTAGACACATGGATCATGGAGCGGCTGAGATCATTCGTTGCAGATTCCAAGAAATCATATCTTACATATGACGTCCAAACCGTTGCACTCAAAGGAGAGGCCTTCATGAATGATGTTTCAACATGGTTCATCCGCAGAAGCCGAGATCGTGTATGGGTGAATTCGGATAATGCACAAGACAAGAAATCATTTTACGAAACACTTCATGCGGTATTGACAGTGTTCTCCGTAACCGTTTCCCCAATAATGCCTTTCATCAGTGAAACGATATTCACTAATTTGACCGGAGAAAAATCGGTACATCTTACGAAATGGATTGACTTGGAAGCAACGGAAAATACGGATATTGTCAAAAACATGGCAGTCATACGCTCACTTGCCGAGGCAGGTCACCGTGTCCGCAAGGAAAACAAACTGAAGGTCAGACAGCCACTCAACTCCGTCACGATCCAACTTGCAAAAGGGACGGCCTTTGAAGGTAATGACGCTCTTTTAGATGTGCTAAAGTCTGAGTTGAACGTAAAAAAAGTCATACTTACCAACGGGGAATCCGAACAGCATGTCGTAACGTTCGATACTGTCTTGACAGAAGACTTGATGCGAGAAGGAAAAATGAGAGATTTGGTACGGAGCATCCAGGAGCTTCGAAAAACACAAAATGTAAAGACAGATCAGTCAGTAAAACTCACGATCCCAGCGGAATTCAGGCCATTGAAGGATATCATTGCAAAGCGTGTACTGGCTCGTGAAGTTATTGAAGGAGAGTTAGCGGTAGAATAAAGCACAATTATGATTTCGCTTCTTATCCCCTCATTTTTTCTGTGGACTTTTTCCGTGTTCAATCAATTTGGCATAAAACCACGTTTGGGATTTGTCCAGATGATGTATGTATGTTCAGGTATCATCGCTTTTTTCATCATACGAAAAATAGGGAGAAGGTTCTTCAAGGCAAATGCAAAGATGATTTTTTGGTCATTTGTTGCTCTTCTTATTCTTACGTTCATTATTGGGATAGAAGTGAAAGGGTCGAGAAGATGGATTGATTTTGGAATAGCGAATTTTCAGACATCAGAATTTCTCAAGATTTTCTTCATACTGTACATGGCCCAACTGTTAAGTTCTCGGTCCCGCTATGAGATGACCCCTTGGTTTTATATAAGCATTCTCCTTACGGCATTTCTTCCGGCCTTTATCGTCCTTCGGCAGCCCGATCTGGGGAACATGCTTGTATTTGTCGGGGTGCTCGTCTGTATGTTGACAGTATCGGATATGCCGAAAAAATATTTGCTGGTTTCTATCCTTGCGTTCCTGTGCGTGATACCGTTTAGCTGGTTTTTCATGCATGATTATCAACAAGCTCGAATCCTCAGCTTTATACAACCTCACATGAACACACAGGGCGATGCATACAACATGATCCAGGCAATAATAACCGTGGGTTCAGGGCAGTTTTTTGGGAAGGGTCTTGGGTTGGGGACACAATCTCGTCTTTTCTTCCTGCCTGAAAACAACACGGATTTTGCGTTTTCCTCTCTTGTTGAGCAGTTTGGGTTCGTGGGAGGGCTTCTCATAATCATTCTTCAGGGCGTTCTCATCGGGATGATTTTTACTCGTGCCTATAAGTTCATCGATGGACGGGATGAAGATTCTCGATTCAAATACTTGTTCAGCATGGGTATCGCCTTCCTCATTTGTATCCAAACTGTCGTCAATATTGGGATGAATATTGGTATTTTGCCAATCGCAGGAATAGCATTACCCTTTATTTCGTTCGGTGGATCGTTCTTTGTCTCGTTGTGTATTGGCTTTGCGCTCCTCAAAAGCGCTTAAAATCCCATTTGAAAATTTGAGGGCTATAGTTTATACTTACTACTTATGAGTAAAATCGCGGTCATTAAAACAGGTGGAAAGCAGTATCTCGCAAAAGAAAACGACATTCTAATCGTTGATTTATTGAAAACAGAAAAAGATGCAGAATGTGAATTTGAGGCTGTTGCAACCTTCGATCCAGAGGGTGATGTCGAAGTTGGAATGCCACTTGTTGCTGCAAAAGTAAAAGCAAAAGTTGTTGAGCATGTTCTCGGAGACAAAGTAAGAATCGCAAAATTCAAGGCAAAATCACGCTACAGAAAAGTAACCGGATTCAGACCAAAGTATACAAAAGTTCAAATTGTCAGTATTTCTTAACACTCATATGGCACATACAAAAGCACAACGCGCAGTCAAAGGAAATCGTGACTCACATGCACGCAGATTAGGATTGAAGAAATCCGGTGGAGAAGCAGTCATCGCAGGAAACATCATCATGAGACAAAAGGGAACTCGTTTTTGTGCAGGTGAAGGAACAATGCTTACACACGACTTCACAATCATGGCTCTCAAAACAGGAAAAGTAGAGTTCGTAAAGAACCTCGGAAAGACATATATCTGTGTCGTCTAAGGTTAACTTCATACAATATTCATAACAAATTTTTAACGTAGTCCTATTGTCATGTCGAACTAGTTTCGGCATCTCTAAAGATCCTGAAATAAATTCAGGATGACTGAGGCTTGTGTGTTAGAATTAATCAATGGAACAAGACACTCTCGACTATATTGAGCAAATAAAAAATACTACTGATTATTTTGCAAAAGCAAAACTTATCACCTTTTTAGTACGCAAAAAAAACATAAAAGTCAAGGATCTTGCCAATGCGCTTTCTCTCAAACCTTCCTATCTTTGCCACATAATGCGTCTCAGTAAGCTTTCGGAGATCATCATGGATGGGTATTATTCTGAACTAATTTCCATGAGTCATTTATTCGTCATCTCGCTTCTGCATGAGGAAGGAGACATCATGGAAATCTATGAATCGGTTCTTCGTGATTCACTTACCGTTTTGCAAACAGAAGAACTTGTCCGTGCAAAGCTCCATGGCGTTTCATCTGAAGGAGAATATATTCAAGAAGAAACATTAAAGAAAGTACGGTCCAGTCTTAAGGAAGGGTATAACGCAGAGGTGAAAATAGTTCAGACACGAATCAAGACAAAAGTGATTATTGAGTGGAAAGGTTCACGGGGAGACCGAAGGAAAGATGTTGAACGTCTTTTGCACGTGATTGAAGGTCGGGTGGAAAAGGATTAGGAATCACCCCCATTTTGCTTGGAGGGAAATATCGGTAGAACACCTGCCCAATGACACTTTCTTGAGTAATCGGTCCAAATTCGCGGGAATCGGATGAACGAGGTCGATTATCTCCCATGACAAAAAGCATGCCATCAGCGACTTTTGTTCCTTCTCCATTTTTGGAAAATCCACCTTCCCACAAGTTTGTTTTTGCCGCAATATAGTCTTCCTTCAGTTGAATGCCATTCACAAATACTTCGCTGTCTTTTACCATAACAACATCCCCAGGTAATCCAATTACGCGCTTGATATATTCAATATCTGGGTTGCTTGGCGACTTAAAAACAACCACATCCCCGCGATGGAAGAAACGCATTTTGTAGGTGATCTTGCTTGTGAAAATATAATCTCCCGACCCGAATGTTGGATCCATAGAAGCACCTTTTACCTGATTTGGTTGGGCAACGAAAAGATAGACAACTATAAAAAGCGATCCCACAAATACGATCGTTTCCAAAATATCCATGACGAAGTTCAATATGCTTTTTCCCACTTCAAGGAAGTCGATATCAAAGAAATCCATATCAATTGATTGTAGTGAAATAGGTTGTAAAAAGCAAGGCTAGAAAGTACAATAGATAGGGAAGAATCCGTAGTTCAGTTGGTAGAACGTTGCATTCACATTGCAAAGGTCACAGGTTCGAGTCCTGTCGGATTCACAGTTCTTCTTCATAATTTATTGTGGTATATAAACAACACCAATATTCCAAATTGATTGTCATCTCAATGAAAAAGACAATATGAGACTCACAGTTTATTGTTGATTATAAGCCGCACCAAACATTGACATTTATTAAAAAAGGTGTATGCTATGGACAACATAAGGTATGAGTTTATACTAGTTTATTCATACCTAACGGTTCGCTATGAAGAGAAATCTTTTTTTCAGATTGGTGACGTTTTATTCTTTAACCACAATTTTATTCCAGTCCTTTCTTCCGTTTTTTTATGCAGTTCCACACATCGCTGTTGCACAAGAAGTAACCCCGACAGCTACTCCAACAACTGAACCGACCCTTACCCCAACTCCAGAAATCTCAGTGACGCCAACTGTAGCTCCAACTAGTGAGCCAACAGTCGAACCAACACCAACAGCGATACCAACAGCAGAGCCCACAGTTCTTCCAACTCCTACAGAAATTCCATCATTAACTCCAACACCAACAACAGCTGTTGCTCCAACGCCAACTAGAATTCCATCTATTTGGACATTTGAAAAAGTGGAACTTAATAAAGAATATGTCGCTCCACAAAACAGTGAAGTAAAACTTACCTTTACAAAGCTTCCCAATCCTTCAGGAAATATAAAAATGGAAGAAATTACTCTTACGGCAGAGCAGATAAAGCAAACCGGATCACTTTCTGATAAAGCATACGATATCACTTCCGACATGAAAGACGGGGAGTTCACCTACAATCTTTCCCTTCCTATTCCAGAGTCTTCAAAGGGGAAAGAAGTAAGTGTAAAGTTTGCAGAAACAGTAAATGAACTTTCACAGGTAACTGAGGTGTCAGAAATAGCAAAGGAAAGTGATAGAGTGGTTGTTGCAAGAGGATTGAATCATTTTACGGTCTTTATTATTACTGGGACAAACCCTCCAAGTGCATCTAACATTATTGATGATGGGGATGCGAACTTTTCAACGAATATCGCATGGAATAATTACGCAGCAGGAATAAGTGGAGATGTTAAATATATTTCAAATGTCTCTGGTAATTGGGCACGATGGACTTTTACAGATGATCAAATACCAGTTGCCGGCCAAAATTACAATATTTTTACCCACTGGGTTGTGTGGAATGACCATGTAACTAATGCTACTTATAAACTCTATGATGACACAGGTACGCTCGTAAGCGTTTTAGGTACAGTTGATCAAAATAGAAATGCTGCTGGAGTTGTGACACCAAATGGTTCACTTTCTGGTTGGTATACATTCTCAGGATCATCAACTTTAAATAATGGATATTACATTCAACTGGAAACAGATGGGAGTAATACCCGAAATATCGTTGCCGATGCGATCAAAATTGAAACAGCAGATGCTCCTTCTGAGGTATGGGTTGATAAGAGCTGGACAGCAGGTGCAGGCACAGATTTGGGTTCAGATAAAGTAAAAGGCTATAACTCATTTGAGACGATTCAAGAAGCAATAACTGCTGTAGCTGCAAATGGAACAGTACATGTTGCTGCAGGGACATATATCGAAATTGGACAAATAATCATTGATAAAAACGTATCAATAATTGGTGTCGATAAAAACACTGTCATTATTAAACCAAATCAAGATACGGGGAGCGTTGGAGAATCAAGAGGATGGATTGTTGTGAGAGATGGAAAAGATTTCACATTGCAATCTGTCACCTTAGATGGAGCTGGAAAAAACATACATACCGCGATTAGAAATACTGGAAATACATCCCTTACCGACAACATTATCATGAATTTCTCCTACCCTGGATACATGGGATTTGCGGTCAACTCAAATTATCAAGCGACTGGCGATATGTCGCTTACCGTGAAAAATAATACTTTTTCCGGATATGGTCGCGTTGGTGTACATGTTGACCAGGGTTCAGGAATGAGCACTGCGCTTATTGATGGAAATACATTTATAGGTAAAGGCACGGGCGACCATCTTGATTATGCAATAGAAGTCGAAGGTGGAGCGTCTGTTACTATCACAAATAATGACATTTCAAATAATAGAGGGACAGTTTCACCTTGGACTTCAGCTGGCATTATGGCAACTACGTACTACGCACCTGGCACAAATGTGAAGATAACAAACAATTCAATTCATGATAATTCATACGGAGTTACAATGGGGTATTCTACAGGGGACACAACCTCCGTTCTTCAATTCAATTCAAACACATTTGGTGGCAATACTTTTGACTTAGATAACGTCACAAACCAACCTATCGATGCACGAAACAATACGTGGTCCGTTACTGATCAAAACAGTCTTGATCAAATTGAAGGGAAAATAAATCACTACTGTTCTGGATCTGAATATGTTCATGGGGTATGTGACGCTACTTATGATTATGGTACTGGGTTTGGAATCGTGAGATATAAAGATATTGGGACTGTTACAAACTCAGGATGGAATGTAAGATCAAAATCTGTAACTCCAAACGAAATGCCGATTGATTTAGATTGTTCTGTCATTAGATATACAAACGAAAATAGTGTTGCACAGAATTGGACAGGTGTAAGCGGTACAGGTATCAAATATCAGCGAGAGGTCACTTATCCTTCAGGGTCAATTGGTTTTTTCAACGCAGGTAGCAGCTTATATACACCTTTCAGCACTTTTGGTTCTGGAGTTGGAATAGAAGGGCAATGGAAAGCAAGGGTTAGAGCATATGTCGATCAAAATAATAACAATGTCGTTGATTCAAGTGAAGAAAGTTCAGCATGGAGCAGCTATTGCACAGTTGTATTTGATAAGACCGCTCCAACAGCTACAGTTTCGTATGATATTACAACATTAACAAATAGCAATGTTGTTGCAACTCTTGTCCCTTCTGAATCTGTGACAGTGACTAATAATAGCGGATCAGCAAGCTATACATTTACTGCAAATGGATCGTTTACATTTAACTTTAGAGATGCTGCTGGAAATACTGGAACAGCAACAGCCAATGTAACGAATATTGACAAGACAATTCCATCCGTTCCCACTGGAATATATTTTAAAGATACAGTAAACAATAAGAATATTGCTTGTGGAGGTTGGACTAGTACAAGACATTTAGATGTATATTGGAATGCCAATTCTGAATCTGATTTTGATCATTATGAATATATATCGTTCAATGCTGATGGGAGCACAGGAGCAATAAGAACATTCACAACAAATTATTTCAATTCCTCATGGTGGACGGTACCACTTGAAGGAACTTATGGAGTGCAAATACGAGCCGTTGATAAAGCTGGTAATAAATCAGAATGGTATGGCGGAGCTCAGGGAGTCGCAAATAGCTGCAAGTTCAAAGTAGATTGGACTGCACCCACTCTTCCTACGGGACTTAACTACTCTTCGACAGGTGGAACAGTACTCGGCTGTGGCACAAATACAAACCAATACAACATTGTTGCAAAATGGGCAGCATCAAGTGACATAAACTTCTCGCATTATGAGTATAGATCTTTCAATCCAACAACAGGTTGGGTTTGGAATGGCGGAAATATTGGAAATGTTCTTTCAAGATCTGGTGCATTTACTGTGGGTCAAGGAACATATGGATTTGCATTGAAAGCTGTCGATTTAGCTGGTAACGCATCAAATTGGACATCATCAGATTTAGCGAATAGCTGCAAAGTAACATATGATGCAACAGCACCAGTCATGACATGTCCAAATATATCAGTATCAAATGATGTAGGTTTTAATGGTGCGGTGGTTAGCTTTTCTGGATCTGCAGCAGATGCGATTGATGGATCTTTGCCAGTAACATATTCTCCAACTTCAGGAACATTTTTCCCAGTTGGAACAACATCGGTTAATTGTTCAGCAACAGATTCGGCAGGAAACCAGGGTTCAAAATCATTTACGGTAACTGTGAATGATACAGAATATCCAACTGTTCCTGGAACACCCACAACAACCACTCCATCATCTACAAATACTCCAACATGGACATGGACAGGTTCAACAGATAATGCTCCAGGATTACATTATGTGTTCTATTGGAGTCAGACATCTGGCGGTGAGGATTACAATTCAGGAAACATCGGCACAGACTTAAGCTTTACACATAGCACGGCGTTAACTGGAGGCATTTGGTATGGAAAAGTGAAAGCTGTTGATGCATCTGGAAATACAACGGAAAGCGGTGTTGGGTCAGTCGCAATTGATACAATTGCCCCTACAGTCACTTCAGTTGACTCAGATGGTGCGACATACAATCTTGCATCTGCAAGTCCAACAATAAAGATTACGTTTAGCGAAGATATCACAAACACTCCAACAGTAGAAGTGCACTCAGTGTTTACTGGCGAAACAGTAACCAATTGTGGAGACAGCGATGCAAAGACATTCTGTTTTACCTATTCTCTAAACCCAGAAGAAGTAACGCACACGATTTATATTTCCGGTGCACAAGATGCAGCAGGGAACACGATGACACTTGATACAACACACACATTTATCGTCGATAGAATTGCACCAATCTTTGATACAAAAACTGAATTCTCAGGATGGTATAACACAGATCAAACCTCAACATTCAGTTATACAGGGGCAACAACAGGGAACAATCCAACATGTGATATCGCAACTGAAGGGACAGCACAAACATGCTCAGTGACTCCAAATGTCTGCGATGCAGCTTCAAACTGTAACACAACACCAATCACGTCAAATGGGGCAGATATTGACAAAACAAAACCAGATAGCATAATCACCTCACCATCAAGCGTAAGTTCAGGTTCAACAGTTTACTTAAATGATTGGAGTGGTGAGATTTTAGGTACAGCAACTGACAGTGCCGGCGGTAGCGGATTAGACAAAGTATTACTTTCAATTAAAAGATCTTCTGATGGTAAATATTACACAACAGAAGATGGATGGATTGATGGCACAGAGGAGACGACTCGAGTATTAACAACCGGTACTGCAACGTGGAGCTTTACACTTCCAACACCAGTTGAAGATGATTATACAATCACATCTCATGCAGTTGATTTAGCGACGAATACCGAGAATTCATATACTCTAACAATCATCTTTGATAAAACAATTCCGGAGGTTGCAATTTCCCTTAACCCAACAGTGGGGGATGCAGCAAACGGTTGGTATAAAACGCAGCCAGAAGTAACGCTCACAGCAACAGACACCCATTTTGACAAGATTGAATTCCAATGGGATTCCCAAACTGGTGCGTGGACAACATACACAGCGCCATTTAAGCCAGGAAATGAAGGAGCACATGTGCTTTACTATCGCGCTCATGATAAGGCAAATAATTATTCAGACGTTGGCGTAAAAAATATCAAATGGAATAAAACAGATCTGAAAGACGGGCCTCTCAACGTCAGCGTTTCACCAAATCCAACAAGTGAGTCCACATCAAAAGTGAAATGGGATGCAGCCACATCGGAAACAATTGGAATAGATAAATACGAGATTCAATGGAAACTGAAAAACGGAGACAAGAACTATTCGGCAAGTGTCGGAAATGGCGTTCGTGAATACACAGTCGACAATCTGATAGAAGGTGTATGGGAAGTAAAAGTCACTGCATTTGACGCAAGTGGTAATAGTAAGAGTGCTTCGGTTGATTTAACCGTAGATAGAAGCGGCCCATCTGCTCCAACACTTTCTGTTTTTGGAACAGCGCCAGGATCAGTTTCGCTCAGTTGGTCCAAGGTAACAGATGCCGTAAATTACATCATCTGGTACGGTACAACACCAGGTTCATACCAATATGGAGCTAAGGTCGGAGATACACAAAGCTACACAGTACAAGGCTTAGGTGGGGGAACGTATTACTTCATCGTGAAAGCCGTTGACGCATCGGGTAATCAAGGGGCAAATAGCAATGAAGTCTCATCAGGAGCAATCGGTGGTGCCGCAGGAGTTGCTCCAGGTACACCTGCACAAGGATTTGCTGAAGAAGTGCTTGGTGCAAACACGCTTACTCCAACACCAACACCAGCGCCAACAGGGGCAGTTCTTGGAACAGAAACGAACGGTACAAAGCCATGGTGGTGGCCTTGGATATTACTTCTTCTCTTACCTCCAGCCTTCTGGTTTGGGTATAAGAAGTGGAAAGAAAGAAACGGATAAGAGTGAGCCACTTGCAAACCTCGGAGGTTTGCAGGCACAAAAAAAACAACCCCCCAGAAGGAGGGTTGTTGATTTTCTTATTCTTAATAAATGTCCCCAGTCGATTGCAATCCATCTTCTGAGCCTTGATTTAGCCAAGATCCATGATTATTATTTGCGTTATATATCCATCCGATCCATGGTCTGCTAAATTCTGCTTGGTTCGTGAAGTATTTATCGACCCAATTTTCATATCTACATAAACTCAAATCATCGATTTTACATTGATAATCTGTTATTCCAACATCTCCAAATATAGGCGCTATGAGATCGCCTGTAAATGTGGCGTTATAGCCTCCTTTTAATACACCTTGCACCCCATCTCCGATAGTATTTGCTCCAGCTGGGCTTAGTACTCCTGGAATTGCAGTAAAATCACCCTCATATTTCACTGTCGCACACCACGCATTAACTCCGGTTGGCCAGACTTTGATAAGTCTTGTGTAGTTGTCTATTGCCCAGACGTGCCCATCGGTTGCTCCATCAGGAGAGTTTTGCACTTTTTCCACAATGTTGATTGCTAGATTACCCTCAACATCACATGCCTGCTTATTGAGCTGGCCTCGTGAATCAAGGTGGAGCTTTGGTGCTGCAAATGCTGAGAAAGAAAAGACTCCCATTAACAACGCTCCGGTTGCTGTTCCGATTATCAATTTTTTAATATTCATATAAATAGAATAATTTGTAATACCCACTTATACCTATAACAATATGCTCTTTTACGCATGATGTCAATACGCCCCGCCACTTGCAAACCTCGGAGGTTTGCAGGCATAGTGGCGTCATCTTTTTTTGTATTTTAAAAGATACATTCTTCCCAAATAAGCAACAACTATAAAAGCAACTACAATAGTCAAATAACCCAGAAAGCCAAAGCCTTTTTTATTTTTTGATGTTTTATTTGCAGTACTTGCTCCTAATATATTAGGCTTATTTAATTTAGTTGTGATATGCGCATCTTTCTTTGAAGATGATATGGGATAGTTGCTTTTTTGAGAATAGACATTTTTATTTTGAACGGCTTTCATTGTTTGAGTTGGCGTGGTCTTTGAAAGAGATGAGGACTGGACTTGGGATTGGGGTGTTGGATACGTTGATAATGGAGCTTGGGTTGTGTTTGGGGTTGGAGTTACTGATGGTTCAATATATTCTTGAACAGACCCCCCAGAAGCAATATCAAATAAAATAATATATTTATCTCTTCTCCCTTCATTAGTGGTTTTCTTAAACTGAATCCATTTATCTTCCTTACTGCCAATAAGCCAAATACTTATCGTATAGTCTCCTATAGACTGTCCTGTAACCGATAGACTGTATTCACCATTTTCTGCATGTTGAATATGAATCATTCCATCAGTTTCTCCATATAGCGAACCCGCATGATCAATTGCTATCGTAGCAGGGGATTGAATGAAAGCAAATATTGCAGGAAAAATAGATGTCGCTTTTCCCTCAGGAATACTTGAATCTTGCACGGAGATATTTAACTTTGAAAGTATCGCTTTAATGGACTCTTTTCCATAGATAATTTCACCATGATTTGCTTGAGGTATGGGAAAAAATTGATTAAGTGAACTTTTGAGTAAAGTGGTTTCGTCGCCTTCTTCTTTCCATGAAGAAGTTGGATGCCCATCAGTATATAAATCAAATAGCAAGTCTGTTGTGGTTCGGGCACCAAGTATATATCCCGCATTCATTTGATATGCATTACTCCCTAGATAAAATTGCGGAATTAAAGGATTTGTCTGTATTGGATATGAGGAAAGAAGAGAATTTTGCATGTTGTTTGTAATTATTTGACCTTGTTCATCTTTCAGAAATGAAAATGATGGAATTAGATCGGACAATACAGGAAGCATACGAGTGATCGTTGCCCTATCACTTTCTAAAAGTGTTTTATTAAGATTCAGGATAAATTTTTCTGCAAGCCACATCAATGTATTTTCTCTATCGATTTCTCCCGCAACAAGCGGTTTGTATGATTGAACAGCGCCGAGGTGTGGGGAACCCGCAGTCACAAGTTGTTTGATTGGTTTATCAATATTAATGTCTACAAATGTTCGTCCGACTACTCCTCCCAATGAGTGACCAATGAGTTGAATAGGCTGATATTTATTTGAACTCCAAATTTTTTTAGTAATAAATGAATTCAAATCTTGTGCAGCTTGCACGATTGGTTTCCGCCAATCATACGGAAAAATATAGACGTCTGAATCAAGAGTTTTCCCATTATTTTGGAGCGTTTGTAAAATTGGCGAATATTCCGAAACAGAAGGGTTCATTTTCCATGAATCAAATGGCATCTGGACATTATGAAGTAGTGCGTCTTTATTCCATGAAGCAAACATACCTGGGATTATGACTATTGGATATGTGGGAGCAGGAATTGGAGAAGTTGTTGATAGTCCAATTTCAAGACCTTCTGAGGTGAGATGTGTTCCATACAGTCGCAAATTAGTGCCATCACTAATAGGTGATGGATCCCAGATGGGAGTTTGAACGACATGTCTGTTTGTCCAAATAGTATTACATCCATTCAAGGTGTCCGACTGTTGCATTTCAAGTCCGTTTGGCGACTGAAAGTACAAATAAAAAATATTATTATGTTTTATTACATGACCACTGGCTCCTGGGGCAATAAAGGGATTATTTGAACATTTTTGCCAATTTTGTCCATCCGAAGAGGTTGCTAATCCTATACCCCAGTTTTGAACACCGCTTCCTGCATAAAACAAATAATATAAGTTGTTTTCTTTTATAACCGCGGGGCAGGATAGATGCTCGCCTTCCCAAGGCATTTGCGATTTAAGAATTTCTTTTTCTGAATCTGGGATAAACGTTATTCCGTCAACACTTGACGATCTCCAGAGAGAAATATATCCATAATTCGATGATGAAAAGTAGAGGTTGTACTGATTATTTTCAAGAAATACAAATGGATCGTTTGCGTTATTACGACTTGTAACCTTTGTATCTGTTTTATCATACCAATCAATCCCATTTGCGGATTGCATTCTAAAAATTTTATGTCGAGATCCGTCATTGTTTGAAAACCAGATAGAGTACATATTTTGTTCCTTTAGGACATATGGTTGAACAATCCCGACAGTTGCGGCATCTTTTTTTATCACAGGATTATTTTGATAGGGAAAGAACTCTTGAGAATTAATAGGAGATGCAAGAAAAAGAAAGGTTAAAAAGACAATGATGTGTACCATTTCCTTACTTTGATATGAAGAAATATATTGTGCAACGGATTATAAGCCGCAATCAGACTATTTTTTATTGATATAAAGCTCTAGAATACTACCTTTATGGTCCAAGTTAAGTAAGCCGGTAAAAAGAGGAGCGAGAAGCTTATCAAAGATAAGGTGAGATAGGTTTTTCCAAATGTTTTTTGAAAGAATATTATGATTTAATAGCTTTGTCAAAATTTCTTTTTTGTGAGTTGGTTTCGTTCGCAATGATAATTTCTTGATAATTCTCTTCATTATCCCCATAAAGTGTTCCGAATAGCTATATGTACTTATTGAGATGATTTGTGAATTTTTTGGCAGTAATTTTTCTATTGCATCTTTTGATAATATCCACAAGTGTTCGGGAGGAATGAGGAATGTATATTTTTCTTTTTCTACATTAACCAAATGGCTATCTGCATTTGGGGTTTCCAAAAATAGGACGCCATTTTCGTTCACAAGTTGTAATAAAGAACGAATAAATTTTTCTGGTTGTGTAACGTGTTCAATTACGTGAATACACGTTACAACATCAAACTGCTTATTATATTTTTTTAAATATGTTTCTAGCGAACCGATAAATTGAGATACCTTATAGTTTGCTGTTGCAGTATGAGTAAGTTGTTTTGAAGGTTCAATACCCAACACTTTAAATCCCAGTTTATTGGCTTCGTCAATAAAAAAACCACATCCGCTACCCACATCACAAATTGTTTTTGCGAATGGATATTTTATTTTTATTTCCTTAAGAATTTGTTTGCTTCTCGTACGAATAATCAATTCATTTATGAAACCGTCGGCATGTAAAAATTGCCTTTCATAGTATTTATTTAATGATTTTTTTGATGGGAGTTTCCTTATGAATAGACTTTTACACGTAAGACATCTACTGAACTCATGAACATCTTTTGAAGCAAAGAAAATTGTTTTTTTTGATAGACAGAATGGGCAAGACATACTTTGTACACTATCAGGAATAAAGAAAAAACACAGCGGATTATAAGCCGCATTTTGAAGTAAAAAGAGCCTTAGGATAGCCTAAAACGATATATTAGTGCCCCTTGCAAACCTCGGAGGTTTGTTGAGGCTGTTTATGTTGCGGTTTGTGAGAATGGATTAGATATAATATTGTCATGAAATGTCCGGTTTGTAGCTCTCCAAATGTATATAGGCATAAACTTATTGATGACGTACAAATCTTCCAATGTCGCAAATGTCTCCTTGCATTTGTAGATCCGAAAACACCTCGGAAAAACACAGGCCATATCTATGAATTCTCTGACTATCAGAAAAGGGAAGGGCAATTTCGAAAACGGTATGAAAATACTATTCGCCTACTTAAGAAATATTCCCCTGGAAAAAAAGTTTTGGAGGTTGGCGCTGGTTTTGGATTGCTCAGCAGTATGCTTTCAAATAGGGGATATGAAGTGGACGCTCTAGAGCCAGATGTTGTTCCCCACTACTTGAAAGACCTGCCGGTTTCCATCATAAAAAAGTCATTCGATCCTTTTGCGGAGTCCCACACAAAAAAATATGACGCAATCATTTTATATGACGTACTTGAACATGTCGATGAACCAAAGAAGACAATTTTCCTCTTCAAAAAACTTCTGAAAAAAAATGGCATTGTTTTTATACAAACACCAAACTACTTAAGCTCTATGGCGACAATGGTCAAAGAATGGTCCTGGTGGATGATTGAGGATCATAGGTTTTTTTTCAGCAAACATTCACTCGCCCTTTTGTTTTCCAAAAAAACTTGGAAAAATCGTTTGTATACCACATATGAAGAGTGGATCGACTTCAAGAAAAATTTAGATGGCAATTTTGTCGGCAATAAGCTCGCAAAATATCTTTTTTTTGCTTGGTGGATGCCATATTATTTCCTTTTTAGGAGGCTGATGTGGATTGCAGGGAAGGGTGGGCTCATTGTTACTATCTACCAAAAAAAATGATATTACTTCTTATTTCTGCCTTATGCCTTATTACGTATTTATTTGTTTTATTTTCAGTACCTGTCCAGCTTTTTCCTGAGTTTTTCTTCTATCCATGGCTTGTTTCAAAAGGACTCATCCCCTATAGAGATTTCTTTGATCACCATGGGTTTCTTACGAACTTCCTGCTGGCGCCGCTAACTGGAAACGGAGCATATATGATTTCAATTTTGTTCATCGTCATACAACTTATTCAATTCATACTTGTCGCACAACTGATTGCACAAAGAATAAAAAAGCCATTCCTCTTTTTCCTTCTGCTGATTTTTTATTGCGCTTTTCAGTTCACAATTGTCGGCCAGCAGATGTGGTATGACCAATGGATTGCTTTTTTTCTTATAAACGCCTGGTTTTTTTTCGAAAGGAGAAGGGAAGGGGTGGGATGGATTTTTTTTGCACTGGCAACAATGGTCAAACCAACCGCTTTTATTTTTTTTCTCCCATTTTATTTATCTACAAAAAATAAGAAGACAATTGTTGGATTTATAGGAATATGGTTAGTAGCTCTTTTTTATTTTTATCAGAGAGAAGGACTTGATGCTTTATGGCGACAACTCATCGTGTTTAACGCTTCATATATTCAATCAACCTACAAAACATTCTTTTTGGGGATTTCGATAAAGTTACTGCTAGGTATAACTATTGGGTATTTCGTCACTCTCGCTCTTTCGATTTTAAAAAAAAGAAAAAGCACTCCCCTCATACTTGCATTTATTTTGGGAGCAAGCTTTTTTTTACAGGGACTATCAAAAGTAAATTTTGCAATATCAATCCCCTTTTTTATCTTGCTTTTAGCGGAACGCTTTAACGATAAACATAATAAAAAAGTATTGGCGATACTCCTTTTTGTGCTTTTCATAATGATCGGAAGGGATGCATGGAAAACATATGGGGAAATCCGATATCGTACGCCGTATCTTTCGGCTACATCATCAGATGAAAGAGCGTCGTTGAAAAAGCTCATTGCACCCCCAAAAGACAAGAACATGCTTGTCTTAGGCAACAGGCCTGAGTTGTATTACTATTTCGACATACTCCCTCCCGAATCAATTTCTCTTCATTTTCCATGGATAGATCGTGTTTATCCAAGGACATATTCTTTTGAAGGGATTGAGACTGTGGTCATCCCTCGATTGCCGGGAGAATATGAAGTGATCCCTCAGTTTGTTATAAAAAAACTGCAGAAGTCTTTCTCCCGTGCAGGGCAAACTGCCACTTATACTGTTTGGCGGTATAATAAGGATAACCTATGAAGATTTCCGTCAGGGCACTTCTTATTGCAAGCATTCTCTATCTTATTGTTCCCTTTTGCATTTTTTTATTTTGGTGGACAAATCAGTTCTTGGCAGGGATCATTACAATCGCACTAGTATTTGTATTGTATAAATACACCCAAGAAGTAACCGGGAGCATCCAAATTTCTGGAAAGACATTGAGCATTTTAGGCATGGTTCTTTTATTTTGGACACTTATCTCCGGCACAGGGCATAGAGGAATCTTTGATGGCGATTTTTATAAGCATAGCGCCATTCTAAGCGATCTCATCTCATTCGACTGGCCGGTCACCTATCGTCTTAAAGAATCACATCAGTATGTTTATCTGGTCTATTATTTTGCGTATTATCTTCCAAGCGCACTTATCGGAAAATGGCTGGGGTGGAAAGCGGCGAATATAGCTTTATTTGCCTGGACATTTGGAGGAATTTCGCTTGCATACATATGGCTTCTTTCGGTGATCGAATCAAAAAAGCAACTATGGCTAGGCCTATTGTTCCCTCTCTTTTCTGGGCTTGATATCGTGGGAAGATTGATCATGGGAAGGAAAGTGGTGAACGATACCGATTGGGAATGGTGGGGAAGAAACTGGCAATACTCAGGGAACACGACGCTCTTTTTCTATGTCCCTCAGCATGTCCTTGCCGGCTGGATTTGTATGGGAATTCTTCTCTATATTTTCATAAAGAGGAAACAACTTCCTTTGCAAGAGTTGCTATTCGTTTCAACGTTTTTATGGTCTCCATTTATCTTTTTAGGTGCCCTCCCGTTTTATTTATTTCTGATACTTCAAAAGAAAATCTCTTTCAAAATAATTCCCATCATTCTTTCGCTTGGTATTTTAATGCTTCAGGTTTTGTTTTTTCTTTCCAATATGACGCTTACCGTTTCGGAAACAACAGCGAGCGGCTGGTTGTGGAATTTTGAAAAAGTCATTGGTAGTTTTTTGCTTGTTCGACTCGCACTCTTCTATCTTTTGGAATTTTGTCTGTTCGCCTTTTTGTTATTTAAAGCAAGGAAACTATCGCCACTTCTTGTTTTGGCATGTGTACTCCTGCTTGCAATTCCATGGTACAAGATGGGACTCATGAATGATTTTGCAATGCGCGCGTCGATTCCCTCCTTATATGTCATTTGTATATCTTGGATAGCATATTTGCTTCAGTCAAAAAAAACAATCGTTCTCTATATTGCTTTATTCATCTTCATGGTCGGAAGTATTTATCCTTTGGTTCAAATACGAAACGGAATTGTCCATTATTCCTACGGACCACCGCGCTATTCACTTTCCCAACTTGACCAACCAAAATTCAGAAGACAATATCTAGGAAATGCAAACTCTGCATTTTTTTCGTTATTCCGTCATACTATAGCTGACAGGAAAGTCGGCACATTATCGATACAGAAATGAAAGAGAATTTAACAGTACTCATCATCACCAAGAATGCCCAAGCGACGCTATCCAAGACCCTTGACAGCGTAAAAGGGCTTACATCACACATTCTCATTGTCGATGATTACTCAACCGATGATACCGCTCGGATCGCATATACATATGGCGCAGAAGTTGTCGCAAGGAGTTCTTCCGGATTTGCGGATCAGCGGTCATATGCGCTTACCCTTGTAAAAACCGATTGGGTGCTTATTCTGGATAGCGATGAGGTACTTACAGGATCCAACATAATAGAAATACGCACAGCAGTGTTGTCTGACAAATATAATGGATATCGACTACGATTTAGGAATCACCTTTTCGGCAAAAAGCTGAATAATGGAGAGCTACATAAGAAGTTAGTTTTATTCCAAACGAAAAGGGGAATAGTTGAACAAAAAAACGTCCACGAAACATATGTTGTTTCTGGGTCAATCGGAGAATTATCCTCCGAGGTGATCCATGATTCTTACAGGACTCCTTTGCAGGTGATCAAGAAATTTATAAAGTACGCAGTTCTCCAAGCAGTGGATTATAAAAAGAGTGAGATCAAATGGGGAATGCGTGAATTATTTTTGAATCCCCCACATATGTTTTATGCCCGCTGCATAAAAGATGAGGGATATAAAGATGGACTATCACGGGTATTCCTGGATAGTGCATTCGCTGGTATGGAGTTTTTATCTTATTTCCTAATCCCCTTCGTAAAGATAAAAAAAAGTATTGCAGTCGACTGCGGTTCCTATCCAGTTGGAGGAATGGTCCAAAGCGGAATCGATCGCTTGATTCAAGGTTTATATTCAAATAGATCAGATGACTTCATCTATTTTTGGTTTGGATTTCACCCGAAAGCGCAAGATAGATTGCCCACAGTTTTTTTCTCGCAGTTATGGCTTCCATTAGTAACTATTATCAAGGGGGCAAACATATTTTTGGGAGTAAGTGGCGTAATACCACGAATGCTGCACTACTCGAAGGTTAAAAAGATTCTTTTTCTGTATGATTTCGGATTTTTAAAATCACCGGAATTATATGTGGGATCAGCAATGCGATTGAAAAGGCAAACAGAGGACTCAATTCGATATGCAGATAAAATAGTATTCCTCCACGAAGAACTCCATAAGGAATTTATTTTGAGGTATCCACACTTTAGTTATAAGGCGGTTGTGATTCCCTCTGGTGCAGATCATCTCCAAAATATTCAGGAAGTGCCGGTTTTCATTCAACCAAAAAAACCCGTATATCTTTCGGTTGGCGTAGTCAAACCAATAAAGAAAATAGAAACATTACTTTCCGTTATCAGTGACACATATACGATCATTGCGGGATCAGAAGAAAAGGAATATGCGGATATTTTAAATCTAAACAATTTAAAGAATGTTCAACGAATACAGAAATTCAACGATGGTCAATTGAAATGGCTCTACACCCATTCCGACATACTCATCAATACCTCAGAAAATGAGGGATTCTGCTATCCAGTGCTGGAAGCCCTTACTCTTGGTCTCCCAGTTGTTGCATTTGACCTTCCCCTTTTTCAAGAATATAAAAAATACTTTTCGCATCTGACACTCGTTTCAAGCAAAGAAGAGATGAAGGAAATTCTTAATAATAATTCTTTTCATAAAAATTCGAAGCCAATTGTGCATCCGTATCATTGGAATATTTTCGCTCAGTCGCTCGTTAATGTGGCCAACAAACCTCGGAGGTTTGCAGGCACGGCCAGAAAAACGGCGATTATAGTGGTTTTATATAAAACACCCCAAGAAGAAATAAATCGGTTGGAAAAAGAAATCCACAAGATGAAAATGAGCGATTATTCAATTTACTGGATTGACAATAGTAAAAACGGAAAGGGATATGCAGCCGGAATAAATGAAGGGATTCTTAAGGGACTTATAGATGGTTGCACTCTTTTTATGGCGATGAATCCTGATATATCACTTGAAAAGTTAAGCAGTACAGATGTCGACCAAGCCGCACAGAAGTTTGATGTATGGGGGTATGCAATGCGACAGGAAAAAAAAGCATATTATGGCGGAGAAATTGACAAATGGCGATTGAGCGGCGGTCTGATAGATAAAAAGCCAAAATCCCGATATGCAATCGTAGATTTCATCAGCGCCTCGATAATTTGTTTTACAAAGGAGGTTGTACAAGAAGTTGGATTATGGGATGAATCCTATTTTATGTACTATGAAGATGTCGACTATTGTCTGAGAGCGAAGAAGCATGGATATCGAGTTGGGATCGACTCAGAAGTGTTCTATACTCATTTTGAAGTTTCCCAATTGAACCAAAAAAAGAATGATTGGATTGCAAAAAGCAGATGGAGATTTTTTTTAAAGTATGCGGATATAAAGCAGCGAATACGGGAGTTGATCAGATTACCAAAAACCCTATTAGGCAAATAGCAATGAAAGTATCATTTATTCGTGGAGCATATCTAAACAATTTTGAAGGGCAAAATTTTGATTTCAGCAATCAAAGTGATATCGAGTTTTCCGGTTATTCTTCATTATTCCCTATTGATAGTACTGTTCCATTCAACATCACCCGTCTTGCAAGCATTTCAGATATCCAGACTATTCCAATTGCATCAGACATAATCAGATATATTGCCAACAGAACACTTGGTGATTCACAGATACTCTTTGGCATGGAGAAATACATTACCTCATCTGATATTGTCCACATTGCGGATCCTCATTATTATTACAGTTACCAAGCTGCGTGGATACGAAAAAAAGGACAAATAAAAAAACTTGTTTCAACATGGTGGGAAACAATTCCATTCAATAATGAAGGGACAGCCGCAAAAAAGCGGATAAAGAAATTCACGATGGAAAATACCGACATGTTCCTTTGTTATACCGAAAAAGCAAGGAATTGCATGCTTGAAGAGGGAGTTGATGGTAATAAAATTGCGGTTATACCTCTAGGGGTGGACACCCGTATTTTTAAACCTGCGCAACAATGGGATGAAAAACGCACGCTGCTATTTGTCGGAAGGCTTGTTGAGGAGAAAGGAATCTTAGACTTATATCAGGCATTTAAACGAATAATAAAGTTGGATCACGAAGTGAAATTACGAATTATCGGAAGCGGGCCTCTTGAAAGTTTTTTAAGGCAATCAATAGCTCATGACGATTTGTCTGATTCCATATCGATAGAAAGGAAAACATATAAAGAGATGCCTTTAGTGTATCAACAATCAGACATATTTTGCGTGCCCTCAAAGAAAACAGTCACGTGGGAAGAACAGTATGGGATGGTGTTCATTGAGGCGATGGCAAGCGGATTACCGATTGTTTCATATGAAACCGGGGCAATTCCTGAAGTTGTGGGAGATTGCGGTCTCTACGCCAAGATAGGAGATGTCGAGAGTCTTTCCTCTACGATCATACAAATAATCAAAGCAAGGGAATTGAGAGTAAAACTTGGTACAATGGGAAGAGTACGAGCTGAAAATAAGTATGATTCCCAGAAAACTGCAGCAAACATACTTAAGTTCTATGAGTCACTATGCAAATAACAGCAATAATTCTCGCAAAAAATGAAGAGTCCAGAATAAAAGAGGCTATTCATACCGTTTCATTTTGCGACGATATCCTTGTCGTTGATGATGAATCAACCGATAAAACGAACGAAATAGTCAATAAAGCGGGAGCGCGATTTATGACCCATCCTAAGAACAATGAATTTGCAGGACAACGGAATTGGGCAATGGAACAAGCAAAGCATGAGTGGATACTATTCATCGATGCAGATGAGGTTGTTTCGGAGGATTTACGGGCGGAAATCGAGCATGTCGTGAAACAAAAACAATCGGAAATAGTGGTATACTTCATCCCCCGTAGAGATTTTTTTTGGAATCACGAGATGAAATATGGCGAGACAAAAAAAGCAAGAACAACAGGAATAGTAAGACTGATGAAAAAAGGAAGCGGTATATGGGCAGGTTCTGTGCATGAGGTATTTTTGCCTGCAGGAAAAACGGGAACTTTAAAAGGGTATATCAACCACACCTCTCACACTTCATTGGTTGATTTTATCGAAGATGTAAATGTTTATTCAACTATGCGCGCTGAAGAATTACAGAAACAGGGCAAACAGGCGACAGTATTTGAACTGATATTCTATCCATTCGGGAAGTTTATTTACACATATTTTATACAGAGAGGATTTCTCGATGGTCCTGCTGGTTTTGTCTATTCCTTCGTCATGTCGTTTCATTCATTTTTAGTTCGTGCAAAGTTGTTGGTTAACACCATATGACAGAGCTACTATTTATCACTTCATTGTTTGTCTCGCTCCTTTTGGGTCAATTCGGAAGAGTGGAGCTGTTTGAGAAGCAAATAAATGGATACATTCAAGATCCGATAATCTTTGTCTTTGTGGTATATCTCATTACCCGTTATGGTGTGTCGCCTCTTAAGAAAATATTGAAGAACAACTATGCGCAATTTCTTTCTGGGTGCGTTATATTTTCCTATCTTTTGTCTTTCGGTGAATATTCAATTGAGAATAATGCAATTGCGTTCCTGTATTTCATACGGATATCCTTATATCTGTTGCTTGGTATATATCTTCGCCATCTCTATAAAAAAAAGAAAGATCTCCTCCAAAAAACGCATAGAGTTATCTTTCTGTTTTCGATCCTCTTGATTCTGGTTTCGGTGATTCAATATCTTTTTTATTCAAATTTCTGGGGATTATATGCCTTCGGATGGGATCCCCATCTTTTCAGAATGTCTGCTACCTTCATAGACGTCTATATTGCTGCAGCACTGTACGGCATACTGGCTCTTTACTGGTATAGAAAAGGGAATTTGATATTCGCAGTCATATTTGTTGCATGCCTTGTCCTAACGTTTTCGCGTTCATCATACGTCGCCTTTTTGCTCAGCATCGTTTTTTTCTTGATCATCAGCAAACAATGGAAACATTTATTCATCATCCTTTTTACCTTTATTACCTTTGTCCTTATTGCGCCTAAGCCGTTTGGTGAAGGAGTCTCATTGCTGAGAACTGCCTCAGTAAACTCAAGGATCAAGGATTATCAAATTGGCATAACAATGGCAGCCAAGAAGCCGTTATTCGGGTATGGATATAATAGAATCCGTTTCGGAAAAGAATCATTAAATCTTGTGAAGGCAGATGACAGATCCCATTCTGTTTCCTCGTTCCACAGCAGCTTTCTTATCATTATAGTAACAACGGGAATAGTCGGGTTTGTCGCATTTCTACTCTTTCTTGTGAAGTTTGCAGTGGCACATAAATCACTTTTTCCGATTCTTTTTTATTTGGGAATCATGTCCCTGTTCGATAATGTCCTTTTGCATGTCTTTATCCTTCTTCCTCTTGTGATTATTGGGAGCGATGAGAATTAGTCATCTTTTGAGTAGGTTACCGTAAGATTTTTCTTTTCTTGATTCCCAACGATATCTTCTGCGATTATTTCGATTTTATTTTCACCATCTTTTAACCGAAATAATGTCGTGAATTTACCTTCACTATCTGTGATTATCGGTTGTCCATTTATTCGTATGGAGGTTTCATTATCTGTCTTGCCTGAAATCCTTACATCTTCTTTGTTCGTTCGTGAATTGTCATTCGGCTCCTGAATCTCAAGCTTAGGTTTTTCGTCTTTATAAAGGACCTCGTATATCGCGGTTTTCTTTGTCTCCTTTGAGTGAGTGGACTTTGCGATAAAGGAAATCTTGTTGTTTCCCTTTATCAAATCTTTTATTTCCCCTTCGAATGTGTCGGAGATTGAGATGTCGTCTGTCTTTTCCCCATTCACGTATATTTCGAGAGCATTGAAGTTCAAGGCGGTACCGCTAAAGACAATAGATGCACTGTTTGTCGCAGATGGGATAGGATCTATATTGATGGAATTAAACTCCTCTTTTTGTTGGGTTGCCTGCTGCTTGGTTCCACCGTTTGCAAGTTGATTCAAGAAAAGCGTAAAGGAAACGAGAATCTTTATTCCTGCACTGAAGAAAAAGATTATGAACGCCACAAACAACACTGCCCCGATTAGCATCTTTTGCGCGAAGGTTTTATTTTTGTGGTGTTCAAGTCGTGACATGTCTGTCTCCAATTATACTCTTTTTATAATTAGGGAGCCGGTAGTCGGAATCGGACCGACGATCTTTCGCTTACGAAGCGACTGCTCTACCAACTGAGCTATACCGGCACTGTTTCTGCAGAATTATTATATCAGAGGAAGAACGTTATCTTGCTATTTTATTGAAAAGGTCAAGAAGGAGTGGGAATTCCTTAAATACATCTCCTAAATGTCCGCCGTTTTTGATGGGAATTATTTCACTTCCAAGATTTCTTGCAAACGCAATGGGGAACTTATTGGGAACATAAGGATCATCAGTTCCATATAAAACATATGAGTGTGGAATCAGTTTCTTTAACGCTACCCAGTCAAAATCAGTCTTATAGAAGGTGCTATTGACCACATCGAACTGCCATGTTTTTTCCTGATTGAGCGATTCAAGAAAAGGAGAGGCAAAAATTGCACCTTTGAGTGGCAAACCAAATTGCTGAACCATATGCAAAATAAATACAGGACTTAATGAGTGTCCAAAAAAAACAATCCCTCTTTTTTTATCCAGTTGAGGAAGGGTATTCGTTTTAAAAAAGGAACTCCAAGAAGCGAGGTTTTCCACGGTTTTCAGGCTGTCTTTCTTGATATCTTCCCATCTATCCACAGGGTATTGTTCCAAAAATACCTCATGTCCCAAAGCTTCAAGGCTTCTCCTTAGCCAAGGAAACCAATTCCCATCCTTTTTTCCGAATGAACCATGGAGAATGACACATTGCATGGAATTGATTATAGCAAACGAGGAATGTCATTGGTATACTTACACAATATGTCTTATATAACCTATGCTTGGATTGCTACAGCAATCTATGGATTTGAAACGGTGGTGACAAAATTGACAGGAAAATATGCGATAAAAAATCCATGGCTTTTCAATATGCTCTGGAATGGGTTATTTGTGGTATTCATGATTCCGTTTTACTTCAATTCCGAAGTTGGCATTCCCCATAAATGGACGAGCCTTATCATCACCGCCCTCCTTTCCGCAGTTTGCTGTGTTCTGTATGTCATTTCGATCTATCGTATCGATGTGTCGGTTTTATCTCCTATGTATAACGTCCGCACAGGGTTCAGCGTGCTTTTTGGGGTATTA
The DNA here is from genome assembly GCA_049304035.1 of Microgenomates group bacterium. Lineage (GTDB taxonomy): Bacteria > Patescibacteriota > Microgenomatia > UBA1406 > GWC2-37-13 > JAKBEU01. The sequence goes on from JBAQNR010000014.1 coordinate 162,164, forward strand.
CTACTGGGCGAAACCCTTACCCCGTATAAAACAATCCTGATAGGGATAATCATCTTGATGGGACTTCTGGTCTCATTTGATGAAACATTCTCCTTTAAAGCATTTCTCACAAAGAATATCGTTGTCGCTCTTGCATTCATGGTCCTGTTGGCCTTGTATGGCGTATTCCTCAAAAAAACCATAGGAGAAATAGGATATTGGAATGCAACGGTATGGGTGGCTGGTTTGACCGCATTCTTTCTTCTTTTTACCTTCCCCAAGTTCAAAAATGACATAAAGACACTTCGAAGGAAACAATTCCTTCCTGTGATATTTATCACATTCACAAGCGTTATCGCCTACCTTGTTTCAAACAAGGCGTATGAAGTTAATGTTGGGATTACCACTGTCATAATGTCAATTCCGTCCTCAATGATTATCGCGTTCATCATGTCACGTATTTGGCCTACACTTATGGAAAAGCATCCACTGAGAGTTTATGCAGTCCGCTTTTTCGCTGCGGCAATTATGTTTGGTTGTGCGATACAACTAGGATAACAGTTTATACTGCTCTATCTTGCCAAACTACCACATTATTGATATAATTCCGAGATGTTCCAACACGGACAGAATTTATTTATCTATCGAGAAACATCTACACCATGGTTCGATAGAACAGCGCCTGTATCGTCATTCCACGAACTATTCACTCCTAAAATAAAAGATGGAGTTTTCCTAGATCCATTAGCCGTATCTTATGGAGTGTTGCCGAATTTTCGACAGGTTCAACCTGCTATTCGTTCCACAACACTGGATGCAGAAAAAGAGTATGCGGGACTACTTGTGTTGACACCCTATTGGCAAGAACGGTTTGCCGATAAGATACTGCTATTACGGGATGCTGGGCAAAGGAAGGTTTTGAGACTGGGAGATCTTACTCGAACAGATTTAAACGAAAGAATAATGGGAATGCAGTACCTGGGTGGACGTTTGGGTAAATCCGACCAAGAACAGCTTGCGGATTTCGCACTTGTATTCCAAGGAAAACATTTAGGCGATGGAGAATTGATGTTGAATGGTGGATCTGCACGATTTTATTTGGGGGAGGCACTTCGTGCTGAGAGTCCGATACTTGCAAATATGGTAGAGAGAGGCTCTCATCTAAGGGCAATGAGAAAATAATCAAACTATAATCTTCTTTTTTCGGATGTTATACTTTCAAAATATATGGATGAACACGTAGATATCGTTGATGAACAAAATAAGGTAGTCGGGTCTTCTTCGAAAAAGGAAGCTCATGAAAAGGGGTTTCTTCATAAAACGGTTATTGCAGAGGTGATGGGAACCGACGGTAACTGGACGCTGGTCAAACAAGCATCAGACCGTCAAGATGCAGGCCAGTATGTTTCTCCGGTTGGTGGACATGTGCAGTCCGGGGAAACCGATGAAGACGCTTTGAGAAGAGAAGCTTATGAGGAATGCGGATTATCCGGGATTTTTTTGTTTCGTTATGTGGGAAAGAAGATATTCAACAGAGAAGTAAGGGGACGCAAAGAAAACCATTACTTTATCCTGTATGAAATAATTACGGATGAAAAACCGATCCTCAATAACGAATCCGTTGATTTTAAACGATTTTCCAGGGAAGAATTGAAAAAAGGATTTGCGGAAAACCCAAAGCAATTTGGTGATGCATTCCACTTCATTGTTCAGACATTTTATCCCGAACTCCTTATTTGACGATTCGTTTGACCGATTCTGCCAAATGGACCATTAAATCATATGGAATCGTTTCTGCTGTTTTCGCTGCATTGATGAGTGAATTTTTATCCGTAGGACTTGAGGAGTAAACAATCACACTTTCACCAATTTTCGGATCGTCAAGGTTTGTAATGTCGACAACGCTCATATTCATTGAAATGCGCCCAACGAATGGGAAGAATTTTCCTCTGATTTTAACGAATCCCTTATTGGAAAGACGTCTGTCGACGCCTTCATAGTAACCCGCAGGGATAAGTCCGAGGATGCGATCATCTTTGGAAGTATATGTGCAGCCATATCCAACCGATGTTCCTTTCTGAATTTTTTTAACTTGGGCAAGTGTTGAATGGAACTCAAGTGCTGGCATAAGGGAAACCGTATTCGCATGTGGGTCGGTCTCTTCAAGTGGAGATATCCCATAATGGGCAAGTCCTACCCGCAACAGGGTGAACACATCATCTTGCATCTTAAATGCGCCGCTTGATGCTGAAATGTGTCTCCATATCGGATCAAATCCAAGTTCTCTTGTGATGGCAAGCGCTTTCTTGAATTCGACAATTTGGGAATCCATATGGGATGTATTGATTGGATTGTCCGCATCGGCAAGATGGGAACAAAGCCCGACAACCTTCAGATTCTTCAATTTTCTTATCTCTTGTAGAAATGAAGGTAGCTCCGATACAGTGACCCCTTCTCGACTCATTCCAGTATCGATAAAGATATGGATGTTACACCCCTGTTGGTACTCATTCAGTGTTCGGGCAAGATCGATATCGAATACGGCGATATGGAAAGGAACTGGTTTTAGGGTGAAGTTTTGAGGAATCGTATATCCCATGATGAGAATGGGTGTTTTTGTACCTATCTTATGCAACTCATACGCCTCATAGAGGCTATCAACGACGAGAAACGGACAGTTCAACTTGTCAAAAATTGGTGCCGTTTGGGTAAGTCCATGACCGTATGCATTGCTTTTGAGAACTGGGCAGATCGCGGAATGTGGATGTCTTTTTTGGAGTTCAAAATGGTTGTGCTTGAGTGCATTCTGGAAGACGACAACAGTGTTGAGAGCCACATATGGCTGCTTTCGAAATCTGACAATCTGCTTCGCTACTCCGAGGAGATCCATGTCGCAAGTATAACAAAATTATAGTGTCGGTCTGTAACAAAGCAGGACATTGCCTGATTTATATCTTCGCGCATCGATAAGCTCTAAGCTTATCTTATTACGGATAAGTTTGAAGAGTTGCGTTCCTTCCCCTAAGACAACGGGATTCACCATTATCCGTAGTTCATCGACCAGTCCAGCTTGCATCAGATTAAGACAGAGATTATTACTTCCTAAGATAACGATATTTTTTCCCTCTAAATTCTTCAGTTCCCGTATCCGTTCTATGACATTGTCCGTGATGAGTGTGACGTTTTTCCATCCAGGGTCAAATGAATTATGAGCAACAACGTATTTTTTTGTTTCATTCATGAACTGCGCTGTTTCCGGATCTTCCTTTTTTGCTGCTTCTGTGGGCCAAAAGCTTGCCATCAGGTCATAAGTCATGTGTCCCATGACAATGGTGTCCGTTTCGATGATATGTTCTGCTTCCAGCCGTTTGAACTCTTCGTTTTTTGCGTTATGCCACGAAAGGTCATGATTCGGTCCTTCAAAATAACCGTCCAGACTCATCATCATGAACAGATAGAGTTTTCTCATATATGCTGTCGACTTTCAACATATCGTTTGAATGAATCGAGTATCGATTGCCATCCATTCCTTTGCAATTCAAGGGAGTTTGTCCCTTCCGGGTCAAAAGTTTCCGTGATCTTCGTTACATGTCCTTGGTCCTCAAAGACAATCTTTACCTTTCTTCCGTCCGACATAACGTACTCGATTATTTCGTTTGGGATGACTTTCGTATAGATCCCTGCAAAATCAAACTGCGAGCTTTTGTCTTTTGCTGCCATCGTCGTTGAAAATGAGCCGCCGACACGCAGATCATTTTTTGCTGCAGGTGCATGCCAATCATCAGACGCTTGACACCAATTGATTATATGGTCTGGCTCAGTCCATACCTTCCACACTTTTTGGACTGTGTTGTTGATTGTCGTTTCAACGGTTATGGTATTCATTTTTTTGCGTAATTGATCATCCATTGGATGCCAAACTTATCAAAGAAGGAACCGAAATATGCTCCCCAGAACATGTCGGCCATTCCCATCTCGATCTTGCCGCCTGCGGAAAGCGCATTAAACAATCTGTCCGCTTCTTCTTTTGAATCGACATCAAGAGAGATGTAGACATTATTGCCTTTGATTATCTTGAAGCCCATTGATTCTGGGGCATCCGTTCCCATGAGGGAATGCCCGCCAAGTATCGGAAGTTCGATGTGCATCATGCCGTTCTTGTCCTCAGGCTTCATCTTATCTGCTCCAGGAAGATTGGGGACATCCGAGAACCGTTGGAAGGTTTTGAATTCTCCCCCGAAAACTGATTTATAAAAAAGAAACGCTTTTTCCGTTTCATTATTGAAGTTGAGATAGGTCGCAACTTTTGCCATAGTTCGTGATATTTGAACTGGTAATTGCTTGCAAAATGCAAGTAAAACTACTATAGTTAATTCTTGATTTAATGTCAATAGTCAAAAATATGAAACAAAAAAAAAGATCCAACTGTCCGGTTAATTATGCCCTAGAAACATTCGGCGATACTTGGTCGCTTCTTATCATTCGCGACATCGTGTTTTGGGGTAAGAAAACATTTACAGATTTTGCTGCGTCAAAAGAGGGGATCGCAACGAATATTCTGGCAACCAGACTTGCCTATCTTGTCGACAAAGAGGTATTGGAAAAAAAAGAGAACGTGAAAGATAAGCGGAAGAGTATTTATACTCTCACTGAAAAGGGGCTCGGTCTTATCCCAATGATGCTTGAGATGTCCGCATGGGCAAGTATTCATGATCCGGATACCATTGCGCCCAAGAAGTTCATAGAATATATTTTCGAAAACAGGAATAAAATGTTTACCCTCATCACTGATACAGTTCGCAAGGGTGGTTCTCTGTTTGCCGGGACCGACTGCGTCATGAGTAAGATAAGGATTTCGTAAACGATGCTACATGGAGCGGGTAAAGGGAATTGAACCCTCTTCTCATCCTTGGGAAGGATGCATACTACCGGTGTACTATACCCGCAATCAACAACTTCTTAAAAGCATTTCCGCCTTTGTACGATTTTATTTCCTTTTCTCTCCGTTTTGCTTCAATCGCTGTCACAAACTCTTCTACATATATTACCTCCCAAACACCCATTTGTCTTGTCGATCTTGTCTGTCCTCGATTATGTTCCGACAATCGGCGTTCCAGGTCATTCGTTGAACCGATATAGTGCCGATGACTTATGTTATTTCGCAAAACGTATGTGTGGTACATATTGTTGTGCTGAAACCTCTTCTTCCCGCCATGGCGGGACATACAACCGGTGTACTATACCCGCGATAAAATGAAGTATACCAAAGAGGAGTAAAACTCTAAACTCTAAATCCTAAACACTAAACAAATAGACACAAAATTTTAAATTAGAAAATAAAACAAAATCATTTGGAGTTTGCTTAGAATTTAGTGTTTAGAGTTTAGGATTTCTTTTGTCTTATGGCACCAGGAGTTTCTGTCCTTCTTCGACATTGTATGGGTAAGGGATTCTGTTGGCATCGATGAGTTTGTTCATCTGGTTTCCGTCACCATATACTTTTTCCGCGATTTGCCATAAATATTCTCCTGGAAGAACAACATATTCCGTGATCTTTTTTGTTTGGGCGGCATTTTCTGTGATATCACCAACAGTTGGTTTTTTAGATTCGATGGACGGAATGATCAAGATTTGGTTTTCAGTTAGGGTATATGGCTCGACCAGTTTATTTGCCTTGGCGATATCCTCTGCATTGAATCCTGATCCATACATTTTTTCCGCTATTCCCCATAAATCATCCCCAGCTTTAACCGTATATGTTTTCACATCAGCGACTTCAATTTGCTTTGGCTTTCCTTGTTCATGGGTTTTTGCCGTTTCTACTTTTATCCCGAGTTTCATTATTAATGAATAAGAAAGAAGACTGACGACTACGAATCCCACGATAAATGAGGGCAGTTTTTCTTTGATGAGAATCAGAATTGCGTGCTGATAATCTGTTGGGTATTCTATTTGTGTATTCATTGATATGGGGCGCTAGAACTTGCTTGTATAGTATCACAACTCAGATAAAAAATCAAAATATAATATACGTGCTATAATTAAGTCATTAATCGAGTTACTAATTCATATTTATATTTATGCTGAATACAGGAGTCGTATTAATCTTACTTGCAGTCTTGCTTATTTTTTATCTGATCGGATCGTATAACGGGTTCGTGATCTTGCGCACGCGTATCCAAGAAGCTCTCTCAGGAATTGATGTGCAATTGAAAAGACGAGCAGACCTCATCCCAAACCTTGTTGAAACCGTGAAGGGATATGCAAAACATGAGAAGGAAGTGTTTGAGAATGTCACGAAGGCACGAAGTTCACTCATGAAAGCGGACACCTTGACAGAAAAAGCTGATGCGAACAATATGTTAAGCGGTGCATTGAAGTCACTTTTTGCAGTAGCTGAGGCATATCCAGAATTAAAAGCGAACACAAATTTCCAGGATTTGCAGAGACAACTTGAAGATACGGAAGATAAAGTGGCGTATTCACGTCAGTTTTACAATTCCAACGTGCTTGAGTTCAACAGCAAAGTACAACTGTTCCCAGGAAATATAATAGCGAACATGTTTGGATTTAAGGTGGCGGAGTTCTTTGCTGCAACTGAAGAAGAGAAAAAAAAGATTGACGTAAAATTCTAATTCGTCGCCAGCAGTAATGACCATTTATTCCCAGATTTCATCGAATAAACAAAAGACGTTCCTTATATTCGCTTTGTTTATTACGCTCTTTACAGGGTTTTTCTACCTTATTGGTTTATATTATGGCGATGGGAACGCCTACCTTACGCTCGGGATCATCATTTCGTGTATCACTTCGGTCGGCAGTTACTACTTTTCAGACAAATTAGTCCTATTTTCAGTAGGAGCTGTTCCCGCAGAAAAGGACAAGCATTTCAATTTTTACACTGCGGGAGAAAATATGTCTATTGCCGCTGGAATACCCATGCCGAAGTTGTATGTTGTGAATGATGAAAGCCCAAATGCATTCGCGACAGGGAGAGATCCGCAACATGCGGTCGTGTGTGCGACAACGGGCCTACTTGATTTGATGGATCGGGCAGAGCTTGAAGGAGTGATTGCCCATGAACTTTCCCATGTGAAAAACTATGACATGCTTGTGATGACAGTCGTTACGGTGCTTGTCGGGACAATATCACTCGTTGCAGATTGGATCTTAAGAAGTATGTGGTGGGGGAAATTCGATGATCGAGATGACGACAGGAATGGAGGAAGAAGCCCACTCATATTTGTTCTGCTCATTATTGCACTCGTCATCGCACCCCTAACCGCAACCCTCATTCAGCTTGCAATTTCCAGAAAAAGGGAATATCTTGCGGATGCAGACGCTGCGCTTTTGACGCGAAGACCAATAGGGCTTGCTTCGGCACTGGAGAAAATTTCAGCATTCCCACGTGGCATGCAACGTGCGACTACAGCCACAGCGCATTTATTTATAAGCAGTCCATTCAAAAAAGGAAAAAAAAGCGATTGGTTAGTCAGTTTGTTTAGTACCCATCCACCGATTGAAGAAAGAATACGGGTACTGCGCCAAATGTAAGATTTGAAGTTTGTAGTTTTGAATCAATTCCCGATTTAAAAATTGATTAAAAATTTTAAATTTTAAATTAAAAATTTGTACCCCAGTGTGTTTTATCCAGCTCTGTTCTTAGCAAAGTTTATAGATTGGTTCATACAATCCCTTAATCTTGGGGCTGGTTCGACTTGGCCCGGTGAAGTTGCCTTACGCATCGATCCTTTTTTCGTCCGTCATATGGCAGAAAAGGTTTCGATGAAGTTCATTTTGGTTGTCGGGACGAACGGTAAGACCACAACTGCCGCATTGGTGACACATGGACTACAAGCAAAAGGATTCAAGGTCATCTGCAACCCAGAAGGAGCAAATTTGCTCAACGGAGTCGCATCGACACTTGTTAAAAACAGTGCATTGGACGGAAAAATCATTTCAGATTTCGCCATCCTCGAACTTGATGAGAATGCATTCTCACAAGTTGTTGAACAGATCCGAAAACCACACGCGATCATGTTCCTCAACCTTTTCAGAGATCAACTTGATCGGTATGGGGAAGTACATACGATCGTAAAACGGTGGCAACGCGCACTGTCCACTCTCTCAAAAGACACGACCTTAATCATCAATGGCGATGATCCTCGACTCGTTTATATGGGTAAGCAAACAACTCTTCCTGTCGTGTATTTTGGATCAGATAAAGAGGATAAGACCATGAAGGAGATACCGCACGATGTCGACTCGGTCCACTGTCCGGCATGCGGCAGCAAACTTATCTATTTTGCCATGAGCTATTCGCATCTGGGAGATTATGCCTGTAGACAATGTGGTTTTTCTGCGCCAGAACGGTGGAGTGATTCGGTCAAACCCATACCCACATTATTAGGTGTTTACAACAGATATAATATTCGAGCTGCTGTTTCGGTTCTACATGTAGTCTGCGGACTGGAATTTGCTGAAGCACGATTGCTCCTTGAAGGATTTCATCCTGCTTTCGGAAGACAAGAACGACTTTCTGCATTGGGGGCGGAATGGATAGTTATCCTCTCAAAAAATCCGGCAGGTTTCAATCAATCGATCAATTCCCTCAGGGAAATCGTCGGGCTGGAGAAAACAGATGTCGGAATCATTTTGAATGACAGAATTCCTGATGGCACTGATGTTTCCTGGATATGGGATGTCGAATTCGATCGGACATATGATTATGCCGCAACCATCGTTGTTTCTGGAGACAGGACATATGACATGGCAATACGGATGGAAACAGTCGATAGAATGAAAAATGTAAATACAAAACTGATCGCTGAGCCTGTATTAAAAAAGGCATTGGAGATTCTGGTGCAAAATCACACTTCATCACAGCCAATCATCGTCCTTGCGACCTACTCGGGAATGTTGGAAGTTCGAAAGATATTGAAAGGGAGGGCTCTTTTATGAAAGAACACATGTATACGATCAGAATTGGTTGGTTGTACCCTGAGTTGATGAGTACTTATGGGGATCGCGGCAATATACTGTATTTCAGAAGAAGATGTGAATTATATGGGATCAAAACGGAACTTATCCCTATCGATTTCTCCTTCTCTGAAGACAGATTTGGTGAAATAGACTTCATATTTGGCGGTGGAAGCCAAGATACGGAGCAAGAACTCGTCATGCGTGATTTGCAAGGAAAGAAAGCGGAAGAAATGAAAAAGAAAATCGAAAACAATGTTCCAGCATTATTCGTATGCGGTTCTCCGCAACTCATGGGGAAATCGTATGAACCAGGAATCGGAAAAAAAATCACTGGACTTGGGGTGTTTGATATGGAATCAGTTCATCCGGGACCAAGCGTTGCTCGTTGCATTGGTAATACCGTGGGTGAGGTGCTTATGGGGAATATCGGACTTCCTGTGGATGATAAACTCATAATTGGGTTTGAGAATCATGGTGGCAGATCGTATCTAGGAAAAGGGGTAAAACCGTTTGCGAAAGTCATAAAAGGATATGGGAATAACGGAAAAGACGGATATGAAGGAATGGTGTATAAAAATGCAATTGGATGCTATTATCATGGCCCATTTTTCCCGAAAAATCCGAGTATGGCAGACTTTTTCATACGGAAAATAATCAGGGCAAAGTATGATGAAAAGATTGAATTAAAACAATTGCCGAATGTTTTCGAAAAAAAAGCACGGGAAGTTTTATTGAATAGATGGAACATAACCTCAGCTTTATAACTCAATAAACTTATCGTATAATCTTCTTCATGAGTACCAAATTAATTTCGAAAGACGAGGTATTACACCTTGCCAAACTAGCGGGCCTCACGCTTACAGATGAGGAAATTGAAAAATATACGGCTCAATTTGGCCAAACTCTCGATTATGTACAAAACCTCAACGAATTGAATACGGATGGTGTTGAACCGACAAACTCAGTCGTAAACCTATCGAATGTCACATTCGATGATGGAGCAGAAAATGATCGTCAATTAAAATCGGATGAGGCTTTTTCAAACGGAAAAAACGTTAAGGAGAATGCGTTTGTCGTCGAAAGAATAATGTAAATTAATACACACTTATGCTACTTGGAAAAACAATAACGGAGATAAAAGAACTCCTTAAAACAAAAAAAATCACGAGAGAGGAAGTCTTTTCTTTTTTTAATAAAAGAATAGAAAAACATAATCCACAAATTAATGCATATTTGACCATAAAGGATCAACCTGAGAACCCAGTTGTTGATGGGGTTTTATCAGGCATTCCCTTAGCGATAAAAGACAATTTTTGCACAAAAGGAGTACGTACGACAGCTTCAGCAAAGGTGCTTGATAATTTTATTCCCCCGTATGAGTCAACAGTGACGACACGGCTTAAAGCGGCCGGGTATGAATTGCTGGGAAAAACGAATATGGATGCATGGGCGCATGGTTCTTCTACGGAAACATCGGACTATGGTGCAACGAAAAATCCATGGGATATTTCGCGAAGTCCTGGTGGTTCGTCAGGTGGTACGGCAGCTGCCGTAAGCTGTTATTTGGCGCCAGGTGGTATCGGAAGTGAAACGGCTGGTTCCATCCGTCAGCCTGCCTCATGGAGCGGTGTTGTTGGTCTCAAGCCAACATATGGTCGTGTTTCCCGCTATGGCGTAATCGCCATGGGTTCATCACTAGATTGTCCTGGGCCGTTGACGCTCTCCGTTGAGGATGCCGCCTTAATCTTCCAATCGATTGCAGGTAATGATAAATATGATGCAACAAGTTCTCCGGTCCCAACTGAAGATTATCTATCAAAGATGAAGGAAAAAAAATCGTACACGATTGGTATTGCAGATGAATATTTTGAGGGACTTGATGAAGACATAAAAAAATCCCTGGAAGAATCAATCAAGATTTTTGAAAAGATGGGATTCAAGACAAAAAAAGTTTCATTGTTATCACCTCAGTATTCCATATCCGTCTACACGATAATTCAGCGCGCAGAAGTTATGTCGAATCTGTCCCGATATGACGGTATACGATATGGCAATCCTCGTACATTTTTCGGGAGTGAAGCAAAACGCAGAGGAATGCTCGGAACATATACTCTCTCATATGGATACTATGATGCATTCTTTAAAAAAGCGCAGAAAGTAAGGACTCTCATTATTGAGGATTTCAAACGTGCATTTAAGGATGTCGATTTTATCATTGGGACACCGTCTCCTATCACTGCCTTAAAATTGGGTGAGTTTGAGAAGTATCCCTTCTTTGGTGAATTAATGGATAAATTCAATGAACCAGGCGCAATGGCTGGAATTCCTGGAATCAGCTTGCCAACGGGACTTGACAGAAACGGTCTTCCGATGAGTATTCATTTGATGGCAAACTATTTCCGTGAAGCAGACTTATTAAATGCATCGTATCAATTTGAGAAAGAGACCGATTTCATGGGGGTCATAAAAAAAGGTGTTAAAAATCTAGAAGCCAAAAGTTAAAAGATCACGTAAAAATATGGATACAAAATACGTTCCAGTCATAGGACTTGAAATACATGTCGAGTTAAAAACGAAGTCTGGTATGTTTTGCCAGTGCGCGAATGGAGTGGAAGACGCAGAGCCGAACAGCCAAGTGTGCCCTGTTTGTTTAGGCCTTCCTGGCGCTCTACCTGTCCCAAATAAAAAAGCAATCGAATGGACCATAAAAATGGGGAAGGCCCTCAATTGTGCTATCAGTAAACACACAAAGTTCGACAGAAAGCACTATTCATATCCCGACCTTGCCAAGGGATATCAGATATCCCAATATGATGAGCCGATAGCGCGTTCTGGGTATCTTGAGTTCGGTAAAAACCATGGGACATATAAAAATGAAGCAAAGAAATTTCGAATCCATAGAGTTCATCTCGAGGAAGACACAGGAAAATTAATTCATAAAGGTATAGAGACTCGTATCGATTTCAATCGATCAGGTGTTCCCCTCGTCGAAATAGTGACTGAGCCAGATTTTACATCTTCCACTGATGTGAAAATGTTCTTGGAAGAACTTCATGCGATCATACGCTATTTGGAGATTTCGGATGCAGATCTAGAAAAAGGAACGATGCGCATGGAGCCGAACATATCCGTGAAATTGGTCGGAGTGGAAGGGTTGCCAAAATACAAAGTTGAAGTGAAAAATATCAATTCATTCAATTTCGTAAAACGGGCAATTGACTTTGAGGTCGCACGACACACTGAGCTTCTGGAACAAGGAAAGACACCAGTTCAAGAAACGAGAGGTTGGGATAGTGAAAAAGGGATAACCTATTCGCAGCGTACAAAAGAGGATGCTCATGATTATCGATATTTCCCAGAGCCAGATATCCCACCATTTACATTGGAGGATTCCTATATTGACTCGATAGTAAAAACAATCCCCGAACTTCCGAAGGCGAAGATGGACAGGTTTGTAAATGAGTTGCACATAAAGGATCTTGATGCTTATATCATTACGAGAGATAAAGAATTAAGCAATTATTTTGAGACTGTTCTTGGTCCAATCGGTATGCAGATGAAGGAAGACGGTTTTGAGCAAAAAATTGCAAGTGCAATCATCAACAAACGCATCGCAACAACCATAGGTAAGGACGAATTTGCAAAGAAATTCCTGGAAATGATGAAACCAGTTGAAACAGATTCAAAACTATTGGATGAGTCAATAAAGACTGTACTTGCCAATAATGGAAAGGCGGTATCTGAATATAAAAATGGTAAAGTGACAGTCCTTATGTTCCTTGTCGGTCAGGTGATGAAACAAATGAAGGGAAAAGCGGATGCCGCAACGGTGAGAAAAGCACTTGAAGAACAACTGAAAAACTCATAATTCAACTTCAAACATAAGGTTATTGTTCTCATATGATGTTGTTTGATACAATATGTATCATGAAAGAAGTTGTATTGGGATGTGGAACTAGTGGCGCCCAATGGGCGTCAAGCCGACCAAATACCTTTGCGATTGATAAGAAAATGATTACATCTGTCTCTCAGTTTGCAGTAAGCTCAGGAACAGCTCTTCCGTTTAAACAACAGCAGTTTGAAGTCGTGTATATGGATTTTCTTCTCAATGATTCTGCGAACTCTACTCCATTCCATTCCCATATCTTGAATGGCGGAAGCCAAACTGGACCAGATGTCAGTTCTCTATTACGAGCCGAAAAATTAGTCGCACTTTATGGAGTGTTACAGGAAGCGGTACGGATTATGCGAGATGGTGGACATATTTCCATAGTAGATACAGCATACAATGTCGCCCTCGTCAGAGTGCTCGCCGGAAACATGAATCTCACAGTAAGTGAGGAACAGGTAATAGCTGAGGATTTTGCACGATCAGAAAGTCTCGGATTTGTACTCTCCCATAATGAAGCCGTAAATAAAGTCAGTCTATCATCTTCATAATGACCGATTACTATTGTATCTCTTGCTTCAGCTGGATATACTAGAGAGCATTATGGCCTTTACCCACCTTCATGTTCACACAGAATATTCGCTCCTTGATGGTATGTGCCGCATCGGCGAAGTGCTTCAAAAGGCAAAAGACCTCGGTATGACATCGCTTGCAATAACAGATCATGGAGCGCTATATGGTGCTTTTAAATTTTATATCAAAGCAAAAGATATAGGCATAAAGCCTATCATTGGAGTTGAAGTGTATAAGGCCAAACATTCACGATTTGATAAGGATGCAGTTGAAGACAAGGATAGATATCACCTAGTGCTCCTTGCAAAAGATCATACAGGCTACCAAAACCTGATGAGAATGGTGAGTGCCGCTCATTTGGAGGGAATGTATTACAAGCCACGGGTTGATTTCGAATTATTGGAAAAATACCATGAGGGGATCATAGCACTTTCTGGTTGTCTTGGTGGGGAGTTGTCTAAACTTCTCAATGAAGGACAACATACAGCTGCAGAAGAAGTTTTAAAGAAGTATTTGGCGATATTTAAAGATGATTTTTATATCGAACTTCAGCGTCATCCTAATGTTCCTGAATTGGACAGAGTAAATGAAGATTTAGTCAAACTAAGTAGGAAATATGGGGTCCCACTTGTCGCAACAAACGACGTTCACTATATAAATGAGTCCGATGCCTATGCCCAAGAGGTCTTGCTTTGTATACAGACGCAGCGAACCATTTTTGAAAAAAACAGACCTCTTTCAATGATTGACGTGCCAGATTATTATTTCAAAACTGAAGAGCAGATGCGTGCAGCGTTTTCCGATCTTCCGGAGGCAATAGAAAATACGAACAAGATTGCAGATAAGTGTAATCTGGACATGCCATATGGAAAGTGGGTTTTGCCGAAATATGATACTCCTGATAGTTTGACTCCAGAACAGTATCTCCGACAACTTACCTATGAGCGAAAGGGCAGAGTCACCGACTTTACTCCAGAAGAGACATTAAAACGTCTTGATTACGAACTTGAGATCATCAATACAAAAGGATATGCGACTTATTTTCTTATCGTTCAGGACTTCGTGAACTGGGCAAAAACACATGGTGTCGGGGTTGGTCCTGGGCGTGGATCTGTAGCAGGTTCACTTGTCGCATACGTCCTAAGAATTACCGATATCAATCCGCTTGAACACAATCTTCCGTTTGAACGGTTTTTGAATCCAGAAAGACCTACTCCGCCTGATATTGATATTGATTTTGCAGATGTGCAGAGAGATGAAGTGCTTGCGTATGTAACAAATAAATACGGGAAAGAAAAAGTTGCGCAGATCATCACATTCGGGACGATGGAAGCCCGACTTGTTGTTCGTGATGTAGGCCGAGCACTTGGTATGTCATATGCTCAAGGAGACCGCCTCGCAAAAATGATACCACAAGGTAAGCAAGGATTTCAATTGAAGCTCTCCCAGGCGCTTGTTGAAGCGCCTCCACTGAAATATGCCTATGATAATGAGCCTGAAACAAAAAGGTTGATCGATGTTGCCCAGCGTTTGGAAAGTCTTCCACGGCACTCTTCTGTTCATGCCGCTGGCGTCATTATCGCCGCTGATGATCTTACAAACTTTGTTCCCATTCAGACTGAATCAAAACAGGGAAGAGTCATTACCCAATATGATATGTACTGTCTGGACTTAAATGCAGTACAGAACAATAAAGCTGTCGGTTTGTTAAAGGTGGATTTTCTTGGTCTACGCAATCTCACGATTTTGGATAAATCCATCAGGCTTGCACAAAAAACGACCGGTACAAAAATCGATATCCATGACATTCGCATGGATGACAAAAAAACATATGATCTCATATCGGAAGGAAGCACCATCGGCGTATTCCAATTGGAATCTGCCGGTATGCGCCGATTAGCAAAAGACCTCAAACCAAACAAAATGAGCGATATTACCGCTATGGTCGCTCTATATCGACCTGGCCCGATGGATCTTATTCCGTCATTTATCGCAGGAAAAAATAATCCACGCACAATCAAATACCTTCATCCCGACTTGAAGAAAATAATGGGCGAAACATATGGCGTCCTGGTATACCAGGAGCAAGTGATGGAAATTGCCCACATTCTTGCTGGGTACTCGATGAGTGAAGCAGACAATTTGCGTATGGCCATGGGAAAGAAAAAGAAATCCCTCATGGATATGGAGCATAAAAAGTTTGTTGAAGGATGTGTCAAACATGGATACACGAAAACGATGGCGGAAAAGATCTTTGAGTTTATGGAGAAGTTCGCAGCATACGGTTTCAATAAACCGCATTCCGCTTCATATGGTCTTATAGCTTATTGGACTGGATACATGAAGGCAAATTTTCCAGTGGAGTATATGACCGCACTCCTCACGGCAGAGTTGCAAGGGGTTGCTGGACCAATGAGAGAGATCAAGATGGCACAAGCTATTGAAGAGTGTCGACGTATGGAGATTCCAGTGCTCCCCCCTGATATCAATAAGTCCGATAGCGACTTTACGATAGAAGAGCGTAGCATTCGTTTTGGTATGTCTGCCATTAAAAATGTAGGGAGCGCTGCGATTGATTCTATTATCGAAGTGCGGGGAAAGAACGGATTATTCAACGGATTCAAGGATTTTCTCACAAAGGTCGACCTTCGTAAAGTGAATAAAAAAACAGTTGAAAGTCTTATAAAATCAGGTGCCTTTTCAAAATTTGGGAACTGTGCGACATTGTTGAGCGTATATCCAGAGATGGTAAAAGATATAGCCGGTTCCAAGGATAGCGAGTCTAAAGGACAGTTCGGTTTATTTGCCGAACAGGCAGACCAGAAGAAAATAATGGATACTTTCGAGGCGATTCCCGAGGTTTCAGAAGATGAGCTTTCAATGATGGAGAAGGAAGTCATTGGATTTCTCATTAGCAAAAATCCGCTCGCTCGCTTTGCTGCGTTAATTCAAGAAAAAGCTTCTAAAAGGATCGGAGAGATAGGGAAAGGTGATGACAAGAAAACCGTAGTTTTGGTAGGAGTTATTAGCGCAAAAAAAATCATCAGGACGAAAAAAGATAATAAGGAGATGGCATTCATAACGATGTATGATGATACAGGGACGATTGAAGGTGTTTTTTTCCCTAAAACATTTGATAAACTTAAGTCGATTATAGCGGTAAATCAGGTCGTATTGGCAAAGGGTACTATCGCTGAACGAGATGACTCAATGAGCTTCCTGATTGATAATGCCGTAAAGTTGGGTTGACAAATTTTATTAATACATGGTAGAATATTCCCGGTCTCATATAAAGAAAGTATCTAGTTCGTTTGTCATAGAATCGTTTCATGAGCGTAAGAAAAAAAAAGCTCCGGAAACTTTTAGGATGACAGATGTTTTGGATCTAGGAATGTACTTAGTAGTTCCTCTACTTAGCGGGTTGGGCTTGGGGATAGTACTAGATAATAAGCTGGAAATAAGACCATTCGGTACCATTTTCGGTTTGTTGTTTGGTGCTATTGGTTCATTTTTCAATTTACTAAAAATTGTTCGTCAATTTTCCCACCATGCCTGAGATTAGCATTAAAGCTGAAACACTTTTTTACATCGGTACATTCGCTGTAAAAAACTCCATGCTTCTTTCGTCACTTGTTTTCCTCTTTTTTGTCTATCTTGGCATTTCCTATTTTAAGGAATCAAAGAAAGAAGAGAAGTCTGGGTTGTATTACACGCTTAATTTAGTGTTACGGAGCCTCTATGAGTTATTTGGATCAATCGTTCATGAAAAGATCGATGTCTTCTTTCCTTTGCTTTCTGCCTTTTTTCTTTGGATCCTTATTCAAAACTGGAGTGGGCTTTTACCAGGAGTCGGTAGCATCATGCTCAAGGTTCCTGCAAACATTGTACATGGCACGATATTTAAGGAAGATGCACATGCGGTAAAAACAGAAACCATTGAAAAAGAAGTGGCCGCAGAGACAGCGAACACAGAGGCAGCGCAAACGGTTGAGGTTGACTCACACGGAAATGCAGTTGTCGTCTCGGAAAACAAACCATCTGATGAACCACAAACTGAACACGCAAAAGAAGAAACCGCACACGAAGAGATTATGTCAATCCCCTTATTTAGAGGAAATAATGCAGATTTAAATGCAACACTTGCGCTTGCGATTATCTCGGTCTTCATGATTCAGGTGTATGGAATACAATTTTTGGGATTCAAAACATACATTTCCAAATTCCTCAACTTTAAGGATCCGATTTACTTCGTTTTAGGTATTCTTGAAATTGTTTCAGAGATTTCAAAAGTTGTTTCGTTTGCATTCCGTCTTTTCGGAAACATATTCGCTGGAGAAGTACTTTTGACTATCGTAGCATTCTTGGTGCCTGTTTTAGCCTCATTTCCGTTTATTATCCTGGAAATATTTGTTGGATTCGTACAAGCATTGGTATTTTCAATGTTGACATCTGTATTTCTAAGTTTGTCGGTAAGTCATCATTAATGTGAGGTTTACATTATAAATTTGTATTTCGAAAAGGGGGTGTACATATACTATGGACGCAGAATCAATTAAATTGATCGCTATCGCATTTACAATCGGTGTTGGCGCAATTGCACCAGCAGTTTCAATTGGAAGCATTGCATCAAAAGCAGTCGAAGCATTAGGACGCAACCCAGAAGCAGAATCATCAATTAGAACAGCTATGATTCTTGGATTGGCATTCGCAGAAGCTATTGCCATTTACGCACTTGTTGTTGCACTTATTCTCAAATTTACATAATTTGAGTATTGAATTATTATGGAAAATCTTGGAGTTGATATAAAATTATTGGTTGCTCAGATCATAAATTTCGGTTTGTTTTTTTTCATCTATAAAAAACTTATAGCAGGTCCTTTCGTGTCTGTTATGAAGAGTGAAAAGATGAAAGATGCAGAGCGAAGAAAGATTCATGAGGAAGCCCAAAAACAAAAAGAGATGCTTGCTCTTCAAGAAAAGAACGCAAAAGATGAGATTCACAAGAAAACAGAAGAGAGCTTGAAGGCAGTCAGACATGCAGCAGAACTTGAGCGTGTCTCCCTGATCAAAAAAGCACAGGAAGAATCTCAAGAAATAGTCAAGAGATCTTCAAAACAAATAGAAGAGGAGCGACGCCAGATGGAAAAGCAGTATAAAGAGACATTAGCAAAAGTTAGCGTTATGACAGTTGAGCATGTCCTTAAGGATTTCTTAACAGAAGATATGCAAAAACAGATTAACGCAAAGGTTCTTACCAATTTAGAAAAGAACTAATATCGTATGCGCCTTGATCCACATGTAAAAGAACGACTAAAAAAAACATTTACCGAAGAGCTTGTCGCTCAGAAGGAACTTGTGACATTATATTCTACATACAGCTTGTCAGAGAGCGAAATTAAGGATATATGTGCGCGATTTCCACAATATGCGACAAGTAAAGTGGAAAACAAAGTTGATCCAACCCTTCTCGGTGGTGTCGTTATTAAATGTGGATCACAAATCATTGACCTATCAATACGCAATGCGTTACATTTATTAAAAAAACAGCTCTATGAAAGCAATTGATCAGTATCTCGAACAAATTGAAAGAGAAATTAAAAACAGTAAACTCGACTATAAAACTGATGAAGTTGGAACTGTTCAAGAGCTGCGTGACGGTGTTGCGTTGATAGCCGGTCTTGATAAAGCTGGTTTTGGAGAAGTAGTGGAGTTTGCAAGTGGCGTTAAAGGCTATATCATTGACATGTTGGAGGATTCTGTCGGCGTAATCGTATTAGGTGATTATCTGAAAATCAAGTCTGGTGAACAAGTGAAGGCACTCAATTACACACTTTCTGTTCCTGTCAGTGAAAAATTGATGGGAAGAACCGTTGATCCAATGGGATTACCACTTGATGGAGGAGATCCGCTTCCAGCAGATGTTTGGAATCCTGTTGAGAAAGTTGCACCTTCGGTTGTTTATAGAAAATCGGTGAACGTTCCAATGCAGACAGGTATCAAATCAATTGATGCTTTGTTTCCAATTGGTCGTGGACAACGTGAATTGATCATTGGCGATAGAGGCACCGGTAAATCAACAATCGCACTCGATACGATCATCAACCAAAAAGGACAAGATGTAATTTGTATCTACTGTGGAATCGGACAAAAAAATTCTAAAATCGCTCTTGTCTCTGAGCTCTTGAAAAAGCAAGGAGCTATGGACTATTCAATTATCGTAAGTGCATCATCATCAGATCCTGCATCATTACAATACTTGGCTCCATATACCGCATGTGCGATCGCAGAGTTTTTTATGGCAAAAGGTAAAGATGTTTTGGTCGTTTATGACGATTTGTCTAAACATGCATGGGCATACAGACAAGTTTCGCTTATTCTTCGAAGACCAGCGGGTCGTGAAGCATATCCAGGAGATATTTTCTATCTGCATTCTCGCTTGCTTGAACGCGCATGCCGATTGGAGGATTCTTCAGGTGGTGGATCAATTACAGCCCTTCCCGTTATTGAAACATTGGAAGGTGATGTCTCAGCTTATATTCCTACAAATGTAATTTCTATCACAGATGGACAGATATTTCTTGAAACCGATCTGTTCAATGCGGGTATCAGACCAGCAATAAACATCGGTATTTCTGTTTCACGTGTGGGTGGAAATGCACAAACAAAGGCAATGAAACAAGTGGCTGGAAGATTAAAGCTTGACCTTGCCCAATATCGTGAGATGGCCGCGTTCTCGCAGTTTGAAAGCGATCTTGACGAAGAAACAAAGAAGTTACTCAATCGGGGAGCAAAAGTTACTCAGTTGATGAAACAAGACAAAAATAAACCTTACAGATTGGGAGAGGAAATTATTGTACTCTGGGCTGCAAACAAAGGATACTTAGACTTGATTCCAGTAACAAAGGTGACCGATTTTGAGAACGAACTCGTAAAAGCCGTTCGTCTTCAAGGAGAAAAAATAGTCCATATGATAGAAAAAGAAAAAGTTGTCACCCCTCATATCGAGGAATTACTTGCTCCATTTGTAAAGCAAGTAGCAGATGGTTTTATAGAACAGTAATCGTATGAATGTAAGACAAGTTCGTAAGAAAATTAAGTCGGTTGGTAACGTAAAGAAGATAACTCGTTCTATGCAGTTAGTGTCTGCTATAAAAATGAAGAAAAGTCAGCAAGCAGCACTTGAGGCACGTCCATATCAAGAACAGTTGGAACTTGTCATCAAGAAAGTTATGACGAAAGTTGATGCGGTCAACTCTCCACTTCTTGTAAGTCACGCACCTGAATCTGCACCAGATTTGGTGATCGTCCTTACAGGAAATAAGGGGCTCTGTGGATCTTTTAATATAGACTTGTTCCGATATATTGCAAATAACGTAGACATAAAAACAAGCAAATTCATAACGATAGGAAAAAAAGGAGCTCAGTTTCTTTCAAAAACAGGAGGAGACATTTTAGCAGATTATTCTCATTCTTTGCCCCTTAACAATATCTCTGCTGTGATTAGTTTCTCATTAGAGACATTTTTAAATGGCACATATAAACGAGTGTTTGTGTTGTATAACAAATTTATTTCAACATTGAAAACGGAAACAACTCTTGCACAGCTGTTACCATATAAACTTGAATTGGAACAGGCAAAAATCGAAGAAAAAGAATATAACGAATATGTCATCGAACCAAGCCCAATGGCGATCATTGAGCGTATTTTGAGAAGTTTTGTAGAAGAAAAGGTGCGTAATGCTGTTATTCAGTCAGAGGCAGGAGAACATTCTGCACGGATGATTGCAATGAAAAATGCGACAGATAATGCAAATGATGTTATTTTCAATTTAACATTGTTGGGAAATAAGTTAAGGCAAGAAAAGATTACTAATGAGCTGTTGGATATGGTAACAGCCAAAGAATCGGTTGAAGCGGGTTGATTGATTATAAATTTGAAATTTTTAATTAAAAATTAATTGTTTACATATATGAATATGATAAAAGGAATTATTTCATCTGTCCGCGGAGTGGTAGTTGATGTCCAATTTCCTGAAGATAATACTCCAGGAATTTATGATGCGCTTGTCCTAGAAGATAAAAAACTTGGAAAGATAATTTTTGAAGTTGAAGCTGTTCTTGAACCGGGACTTGTACGTACAGTAGCCATGGGAAGTGTCTATGGATTAAGTCGTGGAATGGAAGTCACGAATTCTGGGAAGCCAATAGATGTACCAGTAGGGGACGAAACGCTCGGACGCATCTTTAATGTCCTTGGTGAAGTAATTGACGAAGGGCCAGAGATCAAGACAAAGGAGAGAATGCCCATTCACCGCAGTGCCCCAGCGCTTGCCGAACAAGCAGTCGAACAAGAGATATTCGAAACAGGCCTCAAGGTTATTGACCTTATCGCACCGTTCATCAAGGGAGGAAAAGTTGCTATCTTTGGAGGAGCAGGAGTCGGAAAAACAGTCACGATACAAGAACTGATCCACAATGTCGCAAAAGAACACTCAGGAGTTTCAGTCTTTACCGGAGTCGGAGAAAGAACCCGTGAAGGAAATGATCTTTGGAGGGAAATGAAGGACACAAAAGTCATCGACAAGACAGCTCTAGTATTCGGACAGATGAATGAGTCTCCAGGGAATCGTTTGCGTGTTGCACTCACCGGAGTCACTATGGCTGAACATTTCCGTGATAAGAAAAATATGGATGTCCTTCTATTTATCGACAACATCTTCCGTTTTGCGCAAGCAGGAAGTGAAGTGTCAGCCCTCCTTGGTCGTATTCCATCCGCGGTAGGTTATCAGCCGACATTGGCAAGCGAAATGGCGTCACTTGAAGAGAGAATCACCTCAACGAAAAAGGGATCCATCACCTCAATCCAAGCTGTGTACGTACCTGCTGACGATTATACGGATCCCGCTCCAGTCGCTACATTTTCTCATTTGGATGGATCTTTGAATCTTGAAAGATCTCTTGCGGAACAGGGGCTTTTTCCAGCAATTGACCCCTTATCATCAAATTCTCGCGCACTTGACCCGGAAGTGGTTGGTGCTGAGCATTATCAGGTTGCACGGGACGTTGTGAAAACACTGCAGCGCTATAAGGATCTTCAGGACATCATTGCCATTCTTGGAATGGAGGAACTTTCTGATGCTGATAAACTTGTTGTTTCAAGAGCAAGAAAAATGCAACGATTCCTTACGCAGCCTATGTCGGTTGCTGAACCGTTCACAGGACGTCCGGGAAAATATGTTCCCATGAAAGAAACCGTGCGCGGATTTAAGGAAATATTAGAAGGCCTGCATGACGATAAACCGGAAACGGCGTTTTACATGGTTGGCACAATTGATGAAGTGAAAAAAAGCTAATAACAGTTGAAATCAGCTGAGATTAGTTACATACGGTTTGAACAAAATATATGTCAAAACTAAAACTGATCATTATCACACCAAAAAGCATCGCTCTTGAAAAAGAGATTGATGGCGTAACACTTCCTTCATCGGAAGGAGATATGACAATTCTCCCTCGTCACATCAACTTGTTTGCGTTGCTTGAAGAGGGTATCGTACATTATTGGGATGGAGAGGATAATGAATATCTCGCTATCGGTGGCGGATATGTTGAAACAAATGGAGAAACTGTTTCGCTCCTCGTGTCTCGTGCATATGGACAAAGTGCTATCGACGAACAGCAAACGAATTTGGCTATGAAAGATGCAAAAGAACGGATGAAGACAGCAAAAACCGAAGATGCGCGAAAGGAAGTCTCCTCCATGTTACGACGCTCTGCGATAGACGCAAAGCTTTTGAAAAAGAAAAGAAGACACACATAAAAAGTCACAAACTCTAAACTCTAAATCCTAATCAAAAGGGACAAAACATCAAACTTTCAAATAACCCACTTTTTAATTTGAGGTCTTCTAACCGTTTAGGGTTTATAGTTTAGTGTTTAGAATTTAATTGCCCCGTCTTCTGCTTGTCTAGCCTGTATAATAAGACGTTATGGCATTGATTATCGTAGAATCTCCAACAAAAGCGCGCACATTCAACCGCATCCTGAAAATGGATGGGAAGGGCGACCAATACTTCGTTATTGCAACTTTGGGGCATATCAGAGACCTTCCTGGTAAGGAGATGGCAATTGACTTTAAGGACCATTACCGTCCAAAATATGAATATATTGAGAAAAGAAAAAAAGTCATTGACCAATTGATTGCGCTATCAAAAGAACATGATGAGATTATTCTCGCAACCGACTTGGACCGTGAGGGTGAATCTATTTCATATCACGCTGCATATATTCTTGGGCTCATCAAAGAGAATTGGCCGTCAATAGAATTTGCAGATGTCACAAAAAAAATAAAACGCATTGTCTTTCATGAAATCACAGCTTCCGCATTGAAAGAAGCTTTAGAGCACCCAGCAGAACTTCGCATGGATTTGGTAAAAGCCCAACAGGCGCGAAGAATACTTGATCGTATTGTGGGTTATGAACTTTCCCCATTACTTTGGAAAAAAACTGGAAAAAATTGGCTTTCAGCGGGGCGTGTACAGACAGTTGGTGTACGTCTTATCGTGGAAAGAGAAAAAGAACGGACAATTTTCAAACAAGAACCATATGTCCTTATGAGTGGACAATTTACAGTTGAGGGACATGAGGTTTCTGCTAAGCTTAAAAAATTAAAGAATGAAACGATAGAGGTTTCTCAAACGGCAAAGCTGTACGCAGGAGAATATACCTTTACGAAGACAATTATCACCAAGGAAACCGCTGAAGAAACAAAAAAAAATCTTCTCAATACAACATATCAAGTGAAGGATATGAAAGAGACGGTTTCAAACAGATATCCAACGCCACCATATACAACATCCTCATTACAACAAGATGCCTTTTTCAAGTGTGGATTCTCTTCACGACAAGTAATGAGCTTAGCTCAGTCATTGTATGAAAAAGGTTTTATCACCTATCACAGAACAGATTCGTTCAATCTTTCCACACAATTTGTTTTTAGGGCAAAAGACTATATTATCGAGAAATTCGGCCCTGAGTACGCATTGGAAAAACCAAGAGGATATAGGACAAAATCCCGTATGGCTCAGGAAGCACATGAAGCAATCAGACCAACAAAGTTGATTGAAGTGGATGACCTTACTAAGAAAAAAGAGTCACTTACCGTTAATCATAAAAAATTATATAAGCTCATCTTCGATAGAGCAGTGGCAACACAAATGAAAGAAGCCGAGCTAAAGACGATTACATTCGATCTCGTTTCTCCTGAACAGCATGTATTTGAAGCCTCAGCAACAAAAATAATGTTTGATGGATATCTGAAGTTAATGGAATCGATAAAACAGGAAAATAGAGAGTTGACAGCCGTGACAGATGGGACACCTGCTACCATAAAGGAAATTGAAACGAAAGAGCAGCTTACATCTCCACCACCTCGTTACAATGAAGCATCCCTTATCCGGACAATGGAAGAGGAAGGCATCGGGAGACCATCAACATATGCGGCGATTATCTCACTCATTCAAGTAAAAGGATATGTAGAAAAAGATGGAAGATATTTTATTCCGACAGTAATAGGGACGGCGATATCCGATTATTTGAGTCAGAATTTTTCACACATTTTTGAACTTGATTTCACGTCTGGGATGGAAGACAAATTCGATTTGATCGCAGAAGGAAAAGAGGATATGATTGCAGTGCTCGATTCATTCTACAAACCATTTTCTGTCGAACTTGAGACAAAGAAAAAAGAGGTGGGTCTCATTCAAATCAAAGAAGAAACGAATGAAGTATGTCCAAAATGCGGAAAGCCGATGATTATTCGCTTTTCAAAATTCGGTAAATTTTATGCCTGCAGCGGATATCCAGAATGCAAAACAACAAAGCCATTCCTCTTTGTCGTCAAAAATAGAAAATGTCCAAAATGTGCAGGAGATATTGTGGTAAAATTTACCAAAACACGGAAGAAATTTTATGGGTGTTCGAACTATCCAACCTGTGATTTTTCTGCGTGGGCGTTACAAAAAATACCATCAACACTAGATGAAAAGAAACCATCCGCTTAAATATATCTTTATTTCAGGTGGTGTCATTTCCGGTATCGGAAAGGGCATAACATCCGCTTCGATCTCCTATCTTCTCAAATCTGCTGGCTACAACGTTGTGCCGATCAAATTTGAAAATTACCTCAATTTAGATGCGGGAACAATCAATCCAATCGAACACGGGGATCCTTATTTGTGCGAGGATGGCACGGAGGCCGATATGGATATTGGCACATATGAAAAATTTCTCAACCAAGAAATGGGTGCCGACAACTTTGTCACTGTAGGACGAATTTACAAAACGGTAATCGACCGAGAACGAAGATTTGAATATAATGGAGAGGATGTCGAAGCTATTCCTCACATCACAAACGAAATAATTGATAGGATCCATTCCGCTGCCAAAACGCACAATGCAGATATAATGGTTATCGAACTTGGGGGAACGGCAGGAGAATATCAGAACGTGTTTTATTATGAAGCTTCACGTATGCTCACACTTCAAAAACCGAATGATGTTATTCATGTCCATGTCAGCTATGTTCCTACCCCAAAGCATTTAGGTGAACCAAAGACAAAGCCGACTCAACTTTCCGTCAGAACACTTAACTCAATGGGGATACAGCCGAATTTCATAGTTGCCCGCTCAGAGAAATATCTAGATCAAAGAAGAAGAGATAGATTTGCCCTTTTTTGCAATGTGCACGGTGATGATATCATCTCCAACCCTGATGTCGACAGCGTATATGAAATACCACTCATCTTGAAGAAGCAGAATTTCGATAAAAAAATATTGACAAAACTTCAACTTCCGATTCAAGAACCAGATCTTTCACGTTTTGAATCTTTGATTTCATCAATCAAGGAAAAAAAGGAAAAGACAGTCCATGTTGCCATCATCGGCAAATATTTCGGTACTGGCGATTATCAACTTCGTGATTCATACGCAGCGCTTTTTGATGCGCTTGACCATGCTTCCTGGGCAGGAAATGTAAAGTTGGAAACGCATTGGATTGATGCTGAGAAAATAGAAAAGCAAGGTGTGGACATAATTGGCAAACCAGACGGAATTATCGTTCCTATCGGATGGGGGATTCGTGGTTCGGAAGGAATGATCTCAGCTGCGAACTACGCACGGGAGAAGAAAATTCCCTATTTAGGACTGTGTTATGGTATGCAGCTTGCCGTTGTCGCATTTGCACGTAATGTTCTTGGAATTTCAGGTGCAAATACATATGAGAATGTTCCGGACTGCAGTGATCCTGTTATCCATCTTATTCCTGAACAGCAGAAAATACTTGAAAAACGCGCCTACGGCGGTACGATGCGGCTTGGAGGCTGGGATGCACTCGTTGAAAAGGGTACGCTCGCTTACGAGCTCTACGGGACGCAGGATACGAGTGAGCGTCATAGACATAGATATGAATTCAATGATGAATATGCAGAACGCATGCAAAAGGCGGGACTTATCATCAGTGCACGTTCAAAACAAGAAAAATTGGTTGAAATAGTTGAGCTTCCAAAGTCGGTCCACCCATTCTATATGGGAACTCAAGGTCATCCAGAATATAAAAGTTATCCTGGCAAACCACACCCAATTTTTTCAGGATTTATTATGGCTTGTAAAAAATTAGCACACGAGGTATAATTACCTTTTCTAACCTATGGCAAACTCATTTGAATTAAACAAAACCGTGATGAAAATTGGCGATACAGTCAGCCTTGAATATAAGTTTAAGGATGGCGAAAAAGAGAGAACTCAACTCTTTAAAGGTATCCTCATGATGGTTAAAGGAAACACTCCAGAAACACGCGTAATTACGATCAGAAAAATTTCAAAAATAGGCGTAGGAGTTGAGCGTATCATTCCTCTCGCTTCACCAAACATCGTTTCTTTGACACTTGATAAAAAAAGCAACTATTCAAAAGCAAGAGTTGGATTTATCAGAGACTTCACAGAAGCAGAAACTCGAAACAAGCTTTATAGTCTCAAGAAGACCAGAAAAGCAAAAAAAGCAACTCCAAAAGCAGTATAATGCTTGGTGTATGTCTCTTCAAATAGGTCACATAGGTGAAACATATGCCGCAGAATTCCTTCGTAATAATGGATTTACCATATTAGATCAAAACTTTCGTATACGATTTGGAGAATTGGATATTGTTGCCAAAAAAAATAACAGTATATATTTCTGTGAGGTAAAAACACGTATTGGAGACTCGCACGGCAAGCCGTTTGAAGCGGTAACATATAGGAAGCTGGAACACATAAAGCGTGTTGCTACAGCATATGTGTTGCAGAATAATCTAAAAAACAGTAAACTGAGCGTGCAAGTTATTTCTATTATTCTTTTTTCAGACAAAAAAATAAAAGAGATAAAAATGTATGAAGTCATTTGAAACTTTATGCATCAAGTTGAAATTTAATAATTTATATATCCACTTATGTTTAACTCTACAAACTTTGTTTTCGTAAAATTCTGGGCGAAGTTTGTAAACTATCTTCCGGATTTTTTTGGTGGTCTTCTTATAGTCATCACAGGATACATCGTTGCGCTTATCCTAAAGAAACTTCTCCTTGCAGTCTTTGCATTATTCAGAATAGATGCCTTGTTGCATAAGACACGATTGATAACTTTGAGAGAAGTCAAGCTTTGGGAAGCCGTACTTGCTGAACTAGTCAAATGGACGGTGATCATTCTGTTTTTAATTCCAACCCTTGAAACATGGGGATTGTCACGCGCAACTGAAGTTCTTAATCAGTTCTTGTTCTATATTCCTAACGTCATAGTGGCTGTCATCATCGGATTTGTCGGAATTGTCATATCAAATCTTTCATCTGATGTTGTCCGTCAAAGTGTAAAGAGTGCCGGAGAGAGTGCATCAAATTCACTTGCCGTTTTCACTCGCTATACGATCCTTTTCTTCACTGTCCTCATCATGCTTAATCAACTCGGTGTTGCACAAGATCTTATCCGAATTTTCTTCACCGGTTTGGTTGCAATGCTTGCAATTGCAGGAGGTCTCGCATTTGGTTTAGGGGGCAAAGACCATGCAAAAGAGGCGCTTGGCGAACTCAGAAAAAAGCTTTCAAAGTAACTGGGTACGAGTTACTTGACAAACACTTCACATTTCTTATATGATGTCTTACCTGTACTATTTATAAATTTTTCATTGCGTTATGAAATTTTTTATCGATACCGCAAATCTTGAAGAAATAAAGACAGCAGTGTCGTGGGGAATCATTGATGGGGCAACTACAAATCCATCATTGATGGCAAAGGAAAAAGGGCAAGATATTACAAAACTTTCCAAAGAAATATGCAAAATAGTGTCTGGCCCAGTGAGTCTGGAAGGGATAGCGATGACGCAGAAGGAAATAGTTGATGAGGGAAAAAAATTATCAAAAATAGCGCCAAACGTAGTAGTTAAAGTTGCGATGAGTAGAGAAGGTATTTGTGCCGTCAAAACATTAACGAAACTGGGAATTAAGACGAACGTCACGCTCGTTTTTTCTTCCAATCAAGCGCTTATTGCAGCAAAGGCAGGCGCAACATATGTTTCGCCTTTTCTAGGAAGGCTCGACGATGTCGGTCATGACAGCATAGAGCTCATCCATGAAATTTTGCAGATGTACGCAAATTACGATTATAAGACGGAAATCATTTCAGCAAGCGTGCGCCATGCGGACCATGTCCGAAAAGTGGCACTTGCCGGAAGTCACATAGCTACTATTCCCTTTAAAGTATTGAAACAATTGTACTCACATCCGCTTACGGACAAGGGAATCGAGCTCTTCGTGAAAGACTGGAAAACAATACAAATTTAATTGCTTTTCTATGAAAAAAACATATTCAATCTCTGAATTGGTGGAGAATGCTGCTCTTATGCGCGGATACTGTTTAACAGGTATTCATCTTGCCGGCTCTGGTCATCCAGGCGGTAGTTTATCGATCATGGATATTACAGCGGCTTTATACTTGAGAATCCTTAATCATGATCCAAAGAATCCCGACTGGGAGGATAGGGATAGAGTAATATTTTCCGCAGGACATAAGGCGCCCGCATTATATGTCGGACTTGCCCAAAGTGGTTATTTTCCGATTGAAGATATGGCACTTCTTCGTAAGTTCGGTAGTCCTCTCCAGGGGCATCCACATTGGCTAAAATTGAAGGGAGTTGAGGTCTCAACCGGTTCGCTTGGCCAGGGATTGAGTCTTGGAGTAGGAATTGCGCTTGCTGCACGATTGGATAAAAAAAACCACTATACCTATGTCATCTCCGGAGATGGTGAATGGGATGAGGGGCAAATGTGGGAAGCAGTCCTTCAAGGAAGTCATCATAAACTTGACCACCTTGTTGTTGTTGTCGATAGGAACCAGCTTCAAATCGATGGATGTACGGAAGAAGTACTTGCACTGACTTCATTCAATGCAAAACTATCCGCATTCGGATGGCACGTTATTGAGATAGACGGGCATGACATGAAGGCGATTGTCGAGGCATTTGAAGCTGGAAAGAAAATAAAAGGACAGCCTGTTGCAATTGTCGCAAATACGGTAAAAGGCAAGGGTGTCTCATTTATGGAGGGAAAAGCAAGCTGGCATGGAAAAGCACCAAAGAAAGAAGAACTATTGCTTGCGTTGAAGGAGCTCGGCGTTGATACGAAAATAAATGTCGATGGAATGACAAAAAAGGCAATTGATTATCAAAAAAAGATAGATAAAAAAATTCAGAGAACAACACCAAAATTCAAGCGAGATTATCACTGGAATGCACTTGAGACTATGAAGGTTGTCATGGAACCCACTCGCTCTGGATTTGGAAATGCTCTTGCGAAACACGGTAAAGATGAGCGTGTAGTCGTCTTAGGAAGTGATATTACAGAATCAGTTAAGACGAATATGTTCTATAAGGACTACCCTGAAAGAAAAAATCGGTTTCTTTCGATGGGGATCACCGAACAAAGCACCACTTCTGTCGCCGCAGGATTGGCTCGTGAAAATAAACTCCCGATTATGTCAACATATGGCGTGTTTATCTCTCAACGAAACGCTGACCAGATGCGAACAACAGTGTGTTATGGAGAGCTGAACGTTTTATTTGCTGGAGCGCATGGAGGTATTTCCGTTGGTCCAGATGGAGCAACACATCAATCCCTTGAAGAATTTTCCGTTGTCGGCATACTCCCCAATATGAAGTTGGTCGTTCCCGCAGATAGCAACGAAACAGAAAAGGCAACGACTCATTTATTATTCAAAGATAAGAAACCAAAATATATACGATTCGCACGTGAAGCGACTCCCGTCATAACAACAAAACAAACACCATTCATTTTGGGAAAAGCGAACGTATATAGATTTAGAAAGGAAAAATCTGAGTTTATCAATGCATTTGATGTGACTGTTTCAACCAAGTATAAGAATGAAAAAGAAGACCTGACGATTATATCCTGTGGTCCAGAATTTGCTGAGGCACTTAAAGCCGCCTGGATTCTTAAGACAGAATATAAAATCGAGACACGTGTTATCAACATGCACACGATCAAGCCACTTGATAAGGAAGCGATTATCAAGGCAGCTTTAGAAACGAAAGCAATCCTTACTGTTGAAGAACATCAAAAGGGTGGTTTGGGAAACTTGGTTGCAGCTGCTGTTATGGAAGCAAATATCAAGAAAACACCAGTATTTTCTATGATTGGTATCAATGATAGGTTTGGAGACACGGGCCAACCATGGGAATTAATCTATTATTTTGGTTTATCAGGCGAACATGTCGCAAAACATGCTCTTACCTTGTTAAAAAAATAATTATCACCATATCATATGAAATACTCAAAAACTCTTGATTCATTGTATGCCGAGGGTGCATTCGTCTGGGGAGATTATGCAAATACACAGGAAAAGGAAAGTGGAAAACCAGTACTTAGGTTACAAATAGGTCAACCAGACTTTCTTCCCCATCAGAATGTACGAAAGGCTATTGCAAATGCCTATCTTGATGGAAAAACAGGATATTGTCCTCCGCTTGGATTAGATATTCTTCGAGAGGCGCTTGCCAAAGAAGTACAAACATATTACAAAAAGGCAAAGATCACGAAAGATAATATCGCGATAACTTCTGGCGGAGGAAAAGCAGCAATTGGTGTCATTTTTAGGTCGCTTCTTGACAAAGGAGACACTGTCTTGGTTCCTTGTTACGATTATCCTGGGCATTTTAGTGGATTTTCCGATGCAGGGGCAAAGTGGATACCCTACAAACTGCTTCCAGAAAAGGATTATGATATCGATGTCACAGATATCGAGAGGCAATTAAAAAAAACAAAAGTCAAAGTCGTTATCCTGCTTTCACCAAGTAATCCAACAGGTGGAGTTGCCTCTTTGGAGTCATTAAAAAAACTTGCCCAGCTTGCAAAAAAATACAACTTTACGGTTGTTACTGATGAAATATATAGAGGACATGTTTTTGATAGTGAATTCAATTCAATCATGGATTTGCCCGGCATGCAAGAGCGTACGGTCATAATTGATGGACCAGGAAAGCGAAATTGCGTTCCAGGGATCCGTATAGGATACATAATCGGTCCGGCAAAATATATCGATGGTCCTATTCGTAAACTCAACAACGTGAGATTCAGCTGTCCACAAACACCAGAACAAATCGGTCTTGCTGCTTCGATAAACAATAAAGAAGTGCTGTCTTATATCAAAGATATGAAAGATGAATTTAGGAGACGAAGGGATTTTGTCGTGAAAGAGCTCAACGCTATTCCTGGTGTGTTTTGCCCAAAACCAGGAGGAGCCTTTTATGTCTTTCCAGATCTCTCCAAGACTGGCTATACTGGCGAGCAGTTTGCCAAAAAACTACTTAAAGAAAAAAATGTATGTGTGCTTCCTGGTGAATCATTTGGAGGAGGAATGATCGATCCTCAAACAAAGAAGCCATATGGGACATACTGTGTGCGTTTATCTATAGCAAGCTCCATGGAAACACTTACAGAAGCTTTAAAAAGGATGAGGGACTTTTTAGATAAATGATTTATCGAATTAAGTTTCCCAGACTGTAGTAAGTCGGTGTGGAATATTGTGGGTGTCGTTGTCCTCCCCATACCATTCCAAGCGGTTCTTTTCCGCCCAGTTGATTTGAGAAATCTATTGTGCGCCCTCCCACTCGAGCTCTTCCATCATTCATTGCAGGATGCGCACGAGTCGTACTTATTGCTGCTTGGGCTAAATCATCCTGTTGAGATTGGGTCAGAAAATTTCCACCCATAATTGAGATTTGAGTTCCCTTTAGGGGTACACCACTTGGTGTTAGGCGTGCAAATGCACTCATTGCATTTTTCATGGCCTTGGCAGCTACCGCATGCATGCTTTCATTCGGTGCCATCATGCGTGCAAATACCTCTTCTGATGCTGTCTCCATCATTCCCTGAGCAAGTGTCGATTTCGCAGCGGTAGCTATTTTCTGAATGACATCTTCTCCAGTGATTAAATTCATATGTGTAGCACTCATTCCGATTTCTGGGTGAATGATTGCCACCGCAATTGCAGTCGTTGGGAGGCCGGTCGAATAAGCTAATCCTGTTTCGTCAAACCATTTCAAATTATGTGAGCCAACCGTATCTGTTGTTTGAGATTGTAAGCCAAGCTGGACATCAGCCTTTGCAACAGCCTCTCTTTCCATAGCTAATATTTTGTCATATTCACTACGGAATATTGGACGGAGGGTTGCAATCAATTTTTGTCTTGAAATCCGATCTCCTTGGTATAGTTGGATAGAAGGTAAAGAACGCACCAAGAACTGTGACAATACTTCTGCACCCGGTCCGAAAGAATGAGCTCTCGCTTCTGACATAGAGCCTTATTATAGCCTAAAAGTATTCATTCATCAAGTTTTGACTATGAACGATTAGAACTTTGGTGTTGCAATATATGTTAATTTGTTAAAGTAGTATCCGGTTGCTTGGGTTGTGTCCACCGACAGTTGGTAACACACTGCTATGCGTGAACCAGCCGTTCCTGTCGCCTTTGTCATAATCGTTTGTGGTGTTGTCCCGAATATCTTGAATGTCGCTCCGGTCCATGCCGCTTCTGTCCCCGTGATATTCCCCAGCGTATAGCCGAATCCGTTGTTTCCTGCGGTTCCCCAAGCGGCATTTGTTACAGCGGTACATGTACCGTCACACGAGCCATCCAGAATAGTATTCACTCCGCCAGCCGTTTTTAACGCATTATTGTATTGTGCCGTGACGACATAGCCATTGGATGAGTTCGTTTGGATATATATTTCCTGTTCTGCCCGATAGAATGTGTCGTAGGAAGTGACCGACCCGAAGTTCACGGCGGTAGGTGTGGTTGCGACACTCGTCGTGAAAGTACCACCGTTACATTCAGTGATGGCAGTGGAGGCGGGGACGGTATAACTTGCGTTCACATGTCCTTGGCTTGCCTCATTGATCTTGTATGTTAACGCTTCTTCAACCGTTGCTGAGACAAACACGCCATCAATTGGGTTGACCTTGATG